>JAQBOG010000009.1 GCA_028288165.1 Sphingobacteriales bacterium | reverse complement strand
AAACAAAATATTCCTATAATTTTATCCTTGGTGAGCATCTCTAAGAATTGTTTAAGTGTCGTTACTCAAATTTATTCTTTGATGCTCACTTTTTTATATCATTTATCTAGCAACTTGGGTTAATTATTATGGCCCCTTGTCAACGCTACGCTTTGGAGCAGAGGCTGGGATGTTTAAAAGAAAAGAAGGTTTTAATACTCTTAATAGGGAGTTTAATGATGTTTCTTCAGCAGTTTACGCTGAATCCGATATCTTTTTAACTCAACGCATAGTAGCTCGTATTGGCTTAAGAGGCGAGTATTCATCCTATCTACACAAGTATAATGTTGCTCCACGTACATCGTTAGGTTATAAAACAGGGAAATTTAGTCAGGTTTCTTTTGCCTACGGTAAGTTTTATCAAAACCCGGAAGATGAATATCTAGTTCAAACTAAAAACCTGGGTTTTGAGCAAGCTGACCACTACTTATTGAATTATCAATACATGGGTAACAGCAGGGTTTTCAGAGTAGAAGGATATTACAAAAACTATAACAACCTGGTTAAAACAAGCAACAACTTATTTAATAACTCTGGAAATGGTTATGCAAAAGGTATAGATTTATTTTGGAGAGACCGCAAAACAGTTAAAAATGTTGATTACTGGGTTTCTTACTCCTTCCTTGATACCAAACGCAACTTTAGAGATTACCCGGTAAGTTCTGTTCCGTCGTTTGCTGGTAAGCATACACTGAACGTTGTTTACAAACAGTTTTTCGAGAAATTAAACTCGCAAGTTGGCGCTACTTACACGTATGCTACAGGCAGAACTTATTTCAACCCAAATAATCCGGTTTACATGGGCGACAAAACCACCGACAACCAAAATCTAAGCTTAAGTGTAAGCTATTTAACACGGGTATTCAATCAGTTTACAGTAATCTACACCTCCATAAATAACATCCTCGGCTTCAAAAACGTGTACGGTTACAACTATTCTGGTAATGGACAAAATCGTCAGGCTATTCAACCTCCCGCAAGGAGAAACTTTTTTGTGGGAATGTTCATTACTATTGGAGATAACACGTTTGTAAGATGATGAGCTTTGAGCTATCAGCAGTCAGCTATCAGCTTCTAGCAACTGGACTTACAACCTTCAACCCACAACTCACAACCCACAACATAGAACTTACAACCATAAAACCAACAAACATGAAAACTATTAAAAACACATTATTTATTGCATTGATGCTGATATCTGGTTTTGCATCTGCTCAAACCGATAAGTACACAACAGCGATGAAAAAGGGAGTAGCGATGCTTGATTCCGCCAGAGATGAGCAAAATTTTTTAGCTGCAGCAAATTACTTTGAACGTGTTGCGAATGTAGAAACGAAGCAATGGCTACCAACCTATTATGCAGCTTATGCAAATTTGTTTACGGCACTTACCTCGGCTGATCAATCTAAAAAGGACGCAATATTTGATAAAGTATTAGATCAGGTTAACAAGGCAGACGGTATTTCGACAAACAACAGCGAAATTCTTGCGCTAAAAGGATTTGCCCAATACATGAAAATGAGTGTTGATCACCTTCAAGATTAGGTTTAATTAGCGAAGCAAATGCTGTACTTGCAAAATCAAAGGCAATTGACCCGGCAAATCCTCGTCCGTATTTCATTATTGGCCAAAACACTTTTTATACTCCGGAAGCATTTGGAGGTGGCAAAAGCAAAGCAAAACCGATGTTAGAAGAAGCTGCCGAAAAATATTCAGCCTACCAATCAAAAGATCCGATTGCACCTCATTGGGAGAAAAAGGTTGTTTAGAACTATTAGAAAAATGCAAATAAGAAGAATGTGGGCGTTCGGGCGAGTGTTTCATTACAATCTTTTACTGGAGAAGTAAAAGGATTTTCATTACACCCTCTAACGCATCTAGCATATCTTATAAAACGATAGTTATTCGGAATATCCAAAAAACTATTTAAAACAACAAAGCCGGCACTTTCGATACCGGCTTTGCTTATAACTAGAGTTGTATTTATTTTACAAACAACTTAATAATAAAATATATTAATGCAGAAAGAGTTGCAGAAACAGGAATTGTAAGCACCCAAGCCCATAATAAGCTTACGGTAACTCCCCATCTAACAGCAGAAATACGTTTGCTTAAACCCACACCAATAATAGATCCGGTAATGGTATGCGTAGTAGAAACTGGAATCTTAAAGTGCTCCGTTACAAATAATGTAATTGCTCCGGCTGTTTCTGCTGCAACGCCTTCTAAAGGCGTTACTTTCGTAATTTTAGAACCCATAGTCTTCACGATTTTCCAACCGCCGCTCATGGTTCCTAATGCTATTGAAGTATAACATGCCAATGGTATCCATTCTGGAATATGGTTAATTTTAACCTTCCCATCTAAAATTGAATAACCGATATGTAACCAGCTTGGTATTTGCTGACCTAGCCCGTGAGCGTCTTTTAGATATACAATAACCGCAGCAGCAATTAAGCCCATTACTTTTTGTGCATCATTACCACCATGCCCTAAACTGAATAAAGCAGATGAAACTAATTGAAGTTTTCTAAACCACCACTCCGCTTTGCTTGGGTTCGCCCGCTTGCAGATGTTAATAATCAACACGGTGATGAAATAGGCGATTATCAAACCAACAAAGGGAGCAATAAAAATGAATGCAATGATTTTTCCTAATACTGGTAAGTTGACCACACTTAAGCCACCATGAGCAATAGCTGCTCCGGCTAAACCACCAATTAAGGTATGTGATGAACTCGAAGGAATTCCAAACCACCAGGTTAACAAATTCCAGCAAATGGCAGCGATTATACCTGCCAAAATCACCCATAGGTCTATTTGGAGCGTGTTTACAGTTTTTGCAACTGTATCAGCAACATTCAAATTGAAAATAAGGTATGCAAGAAAGTTGAAGAAAGCAGCCCATATTACTGCTTGAAAAGGAGAAAGCACTTTAGTTGAAACAACTGTAGCAATAGAGTTTGCTGCATCATGAAAACCGTTGATATAGTCGAAAATCAGTGCAAGTACAATGACTAGAATTAATAATGATAAACCCATGTTTTGGTTTGTAGCTTAAATAATAGCCTAAGCGTGTTTAACTAAAATAGATTCCAAAACATTAGCTGCATCTTCACACATATCAGTAGCGGTTTCAAGTGCACCTAAAACTTCTTTGTATTTAATCAAGTTAACAGCATCCTTCTCATACTCAAACAATTCACCTACTGCTTTATCAAAAACATAATCTGCTTTGTTTTCTATGCTATTTATCCTTACGCAAGAATCTGCAATGTTTCTGATATTTTTTAAATCACGAAGTTCACGGATTGCTTTATCTAAATCCTGACAAGCTTGCAATATCAAATCAGCTAAATCTTTAATTGGTTGAGTAATATCATAAACCTTATACAGGTTCATTCTACTTGCAGAACCATGAATGTAATCTGCTACATCATCAATAGCACTCGCTAACTGATGGATGTCTTCTCTATCAAACGGAGTAATGAAATTCTTACTTAATTCCAGATGTATTTGGTGAGTGATCTCATCTCCAACATGTTCCAAATCTTCAATTTCTTTGTATAATTCTGATCGGCGATTTAAATCGGCTGTGTTAACAGCTTCAGTTAAACGTTCGGCCATCACAATCAGGTTAGCGCTGTCTTTCTCCAACAATGGAAAAAACTTTTTATCCTTGGGTATAAAGTACTGGAAAATGCTATTTAATGACATTTTTGGAAATTTAAATTTTTACAAACTTACTAACGCAATGTTAAGTTAATGTTAACTTTAGTTAAAGTGGTAACTTGTTTTCCTGATCCATTTGTAGTGTAAAGCCAAAGGTAGTACCGATTCCTAAAGTGCTTCTTACCGTAATGGTTTGCTCTTGTGCCTCAAGCAGGTGTTTTACAATGGCAAGGCCTAAACCAGATCCGCCAATTTGTCTGGATCTGCTTTCGTCTGTTCTGTAAAAACGCTCAAATAATCTTGGTAAATACTTTTCGTCAATCCCTGTTCCATTGTCCGTAACCTCTACTAAAATCTGATTATGAAGTTCATATGTCCTAATGGTAGTTTTTCCGTGTTGGCGGCCGTACTTGAAGGCATTGTCTACAAGGTTCACTAAAACTTGACGTACTTTTTCAACGTCTGCCCAAACCCAAACTGGTGAGCCACTCTTGTCTTTATATGCAAGGCGAATTTGATATTTCTTTTCTTTCAAATCCATAGACTCTATTACTTCTTGTATCAGCAACGATAAGTCAAACCGTTCATAATTAACCACAATCTCCCCACGTTCCAATTTTGATATTGAATCAAGATCATTAATCAGAATACTCAACCGATCAATATTCTTTGATGCCTTTTCCAAAAACTGTTTTGCCATCTCAGGATCGTCCATACCGTCTAAAACTGCATCAATATAGCCCTGAATAGCAAATAAAGGCGTTTTAAATTCATGTGACATATTAGACAAAAACTCCCGCCGAAACTGTTCCTGCATTTTTAAGGCATCAATCTCTTTCTTCTTATCTCTTGCCCACTCTTTCACCTCATATTCCACATCATTTATAGGGTCATCGCTTACATGCTCACCTAAAGCATCCTTCAAATCTTTGCCCAATTTCAAATTGTGTATCAGCTTGTAAATCAACTTTATTTTACTGTATACATAGCGTTCTATTAAGTAATAAAACACCACAAAACTAATTATTAAGGTGATGCTGAAGGTTATAAAAAGATTGTACCAACTACTTTGGAAATAGTAATTGAAAATTCCCAATGATAAAGCAACAGCTAAGGCATTAATAAAAACAAGTACCCGGAGTTTCATTTTTTATTAGATATGATTATGAGATATGAGTATTGAGACCCTAGCATACTTTATAGCAGGTTTGATCATTCGAGTATTGGACTAAAGATTTGGTCATGTTAAGCGAAGTCGAAACTTAAATGGTGAACGCTGAGTGAATTTTTAATATCCATATAAGCTTTTGGGCGTTCGGGCGGGCTTTCCGTTGCAATCTTTTTGCGAAGGGTGCAAAAAGGATTTTCACTACAATCCCTAACGCAAACTTAGCAAGTTTAATAAAAGCATACTAATCGAATTCTTATTAAACAAATATGGCCGAAGTTAATGATACCTACCAAATCAACAAACCTGCTAAATGAGTTGATACCGCTTTATTTATAAATGATTATCTGCCATCTAAACGCCCACATCCATCTAATTTTATAGTTCCTAATACCCGCCAGGCTTAGTAATGCCTTCAATTCAGATTTTTTAAAGCTTCTTAGAACAGAAAGGCCTGCATCATTTTTAACCATTTTTGATTTAGAGAACAAACCCGTTAATAAATTAATAGAGTGGTAGGCCAACCAATGGCGGTGAATATCATTGATTATCACCGCCTTTCGTGCAGAAAAATACATATTTGTAATTAGCTCAACCCAACTTTCATCATCAAAATGGTGTGTAAACAGCGTCGAAATAACTACATCACTTTTCGGAACTTTTTCCATTTCTTCTATAACATTCGCCAGAATGATATCAATTTCAGGATATTCTTTTGACTTAGCACTAGCATATTCCACCGCTGAATGAGTGGCATCTATACCCGTAAGTTTTACCGCAATGTTTTTCTTTTTAGCCCATTTACTTAATAGCCTCAGCATATCGCCACCGCCGCATCCCCAATCTGCAATGTGTACGTTGCCAGTAAGCTTCAATTTTTCAAGGCCATTTATAATAACCTGGAAACCACCTAGCCACGTATTGATAACCTCCAACTCATCTAGTGCCCCATCAATCTGATCATGATCTAGCAGGAAATTGTCCATGATTTCGGTTTCCTTACTTCGCTTACTTAAATCGGGCATGTCTAAATATCGGCATTAAAAAGGTTTACCATGTGTTTTGCTAATGAGGTAATCTGCTACTAGAGGGATAGCTTTCAGCGCATTGATTGCAAAGTTAGTTGTTAAGTTGTTACCAAATAGGTTTTGCAATTGCCTGCCCATAAATAATCTTTTACTAAACAAGCTATTCCAATTATTAGTGTATTCTTCCTCCAGCAGCTGTCTGTTGCCTAGCGTAAAGTTATGAGGATTATAAAATTTTATGATGCTTTCTGACAATATTTTAGCGGAATGTATCCCCATACTCATTCCATTGCCACAAAGTGGCGTAATCATCCCTGCAGTATCGCCACTCATAAAAATATGATTTTCTATCGGTTGCTTTTTTTCGAAAGATATCTCGTTAATTACTTTGGGCTTATTCCATAAAAATTCAGCTTGTTCAAAAACTCCTTTTAAGAAGGGATTTTTGTATAAAGATTCCTTTTCTAGATCAGGCACAGTATGATATTTTTTTAATTCATCACGATGTACTAAGTAGCACACGTTATAAACGTCGTCTTCAACACGCACAATCCCACAATAACCGTTTTTGAAATTGTTCAATTGAACTAAATCATTCGGAAAGTCAGCTTTAATGTGATATTTTACCCCGACATATGGACTTCGTTTCATAAAAAAAGCCCTGTTTAATTTCTGATCCAAATTTGAACGCTTTCCAAACGAACCGATTACCAATTTGCTGGTAAGTGTGAATGAATTTGTGATTACTTGGAACTCATTTGTTTCAAATATCACATCTTCAACTTTTGTGTTTAGAAGAAAGGTTACCCCTTCCGACTTTGCCTTTTTGTATAAATAGTCATCAAATGTATATCGGCTTATGCCAAATCCTCCCAATTCTAAACTACGCGAAAAGCTATTTCCAGAAACCGACGTAATTTGAACCTTGCTGATCTGCGAAGCACCTAAATCCTGAACATTAATATTTAAGCTCTTAAAAAAGGGAAGTACTTCGTTGGATACATATTCACCACAAACCCGATGAAATGGATAGGCTTTCTTTTCAATTAGGGTAACGGAATACCCCGCTTTATTTAGCAATAAAGCATTGAACAATCCTGCTAAGCCTCCACCAATGATGATGATATCGGGTTGATTCTGATTATTATTTACTGGAGATTGCGTTTCTAGCATATCCTTAATAGGTTCGAATGCTATTTTATTAATGGCAATGCTTTAAAAGCATTGTTTCAACAGTAAGACCAGGGCCAAAAGCTGCACCCAAAATCCTGCTTTCATTTACATTATCTTTTTGTTGCATAATTTTTTGCAAAACAAAAAGGATCGTAGCCGATGACATATTTCCAAAATCTCTTAAGGTATCATAACTGTAGTGATTACTTTCCGGAGATATATTTAATGATTCCTCAGCTGCTTCTAGTATTCTACGGCCTCCAGGATGAATGGCGTACTGTCTGACATCCTTTAAAGTAAGGCCAACTTTTTCCATCAGCTTTTCGCAGATATCCTTAATATGTTTTTTTACATGTTTTGATACTTTGGAGCTTAGTTTCATTTCAAATCCAAAATCCCCAATTAACCATCCCATATCATCCTTTGCTTCGGGAACAAATTCAGTATAAAAATTCTCAAGAATCATGCACCTGTTCTTGCTTAGGCGATTATTTTTGTTTTCTATTAAAACGGCAGCTGCTCCATCAGAAAAAAGCGAGTTCGACACCCAATTATCAAGTGTACTTATTTTCTGAAAATGTAAGGTACAAAGCTCTACCGAAACAACCAATACCTTTGCACTTTCATCAGCCCGGCATATATAATCAGCGGTTTTTAGTGCATTGATTGCTCCGTAACAGCCCATAAAGTTTATACAAGTTCGTTCTGTAGACTTGTTTAAACTTAATAATTCAACTAATTCGATATCAAGCCCTGGAGCATGCATACCCGTGCAACTCACTGTAATGACATGAGTGATTTTATCAGCAATATTGTTTCCTAGTTGCTCAAAGCAATGCATAGCTGCTTTACAGCCGATATCTGCAGCCCATTTCTCATAAATAAGTAAGCGTTGCCGGGTTCCTGGAAATAGTTGATCTGGTGAATTCTGAAAAAAAGCGGGTTTAGAGCTGTTCAAGGCATCAAAGTCAGAAAGCACAGAATACCGGTAATTGATGCCAGATTGGTCATATATCTTTTTCAATCTCTGAGCATCATTTGATTGCAAATCAAATGCTTTTACCATAAAAGGGTATATGGCTTGTTGTGATATTTTAAATGGAGGATTCGCTATACCGATAGCACTAATGCAACTGCTCATAAACGTTATTAATATCTGTACTTCACAACAAAATTCGCTCCGCCTACTGGTCAAGCGGACTTTAATTATAGTTACCGCATTTAAGTAAGGCCAGATTTAAAACACCTTATTCTTTATGTAACTTAGAAACAAATAACCCAAAATACACTTTAAGAATACATAAAAACGAGAATAATAAGGTGATACTTTTAAAGAGTCTTATTCCGAGCAAATCAGCCCTCATTCACTTCAGGTTTGCCTTTTCGTTTTTCCTGATGCCGGTCTATTTTTTCGCGATTAGTCAGGCCTCAGCAATCAACATAAGCCATGCCATACTTGTTTTCATAATTTGGCACCTATTTATCTATCCGGCAAGCAACGGTTACAACAGCTATTTTGATAAAGATGAAGGTAGCATTGCTTTGGTGGAAAAACCGCCTCAGGTAGATATTAGTTTGTATTATACTTCGCTGCTTACTGAAATGATCGGTATATTATTATCCTTGTTGATAAGCTTTGAATTTGCATTGAGTACGCTGATTTATGGACTCCTATCAAAAGCATACAGCCATCCCGCTATCCGACTCAAAAAATATCCGATTATTAGCTTTTTAGTGGTGTTTATTTTCCAGGGAGGTTTTGTTTATTGGACAACTCTTAGCGCTGTTAGCGAACAAAGTGTATTTATGTTATCTAGCTCGGATTTTTTTATCGCCGGCTTAATATGCTCTTGTCTCATTGGCGCATCTTATCCATTAACCCAAGTTTACCAACATGAAGAAGATCGAAAAAGAGGGGATAAAACCCTAAGTTTATTACTCGGAATTAAAGGCACCTTTATGATTTCTGCACTGCTGTTTGCTGCCGGAACTTCATTATTATACATTTATTGGAGCAACAAAAATACCCTTCAAAATTTTTGGATCTTCCTTGCGTTCGCCTTACCCGTATTTGCAGTATTCTTAAACTGGCTATTTAAGGTTTTAAAAAAACAAAATGAGGCTAATTTTAAGAATATGATGCTTATGACTACAATTAGTGGTCTTTCAATGCTATTGTATTTCTTACTCCTTTGTTTTAAAAAATAATAACACCGTGGTCATCGCAAGGCTGATCGCTAAAATAGAATAAACAAGTACCGTACAAAAAAGCCACACAGGTTGATATGTTTGACTTACATTCCCGAAGTAAGAAAAGGTAATGATGCCGATATTAATCACAAGAAATAGGATGGCTCCAATTTTGGGTTTCGGACAAAGCTTTATCAGATACCTTGTAACCAAATAAATACCCATTAAAACCGCGTAAAGAGCTATAAAAGCCGCAATCTCTTTAAAAATATTTGCTTTTGTGTTAACAAGATATACCCAATTATACGCCTTAACAAATACATATTGAAGTGAATACCTTGAAGCTAGTTGAAATACAGAGAATGCAATTAAAAATATAATCCAGCCTAAAAAAGATTTCGACGGCACAGAAGTATCGGACATGGCAACGGGGGTTAGTTTGTTTAGTTCAACGAAACTAATAAAATAGATTAAAATACATCTATATTTTAATCGGCACTAGCCAAAATTTTAATAAAAACTTGGTACTCTTCCGGTAAAGAATGTTCTCTAGCTCCTTTTAATATCGTATTTAAGTAAGCCTTATCAGGTAAAATATTGTCAGTAATCTCTTCTGACAAAAAAGTTAGCGCTTTTACATATGACGTATCAGTTTCTACCTGAACTTCAATTAGTTTAAACCCTGGTTCAGTTTTGCAAAGTATATCATAGTACTTAGCGGATAATTTATAAACTACACCGTACACATCTTCCTCTTCGGATATGATTAAATTCGCCCGAGCGCTCCCATCCTTATTTTTCTTGTTGAAGCGAAATCCATAATTAGCTAGTCTGGCTGACATGAATTCTTCCACAGCCCCTCCAATTCTTTCTTCAAGTAAACTCTTCTTCAGGTTACTAGCAAAACCGAAGTAATTGAAATAAGTATCGTTTTCCATTTTGTTTATTATTGAGATCGTTTATTCTACTTAACTATTTGAAGTTTGCTCTTAATTACACAGAGGATCACGGAGCAACACACAGAGATACACAGAGGTTGTTTCGGTTAATATCAGATATTAATTAATCTTTGTGAAACTCCGTGCCTCCTCTCTCTTTCTCTGTGTAATAACGCTTTTACACAGAGGTGCTTTTAAAATTTATTTTTTCTCTGTGAAACTCCGTGCCTTCTCTCTCTTTCTTACTCTGTGAAATAACCTTATCCCAAAAAACCTCCATACTCACAAAACTCTACTCCGCTATTTTCGGCTCTCTTTTACTTCCATCATAAAGCTCATATTCCAATAACCGGCAATCCAGTTTACCATTATAAAACTCCATGCGTCTCGAGGCTCGTAAACCGATCTTCTTAGCCAGATCCGGGTTGCCGGTGAAAATATAACCTCGATAACCCTTGCATTCTTTCTTCATGAAATCACCTATGCGTTTGTACGTTTCTTCCAGCTTACTGTGAACACCTAAACGTTCGCCGTATTCAGGATTAAACATCACTACACCATTCCCGATCGGCACAATAGTATCCGCAAAATCACAAACATCAAATTCTATTAAATGATCAACACCTGCAGTTTTAGCGTTATTTCTCGAAATCTGAACAGCATCCTCAGAAATATCCGTGGCAACGATCTTGAAATCAATTTCCTTCGTTGCCTGATCTTTTAATTTGCGTCGCTCTGCAAAAAACACTTCCTCATCATAGCCAATAAAGTGCATAAAACTATAGTTCATCCGAAACAATCCAGGGCTTTTATTGGTAGCCAACAAAGCCGCCTCGATTGCTAAAGTACCTGAACCACACATGGGTGCAACGAAATGACTTTTCTTGTCCCAACCTGTGGCCATTATGGTTGCCGTAGCTAATGCTTCAAGCATAGGCGCTTTACCGGGTATTTTCCGGTAACCGTGTTTAGCAAGTGTTTCTCCTGCAGTATCAATAAATACTTCGGCTGTATTCTCTTTCCAATATAAATGAATAACTGCCTTATTACTGTCAGAACCTGAATTTGGACGAATCCCTTTTTTTTCTTTAATCCGATCAACGATGGCGTCCTTTACTTTCAAATTAGCAAATAAAGGTGTGGTGATGGTCTCGTTATCCACATTCGAGGTAACGGAAAAATAGCCAGAGAAATCAATTAAGCTCTCCCATTCTATTTCAAGTAGTTCCTTATATAACCTTGCGGGATTTTCTGCTTCAAATACTTTGATAGAATAAAGCACCTGACTGGCGCATCGAAGGTTTAAATTAAGCGGAATACAGTCATTAACTGTTCCTTCTAACTCTACTCCTGTACTGAAACTGCGGACAATGGTATATCCTAATGCTTCAACTTCTTGCTGTAAAAAAGGCGATAAGCGTTTATTACAGGTGATGATGATTTTACTTTTGGTGTGGAAAACTTGCATAATAATTTGCGAAGTTACTCAATTAAAATATGGAGATTTGAGTTTGATGGTTTTTAATATATCAATAGTTTAATATAAGTAATAATCAATACCAATGGATATTAAAGGAAAAGTACACGAAATCTCTCCGGTTATAAACGTGAGTGATAAGTTCAAAAAACGGGAAGTTATTATTGAGTACGCTGAAAATCCTACGTACCCTGAATATTTAAAATTCGAAGCGCAGCAGGATAAAGTTTCTATTCTTGATAGCGTAAAAGTAGGAGATCAAGTTGAAGTATTCTTTAATTTGAAAGGCCGACCATGGACAAATAAAGATGGTGTAACTACATACTTTAACAACATGATTGTTTGGAGAATTAATGCTTTAGGTGCTGGCGAAACTGCGTCAGTATCGACTCCTGCTTATGCTGCCCCGGCTGACATTTCATCTTCAGCAGATGATGACGATCTTCCTTTCTAGAAAAAACTGAACATACAAAACCCGCCTGATGGCGGGTTTTATGTGCTTACTCTTTCACAATTTGCCTCACAAACCAATTTTTGTTCTGATTAATGGACAAGTAATAGACTCCATTCTTAGGCAACGAAAGCTGTTTGCTGAAACTATCTCCAGAAACCTTGTCAGAATACAGAACTTTTAAACTGCTGTCAAGTATCTTCACTCCTGCAGAACCTTTTACGGGTAACTGGAAAGACAACGTTGTTTTACCAGAAGAAAAATTAGGATATAGCGTTAAATCCTTAACCTCCTCTATTTTGTTAACAGTAACGCTGCCGGTAATTTTTTTCAATTGTGATTCTTCCACTTCACGAATACGGAACGATACTCGTGTAGAAATCCCATCTCTATCGGTACTATTATAATTGAACACCTGAGAATTTTCTGGATGCCTTCTATATTCTATACCGCGTCGGTCAATTAAAAAGTCTGCCGGTTCGCCACCCAAAAAAGGTCGCCTCTCCAGACCGCCTTCCCCATTTCTCGCAATCGTTCGGTTTTCAAATCTTACCGGGCCTTCTATTCTTATTTTTACATCACTTAACAGGCTACCTTCTTGCAACAAACTATCTCCATTAAACCTAGATACCTGTTTCTCAAACATTGGTTCTTTAAATCTAAATTCCATCACCTTCATTTCCTTTTCATCCAAACCCGGAATTGAATTATCACGTTTAATAATCACATCCTTTTCAATGGTTTCTTTTCCGTCCAAACCTTTTCGCCTGATCACAATATCACCTTGCTCTTTCACCCGGCTTCTCTCTAGCGAATGCAGCTCTTTGCGCAATTTTTCCCGCTCTGCATTATCAACCTCAGATAACTTTTTTCCATTTATTAAGGTATCGCCATTCCTAATGATTATATCGCGTTTTATCTCTTTCCTTTCTTGAGCAAAAGCAGTAAAAACAGAGCAAACCAACACTACGGACGCCAGGCTTAATTTTAAACCAAGGTGATTTTGTACAGCAGTTTTCATATCATTATATTTATGTTTAAACAAAACTAGTTGCGACCGGTGGTCAATTTTGTTAAGGCATTGTTAAAATATGTTAAAAGCAAATTGGCTTAGAGCGAGTTACGTATTTTTGTATAGTGTGGAATAAACGAAATTTCGATTTACTTAGCTAACTACTTGTTATCTAATTATTCAATACTTCTTACCCATTAGAATGAAGAGAAATAGTATCATATTTATTATAAGTTTAATGGCTATTGCGTTACTTGGAGTAGTAGCTATGCAATATTATTTTATCCGAGAATCATTCAGGCTTAAATCACAGATGTTTGATCAGTCGGTTAATGAGGCGTTAAAAAATGTGATATATAAAATAGAAAAGCGAGATGCAATTCTTTTTATGAAACGCAAGGCTGCCGAAAGATCTAAAGAAGCAAAGAATCAGAAAAAGCGAAATCAAGAAGAAGCGAACAAAACGGATGTTATAATTAAAAGACCAGAAGGACGATTTACAGAACTAGTGAAAATCAGGCAACGAAAAATTGACCAGGATTTCAAAATGCGTGATAGCTTATTAAGAGCACGCTATCCGAAAGCACTTTTAGTAGATAAAGACTTTTATGAAACGTACCTCAAAAATCCCAATGAAATTGACAAAGTACGCTTCGACATAAAAATTCAGGAATATGTAGATGATATGGGTCGCGTAATGCAGAACGTGGCGCAGCAATTATATGTTGAAAATCCTCTTGATCAAAAGGTTGTGATGAAAAAAGGATCTGACGATAGCGTCAGATACTTCGTAATTGACCCGGTTTGGGGCGCAAGAATAATTTCATTACCGAGGGTGAATCCAAGGATTAAGCGTAACCTTAAAAGATTGGTTCGGGAACAACTGGAAGTAAAGAAAGTGAACAAATACCTAGATTCGGTTAATATCGTAAACCAGAAAGAAGCCGTTTTTACCGATTTAGCGAAAGAATATGAACAGATCAACCTTCCACTAAAAAAACGCATCAATGCAAAGCTTCTGGATACATTGCTAAAGTTCGAGTTAACAAATCGAGGCATCCATATCCCTTATAATTATCAAATAAGCCTTGCAAATGAAGACTCGGTGATCTTTTATAGTGTTTCTGACAAAAACAATAAGCTTCAACCTGAAAATTCATACACCACTGCCTTATTTCCAAAAGAAATGATCGGCGAATTAGGAAAACTTACAGTTAATTTTCCTAACAAAAACAGTATGCTGATGAGTAATATCAGCGTGCTATTGCCTTCTTCTGCTGCTTTACTTATTATCTTGATTTGCTGCTTTGGTTATACCATTTTCATAATACTTCGCCAGAAAAAACTGTCAGAAATGAAAACTGATTTCATAAACAACATGACGCATGAGTTTAAAACTCCGGTGGCGACCATCATGATTGCGAGTGAGGCGTTAAAAGATCCAGAGTTAACAGCAGATAAAAGCAGGATCCATCGCCTTGCGGGGATAATCTATGATGAAAACATAAGATTGGGCAACCACATAGAACGTGTTTTGAACATCGCCAAAATAGATAAAGGTGATTTGAAGCTAGAACACAAAGAGGTGGATGTAAATGATCTGCTTGCTGCCATAATTGATAGCATGGCGCTTCAATTACAAAAAAGAAACGCTACCGTAAACTTATCTCTAAATGCCACAAAAGCAATCATTCTTGGTGACGAACTGCACCTCTCGAATGTGATTTTCAACTTGATAGATAACGCGAATAAATACAGCAAGGATGATCCTGAAATATGTATCAGCACGGCTAACGTTGGCAACAAGCTGATTATTAAAGTAGCTGACAAAGGAATAGGGATGAACAGAGATCAGCAAGCGAAGATATTTGATCAGTTTTATAGAATACCTACCGGGAATCTTCATGACGTGAAAGGCTTCGGATTAGGATTAAGCTACGTACATAATATCATTAAGCGTTTAAACGGCTCCATTAGCGTAAAAAGTGAACAAGATAAAGGTTCAGAGTTTGAAATAGTTTTGCCTTTAGCAAAATCTGCCAATTAAAACTGCCTCTCAAATTTTAAATTGCCAAATATTAAAAAAGGATATGAAGAAAATTTTATTGGTTGAAGACGATCCCAATTTAGGGATGTTATTGCAAGACTACCTTCAGTTAAAGGGAAAGTTTGATGTTACTTTGTGTAAAGATGGCGAAGAGGGTCTAAAAGCTTTTACTAAAGGCCAATACGATATCTGTATCCTCGATGTAATGATGCCTAAAAAGGACGGCTTTACGCTCGCTAAGGAAATCCGTAAAGTTAACATCAACATCCCGATCATCTTTGCTACAGCAAAGGCAATGATGGAAGATAAAACTGAGGCCTTTAACTTGGGTGGCGATGATTACATCACAAAACCCTTCCGGATTGAAGAACTTCTTCTACGTATTCAAGCATTACTAAAACGTGTATCTGATTCGGATAAAAGAGCTGATGAACAACAAACGAAGTTTAAAGTTGGTAAATACCTGTTTGATTATACCGCTCAATTAATCACAGACGGTAAACGGCAACAAAAAGTATCTACTAAAGAGGCGGAATTGTTGAGATTGCTTTGCCTAAAAAAGAACGAGGTTTTAACCCGGGAAGAAGCATTAATTAGCATCTGGCATGACGACAACTATTTTAATGGCCGAAGTATGGATGTTTTTTTAAGTAAGCTTCGTAAGTATCTAAAAGAAGATTCAGGCGTTGAAATCATTAATGTTCATGGCCGGGGGTATAAATTATTAGTTAGCTAAATCATTTTTGAGTTAGTAATAACAATCCAGACTGTTATTGCTACCTCCTGGTTTTCCGAACAGGTATTTAATTCCTACTGTAACCTTGTAATATACATCGCTACTTTTACTGAAAGGGACATCATAGCCGTCTAAAGCGTCGGAAGTTGAGTAATCATATTGATAGTTGACATTTCCAACGATCTTACCTTTTTTAGCTAATTTGAAGTCATATCCAAGATTGATTGGAATGATTAAATCAGATCCTTTATAGCGCTTACCTCCATATTGATCGGTAGTTTCAGAATTAGGCTGAGTTACATTGCTATTTATTACGCCTACACCTGCTCCTATGTAAATGTTGTTAATAAATAGCTTTGGCCCAATCATCGGAGCTAGAACTTGCCCCAAACTCATATTGGCTGTTAATGTTAAATCAGTAAAACTGTTTCGATATCTCCTATAATAGCGATCCAGGTTTTCTCTTTCCAGGGTACTCTTTACAAAATCTGCACTAACAAAAGTATATGATGTTAGATGATATTGTACCCCTAAGCCAAAGTTAATCGTTAAATCTGAGTCATAAGTGTCGGCGAATGGCTGAGTAACCCCAACATTAAGCCCTGCAGAAAAACCTTTATTAAATATTTGTGAGTATCCTAAATTAACGGCTAACAACAATGTACTTGAGAGTATCAATCTTTTAAACATACGGTCATTCTGGTAATTAACTATACAAACGCTTGTGTAGTTGGTTTAATATTCCAAAGTTGTATTAATTTTTCATTATATCCCACTAATGATCAATTTCTTTAAATAAATTTATTTAAAACACAAATTAATTTTTATAAACTTCAGTAATTGATATGATTATTAAAGAGGCAAACAAATCGGATATCTTAACAATTCATCAGCTAGCTAACCAAATTTGGTGGCCCACCTATGAACCTATTCTTTCAAAAGATCAAATTAGCTTTATGCTAGAAAAAAGTTATTCTGAGGCTGCATTGGATGAACAAATGAATGACGGCATGACCTTTCTATTAGCCAAAAGAGATGACACTGTTGTCGCTTTTGCAGGATATTCAATTGATTTGAATGAACGAATTTGTAAGCTCCACAAACTCTATATCCTCCCATCCGAACAAGGTAAAGGAACAGGCAAAAAGTTGATACAACATGTCATCGAATTAAGCAAAAAAAATGCTGCTGCAATCTTGGAGCTTAATGTAAATAGAAACAACCCTGCTCTTGGATTTTATAAGGCCATCGGATTTGAAATATTCAAAAAGGTCGACATCCCATATTATGGCTTCATCTTAAATGATTTTGTTTTAAGGATGCCAATCGAACAGTAGCTAAGTAAGTTCATGCCCATCTACCAATTTAACTAACTACGTTAATTACTCCTTAAGAGGCGTTAATCGCGTAGGAGTATCGGTACCATCAACAATGCTTCTTGAACTTAAGGCAATTGCATGAATGGTTGCTATTATATTCTGTACATCAAGTGTGCTCAATTCATCATCTACCGTATGGTAAAACTTGTCTTTGTCAATCTGATCGGTAGAAATAGTGTGAGCAGGAACACCCAGAGCAGCTAAAGTGGCATTATCGCTTCTGTAAAACAGGTTTTGTTCCGGGTACGGATCTGCATAAAACTTGAATATAGAACCAGTCAGGTTTTTTTGCAAGATCTTTCCAAAATCAGATTTTTCATAGCCAGTTATAAAAGCTGAATTTTTACCAAATTTTGAATCCTTACCAATCATTTCAATATTAAACATCGCAACTATATCATCCGGACTTAATTTGGATGAGAAGTGTTGAGAACCGAAGCCACCAAGTTCTTCGGCGGTGAAAGCCACAAAAACCAAGGTCCGCTCGTTATTACCGAGTTTTTTATAATGCTTGGCTAAGGATATTACTGCTGTTATTCCCGATGCATCGTCATCTGCACCATTTGCAATTGAATCTCCGGCGATTGGCTCAATCAGGCCCAAATGATCATAGTGCGCTGAAAAAATAACCAGTTCTTTCGCTTTTGTTTTTCCCGGAATAATGCCTGCAATATTATAGAGCGGAACATCTTGAAGTTGATTTTTAAAGGTTACTGAAAATGTTTTTGGAACCTGGTTTCCAAGAATAAATACCGCTGATGTTTTTTGATCATCCGTAGGGTCAATGAATTTATTTTGCAAACTTCTTTCTCTCAATCGTTTGAACGCATCCGAATGAGCCTCATCAACTAAAACCAGCACAGGCTTTTCTCTTTGCAAAATAGCTTGATACTGCTTAAATACACGCTCACCCTTTTCTATTCGAAGCACCTCTACCTCAGAAGTATTAGTAAAAGAAACATCCTGTTTATCCGATATAATGAAAATATCCTCGGCATCAATTACCTTATTATTGAGGATAATTTGGCTGGATACAGGTTTCAACATCCGCATATTAAACTGTTGTCTAAACCCATTTTCACCTGTTAAGGGTTGTAAACCTATTTTTTTAAATTCATCTTCAATAAAAAAAGCCGCTTTATTTATTCCGTTCGTGAAAGCAGATCGTCCCTCCATATCGTCTGCTGAAAGTGTGCTTATTATCCTACTTACATCATTATCAACTACAAGATTTTGTTTTTTTGAAGCACATGAAACAAGGAAAAGAACGATAATAGAAATACGAAAAATTTTCATTCGAGTGATGATTTAATTAGCAAGAGAAGAGATTATTTAATTTTAGAGCTCAGCCATTTATCGCGGAATTGGTTTTGCGTTGCGCTTGAGCCTGTTACAGTTACCACTTCAAGTTGATTATTTTCTCTGAGCTTTATTTTAACGTTTTTTATGTTCCCGCGATGCTCGTATACCAATGTTACTTCATCTCCGGGCTTGTAGTTGGATGTAACAGTGTTTACGTCTGTAACTGATTTTACATCCTGATCACCAATCTTCAATAAGTAATCACCATTCTCTAAACCCGCTTCATAAGCCGAACTCCCTTCAACGGTGTTTGAAATTACTCTTACCTTATTGTCTTGTAAAGTTAGTTTCAACGTTCCAAGGGAAGCGCTACCAGGCATCGATTTCTGCAATGATAAGCCCGCTTGCGCTAAAAGAGCTTCATAATTGTTTTTTTCGCTGCCATAAATATATTTCATAAAAAAGTTAGCGGCAAAGCTTTCGTTTGTAATACTTGCCAGGCCTTTTTGTAGATCAGGGATGGTATATGGAACTTCCGTTTTACCATGGTTTTTCCACAAAACACGCATATAATCATCCAACGTTTTGTTAAAGTCAGCACGTAAGCTTAAATCTAGTGCTAAAGCGGTAACAGCTCCATAATAGTAATAACTACTGAAAATGTTCGGGAAGTTGTTACGATCAATAGCAACTCCAGCATCGGTAAAAACTGCCATCCTACTGATTTGTTCTGGGGAATACTTGTTAGCTCCTGGGGAATTTAAAACAGAATTCAATAACGTCCCGAGAGTCTTGTAATATTCCTGATCAGTTCTATATCCTGCTCTTTTCAATATCAGCTCGCCATAATATTGCGTAAAGCCTTCAGCTAGCCACAATTCACTACTCATATTAGCATGATCAAACTTGAAAGGCTCTAACGATTCCGGACGAATTCGTTCCACATTCCAGGAGTGGAAAAACTCATGAGAAACTGTTCCTATCAGTGCACTTTCATTCCCAGCAATCTTCTCAACATCATCCGTAATACAGGTAGAATTTCGGTGTTCCATACCATCTCCGTCATTTTCTGAGTTAACATCGTGCAAAAAGGTATAGGTGCCATTATCAAACGTTGGCAATTCCCCAAAAACCATTTTAGCTTCTTGAACTGTGTGTTCAATCATTTTCGAAAAGTTAGTAGTAACTTCCTGATCATCCGTCGAATGCATCACCAACCTAATTTTTTGCTGCTTTTTATCTGTGTTCGTATCTGTCCAAACAACGGTTTTATAATCCGACAATTCGGTCGGGCTATCCATAAAGTATTGCAGATTTGGGGCTGTAAACACCCCGCTTTTGTTGGTAGGCTTTAATTGGGTTCCCACCCGCCATTTATATCTTTCCAAATCATTAAAGGTGATTTCAATTGGCAAATTCTGTAACCTTTCCACCCACATAAATGTTGCTGGCATATTCATATGGGCGTGAGTTTCGTCAATTCCCAGGTAAGTGCCGTCAACCCAATCGCCGAAAATGGTATACATGACTTTGGTCACTCCTTTTGGTGTGTTAATGGAATAAATATCCCCATCAATTTGTCTAATTTTTACAGGTTTTCCTTTTGGGCCAAAAGCTTTCACATTATAAACGTTTTTTCCGAATTCATGTGTCGCATATCTTCCTGGCGACGAGCGGCTCATTCGGATTAAAATGTCCTTATTGCTAGCAGGTAAAGTAATGGCTACTTCTGCCTCATGATGGATGGCATTAGGGAAAGAAATAGCATATTTAACAACTCCTTGCGCTAACGTATTTAATGAAATAAATAAAGCCGCAAAAAATAAAAGGTGTTTCGTCATAAGGGTAATGTGATCCAATAAAGAATATGGTGGGCGTGTCCAAAGGTCGGGCTTTTCATTACAAGTCCTCGCCCTGATAAAAATCAGGGCTGTGGGCTTTTCATTTCAATCCCTCACGCAAAAATCGTATATTAATGCTAAGCCGTTTGCCACTAAAACAGTATTGTATGAGGGTTTTACTTGATGACAAACAGTATTTGCTTAGAGGGAATAAAAAAGAAGTTTGAACTACACATCCATTCGCATCATTAATCCCAATTGTATTTTTCAATATCACGAGCCGAGCTACGTTTTATAATATGCTTTTGTTTATCTATTTCAGTATCTACCCGGGTTTCTTGAATGCCATCAGTTACAGAAATAGCATAATCTTTGCCTTTATAAGATTGGTAAACCGATGAGTCTTCCCTGTTAGCCAAGGCAATGTCATATGGTCCCTTATTGCTCATCAGTTTTACAAAAACAGGCAAGCATTCAAAAAGGATGAACAAAAAACCAATAAAAGATATTGCCAGATAATTATCCAAATCACGCGTTCCGTCTTCTTTAAAAGACAATTGACCTAACGCCCAGTTTCTATCTGCAAAGCCAGCAACATTCGACAAACTGTCTAACTGCTTTCCGCTAAACATGCGTTCACTACTCAAGCCGTCTAAATCTTTCCGTCTATTAAAAAACGTCTCCATGTTAGCCAGGTCCGTTCGAACCTGCTCTAGCCGCTTCTCTTTTTCAAGCACTAATGACTCTTTTTGTTTGGCGTAGGTACCGTATCCATTAATGCCGGAGGTTTGATTGGTTTTATCTCCAAAAACTTCCTGATTAAGTATATATCTTGACTTTTTAATATCCTTCTCCAATGAATCTTTTTCAGCCTTAAGTTCACCTGTTTTTGTAAGTTCCAGGTTATACTTTTTGGTGAAAATTTTATTTAAGGTATCCACTTTAGATCGCTGCCCATTCAGGTAACTGGTTTTTAATTTCTGACGAATCTCCTTGTCAAATATTTTTAATTCAAGAGGTCTTGAAATCACCAATCCAATCATAATAGCAAGCAGAATACGAGGGGTGGCTTGCATAATCTGCAAATTGGTAGTTCCCGTTTTGCTAATGCTCGACACAATGTAGCGGTCCATATTAAATATGGCGAGCCCCCATATAATACCAAACAATATGGCAAAAATTATCGCCCCGGCACTTCCAGAAAAAACAAAGTACATGGCGTATCCCCCAGATAAGGTAGCAAAAAGTGCAGTAAAAAATATAGTGGCACCAATACCGAAAAATTTATTATGCTCTGTTGGGTATTTTCTCAGCGTATCCACATGCGCCCCTGAACAAAACCAAAAAAAATCTGTAATCTTCTTCATCCAATGTCAAAAATCGATATAAACTTTAATAAAACCAACACAAGATGAATATGTATTTGTTTAGTTATTATAAACCAGTTTGGTCATCTTTTGTTTAAAAAGACGATCGCAAAAGCAAATTATGCCATAAGTTTATTAGAAATAGTAACTTTGAGCCTATAATAAATAAGCCATGAAAGAAGTAACCGTTGAACAACTTAAAAGCAAAATTGATAATAACGAAGAGTTTCAACTTATAGATGTACGTGAGCCATTTGAATATGAAGTATCTAACCTGGGTGGCGAGAATATTCCATTAGCTGGCATCGTAATCGAAGCTTCAAAGGTAGCAAGAGATAAACCCGTTATCATTCAATGCAGAAGCGGAGCACGAAGTGCTGCTGCTGTAAACCAATTGGAACAGCAATTTGGTTATGATAATCTATACAATTTAAAAGGCGGCATTTTAGCTTGGGCCGCCGAGTATGATTCTGATATGCAGGTTTACTAAAATGATTAAGAAAATAGCATTCAATATTTTTTTAAACATTGCCATCATTATCCTTGCATTCATTATTGTATGGTCTGTTAAAAATCAGCAATACGGGTATACTGCGGCTGGAATATGTTCGGTTGCCATATTTGTTTACCTCAAAATAAAATTGGTTAAGCAGGTACGGGAAATGACACGAAAAGGCGTTAATTCAAAAGATTGAAAATATAGTTTTAATACCAGCTTTTACAATGGCAGGTTATTTGCAATAAACCGGTAAATAACTAAATATGAATGTAAAGCGAACTTTCGGAACCGTATTAACTATCCTTGGGATTATTGGACTAATTTATGCCGCTTTTGGTTTTATTCAGAACTCAGAAGGTGCCAAGCAATTAATAGTATTTGCAGTATTAGGTGTCATATTTTTCTTTACTGGTATAGGCTTGGTTAAAGGAACACAAGACAACGCTAAATAAATCTTTTTATTTAACATCCCTAATTACTTATCAATAAACAGAAAAGCCTGAACTATTTAAAGTTCAGGCTTTTCTGTTTAAAACTATATTCTGCAAAAACATACAATAATCTCGTTTTCAGATCTTCTGTTTTTAGTTATCTTCTAATTGATCTTTAATTGATTCAAATAATCTTCCACCTTTGTAAAAATATCGTTGATAATAAGGTTCATTCAAATTGCTAATTGCAACACCTTTGTTAGATGCATGCGCAAATTTGTTATCTCCAATATAAATACCAATATGTGAAATCGTTTTACTTTTAATCTTGAAAAATACTAAATCACCTTGTTGAAGGTCGTCTTTCATGATTGGATTAACCATGGTGAAGATATTTCTAGAATTACGACCGATCACAACATTAAAAACTTTCTCATAAGCCGCCTTTGTAAAGGCAGAGCAGTCAATGCCATTTTTGGATTCGCCACCGAAACGGTACGGAGTGCCAATCCAATCATAAATAAATTGGTACAGTTTTAGATTAGATGTTGCAGACAAGGCAACACCCATTATTTGGGAAAAATACTCGGTTGCTAAGTTATCAGGATCTTCTGTTTTTTCAGAAGGTACAGGGCTCTGTTTTGATGTTTGTGCCTGGGATGACACAATAGTAATCACAAGCAGCATCGCTGCTATTAGTTTTTTTCCCATTCTTTTAACTCTTTTTAGTAGTAAAATAGTAAAACCTCAAACGTCTTTTACTTGAATTTATTTCAGATTGTTTCAAAACTAACAGAATTTTTTAATCTATTCCTAACTTTAAAAATTGTTTTAACTCTTTTTAACTCTAAAAAAGTGCTAAATCAATTTAACAAATCGTTTATCATATTCTTTTTTCATTAAGATATACTTAGATTTGTCAACCTTAATTGAGACTATACGAATGAGTTCAGTAGAAATAACCAAGGATACCTATCTGCAATGGTATGAATCAATGCTTTTGATGAGAAAATTCGAAGAAAAAGCAGGACAACTATACGGTCAACAAAAAATCAGAGGATTTTGCCACCTATATATTGGACAAGAAGCAGTTTTAGCTGGTGCCATGTCTGTGTTAGGCCCTGAAGATTCTATGATAACCGCCTATCGGGATCATGCACATGCATTAGCAAGAGGAATGAGTGCCAATGAAATCATGGCCGAATTATATGGAAAAGCCACCGGTTGCTCAAAAGGTAAGGGCGGCTCCATGCACATGTTCAGTAAAGAACATAAATTTTTTGGAGGGCATGGTATAGTTGGAGGGCAAATCCCGTTAGGAGCAGGTGTAGCATTTGCAGAAAAATATAAAGGAACCCAAAATGTGAACGTTTGCTACATGGGCGACGGTGCAGTAAGACAGGGTGCTTTAAATGAAACATTCAACATGGCTATGTTGTGGAAATTGCCGGTAGTGTTTGTTTGCGAAAACAATGGCTATGCAATGGGAACTTCAGTTGCCCGTACAACCAACATGGTTGATATATATAAGATAGGTTTAGGTTTCGATATGCCATGTGCTCCGGTTGATGGTATGGATCCGGTTGCTGTACACAATGCAATGGACGAAGCTGTTCAACGTGCCCGTAACGGCGAAGGACCAACTTTCCTTGAAATGCGTACCTATCGGTATAAAGGTCACTCTATGTCTGACCCAGCTAAATACCGTACAAAAGAAGAAGTAGAGGAGTACAAAGGAAAAGATCCTATTGAAATAATTAAAAAGGCGATTGTAGAGAACAAATATGCTGACGAAGCATGGTTTGAAGAAATTGCCCAAAAAATCAAAATCACGGTAGATGAATCTGTAAAGTTTGCAGAAGAGTCTCCTTATCCGGATCCATCTGAACTATATAACGATGTTTATATTCAGAATAACTATCCATATATCCGCGACTAATTACATTACATCTAATAATTATAAAACATGGCTGAAGTAGTTCGTATGCCCAAAATGAGCGATACCATGACCGAAGGGGTTATCGCTAAATGGCATAAAAAAGTAGGTGATAAAGTAAGCTCAGGAGAATTGGTTGCGGAAGTAGAAACGGATAAGGCGACCATGGATTTTGAATGTTACCAAGAAGGTACTTTACTTTACATCGGCGCTCAAGAAGGACAAGCTGTACCTGTAGACGCTATTATCGCAGTTGTTGGTAAAGAAGGTGAAGATTATAAATCTCTTTTAGAAGGTTCAGAAACTCCTCCGGAAGCAGTTAAAGGCGAGAAGGAAGCTGCAGATACAACAGAAAAAGAAGAGTCAAACGATTCAACAGAAGAAGGATCTTCTATCGATCCGGAATCAATAGGTGCCACAGTTATCCGTATGCCTTTATTAAGCGATACAATGACTGAAGGTGTTATTGCTGAATGGCATAAAAAAATAGGTGATAAAGTTAAAAGTGACGATACATTAGCGGATGTTGAAACAGACAAAGCTACTATGGAAGTTACTGCTTATGCAGAAGGCACTTTACTATACATTGGTGTAGAAAAAGGGCAGGCTGCTAAAGTAAATGACATTATAGCAATAGTAGGGAAAGAAGGTACCGATGTAACTCCGTTACTTAAACCTGCTTCTGGCAAAAAAGCAAGTGCTCCAGCAGCAAGTGCTGATACCGCAGCTTCGGCACCGGTAAAAGAAGACGCAAAACAAGAAGTGGTTAGTGATTCTGATTCACGTGTTAAAGCTTCCCCACTTGCCAGAAAAATTGCAAAAGATAAAGGAATTGATATTAGCCAAGTAAAAGGTAGTGCTGAAGGTGGCCGTATTGTAAAGAAAGATATTGAAGGCTTTACACCATCTACGGCAGCAATAACAGAAGCCGCAGCAGCTAAACCTGCAGAAGCTAAAGCAGCTCCAGCCATACCACAATATATTGGTGTTGAGAAGTTTACTGAAAAACCAGTAACTCAAATGCGGAAAGTAATTGCAAAACGCTTAGCGGAAAGCTTGTTTACTTCTCCACATTTCTACCTAACTATGTCTATTGATATGGATAGTGCCATCCAGGCAAGAACGAAAATCAATGAATTTGCTCCGGTAAAAATTTCATTCAATGATTTAGTTTTAAAAGCGACTGCCATTGCATTGAAACAACATCCAAACGTTAATTCATCTTGGTTAGGCGATAAAATCCGTTACAACGAGCATGTTAACATTGGTGTAGCTGTAGCTGTAGAAGATGGATTATTAGTTCCGGTTGTTCGTTTTGCAGATGGAAAATCCCTTTCGCACATCTCTGCGGAAGTAAAAGATTTTGCACAACGTGCTAAAGCTAAAAAATTACAACCTGCAGATTGGGAAGGGTCAACGTTTACTATTTCTAATTTGGGTATGTTTGGCTTGGATGAGTTCACTGCTATCATTAACCCGCCCGATGCCTGTATTTTAGCTATTGGAGGAATTTCACAAGTCCCTGTTGTTAAAAACGGCGCTGTTGTTCCTGGCAATGTAATGAAAGTAACTTTGAGTTGTGATCATAGAGTTGTTGATGGTGCAACAGGTGCAGCATTCTTACAAACATTAAAAGCATTGTTAGAAGAACCAGTTAGATTACTTGTTTAAAAGCATGCGAAATCAAAAAACCCCGTCATGTAATTCATGATGGGGTTTTTTGATTAAAAATTATTGATGATCTATGATTCAATTGTTTGATGCAAGGTTTCTATCTGGTACAACGCATCCTGAATATCCAAACGTTGCTCAGCTAAGAGAGACCGTAATTCTATAGGTAAGTAATTCTCGGCCAGAACATCATTGTAGGCGTTAATTGCCGCTCTTTCTCCTGTAAGGCAAGCCCCTAAAACCGCTTTATTATCTTTAGTAGAGAGCGCTGCTTTCAAATCCATCCACGCCCGATGCATCGCACCTAATGGCCCTCCACCTTCATCAGTACTACCGCCTAACTTCCTAATCTCACGATTTAACTGGCTTATCGCCGTTTCTCGTTGATTGCTGTATTCCATGAACATTGCTTTTAACGCTTCTGAATCCGCATCCTCGGCTGCATTTTGATATCCATACACTCCATCTTTACATATCGTAACCAGATGGTTTAAGTGTTTTACCAATTCTTTATTTGAATTTTCCATAATACAAAAATTTGAGATAGATGCATGCACACGCCGCAAAACACATACCATAACAAAAAGTTTTTGTGTTACAGATAATCTATCAACTAGGGTGGATTGCAATTTTCAAAAATTAATATTTGGGCGTTCGGGCGGGCTTTCCGTTCCAATCTTTTCGCCTTGGAGAAAGGCAAAAAGGATTTTCACTTTAATCCCTAACGCAAAACCTAGCAAGTCACACAAACTTTTTCGGTTGTTTTCTGAATCATATAAGTGTCCTTATTAATTCAAAACAGAGAAGTACTCCTCCAGCTCTTCAAGCGTGTTTTTGTCTGTTTGGATATCTTTAATGATTACACCTTTTTCCATTAAAAGTATCCGTTCACACACGTCTGTAACATGATTTAAATCGTGACTGGAAACAATAGTTGTTGTATTTCTTTGCTGATTTACCTCTCGTAGCATGTTCTTCAAACGAATTTGGGTGCTTGGGTCTATATTCGCAAACGGTTCGTCGAGCAATAAAATTTCTGGAGTTTGAATCATACAAGCAACCACCCCAACCTTACATTGGTTTCCTTTTGATAAATCACGAATGTATTTGCCTCGATTTAATATCTCACCATTAAAGAAATCTGTATAATCAACTAATAGTGAGTCTACGTGTGCTTTACTTTGGTTGTACAGCCCTCCAATGAAATAAAAATACTCTTCAGGAGTGAGGTAATCAATCAGAAATCCTTCATCCAGATAGGAAGCCGAATAATCTTTCCACTGATCATTTTGAGCAACATTTTTCTGTTTTGATAAAACTGCGCCTGTATCAGGTCTGATTAAATCTAGCATCAGCCGGAAAAGTGTAGTTTTTCCTGCACCATTATTTCCAACCAAACCAACCATTTCACCTTTACTAATGCTTAATTGTGGAATATTTACAACTGTAACACCTGCATAGATTTTTTTTAGATTTTGAATTTCTATCATCTTATTTATTTCTAAAACCTTCAGCAATTTTATACTTGTTTTTATTGAACGTTTCAACAAGTTTACTAATCCAGTATTCCCTTGTCACAATAAAGACCACTGCAGTAAGTGCAATTAAACCCAACCCCAATTGTGGATATCCTAACCACATAAACGGAAGGTATAATATAAAAGGGCTAACTAATAAAGGAATAGATAGCAGCCACTGCGTTGCACCAACACCTTCCCAGTTAAACGACGAACTTTTGGTTAAATCGATACGTTTATAATTTTTATTCGCAAAGTATAATACAATCAGTGTATTCACTCCTAAATTCCAGAGGTACATGATGAATTGTGTTACCAAGATCTTGACACCAAAATAAACGTACGGAATGGTTAACAGGAAAGCTACAGAAGAGAATAAAGCAAACAATAAAAACTTTGCTCTAAAAAAGCTTCTTACATCCATTTTATGAGCTAAAATCCCATCAAAATGGGCACTTTGCCAGCTAAACAAAAATTGCCCATAGTTTATAATAAAAATTCCGGTCATGAACATCCCGCAAAATATAGGAGCAGAATGTCCACTGGCAAATTCAGGATTCCGGTAAAACATGAACCCATAAAACATGAACAAAAAGCTCATTATTAGAGCCGATTTAGGCCGCTTGTTCCGGAATATTAGCTTAAGCTCGTTGGCTACCAAGTCACCCAGATTGCCAAAGCGACTTAAAAAAGGAATTTCAGTGCTTGATTTCTTTGCTTCGGTTGCAGCATGCAGTTCATCGAGGTATAAATTTGTTTTTAGATAGGCGTGATTGATGAAAAACATAGCTAATCCAAGAGTTAATACTATTAAAGAATAAGTGGGATTTTGGGTAATTAAATAAAACAGGTTGGCGGAAAAAGTTGAAATAGAGATGATCTTAAAATAATAATCTAAACAGGCTATTATTGCTAAGGTACCTAAGAAGCCAAGCATCCACCAGGCGTTTAGATTAACTTTCCTTTTGAGCCATAAACTAAAAAAATGATTTAAAACAGTTAGCCCTAAGATAGCAGTTAACATCCCTGCAACTGCCGGAGAACCTTGTTGTCGGGATACTACTTTCATTAAAAAAGGGAGCGTTAATATAAAGGGAGCTAGATTAAATAGCGTTCCTAAAGAAACAAACGACAAATAATTAACTATTTGATTGCGTCTTATTGGTAAATTCAGGTAGGGCTTTACGCTTAATGTTGGTAATTCCTGCAATTGAAAGCGATTAAAAAGATCAACCAAAAAATAATATAAAAGAAAGCTATTGAATGTACTTATAACATTGGCCGACGGAAAACTCTTTTTTAAAATATCATCAAGAAAAAATGACAACACCAGCATATTAATGAAAAAATACAAAATGAAAACAGCCATCATAATGCGTATAGCGATGTTTTTACTTGTATTTTTTGAGCGCCAGAAAGATTTCCACTGGTGCTGAAGGAAAGTGATTGTCATGAAATGAGAGTAGACAAATTATAAAACTAAATCAGGTTTAAGTTACTGATTTGATAGTGATCAGGACTAGTAAAAATTTTTATTGAACTTGTTTATTGAACTCGCTAGGTTTGCGTTAGGGATTGCAGTGAAAATCCTTTTTGCACCCTTCGCAAAAAGATTGGAACGAAAAGCCCGCCCGAACGCCCAAAATCATCTTCTGTTCAATATTTTATAATAGAACAGGTTTAAATAACCTTAGCGTGGGAAGAATTCAATATTTATACTTCTCTTTCCAAAGGGATTTTAATCGGGAACGAAGCTTTTCTTCTGCATCATTCTTGCCTGGATCGTATAACAATGTTCCACTCAAAGTATCCGGAAAAAATTCTTGCGTTGAGAAGTTTCCTTCATAGCTATGAGAATACTGATATTCTTTGCCGTAGCCAATATTCTTCATCAGTTTTGTTGGGGCATTTCTTAAATGCAAAGGAACAGATTGATCGCCCGTACGAGCAACCAGCTCTTGAGCTTTACCAATTGCCTCATAACTGGCATTACTTTTTGGAGAGGATGCTAAATAAGTAACGGTTTGAGATAAAATGATGCGACTTTCGGGCCAACCAATTACATTTACCGCCTGGAAACATGTATTAGCAAGTAGTAAGGCATTGGGATTAGCGTTCCCAATATCTTCGGATGCTAAAATCAATAATCTTCTGGCGATAAAAGATGGATCCTCACCGCCTGCGATCATTCGGGCAAGCCAATAAACGGCAGCATTTGGGTCGCTGCCACGGATGGACTTAATAAACGCAGAAATTATATCGTAATGCTGTTCTCCGGCCTTATCGTAAATAGCCATATTCTGCTGAACATGTTGTAGCACCAGCTCGTTAGTTAAAATGACTTCAGGCTTATCGACAGCGTTTACAACTAAATCTAATACATTTAAAAGCTTGCGGGCATCTCCTCCACTAAGGCGAAGTAAAGCTTCGTGTTCTTTTATTTGGATTTTTAATTTAGTTAAATACTTATCTTCAGAAATAGCTTTATTTAAAAGATCTACCAGTTCGTCTTCACTTAAAGATTTTAAAATATAAACCTGGCATCGCGATAGCAAAGCCGAAATTACTTCGAAAGATGGGTTTTCGGTTGTTGCACCAATCAACGTTACCAAACCCCGCTCAACGGCACCAAGCAAAGAATCTTGTTGAGATTTGGAAAACCGGTGAATTTCATCAATAAATAATACAGGAAGATTTTCATTCAAACTCTTTAGGACCGCAGCTTTTTCTATTACTTCACGAATATCTTTAACACCCGAATTTATGGCACTTAAACTAAAAAATGGCCGATTTAGTTGATTTGATATAATGTAAGCCAAGGTTGTTTTTCCAACTCCAGGAGGTCCCCACAAAATCAACGACGGCAAATTTCCGCTTTGTATCGCTTTGCGCAAAATAGCACCTTCGCCTACTAAATGTTGTTGCCCTACATAGTCGTTGAGAGTTGTTGGGCGCATCCGTTCTGCTAATGGAGGTAATGTGGCCATATTAGGTGTGATATTTTTGTATACTTTTTCTGAATGTAAATCCTGCTATAAATCCATAAGCAAAACCTCCTATATGAGCCCAGTAGCCTATACCATCATCTACCAGTATAGGATCGAACGTGCGATAACCGGCCAGAACTTGCTGAATGATCCAAAAGCCTAAAAAGAAGAATGCGGAAATTCGGAAGACCCAAATAAATACCAGCATCTTGATTTTTGATCCCGGAAACATCACCAAATACGCCCCCAATGCGGCGGAAATGGCTCCTGAGGCACCAATGCAAGGAACACCGCTATAGCGATTGATTAAACAATGAACTAAAGCAGCGAATACGCCACCCGCGAAATAGAACAATATGAATCTTTTGGTACCTATAATTGCTTCGATATTATCTGCAAATACCCATAGAAAAAGCATGTTGCCGATAAGATGCATCCAGCCACCATGCAAAAACATGCCGGTGACTAGACTTTTTACGTTTTGACCATGCAGAACCAGGGCTGGCGTTGCACCGAACTCATTGAACCAATAGCTTAACTGCTCATCATTCAAAGTAAGCTGGTAGAAAAAAAGCAAAACATTGGTGATTATTAACAAATAAGTAAATATGGGCTTATAACCGTTCCGTACCTGATCATCTCCTATTGGGTAAAACATATTAAATTCCTATCTCTTTGTATTGATACGCTTGAACCAATTTTACTGCATCATCTACTGTATCTCCAATTGCAGTTATGAAAGAACCCGGAGTAGCCTTCTTGAAAGCTACATCTAACGCTTCTTTGCCATTATGATTAATGATATAGGGAATGTCTGGCTTTACTTCTTTTAAACCTTCAAGTATTAGATCGGTAATATTTTCTCTTGATCTCCCTCTTAAATATTTTTCCTGACATATAATTACATCATCAAACATAGTGGCAGAAATCCGGCCGATTTCTCGTAAATCATCATCCCTTCTATCACCAGTACCAGAAATTATTCCGGTGTGATGTTGCGCATCCAGTGTATTTAAAAAATCTCTAATGCCTTTTAATCCATCCGGATTATGGGCAAAATCCACCATGATCTTGAAATCTTTAAAATCGAAAATATTCATACGGCCTGGAGTATGTGCAGCAGATGGAATAAATGTTTCCAAAGAAAGGCGAATATCTTCTGTTTTGAAACCCCAAACAAACGCGGCCAAACTTGCAGCTAATGCATTTTCAATCATGAAACTCACCGTACCATTAAACGTTATGGGCACATGGGTCACTTTATTGATCCTGATTTTCCAATCTCCCTTTTTAATAGTTAGGTAACCATTTTCATAAATTGCAGCAACCCCTCCTTTACGGCAATGATTTCTAATTACTGTACTTTTTTCATCCATTGAAAAATAAGCAACATTACAATGTGCCTGTTTTCCCATTTTTACGCAATGCGGATTATCTGCATTTAAAACTACCCAGCCATCATTTTTAACGGCGCCAACCACCACTTTCTTTACCTTGGCTAAATCTTCTAGTGAATGGATGTCGGCAATTCCCAAATGATCTTCCTGAATGTTAGTTACTACCGCGATGTCACAAAAACTGAAGCCGAGACCAGAGCGGAGAATCCCGCCCCTGGCAGTTTCTAATACTGCAAACTCTACCGTTGGATCTTTTAATACAAATTCAGCGCTAATTGGGCCAGTTGTATCGCCTTTCAACAACATAGAATTTTGAATATACACCCCATCTGACGTTGTAAAACCAACTTTAAAACCGTTGTTTTTAACAATGTGCGCTATTAAACGGGTGGTTGTTGTTTTTCCATTTGTTCCAGTGACAGCTATAATTGGTATCCTAGATGATTTACCGGGAGGATACATCATTTCTAAAACTGGTGCTGCTACGTTTCTAGGTAAACCTTCTGCCGGAGCTAAATGCATGCGGAAACCAGGAGCCGCATTAACTTCCAAAACAACACCACCGTTCTCGGTAAGCGGTTGTGTTAAGTTTGTGGCCATGATGTCAATTCCGCAAATATCCAGACCAATTAAACGAGCTATTCGCTCACAAATCAAAATATTTTGAGGATGCACCATATCCGTAACATCCAGGGAAGTACCTCCTGTACTTAGGTTTGCGGTCGATTTTAAATAAACGATCTCATCCTTTTGAGCAATGCTTTCCAATGTGTAGCCTTTTTTATCTAACAAGTCACTGGTATCTCGATCAATCGTAATTTCTGTTAATACATTTTCATGTCCATAACCACGCCTTGGATCCCCATTTTCAATATTAATCAACTCCTGAATTGTATGGATTCCATCACCAATAACCTTTGCAGGATCTCTTTGTGCAGCGGCTACTACACAATTATCAATCACCAACACCCGGAAGTCATATCCTGTGATAAACCGTTCTACAATTACCCGATGTGAGTATTTTTGAGCGAATTCAAAAGCTTCAGCGGCTTCTGCTTCGGTTTTAACATTAATAGTGGCGCCTTTACCATGATTCCCATTTAAGGGTTTAAATACTAAAGGAAAGCCAACTTTATGAATCACTTCTTTCAATCCCTCTAAACTAGAAATAGTTAAACCTTTGGCAACTGGTATGGCTTGCTCCTGAAGGATTCGTTTAGTTTCATCTTTATTTCCGGCTATATCAACTGCAATGCTACTGGTTTTATCAGTCATGGTAGCACGAAAACGGACTTGATTTTTACCATATCCCAGTTGCACCAATGAACTACTGTTTAAACGAATAAAGGGTATTTTACGGGCAATTGCTTCATCAACAATTGATGCTGTACTTGGGCCAAAACGTTCACGGTCACGCATCTTTTTCATGGCCATGATGTCTTTTTCGAGCTCATATTCTATCCCGTCTATTAGTGCTTCGGCAATTCTTACCGCAGCTTCGGCAGCATAAACACCCACGCTTTCTTCTATATAGTCGAAAACAACATTGTAAATACCTTCGGTTTTAGTTTGGCGGGTACGTCCAAATCCGGTTTCCATGCCAGCCAGGGTTTGAAGCTCTAAGGCGATATGCTCAATCACGTGCCCCATCCAGGTGCCATCAGTAACGCGTTCCAAAAAGCCTCCTGCATGCCCTTCAGAACATCGGTGATCATACAAGGTAGGTAACAATTGTTGAATACGTTCTCTAAAGCCAGGAATTAAGTTGGTAGGCTTTTGTTCCAAATCTTCTAAATCTAAACGCATTTGAATAAGCTTTTTTCGGCGAATAGACCAAATATTTGGTCCCTTAAGAACTTGAATTCCTAATATTTTCATAAGTTTTGTGTGTTTTTTAAGCAAAAAGTTCTTTTAGAGACAGTGCTCTCACTTGAAACAAAATTAGCTCCATTTTTTTGTGTAATGGCATAACAAATGCAAATAATGCGTGCTTCAAACTCCATCTTTGTGGAAAAGTTTAAAATTAAACCTTAAACTAATAGTAGTGTTTATATATATTTGAGCAAATAGAAAACAGTAATAGTTAAGCATATGGTCCCCAAAGGTAAGCTGGTTATCATTGGTGGTGCGGTAGATTTGGGAAGTTCATTAAATTTTAACGAAAACATCAACCATCCGCATTACTTAAAGTTTTTTGAACGCGGAATTTTAAAACGAATTATTACTGAATCTGCAAAAGGCGCCGACTCTGTTGTTGAAGTAATTACTACCGCTTCTCAAATCCCCGAAATTGTTGGAATCGAATATTTAAAATCTTTCAGGCAGCTTCAAGTAGAAAATGTAAACGTAATTGATATCCGATCACGTGAAGATGCAAGCAAGCCAGATTACTTAGACAGAATAAGCAAGGCTGATGTCATCATGATCACTGGTGGTGATCAATTGAGATTAAGCGCCATTTTTGGTGGCACTCCATTTCTGCAAATCCTCAAACGCCGGTATATGGAGGAGAATTTCTTAGTTGCGGGAACTTCTGCAGGTGCGGCAGCGGCATCAACCAATATGATTTATCGCGGAAGCAGTAACGAAGCTTTAATAAAAGGTGAAGTGCAAATTACAGGAGGGCTGGGCTTTTTAGATTCCGTAATTATAGATACACATTTTGTTCAGCGTGGAAGAATCGGCAGGCTTTTTTATGCTGTAGCTAGTAATCCTGGCATGTTAGGAATTGGATTAGGGGAAGATGCTGGTTTATTAATAACCGAAAATAACTGCATGGAAGCTATTGGTTCGGGGTTAACAATCTTAGTTGATGGCCGATATATTAGTGAAACGAGCATTTATGCCGTAGAGATGGGTTCACCTGTTTCCATTTCCGATTTACGGGTACACGTGATGTCAATTTTCGATCAATATGATTTATACAATCATAAAATGCTAATCAATAAATCAGTAAAAGTTGAAGAAGGTGTTTTTATCAAAGTAAAAAAGGATCTCTAGAAAGGGTTTTTATACAGAGAAAAGGCACAGAGTTGCACTGAGTATGATTTGGAAATCGAAAATAAGACACCATATAACATCAGTAAATAACTCATTGGATCTCTGTGAAATTCCGTGTTACTCGGTGTAAGTTAACGTCATTAGCATAAAATTATTAAATATGAATCCCAAAATCATTATTCACGGGGGCTTTTTTAGTGAATCTAACACCAATCAGGAAGTAAAAATCGCTAAGCAAAAAGCCCTTGTTGACATTGTTACGAAAGGTGCAGCTTACCTAAATAATCATACCGCACTCGAAAGCGTAGTCTATACCGTTAGTTTATTAGAAGATTGCGCCCTTTTTAATGCCGGACTTGGATCACAAATTCAAAGTGATGGAAAAATCCGAATGAGTGCATCCTTAATGGATGGTGTGACCGAAAAATTTTCTGGTGTAATAAATATTAAAGATGTAAAAAATCCCATCCAAGTAGCGGTTAAACTAATGAGTGTGGATGATAAAGTGTTGAGCGGAAGTGGCGCTTTGGATTTTGCCAGACAAAACGGATTCCATTATTATAATCCTGAAACACCTCAACGTCGCGGGGAATATGAGAAAAAATTAAATGATTCTATCCGTTTAGGAACGGTTGGGGCAGTTGCATTAGATAGAGATGGTAAACTAGCCGTTGCTACTTCTACAGGAGGAAAAGGTTTTGAAATCCCCTGCAGGGTAAGCGATTCTGCAACAGTTGCGGGTAATTATGCAAATAACTCTGCCGCAATTTCCTGTACGGGAGTAGGTGAAGATATTGTTAGCGGGGCATTAGCTGCAAAAATTGTTACCAGAGTTACAGATGGTTTTTCTTTAGAAAATGCTATCGGAAAGTCATTTGAAGAGTTAAAACATTTTGATGGTTTTGCTGGCGTGATCGGCATTTCTGCTAAAGGCGAAATGTTTCATTTTGATTCTCATCCACATATGGTTTGGGCTTCCTTCGATGAAGAAGTGTCTGTTTTCGTGTAAAAACTACGAAATATCACTACATAGCAGTCTTGTTAAATCACACATTAAATGTATCGTTCCTCGCGAACATCCTAATGGGAAAGTCTACAACTCTCATAACATATCCAAACTTTTAAACTTCTTTAAATCTATACACTTAGCCGGTAATGAATACTATTTGCAATGATAACTCGTTAACACTTGCTACATTTCAAGACTGACAACAAAGGTCTTAAATGAATCAAAACTATCTATAGGATAGTTTTGAGGACATATTTTTACAAAATCTCAACATAATTAATATTAAATTTGGCATAAAGTTGTTACAGGACGGGTTTCTTTTACGGTCTCCCTTTTGTTTATACTTGATATCAATTTAAAGTTTGCGCTCATCATATCCAATGGATTTAAAATCGTTCAAAGAAATGTTAAAAAAAATATGTCTGGTTTTGTTTATTGCTGCTACACTTGCCTGCAAAGCCGATCCAAGGGTTACTGCAACTGTAGAAGGCTCTAACAACTTAAAACCAGACGCTCAGCAATCAATCGTTGCAAAAGAATTGGTTACTCTTATTGAAAACTATCACTACAAAAAAGTAGCCCTCAATGATTCACTTTCTTCGGTTGTTTTCGATCGATATTTAAAAGCATTAGATGCCAACAGAACCTATTTTTTGCAAAGTGATATTAAGGATTTTGAGCAACATCGAACTAAAATGGACGATGATTTACGTGACGGTGATTTGAGTGCCGCTTTCTACATTTTTAACGTTTATCAAAAGCGCTATACGGATCACCTAAAATATGCAGTAGCCCAACTTAATAACAAGTTTGATTTCAGCAATAACGAAACATACACCTATGATCGTGAAAAGATGCCTTGGTTTGCATCTGAAACTGAAGCCAACGACTTGTGGAGAAAACGCATTAAATACGAACTTCTGAATTTAAATTTAACGGTAAATGACGAAGAGAAAAACAAAAAAACATTAAAGCAACGGTATGATAATTTGCTTTCTCAATTATCAAAAACGAATAACCAGGATGTTTTTCAACTAATCATGAACTCCTTCACAGAGGCTGTTGACCCACACACTAGTTATTTTGTTCCTAACCGTGCTCAAGAATTTAATGAAGATTTATCACGCACCCTGGAAGGTATTGGTGCAAGTTTACAGTTGGAAAATGAGGTTGTTAAAATTGCTTCCCTAATTCCAGGCGGGCCTGCTTTCAAATCCAAACTATTAAATGTAAACGACAAGATCATCGCGGTAGCACAAGGTAAAACTGGTGAATTTGTAGATGTTATTGGCTGGAGATTAGATATTACCGTTACCAAAATTAAAGGCCCAAAAGGTACAGTTGTAAGGTTGAAAATTATCCCGGCAGGACAAGAGTTAACTTCAAAACCTAAGATAATTGAGCTGGTTAGGGATAAAGTAATTTTAGCTGATCAATCAGCAAGGAAACTTGTAAAAACAGTTACACAAAACGGCAAAAGCTATAAAATAGGGATCATTCAATTGCCTGCGTTTTATGCCGATTGGAAAGCCCAACAGTCTGGAGATCCAAATTATAAAAGTACAACCCGCGACGTTAAGTTGATTTTAGACACCTTGAAAAAAGAAGGTGTTGATGCTGTGGTGATGGACTTAAGAAGTAATGGCGGAGGTTCTTTACAGGAAGCGATCAGCACAACAGGCCTATTTATTAAAACAGGCCCGGTTGTACAAGTGAAAGACGGCCGAAATAAAATAGAAGTAGATGAAGATGAAGACCCTTCAGTTGCATGGGATGGTCCGCTGGGAGTGATGATTGATCGTTTTAGTGCATCAGCATCAGAAATTTTTGCAGGAGCGATTCAAGATTATGGAAGAGGCGTAATTCTTGGAACGCAAACGTATGGTAAAGGAACTGTACAACAATCTATTGACATGTCAAGGGTTATTAGTGCTGCGTCAAAAGCATTGTTAAGTGTGCAGAACAACAAAATCAATCAAAATATTTCTAAGTCTGCACCTCAATTCGGCCAAATCAATTTGACAATGGCTAAATTTTATCGTGTAAACGGCAGCAGTACGCAGCATAAAGGTGTAATGCCTGATATTCAATTCCCGATGACTTTCCCTGCTGAAAAGTTCGGTGAAAGTTCTGAGCCATCTGCTTTACCATGGGATACCATTGAGAAAAGCAAATTTGAAGCAGTTCAAAATTTGTCGGCAATTAATAAGCAATTAGCACAGTTACATGATGAGCGTCTGAAAAATTCACTGGAGTTTAAGTATTTAAAGGAGGATATTGAGCTTTTCAATCAACGTGATGCTGAAACATCCGTAACGTTGAACTTAGCAAAACTTAAAAAAGAACGGGAAGAACAAGAAGCAAAAAACTTACAGAGAGAAAACCAACTACGAGTTTTGCATGGCTTACCTGAACTTAAAAAAGGTGATCCGAAACCTAAAAACGACGTCGACTTTATTCAGGATGAAAGTTTAAAAGTAATGGCAGATTTCATTCCGCTATCAAAATAGAATCAAAATCCTCCTCTAACCAGAGGGGGATTTTTTTTTGCATCTTGGAGAGATGTTTGCATAAGAAGGCTGAACCATTCTGGAGCAATACATGGCTGCAAAACCGCTACTTGAATTTAACGATAAAGGCATTTATTGCACGCAAGGGCAGTTTTTCATTGACCCATGGCAACCTGTAAAAGATGCAGTTATAACACATGCCCATGCCGATCATGCTAAATGGGGACATCAAAATTATCTTGCCCATTCACTTTCATTTGAAATTCTAAAATATCGTTTAGGTGCGGATATCAATCTGCAAACACTAGACTATGGGAATACTATTTCGAAAAATGGCGTTCAAATTTCTTTTCATCCAGCCGGCCACATTATTGGTTCTGCACAAGTAAGGGTAGAATATAAAGGAGAAGTTTGGGTGGTGTCAGGTGATTACAAGCTCGAAGACGATGGGGTTTGTACTCCTTTTGAACCCATAAAATGCCATTCATTCATTTCAGAATGCACGTTTGGAATGCCTGTTTATCAATGGAAACCGCAGCAATTCGTATTTGACGAAATAAATAAGTGGTGGAGACAAAATGTGGAGGAAGGTAAAACAACCGTTCTCGTAGGATATTCCCTAGGCAAAGCACAGCGAATACTCCAACATCTTGACCTTCCGATAGGCAATATTTACACTCATGGCGTTATAAAAAACACCCATGAAGCCTTGCGAAGAAACGGAGTAAAACTAAACCCAACAATCCGGGTAACACCAGAAACAAATCGGGATGAAATGAGGAAAGGTCTGGTTCTTTGTCCGCCGTCATCTGTAGGTACGCCGTGGATGCGCAAGTTTTTTCCGTATAGCTTTGGATACTGTTCCGGTTGGATGGCTTTAAGAGGCGCAAAACGCAGGCGGGCAGCAGATCGTGGTTTTGTGTTATCTGATCATGCGGATTGGGATGGATTAATCCAAGCCATTGAAGCTACCAATTGCGAAACAGTTTATTTAACACATGGCTATACCGCATCGTTTAGTCGTTATTTATGTGACATTGGTTATGATGCCCACGAGGCCCATACTTTATATGGAGGTGACGAAGCAAATGAACAGGATGAAGATCCGGTTGAACTAGTAGACGAAGAAGGAAAAGTAATTGAGCCTGAAGAACTAGTAACGACCCCTCAAAGAGAAAAAACGCAACTCACAGATCAGGAAAAATCAATTGCATTGAAGAAAGCCAAAAAAGCAGGAGGTGCCGTATGAAAGCTTTCGCTCAACTATTCAGCTCGTTAGACGAAACCAATAAAACCAATGAAAAGGTTCGTGTTTTAAAGGAGTATTTCTCTTCCGTTTCTGATGCCGACAAAATTCACACTCTGGCTTTATTTACTGGACGAAAACCCAAAAGGCAAATCAATTCTACTTTTGTGAAGGTTTGGGCCATAGAAATGGCAAAGATTCCACAATGGTTATTTGAAGAAAGTTATTCAGTAGTTGGCGACTTAGGAGAAACCATTGCACTTTTACTACCAAAAAACTTATCCTCGCAAGATAAATCTCTTACCACCTGGATTGCCGAAATTAACGCTTTGAGCAAGCTTAATGAAGAAGAAAAGAAAAGCTGGCTGACGAACTCATGGGCTCAAATGGATCAGCAGGAACGGTTTGTATTCAATAAAATATTAACAGGAAGCTTTCGGGTAGGCGTGTCACAAAGCCTGATCATTAAAGCTCTCTCCGAAATTTCAGGACTAAGTTCACAGGTCCTTACCCATCGAATTATGGGAAACTGGGATCCTGATTCTTTCAGTTACACCCAATTGATGCAGGAAGAAGACGGCTCTGAAGACACTTCACGGCCTTATCCGTTTTACCTGGCTTACGCTATACAAGAAACATCAGACCAATCCAAATCGGCAGAAGAAATGGAACAAATTCTAGGAAATCCAAACGACTGGCAGGCCGAATGGAAATGGGATGGTATTCGTGCACAGGCAATCATTAGAAATGGGGAAGTATACATCTGGACTCGTGGAGAAGAACTTTCTACAGAGAAGTTTCCGGAGTTGCATCCATTTTTATTAAGTCTTCCGGACGGTACCGTGCTCGATGGTGAAGCCATTTGTTTTGCAGATAATTGTCCACTTCCATTTAATGTACTTCAAACCCGGATAGGAAGAAAGAATCTCACTAAAAAAATACTTGCCGATAGCCCGATGGCTTTTATAGCGTATGATTGCCTGGAATATCAAGGAGAAGATATTCGTTCTTTTCCATTGAAAGAGAGGAGGGCAATTTTGGAAAACATGCATGAGAAAAGCACACACAAGGATATTTTCCGACTGTCGCCCGTTGTGAATTTCGATTCATGGCAAGATCTCTATCAATTACGGTTACGTTCACGGGAAGAAAATGCAGAAGGATTTATGTTGAAGAAATTAGATTCGGCGTATCTGGTTGGGCGTAAAAAAGGTGATTGGTGGAAGTGGAAAGTGGATCCATTATCGGTAGATGCGGTGATGATTTACGCCCAAAAAGGCCATGGTCGTAGAGCAGATCTATATACTGACTATACTTTTGCTGTTTGGGATCAGGGTAAGTTGGTTCCGTTTGCAAAGGCCTATTCCGGTTTAACCGATAAAGAAATTAATCAGGTTGACTACTTTGTAAAACGGAATACGTTAGAGAAATTTGGCCCGGTAAGAACCGTTAAACCCGCACTAGTTTTTGAGATTGGTTTTGAAGGCATTAATAAATCTAATCGTCATAAATCTGGAGTTGCTTTGCGTTTCCCTCGGATTTTAAAATGGCGTAAAGATAAAAAAATAGAAGAAGCAGATACCTTAGAAATGCTGCAGAATTTGATAATCTGATGTAAATTTAAGATGCATTTGGGCGTGCCCTAAACAGGTCGGGCTTTTTGTTGCAATCTTTTTTTGTCGCCCTTCGACTCCGCTCAGGGTGACAAAAAAAGGATTTCCACTTCAATCCCTCACGCAAAAATCAGTGCTAATACCTGAATTCCCTGTAGAAAGTCACAGCTGTTTCAACCGTATGCCGCAAAAAAAAGATCCAGAAAATAATAAACCGGGAAATCAGCTCATATCATCGTGGTTTTTAGCGAAAAAGTGGGAGCAATTTCCGTTTCAGAAAGAAATGCAGGAAGCATATCAAAACGGTTATTCCGGATTGTTAAATGCACCTACAGGCAGCGGAAAAACCTTCGCCATGTTCCTTCCTTTTGTCGCCGATTACATCAACCTGCATCCTCACGATTACAAAACCCGAAAAAATAATGGTTTGCTGCTGTTATGGATTACTCCACTAAGAGCATTAACAAATGACATCCGTAAAGCCATGCAAACCGTGGTTGATGATTTAGAATTACCATGGAAAGTGGCTACCCGAACCGGCGATACATCCGCAAAGGAAAAACAAGAACTCAAAAAAAGACAACCGGAGGTTCTACTAACAACACCTGAAAGTTTACACCTAATGTTGGCTTTAAAAGATTATCCCAAACTTTTTGAAAACCTGCAAGCCGTAGTAGTTGATGAATGGCATGAATTGCTAGGCAGTAAACGTGGCGTACAGCTGGAATTAGGACTTTCTAGAGTTAAAAGTTTAGAGTTAAAAGTTGAAAGTGGCATATCTGTCAACAAGGTGGATAACTTTAAACTCTCAACTTTAAACTCTCAACTCAAAATCTGGGGCATCTCCGCAACCATTGGCAACCTCGAAGAAGCTGCAGAAGTTTTGCTGGGAAACAACATTCCAGCAGATCGAATAAAAATTGTCAGGGCTAAATTGGATAAGAAGATCATTATCGAAAGTATTATTCCAGAGAATATTGAGAACTTTTCATGGGCTGGGCACCTAGGTATCAAGCTTTTGCCACAGGTAATGGAAATAGTTGCCCGGAGTAGAACCGTTTTAATTTTCACCAATACCCGTTCACAATCTGAAATTTGGTACCAAACTATTTTAGATCGTTACCCGGAATACGCCGGCGCAATGGCAATGCATCATGGTTCGTTAGATAATACGCTACGAAATTGGGTAGAGGAAGCATTACATAATGAACTATTGCGTTTAGTGGTTTGTACATCCAGTTTGGATTTAGGCGTAGATTTTCGTCCGGTAGATACAGTCATTCAAATTGGAAGTCCGAAAGGAGTAGCACGTTTTATGCAGCGGGCTGGCAGAAGCGGGCACCATCCGGGCGCTACCTCCAAGGCATATTTTGTGCCTACACATTCACTCGAGCTACTTGAAGGTGCGGCATTAAAACAAGCCATTAAAGACGAAGTTTTTGAAAGCCGGGATCCTATTTTACTGGCTATGGATGTGCTGATGCAGTATTTAGTCACCCTTGCTTTATCAGATGGTTTTTATCCACAACAGGTGTTTAAAGAGCTCAAATCAACTTTTGCTTATGCCGATTTGGAGGCCAAGGACTTTGAACAAATATTGGAATTCATAACCAAAGGCGGAAAAACGCTTTCTCAATATGATGAGTTTTTGAAAGTGGAAATTGAGAACGGTTTATATAAAGTAAATAACCGACGGGTAGCGATGCGCCATCGCTTAAGCATGGGAACTATTGTTGGGGATGTGAGTATGCGAATCAAATTCTTAACAGGTGGTTATCTTGGATCTATTGAAGAAAACTTCATCTCTCGTTTAAAAATAGGAGATAATTTTTGGTTTGCCGGGCGAAGCTTAGAGCTGGTTAAAATAAAGGACATGACTGCTTTTGTTAAAAAATCAGGCAAACCAAAAGGTGTTATTCCAAGTTGGTTAGGCGGGAGAATGCCTTTATCCTCACAGCTGTCCGCGATGTTGCGTCAAAAATTAGATGAGGTTACCAAAAAAGAAGAAAAGGATATCGAGATTAAAGTATTAAAACCCTTGTTTGATGTACAATCACAGATCTCCCACATCCCCAACAAAGGTGAGTTTTTAATCGAAAAGTTTACCTCCCGGGATGGCTCACACTTATTTTTTTACCCCTTTGAAGGCAGGTTGGTGCATGAAGGCATGGCTTCGCTATTTGCTTTCCGGATCTCAAAAATAAAAAGTGCTTCATTCTCAATCGCCATGAATGATTACGGTTTCGAGTTGTTAACAGACGAACCCATCGAACTAGAACAAGCGCTTAAAAATAATTTATTTAGTATCGACAATTTACTAGATGACATTCAACAAAGCTTGAACGCTACAGAAATGGCTAGGAGAAGGTTTCGGGATATTGCTCATATTGCTGGATTAGTTTTCACCGGTTTTCCTGGAAAAGCAATGAAAAGTAAACACCTTCAGGCATCTACTTCTCTGTTATTTGATGTTTTTAGCGAGTATGAAAGTGACAATGTATTAGTAAGGCAAGCTTACCAAGAAGCATTGCAATTTCAACTAGAAGAATTTCGTTTGCGTGCAGCTTTACAACGGATACAAAACTTGAAAGTGGTGATTAAAACTTGTGAAAAACCGTCACCGTTCGCTTTCCCCATCCTTGTTGATAGCTTAAGAGAGAAACTCACAACAGAAACATTGGAAGAAAGAGTTGCAAAAATGACGTTGAGGTATTCCTAGCTGTGAGCTTTGAGCAGTCAGTCATCAGCTTTTGAGTCAGGTATTTTTGAGTGAGTTATCAGGTTTCAGGTATCAGGTATCAGCGATTAGCAAGGATGCCAAACTCATAACCTACAACTTATAACCTACAACTTATAACCTACAACTACAACCTACAACCCAAAACTTACAACCTACAACTTACAACTTATAACCTACAAACTTACTTCTTCTCTCTGCCTTCGAACATATTGATGCTCATCATTTGTTCCATGGTGCGTTTCATGCCGTCGGAAGATCCATCAAGGAAGATGACGTTGCCGTTTCCGTTTTCTGCAAAATGTTTAATGGCTTCTGTCCACATGGTGAATAGAATTACAGAGGTGTCCAAATCAGCTACTTTCATTTCTAAAGCAGCTTGTGTCATACCCTTGGCCACTTCTTCCCTGAATAATGCAATTCCTTGGCCACGCAGTTGAGCAGCTTCCCGCTCGGCATTTGCAGATATTTTGATGGCATTTCCATCCGCTTCGGCAGCTTTTGTTTTAGTGATTAATAGAGCCTGGCCTTCATTTTCTGCTGCTGCTTTTAAATTATTTGAAGCTACTACCCGACTCATGGAAGTTAAAATTACCTCATCAAAAGTAATATCGTTTAATTGCAAGTCTTGTAAATGATAACCCCAACTATCCAAAACAGCATCAATTTGATCTTTTACGTGTTCTACAATGTCTTTCCGCAATCCAAGCACCTCTGATTGTTTTTTGGTGGCAACAAAAGAACGGATAGTACCTTCGATGGTTCTAATCAAAGCCTGCATTAAATTTTGATCATTTATGAATTTAAATGCAACATTCTTTATCGTTTCCTCGTCATGATTAGCAACAGAATATAAAAGCATGGCTTTGAAATATACATTAGCCTGATCTTGTGTTACCGCCTGAAACTCTAACTCAACAGAACGATTTTGAATGGAAACTCTTGAATGAATTACTTCTATGAGAGGAATTTTAAAATTTAAACCTGGTTGCAAAATTCTGCGATATTTCCCGAAGATGGTTACAACTGCAATGGTTCCTTGTCTTACAGTTACGAATGAGCTTAATAAAATAACAACTGCTAAAAAAGCAATAATGTAAAATGCATACATAATGAAAAGATTAAGCGTTAGTATTAATTTAATTTATGAAGATAGAAGTATTATTTAGACTATGTGCTAGCATTTTGCTGATAAACATATTTCTATTCTAAAAAATTATTAATTTTAAGAACCATCCTTTCCCCACACAATATGAAATATAAATATTTAGTCGGAGTTTCCTTCATCATCATATTATCAGCTGCCTGCAAAAACAAACCGAGTTCAAATAGCGACATTCCTAAACGAACCGTTTTTTTAGAAAAATCAGTGATGGATACTACTGTAAAACCAGGTGATGATTTTTTTCAATATGCCAACGGCGCTTGGATGAAAAAGACAGTTATTCCCGCATCTGAAACTGGCTGGGGATCTTTTTATACATTATATGAAGACAATCAAAAGAACATAAAAACTATCTTGACAGAGATATCCGCAGCAGATAATAGCAATGGGAGTTTAGAACAAAAAGTGGGTGATTTATATGCTAGCGGAATGGATACGCTTGCCATTGAGAAACTCAATTATCAACCTGTTAAACCTCTTTTAGATCAAATTAGTGCTGTTAAAAATTATAAAGAGTTAGTCAATTTAATAAGTGAGGGATATAAAGAAGGTAACGGTTTTCTATTCGGAATTTATGTGGGGCCTGATGATCGAATAAGTACAAAAAATGTAGTGAATTTTAGTCAAGCTGGTTTGGGATTACCTAATCGTGATTATTATTTCAATAGTGATTCAGCAACGGTAAACATCCGTAAAGAATACTTAAAATATATTGCCAAACTATTTACACTTACAGGAACAAAGCAAGCTGAGGCGGAAAAACAAGCTGCGGAGATCCTTAAATTAGAGACGGACATTGCGAAATCTCATTCAACTCCTGTCGAATTACGTGACCCTATTAAAAACTATAATAAATTTAGCGTTGCAGCTTTTCAAAAACAGGTACCTGACATCGACTTAAAGACTGTGTTTAACAATCTTCTTATTAAAACAGACACTGTTTTAGTTGGGCAGCCGAAATATTATAAGGCTTTAAATACCTTATTAAAGACTCAACCTATTGATGTTTGGAAAAACAAGCTGAAATTTAAAGCCTTAGATAATGCGTCTGCATCATTGAGCAAAAGCTTCCGCGATGCACGTTTTAACTTTTATGGCAAAACCCTAAACGGACAAAAACAACCGAGAGAGCGTTGGAAATCGATGGTAAATACATTGGATAACGGCTTAGGCGAACTATTAGGTCAACTTTATGTGAAAAAACACTTTAAGCCGGAAGCAAAAGAAAGAATGCTTAAGTTGGTGGATAATCTTCAACTAGTTTACAGATCCAGAATTGAGAAACTAGATTGGATGAGCCCCGAAACCAAGAAAAGGGCTATTGAAAAGCTTGAAACCTTCATTAAAAAGATAGGATATCCTGATAAGTGGAAGAACTACGATGATGTGAGTATAGACCGTGGCAGTTATTACAAAAATTTGCAAACAATAGCCAAGCACGACTATAAAGAGATGATCGGAAAACTGGGAAAGCCAGTTGACAAAACTGAATGGCAAATGACTCCACCCACAGTGAACGCATATTACAATCCGAGCTTTAACGAAATTGTTTTTCCTGCCGGGATTTTACAATTTCCATTTTTCGATTTTGATGCCGATGACGCTGTTAATTATGGCGCAATAGGAGCTGTAATTGGGCATGAAATGACACATGGATTTGACGATCAAGGTCGCCAATATGATAAGGACGGGAATTTAAATGATTGGTGGACACCAGCAGACGCTACCAAGTTTAAAGAAAAGGCCAATAAAGTGGTGAACCAATACAATAACTATACAGTACTCAATGGTTTGAAAGTAAATGGCAGTTTGACACAAGGGGAAAATATTGCAGATATCGGAGGGCTAGCCATCGCCTATCAAGCATTTAAAAATACCAAACAAGGTCAAAGTAATGACAAAATTGATGGTTATACACCTGAACAACGGTTCTTCTTATCTTTTGCGCAAGTATGGCGTATCAAAACTCGCGATGAAAACATGCGTTTAAGAGTTACTACAGATCCACACTCACCGGAAGTTTTTCGAGTAAACGGTACTGTGGTAAATCTGCCAGCTTTTTATAAAGCATTTAATGTGAAAGAAGGCGACAAGTTATTTGTTAAAGAAGAAAATCGAGTAAAAATTTGGTAAATACTGAGTTTTAGTGATAAGTTGTAAGTTTTAAGTTTGGGGATATGAGCTAAGGAAGGTCAATTAACCCTAAAGATTTAGTCAGAAGGCTGATTTCTGATAGCTCATAGCTGACCGCTAATATGAGTTGTAAGTTATAGGTTGTAAGTTGTAAGTTTGGGATATGAGCCGGAGAACGTCAATTTTTGGGAAAAGATTAATCAGAACGACGCTGACTGCTGATAGCTCACGGCTGACTGCTAAAAAAAGATGAACAACCTTATTTACTACATACTAGCATTTGTTGCAGGTTTTGGATTAACAACACAAGCCGGAGTTAATTCACAGCTTAGAGCTACGCTGGGTAATCCGGTGCTTGCGGCCATGGTTTCATTCTTGGTTGGCACATTTTCTTTACTCCTTTACATCCTGGTATTCGAACGTAGTAATTTAGGCGTGTTAAACAATTTACGGGGCATGGAATGGCACAGGTGGACTGGCGGCTTAATTGGTGCTTTCTTCGTTACTGGCGTCGTAATTTTTGCCCCGCGTATTGGTGCTGCAAATACGGCATGCCTAATCATCGCCGGGCAGGTTCTATTTGCTTTATTTCTAGATCATTTTGGTTATCTCGGCTTCACCCAACATAGCTTTAGCCTAGCTCGTTTTGCAGGTGCCATTTTAGTGATTTCAGGAGTGTTTTTAATACTTAGAAACTAAGTTTTACTGGCTTAATTGATCTAGAATTACCCGTCCAATAGGTTATATTTATATAAAAATTAATCATATGTTTTTCATTATAGTAGGCTTAGTAGTAATGGTTGTTGGCTTTTTGATTTCTAAGCAAAATACTCCAGGAGCCAGGTTTGGTAATATCATTCGTATTGCAGGTTTGTTAATTATCATAGCTGCAGCATTTTCATCGATGTTTAAAGTGATAAATGCGGGAGAAGTTGGCGTTAAAACTCTTTTTGGGAAAGTGGATAATGATGTATTATACAGCGGTATGAACATCGTTAACCCTTTGGTGGATATTACCACATTTGATGCAAAGACACAAACATATACCATGTCGGGAGTTCATGATGAGGGAATGAAAGAAGGTGATGATGCTATTCGGGTTTTATCTGCTGATGGCTTAGAGGTTACTATTGATCTTTCGGTTTTGTTTAAAGTAAAGCCTACAGAGGCTCCACGGATACTTAAGCAAATCGGGGTATCTTACTTAGACAACATCGTTCGTCCAATTTCACGAACTGCTATTCGTGATAATGCAGTTTACTATGAAGCTGTGGCCTTATACTCTACCAAACGACAAGAGTTTCAAGATAAAATATTTAAGACAATTAATGAAAGTTTTGCCAAAAGAGGTTTAGTATTAGAGCAGTTGCTGGTACGGAATATCACTTTGCCAGAATCTGTAAAGAAAACGATTGAATCTAAAATTAACGCTGAACAAGATGCTCAGAAAATGACTTTTGTGCTCCAAAAAGAACGTCAGGAGGCAGAAAGAAAGAGAGTAGAAGCCCAAGGTATTGCAGATTATCAGCGAATTTTGTCTACCGGATTGAGTGACAAGCAACTTCAATATGAAAGCATTCAAGCTCAAAAAGCCATTGCTTTATCGCCAAATACGAAAGTTATCATGATGGGAAGCAGTAAAAATAACCCGATTATACTGGGAGCCAATTAGGATACTTCCAACTCGTTTCATCTCTAGCCGTTTTATTCAATACTGTAGCTGCGATTGTTGCAACCATAACATAGCTGCGATTTTAAATACATAATTAAAACTGCGTAAGACATTTATAATTGTTTTTATGAAGTTTGCTAGGTTTTGCGTTAAGGATTGGAGTGAAAATCCTTTTTGCCCCCTTCCACAGGCTCAGGATAATAGGGGCTAAAAGATTGTAACGTAAAGCCTGCCCGAACGCCCAAACTATTTCAATACATCTTACAATCGAAATTAGGTTAGTCAGATGAATCGCTGATTTTATTCTCCATGATGCACTCATAATGTTCAACCGTTGGGAACGGGTGGTAATAATGATGCAGTAGTCTTTTCCAATCTTTATAGTGATCAGATTCACGAAAGCCTACGGTGTGATCTGCTAAGTTTTCCCAATTGACTAACAGCATGTACTTGTTAGTTTGTTCTATACATTTGTTTAAACTATGACCAGCATAGCCTTTCATCCCACTAATGTATTGACCAGCAATGGCAAAATCGGTTTCAAAATTGATTTCTTCCCCTGGCTTTATGTGTAACATTGCTACCTCTAAAATCATATTCTTTTTTTATTGAAGTTATAAAACTAGATACAATAAGTCTGAACTGAATTAATTATCATTTACAAATATTAGAGAAAAATATTTTTGTATTTTATGCTTTTAAGACCCTTCATTTACAAAAAATGGGGCTAAAAATTGAACAGATCACTATGAAAGATTATTTTTCTTCACACGCCGCTACATACGCTCAATTTAGACCAGTATATCCGCAAGCCTTGTATGATTTTTTAATGCCTTTGGTATCAGATAAAAAGGTTGCCTGGGATTGTGGCTGTGGTAACGGGCAAGTAGCAAGTGTACTATCTAATCATTTCGAACATGTGGAAGCAACTGACTTAAGCCGAAAACAAATTCATCACGCCATTACTAAACCCAATATAGAATATCACATTTCGCCAGCGGAACATACCCCTATAGAATCAAACTTTGTCAATTTAATAACGGTTGCCCAAGCTTTACATTGGTTTGATATTGAAGCATTTTATGGCGAAGTACAGCGAGTAAGTACAAATGATGCCATCATTGCCATCTGGTGTTATAGCTTGATGGAAATTAACCCAGAGATAGACGCCATTATTCATCGCTTATATTCTGAAACGTTGGGTGCGCAATATTGGGATCCTGCAAGGCGATATATTGATGAACATTATAGAACCGTTCCATTCCCCTTTGAAGAGATTAAAACACCCGAATTCTCCATATCTGTTTCGTGGACTTTACCGGAAATGTTGGGATATTTGTCCAGCTGGTCTGCAGTACAGTACTATATTCAAAAAAATGATACTAATCCGGTAGATATATACGTTCAAGAACTTGAAAACGCCTGGAGCGGAAAAGACACCATAGATATTCGTTTTCCTCTTTATCTTCGTGTTGGGAAGGTTAAACCTTTAGGCAGTTAATTAAACGCATCGCAACACCATGACGTATTACTCGAAATTTACATGCATCCAGCCCGGAAAATTTATATTTCATTTAGCATACTATTAGCCCTTATTTGTTTTGTGGAACTTAAAGCGCAAAACAAGCTTCCATTTCTTAAAGCAAGCCAGGTAACTTCATTGGACAATGGCGTTCATGAGACGTCTGGCTTGATTTATTTCGACAATTCTTTTTGGACAATCAATGACAGTGGGGGCGCAAATATTCTGTATCGAATTGATCCTACCGATGGTAAAATAACGCAACAAATAACGATAAGCAACGCCGAAAATAAAGATTGGGAAGAGATTACCGCTGATGAGAAGTTTGTTTACATCGCCGATATTGGCGACAATAATCATGAACGGAAAGAGAAACAAATTTACAAAATCGCGAAAGCGGATATTCTGAAAAACTCCAAAGACAGAGTGATGCTATCAGAAATCATTCGTTTCAAATATCCGGAGTCTGATAAATCATATAATTATAATGCGGAAGCAATGGTATCTGACGGAACCGTTCTTCATCTTTTTACGAAAGATCTGCTCGAAAGCAATCATTTTACCATTCCCTTAAAGGCCGGTAAGTATACGGCTTCCTACGTAGAAAAATTGGAAACGAAAGGGCAGGTTACGGGTGCTGCACTAGATAGAAAATCGAAAAGTTTAATTCTGGTTGGCTACTTTGGTTTTGGAGATCGCTTATTATGGAAATTTACAAACTTTACAAACACCAATTATTTTAAAGGGAAAGTTCAAAAGTTTAGCCTCGGAAATATAACGGAAACTAGCCAGGTTGAAGCTGTGTGCTTCGACAAAAATAATAAAACGTATTTCAGTAATGAGAGCTTCGGGAAAGTTAAACAAACCTTATGGTCGCTGGTTCGAGATATTCTGAAGTAAAAAACAGCTTCCATCAAGCATCCTTTTGTAAAAAGTTTCCATATTAAACATCCTGCCAGATTTCGCACTTATATTTGTTCCTATATGAGCCCAGCTGAAATCAATTTAAAATGGACTGCCCTACAAGAACGTATAGCCCGCGAATTCGACTCTGATAAACCTGATTTAAAAGTGATGCTTTTTTTAATTGGCGTTCAAGAACTAGGTAAAGGGCCAATGAAATTTAGCAAGCGGCAAAAGGAAGAGTTGATGCACATTGCCAATTGCCGTCTGTTTTCTGAGCTGGGATTTTATGAACTGGAAGGTTTAGATCAAGATGGTTGGCCACATTGGAAGCTCGTAAAATCCATTCCACCCTATACTATGCTAGAACAAGAAATGGTGATCAAATCATTAATGGTTACTTATTTTGATAATTTATAGTTTTTAGCTGTCAGCCGTGAGCTATGAGCATCTAGCATCTTTGTACATTATACCTGTGGTACCTTCCCACCAATTTTAATACTGCAACAATCATGAAATACTTCGCATTCTTAATAATCGCATTTATTAGCTTAAATGCATTTGCAGCAAAGCCGAAGCACTCATTCGTTAAGCTTAAAACTAGCAAGGGTGAATGCATCATTATGCTGTACAATCAAACGCCGAAGCATCGTGACAACTTTATTGAACTTGTGAAGCAAAACTTTTACAACGGTACATTATTTCACAGGGTGATTAAGGATTTTATGATTCAAGGGGGTGATCCGGATTCAAAAACGGCAAAACCAGGGCAAGCTTTGGGAGAAGGCGATTTAGGGTATACCGTTGATGCGGAATTTCGTGATAGCTTATTTCATAAGAAGGGAATTTTAGCCGCAGCCAGAGATGATAATCCGAAAAAGTCATCAAGCGCCGCACAATTCTACTTAGTGCAGGGTAAAAAATGGACGGATGCTGAGCTTGATCTATTGGAAGCTGGTAGACTACAAGGGCGAAAAATAAATCCCACTCAGCGAGAAGTGTATAAGAAAATTGGAGGAACTCCGCATTTAGATCAGAACTATACCGTTTATGGCGAAGTAGTCAAGGGGATTGAGATGGTAGATTCCATTGCTAATGTGCCCACTGCAAAAGCAAATCGCCCCGTTGAGGATGTAAAGATGGAAATTAGCTTGCTTAAAAAAAGGCAAGCGAAAAAAATCGAGAAAGAGTTTAATTTGAAGGGCAATAAGCTTTAGCTCTGAGCTATCATCTTCTAGAAAATTAACTCTTAAATACTGTTGAGCTATGATCAGTCCACTTCTAGCAAGCTTATCTTGATACTAAATACTTAATACTATATACCCAATGAAGGTAATTACTTACAATGTAAACGGAATTCGGTCTGCTTTTAGCAAAAATTGGTTAGCGTGGCTTAAGGCAACTGATGCAGATGTAATTTGTTTGCAGGAAATAAAAGCGACGCCAGATGTGATTGTAGATTTGTTAATATTAGAACAAATGGGCTATCAACATTATTGGTACCCGGCTGAAAAAAAAGGCTATAGTGGTACAGCGATATTCACGAAGCATACTCCTAAGCATGTAGAATATGGCTGCGGTATTGAAGAATATGACCGGGAAGGAAGAGTAATTCGGGCGGACTTTGAAAATTTTTCGGTAATGAGTACCTATTTCCCTTCTGGCTCAAGTGGCGAACACAGGCAAGATTTTAAATTCCGATTTTTGGATGATTTTCAAAGCTATATGAATAAACTAACGATAGATTACCCGAAGTTAGTTGTATCTGGGGATTATAATATTTGCCATAAATCAATTGACATCCATAACCCAAAATCAAACGCTAACTCATCTGGATTTTTACCTGCAGAACGTGAATGGATGGAAAACTTTCTGAATACCGGATTTATAGATTCATTTCGCCATTTTAACGACGAACCTCACAATTATACCTGGTGGAGTTTTAGAGCAGGAGCCAGAAACAAGAATTTGGGTTGGCGGATTGATTATAATATGGTTACTGAACAACTTCGTGACAATTTGAAAAGATCGGCCATTTTATGCGACGCAAAACATTCTGACCATTGCCCTGTATTACTAGAATTGGCTTTTTAGTCGTCAAATACCAGCTAGAACTTCCAGACCTTTCCCGGAGAGATACATTGATTTAAAGCGATGTCCAATTCATTTACATCCGAAACCTCTTCTACAGGATCAAAAAACGATAAGCCAATCTTCTGAACATCCGCTCGGCAGTTCGATAAAAATCGATCATAGAATCCTTTTCCATATCCTACCCTACTGCCCTTTTTATCAAAAGCAAGAAGCGGAGTTATCACCGCGTCAATCTTGTCAGCTGTAATTAACCTGCCATAAATGGGTTCAGGTATATCAAACTTATTTCTTCCCAAAATGGTTAAAAGCGGATCAAAAAGAACATGTTCCATTTCAAGTGTTTTGAAATTGGTGCGTGGCAATATTACCTGTAATTTGGGGTGCTGATCTGTAAAATAGTTCATTACAGAAAACGTATCTATTTCGTTGTATTTACTGATAGGCAGAAATATATGCACGGTTTTAAACTGATTCCAGTCTATCGTTTTAACCTGATCAAGTATTTGATCACTCAGTATCCAATACTGTGATCTCGACAAGCTTTTACGCTTATTTAAGTATTCGGTTCTTAAACTTGCTTTATCCACTATGCTAAAATGCAAAAAAAGTATTTAAAATTGCGTATAGAAATGAAGTAATAATTACACAATTTGTTTATAAAGAACCTTAGCGACTTTATTTTTATTTAATTATGATTTTATATATTTGATAAGTAACTCATTATGAATCATAAAAATTACTAATTATGACTGTAAATCAAACCTACAAAAAGTACAAAGATCAGTTTTTCTTTAAGTTTACTATTGGGATATTAATGGTAGCTATTATAATTGGAGTAGCCTCCCAGGGCTTCGACTTCGGCCAATGGTTAAGATTTAACAAATAAATTACTCGCATTCTGTAAGAGTTTTAAATCCTATATAAACACAAACGCCTCAAAATTTTTGAGGCGTTTGTGTTTATAATAAAAAACTGATTTAACTATTTCACACGCTCAATATATTCTCCAGTGCGAGTATCAACCCGTACTTTATCGCCCTGATTAACAAACAAAGGCACTTTAATCTCTACACCGTTTTCTGTAGTAGCATATTTTTGAGCGCCTGAAGAGGTATCACCTTTAACTGCCGGCTCGCTATATGTAATTTCTAGCTCCACACTGTTCGGTGCTTGAGCCATAATTGGTTCTTCACTTTCAAAAGAAACAATCACATTCATTCCTTCTTTCAAAAACCTTGCTGATGTGCCGAATAAAGATTTTGGAACACTGAACTGATCGTAAGATACATTATCCATTACTACAAAATAATCACCTTCTTCATACAAATATTGATAATCATTGGTTTCTACTCTGCAGATTTCAACTTGCTCATCTGTTGCTAAACGGGCCTCTACAATCTTTCCGGATTTTATATTACGAAACTTCCCTAAGTAAAAAGCACCGCCTTTACCTGGTGTACGATGTACTATTTCTTCCACTGTTACCAGTTCTCCGTTGAAACGTAATATATTTCCTGTTTTTATTTCTGATGCCTTTGCCATAGAATTAGTAAAATTTGAGCCGCAAAGATATGGGCTTTTTTGAATATTAATAACATTCCCTTACGGGATGTATGAGTTTACAATTTATAATCTAAAACGGATAATTGATGTTTGCAAAATTGATATTCATGAAGTTGATTAGAACAGATGATCACCAATCTGTTTTTGGAGAAGTGATCGATTAAAGACAGGTACCAATCAATTCCTTGCTGATCTAAGTTTGCAGTAGGTTCATCAAGCAATAGCACTGGGGTATCCGAACAAAAAGCAAGCGCCAATTTTACTCGCTGCTTCATCCCTGACGAAAAATATTTTAATGGCTTGTTCGATGCATTCAAAGATAGTAACTCATTGACCGATTTACTGTTTAAATCATCCCGGTAGCCCTTGAATTTAAAATGAAAATCTATAATCTCCCGTAAGGTAAATTCTTCAATTAATTCTAAATAAGGGGCAGCAATGACTAAATGCTTATAGACATCCTCAACAGGAAGAGAAGAACCATCTAATACATAACTTAGATTACCTTCTGATGGAGTTAAACTTCCGCTTAAAACTTGTAGTAAGGTAGATTTGCCAGAGCCATTTGGACCTAATATCGCATACGACTCATTATGCTCAAACGTATAGTTTACCGCCTTAAATATCCACTCTCTGTTAAAGCGCCGACCAATATTATCTAACGAGATTTTAAACGCTTCCAAAACCCTTCATTACCCCGCGGTTCGAATTGCGGATAAAATCTACAATCTCATCGCGTTCTTCGGTAGGTTTAAATTCGGCTTGTATGATATCTAAAGCTTTAGTCACATTATTATTTTTAACAAACAGAATGCGATAAATCTCTTGTATTTCATTAATTTTTTCAGGAGAAAATCCGCGACGACGCAAGCCTACCGAATTGATACCTGCGTACGAAAGAGGTTCACGAGCAACTTTAACATATGGCGGAATATCTTTACGAACCAGTGACCCACCAGTTACGAATGCATGCGAACCCACATTACAAAATTGATGGATGGCAACCATGCCTGCAAGAACTACATTATCTCCGATAGAAATATGCCCGGCAAGGTTTGTATTATTAGAGAAAATACAGTTATTGCCCACTTCACAATCATGAGCCACATGGCAATAGGCCATTAATAAGCAATTGTCGCCAATAACAGTTTTCCATTTATCCTTGGTCCCTCTGTTTATCGTTACGCATTCGCGGATGGTCGTATTGTTTCCGATGATGGCAAGTGTATCCTCTCCTTCAAACTTTAAATCTTGAGGCACACCAGATATAACTGCTCCAGGAAAAATTCGGCAATTTTTTCCAATACGGGCTCCATCCATAATGGTCACATTTGATCCGATCCACGTTCCCTCGCCAATCACAACATCCTTATATATTGTTGCGAAAGGTTCTATCACCACATTGTCTGCAATTTTTGCCTGCGGATGTATATATGCTAAAGGTTGTATCATTATTCTTCTTTACTCTCTATTTTTGAAATTAAGGCCATAAGCTCGGCTTCTACTACTATTCTATCTCCAACCATGCCAATGCCTTTCATTTGGGCTAAGCCTCTGCGGATGGGTGCAAGCAAATCACATCTGAATATTAAGGTATCACCAGGCAACACTTTATCTTTAAATCTGGCGCCTTCAATTTTAAGCAAATATGTCAAGTAATTTTCAGGATCAGGAACAGTATTCAATACCAAAATCCCGCCAGTTTGTGCCATGGCTTCAATTTGTAAAACTCCAGGCATTACTGGTGAACCAGGGAAATGACCCACGAAATATGGCTCATTCATAGTTACATTTTTCACGCCAACGACGTGGGTTTTGCTTAGTTCTAAAATTTTATCGATCATCAGCATGGGCTGACGATGAGGCAAAATATTCATCACCTGAACCGTATCATAAACCGGTTTTGCATTCGGGTCATACACATGAACATGCTTTTTATTACGCTCCTTTTTAATTTGAGCCTTTATTTTTTTTGCAAAGGCAACGTTAGCTGCATGTCCTGGTCGGGCAGCCATAATATGGCCTTTTAATGGAACGCCTACAAGGGCCAAATCACCAATCATATCCAGCAACTTATGTCGGGCTGGCTCGTTTTGATGCCGTAGTTCGATATTATTTAGAATTCCTTCTTTTGCAACGTCGATGTCATCACGGTTAAATATTTTGGCAAGATGTCTTAGCTCATCTCTATTTACTTCTTTATCTACTACTACAATGGCATTATTTAAATCACCACCCTTTATCAGGTTATGCTCTAAAAGCATTTCTAGCTCATGCAGAAAGCAAAACGTACGGCAGGAAGCAATTTCTTTTTTAAATTCAGAAAGCGTAGTAATTGCAGCATGCTGGCTACCTAACACTGGCGAATTATAATCAATCATACAGGTGAAGCGGTAGTCATCTAATGGCATCGCAACCATTTCTACTTTGCGGTCTGGCTCTGTGTAATGAATGTTGTAAGGTATGGTGTAATATTCCCTGTCAGCTTCTTGATCTTTAAATCCAACGTGTTCAAGTGCATCTAAAAACATGATCGAACTTCCATCCATAATTGGAGTTTCAGGTCCATCAAGCTCTATTAGAACGTTATCCACTTCGAGGCCAACCAAACTAGCTAATACATGTTCAACCGTGCTTACACTGGCTCCATTTTGAGAAATCGTTGTTCCCCTAGAGGTATCTGTTACATTATCAACATCGGCATCTATTATCGGTTGGCCAGGTACATCAATGCGCCTAAACTTATACCCATGATTTTCCGGAGCTGGCTTAAAGGTCATATTAACCGGCTGCCCAGTATGAAGTCCAACACCAGATACAGTTACTTCAGACTTAATAGTTCTTTGTTTTACGTTCATGATATTTTATGTAGAGCAGTATCAACTTACTGTTCGCTCTCTATATTGTATTGTTTTAACTTTCGTTCAAGCTCTTGTATTCTCTTTTCTAATTCAGGGAGCCTTTGAAAAACTACTTGGGCACGCATATTTGTATTGAAACTGGTTGCAGGAGCACCTGCTAATTTACTTCCCTCTTTTTCAATTGTTTTACCAATTCCAGATTTGGCTTGTATTTGTGCTCCCTTAGCAATGCTTATATGACCAACAATACCAACCTGGCCCCCAATAATACAATTTTCTCCGATCTTTGTGCTACCAGAAACTCCTGTTTGGGATGCTATTACTGTATTTTGACCAATATCTACATTGTGAGCAAGTTGTATCAGGTTATCAAGTTTCACCCCTTTACGGATAAAAGTAGAACCCATTGTAGCTCTGTCAATACAACTGTTTGCACCTATTTCAACATCATCTTCTATTACAACATTGCCAATTTGAGCCACCTTGCTGTAACTACCATCCTTTTGCGGAGCAAAGCCAAAGCCATCGCTTCCGATTACTGTGCTCGCATGAACAATGATATTATTTGCTAAAATACAATCGAAGTATATTTTAACTCCCGCAAATATGGTACAGTCGTTTCCAATTTTAACATTATCTCCTAAATAAACATGAGGATAGATCTTAGAATTGTCACCAACAACTACATTAGGACCGATATATGCAAATGCCCCTATGTAAACATTTTTGCCAATCTTAGAAGTTGGATGAATGAAATTTGGTTCTTCAATCCCTCTTTTATCAAGCTTAATGGTGTTGTACTTTTCAAGAAGCACTGAAAAAGCACTGTATGCATCTTTCACACGAATTAATGTTGATCCAGCGTTTACTGCTTGAGCAAGTACCAAATCATCATTTATAATAATTATAGAAGCTTTTGTGAGGTATAAAAACTGCTCATATTTAGGATTAGCCAGAAACGATAAAGATCCGGATTGAGCTTCTTCAATCTTCGCCAGTTGGTCTACTAATACGTTGGGGTCTCCCTCAACAGTTCCATTTAATAATTGAGCAATTTGATTTGCAGATAATTGCATCCGGTAAATTTAAGTGTAATTAATTAACGAACAAACTTTGTACTTATTAGCTTTATTTTATTCATGGCAAATTATTCCGCTTTTACAGCTTTATCAACATATTTTAATTGCTCCAAATTTTCCCTGGAGTATATGATCAATAGCGTTAATTATCAGGTTGTTTAATTTCTCTCAAATAACACAATACATGCTTTTTAACCGTTTTAGCCAAAGCTTCCAGATTGTAATTATCTGAAACAGAAGCAATGTCATGCACGCTTCCGTCTTTCATTACAATGTTGATACTACTTTCTCCAACCTTATATGCATTGTTCTTAATCGTATCCGTAAACATGAAATAAGATGTATCGTCTTCATTAATTCCGTATCTAGAGATTGTTTTATCTACTAAACTTTCGATATACTGTAAAGTAGGAGCTTCATTAGATATCTCTACTTTATATAAGTTACGATCTATCATATGTTGACATAACGTTGACAGAATCACATCCTGATCTTCAGCCCAAACTTTAATAGAGGTAAATATATCATGATCATCTAGCCGGGAAAAATAATCTAAATTTTTTGAATCATTTTTAAAATCTTCACATGTGATGGTATGATTTAAAAAATGCTTTAAGTAAGGCGTTGCAAACAAGTTAGCGCCTAGGGAGCTCAACTCCTTTGCACGTTCCAAAATTTTAACCAGCATTAGTTCGGCAGCAATAACCGTTTTATGCAAATACACCTGCCAGTACATTAATCGCCTGGCTATCAGAAATTTTTCAACAGAATAAATTCCCTTTTCTTCAATTACCAAATGTCCGTCCACTACGTTCATCATCTTGATAATACGATCAAAGCTGATCACCCCTTCAGAAACGCCGGTAAAAAAACTATCCCGGTTAAGGTAATCCATCCGGTCGATATCTAATTGGCTGGACACTAGTTGGCAAAGAAAAGTTTTAGAATACCGGCAATTGAATATCTCGATGGCCATTTGCAACTTACCATCAAACTCACGGTTTAGGTTTTGCATTAATAGGGAGGATATGTGCTCATGCGATACGCCTTCAACAATCGTATGTTCTAAGGCATGTGAAAAAGGCCCATGACCCACATCATGTAATAAAATGGCAATACTTACTGCTTCTTCTTCTTCAGGAGTAACTATCTGCCCTTTACTTTTAATGGTTTCGATAGCCATGCCCATTAAATGCATGGCACCAAGCGCATGATGAAAGCGGGTATGTAAAGCTCCGGGATATACCAGATGCGTCATGCCCAATTGCTTGATGTATCGCATTCTTTGCACATAAGGATGCTGTATCAGATCGAAAATAAGTTCTGAAGGAATGGTAATAAAACCATACACGGGATCATTTATTATTTTCTTCTTATTCAAAATAAGGGCTCATAGGCACAAAAATTGTTATTTTTAGTGAGACTATAAACAAATATCATTGTTTATACAAGAAAGCACTTCTACAAATAATTATAACATGCAGGAAACCACCATTTTATGGGCTGATGACGAAATTGATCTTTTAAAACCACATATTTTATTTCTCAACGAAAAGGGCTACAAAGTAAAAACTGTCACAAATGGCAACGATGCATTGGAGTTATTTCAAACACATTACTTTGACCTTGTTTTTCTGGATGAAAATATGCCTGGCTTAACAGGCTTGGAAACGTTGGCAAAAATTAAAACGATTAACCCGGATATTCCTGTTGTATTAATTACAAAAAATGAAGAAGAATATTTAATGGAAGATGCTATCGGTTTTAAGATCGATGACTATTTAATAAAACCGGTTAACCCTAAACAAATTCTACTTACAATCAAGAAATTGATTGACAATAAACGCCTGGTAAGTGAGAAAACGTCAATGGCTTACCAACAAGATTTTAGAAATCTCGGCATGACCCTAAATGAAAATTTAGATCATAACGAATGGACAGAAGTTTACAAAAAGCTTATATACTGGGAGCTCTCTCTTGAAAAATTAGAAGATGCAGGAATGCATGAAATTTTGACCACGCAAAAGGCGGAAGCAAATGTTCAATTCTCTAAGTTTATTGACAGAAACTATCTTAATTGGCTAAAGAATCCAGAAAAGGGACCAATTACCTCAAACCAACTATTCAAGAAAAAGGTCATTCCATCATTAGAGGCTAATAAGCCTGTTTTTTTTATTCTAATTGACAATTTAAGATACGATCAGTGGAAAGTTATCAATTCTATTTTGACTGATTATTATCGAATGGAAGAAGAAAGCAGCTACTTCAGCATTTTGCCTACGGCGACTCAATATGCACGTAATTCTATTTTTTCGGGATTAATGCCATTAGAAATGGAAAAACGCTTTCCGGAAATGTGGCAAAATGATGAAGATGAAGGTGGCAAGAATCTTTATGAAGATAAGTTTTTAGCCGATCAACTGACCAGAATCTTAAGAAAAGACTGCAAACACTCTTACAACAAGATTTTGACTTTTGAACAAGGAAGAGATATTACCGAAAGTGTCACTAATTTATTAAACAATGATCTAAATGTGATTGTTTACAATTTTGTGGATATGCTTTCACATGCCCGTACGGATATGGCGATGATCAGAGAGCTAGCAAACGATGAAGCAGCTTACCGCTCATTAACGTTGTCATGGTTTGAACATTCACCTTTGCTTGATCTGTTAAAGAAATTATCGCAAAAAAATGTCAAAATCATTATTACTACCGATCACGGAACTATTCGTGTTAAACATCCAAGCAAAGTAATTGGTGACCGAAACACAAACAGTAATCTCCGCTATAAACAAGGGAAGAATTTAAATTATATTAATAAAGACGTTTTTTTAATTAAAAACCCTCATGACGCACAGTTACCAAAATTGCACATGAGCTCGAGTTTCATTTTTGCTAAAGATGAAACGTATTTCGTTTATCCTAACAATTACAATCAATTTGTTAACTATTTCAATGAAACGTTTCAACATGGAGGTATCTCTCTGGAGGAAATGATTGTGCCGTATGCAACCTATAGTCCGAAATAAAAAACTTATTTATTTTTGGGATCTATACATTTGAAGTGAATTATATCATTGAAACAATTGATGATCTGCCTGGGGCAGCAAGTCAATTACTTAATTTTGCAGAACAAGAGAAAGTATTTCTTTTTAGTGGCGATATGGGGGCAGGTAAAACAACTTTTATTAAATCAATTTGCTCCTTTTTAGGAGTTAATGAGACAGTAACTAGTCCAACCTATTCACTAGTAAACCAATACGAGGGGAATGATAACACCATATATCATTTTGACTTTTATCGAATTAAAACAGAAGGCGAGGCATATGATATTGGTTTTGAAGAGTATTTGTATTCTGGAAGCTATTGTTTTATAGAGTGGCCTGAAAAAATAGAAAACTTATGGCCTGATAAATATGTTAAGGTCTCATTGTCTCTAACAGACCATAATCAGCGATTAATGAATGCCGCATTGATTAATCGTTAAACAGTTTAACAGCATTAGTAAATGACAATATTTTTTTAAATTCACACCATTATAAATCCGTTGAATCAAGGCTATTCATACATCGTATAATCCATACAATATAAACTATGTTTTTTCGATACAATTTAGCTGCCCACATCTTCGAGTTTGTATTACTTATATCTAAACTAACTTCTAAAACTGCAAACCCTTTTCTGATGAACTTAACACAATGATGAGCGAATTATCTGACATTGCAAAGCAAGCTATGATGCAGCCTCAAGAGGTAATGTTGGAAGTTAAATCCAAGAAGAATAATTTATATATCGGCATACCAAAAGAAACATCATTTCAGGAAAACCGAATTGCACTTACACCTTTATCCACTTCTTTACTGGTACTTAATGGGCATGAAGTACTAATAGAATCCGGGGCAGGGAATGCTGCAAATTTTAGCGACCAAGCTTATAGTGAACAAGGTGCCCAGATTGTGTATGATAAGAAAGAGATTTACAAGGCAGATATAATTATAAAAATTGCTCCGCCAACAGAAGATGAGATTGAGTTAATGAAAACGGGGCAGGTTTTGTTTTCGACCCTTCAGATGTCTACTCTTAAGCCCGATTTTTTGAAGATTTTAATGAAAAAGAAGGTAACTGCACTTTCTTTTGAATATTTACGAGACGAGGGCAATATTTTAAGTGTAGTTAGGGCGATGAGTGAAATTGTTGGCACTACCTCCGTTTTAATTGCTGCTGAATATTTAAGTAATGTATTTGATGGCAAAGGACTAATGCTAGGTGGCATTACAGGAGTTCCCCCAACGGAAATGGTTATTTTAGGTGCAGGAACTGTAGGCGAATATGCTGCCAGAACTGCGATAGCTTTAGGCGCAGAGGTAAAGGTTTTCGATAGTTCCATTTACAAACTCCGAAGGCTTCAAAACAATATCGGAAGTAGACTTTTTACCTCCGTAATACAACCCGTAGTACTTAAAAAAGCGCTATTGAACTGCGACGTAGCGATTGGGGCAATCAGACCTACTAATGGTCGGAGCCCATGTATGGTAACTGAAGAAACGGTGAGCCAAATGAAGCCTAACTCGGTTATAATAGATGTAAGTATTGATCAGGGCGGCTGCTTTGAAACATCCGAGGTGACCAATCACACAGATCCTACTTTCAAAAAGTACGATGTAATTCATTATTGCGTACCTAATATTGCCAGTAGGGTTGCCAGAACCGCAACATATGCATTAACAAATATCTTCACTCCAATTTTATTGGATATTGGTGAAAAAGGTGGCATTAAAAACGTGATATGGGAAAAGCCAGGAGTTCGTAATGCGATCTACTTATATCAAGGGCAATTAACGAATCAACACCTTGCTGAACGTTTCAATATTCCACACAAAGACCTTGACCTTTTAATTGTTTCAAATAGATAATTGGCTGAACCTTAACATTTCATATTCTTTCAAAATTTATATGCCTCGTATTTTAACAAATATGAGGCATTTCTATGATAGGATTACATGATTTAAAAAGATGTGGAAGGTTTTCATCGAACTGGTATTGTTATTGCAAAAGCAGTGAAATGGAAGCAAATAAAATTACGAAAGGTTTAAGGAAAGTCGGCGGCTTGCTGAAAGCCTCATTCAATGCCTTTTTAGATGATAAAGCTCTCAAAATGAGCGCTTCCCTTGCCTATTATACCGTATTCTCAATTGCTCCTTTATTAATGATGCTTATTTTCTTCGCAGGATTAGTATACGGACAGGAGGCTATTCAAGGAAAAGTTTTTCAAGAGATTAATGGATTTGTGGGCAATGAAGCTGCTGCTCAAATTCAAGATATAATTAAACAAGTAAGCGCATCACAAGATTCTACCTTTGCGATAATAATGGGAGTTATCACACTTTTTATTGGTGCTACTGGGGTATTTTTAGAAATTCAAGATTCAATAAATCAAATATGGCGTGTTAAGCCAAAGCCTAAGAAGGGCTGGAAAAAAATGCTTATGAACAGATTTATATCATTCTCGATGATTATCAGCCTTGGCTTTCTGTTAATCGTTTCCTTGATAATAAATGGATTAGTGTTAGCATTAAGCGCAAAACTAAATCAGTATTTTCCCGATATCACTATATTCTTCGTGAATATTATTAATCTAGTTATCACGTTTGTGGTTATCTCTGCCTTATTTGGTATTATTTTCAAGTTCCTTCCTGACGTATTAATAGAATGGAAAGATGTACGCACTGGAGCTTTTTTTACTGCGATACTGTTTATGCTCGGAAAATTTTTAATAGGCCTTTATATTGAAAAAGTGGGACCCGGTACTGCATATGGGGCAGCCGGATCGCTAATTATCATATTAGTTTGGGTTTACTATACGTCAGCCATATTATTCTTCGGGGCTGAATTTACCCAAGTATATGCAGAATGCTATGGTGGCAAAATAAGGCCAGCTGAATATGCTGTTCACATTCTGCAAACCGAAGAAGAGAAAGATGTGAAGGTTTTACCCTCGCAAAACCATGAGATTGAAAAAGAAGGATAGTGATTAATTGTTAGTTATTAATGATTAATTCATGATGGATCGATCTTACTATTTGTCAAATAATGATTTACTGTATTATTGGCGTTGTAGCATACTTGGTTCCAACTTTACTTTTTTTCTTCTTGATTCGCTTCAACCACATGATTGTTCCCGTAATAGGGGAGGTAAAACCCAACAAGCTTACAACCAACCACAAAATTTTTGACGGCATCCCAAAGAATGAACCAGTATGAATTGATTTCATACTGGAGCGGATTTGCTGACCGGTATTTTTATCTGCAAAGCTAAGTGAGCCAATTACCTTTGCATTGTATTGATCAATGTAATAGGTAGCGGTTGCCATTTCCATGGATGATTTTGGAAGTACATTCACAGTAAACACAGCAACCGAATCTTTAGGCTTTCGGATGTTATAATATTCAGTGTCTGTAATATTTTGCTTTGCCGATCTTAATACATCATTAAAAGATATGCTACCTTTCCCTAAAATGATTTTGGATTTAGGTGCTTCAGGTAACTCTTTCGAAGAACTGGTTATTTTATACATGCCATCGTTAAACCAATCATGAGCTAAAGAAATTGCGGAAATAATGATTATGAAAAGAAATATCGAGGTATAAAAACCCAAAATAATGTGTAAATCGTGATTTAATCTTTTAAAGGTTCCGTTGGTTTTTATCTTCAGTCTGTGCTTTAAAACGTTTGCTGATTTTGGCCACCATAAAAAAATGCCCGTAAGCAAAATGAAAAAGAAAATGCAAACTGAAATGCCTGTTATTACTTTTCCAATCCCGTTAGGAGAGCCCAGTAACCAACGATGAAGGGCAAAAACCTGATAAAAAAAAGTATTTTTATAGTTGTAAACTTCAAGGATTTTACCGGTGTATTGATTAACAAAAACGGTATGACTAGCTCGGAGGCCGTTTGCAGAACCACCTTTCTTCTCCATCCCTTCTTTATGATTATGACCATCGTTCTTTTTCTCTTCCGATCTTCCATTGCCCATCTCCTTTTCCTTATCTGAGATGTTAATTCCAATTTCAATTGAACGAAGCTCATCAGCATACACTTTGGCAGATACCAGTTTACCTTCTGGAACTTGCAGTTTTACATTCGTTATTAATTTATCTAAAGACAATTGACTTCCTTCTGCTTTAACATAATACCGATTATGATTAAAAGCGTGCATTAGTTCTTCTTCAAAAACCAGAATAGCTCCGGTTAAGCAAGATATCATAATTACAATACCGGCTGCTAAACCTAGGTAAAGGTGAATAATGCGGAAGAATTTCTTCATGATCGATACCAAAAATAAACCCGGCTATAGAAACAACCTGGCTTGTTTTAAAACTACTATGGAAAATTAAAATTTGTAAGATAACGTGGTAACGAATTGACGTGGTGCGATCGGATTTACACTGTAGTTTTCATGAACATAATAGTTAAGTTCATTGGTAAGATTTGAAATTTTTCCTAGTACAGAAAGCTTTCTAAACGTGTATCCAGCAGAAACATCAAGCGTTGTAAAAGCACTAATAGGAATTAAGCGATTATAAGTTTGTGTTTGACCCACTTGATTATTCCATCCACCGTTACGTTTACCGAAGTAATAGCCCGAAGCCCCGAGTTTTACTCCTTTTAGGAAAGTATTGTTAAGCGTATAGAACAAAGAAGCGTTAGCAGTATTAGCTGGGTTAGTAACCAATCGTTCACCTTCCACATAACTGTATTTAGCCCCGGTAGAATTTGTAAAGCGCATGAAATTATAACTATACCCTGCCATAAAACTCAAACCTTGTACAATCCTGCCATTTATATCAATTTCAGCACCGTCACTAGTTGTTTCGCCTGCAAACTCTTTTAGGTTTGTGTCAGAATTATCTGCTCCATCAGCTTTGAAGGCTGCAGTTTTAGCAAAATTGCTGTTAATGATTCTATAAATGGAGAGATTAACAGAAAGGTTGCTATTGAATATATCATTCTTAACTCCTATTTCATATTGATCAATTACCGACGCTCCCATATTTTGACCAGTAACTACGTTTATACCACTGTTTGGAACGAAGTTATTTGAATAGCTAGCATAAAAAGAAGTGTTTTTTACTGGCTGATAAACAAGGCCTACCCGTGGTGAAAATGCTTTATCGTATTTGCTTACTGCACTAGTCGTTGTGTTATCAACCCTAAATCCGGTAGTAGCATCGTATATCTTAGCAACTGCAATTTTTTGGTACGTATAACGAAGGCCTGCTAACACTTTAAACTTACTTGATAAACTAATCAAATCTTGTACGTAATAACCTAATCTATATGTTGGCGTTTCCGTACGGGATAGAATAGAATTTTCTGGCTCGTCAGTACGAAGTGTGAATTTTGACGGGTTTAATACATTAATAGAATCATAAACTGCAGTTGTTGATACATTGAATGTGTTCGTTTTGTTAAGATAACGATCAGCATCCGTTCCTATTAATAGGATGTGGCTAATCTTACCCGTTTTAACATGACCCGTAAAATTCAATTGACCTGTGTAATAATCTTCCGACACCTTTGACCGAGTCAGTTTACGACCCCAATCACCATCTGCATCTGCTTGGATTCTTTCAGTTGAAAAGTAATTTCTATCAAAAAATTGGTAAGAACCTATGAAGTTAAATTTCCAATTTTTATTTAATTTGTGGTTCAATGTTGCAGAAGCAGTATTTTGCTTTACATTATTATATGCCCAAGGCGTATTAAATGAGCTTGACCTCGAGATAGTTGTAGGAATTTTTGTATCACCTAAAGTACCTATTCCAAAATCTGGGGTCATATTATTCGTCATGTAATCTCCCTGAACCAATAGATCTGTTTTTTCACTTATTTTATATAACAAAGATGGATTGATATATAAACGGTCTGATTTCACATTACTTCTAAAGCTTTTTGCATCTTCTGTAGTTCCTATAATCCTGAAGGCCACTTTTTTACTTATCGGACCATATAAATCTATGGTAGGTTTAAGAAAGTTGTAACTACCTGTACGCATAGAAACTTCGCCACCATATTCAAATTTAGGCTGTTTAGTCACCATATTAATAACTGCTCCACTGGTTACATTCCCGTATAATAACGCAGCACTACCCTTAAGTACTTCCACTTTCTCAAGTGTACTTGCTTCTGGTATTGCTGCAGAATTTGAGCGAGCACCATTTTTCATGATATTATTCGTTCCCAGATTATACCCGCGGGCAAAAAACGTTTCTGCAGTCGATCCTCGAGTGGTACCCAAAGAAACTCCATTCACATTTTTAACTACATCACTTAATTTCGAAGCTTGTTGATTTACAATAACATCATTATCTATAATCGACACGCTTTGAGGCAAATCCATTGGCTTAATTCCTGCTTTACCAACATTAACCGGAACTTCGTTTTTAGTACGCCTAGCGGTTACAACAACTTCATTTAGTTTCTGAGAGCTCTCCTGTAACGTAAAATTAACGGTCAACACTTCCCCTTTAGCGATGGTAATACTTTGTTCTTGTTTTTGAAGACCAACAAAAGCAGCACTGATAGAATAAACGCCCTCGCGAACATTTCTGATATGGAAAGTTCCTTTATCATCTGTTATAGTTCCGCGTTTTAATTCTTTAATGTAAATGTCTACGAATTCAGCAGGCTTACCGTCTGATGTTTTAACAATTCCGGTAACTGATGAAGAAATGTTTTCGTTTGCATTCACTTTTATAAAGCAAATGACCATCATTATTATGAGTGAAATTTTAAAAAAGAATGGTTTTAAGTATAAAGATCTCATGCGTTTATTTAGACTAATTCTACATAGGCAAAAGTACAAGACGTTTCCAGAAAACCAAAATTTATTTAGAATAATTATAAATAACGTTTAACTTATTATAAATCAATTGCTTACTTAGCTATACATTGTTCATATCAAAAGAATGATGAAAGCAATAATCATCACAACAGCGATTCTATAAATAATTAGGAATGCGACTTCAAACATATATTGAATGACTTTTTCAAAATGACTAAACATTAATTCTAGGTTCAGTTAAAAAACATTATAAACTGTGGGTATATATGTGCCATAATATGTAAATTGGATACCTATATGTGGCTAAAAAGATTTAAAACGCAATTATTTCCCTTCATTTTTCTCTTAGGGTTTATCACTCAATCAAGTTCTTTATATGCCCAACGTTTTCAATTTAAAGGCAAACGAACAAAAGAAACCCTGAGTTTCAAAATGGTTAAAAACCTAATGATTATACCATTAACCATTAATGGAAAAGGGCCTTATAATTTCATATTAGATACCGGAGTTGGTCTTTTTATAGTTTCTGACACCACGTTAATTGATGATTTGGATATACAGAATCGAAGAAGTATTAAAATAATGGGATTTGGATCCGGGGTAGATCTCAGCGCCTATGTAACGCCCTCCATTGAAGTAAAAATTGGAAATTCGGTTGCTAAAAATTTACCTGCTGCACTACTTAAGAAAGATATATTCGAACTGTCGAGTTTTGTGGGAATGCCCATTCACGGACTTGTTGGATTTGATTTCTTCGATAGTTTCACGGTTCGCATTAATTATTTATCAAATACTATAACTTTTTATAAACCTGAAGCAGCCTATATTCCCCGTAAGGGCCAAAGAATACCCATTACTATTGAAGAACGAAAACCTTACATCACAAGCAACCTAACCTTAAGCAATGGAGAGAAAATTCTTGCAAAATTGATTTTGGATACAGGAGCTGGTCATCCGATATCTCTAGAAACACAGGACGGTATTCCTTTTCCTTTGCCAACTAAACATATTCCAGCTAATCTTGGAGTCGGTTTAACGGGGCAAATTCGAGGATTTATTGGGCGCATCTCTTCCATTAAACTTGGCAAGTATGAATTAAATAATGTGATAGCTGCCTTCCCTAATTACGATGATGTAGCTGCAAAAGTAACGTCACTTAGCCGTAATGGAAATATCGGAAACACTATTTTAAAAAGGTTTATTGTGGTTTTTGATTATCATAGGCAATGCATTTACTTAAAACCCGCTTATCAATTAACAGAACCATTCGAGCATGATATGAGTGGTCTGGAGATAACTTCGGCAGGTGACGATTATAATAGGATATTTATTACCCGGGTCGAAAAAAATTCGCCTGCAGCAAAACTTGGTTTGGAAACTGATGATGAAATAATCTCAATAAATTTTAAATCCGTTTCTGAAATGAGTATAGAGGAGATTGATAAATTATTTAGATCAAAAGACGAAAGAAGCTTTATTCTTTCTATTGTTCCTAAAGGAACAAAAGAAGTTAGTAGAGTTATTCTAACACTAGAAAGAAGAATCTAATGAACCTTACCCTTAAAAAGAAGACACCTTTAAAAATGTAAACCTTCGCTCAGCAGGCAAGCAAGCGGGGATATGCATTTTTTAAAGGTGTCGATTCATATACTATACAGAAAGGCTGCTAGATTCAATGTATTGTTTGAAACTATGGATATCATCCTTTATTATTTTCTCCAAAGCTGGCGATAGTAGCTTCGCGGCTCCTTCGGCAATAGTACCAGAAACTGGTGGTATATAACTGAAGACTACTTTCACTACTGTTGAACCACTTCCTGGGGCATCAACAAATTCAATCCTTCCTGCATTATCAATAGCAGATCCTTCTACAGATTTCCAAGCAATTAATCTGCCCGGTTCGTCACTAACTATTTCAGCATCCCAACTTACTTTAGCCACCTTGCCAGGCAATTTTGCTTCCCAATGAGAATGTTTATTATCAACGGAAGTGACACTATCTAAATGCGACATAAAAAAAGGCAGGTTTTCAAGCCGTCTCCATGATCCGTATACTTCATGGCGTGGCCGTTTTACAACCATGGTGGTTTTAATGTTAATATTATCTGGTTTACCTTTTTGGATAGCTGCTAATCGTGCATACAACGGACAGTTTCCCGTTAATCCTCTATACAATAAGTATCCACCAGCGGCTGTGATAATTAAACCTGTTAATGGATTTTTAGTCAATCTTGATAATCCACCTGCAGCAATTCGAGCTCCGGTTGTTATAGAAAATATCCGCTCAGGCCAGTTGATATTAACAGGCAATGAATTAAGGGGCTGAGTTTGCATTTGCTCATGTTCCCTTTGCTTGATTATTGGTTCCATAGAATTGTGTTTAGGTACCTTGTGCAATTTTGAAGCCCAAATTGTCCTATTTTAAAAGAAATTTAATTTTGCGTCACCTCCTAAAGCGGCTAATTTTCGTCAAAGCTGCTAGCTTTTAAAAATGGTTGAGTTTTTGCCTATAGAAAGAAATTCAACTCCGATCCAACACCATTCAAAACATGAAAATCCTAGAAATTCCGTGCAACTATAAACCCAAACAAATTCAAAAAATTTCCAGCTGGCTTTTATTGTTACTATTTAGTGCTAGCATATTATCATCCTGTAAAAGCAAACGTAAAGCTGAATCTGAATCATTAGGCTCCCAGCCAACTATTGATAGTATATATGTTACCCAGTACATGAACAACGACCCTGCTTTTAAAGATGAATTGAGCTGGGCTAAAAAGTTTTATACCGAAAATAAACATCAATTAGGCTGGTTTAAAAATCATCAATTAGTTCCGGAAGCTAATCAGTTACTAACTGTTATTAATAAGGCTGCAGACGAGGGTTTGAACCCTGAGGATTATAAAACCAAAGATTTTAAGGAATTACTAGCAGAATTGGAGGAAATTAATTCAGACTCGGCTAAGCGTAATAATTTGGAGAAAGAAATAGATGTTTCCCTAACGGGAACTTATTTTAAATGGGCATCAGATTATTACCGGGGTGTAGTAATTCCGGCTGAGAATAAATCACTTGAATGGGATGTTAAAAAGAACAAGATTAAGTTACACAAGGCCCTATTAACGTTTTTAAAGAAGCGGAAAAGCAAATATGGCTATGCTAGTTTTCAACCACTTCATACGGAGTATAGTAACTTGAAAGTAGCGCTAAAAAAGTATCGGGCAATAAAAGCTAAAGGTGGCTGGGGTACCATATCAGCTTCCGTTAACCTAAAACCGGGTGCAACATCACCAGATGTGCCAACTTTAAGGAAGCGATTTTTGAGTGCGCAAGACAGTACTTCTTCTCCTATATATGATGATCAATTAGTTGCGGCAGTAAAAGCTTTTCAAGCGCAAAATAATTTGAAACCTAGCGGGATACTAAATTCAGAAACCGTTAGGTTATTAAACATTCCCGTTGAACAACGTATCCGCCAGGTGACTATCAATATGGAACGTTGGAGATGGATTCCAAAAAGTTTCGAACCTGATTATTTGTTGGTAAACATTCCGGAGTTTAAGCTCCATGTGTATGAAAAAAAGAAGGAAGCGCTTTCCATGAAAGTTATTGTTGGTAAAGTTTTAAACTCAACGCCAATCTTTAGCGACAAAATGGAGACGGTAGTTTTATCTCCTTACTGGAATGTACCTGTAAGTATTGTTGTAAATGAATTACAAGACAAATTGATTAGCGATCCATCTTATTTAGATAGGCTTGATATGGAAGTAATAGATAATAGAAACAATATTATTGACTATCATTCAATTGATTGGGCTTCTGTTACTGAAGATAATTTTAAATATGTGATCAGACGCCGTCCGGGGCCTAAAAATGACCTTGGCGATGTGAAATTTGTTTTCCCGAACTCTCGAAATATTTATCTACATGACACTCCAAATGATGAACTCTTTAGCCAATCAAAAAGGGGGTTTAGTCATGGGTGTGTGCGTGTTGAAGAACCTATCAAACTGGCAGAATACTTATTGAGGAATAAACCAGGTTGGAACAGATCTAAAATAATGGAAACCGTTAATATGAGAAAAGAACAGGCTGTGAGATTAAAACAAAGTTTACCAGTTTACCTGGTTTATTTCACAGCAGAAGCAGATTCAGAAGGGAATGTTCATTTTTATGATGATTTATACGGACATGACACCAAGCTTACCCACGAGTATTTTAGCAAAATAAACTAAACTTAGAAAGGCCGCCCAATGGGTGGCCTTTCTAAGTTATAAGAAATATTTCTAAAACTTTAAATGACGTTGAGTCATTACTCCAAGCTTTAATAAATTGTACTCTTCTGGTGTTAAAGCGCCTTGCTCCTTCAAATCCATTGCTTTATTTAAGGTACTTACGTTTGTTTTGTTAAGCACCTTAGTAACTTCGTGGGTAAACTCGCTAGCATTAGAAATATTAATATGGGATACAGCTTTCTCGAACTCCCTGTCGGCAGTTGTTAGTGTTGCCACATTAAAAAACCTACTGAACTTCCCTTTTTGATTATCAATTTTATAAAGATCATACACCGCAATCTGTTGATATTCCTTAGCCCAAGGCCATCCTTCACGAACAAATAAGTATTCTGGTGTTAAAACCCATTTTACAGTTGATACCTGCACAATTCTAATTAATGAACCAAAAATAAAAAATGCACCGAGAAGGTGATAAGAGAATTGTTCAAAGCTTAACAGTAAAAGTCCAGCAACAGTAAAAACAATTGGGAACAAGTAAACAATCCAGTGCTTTTTAGCAGTTGATATTACAGTAGCATTCTTTATCATAAAATTATAAGTCGTTTTTTTCAACTAGTACGGTGTTCACTGTAATAGGTTCTATAAACTGCAAAGTCTTTTAAAATTAAGGATCAATTATAAGCGCCTAAAACTAAAAAACTAAATATCAAAGATTTTGGTTTTAAGACGCTTGGTCAACTGAGCAACTTGATAACCTTCACATATTTAAAGATGATTCCACAAAAACAAAAAAAGCATTCCCGTTATACTAGTACAGCACTAGTACAAAAAGAATACTTTCTTTAAAGTTGCTAAACCTGCAATACTACCGTTTAAGCAATTTTCCCAATTTCGGTTTTTTTGAACCGGAGCTACTAAAAAACCAGGAAACCACAACTGTTGTTACGAGTGCGGTAACTAAAATTTTCTTAACAATCTCCTCTGGGTGATGCTTCATGCCCGCTTTCCATCCTCGTTCAGCAAAATAATTCGGTATATGGCCTTTGCTTAAGTCATCAACTATGCCTTCCACTACATTCACTCGATCAGCCAATAAAAGACCTAGCCAATGTCTGTTATCATTTTCACTATACTTGAAAGCATATCGACGAATTTCTCCGCTTACTCCTGATAGAGGTGAAGAAGTTCCAAATGTTGCCGATACATTGGGCCGTTCATTTGAATGAAGAATTTCAATATTAATTGGTTGTTGAGGAGGTCTATCCCACGAGTAACCTTGATGTTCCTCATTGGTTCGCTTCTTCATCGGATAAGTTGGATCATTTTCTGGATCAGCATCTACGCCCCAACCCACTATATCGCTATTGATATCCTCCAAAGATTCCTTTTTTTCTATGATTTCATTTTCCATGATTTCTCTTAATTACGTGCTGATGGTGGAATTAAAATTGTTTTGATACAATTATCAATCTTCGAGGAGAAGATATGATAGGCATCAGATACTTCTTCGAGTGGAACCCGATGTGTGATAATTCCTTTCGGATTTAGCCTGCCAGATTGAACATGATCAATTAATCTTGGCAACAAGCGCTTTACAGAAGCTTGGTTAGCTCGAATAGTTAAACCCTTGTTCACAACGTTACCTATGGGGATAAGATTATCAGTTGGGCCATAAACGCCAACAATAGACACAATACCACCCTTTTTTACGGAGTTTATAGCCCAGTGCAAAGCAGTTGCCGAGCCGGCTTGCAGCAGTAATTTTCTGCCCGTGATCGTCTGCAAAGTGTTTCCTGCAGCCTCACAACCTACGGCATCAATACATACATCTGCTCCTAACCAATCCGTGGTTTTCTTCAAAAATAAAACGGGATCTTCTAATGATCTGAAATTATAAGCTTCGCATTTCGCGTAGTTTTTTGCAAACTCAAGTCTATAATCAATGTGATCAATGATGATTACACGGCCCGCTCCGAATAGCCAAGCACATCTGGCTGCCATGATACCAACTGGCCCTGCCCCGAAAACAACCACCGTATCTCCTTTTTGTATCCCTCCCATTTCAGCCGCCTGATATCCGGTAGGGACAACATCTGTTAAAAGCACTGCATCGTCCGGATCCATATCCGCTGGAATAATTGTTGGGCCCACATCTGCATAAGGTACGCGTACAAATTCTGCTTGGCCACCATCATACCCACCTGCTGTATGCGAATATCCGAAAATACCACCAACAGCCGTGGCGGAGGGATTGGACTCATGGCAATTACCATATAATTCTTGTCTGCAAAAAGCACAAGAGCCACATGATATGTTGAAAGGCACGAGTACGTTGTCGCCAACTTTTAACTTTTCAACTGATGAACCTATCGCTTCTACAATGCCGATAAACTCATGGCCAAATGTCATACCTACCCTGGTATCTGGCACCAAGCCGTGGTATAAATGCAAGTCAGATCCGCAGATACAAGATCTGGTTACACGTACTATTGCATCGTTCGGATGCTGTATTTCAGGGTATGGTTTGTGGTCTGCCCTGACTCTGTATGGACCACGATAATTCATTGCCAACATGCTTAGCTCCTTTCTTTAATTGTTTTTCTATTAGGTTGATTATGTTTTTTTAAACGTATCAATTTCGCATAAAACGTGCCATCAGCCCCAAATTAAAACGACAATTTGTCGACAAATAGCAATGTTTTAAGATTTATAAAAATTGTTATTTCTTACAATCAATACAGCCCGTAGACACTTTAATTAGGGTAAGCACTTTATCACAAGCCGGCTAAATGATAAATCGAGCTAGCTCATTGATTAGAATTGTGAAAGTATTTCACAATATGAATAGAGGTTTGGTATCATCAAATGACACATTACGTCCGCCGCCAGAGAGAGCTTTAAATTGAACTGTATAAGTCTCGATCCGGTTTAAATGGCTCGGGTAATATTAAATCTTTTTGCCGTTCCCAATGCTTATCCAACCTATTAAAATAAATAGAACACCGGAGCCCAAAAACAGGTAATCGAAAAGTGATAATCCCATTCGTTCTACTACATGGTGGATTCCTATTATATGATGATTGATGACTCCTTCAACTAAATTGAAAATTCCAAAGCCTAAAAACAATGATCCCCAAAAGGTTAAGCCACTCCATGGAACTTCAGGATTTCGAGCAGCATTCCATAAAAGTTTAATGGAGATCGCTGTTGTTATCCAGGTGAAAGCATGAAATAAACCATCCCAAAACATACTAATTTTTACATTTACTAATATATTCTGACTAAGATTTGCTGAAAGCATGCTATGGAGTTGCAAAATTTGGTGAAACAAAATTCCATCTAAGAAACCTCCCATTCCAATTCCCATTAACGTTCCAGCGGCTATTAAAGGTTTACGATTCATTATGTTTTTTTGGGGTTTTTAAAGTTCCTCCATTATGTATTAACAATGTAATCCATGCGAAAAACATAAATGGTAACAGGCTTATGAAAACATTTAACAAAAAGCCGGGGCCAAAAATTGTCCCGCGTATTTCGGTAGCTGTTTTTGAATTACAAAATGGGCATGCAGACACTCGAAAAGCAAAGAGTAAGAAAAAGATGGTCATTAAGAATTTCATGGTAGCCTGAAGTAACAAATTTTTCCAAGCAAATTATATTCCTACAAACGGTTAATTTTCATTTTTTAAAATTTAAATCGGCAAAATAAATGAGAAGCGTCGACCCGCAACTAGATAGAATGATACAACAATTTGAATTAAATCATTTGTACTTAAAAGTAGCTTACAATGTGTTAAATAAGTTTGCTAGGTTTTGCGTTAGGGATTGAAGAGAAAATCCTTTTTGCACCCTTCGCAAAAAGATTGGAACGGAAAGCCCGCTCGAACGCCCAAAGTAATTTGAGAATATTACTATTGAATTAAATTGTTATCAATGACAAGTTTAGAAGATTAAAAACCTTGAAAAGAATAAATTAAGTCTGCTTCTTCAAATACTGTTAAGCGGCGCACAGCTGCAGGACGTTCTTTAACTTTTAATGGCCTATTCACCGAGCGTATTTCTTTATAAGGCTCAATTAAGTCTTTTACCAGCCTTTTATATAGCTTAATAAAGTCCGCTTGTTCTTTGTGGATGTTACTAAACGCCTTGGAAAATACCCTTTCAACTTTAGCGAAGGGAATTCGGGTTTCTTTATCATTTTTAAACAACGACAAGTATACTTTATCGGGCTGAACTTCTACCAGGAAAGCCTTTTCAAAATCTGGAGAAATAGCTTCGGCCCATATGCTATAATAGTTGCTTGGTTGAAATTCTTGAATGGTAATTTTTTTAACTACAAAGGGAGGATCCCAGCTCTTTTCATGAACGATTGTAAAACCTGCGTTTTCTAAAAGATGTTCGATTTTATCTGTACTAAGCTTACCTGCCTTAAAACTTTTTACATAATTTACTGCATTAGCCACAGGAATTCCTAGTTCTTTATACCACCCTTTTTTAGTGATCAGTATTTCGAAACATTCCTTCGTGGTCATGTACCAAAAATACTGAAAACTATTTTTGCAATTGCAAATTTTTGCGCCTAAAAAAGGCAATAAACACTAAAAAATTTAAAAAAGTAGATGTTAATTAATTGATTATAGGTTATTTGTATTAAAAGTATCTCCTTGGTTCACATCTCCAGTGTCATAACCTTTTTTAAACCATTTCATTCTTTGAGCTGATGTGCCATGAGTAAATGCATCGGGAACGATCTCGCCCTGTGCTTGTTTTTGCAAACGGTCATCGCCAATTGCATTAGCTGCTGTTAAAGCTTCATCTATATCTCCCTCTTCAATTACGCCTTTCATTTTTTGCGCATGATGTGCCCAAACACCTGCGTAAAAGTCTGCCTGTAATTCTAACTTAACCGATAACTTATTATATTCTGTTTCACTTAATTGTTCACGCATCCGCTGAACTTTCTGAGAAGTACCCATTAAATTCTGGATATGGTGCCCTACTTCATGAGCAATGACATACGCCTGTGCAAAATCACCCGCAGCACCAAACCTGTTTTTTAGTTCATCATAAAAAGAAAGATCGATGTATACTTTTTCATCTGCAGGACAATAAAATGGACCTGTTGCAGAACTTGCCGAGCCGCAAGCTGATTGAACCTGGCCGGTGAATAGCACTAAAACCGGTTCTTTGTAATCCTGACCTGAAGCTTTAAATTCCTCATTCCATACAACTTCTGTTGATTCCAACACGTTGGCAACAAATTTACCTCCTGCATCAGTTGGTGTGGCAGTATCTACTTGCTCTTGTGGTGCAGAACCACCACCTACCTGATTCAATAATTGTGTTGGATCTTGCCCGGTAATTAAACCAATAATTAGAGCAATGATAGCGGCTCCGCCGCCTAGGGCAAATTTACCTCCGCCACTCATGCCACGGCGATCTTCTATGTTACCGCTTCCTTGTCCGAACCAACGCATTTTCTTATAGTTTAGGTGTATGATAATAGGTGATCTGTGATGTTTCTGATCTCCCATTTGCTCAAAGAAAGCAATTATCAAACCATTCTATAAAATCAACCCGTAAAGGCTTTTAGTGCGGTTTCTATCCTTTTAGTAGTTTCTTGTAAACCAATTAATTGAGCAATATCAAAAACAGCTGGACCAAATTTTCCGCCAACAAGCATAATCCGAAAAGGCAACATTACCTCACCTACCTTTATGGCTTTTTCTTCTGCTAACTTTTTAAATTGAGCTTCTAATTCTGCAGAACTTGCGTTTTGTAAACCGGCAAAAATACCAATTAAGGAATTAAAGAAATCGGTTTTGACATCGCTCCATTTGGGCTTTACAGAATTTAAATCATACTCGACTGGCTGCTGAAAAAAGAAGGAACTTTGTTCCCAAAAATCTTGCAGGAACGTTAAGCGATCTTTAACAATGGCTATCACTTTATCTAAATAATAATTGTCGGCAATTTCAATTTGTTTTTCTTTTAATATGCTTAAAATCTGTGGCTTTAAACTAGCTGTATCGGCTTTTTTGATATACTCATGATTGAACCATTTTGCTTTTTCAAAATCAAATTTTGCTCCCGACCGGCTAACACGATCTATTGAAAACTTCGCGATGAGTTCATCCATAGTGAAAATTTCCTGTTCTGTTCCGTCATTCCATCCTAACAAAGCAAGCATATTTATGAACGCTTCAGGTAAAAAGCCCATTTCTCTAAAGCCGCGTGTAATGTCTCCCGATTTAGGATCTGTCCAATTCATGGCATATACCGGGAATCCTAAACGGTCGCCATCCCTTTTGCTTAGCTTGCCATTCCCTTCTGGCTTTAATATTAATGGTAAGTGTACCCACTTAGGCATATCAGCTTTCCATCCTAGATATTCCCAAAGTAATATGTGGATTGGTGCAGATGGCAACCATTCTTCGCCACGAAAGGCATGGCTAATTTTCATTAAATAATCATCTACAACAACTGCCAGATGATACGTCGGCATTCCATCTGCTTTGAGCAACACTTTATCATCAACCAGGTTGGTGTCAAAGCTTACTTCTCCACGTATTAAATCAGTAAAAGTAACCGTATCATCAACCGGAATTTTAATACGAATTACATGCGGTATATTTTGTTGAAGCCGACTTGCCACTTCAGCGGCTGAAAGATTTAACGAATTATTTAATAAATGACGGTTTTCATGCCCGTAACGAAAATTGGGAAACTGGCTTCGCTGGGCTTCTAATTCTGACGTAGAGTCAAAAGCATAATAGGCGTACCCATCCTGAACGAGTTGTTCAGCATATTGACGGTAGGTTGATTTACGTTCACTTTGACGATAAGGAGCAAATGGACCACCCACTTTGGCACTTTCATCGGGAATTAAACCACACCATTCAAGGCAATCAAAAATGTATTGTTCAGCGCCATCTACATAACGGCTTTGATCGGTATCTTCAATACGAAGTATGAAATCTCCCCCTTGTTGACGAGCAAATAAATAATTAAATAAAACGGTTCTAACTCCACCCAAGTGCAAGCCACCTGTTGGGCTTGGTGCAAAACGTACTCTTACTTTTTTATTTTCTGACATAAGCGCAAAGATATTGCATTTGCCCTTTTAACACATTTATTTTTTAGAATCGACTATTCGATAGCAGAGCTACCTTTTTTTAACTTAATCAATTTAAGAACCTTTTCCGTTTCCTGTGGATATATTGCTATTTGATGCGTTCTAAGAAGATAAGGTTCAGCATATGCTTTATCTTTAAGCTTGTAGGTAATTACTTTAGATGGCAGAACGGGCATGTGGCAATCAATACAATTAGCTGCCAAGAAACTGCTTTTATTATCAAGATGGGGCCTAACCGCAAATCGGGTTTAACTGAAGTAAGGTTTATGCAATTTGAGATAAAAAGTACCATTGCCAGAATGATCCCAATAACCACAATCAAGTTCCTGTTACATCTCATTAAATCAGAATGATTAACTTATTTGGAAATTTGAATCGTTTTCAAATTACATCCCCCTTTTTCAGTCACAATCCTTAGTTGATTAATTCCTGAATGCAGGCGGATACCCTTTACTTCAACCGTTTGCCACTTCTCTTCATTACCTGTAATTGGTATGTTAACTTCTGTCGATCGAATATCTCCATCAGCATAAATAGCCAGGCGACCAGCAACTATTTCTGAAGAAACTAAAAATTTGAAACTGTATTTTCCTGATTTTTTAACATCAATCGTATACTGAAGCCATTCTTCATCCTCCATACTAAATACATAGAAGCCCTCTTTTCCTTCTTTTATATCAACGCCATCATTGCGGTAAGCTCTACCACGATTACCTGTTGTTTTAACACCGGGAGTATATTGATAACTAGCAGAATCTTTATCGAAGTAAGCAACCCGCTGTCTTCCAAGGTCAAAATCAACCGCATTTAATAGATAATTCTTTGAAATAAGATGTTTTTTAAAAGGTTTCGCTTCCGCGGATGAAACTTGCCTGAACATAGCGTCGGTTACATCCTTGTGAAAGCTGTTGTTTTCAAGTTTAAGGTTCTCTAACAACTCATTTAGTGTTGCCCAAGCCTCTGCCTCAGATGGTTTAGGACCTTTTTTGCTCCAATAATCCAATAATTTTTGATAGGCTGGTGTAATTTTAATTTCAAGAGGATTATTGATTCCCATTTTCTTCTCTTGCCACCAAGCCCAACCGATGTCATTTTTTTCTACCAAACCAATAGCTTCCGTAAACCATGTATTTGAGTTCTCACCAGATTCACCTAGCCATAAGGGAATATTATATTTTTCGCGAAGGTCTAAAAAGCTTTGAATAGCGCTGGTAGTATTAAAGTTTCCGTATTTATGAAAACTAAGCACCATATTATCATCCCATGCAGGTAAAACCCCTCGGTAGTTATTACCAAATCCGTTACCTTCAATAATGATGATGTGTTTTTTATCTACCTGGCGGATTGCTGTGGTAATATCCATCATTAATTTTCGCAAAGGCTCATTTTTTGTTTCTTCGGTTCCCCTAAAATCTTCCGATTTTTCGAAGCCCCAATTTGGCTCGTTAATAATATCGTAACCGCCAATCCCTGGTTCATCAACATATCTTTCAGCTAACTTTCTCCATAAAGCGATTGTTTTCTGCTTGTTTGCTTCACTTTGCCATAACGACGGTTTATCAGGATGACGATCTGAAATAGGAAGATCGTTTCCTTGTCCACCTGGAGCTGCGTGCAGGTCTAAAATCAAATACATTTTATTTGCCTTACACCAACTTAGTAAGCTATCAGTCATGGCGAACCCTTTTTCTATCCACGTATTTTGACCAACAACTGGTTCTTGGTCAACCGGTAAGGTATAAAGATCAAAGTGAATGGGAAGCCTGATTGAATTAAACCCCCAGGAAGCCATGGAGTCGATATCAATTTTACGTGTATGATTCTTCAGCCACTTATCGTAGAATTGAGCGGCCTTTTCAGCTCCCACCAAATCTTGTATTCCCTCCCTAATTTTATATTGTTGCCCCAGATTTGACAGCCGGAACATATAACCTTCTTGCAACATCCAGCCTCCAAGTCCCATCCCGCGAAGGATAACCTTCTCTCCCTGCTCGTTAACAATGAGTTTATCTTTAACTTTCAAAAAGCTTTGGCCAAAACTGTTGATGGATTGAGAGATTAAAATAATTGCCAGAGCAATGACGTACCGGTAAGGTATTTTGGTTTTAGAAAAAATTTGCATTGGTTTACATGATTAACTCATGACTAGAAGTTTGAAGCTATGCCCCTTAAAACACTCACTAACAAACTTCTAGCACGAGTATACTTTGATATTAATTTTGAATTTTAAACCTATTTACGTTTATAAACCCGCACCCAAATACCGGTTCACTGAATTGGAAAAATTTGATTTAAGAGTATAAGAGTGACTGATTTCATTTCATACTCCTTAAATCTGCTCGTATTGATATTATTGAATAACGAAAGTTGAGATAGAATGCGGCAAACTAGTCGTTTCTGCAGCTTTACCTTTAATCCATAAGTTATAGGTTAATTTATCACCAGATTTATTCATTACTACTACTGCTATTTTTCCATCCGGATTAATAAAGGCGGTTGTAATCAATTTATCGCGATTAGATGAACTGATGATTCTTTTAGCCCCTGGCCTGATAAACTTTGAGAAATGACCTAAATAGTAATATGAGTTAGTATAAATTAATTTGCCTGTTCGTAAATCGGCATGTACGGGTGCAAAGCAAAAATTGCCAACATGGTTTGGGCCTCCCTTTTCATCTAAAAGAATATTCCAGTCTGTCCATGCGGAGGTGCCATCGTTAAAATCATTAATCATTGATAAACCATAACGTTCGCCTAATGCCCAGTCATTTAACTTATCAAAATTGAATTTTTCAACACAACCTTCTGTAAATATTAAATTCTTATCAGGAAAGGCTTCATGAACTTTTTTAACATTATCAAATTGTTGTCCACTACCAGTCCAGGTTTCATACCAATGAAAGCCAATACCCCATACATACTTAGCAGCTTCTGGATCATTCAAAACGGTACTCGCACGTTGATAAATTAAATCACGGTTATGATCCCATGCAATAAGTTTTTTACTGGCTAAACCTTCTTTATGTAACGTTGGGCCTAAATAATTTTTTATAAAATCGCGTTCTTCTTCACCTGTAAAAATGCAGGATTCCCACGTTTGAGTTGCCATTGGCTCATTTTGAACACTTAAGCCCCAAACAGGGATACCTTTCGCTTCATAGGCTTTGATAAATTTTACATAATGGTTAGCCCAGCTTTGACGGAATTCTGGTTTAAGCTTACCACCTTTTAAAACATTATTGGTTGTTTTCATGAAGGCTGGCGGGCTCCACGGAGATACAAATAAGGTAAGTTTACCTCCTGCAGCAGCGGTAGCCTGTTTTATGAAGGGAATTTTAAATTTTTCATCGTGAGAAATATTAAAAGTTTTTAAGTCTTTATCACCTTCGGCTACATAACTATATATATCACTAGAAAAATCACAACTAGCAATATTGGTTCTGGCCAATGTATAACCGATTCCGTTAGATGGGCTAAAATAAGCCTGCATAAATTCTTGCTGGCTTTCTTTCGGAAGTTTTGCAAATATTTCTGCAGAAGCGTCTGTTAATGCAGCGCCAATCCCCGTCATTGATTGGAAAGTTCTGGATGGATCAATAAAAACACATAATTGAGTTTCTAATGGCTGGCCAAAATCTTTAAACCGCAACGTTCCTGTTTTCGTTAAACGGAGTTCAGATTGATCTGCCGTTGTATAAACGGTTGCTACTTTAGAGGTAACGTCATATTGTTTTTGGGTAGAGCCCGACTTCAAGCTCTTTTTCTGTTGAGCAAGAGTAACTGTTAAAGCAGGAGCTAACAGCATTAAAAGGAATAGTTTCTTCATGTTATTGTTTTGTATTACCATATATACGTACCAACTGCTCCACTATTTAACCTAGCTGATACTTGTTTACCATCCTGTTTAATATTGAATATTTGTTGAGTATTTCCATCATTTAAAACTATCAAAACAGTTTTGCCATCTGCTCTTTTAAAAGCAACATTTGATAAACTCCCGGCTATATTTGATGCAATACGTGTAGAGCCTGGCCTAACAAATTTAGATGCATGAGCAATTACATAATAGGCTACGTTACGAGAAACAGATGGTCCATTTACAGTCAATGCACCCAAACAAGTTGTGCATCCGCCATCGGTATGGGGGTTATATTGCGGATCGGCAGCCAAATTCCATTCTAATACATTTCTGCTCCAATTTCTGGTTGCGCCAATAATCAATGTACCTACATGCCACTTTAAATCGCCAGCAAAATTGCCAGGTCCACCCACCCATTGCTCGGTGAAATAAACATGTTTCTGTGGGTTAGCATTATGAACTTGTGTTAAAGTACTAATATTGCCAGCATATAAATGAAACGCCGATCCATCTACGTATGGACTTGCCTCCGGATCATTTATGATGGAAATTGCGTAATCCGGGCGATCGAGATTGTGATCATAAACAATTATTTTGGTTTTGATATTTGCAGCTTTAAATGCAGGGCCTAAATGATTTTTGATAAACTCCGCTTGTTCAGAAGCAATCATTTTCAAGCTAGGGTTATTGCCATCATGCAATGGTTCGTTCTGTGGCGTAATGGCATCAATAGTAATGCCTTCGGCTTTCATTGCCTGAATATATTTTACAAAATACTTAGCGTATACACCGTAATATTCTGGCTTTAAGCTGCCTCCCTTAAATGAATTGTTCGTTTTCATCCACGTAGGTGGAGACCAAGGGCAAGAAAGAAATTTTATATCAGGATTTATGGCAACAATTTTCTTCAGTATTGGAATGAGATCATATTTCTCTTTATCTAAATTGAAATGATCAAGATTTACATCCGTTGCACCAGCGCCAAGATCGTCGTACGAAAAGGGTGCTGGATCTAAATCAGACGCTCCCAAACTTAGTCGAATATAGCTTACACCTATGTGAGTGCTATCTGACCTAAAAAGTTCCTCTAATAACGCCGTCTTTTTTTCGTCTGGTAAGCTGTTAATTAAAGTTGCGCTTCCGCCTGTTAAGGTATAACCGAACCCATCAATTGTTTGATAGAATTGAGTTGGGTCTACTTCGATTGTTGGATTTGCATTAGTTGCCGTGTTAAAAATTAAGCCGACATTTTGTTTTTTGAATAATCGGGAGCCGTCCGCTTCCGTAAGCCAAAATTCAACATCTGTTTTTATGGGGGTTACTGGTGGAACAGGTGGTGTTGGCGTAACTTGCGGATCGGCTCCTGATTTCTTCTTATTACAGCTAACTGCTGAACCAAAAAAAGCGAGAATTAAAATTGCAGTAAAACTATATTTAAAAAGTATTTTCATAATGTGTCTGATTAATATCAGGCTTAGTCAATTAATTCGAATTTGCTGCTTAACAGAATGTTGTTGGAGGCTGTTCCAATCATCAGGTTGAAATCACCCGCTTCTGCTCCCCATTTCATTTTTTGATCGTAAAAGGAAAGTTTCTCCTTGTCAATGATAAAAGTGATGGTTTTGCTTTCGCCTGCGGCAAGCATAATTTTTCTAAAATCCTTAAGTTCTTTAACAGGACGAGTAACACTTGCCACCATATCTTGAAGATAAAGCTGAGCTACTTCTTCACCAGCATATTTGCCGGTATTGGTAAGTGTAAAAGTTGCTGTTAGGGCTTCCTTTTGGCTTATTTTGTTTTTGCTTAATTTTAGATCACTGTATTTAAAACTGGTGTAGCTTAAGCCATGCCCAAATGCGAACTTCGGGCTGTTTGGCAAATCCAAATAAGCAGATTTGTAGACGATGTCTTTATCGTTCATTGACGGGCGGCCCGTACTTTTAGAACTGTAAAACACCGGAATTTGTCCTTCCGATCTAGGGAAAGATATAGGGAGTTTACCTGCTGGATTGTAATCACCGAATAAAACATCCGCCATAGCGTTACCAGCTTCACTACCTAACCACCAAGTATATAAAATGGATGGTACATGATCTGCCGTCCAATTAAAAATTAATGGACGACCAGCCATCACTAGCACTACTACTGGTTTTCCGGTTGCTTGCAATACTTTTATCAATTCTTCCTGAACACCTGGGATGTGAATATTTGAGCGACTCTTTGCTTCGCCACTCATATTGAAAGCTTCGCCAACAGCAACAATCACTACATCTGCCTGCTTTGCAATTGCAACAGCTTCTGAAAAACCAGTTTGCGTTGAATCTGATATCTCACATCCTTTAGCATATAGCAGCTTTGTATTACCCAGCTTATTTTCAATCCCTTCATACAAAGAAACTAGTTTATCATTGTCCCAATCCACAGACCAAAAACCTTTCATATCAGTGTTCGACTTCGCTAAAGGGCCTATTACAGCAATTGTTTTAAGATTTTTTGAAAGCGGTAATACCTGATTATCGTTCTTTAGTAAAACGATTGATTTTTTTGCAACCTCTCTTGCTGCCTGACGATTTTCAGGAGAGTTTAATTCTTTTTTCTCACGTTCTACATCACTAAACCTGTAAGGATCATCAAATAAACCAAGCTCATACTTTTTGCGAAGAATCCTTTTAACGGCGTCGTCAATCAGCGCAATAGATACTTTTTTGTCTTTTACCAATTTCGTCAAATTCCCAATGTAGCTCCGGCTTTCCATATCCATATCACTACCTGCAGTTAAAGCAAGACGAGCAGCCTCATAACTATCTTTCGCATAGCCGTGGGCTACCATCTCACCGATTGAACCCCAATCACTAACCACAAATCCCTTAAAATTCCATTTGTCTTTTAAAATATCACGTTGTAAATAACTATTACCCGTTGCCGGAATGCCATTTAAATCATTGAAAGAATTCATAAATGTTGCTGCACCTGCATCTAAGGCGGCTTTAAAAGGAGGCAAATACACTTCCCATAGCAAGCGGTCGCTCATATCTACCGAATTATAATCTCTACCAGCCAAGGCTGCACCATAGGCGGCAAAATGCTTGGCACATGCCATTACAGCATCTAAATTTCCTAAGCCTTTTCCCTGAAACCCATGGATTCTTGCTTTTGCAATTAAAGATCCGAGGTAGGGATCTTCACCTGCACCTTCCATTATCCGTCCCCAGCGAGGATCACGACTAATATCAACCATTGGCGCAAATGTCCAATGGATTCCAGAAGCTGAAGCTTCCCTGGCTGCAACCCGAGCAGACAGTTCCATTGCTTCCAAATCCCAGCTAGCAGCTTCTGCTAAAGGAATCGGGAATGTAACCCTGTAGCCATGTATAACATCTAAACCGAATAAAAGCGGAATTTTTAAACGCGATTGCATTGCAGTTTCCTGGACGATACGGGTATCTGCCGCACCTCTAACATTCAGCATGGAACCCAATCTGCCTTGTTTAATTTCTTCTAATTTGTTGCTGCTTTTGCTAACAGGACCTGTTGCATCTTTATCACTAGTATACTGGTTTAGCTGTCCAACCTTTTCCTCTAAGGTCATTTTTGCCAACAAGGCATTTACCTTAATATCAATAGCATCAGCGCTCTTTTTGCTGGCCTGGGCAAACACAGTACAGCAATTTGTTATGGCAATTATTACCGCGGCATAGAAAATCGTCTTTTTCATCGTTCAGTCGTATTTATCGCAAAGTTTATCCCGAAGATTATTTCTTAATGGTTTCAATCAGTTTATAAACCCTCACATAATCAATCTCCATTTTTTGAGGTAATTTAGAGTCATCTATACCTTGTGCACCACCCCAATCACCACCAAAAGCAATATTTAAGAGTAGATGAAATTTCTTATCAAAAGGCCAAACCTTATATCCGTTCCCTTCATTTGCAAATCCGAACACTACCTCGTCGTCTATTAAACCTTTAATCTCTTTAGGAGACCATTCGATACTATATTTATGGAATTCGGTGGAAACATTAGGTACCATTTTGGTGGCAGATTTCTGGGTATTTATTCTAAAATAATATGCCTCTGTATGCATGGTAACATGGATGTTATTTTGATCATATCCAACATGTTCCATGATATCCATTTCACCAGATTTTGGCCAATCACCATATGCCCAATCAGTTGGAAGCATCCAAATAGCCGGCCAAGTACCTTTTCCTGAAGGCAATTTCGCCATCACTTCTATTTTACCATTCAGAAAATCTCCTTTGCCTTTTGTTATCAGTCTGGCAGAGGAATATTGCCTGCCACCTACGCTTTCTTTTAGTGCAGCGATGGTTAATTTACCATCAGCAACGCTGGCATTTTTTATGGAGTTAGTATAATATTGCAATTCGTTATTTCCCCAGCCGGAGCCACCAACATCATATCCCCATTTAAGAGGATCAGGTGCACCTGTATAATCAAATTCATCAGCCCAGAGCGGAGTTGTTTCAAAAGAGTATTCTTTTTCAACAACAGGCACCGGCGGGACAAATTTTGTTCCTGTTTTAGGTACATCCTTTTTACAAAAGCTGAAAAGAATGAAACAGCAAGCACATGCTATTAATAAGTTAGTTTTCATTTAAGGGGGCTAATATTTAAGGGATATACGTAACAGCCTTACTAAAAATAAGGTGTATTATAAAATTTCTGAATTTTTATTGATCAATACGTAACATAACAATAATAAGCCACCTGCCACAACCGCAGCAGATGGCTTAATTAAACTACTACTTATTTAGTACCTCTGAATTCTACGTTATCTATCGAGATTCCGTTTGCACCCAAATATTCTCCACCGGTTCTGATAACCAGGTAAACTTTTCCTGTAGTAGCAAACTGCACAGTATTACCAGCAGGAGCGTCACATGAGATCGCCGAAAGTTTTCCGTTAAATGTAGCGTTTCCACATCCCGCCCAAGTGCTTAAGGCAAGGCGTTTACCACCATCGGCATAATCTTTACCTGCAACTGGCACTGCTGTACCTACATAAACTTCAAACCAGGTATTGATAGCACCGCCACCAGAAACAAGCATATCTACTTTATACTTTTTGCCTGCCACCACATCAATTGCCTGATAGATGCCTTTATGACCCCAACCTCCACCGGCTGCAACCATTTTACCACCACTTAATGTAAAATCTACACCATTGCCAATTGGTAAACGTTGCCATTTTGCATCATCTGCGGCTTCCATTTTACCACCAACAACCAAGTTACCAGCAATAGGGTCTGAAGTTGCAACCACTACTTGTTTTGTGGAGGTACCTATAACACCGCCTTTACCGATTGCATTTAAAGCAATGGCATAATTTCCAGCATCTGGAAAGAAAACTGTATCAACCAACTTTCCCTTTGAAAAACCGCTTCCATCACCCTTATCCCACATTACGGCAACTACACCTGCAGTATTTGCTTTAAGGACATAAGTATTCGTTTTGCCTTCTACAGGTGTAACAGAGAAAGATGCATCCACGCTAGGGTCACTTAATCCATTACCATTCCCAGCTTCATCTGGCTGACAAGCAGAGTATGTACCCATTGTAAAAGCTGCAGCAACTACGCAGGCAGCCTTTTTTAAGTTTATATTTCTTTTCATTAGAATGATCTGATATTGTTAGTTATAACCTGGATTTTGAACCAGTTTAGTATTATTTAATTCTCCTAATGGGATAGGTAAAATTTCATTTATTCCTGCTTTAAAGCCTTTACTTGCTAAAACAGATGCAGCTCTGCCTGTTCTCACTAAATCAAAGAAACGATGTCCTTCGGTTGCCAACTCTAATCTGCGCTCTTGGAAAATGTTATCTAAAGTTGCATTTATTGGAGCAAGGCCAACCCGAGAACGAACAGCATTTAAAAGCTGATAAGCTCTGGATCCGGCGACCCCAGGTTGCCCACTTTCAACTAGAGCTTCCGCCTCCATCAGATAAGCATCTGCTAAACGCAACTCAATATAGTCTTGAGGATAATTTAATTCGGGAACTCCCCCCGCAGTTGATTTATATGCTGTTAATGGTGCAAATTTTTGAATGAACCAGCCAGTATTGGCATATCCTTTCTCATACGTCGCTAGGCCATTTTTCTCAAGACTGTCAATATCTGCTACAGTAGCTTTAAATCGAGGGTCGAAATGTAATACATCATATAAACTTTTAGTTATCGGGTTAAAGCTCCAGCCTGAAGAATAAAATGGACCGCTGTAACCTCTTGGTCCAAACATCGTAGTTGCTACGTTGCCTGAGAAACTACCCCATCCACCCCAATCAGCTTTAACGATGTTTGAGTGAACTATTTCAATAATTGCTTCACTGTTGAATTTGTTCGTCGGTCTGAAGATTTCTGCATAGGTAGTAAGTAACTTATAACCAAACTGGCTAGTGCCACCTGGAATGCCATTCACTTCTGCAAGCTGAGCAGCCGCTGGAGCCCACTTTTTCTGATAAAGAAGTACTTTTCCAAGCAGCGCCTTAGCTGCACCTTTTGTTGCACGACCACCCTCTGTTGCAGCCGATACGGTGTTAGGAAGAACAGCAATGGCTTCATTTAAATCTTTTTCTATTTGAGTATAAACAGCTTCAGGAGTTGCTTGAGTAACATCGTATATTTCTTGAGACGTTACTGGAGCGGTAAACAATGGGACATTTTTGAAAATGCGAACTAGGTCGAAATAATAATAACCTCTCAAAAATTTAGCTTCAGCGATGTACCTATTCTTTGTTCCTGCATCTAGCCCAGCAATGTCAGTTTCAAGTTTCTGTAGCAACGTATTCGCTCTTGCTACACCAGTAAAATTTCTACTCCAGTAATCTCCTTGCGGGCCATTTGCTCCGCTAAGAGTAAAATCATTCCAGTCCTGCCAGGTACCCATATCTCTTGGGCCACCACCACCAGCCTCATGATCGTCGGACGCCGAATTAACGCCACCGATATTAAGATAAGATCCTGCTGTTTCCCAACCCATTGGATCGTAAACGGAAACTAAACCAGCAAGTACCTGAGCGGGGGTTTTATAATATGTCGACTCTAAAATGGTTCCTTTCGGATCAACATTTAAAAAATCGTCTTTGCATGAACTTAAAGACTGAAGCCCTAAAGCAAAAACTGCTGTGTATATTAAATATTTACTTTTCATTATAATGCTCTTTAAATATTATAAACCAATATTAACTCCAAATATGAACGATCTAGCTTGTGGATAAATGCCTGCATCTATTCCCCAAGTATCTGATCCGCCGCCTATTTCAGGATCAAAACCTGTGTACTTTGTAAAGGTGATCAGGTTATTGCTGCTCACATAAAAACGCACATTTTGAAACTTGGCTTTACTTGCAATTGATCTTGGCAAGGAATAGCCTATTTGCAATGTTTTGATTCTGAAATAAGCACCATCTTCTAAATAGAAATCAGACGGGTTACTAAAGTTTTTGTTGGGATCTGAGCTACTGATTCTTGGATAAGTGTTTGACGAGCCTTCTCCAGTCCATCTGCCTAGCGCATTAGTTGTCCAGTTTGCTGTTGGAATATCAAGACGGCGTAGACCCTGGAATATTTTATTGCCAGATACCCCTTGACCGAACACATTTAAATCAAATGCTTGGTAAGTTGCTTTGAATGTGAAGCCATAATTGAAATTAGGAATTGGTGATCCAAGGAATTGTCTATCAGCTTCAGTGATAGCACCATCATTATTGCTATCAACCCACCTAAAATCTCCTGGCTGAGCAAGAGGCTGTATTGGGTTTCCTTTAGGACCAACGTATGAGCTTACCTCTGCTTGGTTTTGGAAGATTCCCGCAGTTTTAAATCCGTAAAACGAGTTATAGGTATGGCCAACCTGAGTACGCTGTAATTCATAGGCAACGTTTTGAATACCACCGGCTCCATTAGTCGTAAAGTTTGTAGTTCCTAAATAAGTTACTTTATTATCAAGGAAAGAACTGTTAGCTTTTATATTAAAATTTAATTTTCCTATTTGCTTACGATACCCTAACTCTAACTCAACGCCTTTATTAGCCATATCAGCAACGTTACCCCACGGGCTGCCTGTAAATCCACCATAACTTGGAAGTGGCACTGTTCTTAATATTCCTTTCGTTTTCTTATTATACCAATCAAAGGTTAAATTCCAGTTATCAAACAATGCGGCATCAAACCCGATGTTTAATTGAGTGGTTTCTTCCCATTTCAAATCTGGATTTGCAGGAGCGTCCGGGCTATATCCGATAATTAAATTATCGAGACCAAAAACATAATTCCTTCCAGAACCAACAGTAGATACGTATCTGAAATTTCCTAATTCGTCATTACCATTTACGCCGTAAGAACCACGAATTTTTAACGTGTTAACTACTTTATTTTTAGGCCAGAAATTTTCATTCGTAGGCACCCATCCTACAGAGGCAGAAGGGAAATAACCATACTTGTTATTAGATCCAAATCTTGACGAGCCGTCACGACGAATAATTCCTGTAAACAAGTATTTCTCATTATAATTATAGAGTAATCTTGAGTAAATAGAACTAACCGTATGAGTGATTCCATCATAAGCATCAGCGCTAATTTGAGCTACTGGAACTTTTAAGTTGAAAGTTGCTTCATCAAACGTTGATGCAGCAATGTTGTTGAAATTAATGCTATTTCCGCTAGTGTTATTATCTTCATAAGCACCCATACCAACCAACACGGTAAAGTTGTGTTTAGCTATTGTTTTTGAATAAGACGCATTATTTTCGATACTCCAATTGAAGCCTTGATTTTTATCCCTTCCGAATGAAGTTTGATTACTTAATTGGGTTGCATTCAAATAATATAAAGGAGTAAAACCTGATCCACCCCAAAAAGCCAACTTAGAGCCTAAGGTCGAAGTAAATTTTAAGCCTTTAATTGGTTCTAAATCTAATGATAAGTTACCTACCAAATTATCAGACCAACCGTAATTTCCCAAACGTGTTTGCACGTAGGCTAAAGGATTGGTCATCTCTTGTTGAACGGTATTGGAGATGCCATATGGGTTTCCGTTTGCATCACGCACCACATTGGGAAGTGCATACCTGCCTGTTGCATTTATAGCTGGGTCAGTTTCGATTGTTGGGGTGGTTGGATCTAAATTAATTGCAGAACTTAGTGGTCCGCCAAACTCTGAATTTGTGCTCAAGCCACCTTTACTCTTGATGTGAGAATATCCTAAATTAGTAGCAACCTGCAACCAACTTTTAATTTTGTGAGTAGAATTTAAACGGATGTTGTATCTTTTGTAATTGGAGATATCCGTTGCAACAATTCCTTCCTGACCAATGTATCCAAATGAAGTATAGAAAGTTGATTTTTCATTTCCACCACTTACATTCACTTGCTGATCCTGGATAATCGCTTGTTTATTGAAAAGAGCATCTTGCCAGTCGGTTCCTGCCCCTAAAGAAGCAGGAGAATTATACACGATTCCGGCTCCGCCACTTACAGAAGCTTCATTCCTCAACGTTGCATATTGAGTAGCATCTAACAAATCCAACTTCCTTGCGGGAGCCTGAGTTCCGTAGTAGCCATTATAATTGATTTTTAAACCGCCGGATTTACCTTTTTTAGTAGTTACTAATATTACTCCTGCGGAGGCTCTTGCACCGTAAATTGCTGCTGACGCAGCATCCTTTAGCACCTCAATATTTTCAATATCGGCTGAATTCAAATAGTCAATCCCTCCATTATCTACCACAACTCCATCGATAACATACAAAGGATTATTGCTGTTTAGAGAAGTAATACCCCTTACCCTTACCGTAGATGCTGAACCTGGAGCACCAGAGTTTGAAGCAATGGTCACGCCTGATGTTCTTCCTTGTAAAGCTTGCTCAACCCGCGTAATTTGTTGATTTTCTAAGTCTTTTGCCTTTACACTTGATATGGCACCTGTGACTTCACTTTTCTTTTGTGTACCATAACCCACAACAACTACCTCATTTAATGTACTATTTGATTCATTTAATGAAATGTTTACAGGACCTGGTCGTTGTACTTTGAACGTTTGAGTTTCCATGCCTAATTGGCTAAAGGATAAAACCGTTCCTGCTTTTGGCACATTGATTACAAATTCTCCATTACCGTTTGTGCTCGTACCGGTTTTAGAGCCTTCAATAGCGACGGTGACACCTGGCAAAGGTGACCCATCAGACTTTGATGTTACTTTACCTGAAACCTGAAACTCCTGAGCATATGTAATAGCTGGAAATAAAAGGAAACAGGAAATGAAGAAAATTAGAGTAATTCTTCCTTTCATAATAATTGTTTAAAAGTTTGAGAAAATTGGTTAATTGGCCTAATGCTTGGAGCATAGTTTGTCAAATATATTAGAGCAGGAGCGTGATCAGGTGATTTGACAACCCTACACAAACCATACATGCTTTGGTTTGTACCACTACAGAGTAAAAAATCTGCCCTACAAAAGCACTACAAAAAGAAAACAACTATCTGTAGATGAAAACGTTACAAAATACAAGAGTAATAAGGATATACTATTGGCTACCCTCAAACAACAATCGTTTGCACAAGGCGTTTTCTTTTTACCATAATTTTTACGACTGATTTATATGAGCATGAAAAAAGATGGGAAATCAGCTTCCTGAATCATGTATTAGGTTCATAAATTGCTTTAGGACGAATAAGCAGGGGCTACTTTACCGGTTCGCCTTTGGAGAGTTGAAGTAAGAAATCATATAAATTTATATCAGATTGCAGGTGTAGTTTTTTTCTTAATCGGTACCGGCCTACTTCAACAGCTTTAATAGTAATATTCATTAATTGTGCTATTTCTTTAGATGACAAATTCATTTTAAGGTAAGCACATAGCTTAAGTTCATTTGATGTTACGTCTGGATATTTCGCTTTTAATATATCAAAGAAATCAGCATTAACATTTGTAAAATGAATGGTGAATTGATCCCAATCTTCATCGCTTTTATCAACCTCCCTTATTAACCTTAGTAATTGCCTGAAACTTGTAGAGCTATCGCTTATATCATGCTTTTTAATGATGGAAGATATCACCTCCTTGATTTTTGCAAGAACCTGCCCTCGTTGAACTAAGTGCATCGTCATGGTAGATAGCTCCTTGTTTTTGAAATTTACCTCCGACTCCAGTTTTTCGTTCTTTAATCTAACTATCTCTTTTTCAGTACGATCAAGTTCTAACTGGTGAAGATACCCGAGGTTGGCCTGATCTTTCCGATGTTGCTTCTTTTGCCAAATAAATATCAAATAAATCAATCCAGAAAAAGCAGCAATATACAACATATAGCTCCAGCTGTTTTGATACCATGCAGCCTCAATAGTAAATTTGTATGAAGCTATTTCTGATTCATTTCCTAAATTATTACGGGCCTTTACCTTAAATGTATAGCTGCCTGGAGGCAAATTAGTGTACTCCTTTTCACTTTTATCACTCCAAACTGCCCAATCTTTATCAAAGCCTTCCAACTGGTATGCAAATTCCATATTGCCTCGTTGCTCAAATAAAGTTGAAGAGTACTCAAAATGTAATGAATTTGACGTATGTGGAAGATTTATTACTGATTTAAGGTCCTGTCGTTCGGAAACCCCCTTGTCTTTCAGAAAATAACCACCAAAAATCACACTATCTACCTTTCCTAATAATCTTACCTCATCCAGCAACACACCAGGCTTAGTTATGCTCTCACTATATTTTTTATAATTTACGTGGAACACGCCCTTTGTAGCACCAATAAATATATTTTCATTATCTATCGGATAAATTTTTTCAAACCCCCCTACAACTTTTCCCTTTAATTCAGGTATGTATATAATAGAAAATGGTCTTTTACCAACTGGTTTATGGAAATCAACGACTCCTACATTCTTATTAGTCACAAACCAAACGTTTCCATCTTTATCTTCCTTGAGGTACTGTATAGACAGCCCTTTCAAAGCAGGATTTAATATACTCGATGGCACAAACCTATTACTGCTTTTATCAAATTCATATATGCCGTTAGACGCGGCTACTACAATCCGGTTTTTTACATAAAAAACATAATTATATAAGTTAGAAGGCAGGCCGTGCCTGCTTGAATAAACCGTTGTGCGAAGTACTTTTCTACTATCCCTATCTAATTCTATTTTAAATACTCCATGATAAGGGTGCGATGCCCAAATAGCGTTGACAAAAGGGTCAAAAACCATGAAACGAAGCGATTCATCCAAGCTCGGTATTTTCCCCAAGTCAACAAATTTATTGTTGTCATATTGAATATGCCGTAGCCCTTCATATGTACCGGCAATAATATCTGTAGAAGGGAAAATATTAGAAACTGGTTGAAATAGCCAGGTTCCTGGATGGTAATAAATTTGATCTGCTTTATCCCCATTTAAAACGAAAAATCCGTCTTCATGCCCGATTAACAAATGGTTATTAATTTCTTCCAAATTCCAAACTTGCCCTTTCGCATTTTTGATCTCTTTAAATTCTCCTTTTGATAAACTCAAATCTTTTTCAGTTCTGTCGATGGGTGAAGCAAATAAGCCATTAGATGCTCCAATAAAGAGTTGATTATCAAACAACTGAACAGCATAACTAGTAATTTGCTTGTTTCTATCCGGATCAATATGTTTGATGGCACTGTTAATAGCGATCATATCTATTCCATCATCCAATCCTAACCAAAGATTTTTGTTCTTGTCTATAAAAGCACTTCGTATGTAGTTTTTTTGAAGGCCTTCGCGGGAAGAGTAACTTTGTATAAGTTTACCATCTTTATTGACGATTAATACTCCTGCTGATGCTGTTCCAAAGGCAAGCCAGTTTTCATTTACCTTAATAGCACAATAAATACGGTCGTTAAAAAATGTTTCATCTACTGACGTTTTCTTTTGCGTTAAGATCCCGTTTTTAAGGATAAAGAGCCCCTTCTTCTGCGTAGACACCAGTAAAGAGTCATGTCCCAAATCAATTATTGACGCAATGATTTCACTTTTCAATATCTTATCTTCACAAATCGGTTTCCAATTGCCGCTATCATAAACCATTAATCCCCTACCTATTTCCTGAGCAAACAATAGATTACTTGTTTTGCCCATAAACTGCCACTGAGTTTTAGCCTTAAAGATTTTTACAATGCCATCTTTAAAATGAAGAATGGTACTTACTGATCTAAAAAAAACTTCATCATTAATCAGTTCTACATTCCAGATATCTGCAAATTTCCGATCATTCAACGGTACCAGGTTATTTAAGGAATGATATTGAAGGGTACCGTTTTGATTTGGGAAAAAGTATCCTATTTCGTCCTGACCGCCGACATAAATTCTACCCTTTAAATCTATTTTTAAAGATCTGATAATCGTTAAATTCGGTAGCTGATATTTTTTCCAGAAACTGCCATCGTACGATAATAATCCTTCGTTGTTTCCAAAATATAACACTCCATTTTTGCCTTGGGCTATACCCCAATTTTGTATTCCGGCTTTATAATCGAAGCTATTGTAATTTACAATTTGTGGCGATGCTATTTGGCTTTGTCCGTAGGCAGAACTAATTAAAATGGAGAATAATATAACGTTGAGAAATCTCTTCATGCAGTAGGGCTGCCTTAATTTATTTGGTTAATTGAAGAAAGGGTTTGCTAAATTAATTAAAGTATTTATGTATCGGTACTTATCCTAACATAATATTAAAAATCTAAACAATCTATTTTAGTTAACCATTAAAGATGTGTTTAGAGTGTCCTTAAACAGGATCATACGCTGTATCAGGAAATCTGTTGCCACGTAATACAAGTTATTTGCAGTTGATTAAGGTCTTGTTAATAAAAAAGGGTTTAGAATGTGTGATTCTAAACCCTTTTTTATTAAGTTAAATTTCCTCTATTTACTAAGGACAAGGGCAGTGAAAATCGATCGTTACAATTTTCTTAGCTGCTGTTTTCGTTCCATTATCATACGGTTGATTGGTAGTAACCTGCACCCAAGTCATTGTTTGTTCATTTGCTGAAACAACTTCATAAGTTTGCGATCCATCATTGTTATCAAACGTTATTAGCAGTTTATTGTCAGTTTTTGACAGCGTGAACGGACTCCTAAATTCTTGCACCCCAGAAGGTGATGACTTTTTTATGATATCGTCATTCAATAAAACATATTTATCACCTATTGGCTTACTTTCTTGAAACAGTACGGTATTGCTCCCATTATAATACACATGCTTTTCTGATGTTGTAAACCAAGTAGCCCTTATTATTGTTTCAGGTGCTTTAACTGATGATTTTTTATCTTTTTTACATGCTGCTAAAGGCACGATTAATATCAATGCTAATATTAAATTTTTCATAAAAATTGGTCAATTTATTTTCATACATAGGTGTTCCTAATAAAACAAATAAATAAGTTGATGGTTTGTAACAATTGTAAAAAAGTAGCCTCAATACTTACTAAACTTATTTTGAAGCCATTTAGTAATAATTGCGTATTTTTCCTAAAATATCTTCAAACCGATGGAGAGGTTGAGCCCCCACTATAATCATTTGATTCAAAAAATCGATGAGTTTATCCGTAAATATTACTTAAATAAAGTAATAAGAGGCGCCATATATCTTACAACCTTATTCTTAGCAGGATATCTGATTGTAACGGTTTCAGAATATTACGGAAACTTTAACCCTGCTATTAGAACTGCCATTTTTTATGGTTTTATTGGCATAAATCTTTTAATTTTTTTCTGTTATATCTTAAAACCGGGTCTTTCTTATTTCCAACTAGGCAAAAGCATCAGTCACGAGAAAGCATCAGAAATTATTGGCCTACATTTTCAACCGATTAAAGACAAACTGCTGAATACCTTACAGTTAAAAAAGCTATCAGACACAAATCCAGAACAAAGATTACTAATCGAAGCAAGTATTAATCAAAAAATTACACAGCTAAGGCCGATTCCCTTCTCTGCTGCCATAAAATACTCAGAAAACAAACCTTACCTTAAATATGCCTTAATTCCCCTATTGGTTATCATCTTTATTGCTTTTAAATCACCTAATATCTTAGAAGAAGGCACCGTTAGGCTTGTAAATCATAATAGAAAGTTTGTAAAGAAGGCACCGTTTCAGTTTGTGGTTTTAAATAAAACCCTGGTTGTTGCTCAAGGCGATGACTATGTTCTTAGACTTAAACTTGAAGGCAACGAAATTCCTAAAGAGCTATTCATTGAAATCGGCCCAAACACATTTAAGATGGAACAAGAAAGTACTGTTCTGTTTAGTTACAATTTTAAAAACATCCAGAATAATAAAGACTTGAATTTTGTGGGAGGTGATTACACCTCAGATGCATATCATATAAAAGTGATTCCTAAGCCATCATTAATTGATTTTAATGTAGTACTGAAATATCCGGCTTACCTTCAAAAAAAGAGTGAAGTGTTATTGAATGATGGGAATTTAACGGTTCCGTCAGGCACCCTTTTAACCTGGAATATTCATGCAAGTAATACATCAAAAATCAAGTTTAACGTTAACAATAAAAACCTGGCCGTTTCACGTGTGGGTAATGCATTCAAGGTAGCCTATCTGCCTGGAGCCGATGTTAGCTATAGTTTCGCGTTAGCCAACCAAAACCTTTCTAGTGATGGGCCGATAAATTATTCTATAAAGGTAATTCCTGACTTACATCCTTCATTAAATGTAAATGAACAACGTGATTCACTTGATAAAAAGGCCTTATACTTTATCGGAGAGACCTCTGACGACCATGGACTCACTAAATTATCACTAAATTATAGAGCGATAGCTGAAAAGGGAGGTAAACCTACAGGCTTTGCTTCAAGAGTTATTCCTATCAACACTAGAGAGCTATCAACTACTTTTTTTTACGTGTGGGATTTAAAAAAGCTAAACATCAATCCGGGTACTGAGTTAGAATATTACTTTGAAGTATTTGATAACGATGGCTTTAATGGCCCAAAATCAACCCGATCTGACATTAAAAGGTACAGGTTACTTTCTACAAATGAGATTGAAAAACAAGTGGAAGCTAATTCATCGTCCATTAAACAGAAGATATCAGATGCGCTCCGAAAAGCAGGGCAAGTTGAAAAAGAAGCAAAAACACTTGGTCAGGAGCTTCTAAACAAAAAAAGCCTATCATATGATGAAAAGAATAAAGCAAATCAGCTGATTAAAAAACAAGCTGATCTGGAGAATCTTATTAAAGAGATCCAACAGCAGAATAAACAAAATATGATTGATCAAAAAGAAAATAATCAGCTTAGTGATCAATTGCTCGAAAAACAAAAACAAATTGAAAATTTATTTGACCATGTGCTGGATGAAAAAACACGTGACCTTTTAAAAAATATAGAGAAGTTGCTAGCGGAAAACAATAAAAGCAACACTCAAAACGAATTATCAAAGGTGCAGGCAGATCATAAAACGATTCAAAAAGAGCTTGACAGGCTTTTAGAATTATATAAAAGTCTAGAGGTAGAACAAAAGATAAATCTTGCTGTTAATAAACTGAACGCATTATCGAACGAACAAAAGAAATTAGCAGAACAAACGGCTATAAAGAACCCAGATTACGATAAAGTAAAAGCTGATCAAGGAAAAGTAAAACAAGATTTTAACGACATCAAGAAAGATCTTGCAGATATTGAAAAGAAAAATGAGGCCTTAGATGAAAAGCAATCTTTTCAAAATCCTGAAAAAGAGAAAGAACAGATTGATCAGCTTCAAAAACAAATTGAACAAAATTTAGATAAAAAAGATAGCAAAAAGGCATCCTCAACGCAGAAAGAGGCTTCTGAACAAATGGAACAATTAGCTAAGAAGCTTGAAAAAGCGCAGCAAGAGGATGAAAGCAATGAGAATGAGACTAATTTACAAGGGCTTAGAGAAATTTTAAGCAATTTGCTTAGCACGTCTTTCGATCAGGAAAAAATAATGCAGTCATTAAAGAACACCAATAACAATGATCCGGGTTATATTACTCTTACACAACAACAAAGAAATGTAAAAGATAATCTAAAGATGATTGAAGACAGTCTGTTTTCACTAAGCAAAAAAGTACCACAAATTGAAACTGTTGTGACCGCGGAAATCCAATCTATCAATTTTAACGTTAATAAGGCGCTTGAAAATTTAGGAGACAGAAAAACATCAGAAGCAAACAAAAATCAACAGTATGCCATGACTTCTATAAATAATTTGGCTTTAATGTTGAGTGAGGCTTTAGATCAGGTAAAAAAAGCACAACAAAAAGCAAAAGGAGGAGGCAAAGGGAAAAGCAAGAGCCTATCTCAACTTAGCAAAATGCAAGACGAGTTAAATAAAAATATGCAAAAAACTCGTCAACAAATGCAACAACAAAGCTCGAGCGGCGATAAAAAGTCGTCTAAAGGTGCAATGAGCCAACAACTTGCTCAAATGGCCAGAGAGCAGGCAGAAATTAGACAAGCCATGCAGGAAATAAATAAAAATTTGAGCAAAGATGGCAAAAACGGATTGGGCAACCTGGATAAAATAATTAAAGATATGGAACAAACTGAGACCGATCTCGTATACAAGAAAATCGAACGGGAAACGTTAAACAGACAACAAGAAATCTTTAGTAAACTTTTAGAGGCTGAAAAAGCCGAAAAAGAAAGGGAGCTAGACAATCAACGGGAGAGTAAATCGGCGCTTAATCAATCATCTAGATACAAGGCGGTACTTACTCAATACCAAAAAATGAATAAAAAAGAGCTTGAATTGATTAATACACTTTCGCCCTCCTTAAATTCATTTTATAAAATAAAAGTTGAAAACTATTTTAAATTCTTAAATTCGGGTAATAAATGAATACAGATCCGGCAAATATCTCAGATAACACTGCACTGTATACCTTACAGTTGCCCTCAAAATTCGACAGCGTAATTACGATGGAGAACTTTGTTGACAATATAAGTGAGAAGTACAATTTCAGTGAAGAAACTTACGCTAACGTACTTACATGCCTTAGTGAAGCAATAATCAATGCCATTGTTCATGGTAATAAGGAAGATGAAAGCAAAAAAGTTTATCTAAACCTTGAAGTGGTTGAAGGTAAAAGGCTCATCTTCACGATTGCTGATGAAGGTGATGGATTTGATTTTAATTCATTGCCCGACCCAACTGCTCCAGAAAATCTACAAAGTTTATCTGGTAGAGGGGTTTTTATTATAAAACGCCTGGCAGATCAATGCATATTTAATTCAAAAGGCAACGAAATGGAGCTTCATTTTAAACTCTAGTGAGCTTGTATGCGCATTAATTTTTTTAATGAAGATCTTACCTATAATTTAAAACAGAAAACTGCTACACGCCTCTGGATTAGTTCTACGATTAACCAGGAAGGCTTTACCCTCCAAGAACTGAATTTTATATTCTGTAGTGATGATTACCTGCTCAATATAAATCAGCAATACCTTAAGCACAACACTTATACTGATATTGTAACCTTTGATAACGCAACCAAAAAAGGCGTTATAGTTGGTGATATTTTTATTAGTATTGATCGTATTAAAGAAAACTCAAAAGCATTTAATGTTTCAGAAGCAGATGAATTACACCGCGTAATTATCCATGGAACACTCCATTTGCTGGGATATAAAGATAAAAGCAAGGCAGATAAAGCACTAATGACTCAAAAAGAAGATCAGTACCTCTCTGCCCGTGATTTTATTAAATAGCCTTACTCCATTGGAACTTCTATTACCAACACTTTAGCATCTTCCAAAAATTTAATATCGAAAGCTTCAGTATCATATACCCCAATCGCATCTCTTTTCTCCATACTTTGTCCATCCAGATCTGCTTTTCCTTCTATCAAAAACACATATGCACCATTTCCATTAAAATTCAGCTTATAGCTAGCTGATGTACCTTGTTTAAAATTGCCTAAGGAAAACACCGCATTTTGGTTAATCCACATAGATCCATCAACCTGATCTGGTGAAACTACTGTTTGAAATTTGTTATCAAAGCCCGTTTCATCAAATTGTTTTTGGTCATAACGAGGCTCGATATTTCTCTCCTTCGGAAAAACCCATAGTTGCAACAGATTAACTTCTTCTGTTGAAGATGCATTAAACTCTGAATGTTTAATTCCGCTTCCAGCAGACATTATTTGCACCTCGTTTGCTGTTATTATGCCTTCTGATCCAATGCTATCCTTATGTGCTAAAGAGCCTTTAAGAGGGATAGTAACTATTTCCATATTATCATGACCGTGTGTACCAAAGCCCATGCCTGGTGCAACAATATCATCGTTTAAAACACGCAATAAGCCGAAATGTACTTTATTAGGATCGTGATAGTTAGCAAAACTGAATGAATGAGCTGCTTTCAGCCATCCATGGTTTTGAATACCTCTGTCATTTGCCTTGTGAATTATCTTTTTCATAACATATTAATTAGGTGTTTAAACATACAATATTTATTCCAGTGATTGTTTATGTACCTTTGTAAGTTATTAAAATACTTTATGTCATTTATGAGCAAATCTTGTTTTTATAACCGCCAATGTGGCAGTTTACAAATACAGCAATCATAAAAGACTGAAGTATTTAACTATTAAATCAATACAGCAATTATAGTGAGTATATTATCTACAGAAAAGTTAGGCCATGCTTTCAACGATACGTGGTTATTTAAAGAGTTATATTTAGGGATCAGCAAAGGCGAACGCATTTCGCTGGTTGGCATTAATGGTACCGGTAAATCTACCTTACTTCGAATATTATCAGGTATTCTAAATCCCACAGAAGGGAAAGTAGTAACCGAACGAGATCTTCAAATTGGTTACCTTGAACAAGATCCTAAATTTAATGAAGAGGAAAGTATTAGCGATTTTATCTATTCAATTAATAACAAGCAACAACAATTAATACGCGAGTATGAGGAAGCTGTTAGTGAGGAAATCCCTAACGAAGACTTGTTGAATAAGCTCATGGATGAAATGAGCAATGAGAATGTTTGGGAATACGAATATGAAATTAAAACAATATTAGGCCGATTAGGAATACAACATCTCGAACAAAAAATTGCCACCCTATCTGGCGGTCAACGAAAACGTTTGGCATTAGCGAAGCTCCTTATTGACGATCCGGATGTATATATACTAGATGAGCCTACCAACCATTTAGATATAGAAACTATTGAATGGTTAGAAAACTTTTTGACAACGGGCCAAAAGACAATCCTATTAGTAACTCATGATCGTTACTTTTTAGATAATGTATCTAATCAAATTATAGAACTTGATAAGGGGAAAATAGCCGTTTTTAAAGGAAACTATAGCTACTATTTGGAGAAAAAAGCAGAGCTGGACTCAGCAGATGAGGCAGCTTTTGAAAAGAACAAGAATTTACTAAGAAAAGAACTTGAATGGATGCGCAGGCAGCCAAAAGCAAGGTCTACCAAATCAAAATCAAGAATAGATTCATTTTATGAATTAGAAGACAAAACAAAAGGTCGTCAGGAGAAATCTCAATTAGAATTAAGTGTCAAAGTATCCAGACAAGGGAACAAAATTTTAGAACTACACAAAATAAGTAAGTCCTTTGAAAACATTGCTATATTAAAAAACTTCGATTATACGTTTAAAAAAGGAGATAGAATTGGCGTAGCTGGTAAAAATGGTACGGGTAAATCAACTCTGTTAAATTTGGTAACTGGTAAAATATCTCCAGACAAAGGAGCCATTAATGTTGGAGAAACAACAGTATTTGGCTATTACCGTCAAGGCGGATTAGAGTTTACAGATGATGAAAGAGTATTAGATGTTGTAAAAAATATCGCCGAATACATTACCATGGCTGATGGCAAAACCTTAACAGCAAGCCAGGTGTTAACACATTTTCTCTTCCCTCCTGCTAAGCAATTTGGGATGGTTAGTAAGTTAAGTGGCGGGGAAAAGAAACGCCTGCAATTGATGAGGGTATTGATGAAAAATCCTAATTTCTTGATCTTAGATGAGCCTACTAATGATTTAGATATTGACACGTTAAATGTTCTGGAAGATTTCCTTTTAAATTTTTCTGGGGTGCTAATGCTTGTATCGCATGACAGATATCTTATTGACAGGCTTACTGAACAATTATTTATATTTGAAGGAAGCGGTGTTGTTAGAATATACACGGGGAACTATACCGACTATCGCTTAGAACAAGAGGAAGAAAAATCATCATTAAAGGAAGCCCCAAAAACTCAAATTCAAGTTCAGGAGGCTCTATCATCCCCTAAAAAGAAGCTAAGCTTTAAAGAAGAACAAGAAATACTTAACATGGAGAAAAGCATTACTGATATCGAAAACAAGATTAAAGCACTAACTGAAGAGCTCAATACTATCAATATAGATCATAAAAGGCTAATCGAAGTGTCTACCGAGATTCAAACCCTCAATGAAACACTAGAATTCAACAGCCTTAGATGGTTAGAATTATCCGAATTAAAATAAAGAATTACGACGTTCCACGTGGAACGTTTATTTAAATACTAATTGTTCCACGTGGAACATTAAGCTATGTTTAAGAAATACGATATAATAGTTGTTGGTGCCGGACATGCTGGCTGTGAAGCTGCTGCCGCTGCTGCTAACCTTGGCTCATCAGTATTGCTCATTACGATGAACATGGCAACCATCGCACAGATGAGTTGCAATCCGGCAATGGGTGGTGTCGCGAAAGGGCAGATTGTTAGAGAAATTGATGCAATCGGCGGATACTCTGGAATTGTGTCTGACAAGTCTACTTTGCAATTCAGAATGCTCAATAGGTCTAAGGGGCCTGCCATGTGGAGCCCGAGAGCTCAAATTGACAGAGTACGCTTTGCAGAGGAATGGAGATTAACTCTAGAAAGAATCCCTAATGTAGATTTCTGGCAAGACACCGTCAACTCCCTCCTTATTGAAGATGGAAAATTAACCGGAGTTAAAACATCGCTAGGAATAGAAATTAAATGTGATGCGGTTGTGTTGACCAACGGAACTTTTCTAAATGGGCAAATTCATATCGGCGAGAAAAAATTTGGTGGTGGCAGAACAGCAGAGAAAGCAGCAACCGGGATTACCGAACAACTTGTAGAACTAGGTTTCGAATCTGGCCGGATGAAAACAGGAACCCCTCCTCGTGTAGACGGAAGATCACTTGATTATTCTAAAATGGAAGAGCAATGGGGAGATGAACAAAGAGGCAGATTTTCTTATACGAACATAACCCTACCTGAGCGCCAAAGATGTTGCTGGATTACTTATACTAATAACGAAGTTCATGAAACTTTAAAAGAAGGATTTGAAAAATCTCCAATGTTCACTGGCAGAATCAAAGGGTTAGGTCCGAGATATTGCCCATCCATTGAAGATAAAATTAATCGTTTTGCTGAACGAGAAAGACATCAGATTTTTGTTGAGCCCGAAGGATGGGACACAGTAGAAATATATGTGAACGGCTTTTCAACTTCCCTACCCGAGGATGTACAATATAAAGCCTTGACCAAAATTCCAGGTTTTGAAAATGTGCGCATGTTCCGGCCGGGCTATGCCATCGAGTATGATTACTTCCCACCTACCCAATTAAAGCTTACGTTGGAAACTAAGCTGATTGATAACTTGTATTTCGCTGGCCAGATAAATGGTACTACTGGATATGAGGAAGCAGCCTGCCAAGGTTTCATGGCAGGAATAAATGCCCATCAAAAAATCAAAGATAAAGAAAGCTTGATCTTAAAAAGATCAGAGTCATATATAGGAGTACTAATTGATGACTTGGTAACTAAAGGAACTGAAGAACCTTATAGAATGTTTACTTCAAGAGCAGAACACCGGCTATTACTTCGTCAAGATAATGCCGATATACGATTGAGCCAAATTGGATTTGATCTGGGTTTGATAGATCAAGCAAGATTAGACATTGTAAATAAGAAAGTAGAAAATTCTGATAGTATTGTAAAATATCTGAAAACTACTTCTATCGAGCCAGCGAAAGTAAACTCAAAACTAGAAGAGCTCGGAACCGCAACAATCAATCAAAATGTAAAAATGTTTCAATTGATAACCCGGCCTCAAGTTACATTGGAAGATATCCGAAAGGTTGATGAAAAATTTGATGAGCTTTTAAACAACTTTGACCTCGACACCATCGAGCAAGCTGAAATCAAAGTTAAATATGAAAGCTACTTCGAAAAAGAATTAGAGATCGTAAACAAAATGAAACTCATGGAGGACCGGGAAATAAATACAGAATTCAATTACAAAACATTGATTTCTCTTTCTAAAGAAGCTCAAGAAAAATTGATGAAAATAAAACCAAGAACACTTGGACAAGCTTCACGAATTTCGGGAGTTTCACCATCAGATATATCGGTTTTAATGGTACATATGTCCAGATAAACACAAATATCTGACAATCAGTTATTTAAGTTAAAAATAAGTGATTTAAATAAAAGCTATTAAACGCATTAAAAAAATATCAGAATATAAATCTTCCAAAACGAGCGAAAGTTTAATATAAAGCGTAAAAATGACTTTAAATCAAAAGGGCAAAAAACAAGAGTATTTCTATTTGATTTTAACTATTCTTTTCATCATAACGGCCTGTGCAAACATCCGGCCTCCCCTCGGTGGCCCAAAAGATAAAACTCCTCCAAAAGTTGTAACCGAAACTCCTAAAAATTTTACCAGAAACTTTGCTTCTAAAAAAATTGAAATAGCGTTTGACGAATTTATTAAACTGACAAATGAGTTTAGCGAAGTTTCAATTTCGCCTGAGCTAGAAAAAGCTCCAATTCTAAAAGCTAAAAAAGAAAACTTAGAAATCACTTTTGATCAACCATTAGAAAAAAATACAACCTATACCGTTAGTTTCGGAAAAGCGATTGTAGATGTAAATGAAGGTAATGTTCTAAAAAACTATTCTTATGTTTTTTCTACTGGTGATAAAATAGACTCTCTTTCTATTTCAGGAAATGTTACGAGTTCATTATCTAAAGACTTACAAAAAGATGTAACTGTATTTATCATCCCGACAAGGCAAGATTCTATATTTGGCAAGAAGAAAGCAAGCATATTTACATTGACTGATTCTTCAGGAAATTTCAAACTGAAGAATATACGGGAAGATACCTATCGAATATACGCCTTGAAAGAAGAAGGAGGGGGAGATCGTATTTTAAACTCGCCGAATGACCAAATCGCCTTTATTGAAGATTCAATAGTTTTAAGAAAAGATACTGGAGGGATAAAGCTTAATTTATTTAAAGAAATACCATCAAAATTTATTGTAAATGAAAGGAAACTAGACGAAACCGGACGTTTTAATTTTATATTTAATAAACCACTGGTAAATCCCAATTTATCTATTTTATCACCTACTGACTTAGAATCAAAAAAGATAGTTGAATTTACAACGAAAAAAGATTCAGCTTATATGTGGCTCCCGCAAATAACCTTTGATTCAATTAACGTATCAATTAACGACCAAGGAAAGCCGTTAGATACACTAACAATTAGACGAGGTAAAAAAGATACGTACAACAAGCCTATAACCTTTACGGATAATTTAAGTAGTGGAAAGCTTAAACCTAAAATAGATCTACAAATAATAGCTTCATCACCAATTGCATCATTCGATCCAAAAAAGATCACATTAATGGAAGATTCCTTACAAATAAGAAATTTTCAACTCACTCAATCAGAAAATTTGTCACGAAGGTTCTCAGTAAAATATAGATGGCGGCCAGATAAACAGTATACCTTAAAAACTGATGACAATGCATTTACCAACCTAATGGGCATAAAATCAAAGCTTAATAGCCGCAAATTCTCATTAGATAAAGTAGATAATTATGGAAGTATTAAAATAGAGGTAAGTGTGGAAGACACCACAAAATCATATATTCTGCAATGGATGGATGAAAAAAATGCTGTCCTTAGAAGTGATATTATTAAAAAAAACACGGTTATTTCGTATCTGTCCTACCCTGCCGAAAAGTACCATTTCCAGATAGTTTATGACACCAATAAAAATGGCCTCTGGGATACTGGAAATGTGAAGAATAAATTGCAACCGGAAAAAATATATATTTCAGACAAGGAAATAACTATCCGTCCTAATTGGGATATGGAAGATAAATTTGTTATTCCGAAGGATCAGTAAACCACTTGGAATACATGATATAATTATTCGGTAACTTGTTTAATAAAGCCTTTTGCTCATCAGTAATAGGCTTTATTTTTTTAGCAGGAATACCCGCATATAAATAGCCTGTCTCACAAATCGTATTTTCTAAAACTATTGCTCCAGCCGCTATAATACAATATTCTTCTACAACTGCATTATCCATCACGATAGCACCCATACCCACAAGTACATGATCTTTTAAGGTACAGCCATGAACCAAAGCATTATGCCCAATAGAAACGTTATTCCCTATATCAGTTCCTGCTTTTAAATACGTACAGTGAATCACTGCACCGTCTTGAATGTTGGTATTGTTTCCAATTTTGATATAATTTACATCCCCTCTAATCACTGCATTAAACCAAACGGAACAATTATCACCCATCACTACATCACCAACGATGGTGCTATTTTCTGCAATAAAACAATCATACCCCCAAACCGGACTAACCCCTTTTACTGGTAAAATCAAAGCCATAATCTAATCGTTAAAATACTGTGTCAGTTGGGTTTTCTTGATGTTCCAAATAATCAGTTGTGTAATGTAAGCCTCTACTTTCCTTTCTAAGCATAGCTGATTTTATAACTATAAAAGCATTTTGAATAACGTTTCTTAGCTCACATAATTTAACAGATAATTTAGTCTTCTTATAAAAGCTCTCCGTTTCCTCATGCAACAATCCCAATCTTCGAAAAGCTCTATCAAGTCTGAAATCTGAACGGACAATACCCACATAATCGCTCATTACTTTCTGTGTTTCTCTCAGATTATGAATCACTAAAATATCTTCATTAGATAGCTGTGTATCAGTCTCGTCCCATTCAGGTATATCCGAAGGAATGATATTATTTTCAAAATTACTAATCGCATCCAAATAAATACGATGTGCAAACACAGTAGCCTCCAACAAAGAATTAGAAGCCAATCTATTCGCACCATGCAAACCTGTCGAAGCACATTCGCCACATGCATATAAGCGGTGGATGGATGATTTTCCAAATTCATCAACTAATATCCCACCACACATATAATGAGCAGCTGGAGTTACCGGAATCATATCTTTACACATATCAATACCAATACTTAAACACTTAGCATAAATATTTGGAAAATGAACCAGTATGTCTTCTTTTGAGCGATGCCTAATATCTAAATAAACAAAATCATCACCTGATTTTTTCATTTCTGCATCAATAGCTCTGGCAACAATATCACGTGGTGCGAGTGATTTTCGTTCATCATACAATTGCATAAACTCATCACCATTGCGCCTTTTTAACACACCCCCAAAACCTCTCACTGCTTCAGAAATCAAAAAAGAAGGATATTCACCCGGGTTATATAAAGCCGTAGGATGGAACTGTATAAACTCCATATTTCTAACCTTACCTTTCGCACGATAAACCATCGCTATACCATCACCAGTTGCAATAACAGGATTGGTAGTAGTAGAATATATATGACCAGCACCACCACTTGCCATAATTGTAACCTTTGCTAATATCTTTTCAACATTATTATTAAAGGTGTCTAAAGCATAAATTCCATAGCATTTTATATCCGAGGAACTTTTATCTACAAACTCACCCAAATGATGTTGAGTAATTAGTTCAACAGCAAAATAGTGTGTTAAAATCTCAATATTAGTGTTAGCTTCAATCTTTTCGAGTAAAGCCCGCTCTATTTCAAAGCCAGTTATATCCTTATAATGTAATACCCGATGCTCGGAATGGCCACCTTCTTTCGCCAAATCAAACATCCCCTGGTTTGTTTTATCAAAATGAGTTCCATAGTTAATGATCTCATCAATACGCTCCGGTCCTTCCTTTACTACAATATCAACAATGTGTTTATCACATAATCCATCACCAGCAATGAGCGTATCTTCTATGTGTTTCTCAAAAGAATCCTCTTTATCCACAACTACAGCTACCCCACCTTGAGCATACTTAGTGTTTGATTCATCCGCATTTGATTTTGTAACTATCAGAACCTTACCATGTTTTGAAGCTTTAAGTGCAAAACTTAATCCGGCTATTCCAGAACCTATAACAAGGAAATCAACATTTCTCATTGGTATTTTAATATAAAATAAGTATAACTCGTAAATATGTTAACAACCCCCTAAAAGGTGTTAGTTCTATGTAAACATTCGTTGAATAATATATATAAGGGCTAACAACTCTATTCCAAATCATGATTTTAACTTACTTTTGAATTAGTTATCAGATATTATTCAGGAGTAATCCACTTTTATAAAATTACAAAGAGTGAACATATAAAAATGTAAATAAAAACTTGCATTCATGATGTCATCTGATAATCAACCAAATAAGATTTAATTAATGTTAATTATATGTTAGTAAATTAAGTAAAAGATATAAATGCAATATTTTAAACGTTTACTTTCCAACAATACCAACACCTTAATAAACAATAAGAATCTTATTTAAATTATATTGTATTTATTAGACAAGTTGATAAATGAATACCTTCGAAGAATTAAATATTAAAGGTTTTATAGACGAACCAATTGATCCGACACTGGATTTATTTGATGAAATTGAAAAACTAAAAAAGGAAAAAAATGCTGTCATACTCGCCCATTATTACCAGGAACCAGACATTCAGGATATTGCCGATTATATCGGAGATAGTTTGGGATTATCACAGCAAGCAGCGAAAACGGATGCAGACGTAATTGTTTTTGCCGGCGTACATTTCATGGCCGAAACGGCTAAAATTCTATCCCCAGAAAAGAAGGTTTTATTGCCAGATTTAAAGGCAGGATGTTCTTTATCAGATAGTTGTCCGCCAAAGTTATTTAAAATATTTAAAGATAAATATCCTGATCATCTGGTAATAACTTACGTGAACTGTACAGCTGAATTGAAAGCAATGAGCGATATAGTTTGTACTTCTTCAAACGCTGTTCAGATAGTGGAAAGCTTACCAAAAGATCAAAAAATTATATTCGGGCCAGACAGAAATTTAGGCCGGTACGTTGCTCAAAAAACAGGCAGAGATTTAGTTTTGTGGAATGGTGCCTGCATGGTTCACGAAATATTTTCACAACAACGAATTTTAAAACTGAAGGAAAGACATCCGAATGCAAAGTTCATAGCACATCCGGAATGTGAAGATGCAGTTCTTCAAATGGCCGATTACATTGGTTCAACCACCGGATTATTGAATTATACCATTAAAAATGAGGCAACTGAATTTATAGTAGCAACGGAAAGCGGTATTATCCACCAAATGGAAAAATCAAATCCTGATAAGGTTTTTATACCAGCTCCACCCAATAATTCGTGTGCATGCAATGATTGTCCGCATATGCGCAGAAACACATTAGAAAAACTGTATTTGTGTTTAAAAAATGGACTTCCTGAAATTACAGTTCCTATGGATATTATTGAAAAAGCAAGGATACCAATTGAAAGGATGTTGGATATTTCGGCTAAACTAGGTTTATAGAAATTAAAAATAAAATTAATGCATTGGGCGTGCCTTAAAAAGGTCGGGCTTTTCGTTTCAAGTCCTCGCCTAAACAGGCTGTAGGCTTTCCACTTCAATCCCTCACGCACCTAGCATCTCATCAAAAAAGAAATAAAATAAGCTTCATGTTTGAAAATAAAGGTCGTACAGAAATAGAACAATTAGGTGAATTTGGTTTAATAGAGCATTTAACCAAACACTTTGAAATTAAAAATAGCTCTTCTGTAAAGGGCATTGGCGACGATGCTGCTGTTTTAAATTTTGAAAATAAAAAAACACTTATTTCAACCGATCTTTTATTAGAAGGCATTCATTTCGATTTAGCCTATACACCGCTTAAACACCTTGGTTATAAAGCCGTTCAAGTAAATTTGAGCGATATTTATGCAATGAATGGAACAGCCACTCAAATCACTGTTTCAATTGGTATATCCAGTAAATTTCCATTAGAAGCAGTAGAAGAATTATACCAAGGGATTTCTATAGCTTGTGAAAAATATGGAGTTGATTTAGTTGGTGGTGATACATCCTCCTCAAAACAAGGATTAGTAATAAGTGTAACCAGTATTGGTTTTGCCGAAGAAGATAAAATTTGTTACCGTAACGGAGCTCAAGAAGGTGATTTATTATGTGTTTCTGGTGATTTAGGAGGTGCTTATATCGGTCTTCAATTATTAGAAAGAGAAAAAGGAATATTTTTAGAAAACCCAAATATTCAACCTGATTTAGAAGGTAAAGATTACATTGTTGAGCGCCAATTGAAACCAGAAGCTCGTAAAGACATTGTGGAAGCGTTAGAATTAATGAAAATTAAACCAACATCCATGATTGATGTTTCTGATGGCTTGGCTTCTGAAATACTTCACCTTTGCAAGCAATCTAACAAGGGCTGCAGTCTCTATGAAGATAAAATTCCTATCGACCCAATGACTTATGACACTGCTCGTGATTTTGGCTTAGATCCAACCGTTTGTGCCTTAAATGGCGGCGAAGATTATGAGTTATTATTCACCGTTAGCCAAAATGACTTTGAAATAATTAAGAATAATCCCGATATTTCTATCATTGGCCATATCACCGAACCTGCTGCTGGTTGTCACTTAATATCTAAATCTCAAAAGGTACATGAATTAAAAGCCCAGGGGTGGAATGCTTTTAAGAAGAGTGTGTAACTACTTTTTATAAAAATAGTTACAATTCAATTTATTAGGGATTGAGTTAAAAAGTGTTAATAATTTTTTATTATTTAGAGAGTATTATTATTTTTAAGAAAAAATATATTATCTATGAGAATAAAAACAGTATTATTTGCAGTCTGCCTATTAGTTGTATCGTCATGCAAAAAAGATAAAAAGGACTATGTGATAACCTATCAAACCGAAGGAGAAAATTATTCGGTAAGTTATGCTGACAAGGAAAGTAATAACTTCATTGTTTTAGTGAACCAATCAGGAAAAAAAGAATTCATTGTCAATGGATACGCAGGTTTTATTACTCAAGTAAGCGCCACAAGTAATGATCCCACAAAAATAGTGTCTTGTAAAATATTTTGGCGAGGCGAAATTCTAAACTCGCAAGTACAAGAGAAGAGTGCGACTGTATCGAGTAAAATTATAGAGTAGTATTCTTGTGATTTGTAAGATTCAATCAAACTTTTGAATCTTACAAATACTCCTAAATAATATAGTGAAAACTACAAGATAAATAAATATCATCTTCCCATCAACTCCTTACTAATCATCCCTAAAGTTTTAAGAGATTGAGCAACTGTAGTATCCCATTTCATTCCATAACTTAAACGCATACAATTAGAAAACTGTTTTTGCAGGGTAAACATAGAACCAGTAGCAATGCTTATATTTCTTTTTATTGCTCTTTCATACAAGTCAACGGTACTGAGTTGTTTATCAAGCTCTATCCATAAAACAAAGCCGCCTTCCGGCCGGTTTACTTTAACACCTTCAGGGAAATTCTCATAAATAGCATTCAAAAAATTAATAGAATTTGCTTGAAGGGTACTTCTTAGCTTTCGTAAGTGATGTTGATATCGCCCGGTTTCTAAAAAGCTGCCAATTACCTCTTGAGTTAGTGTGGGTGAAGAAATGGAATGATATTTTTTCAATTTTAAAAACTGATCTTTAAATTTTCCAGGAGCTATCCAACCTACTCTATATCCAGGAGCTAGTGTTTTTGATATAGAATTGCACCAAAGTACCAATCCACTTTCATCAAACGTTTTACAGGTTTTTGGACGATTTAATCCAAAATAAACATCGCCATAAATATCATCTTCAATAAGTGGTATGTTATGCTTCTGAATTAGATTTACCATCTCCTTTTTGTGCTCATCTGGCATACAGCTGCCCAATGGGTTACTAAAATTGGATACCAGCAGACATAAAGTAATTTTCTTTTCTTCCAGCGCTTTTTTAACGGCTTCCAGCTCAACGCCAGTTTTAGGATGAGTAGGTAATTCTAAAACTTTAATATTTAAACTTTTGGCTAATTGTAAAATTCCGAAGTAAATAGGGCTCTCTACAATGATGGTATCACCTGCTTTGGTAAAGCCATCATGGCGTAGGAGATACCGTTCATACAGCCATCGGTAATTACCAAATCATCCTCTGTGAAGGAAACTTCCATGGGATGAGATAAGCGAGCCACTTGTCTTCTTAGTTTAATATTACCTTGTATGTGTTCATAAGCTGTACCACTGGCAGGTAAGCTTCGTAACGCATTTACCATTGCTTTATTCAATTTAGCAATAGGCAATAGTTCTGGTGCAGGCACACTTAACGATAACATGGTTGGTTTACTACTCGTGATATGGCGATAAACTTTATCAATTATATTCTCCATATCTTCTGGATCACCCTCTTGATCACTAGGTTTGCTAATTTCCGGCATGGATGCGAAGTGTTTAGAAGAGTAGCTCACATAATATCCAGACTTAGGCTTTGATTCTATTAAGAATTTGCTTTCCAAATAGTAATATGCTTGCATAGCCGTAGTTTGGCTTACATCATATTGCTTACAAATACTTCGTAATGAAGGCAGTTTATCGCCTAAGCGGATAACTTCCTTTAGAATTTGATTTTCAAAAGTTTTGGAATCCGTAGATATAAAAATTCGTCAATGTCATGCATCTTATAAAATAATAACTGCTGACTTATCTGTTCGATCCGATTCTACTTCGGTCAATATTTGTTTCATAGCATCACAGAATAAAGTTATTTCTACTTCCGTATTGTAATAGTGAACAGATGCCCTTAAAATTGTTGTTAGCTTATTTTTCTCCATATAATACATCGTTGATTTAGCTTGCCCTACAGAAATATTGATGTTTCTTATGGCTAGTTTATTTTTAACAACAATACAATCAAGGCTGTTAACTGAAAATGTAATAATTCCACACAGTTTTTCTCCCACATCATGAACAGTTAAACCGTTTACATTTCTTAATTGGTTCCGCATTAAATCCGCCAAATAAATAATCCGTTGGCTAATTCTATCTATTCCGACAGCTAACGCATATTCTACTGCTTTACCCAAACCGATAGTTAGGGCTCTGCTCTTTTCGTAAAGCTCAAATCTTCTGGCATCGTCTCGAAGTTTATACTCATTAATATTTACAGAGCTAGCACTGAACCCATCCATTAAACTAGTATTTAGTTGGTTTTGAATGCTCTTTTTTACAAATAGAAATCCTGTTCCACGTGGAGCACGCAAATACTTCCGGCCAGTAACTGCTAGCATATCGCAATCAATTTCCTTCACATCAACGGGAATTTGTCCAACTGACTGGCAAGCATCCACTAAATAGAGAATGTTATTTTTTCGGGCAATTTTACCGATTTCAGCAACAGGTAAGATACCGGCGGCAGTGCTGGGTATATGTGTGGCTAAAATCAATTTTGTTTGTGTGGTAATTGCCTTTTCTAGCTTATCAATTGGGTAATCGCCCTGTTCATCGTTATAAATAACTTTAACAATAACTCCATAGCGATTTTGAGCTGTAAGTAAACCTATATAGTTCGTTACATATTCATATTCTGATGCAATAATTTCATCCCCTGGTTTAAAATCTATGCCATTAAAGGCTATCCACCAAGCTGTACTAGCATTCTCTACTATAGCAATTTCGTCTGGCTCGGCATTAATAAGTTTGGCAATTAGCGTATAGGTGTTGTTTAAAACACTTTGATATTTAGCTTCCGTTTCATATCCGCCTTTCACAGCTTCTTCCTGTAAATAGGCTACTACTGAATCTACTACTACATCAGGAGGTAGTGAGGAACCGGCATTATTAAAATGAATGACTTCTTTCGTTCCTTTTGTTTCTGCACGTAATTTTTGAATTTCCAGTTCGGTTAAATCAGTTAACTGCATATCTTATCTGTTTTATATACAAATTAACAGTGTTTGCTTAAACAAAAACAGATTCAGTTTATTTATTTTTTAGCATAGCAGATGAGTGAGCAGTTTGCTTAATTACTTTAAAAAACTGATCAATTAATAATATTTACCAGTTACTGGCCGAGCATGATATTGAAAAGCACTCGTTTAAAAATCAAAAGAACACAGTGAGTATATGAAAGAAACTGCAGAAACAGGAGTTAAACATACCGCCTCTAAATAAAAAAGCCTCCAAATTAATTTTGGAGGCTTTCCTGTTCTTAATAAAATATCATTTCAACTGATACGCAGCCACTGTATTCTTGAAAAAAGTAGGCACATAAATAATGTTATTTTTTACATCGAAACCAATGTCAGCAGTTTTAGATTGTTCTGCCGTGGTGTTTAAAAGTGTTTCTTTAGATCCGTCTGCTTTTACATAATATACCATACCATTCCAGCTGGAAACAATAAAATCACCGTTTTTAGTTTGTTCGATACCATCGGTACTGCTTTCTAAACCATGGGCAATTTGCGTTAATTTTTTGCTTTTATCAGCTTTCCATAAAGATCCGCTCGCAAGTATATACAAGTCATCTTTTACAGACAACAAGCCATTCACTTCTTTTAGTTCTTCTAAATAGGTGGATACTTTACCGTCTTCGATAACATGAATTTTACCTGTACCGGAATCAGAAACGAATACTTTACCCTTTAAATTTATAGTAATATCATTCAGAAAAGCTGCTCCTTCTACCGGGTACCGGTTAATCACTTTATTAGTGTTCAAATCGATAGCAACTACTTGGTCGATGTCTGCAGTGTATAATACATTTTTATAAATACCTAAACCTTTTGGGGCATTTAAATCAGTCACTATTTCAGTGGCTGTTTTTCCGTCTAAACTTAATTTTCCGATTGATCCTTTTCCGTCTTTTCCGTCAGGAGTACCGTCAATATTAGAAAAATAAAGCACTTTTGACTTAGGCTCATAAAGTACACTTTCAGGAACTTTTAAATTATTTTGTGTTTCCCAAATTTTTGTAATAGTATGTTCTTGGGCAAATAATCTGGATCCTGTTATTAGAATACCAAGCGTAGAAACTTTAAAAATGTTATTTTTCATAAGAGGTTTGAAAGTTTTGAATAGTGAGTTTGATCAGTAAAGATAAATTAATTGACTTTATTATAAACGTTTTTAAGTATGGGATGTTTTTTATGTAGCATGCTTTTGCGTGAGGGATTGCAGTGAAAAGCCCACAGACACAATTCTCCATTGTGGCGAGGACTTGTAACGAAAAGCCCGACCCATCTTGGGACACGCCCTAAACAACTTCAACTTATTATAAAGACAAACCTTCTACCTCACTTAAAAATTTAGTATCAATTTGTTTACTGGCTTTTGCACCCAACTTCTTTACTTTTTCTGCAGTGGTTGTCAGGTTTCCACGTCCTTCTGTTAGTTTATTTAAGGCTTTTTCATAGGCGTCATGGCTTTGCTTAATGTTTTTACCAATGCTTTCCATATCAGTAATGAAGCCCACAAACTTATCGTACATTTCGCCACTTAAACGGGCAATTTCAAGCACATTTTTGTTTTGACGCTCCTGTTTCCAGATGCTGGCAATGGTTCTTAAAGTAGCCAATAAGGTTGATGGGCTAACAATAACCACTCTTTTTTCCCAGGCAAAATTAAATAGCTCGGCATCTTTTTGTACCGCAATGCTTAAACAGGATTCGATGGGAATAAAAAGCAGCACAAAATCGGGAGAATTGATTTTATACAAATCGCTATAATTTTTAGCTGCAAGTCCGTTAACATGGTTCCGGACAGATAGCACGTGCTGCTTGGTAAAAACATCGTGATCATCATCCGTTTCGCAATTAACTAAGCGCTCATATGCGAGTAGTGAAACCTTTGCATCTATTATTAGGTGTTTATCATCCGGTAAATCAATGATAACATCGGGCTGAAAACGGCTACCATCCGTTGATTGAAAGCTATTTTGAATTCGATATTCCTGATCTTTTACTAAACCGGAGCGTTCTAAAACCCGCTCCAGGATCATCTCGCCCCAATTACCTTGTTTTTTATTATCGCCTTTAAGCGCTTTGGTTAAGTTTTGCGTTTCGGTACTCATCAACTTGTTTAAATCCATGAGTTGGCTGATAACTCCTTTTAAGTTGTTCCGCTCATCAGATTCTGTTTTATAAACCTTCTCTACTTTCTCCTCAAATGATTTAATATTTTCTTTTAGAGGAGTGAGTAATGTGGTTAAGTTTACTTGATTTTGATCGGTAAACTTTTTGGTTTTTTCGTCTAAAATTTTAGTTGCGATCAATTCAAAATCCGCATTGAACTTCTGCTGATTCTTTTCCATTTCCAATGCTTGCTCCGTGATTTTTTCTTTTTGAGCTTGCATCCAAGCTTTCGAACTTTCTAATGATCTGGTAACTGTGTTAACTTTTTCACGTTCCTCTATTAATTCTTTGACTAAGAATTCTTTTTCTTCTTTGAATAGCTGTGAGTTTTTTTCTTTTTCCTGCAGGTAATTTTCAGCTCTTTCCTCTAATTTAGCCAAATTGATTTTCAGAGATTGGTTTTCTAACCTCAATTGATCAACTTCTAATAAGTTACTAGGATGAGGCTTCTTGATTAATATGGCGATAATTCCGACCAATATAATTGCTAATATTACTATTATTGTATATTCCATTACTAAAAATTTTATCAAATTTACTAAAATTAATTTATGCGAAGTCCAGCAGTTGACAGATACATTTATGAGTTTGACCAAGATTCAATATTAGTGATGGAGGTATTGAGAGATATGGTTTTTCATCATGTTCCGGAGATTGAAGAAAATATCAAATGGCGAATACCTTGTTATTCATGGAAGGGGTTGCTTTGTTATATAAATAAAGAGAAAAAGTCAAATAAGGTAGTTTTAGGATTCATTGAAGGGGCATCGATGCAAGATGAATATGGGATATTTAACACCGATACGTCACAGATTAGAAAGTTATTGTTCCAAACTATTGACGATTTAAACGAAGAGATCATTGTAGCTTTTTTGAAGCAAGCCGTAGAAATAAACAGAACCAAAACACGTAATTTTTTAAAGATTCGAAAGCGCTAAGTTCGCCACTTCTTCACCTACTAAGCTACCCATCGCTATCCCCATTCCATTACAACGTACAGCACAAAATAAATTTGGCTTCACTTCTTTTATTATCGGCTTTAATTCATTGCCAAAAGCCATAATACCACTCCAACGGTGTTCAATTTTTACTTTTTGTTGTGGGAGAATAACATCATAAAGCAGTTTTTCCAGCGATTCTTGAACGATTGATGTAAGTCCGACCTCTGTAGTTTCTTCCGCTTTAAAATTGATGTTGCGGCCGCCGCCTAAAAGTATCCGGTTATTGATATTTCGGAAATAATAAAAACCCTTGTCGTAATGAAAAGCACCGTTAACTTTTAAGTTTTCTATTCGTTCTGTTATGAGCACCTGTCCTCTTCCAGGAATGATATCAAGCTCTGGTAAAATCTGTTTTGAAAATGCATTCGTAGCAATAATTACCTTCCGGGAGGTAAAATTCCCTTGAGTAGTTTTAATTACTTGAATGTTGCTTTTTTGCACGATATCTAAAACAGCACAATTATTGAAAATTTGAACTCCGAGTGACTGAACCTTCTGAATTAAGGCTTGCATCATTTTACCAGTATCTATCTGTCCTTCAGACTTATTTTTAATAATATTGGTTATATTATTAAAGCCAAAATATTTTATTTTTTTATTTGCGACTGAAAAATTGTCAGGTATTCCGGTAATCTCTTTTGTAATATTATTAAAGTAATTGATTCTTGAAATGCATAATTCGGCTCGTTCATTCTGATCTTTACTGAATAAGTCATATCCTGCAGACTGAACAAAATCAATTGCTTTATCGCCTAGTCTTTTTCTGAGCTTTAAAAATCCCTTCCATCGCATTTCTATGATTTTAACAAGATCACTTTCTGAGCAAGTCTCTAATTCATCCAAAGCTTCAGAAATGCCTGCAAAACAAGCAAATCCGGCATTTTTAGTACTTGCGCCGCTGGGTAAAAATCCAGCTTCAAGAACACCAATTTTTAGTGATTTATCAGTTTGTTTCAGATGTAAAGCAGCACTTAGGCCAACCAAGCCACTTCCGATCACTAATACATCATACCCTGATAAAAAGGAGGTTAGTTCCCAGTAAGAATAATTTGATGACATATGCGAGAAGTGAAGGTTGGCGTAATATCGCTATTAGGAATACTTTTTGAAATACAATATTCAAAAAAAGTAAAATGGGATTTATATTAATGATTGTAATTGCACTGGTTAGTTTCATCGTGCAATGGCGTTTTAAAAGTAAGTTTAAAAAATACTCGGAGATGCCTTTAGCATCTGGATTGAATGGCCGAGATGTGGCTGAAAGAATGCTTCACGATAACGGAATATATGATGTGAATATAATTTCTGCAGAAGGTCAGCTATCTGATCATTACAATCCAGCAAATAAAACGGTGAATTTAAGCCCGGATGTTTACCACGGACGAAGCGTAGCAGCAGCGGCAGTTGCTTCACACGAAGTTGGGCATGCGGTACAACATGCTCGGGCATATACTTGGCTACAGTTTAGATCTGCAGTAGTTCCTGCTGTTAATCTGGCTTCTAAACTAGTTCAATGGACATTAATGATCGGTATACTGTTATTAGCTTTTTCAGGTAATCCGTTAGTTTTATTAATTGGTGTAATTGCATTAGCAGTCGTTACCTTATTCAGCTTTATTACTTTGCCGGTAGAGTTTGATGCTAGTAGACGAGCATTAGCTTGGCTACAAACCAACAAGGGAATTATGCAAACCAATGTAGAACATTCTCAAGCGAAAGATGCTTTATGGTGGGCCGCGATGACTTATGTGGTTGCTGCTTTAGGTTCATTAGCAACACTGGTTTACTATGCTAGTATGCTGGTAAACAGAAGAAACTAATAAAGGTTAGTTTACAAAAAAGCCCTTTCAAATTCTGAAAGGGCTTTTTAATGCATAAAAATGTTTTAATTCATTTTATAAGGAGCTATCAAATAAAATTCTGGAATGTTAACGAGGAAACGTTCATCATCAACAATTCTTTTCATTTCATAAGTTCCTTTCATGTTACCCATGTCTGTTTTTAAATTACAACCTGAAACATATTCATGGTTATCGCCAGGTTCAATAACCGGCTGTTCTCCTACAACACCTTCTCCTGCTACATCACGATGTGCTCCATTTGAATCAAATATAACCCAATGGCGATTTAGCAATTGAACGGTATACTCACTTAAATTTTCGATATTTACCTTATAAGCAAACATAAAGTGCTCATTTGCCGGATTAGAATATTCAGGTTGGTAGATAGTTTCTACTGATACTTTTACGCCTTCTGTAATTTTGGTTACCATAAAAATAATTTAATCTGTTACCAATATAATTTTATAATACAAGAATCAAACCATTACAGGTTCGAAGTGCTCTCCTATTTCTAAAAGAACTGATTTAATGTCATGAATGTTTTCTAAGGATACCAATTTCATGCGATACTCTTTAAAATTCGGTATTCCTTTAAAGTAATTTGAGTAATGACGCCTCATTTCAAATATACCCGTTTTGTCACCTTTCCACTCCACAGATTTCTCTAAATGGGTACGGCATACCTCAATCCGTTCAGCCAACGTTGGCCCGGGTAAATGTTCCCCAGTTTTAAAAAAGTGTTTAATTTCTCTAAATATCCAGGGGTAGCCAATGGCCGCACGACCAACCATAATCCCATCCACTTCGTATTCTAAACGCCAATCGGCTGCTTTTTCAACAGAATCTACATCACCGTTACCGAATATTGGGATAGAAATATGAGGGTTGCGTTTAATTTCACGGATAAGAGACCAATCTGCACTTCCCTTATACATTTGTGCACGGGTTCGGCCATGAATGGTTAAGGCTTTAATTCCAATATCTTGTAACCGTTCAGCAACTTCACACACATTTTTAGTGTTATCATCCCAACCCAAACGAGTTTTAACAGTAACAGGCAAATGAGTTGATTCAACAACTGCCTTGGTCATTTTAACCATTTTGTCAATATCCTGTAAAAGGCTTGCACCCGCACCTCTACAGGCCACATTTTTAACAGGACAACCGTAATTTATATCAATCAAATCTGGTTCAACAACGGTTGCTATCCGCGTTGCCTCTCGCATACTTTCGATATCACTGCCAAATATTTGAATTCCGATAGGTCGTTCATATTCAAAAATATCCAGTTTCTGACGGCTTTTTGCTGCATCACGGATTAACCCTTCTGAAGAAATAAACTCGGTATACATCATATCAGCACCATTTTGCTTACACACATAGCGAAAAGGTGGATCGCTCACATCTTCCATTGGTGCCAGCAATAACGGGAACTCACCTAAATCTATATTTCCAATCTTAACTGACATTAGCTATCTTCATCGCATAATACATCTGCGCATTAAAACGCAAAATTACAAATAATTATATATCATGGCTCAATACCGGTCAAGCGAGCGTCATCCTTTCACTTCCCTTCTTATACTCTTACTATTAATCATTGCCGGCGTAGTTATTTTTTCACTCATTGCTCTGGCTGTTAGCGTCACTCTCTACGGCTTAAATCCAGTTTTAGATATAGCAACTGGAAAGGCGATTGGCAGTATCAACTTTTTAAAAATATTTCAAATAAGCACTTCTATCGGGATGTTTATCATTCCTGCACTAGTATTTGCCCGGATTGAAAGTAAAAATTGGCTAGGCTATTTGAAGTTAAATGCTGCTTTTCCATTTTTGCTTGTTGCGATTACCTTTCTGTTGATGTTTGCTTCAGCGCCTTTATTAGAGTACAGCGTAGAATTAAACAGAGCAATGAAATTGCCGGAATTTTTAAAAGGACTGGAAATTTGGATGAAAAACAAGGAAGACGAAATGGCAAAGCTAACCATGCAATTGCTGGATATGAAAACGATCCCCGTTTTGGCTCTTAATTTATTCATGCTAGCAATTATTCCGGCGGTTGGTGAAGAGCTTACTTTTAGAGCATGCTTACAAAAGATTTTCGGTAAGATGTTTGGAAATCATCACATGGCTATTTGGCTAACAGCAATCATATTTAGTGCTATACATATTCAATTTTATGGTTTTATCCCCAGAATGTTGCTTGGAGCATTATTCGGATACCTATTTTTCTGGAGTAAAAGCATTTGGCTGCCCATTCTGGCTCATTTTGTAAATAATGGAACAGCAGTGGTAACTGCCTATGTGTACCAGCGAAAAGGAATTCCTCTTGATAATCTGGAAGTCGGTACTCCATCACCATCATACATATATTTAATTAGTTTTGTAGGTACAGCGGTTTTAATTTGGCTTTTCTATAAAGTAGCAGCAAATAGCCACGTAGATAAAAATATAGATGGAAAAAGATTGGAGTAAAATTTATTATTCAACCGACTTTTTTAAAACGGAAATTGTTAGGCAAGTATTGCTAGATAACGGTGTAGAGGCAGTTTTAATAGATAAACGAGGATTTCCCTATAATATCGGCCAGGTGGAAATTTTTGTACATCATGATAATTTTAGCCACGCAACAGAATTAATATTATCTAATGATTTGTAAACCATTAGATAACTTTTACTTGATACTTAATACCAACTACTTGATACCAATACTCAATACTCAGTCCTCATTACTCAATACTAGTAACCAATGAAAACTCGTGCCATAACCGGATTCTTTTTTGTTGGTGTTATGCTGGCATCAGTGTTATTAAGTAACTATGCTTTTACTCTTTTCTTTTTGATTCTAAGTGTCCTTTGTGTAGAAGAATTTTATAGAATGGTTACTACCGATACCGTTAAACCCCAAAAGCGTTGGGGATTGGCGTTGATCATTTGCATTTATCTTCCTTTGAGCTTGAATTTGATGATGGGCATGCCTTTCAAAAACATTTTGCTTGGTGTACCTGTTACTATTTTAATAATTATTGCAGAATTATACAGAAAGCATTCAAATCCCTTTCATAACATCGCTTATACCCTTTTTGGGGTAATGTTTGCTGGTTTACCATTTTGCTTTTTTTACGGTATGGCATTTACTGATGGGAATTATAATTCACATTATCCGCTAGCGTTCTTAATTCTGTTATGGTCTAGTGATACTGGTGCATACATTTTTGGAATAAAGTTCGGTAAGCATAAATTATTCGAAAGGCATTCTCCAAAAAAGTCGTGGGAAGGTTTTGTTGGCGGCCTTTTTACGAGTTTAGTGGCCTCTGTTATAATAAGCCTATATTTTCATGAATTGGTGCTTATTTATTGGATGGCTATATCCTTAATCATAGTTGTAGCCGGATCATTGGGTGATTTAACAGAATCAATGCTTAAGAGGAGTCACAACACGAAAGATTCGGGCACTTTATTGCCAGGGCATGGAGGCTTATTAGACAGGTTTGATGGATTGCTTTTAGCCGCTCCATTAGTTTATGTTTTTTTACAATTTGTAGAATAGAGAATCGTACTAAAGCGTTTATAGAGAAAGAATAATTGATCAATGGCAAATCAGAATACTTTTAAGGAGGGAGAAACTGATTCGGGTATAGTGGTGAAAAAAGATAGGTCACTGTTATACATGAGTATAGCCTTAGGCCTCATTGTGATGGTGATGGGCTATTTAACCTTTTATGTAGATGATATTAGCACACTTTTTTCTGGGAAAGATGAAACCATTGCTTTAAACGGGAATCAAGAGGAAGCTTTATTAAATAAAAACTCCGAAATGAGTGATGAGAAAGTTAAATCGTCACTTATTAAGTTCGTGGATGCCTTTTACAGGGATCAACGGGACGGTTACTTTGATCCGCCTAGCTATTTTGCCAGCATCACCGAAACTTACTATAATTTTCATAATCTAACATACGATCGGTTAAAACAAATCCACAAAAGGCGGCTTCAGGATATGCAACATCTGGATCTTAACTGGATTGTGTCTTCTTTAGATTTCGTGCGAAATGATGAACAATTGATTGTAACCTACTGGACACAGGTTAAATATTTTAAAACATTTAGCAGTACGGAAGAGTCGGCAGATGTTAAGAATGAAATTATCATTGATAAAGAAGGTAAAATAGTTTCCTTTCGGGAAGTAGATACCAAAAATTTGACGTCTTTTTATGTTGATAGAAGTGCAGATACTTTAGGAGGAGAAGATACTGGATATGATGGGCCTTTGGTTCCTCCATCTACGACAGCAACTAGCCCAACGTCCTCTCCTACAACACTTGAATCTGATAGTAAGATATATGATTTAGGCACGGTCGAAACGTCACCGGAATTTTCTGGGGGGCAAAAAGCACTTGGAAATTTTATCGCATCTAATCTTAAATATCCTGTAAAGGCTACAGAAGATAAAGTAACAGGAAAGGTTTTTATTTCCTTTATTGTGGAGAAAAACGGAAGCTTGACAGATCTCAAAATAATTAAGGGAATTGGCTCAGGATGTGATGAAGAAGCAATAAAAGTATTAAAAGCTAGCCCGCCATGGAAACCAGGAAGCGTTGGCGGACATCCCGTAAGGGCTTCTTTTACTTTGCCCATTACATTTCAGGTAATAGACCAATAAGTTTCCGCTTGGTTAATCTTGCTTAAATACTTGCGGCAAATAAAAAGCAGATCAATGATAAAAGCAGATTATTTTAAAATCATACCTTATTTAGTTTAATAACTTCTTTTGTAACTAAAATTTCTTAAACAATAACTCCAAATGTCGGTTCCATTTATACAGACGATAACGGGGAACGTATGAAAGACTTTTTACGAAATGTGGAAAATCCTAATGATAAAACGGGGAGGCCACAACCATTAGTTATTGATATTGAAGCTGAAGAGGTTTCCCCTTCAAATGAAAAAAATGGAACTTCAGGAAAAAATGCTCCTCCTGCATGGTTCAAAAACCTGAAAGAAGATTTTATTGCTGATCAAATAGACGTTCGTCCGCTTAATAAATCACATCACAGGAGGCCCAAATCTTTACGGTCCCTTAAGTTGCAACCGAAAAAGAAGGTTTCATCCGTAAAACTACTTTTTGGTGTTTTGGCAATATTAATATTGGGCTTTTTCGCCTACCAATTTAGTTTTCCCTCTAAGGCCATCGCTTTACCTTCTCATGTTAATGAGCCAATCGGATTAAATCACCATATAAAATTAAGTGATCGGGAACTTAAAGGATCGTTAAGTACGTTTCTCGAAGATTTTTATGCCAGGCAATCAGCTGGAAATTTTGAATTTGCGAACTATTTTTCTGATAAAACAGAGCTTTATTATTCCGAAGAAAATCCATCAATTGATCAGATAAAAGATGCCTACAATAAACGTTTCCGCAAGATGAACAACTTGCAGCAACACCTGGTTTCACCGTCACTTAAGTTCTACCGAAATGGTTCAGAAGTAATTTTAACGTACTGGGTGGAGTTAAATTACCAACAAAAGTTGTACAACAAGCAAGAATCTGCAGAAGTAAGGAATGAAATGATTATTAATGAAAGCGGAAAAATCATTTCACTAAAACAGGTAGAAATTAAAAATTTTAGTTCTTCCGATATCGTGGGTTCTAGCTACGATATAAAAGATAATTAACTCACTTCTACAGGGCTTGCAATTTCTTGTAAAATCTCTATTGCTTCATCTAAGTTGCTGATAAATTCAATAGCTAAACGTAGCGTCTTTTTAACTTCTTTCAAATTACATCGTCTGGGGAAGGCTTGCGCATACTGCAAAACCCTGCCAAACTGCTCTGATTCAAAGTAAGCTGATTGCTGGTTCGGTATAAAATATCCTTTTAACGTATTCTTTTTGAAAGACAGCTTTTCAAATCCAATAGCTTTTCCAAGCCATTGCAGCCGCCAAGTATTTATTAAAACCCGTACAGGTTCTGGTATTGGGCCGAAACGGTCAATTAATTGTTGTTTAAACTGTTCGAGAGCAGCTTCATCTTCAATTTTTGAAAGCTCGGTATATAAATTATAACGCTCTGCAATATTAGTTACATAGGCATCCGGAATCAAAACTTCCAGATCGGTATCCACTTGTGTAAACGTGATAAATGGACGCGGTTTTTCATGCGTAAAGAGATCTTTAAACTCTTCATCCTTCAATTCTTGGATCGTTTCATCCAAAATTTTGTGATACATTTCAAAGCCTATTTCTGCAATAAAACCACTTTGCTCGGCTCCTAATAAGTTACCGCTTCCGCGGATATCCAAATCCCGCATGGCGACATTAAAACCGCTACCCAAATCAGAAAACTCCTCAATAGCACTTAAGCGCTTGCGGGCCTCATTGGTTAAAGTTGACAGAGGCGGACTTAATAAATAACAAAAGGCTTTTTTATTTGATCGACCAACCCTGCCCCGCATTTGGTGTAAGTCACTTAAACCAAACATATGTGCGTGATTGATAATAATTGTGTTTGCGTTGGGGATATCTAAACCGGCTTCAATAATGGTTGTGGCAACTAATACATCATATTCTGCATCAACAAACTTCAACATAACATCCTCTAATGCATCACCTTCAAGCTGGCCATGAGCAATACCAACTCTGGCTTTTGGAACCAATTTGTGGATTAAAGCACCAAGCTGCGGCAGATCAGCAACCCGATTATGGATAAAAAACATTTGGCCGTTGCGATTAATTTCAAATTCTACAGCTTCTTTAATAAGCTTATCATGAAAAGTATGAAGTTCTGTTACCACCGGCTGCCTGTTTGGCGGAGGCGTGCTAATGATACTTAAATCCCGGGCTCCCATTAATGAGAAATGAAGTGTTCGTGGTATTGGCGTGGCTGTTAATGTAAGTGTATCTACATTAGACCGAAGTTGTTTTAACTTTTCTTTAACGCCTACTCCAAATTTTTGCTCTTCATCAATAATCAGTAAGCCCAAATCTTTAAACTTAACATCCTTACTAACTATCCGATGGGTGCCGATAATGATATCAACTTTTCCATCTGCCAGCTTTTGTAACGTTTCTTTGATCTGTTTACTTGTTTTAAACCGATTTATGTAATCGATATTACAAGGAAAATCCGCTAGGCGAGAAGTGAATGTTTTATAGTGTTGTAAGGCAAGAATGGTGGTAGGTACAAGAATTGCCACTTGTTTACTATCAGCAACAGCCTTAAACGCTGCCCGAATAGCGATTTCTGTTTTACCGAATCCAACATCACCACAAACCAACCGGTCCATCGGATGTGGTGCTTCCATATCTTTTTTTACATCGGCCGTAGCCTTAACCTGATCAGGGGTATCTTCATAAATAAACGAAGCCTCTAACTCGGTTTGCAAATAAGTATCCGGATAAAAAGCATTTCCTGTTTGTGCTTTACGGACGGCGTAAAGTTTAATCAGGTCGCGGGCAATATCTTTAACTTTTTTTTTAGTAGTTTTTTTTAGCTTTTCCCAGGTATCTGTACCCAGCTTATTCATTTTCGGAACGGTTCCGTCCTTACCCGAATATTTGGAAATACGATTCAGCGAATTGATGTTTACATACAGTAAATCATTGTCTGCATACACCAAACGAATCATTTCCTGCTGTTTGCCGCTTACTTCAACTTTTTCCAGTCCGGCGTATTTTCCTATCCCGTGATCGATATGAGTGATGTAATCGCCGGGCTTAAGCTCTCTTAACTCTTTTAAAGTAATAGCTTGTGAACGAACATATCCTTTTTTGAGTTTATACTTATAATAGCGATCAAAAATTTGATGATCGGTATAACAAGCTAATTTTTGGCCATGATCGATAAAGCCTTCCCGTAAGGAATGATGAACCGGCGTAAACTTGACGGTTTTATCAATGTCATCAAATATGCTATATAAGCGCTCAATCTGTTTGGTAGAATCAGTGAAAATTAGGTTTTGGATATGCTGTTCTTCGTTAAGCTTTATATTGTGAATAAGTAAATTAAAGTCTTTATTGAAAGATGGCTGCGGCTTTATCTCAAAGGAGATCGTTTCATTGGGAAAATAAAAAAACTGTTTGCCAAATTCAATAATAGGGAAATCGCTCAACTGATCAGCAATCAACCTATCGTCTGTAAAATTGAATTTTGGATCTATCCAATGAGGATTTTGTTGTTTATCAGCAGCCGGAAGAGCCTTCCATAGTTCGACCGCTTTTTTATAACCATCCCTGATAATATCCAGTGAAAACTGAACATCTTTAAACCAAACAACGGTGTCTCGATCTATATATTCAAGTAACGAAATGTTATGGTCTGTTAAAAATTTTGACTGAACATTTGGTACAATCGTGATGGTTTTAACATGTTCAACCGATAATTGATCTTCAATTACGAACGTTCTGATTGACTCGATGAAATCGCCAAAAAACTCAATCCGGTAAGGTAAATCATGTGAGAAAGAGAAAATGTCTACAATTCCCCCACGTATAGAAAATTGTCCGGGCTCATAAACAAACTCAACCCTTTCAAAATCATATTCAATTAGAAACTCGTTAATGAAATCGATGCTTAATTTATTGCCTGTTGCTATATCAAGCGTGTTTTTTTCAAGCGCTTCTCGGTCAATAACCTTTTCAGCCAATGCTTCCGGATAGGTAACTATTAATTGACCGAATTCTGAAGAATGATTTAATTCGTTTAAAACCTCTGCCCGTTGTAAGATGCTCCCACTATCCGGTTGAGTAAATTCAAATGCTTTCCTGAAGGAGGATGGAAAAAATAAGACTTCCTTTTCAATTAGGTTTTCTAAATCGCTTTGAAAGTAAGAAGCTTCTTCTCTTTCAGGGAGTACAAACACCATGTTTCGGTGTTGAAGGAAATATAAGGCTATAGCAAAAACAGCATCGCTTGAACCAATGAGGCCTTTTAGATGGATTCGTGATTTTGGATCGCTATTTAGTTTATTAGCTAAGGCGGAAACACGAGGATCTTCCTTGTATAAATTTAATATATCTTTAATATTCACAAAAGCAGATTTCGCTGCAAATATACAGTACTTGAGTTTAAATGTTAAGCTAATTGAAGAGTTAACAAATGAATAATTAATTAAACATTCTGAGCCAAATGGTTGTACTTTAACAATGAAAGGAGTAAATTTATACTACTAACGCGTGTTTCTCTTGCGAAATGTTATGAGAATTTTCAGATCGATTTCATACAGATTGAAATAGACCCTAAAAGATAGTAAGCTAGAGCTAACAACGTAATTTTTCATCTTTAAACAAAATTCTAATGAATAACGCATTAAAGTATGGAGTTTTAATTGGTGTAGTTAGCGGTTTCTGGATTTTAATGATGCACTATCTAGGTGTATATGAAAAGGAATCTCCCGGGGGGGATGATCCTCATTTGCTTGAATACGCATCGATAATTATACCCTTTACAGGATTGTATTTAGGTATAAAAAGCTTTAGAGATAGCCAGGGAAGTGATAAGATGGAGTTTTTTGAAGGCGTGATGGAAGGATTTAAAATAATGATAGTGGGCGCATTGATTACCTTTTTATTCGCGGCTGTTTATGTTCAATATTCTTCAAACGCTTTTAATACAGATTATATGGGCAGGATTGGTGGAGCCTTAATTATTGGAACACTCTTTAATCTATCTATATCTTTGGCCCTGATGAATAAGCAAAAAAATCTTTGACTTGAAAAGAGTTTTAAATTTTGAATTATTTTGTTGGATCGCAGCCATTTCTTTTTTAGCTTTTTCACGATTTGATAGCCATCACTGCAGTTTATGCCCATTTTTTAATCTTGGAATAAGCTGGTGCCCTGGCTGCGGATTGGGAAGGTCAATTAGTCATATTTTTCATGGAGAATTTATAAGCTCCTTCCACCAACATTGGTTTGGTTTTCCGGCACTTTTCATTCTTCTCTACCGAATCTTTGAGTTAATAAGTAAAAATCCGACTAAATTAGCTTAACCAAAAAACCAAATCGATGCATCAAGACCTATTAATGACTTTAAAGGGAGTAACTCCTGAAGAATATGTTTATCTGGAACAAATAATGAATGGCATGGATCGAAGGCAGGCTCAAAATTTCATTATGTTTTACTCTGGTAAGCGAAGAACTGCCCAAGATATTCTCTTATTTACACTTTTAGGATTCGTAGTTGTTGCAGGTGTTCAACGATTTGTTATTGGCCAGATAGGAATGGGAATTCTCTATTTACTAACGTGCGGTTTATGTTTTATAGGCACCATTGTGGATATTATTAATCATCGCTCTCTGGCATCCGAATATAATCGAACAACGGCTTATGAGTGCGCTCAGATGGTAAGCATAATGAATAATGGTGGGCAAAAACCAACTATTTAAGTTTAGTTATTAGAGATCAAAAGTTGATGTACTTTTGTTGAGATATCTGCATGGATATGCTAGAAAATTTGGATACTTGCTACTAAATACCTGCTACTAATCTTATGCTCCTTTCCCACATTACATCTTATCTTGAAAGTATTGCTCCGTTACCTTATCAGGAAGATTATGATAACTCCGGCCTTATAGTTGGAGATCCCAAAAAGGAAGTACAAAAAGCGCTAATTTCTTTAGACTGCACTGAAGAAATTGTGGATGAGGCCATTAAAAATGATTGCGACTTAATTATTTCTCATCACCCGATTGTTTTTAAGGGCATTAAAAAGTTTAATGGTAGCACGTATGTGGAACGAGTGGTTATAAAGGCCATAAAGAACGACATCGCAATTTATGCCATTCACACAAATTTAGATCATGTGCTGAATGGAGTAAATGGTAAGATATGCGAAGTTTTAGGGATTAAGAATGTGTCTATTTTATCTCCAAAGGGGAATATTTTAAAAAAGCTGGTAACATTCTGCCCGGTTGCACATGCTGATTCTGTTCGAAATTCTTTGTTTAATGCAGGTGCTGGAAATATTGGCAATTATTCAGAATGTAGTTTTAATGTGAGTGGAACCGGAAGTTTCAAGGCCGGAGAAGAAACGAACGCATTTGTAGGTGATAAGGGCCAAAAGCATTATGAAGAAGAAGTCCGCATAGAAACAATCTATTCAGTAGAAATGGAACGGCAGATTTTAGTTGCTTTACATGAAAGCCATCCATATGAAGAAGTTGCGTATGATTTATATCCGATATCAAATACTCATGGTCAAGTAGGGGCCGGTATGATTGGTAACTTAGAAAGCGAAATTGATGAATTAGACTTCTTAAACAATGTTAAAACGATGCTAAATGCGAAAGTGATTCGATATACTGCATTAAGAAATAAGAAAGTTAACAGAGTTGCAGTATGCGGAGGATCAGGTGGCTTTTTATTACAACATGCAATTAGGGCCGGAGCTGACGTCTTTATAACAGCTGATTATAAATACCATGAGTTTTTTGATGCAGATAAAAAAATCGTGATTGCCGATGTCGGACATTTTGAAAGTGAGCAATTTACCCAACAATTATTGTTAGAACTTATTAACAAAAAATTTCCTAACTTTGCACTCCATTTAGCACAACAAAGTACAAACCCCATAAATTATTTGATTTAATGGAACAAACTGTAGAACAGAAATTAAAGGCGTTATACCAACTTCAAACTATTCATACTAAAATTGATAGAATCCGCCAAGTTCGTGGTGAGCTTCCAATGGAAGTTTCGGATCTGGAAGATGAGGTTGCTGGTTTAGAAACACGCATTCAAAAAATAAAGAGCGAACTTGATGAGCTTGAAGATTCTGTGGTTACCCGCAAGAATATGATTAAAGATGCTCAAACGGCTACCCGCAAGTATGAGACTCAGCTTACTGAAGTTAAAAATAACCGTGAATACGATGCAATTTCGAAAGAAATTGAAATACAAGGCTTAGAAGTTCTTGTTTCTGAAAAGAAAATAAAAGAGCATGGTTTTGAAATCGCCAATAAAACGGAAGTTTATCAAAAAGCATTAGCAGATCTTGAAGAACGTAAAAAAGATCTGGAAATAAAGAAAAGCGAATTAGATACAATCACTTCTGAAACTGAAAAAGAAGAAGCTGCCGTTTTAGAAAAAGTTGAAGAGGCAGAACAAGGTATTGATGAGCGTTTATTATTCGCTTATAAAAGATTACGCGGAAATGCTAAAAATGGTTTAGCTGTAGTTACCATTCAACGTGATTCTTGTGCAGGATGTTTTAATCAAATTCCTCCACAAAGACAATTAGACATTCGCCAGCGCAAAAAAATCATTGTTTGCGAGCATTGCGGAAGAATATTAGTTGACGAAGGATTTGCTTTAGAGCATGAACCAGCTGTTGCCGAATAGTTAAAATTTTCTTAAGATATTAAAGCGATCCGCATAGGGTCGCTTTTTTTATTTAAAAGATTTATTACGATACATGAAATTAATCCGTTGTTATTTTGTTATTGGGCTGCTTCTTATTAGCAGTTCTGTCAAGGCGAATTTTGATTTTAATGCGAATTGCATAAAGGCATATCAAAACATTTTGTGCTTAAAACTGAGTACCGCAAAGGTGTTGATTGCAAATGAAAAAAAGATAAATCCCAACAACTCCATTCCATACCTTTTGGATAACTATGTTGATTTTTTTACAATTTTAACCTCCGAAAGTCGTAGTGATTTTGAGCGGTTAAAAAACAACAAAGCTTTTAGAATGAATCGGATAGAGCGAGAAGATAAAAATTCTCCGTATTATCTTTTTGCATTGTCAGAAATTAACTTACAATGGGCAATCACCAGGGTCAGATTTCAGGAGCAATTTACTTCAGGTTTAGAAATTAACAGAGCTTATAAAATGCTGCAGGAGAATGATAAGAAGTATCCTGCATTTATTCTAAACCAAAAAAATCTAGGAATGATCAATGCCTTACTGGGAGCGTTACCAGAGGGACTAAAGAAAACAATATCTGCATTTGGAATTCGTGGTAACACTCAAACAGGAATAAGAATGTTAGAAAGCTTAGTAAAAAGTTTACCTAACTCAAATTATCAGTTCTATTACGATGAAGTTGTTTTTCTTTTATCTTTTGTGAAGCTTGATATAGTTAATGATTCGGATGCATACAGATCTATCTTAGAAAACACGAATAAAATTGATTCATCCAGCTTGTTGAGAACTTATATCCGCAGCTATGCAGGCATGAAGCTGTCACATAACGAGGATGCGATATCAGCGCTTAATAAAAGACCCAGAGGAGCACAGTATCAACCTTATCCGTATCTGGATTACTTACTTGGGATGGCTAAAATGCGTTCTCTTAATCAGGATGCAGCAATTCCATTTAATTATTATCTAAAAAACTACAATGGTATTAATTTAGAAAAGGATACTTATTTGAGTCTAGCTTTTTTAAGCCTATTAAAGGGGAATACTTCAGGATACCTCGATAATATTCAACAAGTCAAAATTAGAGGCTACACTTACCATGATAAAGATAAGCAGGCACTTAAAGAAGCCGGTTATGCCATTCCTGATAAGGAGTTATTAAAAGCAAGGTTATTGTTTGATGGAGGATACTACGATTTGGCATTGAAAGAAATTTCAGATAAAAAAATCGACGATTTTAAAATAATAAGAGACAAAATAGAGTATTGCTACCGATTGGGACGTATTTATGATGCGAAAAGTCATGAAGATGCGGCCATAAAGTTCTATCAGTATGCGATTAGGTTGGGGAGTAAAGAACAATATTACTTTGCGTCAAATGCAGCCTTAAGAATTGGCATGATCTACGAAAGAAGAAAAGATCTTAATAACGCTAAAAACTATTACAATACCGCCATTAACATGGAAGACCACGATTATGAAAGCAGTATCGAAAATAAAGCCAAAGAAGGTTTAAAGAGATTGAAGTGATTCTATAATATTTGATAGCCCATAGATTAAAATGCATGGGCTATCGAAGGTTAATTTATGCTTAAAACTGGTAAACCATCGCATTGATATTCATACCTGCCCCTACTGACGCAATTACCACAATATCTCCTTTATTTATTTGATGTCCCTCCATGTTGCCTTTCATAATCAAGTCAAGTAAGGTAGGAATAGTTGCAACTGAGCTATTACCCAATTTGGCAATGGTCATCGGCATAATATTTTCAGGTATATCTGTAACTTTATAAAGCTTAAATAAGCGTTTTAAAATAGCCTCATCCATTTTACCATTAGCTTGGTGCACTAAAACCTTTTTAACGTCTTTTAAATCAACGCCAGCCTTTTCTATAGCAGTTTTAATTACCAAAGGGACATTGATCAACGCATATTCGTAAATCTTTCGACCATCCATTTTAATGTAAAGTTCTTCACTGTCGAAATCTGGGTTACTGGTTTTTTCTGTATATAAGTAATTAGCCTCTTTAAAAGTATGCGTCTGAGTTTTGTGGGATAATATGCCAGCTTCAGTACCGATAGCCCCCTCGAGTATGGTAGCAGCGGCACCATCGGCAAAAATCATACTGTCACGGTCATGCGGATCGGTTACCCTGGATAGCGTTTCAGTGCCAATTACCATGATGCGCTTGGCATCACCGGAGCGGATGAAATAATCAGCCTGTATCATACCTTGGAGCCATCCTGGGCAACCGAAAGGTAAGTCATAGGCAACACAATCTGGGTTTACAATACCTAATTTATGTTTAATACGAGATGCAAGTGTGGGTAAAACATTTGCCCTTGTTGTTCCTAGCGGGATGTCGCCGAAATTGTGTGCAACAATAATATAATCCAATGTTTCGGGATCAATATTGTTACTTTCTAAGGCATCTTGAGCCGCAAAATAACCAAGATCAGATGCCAAATGATCACCATCGGCATACAGACGTTCTTCTATTTCGGTGATATCTTGAAACTTTGAAATGATTTCTGAATTGGCTCTATTAATGAATTCGCCTGTTTTTTCGAAGAAGCGAAATTCGAGAAATTCATCGTTTTTTATAATGTTTTTTGGGAGGTAACTTCCTGTAGAGATGATTACAGAACTGATTTGATTGCTCATTTAGCAGATTTTGGACTAAATACTAAAACGGTTTATTGTATTAAAGGTACAATATTTATATCGTACAAGCATAATTCTTTAAAATAAATCAAGTTGTTTCCCATTTGATGGAGTAAAATGTTCAAAGCTCAACTCTTTTAAATTGCGCCCTGGCATAAACCGATTAACAGAAATTTTAAATAAATTATGAATACTTTCTGCCAAAACGCCATCGCCCCTCATCCGTGTTCCCCATCTACTATCGTTCAATTTTCCGTCGTGGCATTCTGCAATCATATTTAAAACTTTGTCCGCTCTGTCAGGGTATGCCTTATAAATCCAATCAGTAAAAATTTCTGCTATGGAGCCATTTAATCTCACCATGGTAAACGATGCAGCATGAGCACCAGCATCCGCCGCCGCTTTAATAACATTTGGAATTTCGTCGCTGTTTAATCCCGGAATTATTGGGGCAAGCATAAGCCTCACCGGAATATTTTTTTCAGTTAGCTTTGAAATGAGATTCAATCTGCCTTTTGCTGTCACGGTTCTAGGCTCTAATTTTTGACGCAAATCCTCATTTAAAGAATTTAATGTAACGGCTACGTGCACTAAATTCAAATCATTTAATTTTTGAATTAAGTCGAGGTCTCTTAAAATCAAGTTGTTTTTACTGATGATACTAACTGGGTGTTTATATTTTAAAAACACTTCTAAAAGCGATCGTGTAATTTTAAGTTTCCTTTCAATAGGCTGATAACAATCGGTATTCCCAGAAAGCATAATTGTTGCGGGAACATAACCTTTTTTATTGAAAAACTTCTCTAAAAGCTGTGCGGCATTCCTTTTAACAATTATTTTATTTTCGAAATCCAAACCAGCACTAAAACCCCAATATTCATGGGCGTTTCGAGCATAGCAATACAAACAACCATGCTCACACCCTTGATAGGGATTTATCGATTGTACAAAAGATAAGTCAGGACTATTAGATATACTTACAATCTTTTTAGGATGTTCTTCAAAAAGCTGTGTAGATGAATTTTCTAGCAACGGTTCATCTATCCCCTCTATGTGTTCAGCGGTATATTGATTTCTAAAAAACTTGTTGTGAGTATTTATTTGGGCGCCTCGACCCCTAAAATATTCAGCGTTTTCTTGATGTGACATAAACAAAAATGCTAAAAATATTAGTATTTTTCAATAAATTTCTTCCATTTTTTATTACGAATAAATTCGATTTAAACTTTTTTAAGAGCGAGGATTTGGGCGTTCGAGCGGGCTTTTCGTTCCAATCTTTTTGCGAAGGATGCAAAAAGGATTTTCTCTTCAATCCCTAACGCAGAACCTAGCAAGTTTCATAAACGCATTCTATAAAATGTTTTGTAAGTCCTGATTTTGTATTTAAAGCCCGAATTTTTGTTAACAAAATAAACTCAAAATGAGGTTCGTCCAGAGTCGGAACATAGAGGAAAATGGTATTGAGACTAATTAACTCAGTTCATCAGTTTTTAACAGAGCTTTCAAGGACAAGCCTCAGTAAGTTAAACCCGACAAAAATGAAAAACCCGGAGTGTGGGATGGAATGAGGGATGCCAGACGAGGATTTGTAATGATTGGCGGGACTGATGCAACCGATGAATGCAGAAACATTATTTTCTAAACATTTGAGAACCTTTCTCGGAAACGGCTCTAACCTAATGTTACGAAAGAATTCCTTGATATAAATTCAGGAAACCAGTCTTTGTTATCACCTCACTATCGACACAGATCCTTTAATTGGCTTGCGACCATTTTTGGGATTTATAATGTAGTAATACGTGCCAACCGGAAGATCAGAGCCATTATGCCTTCCATCCCACTCTTGGTATGTGGAAGTTCCGAAAACTTTGTTGCCATATCGATTATAGATCTCAATAGTAGCATTCGGGTAACTATCTAAGTACATTATTCTCCAGTAATCGTTGGTGCCATCGCCATTAGGCGTAAACGTGTTTGGAACTTTGGGTAGCTTTAAAACTTGTATTGAAACTTCATCTGTGTTTATACACTGGTCATTTGAGGTTACCGTAAGCCGGTATGTAACATCATCTTTTGGCGATGCAATAGGATTTAATATATCATCTCTACTCAAATCAGTAGCCGGGGAGCCATCAGCTAAGGTCCATTTGTAAGTTAAGTTTGAATTTGCTGTTGCTTCGAGCTGCTTTTCACCACCTTCTAACATTGTAAAATCTTCGCCTGCATTTACAATCGGTGATGGTTTTACTATTATGGTTTGTGATTTAGATACAGAAGCACAATTGCTTAGGGGATTAAAAATAGCGGTTATTACATTGGAGCCAACGGTAGCTTGGCTTGGATCAAACATTCCGGTAGACGATACTCCTTGGCCAGAAAATATCCAGCTGCCCGATGATGTATAACCGTTAGAGATGATAACAAAAGTTCTTAAATTAAGAGGGTCGCTTTCTTGGCAAATTGCCGGCAAATTGCTAAAAGTGATTTCTGGACTACCTTTAATCTTAATTTCAAAGGGGGCAGTCGCGATGTAGCAAACCGTTCCCGAATAAGCTTTTAGTTGGATTTTATATCTTTTATCAACATTGCTTATAGGATATTGATGGGTAAAAATAGCATTGTATTCCGGATTGTCAATGGTTTCAATTATATCAGAATTGGATCCTGTATAATTAAAGTTCCATTCAATTTTAGTTACTCGTCCAAAAGATGTTCCTGGCATTGCCGAGGTATTTTTAAAAGAGACTAGTTGGTTACTACATAAACTGTTTTCATTTATAACAGTAAAAGATGCTTGGGGTGTAGCCCCACTGATTATAATGTTTTTGGGAAAACTAGTTTCGCAACCTTTATCCGTTTTCACTTTTAAAACAACTGAATAGCTTTGCGCATTTAGATATTTATGTTTTGGATTTTGTTTAAATTTTTCTGTTAAGTCATTCGTTCCATCACCGAAATCCCATTCCCAAGATTGTACTATTACGCCAGTATTTACAATCCCAATAAATTGAGCAGATACATCGTCAACACAAGCACCCGGATCATTAAAACTTATTTGTGCCTTTGGATTTACCGTTATATCCTTCATTTCAACTAGACTAGTACAGCCATTATCACTTTTAGCAGTTAAGCTTACATGATATAGGCCAGGCTCAATATACGTGTGTGTTGGATTTTTTAAGGTTGAGGTATTACCGTCGCCGAAATCCCATTGCCATTCTGTAATTAATCCACTACCGATGCTTGATTGATCAAAGAAGTTCACCGGTTCTTTTTCGCAAATTGGATTAGAAGTAATAAAAGATGCAACAGGCTTACTATTGACCACCACTTGAATGTTTTTTATGGTTTCACAACCCTCTGCTGTTTTGATGATTACTTGATATTGCCCCGTTCCGTTAACTCCTATAGTGTTTATTGTGGGATTCTGATCTGGTGATGAAAAATTAGGCCCCGTCCAATTATAAGTACTCCCTCCTGAGGCCCCTAAATTTAATGTTTCCCCTTCGCATAATGGAGTATTGGCAATTATAGTGGTGGGTGGTATTGCATTTACCTTAAAAGTTAATGGTTCTGATGCAGAACGGCAGTTAGGTGAATTGATATTGCCCATTCTGGCAGTTAAAAGCCGATATTGATATATACCAGGTGAAGCGTTGTTAAATATTGCTTGGTATTCATCGTTGGTTGCTCCTTGAATATTGCCCCAATTAATCCCGTCTGTGGTGGTTTGCCATTGAAATTCTTGATTGCTGGCACTTACTACTGCTTTTAAAGAATGGGTGCTAGATGTTCCTTCGCAAATAGGAAGCTCTTTTAGACCTGTTCCGTTTAATCCAGAAGTAATAATTGGGCCACAAGGCCTGAAAGTTATGTCGTCTATTATTAAATCATTCCCATTTCCGCCAGGTGCAAGATTCCTTATGCGCAAGACCACTTCTGAAATTCCTACAGGGACAGTAAATTGGGTGGCATATTGTACCCAAGTTGGTGAATTGGTTTTTGGAATATCTCCAGTGCTTTTTGTTTTTAGTGTATCTCCAACGGTGGTTTCTATCCTAAAAGTCAGTTTGGGATCAAATCCAGAAACAGAAGCCATTAATATGTTCATCACGTAGGCTCCAAATTCATATGTAGTTCCGGGACACAAACCTGTGATTTTCTTTACATAAAAATCTCCAGGTGTAGGATTCGGTAATTGGGTTTGGTCTTGAGCGTTAACCAGCATCATATATCCATTAGGATCTCCCGTATGATCTTGCTCTACACGGTGCCATGCACCCAAATGGCAACTCGGTGACATTTTGTTTATTATTGAATATAAACCATCTTCTGGACATGCACCAAAATCATAGTGATAATCCGTTATGCCAGGCTCTAAAGCTGGGCCTAAACCAGGACCTGCTCCAAAAGTGATTTTTACTACCGGATCACCTAATGTGCCGGTACATAGCTGACCGTAACTAGCAGAAACGTAACAGAGAACGAACAGAAATGTTAAAAAAAAGAAAAAGTAGGGTTGCCTGTGAGGACGCTTCATATTAAGTAAATATCAAAACTATTATGAATCTCACAAAAGCCTAATTTGTTCTATCCGTCTATTAAAAATACTAGCAATTCCTTGGGCCCATGAGCACCTAGCACCAGCGTTTTTTCGATATCTGCGGTTCTGCTTGGTCCTGTAATAGTAGAAATCATAGTAGGTAGACGCTCGGGATATTTTTCCTTTACCAGCTTAAAGCCATCTTTTAAGTCTAAAACTAATTGCGAAGTATACGCAAGAACGATGTGTACATGAGGATATATACTTAATCTTCGTCCACCTGCATCTGCATTGGTAACCATGATGCTTCCATTTCTGGCGATGAGCGATTCACATAATGTGATGCCAACTTCGGCCTGAAGAAAGTCAGTATCAGTACTATAAAAAGGATATTCGTATTGGCTTAAAATTGCTTGCAGCTTCGGCTCCCAGCAGTAAATTTTACGCCAAGATCTTTCTTGCGCAAGCTGAAGCAGGTTTTCAATAAACTGAATCTCATCTTCGCAAAAAACAAATTGGCCTGCAACGGCGGTAAATTGTTCTGCAAACAGAACTTCAAGGAAATCTGAATAATCTTCATAAAGTGGCAAATCTTCTAGATTTGGATATGGATTATCCCTTTTCTCTAGTAGAGCTTTGCGAATCTTTTTAAGTATTTTTTCTTTAGAAGTTGTTTCCTTCATCTTTTAACAAAAAAAAGTCACGTGCGGATGAACCGGACGTGACAAATATAATAGATTGCTTTTTATCAATTAACAGTCGATTGGTTTTCGGGCAAATCTTTGTTGTGATCAATTACACCTTCATGTTGTAGTGTTTCTCTTGGGATATCCTGACGAGATTCACCTTCCATCCCGTTTACAAACTCATCATAAGTTGTACGGTTATCAAAAGGACGTTTACCTAATATCTCTTCCAAATCAGATTGGAATAGAATTTCTTTTTCTAACAATTTTTGGGCAAGCAATTCAAGTCCTTCTCTTTTTTCGTGAAGCAGAGCTTTAGTGCGTTGATATGCCTCGTCAATTTGTTTACGAACTTCTATATCAATCATTTCTGAAGTTCTTTCAGAATAAGGTTTGTTGAACTGGTATTCTCCCTGAGTATCATTGAAAGAAACATTTCCAACCTTTTCATTCATTCCATAGATAGTTACCATGGCGTATGAAAGTTTAGTGATTCGTTCCAGGTCATTTTGAGCTCCGGTTGAAATCTTTCCAAAAACCAGATCTTCCGCCGCACGACCACCTAAAGTCATACACATACCATCAAGCAATTGCTCTGTGGTATACAGAAACTGCTCTTTTGGCAAATATTGAGCATAACCCAATGCCGCAACTCCTCTTGGAACAATGGAAACTTTAACTAGCGGATCTGCATGTTCAAGAAACCAACCGGCAATTGCGTGACCTGCTTCGTGATAAGCAACAATCCGTTTTTCTTCAGGAGATATGATTTTATTTTTCTTTTCCAATCCGCCAATCACACGATCAATAGCATCTTGGAAATCTTGCATATCAACCGCTTCTTTATTCCTGCGTGCAGCAATTAGAGCAGCTTCGTTACAAACGTTTGCAATTTCGGCACCAGCAAAGCCAGGAGTTTGAGCAGAGAGTTTTTTAGCATCTACAGCTTCAGCAAGCTTCAATGGTTTCAAGTGAACTTTGAAAATTTGCTCACGTCCTACTAAATCTGGCTTATCAATAGAAATTTGACGGTCAAAACGACCAGGGCGTAATAAAGCAGAGTCAAGTACATCCGGACGGTTTGTTGCTGCTAGAATAATAATTCCTGAATCAGTTCCAAAACCATCCATCTCAACCAATAATTGGTTTAATGTATTTTCACGCTCATCATTACCTCCAACAATATTATTTTTACCACGGGCTCGGCCAATCGCATCAATTTCATCAATGAAAATAATACAAGGAGCTTTATCTTTGGCTTGCTTAAACAAGTCACGAACTCTTGAAGCACCAACTCCAACAAACATTTCCACAAAATCAGATCCTGATAAAGAGAAAAAAGGAACTTGAGCTTCACCAGCAACAGCTTTTGCCATTAATGTTTTACCAGTACCAGGCGAACCAATTAATAAGGCACCTTTCGGGATTTTACCTCCTAGATTGGTATACTTTTTTGGATTTTTAAGGAAATCAACAATTTCCATCACCTCTTGCTTCGCTTCTTCCAGACCAGCAACATCATTAAAAGTTAAAGAAATTTGTGCCTCCTTATCAAATAGTGTTGCTTTTGACTTCCCAATATTAAAGATTTGGCCACCAGCACCACCAGCGCCACCGCCTCCCATTCTGCGCATAATGAATACCCAGAAACCAACGAGTAAAAGAACCGGTAATATAAATGACATAAACCAGCCAGCCCACGGGCTTTCTCTGGAAACAATATTTACAGGCGTTCTCTTTTCGGTAGGTAAATCTTTTTCAGCTTCTTTTAATTTAGCTTGTAAGCCATCAAATGATCCATCCGTAAAGGTATACTGTGGGCTGTTTGGGGATAAATTTAAATTGCTTTTGTTTTCCTTATTAACCTTGCTGTATTTTGCCTGATTTAATCTATCCTTTTTAATGTATACCTCTACGATTATTAAGTCAGTGCTTTTGTAAGCAACAAGCTTTTCAACGTCACCAGTTTTTAACATGGTGGTTTCAAATTCTTGATAAGTAGTTGGTAGGGCATTATTGCCACTGAAATACCATTGTACCACAAATAAACCAATTATTATAGCTGCATACAGCCACATCAAATTGAATTTTGGAGCTTTGGGAATAAGTTTTTTCCCAGGTATTTTCTTTGGTAATTTTCTGTTATTATCTTGATTATTGTCTTTCATCTTTGTTATTCAAACAAACATTTGTACGTGTTATACCTTTAATGTGCATTACGCACTTTTGTAAAATTGCATTTCTGCATCGCCCCACAGTTCTTCAAGACCGTAAAACTCTCTTTTATCGGTTTTAAATATATGAACAACTACGTCAATATAGTCTAGAATAATCCAATCACTATTAATTAGTCCTTCTTTTCTCCAGGGATCTTGCTTAAAAGCTTTGTAAATTTCATCTTCAACGCTATTGGCTATAGCTTTAACCTGATTGGATGATTCGGCGTGACAAACCACGAAATAATCGGCCACTGAACTGTGTATTTCTCTTAAATCTAGGCGTACAATATCATTTCCTTTTTTTTCTTGAATCCCATAAACTGCAATCTCTGATATAGCAGCTGATTCTTGAGCAATTTTGTTTTTTACCATTAAAAAAATTTAGTTTTGAAAAAATTCAACTAAGGTTCTACGTACTTTGCAAAATAACACTTTTTCGGGATTATTTATTGGAAAAAATGTCCTCAAACTCAATAAGGTAAATTCAACAAATACATACCTAAAGGATGCTTTGTCAAAATCTGCGCCATTAAAAGAAGGCACTGTTATTATGGCAGAAGAGCAATTTGCAGGTAGAGGGCAAACAAATAATACTTGGGTGAGTGAACCAGGAAAAAATTTGACTTTCAGCTTGCTTTTAACCCCTCATTTTCTTGCTATTAATAAACAGTTCGATCTTAATAAAACCATTTGTTTAGCTATTAACGATGTGTTGACTAAATATATTGGGGACATGGCAAAAATTAAATGGCCTAATGATGTGTATGCAGGAGGGCATAAAATGGGAGGTATTTTAATAGAAAATGTTATTCAGGGCGATCAAATTAAATATGCCATAATTGGCGTTGGTTTAAATGTGAATCAGACTGAATTTCCCATAAGCATTAAAAATGTTACCTCGTTAAAACAAATCTTACATACTGATTATGATTTGCAAATGTTATTAAGTGAAATTTGTCAGTCAATAGAAGTGAGATATCTACAATTGCAGTCTATCGAAGCATCGAAATTGACTTCAGAATATTTAAGTCAACTTTATTTGATCAATCAGAGGGGAGATTTTTTAATAAATGGTATTAAAGAGTCTGGAAGAATTCACGGAGTTACCCTAGAAGGATATTTAGAGATTGAGCTTTCTTCTGGAATTAAAAAATTCGGGCTAAAAGAAATTGAATTTATTCCTGTTGACTAATTACCAAGTACGATTGACTCCGGCATGCCCATAAATGAATATAAATGAAAAAACTACTAATACTCGTACTAATATTAATCACAGCTAACGCTCAATCACAGATTCTCGATCCGGTTAAATGGTCGTTTTCGGCGGAAAATATAACTAACAAAGAAGCGACACTAGTTTTAAAAGCGAAGATTGATAAAGGTTGGCATGTTTACTCTCAGCAAATTGTTGAGGATGGCCCGATACCGACTTCCTTCAAATTTACTCCTTCAAATTTATACAGCTTAATTGGTAAAACATCAGAAGAGCCAAAACCAGAAACGGCATTTGATAAAAATTTTAATAAACAAATCTCATGGCATGAAAGTCTTGCTATTTTTAAACAGCGGGTAACCTTGCACAAACCCGTTGTGTCTGTTGAGGGGGTGTTGGAATATATGGTTTGCAATGATCATCAATGTTTACCTCCTACAGAAGTTAATTTCAAAATACCTGTTAAGGCAATACTTGCAGAAAAAAAAGCTGAAATTATAACACCCTCCACCTCCATTGCACAGAATACACCGGTAATAAAGGATACCATAAAGGCAACCGATGTAAAAGCTCAAACCCCAACTGGGGGTAGCAATGAACAAACAAAGCGATCCTCTAAACCTATTAAAGCAGAAAACTCTAATACCCTTTTCGGGATATTTATACTCGGCTTCTTGGGCGGATTGGCTGCTTTTTTTATGCCTTGTATTTATCCGATGATCCCACTAACGGTGTCATTTTTTACAAAGAAATCGGGTACAAAGAGTAAGGGAATTCAAAGTGCGGTGATCTATGGTTTGTCTATTATAGTCATCTATGTTGCATTAGGTCTTATTATCACACTGATTTTTGGCGCATCCGCTTTAAACGAAGCTGCAAGTAGTGCCACTTTCAATCTTTTGTTTTTTGTATTGTTATTAGTTTTCGCCATGTCTTTTCTTGGTGCTTTTGAAATAACGCTGCCATCAAGTTTAGTAAACAAGATGGATGAAAAGTCGAATAACAACGGTTTTGTCGGATTGTTTTTCATGGCTTTTACCTTAGCTTTGGTATCATTCTCCTGCACAGGGCCAATCATCGGTGGATTATTGGTTGACGCAGTATCAAAAGGTTCTTATTTGGGACCCGCCATCGGTATGCTTGGATTTTCATCCGCTTTAGCGATACCCTTTACCTTGTTTGCTATATTCCCGTCATGGCTTAAAGAAATGCCTAAGTCAGGAGGTTGGATGAATACTGTAAAAGTTTCATTAGGCTTCCTAGAATTAGCATTGGCTTTCAAATTTTTATCAAATGTGGATTTAGCTTACCATTGGAATCTTCTAAACCGGGATATTTATCTTATCGTATGGATTGTTGTATTTGGTGTTTGGGGATTTTATTTACTTGGGAAAATTAAATTTTCACATGATAGTGACATTAAATTTTTATCACTTCCCAGGATGTTTATATCGATGCTCATTCTGGGCTTTACCATATATCTGATTCCAGGATTGTTTGGAGCACCATTGAAACCGTTAAGCGGATGGCTTCCACCTCCTTCAACACAGGATTTTAATTTGTCAACGTTGGTTGGTGCAACAGGAGGCAGTGGTCAACAATCATCCGCTGAAAAGCAAACTAAAGCAAAAAAATATGCAACTTTGTTCCATTCTCCTCAAGGAATTGATGGTTTTTTCGATTATGAAGAGGGAATGGAGTATGCTATTAAAGTAAATAAACCAGTTTTGTTGGATTTTACCGGGCATAGCTGCGCAAATTGCCGTCGAATGGAAGAGAGTGTTTGGTCTGATCCGGAAGTTTTGCATAGAATTAAAGA
>JAQBOG010000030.1 GCA_028288165.1 Sphingobacteriales bacterium | reverse complement strand
TAAAAGGATTGTTTCTTAGAAAACTCCATGCGGTAACAGCTAAAGGATGGCTACTGAAAATCACACTGTTCATCTTCGCATTTACACTAAATAAAATAATTGTATAACTAGCAACTTGAGTTAATTACTTAAGAGTTCGTACTACTTACCATGCCTTACCTTTAGGCGTCGCTTATAATCATGCGATAGTTCAATTATGGATATCAGCTGTTAAAGTTTCACAATGACAGTATGTTTCACTTAATCTAATAGAAAATGAAGCTTACTTTTTTTACGTTAAACGTTTTCTTATTTTTTTTAATAAGCAATGTCGAGGCTAAAAAACCGCCTGAACAAATAATTGGCAAATGGATTTCTGAAGAAGGTGACTTTATTGTTGATATTTATAAGGTAGGCAACAAATTTAACGCTAAACTTATTTGGTTTGATGCAACCGATACCAAATTGAATGTAGAAACGGCTACAGATTATAAAAATCCGGATGCTGATTTAAGAAACAGAAAGCTCATTGGAATAGAGGTACTGCAAAATTTAATATATAATATCGGAAACAATAAATATGAAGATGGTACTATCTATGATGCTTCTACTGGAAGAGCGTGGACTGCATATGCATTTTTCAATCACAAAAACTTATTGATTGTGAAAGCCTATTGGCAATTTAAGTTTATTTCTCAAACACTTACCTTAAAAAGATACTGCACAAATCAGATTGCGGGGATCAAACATTAACGTAAGGGAATAGCAATACTGGCAATTAAATAATTAAGATAGATTGTAAGGGCAAATGCCCCTACAAAACTATCTAACTAATAGTAACCCCCATTACTATATTTTCTTTGTTTTATACTTTCTCAACTTGAGTTTATCAACAATAAGCTTTCCAACTTTTTGCCCCTGCATTGATCCAACATTGCAAGAATTCACATAATGTATGCCTCCATATACTCTAGACATACCGGCTTCTTTAGCCGCTTGCCTAAAAGATTTAAATGAGCGCTCAGCAATTCCAAACTCAGTTTCTGATGTATCTTTCAAAGCTACATTATCACCAATTCGGGCAGTTAATACTTCTGCAGTAGCCGCTGAAATAACTGCATGACCACTTGTGTATTCGGGAAATGGAGGCGTTTGAATATATGGACGCCAATTTTCATCAATAAACTTAGTGATCACAGTTTCGGGGCGGATATAATTCGTTTTAAATTTAACTTCCCAGCAGCTAATAAACCCATCAAACAGTGCAATAGAAGCTTCAGCATATATGCTTACTGTTTCATTAAAATCATCTTTGTTATTCTGAGTAGCAATGCCAACAATATTCATCCAATGGCCTGCGGGCGAGAACTTTTTTGTGGCATAAGAAACGTGCCCAACAACATTTAATTTAAAAGGGTTGTCATCCCAGAAATCAGCGATGTGCTTTTGAACCTTTGTTAAACTATCTACTATTGTTTTTACTTGGATTGCATTTTTATAAAATTGACTACTTTTATCCTTTATATCGAATTTGGGAGGTGCTGGACACGCTATTTGGGAAGCAGAATCTAATATCATTGGGCGAATTTCAGCCCAATGTGGCTCTAAAGCTTGGGAATACATTGGTGGTGTAGGAATCCATCTTCCTTCCTCATCTCTTACACTATACTTGCTGGCAGAACGAGTTTGTAAATAGTTGTCACCTTTACTCCATTTAAGAATATGCTTGGCAACCGTGTCAGCATATAGGATAGATTCTTCAAATTTATCATTAGGTAGACCAGCTTCTTTTGCATTCTCTTTCAGTTGATTTACATATTCGTCCATACTTCCTTCCGGGAAGGTAACCGCATTACCTACTTTACAAAATGCTAATAATGCAGCAAATGGATAATCTACTAAATCCTTGTTTTTCGGAACAGGTACTTTAGGTAAATGTTTAATTTGGCCTGATAGTGAATTATAGCGACTTGCATTTCCAGCAGCTATAACTTCATACGCTGCGATGTTAGCATAAGCATAATTACGTGAGGCTATAACCGGTGGGAAATTGTTCTCTAACACAATGTTATTTAACTTTTTTACCGCATTGCGATACAAAGATGGATTATGTAAAACCCTCTTGTAATCAGGGTTGCTACATCCTAATATTATATTGATTACCGCTATTATAAAAAGAATATTTTTTGAACGTTTCATGTATTATTTCAAATCAAAGAAAAGCAAAGGAAATTTAGGGAAATGTTTTTCTAATAAAAATATAGAATAATTAACTGCAGAAATTTATTAAATCATTGAACACAAGTAGATTAAAATAAACTATAGTATAGACTAAATATAAAGAATATAACGGCTTTAAGTTTTAAATAATCAATATTGGACAAAAATGAAAATTAGTTTTAATCTAAAGCATCTATTTGAATTAGGTTTTTGTAAATTCAACGACGGAACCATTGTTGACTCATTAATCGGTCTTAATTATGTGTATGCATGGGAAAATAATTAAGATACATAAATATCAAATACACATACTCAATTATTTAGAATTATAGAATACAACCTATATTGATATAAAACCAAAATAAATACCTTAAAACCCTCTTTTTCCTCCCAATCTCTAAATGAAATTATCTGTAAAAATTCTCATCGTTTGTTTCGTTTTATCAATCTCTTGCAGCTATGTTTTTATCCCAAATAGTATAAAAATCAGTAAAAAAGTACTGGTTAAATCTTCTAACGAGACCATATTTAGGTTTCTCCAAAACCCTGATTTCCGAAAGAAGTGGTGGCCTGGCAAAGAAAATAGTACGGCAAGGAGCTCCTCTGAAAACATTTATAAAAACACACGTTTTGACATTGGCAAAGGCTATTTAGATTTCTTACCCATTAAAGTAATTTCAGATAGTGTTGAACTAACTACTAACATATCATTAGCCTCAATAAACAATGATAGCACTGAAATACATTGGGAAGCTTCGTTTAAAGCTAGTTTAAATCCAATAAAGCGAGTGTTACAATATAGAAATGCGACAACATTACACTCCAACTTTGGGGACATACTCCATGTTTTCAAAAACTTCATTGAAGATGATAAAAAAGTTTATGGGTTAGCTATACAGTTTAGTAAGGTAACTAATCCGGTTCTGCTTACCACAAAATTTAGTTCTCATAGCTATCCAACTACTAACTTGATTTACAATAGTATAGATCGGCTAAAAGCATCTATTAAAAATAAAGGTGTCGTTCAAATTGATAGCCCGATGTTAAACATTTTCAAAAATGGCACAAATGAGTTTGAAATACAAACAGCCATTCCAGTAAATAAATCGTTTGAAGTAGCAGGAAACCAGGCCATAAAAAGAATGGTGTTGGGAAGGATACTAGTAACTGAAGTGATGGGTGGTCAGGCTAAGGTAGAAACAGCATTTATTGAATTGGAAAACTACTTGAAGGATAAACACCTTTTATCGCCAGCAATACCTTACCAATTACTAATTACTAATAGAACTGCTATACGAGATAGTAATAACTGGATTACCCGAATTTATTATCCAATTTACTAGAGAGATAGTACCAGAAGCTAAAAAAAGAATCATTTCAATGATAAACTGCAAGAGCAAGATAACCTGCTCTTACAATTAACAGCTAATAGTAACCCCCATTACTATGAGTTTCTTAGACCTGAATGGGTCGTATTTATAAAGACTTATTACTTACAACAACCGTTTTTAGATTCGTTTATTAGTTTACGTATCAGGTGTTTCTTAAGCATTAAGTGTATTCATATTCTATCCTTTATCAATCAGATTGCATCAAATTTACAGTTCGAAAATCCTGGCTTACTGTAAATCTTAACGCAGAGTTTCATCTATAAACCATCCTCTAATGATGACAGGCATCGAAATCCATAAAAAGCTAGGATAACTGTGCAATTGAACTCAATGCGGCAAATGTATACTTTATTGACGGATATACCAAATCACAAGGCATACTTAGTGTATTATTTTTTTTGACGAAGCAACCTCGAACAAAATTAGCCATTAAATATGAACATCATCAAATATGGATTAGATTGAATTTCGGAAACTCCCTCATACAATATTCCATTCGTAATCATGGTAAAATTAGCCAATAAAAAAGTCGACCGATAAATCGGTCGACTGTAAGATATTTATCTCGTTTAAAAATTCAAATTTCCTTCAACTGTATCATCCATCGTTTTACCCATAACTACTGATGCGGCCATCTTCGCAAATGTGATTACATCCTCGTGTTTATTATCCCAATAATAAACACTTGTCGGTTCAACTTTAATCAAGCTTATTTTCAAATCATCCTTACCACCTTGAAACCAAACTTTTAAAAGAGGTTTCCATAAATCATCTATTTTTTGCTGATCATAAACTATTTCTGAAATTCCATAGATATTCAAAAAGCCCGAGTGCTTAGAATCTTGAAACAATAGGTGAGTGAAGGGGTCGACATTTATCTCCTTATTTTTGATGCTGCTTTTCAGGCTCATAAACCCCAAATTACCACTATCATCAACTTCCAAAACAGCCATTGGACGAATTGAAACTGGCAAGCCTGTTTTAATATTAGTACAAAAAAAAACAATTCTCCGCTTTTTCTACAATTTGTTTTAATTTTTCTAAAGCTTCTTTACCATTGAGGGTTTTTAAATTAGCCTGCTGTGTATTATTGGTACTATCCCTTGAGCTTGTTTCGTTTTCCATTGGTTAGATTTTTTATAAAACCAAAAAGCAAACATGATGCCCCTCTATTATTTACCGCCAACCTTTACAACCACTCCAATAGTAAAAACTGAATATCCAGCAGTTAAATACTTCCGGTTCTTTAATCCAAAATTGCTGCCACTAGTGTATTGCAACTGCCAAATATTATTTAAATGCATTCGGGTATAAAATACTGGCTCTAGAAATATATTATCCTCTGTTTGTTGTAACACCCCGTTCAATTCAAAGTTATTCATATCGGCGTAACTAACTCTTAAAGCGGTACCATAATTTAAAGGAAACTTGTGTTTAAAGAGTTTTAAGTTCTTCCTGTCTTTAGAACTATAGTTTACCTGCATAAAATATTTATCAAAAGAAGATGTTTGAGTTTCTGTGATTACGGGGCCGTTTAATGTTCGGTCTTTAAATACAAGGTCGCTCATGCCCTTTCCATACCCTCCGTACACTTCTAAAATTCTTTTATTGTCAGCACCAAAAGTTGTGAAATATCCGGTGCCTATCTCCACAAAGTTTTGCTTAAACTCCTTCTTTGATGTATTTGAATTCATCAGTGAACCTCCTAAAAGCACTCCCAAATGGTCACTTAACGCGTAAGCGCTATTTACACTTACATTCCCTTTCATGGATATATGCCCACCGGCATGTAACTCTCCAACCTTCGATAACATGGGAGTATTTGGAACATTCGGGATATAAATTGAAGAACATGAGCTTAAAATAATAACAATTAAAAATGGAAAAAAATGGAAAGTGGTCTTCATAGAACGGGGTGTATATACCTGTATTAATAAGATGCGTAACAAAGTTGATTTCACGATGTTTGCAAACATCACATAAAAAAAACGAACCGCATAAGCGATTCGTTTTTCTTTATAAAATAAAGTTCTATTTATTATTGTACACGTCCTGATTTTCTGTCTTTAGCACGACCAATTACATATCCGGTTCCGGCTCCAACAACCCCACCTATCGCCGCTCCCCGACCGTTTTTCTTGTCAATCAAAATACCAGTACCGGCTCCCACTACACCACCTATTACAGCACCTTTAGCAGCAGAACTCCAGCCTTTCTTTGCAGGTGCCTGCTGTGGTTGATATACGGGTTGAGATGCAGAACTAGAACTGTAACTTCTATTGCTTCTTGACTCAGCACGTAAAGCACGTTTTTCGGCAGCTACTTTTGCAGCTAAGGCAGCTTGTTCTCTTTCTTCAGCTTGTTTCTGTTTTTCTAAAACTTCTACTTTCCTAAAACTATCTAACTTTAAACTATCATTATAATGTTTAATAGCATTTAAATTATCCTGTGAGTTTGATGTCGCGTTTCCATTGCATGCTACAATTAAAGAAGCAATTGCAATCATTCCTATTAAATTTTTCATATCTCTAAATTTTGATCTCTTAATACTAGTTGGTAATTATCATCAATAGCATACAACCTAAAGAAAAAATGATGCCAACGAATTTCATCAGTGTCATAAGTAGCTACTAATTGGCCATTAGAGAGGAAAGCTAACGAGCAAATGTGTTTCAGTGAGATGATAAAACTGTCAATAATTTATTTATTAATTAAACAGCCAATAGCACATGATGCGTATCTGAAAGGACTTTCAAGCAGGCAATTCTTTATTCCATTTTTGTTAAGCAATCGATTATGACAGAAGTATTAAAATTAAAATCATTTGTTTAAACCTATTTTTGTTTAACAATAATCTGCTCAAAAAATTTAAACATGGTTGTATCTCTTACCATTGTAAGGTATCGAAAACTGTACATTCCTTTCGCATTATTAGCCATGGCATTACATCGAATTCCTTTATGTTTCTCGAATTTTGGATTTTGGAAGTTAATGGGATGTGGCAAAAACGGAACATTCGACCTACAACCAGATTGGCAACAATGGGCTCTTTTAATTACTTGGAAGGAAGAAGCTGATTTTGACAGATTTTATAAATCGTCATTTATAGCCTGGTGGTGGAGAAAATTTACCCAAGAACAATGGACTATTTTATGTGCACCTTTTGCATCTCATGGAAAATGGGACGGAAAGCAACCATTTGATTTAAGTCCTGAATTGAAGTACCAAAGCGGCCCTATAGCGGTATTAACGAGAGCAACTATCAGATTCAGTAAGCTAAAAAGGTTTTGGAGTAATGTTAAAAATGTAGCAAATGTTATGTCTAAGTCCTCTGGATATATTACTTCATTTGGTATCGGAGAAGCACCTTTTTTTCTTCAGGCTACTTTTTCAATATGGGAAAACATGGAAGACATCAGAAACTTTGCATATAAAAGTCCTGAACATAGCTTGGTTATAAAACAAACCCGAGACGAAAATTGGTATAGCGAGGAACTATTCGCTCGATTCATACCCTTAAAAACTTATGGCCATTTAAACGGACAAAATCCTTTACACAACTTAGAAAAATCATAACCCATATTATATTATGAGAATAATCGCCGAGCTCCCCCATCCAGAATTTAAAATATCTATCTTTTTGATGAATCAGAAATACCTGATAAAGTTTGAAAAAGGAACCTATGAACAAACTTACAAGCTTTCACAAATTGATATCCCAGATGGGGTAGATGGGGTTTTTAAACTCTTAGATGCTGATTTTTTTGATTCAGTTGCTGAAAGATTTACGCAAATGAGGAATGACTTCAATAATGCTTTCCAACGCTATGAACTACTTTGATGCATTCCCGTCCTATTATGTAACTGCATATTATTTAAAAATTTAGGCATAAAAAAAGCCTCAATCTAAGATTGAGGCTTCACGATTATTATAAAAGTCCTATTTAGCTAACTTGTACATTGATCGCGTTCAAACCTTTACGGCCTTGCTCAACGTCATAGCTTACGCTATCGTTTTCGCGGATATTATCCATTAAGCCTGAAGCATGAACGAAGATTTCGCTACTACCATCACTTGGGGTAATAAATCCAAAACCTTTAGTTTCATTAAAAAATTTTACTGTTCCTTTTTGCATTATAATTATTATTAATATTTTACAAATGTACAGTAAATATTCAATAAAAGGAATTTTATTAATATAATTATAGTTAAATTAAAAAAGCTAAAAACCAAAAAAGCCTCAATAGAAATTGAGGCTTCACGATTATTATAAAAGTTTTATTTAGCTAACTTGTACATTGATCGCGTTCAAACCTTTTTTACCTTGCTCAACTTCGTAGCTAACGTTATCGTTTTCACGAATTTTGTCAATTAGGCCTGATACATGAACGAAGATTTCGCTGCTACCATCACTTGGTATAATAAACCCAAAACCTTTAGTTTCATTAAAAAATTTTACTGTTCCTTGTTGCATTTTTTTATTATTAATATTTTCCAAAAATAAATAATTATTTTAACAAATATAAAATATTATACTTCATAAAAAAGTAATAATTATTTATGGTCTTATTCTTTTTATATCTTGATGTAATTTGAAGCTTTTTATTACTCGTAGTGATTCAACATACTCGTTCAGTGGGACGGAATTATACTTTTAGAGGATTAATTCAAAAGTAAGCTCCATATTGATTAGTGCATAAAATGATTTATTTTATGTCAAAAAACGTTCAAAAACGAAGTAATTAATATTTAATGGTGTGGCTTTTTGTGGTTCATAAAAAACATAATGGCTCCCATTAAGATAATTACAAATTCAGGAGTTAATAAACTATTCATCATACTAATTTACTTTATTAAGCATTTTTAGAAAGAGGCCAACTAAGTAGCCTAATAATTATGCCAACAGTAATATAAGAATTTTAGCGGCATTGAACACCATTTATCTATTAATTTAAACTGTAGTATAACCACATAGATTGGATCACGGGGCAATTTTATAGCTAAGAAATATCCACCTAGCCTTAAGTTCGATCATTTGTTAACAACCTTGGTAAAATGAATTAATGGCTTATTCCTTCAGTTTTTAAAAGCTGGAACTGCTTTCATCAGCTGCAAAAAGGCATACTTGTCTTAAACATCCCTTTCAAAAATTAAGTTATGGTGTTTATTGCAACATACTTTAAAACCTTAAAATAATGGAATGATATTGACAAATTGTATATTAAAGTTACAAGCAGGTATAGCCTATTGAGCATGAGCACCTTTCAGTTGAATATCTACATGATTCAAAAAACTGTCTATATTAAAAGGTTTTGGGATGAAATCGTTAGCGCCACTCTCTTTTAAAATTTCAGAAATATTTAGGCTTGCAGACATCATTATGACCGGAATATTCTTGGTGCGTACATTTGATTTGATTGCCTTACATAACTCTCGTCCATCTCCATCAGGAAGATTTATGTCAAGAATTATCAGATCGGGATTTGAGGCTTCAATTTTATGAAAAAATTCTCGTGCAGTAGAAGTGCTTTTAACTTCATAGCCAGAATCATTTAAAATATATTCTAATACCTCTCTAATATTCTCATCATCCTCCACTACTAAAATATGCTTTATCATAATTGTTATTATTATCACTATGCTATAATAATAATCGAGCCTAAAATGTAATATTGACTGAATGTTATCTTATATTTTACAATAATAACCTCTTAAATAGTATATTCTAATTAAACAAGCAGCGAATCAATACGATGAGCATGAACCATATTTTCACAAGGAGACCAGGTAAATACGGTGAAGTGTCCATCTTGTGAGGCGACTAACGCTAATGAATCACGCTGATCATGAACAAATTGTGCAGCTGATATGTGCCTTGTTCCTCCACTATTAGCAGGGTTGATAATTACAGCACCGCCTCCAACAATGGGCTCTGTAACCACAATTTGCTCGACCATATCTTTTCCCCGTGGACGGATAATCTTACCGCCAAAACCTAAAAGCTCGTGTTGATCGCTAATAATTGTTGCGCCATCAACTGCAGTAAGCCCTGCAATACTTTCAATTTCACGTATTAACTCACTTTGCCAAAAACTATTTACTCTTTTAGTATTGTCTTGTTTTATCAAGTCAGATAATCCGCAAAACGCTGGCAGTACTGAATATTTCATGGGCTGCAGGATAGACTGCCTCCAATTAGAACTTCCGGATGGAACTACCAATAAAGTCCCTCCATGTTTATGAGCCCGCATAGAAACAGCAAGTTGTATTAATATATTAACTGAATCATCACCAGCAGATGTAAAACCAAGTAGCGAGCTCAATACTTCCGGGCAATCTGGCAAATGAGCACTGTCTTCATCAACAATTTTTACCTGATCACCAATAAGTACAGCAACGTTCACAAATTTGCCATAACCAGTAACACGTCGGTGCTTAATAACTAAGAGCCCTGGTTCAGATACATCCAAAACAAAGCAGTAATTAGGTATTTTATGCGTGGTTCCCCATACATATAATTCACTTCCATCATGCCATACACCTAAATGGATTCCGGCACGCTCTACACCGGGAGCGAGTTTAGTAAGTGAAGCAGGACTGACCTTTATTCTTTTTTCAAATAATAAGGGATGCCCCGCTAAATCCGGAGGTAAAAATGCTAATGAAATCTTAGGAGAATTCCCTTCTTCCCGACGTAAACTCGCCCAAAAAGCCGCATCGATTATTGATTCGATTATTTTTGTATCTGGTACCGTTGCCAAATTCTCCTCACCACGTTCCTTCGCTCTATCTAAGTGGTCTGCAAATAAGTTGACGATTGTTGGAGCAACAATTTTAGCGGCTTGATAAGTTGAGTTATTAAACATGGAGAAGCTAGGTTATATATTCACTTTCATTACGAATGTTAAACGGGAGGTTCAGGTTGAACTTTCTCAAATATATTACACCCGATTGTTTGATAATTATTTTAAGCTCAATTTGACAAAAGTATGTCTGGAAATCATCTGGGTAAAAATATAAAAGGAAGGCAAGTTTTACTTACTATCCTTTTACTAACTGTATATTAAAACACTTTTAAAACGTAAAAATGTGCCTGCAAACACCTCTTTATTAGTTTGAGCTTATTTCAAACTTTAAAAAGAATTACAAGTTAATCTTTTGAATTAAAAAAATAATAATCGCTATAACGGAAAAGAACAATCAGCAAACAATTATTCCAGACTTATTTAAAAGCGGATAATTATAAATTAATATTAAAATAATTCAATTAATCGAAAACATTTCCATGACTTTCTTGTCATTTATTTGATCCACTTGTCATGGATTATGTTTCACAGGTAAGATAAGGTCGGGTAAAAATTATCCGGCCTTATTTTTTATTCCTACCTTCCCTCAACACCTCTCTTTTGTCCATGGATATTTTTGGTTTAGCATTAACGGATTTTTTTCAGAGTAAAACAAACGATACCTTATGGTTACACAATAATTATGGTGAAAAAGAAGAAATGCCAGTGGATGTATTTTTTAGAGACGAAGATGAAATTCCCGAACTAGAAACTATAGCCCTAAATTTATGCACAGGCAGAATCTTAGATATTGGTGCTGGAGTTGGGAGCCATGCACTTATTCTGCAAAAAAATGGCTTTAATGTAACTGCACTAGAAGTATCCACAAATGCTTGCAAGATTATGGAAGCGAGAGGTGTCCAAAATATTTTAAATCAGGATATATTCACCTACAATTCTGGCAAGTTTGATACGCTGCTTTTGCTGATGAATGGCATTGGCTTAAGTAAAACACTAACTGGTATCATTGACTTTTTGAAAATTGCAAGTGATTTACTAACTCCTAACGGTCAGCTAATTTTCGATTCTTCAGACATTTCTTATCTCTATGAAGACTCAAACATACCTGAAGACAGATATTATGGAGAAATATCTTATCAATACGAGTACAAAAACCAAAGAAGCAATTGGTTCAAATGGCTTTATATAGACCAACTTTTACTCACCCAAATTGCTAATGAACAAGGCTGGAACTGTACAGTTTTATATGAAGATGATATGGATCAATACCTGGCTAAACTAACCAGAAAAAATTAATTCAGTTCAATGGTAAAATCAACCTCAAAAACATGCCCATATTCAAGCGCATGTATGGCTTCTTTTTCTTTAATATCCATTGTTTTACCCTCACTATCTGCGCAACCTAACCAAGGTTCAATACAAACAAATGAAGCACCTGGTTTAGACCATAAACCCAAATAATTAAAGTGAGGATACTTTACGCTTAAGGAATGTTCGTGATTTTTGCTTTTAATAGAGATATTTCTTGATTTCAGATCTTTTAACACCAATGCATCTTTAGCAAATAAATCATCAGTTAACGGTAAACGATTATTATCAGCCGGAACTATTTCTTTAGCGCCGTTAAATAATCCATTTTCTGATAATAAATGAGTTTCAAGTACTTCTTCTTTCTCAAATTCTAAGTAATAATCTTCAAGAACCTCATTTTTAAAGAAGGGAACGTTAAAAGCAGGATGTGCTCCCACCGAAAAATAAATGGTTTTATCATCGTTATTAATCACCTTAAAACTTATCCTTAGCTTATTGTCGACTAAATCATACAATACCTGGAATGTGAACTTATATGGATAAACCTCCAGTGTATTTTCGTTAAATACAAGTGAAAACTTTGCATGCGTTGGTTTTACATCAGCCACAGCAAATTCAGTATTCCTGGCAAAACCATGTCTGCCAATTCTATAGGTTTTTCCGTCAGCATGAATTTCGTTGTTCGTGCATCCTCCAACTACAGGGAAAAGATTTGGTGCGTGCCACGGCCAAACATCCGCGTCAGCTTGCCACACATGTTCTGTTACAGTAGATTTGTTAATGAGAGAAGTTATTTCAGCACCTTGACTGCGGATATTTACTTTTAAAAAATTATTTTCAAGAGTTACCATAACGAAATATTTTTTATTGATATGTGTTTGGTCAGGTTTGCCAATATTGTACCAGTTCTATAAAAATGACTATAATTTTAAATTGATTTGAGTGCCAATAGCGTGAGTGATTCACTTAGCCTTTTAATTCTATGCAACTTCCAGCAATGATTTTCCAGTTGGTTCCAACTAATTTCCAAATCCGCTGATAGCGAAACTTTTCATCTATTAACTGATTCAAATATGAACCTGTCATATCAATCGTCACACATACAACTGCATGATCATCCATTACACGAATTACTTGTTCACTTGCAGCCATTGAGCTTATTACCAGGTTGCCTGAACAATGACTTTCCATGTCCATAACCTTAGTAATCGTTTGCCCATTAGGTAAATTAAAAAGAAGGTCATCATGAAGTAATTCATCAAAAACTAAAAGGTCATTGACTTTAAAAGCATTAATAAGTCTTGCTTCACAATCCTTAATTTGTTCTAAAACGATCTGTTTTGCCTTTAAGTTTTCCATTAAATTCAAATTGATTTAATCAAATTAACGAGAACTTACTTTTTTTCAGGTTTCTTTTTATGGCCCCAAGATTTTTTGTGCTTTGAGTGATTTTTAGATTTAGCAGCCGGATTATACGTTGGTCCTTCCCCTAATTCTTCTGGCAAAACCATTCTTTCAATCGCTTTACCAATTAAATTTTCAATCGAAGAGAACTTACGTTGATCACGTTCATTTACAAAAGTGATGGCCGTACCTGTAGTTTCAGCTCTGGCAGTACGTCCAATTCGGTGTATATAATCTTCCGGATCAGGTGGTACATCAAAATTAATAACCAGGCTTATCCCTTCAATATCAATACCTCTACTTAAAACATCGGTACCAATTATCACGGGAAGTGTTCTGCTCTTAAACGCTCTTAATATGGTCTCCCGCTGATCTTGTTCCAAGTCAGAGTGAAAAGCTTCTGCCTTAACTCCAACTCTACGCAAGGCTTTTGTTAAATCTTTAACAGTTTCCTTGCGGGATGCAAAAATCAACACGCTGGTATATGTAGCATCCTTCAATAATCCGGTGATTAACGGGATTTTTTGAGGATCATAGGTCATATAAACCTGCTGATGAATACCTACTGCAGGTTGAGATAAAGCAATATTAACTTGTTCAGGATTTTTTAATATGGTATTCGCCAGTACTCTAATTTTAGGCGGCATTGTTGCAGAAAACAACAAGGTTTGTCTTTTTTCAGGAATATTACTAATGATTCTTAACAAATCGTCATAAAAGCCCATGTCAAGCATCCTATCGGCTTCATCTAAAACCAAGTATTCAACATGATCAAGCTTTATTACTCCCGAAGCTAACTGAGCAATTAATCTGCCTGGTGTCGCAATGATAATATCCACACCATCAATCATTGCTCGCCGTTGCTGTTCGTACACAATACCATCGCCACCGCCATAAACCGCAATGGAGCTAATACCAGCAAAATAAGCAAGGCCTTCTACTTGCTGATCAATCTGCTGAGCAAGTTCACGTGTAGGTGCAAGTATTAACGCTTTGGTATATTTTTTTTCAGATTGACTTATGTGTTGAAGTACGGGCAACAAGTACGAAGCAGTTTTACCGGTACCTGTTTGTGCACAGGCAATTAAATCCTTATGCTCTAGTATTAAAGGAATAGCTTGTTCCTGAATGGCAGTGGGTTTGCGATAGCCCATACTTTGCAGTCCTTCAAAAAGCTGCTCGTCAAAATTAAAATCTTCGAAAGTCAAATGGATACTTTATTATATTAAATAGCAAATGTAATTAAAAAGTATAGAGTATAAAGTAGCTAGTAGAAAGTATCAGGTAGCGGGTATCAGGTAGCGGGTATCAGGTATCAGGTATCAGTTCAACGTATATAGCAATGATATAGGTTTTACAGAGATTTAGAAAAGCAAGTTCCTGTGTTTCATCGCTTGCTTCCGTCCTGCCATTCATTTCAAATCCTCAATCGCCTTCCCACAACACCCAACACACTTTCCGGGTTTTCCATTGCTGTCAGGTTTAAATTGATTGGCTTGTACCACTCAACCGCCAAAATAGTCCATAGTCCATAGTCGATAGTCATGGGCTATTCATAAACACTAACGACTATCAGCTTCGGCTTTCGACCATTGACTACCTGCCAGGGACTATGGACTATCGACCATCGACCATCGACTTCCTTCACCCCCTCTACCAACAATTGAGTATTTTTCTCAACACCTGTGGTCATTCCAAAAAATAGTCCTACTTTTGGAACCCGTACAAAAGACTGTTTTTTCGCCTGCTAAAAAGGCAAATAGTTTAGCAAATTCTTCTTAAAAATCATGACCAAATACATTTTTGTTACGGGCGGCGTTACTTCGTCGTTAGGAAAAGGTATTATTTCTGCCTCCCTTGCCAAATTACTACAAGCCCGCGGTTACCGTGTAACTATTCAAAAGTTCGACCCTTATATTAACATTGATCCAGGAACTTTAAATCCCTATGAGCATGGTGAGTGTTACGTAACTGAAGATGGTGCGGAAACAGATTTAGATCTTGGTCATTACGAACGTTTTCTGAATGTGCCCACTTCTCAGGCAAATAATATCACCACCGGAAGAATTTACCAAAACGTAATTAACAAGGAACGTGAAGGTGCTTACTTAGGTAAAACGGTTCAGGTAATTCCTCATATTACAGATGAAATAAAACGCAATGTTCGCATCTTAGGTCAGGATAATAAATACGACATTGTGATCACCGAACTTGGTGGAACTGTTGGTGACATTGAATCTTTACCATACATCGAAGCTGTTCGTCAACTTCGTTGGGAGCTTGGTTCTAGCTCATTAGTAATCCATTTAACACTAATTCCTTTCCTTGCTGCAGCTGGTGAATTAAAAACTAAGCCAACTCAACACTCTGTAAAAATGTTGCTTGAGTACGGTATCCAACCAGACATATTAGTTTGTAGAACGGAGCATCATTTATCAGTTGATATCCGTAAAAAAATAGCCCTATTCTGTAACGTAAATATCAACGCAGTTATAGAGTCAATTGATGCATCCACCATATACGATGTACCATTATTAATGCTTAAAGAACAATTGGATCACATTGTTCTTGGGAAATTAAAGCTTCCACACAAAAATGAACCCGATTTAGAGAGCTGGAAAGATTTTCTTGGACGACTTAAAAATCCAACTGCAGAAGTAACTATTGGTTTAGTAGGAAAGTATGTGGAACTTCCTGATGCTTACAAATCCATTATCGAATCATTTATCCACGCAGGTGCAAAAAATGAGTGTAAAGTAATTGTTAGATGTGTTCATTCTGAAAGCATTAACGCTGAGAATGTTGCAGACCGTTTTAAAGGTTTACATGGTGTGTTAGTTGCACCTGGTTTTGGTAGCAGAGGAATTGATGGTAAAATTGAAGCTATTCAATACGTTCGTGAAAATAACGTTCCTTTCTTCGGAATCTGTTTGGGAATGCAATGTGCAGTGATTGAATATGGCAGAAATGTTTTGGGTTTAATAGATGCTCACAGTACAGAAATCAACGAAGAGACACCTAATCCGGTGATTTCGATGATGGAAGAGCAAAAGAAAATAAAAAATAAAGGAGGAACCATGCGCCTCGGATCATATACATGTGATTTAAAGAAAGGCACTAAAGCGGCTGCAATTTATGGCAAATTGCAAATCACAGAACGCCACCGTCATCGTTATGAGTTTAACAATGATTACTTAGAGCAATACGAAAAAAGCGGCATGGTTGCATCTGGAATAAACCCTGATAACAATTTAGTTGAAATAATAGAACTTAAAAATCACCCATTTTTTGTTGCTGGCCAGTTTCACCCAGAATTAAAATCTACAGTTGATAATCCACACCCACTTTTTGTTAACTTTGTCGCCGCTTCACTAAGCCACTCAAAAAAAGGTTTAAACAAATAATAGAAGCAATTAAAACAAATGGATAGAAATACGTTTACAGGCCTCTTTTTGATATTTATCATTATTGTAGGTTCTGTTTTTTTAATGAAACCCTCTGAACAGGAGATAAAAAGGGAAAAACAAGTTCAGGATTCTATAGCACGATCAAGCAAGGATCTGCCTCCGGTAAAGCAGCCTGCCGATTCTGTAAAGGCTATTGCTTCTTTACCAATAGTTGATTCTGCCGCATTAAGTGGCCCTTTCGGTACCGCACTAACAGGAAGCAGTACTCCGATAGTTTTAGAAAATGATTTACTGAAAGTTAACATTAACCCAAAAGGTGGTCGTATTGGATCGGTGGAGCTTAAAGGATTTAAAACCTACAGCCAAAAGCCGTTAATCATGTTTGAAGATGCCGATACCAAATTCGGACTTCTTTTAAACGCAGGTGGTAAAAATATCAACACGAACGATCTGTATTTCACGAGCACGGCAAAAGGATTAACAGTTACGAAGACCGATTCTTCATCTGTAACATTGAGGCTTACTTACGCTGCAAACAAATACATTGATTATATCTACAGCTTAAAAGGCGATAGTTACAAAGTAGGCTTCACAATCGTTACTTCTGGATTACAAGATGTAATTTCTACAACACAACCAATCATTTTGAATTGGGAAACTATTTTAAAACAGAAGGAAAAAGATGTACAGAGTGAAACACGTTACTCAACAGCTTATTACAAACCTTTTGATACAGAGCTTGACAAGTTAAGCGAAACGAAAGATGAGACTAAAGAGATTGCGGATAAAGGTAAAATTCAGTGGGTATCCTTTAAGCAACACTTTTTCTCGAATGTATTAATTGCTAAGAACGGATTTGATAAGGCTACGCTTTCTGTAAGTTCAAAGCCAGATCACAATATAATAAAAGCCTTTACAGCAAATTTAACATTACCTCTAGGTCGTCAAGAAGTAAACACCTATCCAATGGAGTTTTATTTTGGCCCTAACAAGTACAGTACATTAAAAGCCCAAGGTTACGATATTGAAAAACAAATCAACTTAGGTTACTGGCCGTTAAAGTATATTAATCGTTTTGCGGTACTTCCAATTTTCAACTTTTTAGAAGGCTTTAACTGGAATTACGGACTAATCATTTTAGTTCTTACTATTTTACTGAAACTCGTTTTATTCCCGCTTACTTACAAATCTTATCTTTCTATGGCTAAGATGAAGGTTTTAAAGCCTGAGATGGATGAAATTAAAGGTAAGGTAGGTGAAGATAATCCGACATTATTACAACAAGAATATCTTAAACTATATAAGAAAGCAGGAGTTAATCCGCTAGGTGGTTGTTTGCCAATGGTTTTGCAATTACCAATTATCATGGCCTTCTTCTTTTTCTTCCCGAATTTATTTGAATTGCGCCAGCAGAGTTTCTTATGGATGAGTGACCTATCTACCTATGATGCTTTTTTTAAGTTTGGATTCACCTTGCCATTTTTAGGAAACCATATTAGTTTGATGTGTATTATCATGACGATATCTACGCTTATTCAAACCTATTTTAACAATCAAGTATCGGGTGCAACCGGACAAATGAAGTATATTGGTTATATCACACCAATCATCTTTTTTGGAGTATTAAACAGCTATCCTTCTGGATTGAATTACTATTACTTCCTTGCCAACATGTTCACTTTTGCTCAACAGTTTGCAATCCGTCAGTTTGTTAATGACGCGAAGATTCATGCGCAGATTCAAGAGAACAAAAAGAAACCGGAAACTGAAAAGAAGAAAAATGGTTTCCAAAAACGCATGGAAAATTACATGAGAAATCAACAAAAGCCTGCAACTACCACTGGTCCTGTTACCACGAAACAAATAGGTAAAAAGAAATAGTAGGAGGAGATGTGAGTATTGAGATATGAGTATTGAGATATAGCAAATTACAAAACACGGAAAAATATTTCAAAATTAAACCGCCTTCCAAACCGAAGGCGGTTTTTGTTGTAAACGCTGTCGGGGTTTGAAACCCTTGACAACGTTCTTAGAAACTGTCAAAAAATAACTATCAAAAAATAACCATCAAAAAATAAATGGCATTAAATTATATCTGGATAGCTTTTTTCCTCATTGCTTTTGTAGTAGCCTTAGTTAAGCTCATTTTTTTTGGTGACACCGAAATTTTTAAAACGTTAGTTGAAGCACTATTCGACAGCAGTAAGTCATCAGTAATGGACATTGCCTTACCCCTTATTGGCAATATGGCATTGTGGTTAGGAATTCTTAACATTGGAGAAAAGGCTGGTGCGATCAACTTTTTATCAAGAATAGTAGGTCCGTTTTTTAGTCGGTTATTTCCAGAAGTTCCAAGAAATCATCCTGCGACAGGCAATATGATGATGAACTTTTCTGCTAACTTATTGGGGCTCGATAACGCAGCTACCCCACTTGGTTTAAAGGCAATGGGTAACTTGCAGGAGTTAAATACCGATAAAGAAACAGCTTCAAACGCTCAAATCATGTTTCTGGTTTTACATACATCAGGGCTCCAAATATTACCAGTTACCATCATTGCACAAAGGGCTATTTTAGGGGCTCATGATCCAGCGGATGTATTTATCCCTTGCATTATAGCTACCTACGTGGCAACCTTAGTTGGAATGTTAGCCGTAGCCATCCGTCAAAAAATCAATCTTTTTGACAAGGTAGTTATTGCTTGGATTGGCGGCTTAACAGCCTTTATACTTTTTATCGTATTTTACTTTACTTATTATTTATCTAAAGAAGAGATCAGTCTTTTCTCAAAGGTTTTTAGCAACTTAATGTTATTCTCAATTCCTGCTGTTTTTATATTAGGAGCGTTGAGAAAAAAAATAAATGTGTTTGAAGCATTTATCGAGGGAGCCAAGGGTGGCTTCGAAACGTCAGTGAAGATCATCCCCTATCTGGTTGCAATGCTGGTTGCAATCAGCGTATTTAGACACTGTGGGGCACTTGATTATATTGTTTACGGCTTCAAGTGGACGTTCAGCCAATTCAATATGGATACCCGTTTTACCGACGCTTTACCTGTAGCATTAATGAAACCTCTTAGTGGATCGGGATCTAAAGCGATGATGATTGATGCAATGAAAACCTTTGGCCCCGATTCATTTGTCGGACGACTTGGTTGCGTATTCAATGGTTCGGCAGATACTACATTTTACATCGTAGCGTTATACTTTGGTTCGGTAGGGATTAAAAAAAGCCGGTATGCAATCCAGGCCGGGCTTTTAGCTGACCTTTCTGGTGTAATTGCAGCTATATTTGTTTCGTACTTATTTTTCGGATAAATACTATACAACACCTGTATATTTTAGCATGCAAATCCATCGTTGTAGATAGGTGGGATTCCAAAAATCAACTTTTATAATTACCTTTTGAATTACAATTCGCTGAAAAAACAATATATCTCAGAATAAAACATTGCCTCTATACCTGTGCATGATTATTGTGCAGGGTGATTAGACCATCCCACCAATATAAACTAACCATATGAAAATCCAAGAGCAAACCTATAACAGGTTTATCAGTCAGCATCAACTCATTAAAAATTATATAGATAACCTTCCACCTAAAGCAATTAATGAAAGGCTTTTTTCAAATAAGCGTTCCATACATGAAACCATTGCTTTTTTATGCCGCTATCAATACGTTTTTATGGAGCGTTTAAATGCTATACTAACAAATGTTAATCCTGTATTTGAAAGGTATGATCAAGCACATGATGGTGAATTCAATAATACACTTGCACGGTCAACTGGAGCATTATTACATGAAATTTATCGGGTGAGGGACGAAATGAAACTTATGATCGATAAATTAAGTCCTGAACAATGCTGTAGAATGGGCACCCACGTTAAAATGGGCACAATGAATATATGTGAGTGGATGGAATTCTTTTTACTGCAAGAGTCAAAACATCTTTATAAAATATTCAAGATGGCTGGAGCTTTTGGGGCACAATTAAGCAACAACATCAACATAAAAACCTCATCGAAAGTTGCTTTTAGTAAGTTAAATGGGCAATCTTAACCCATCAATCTAGCGCTGTTAAGCCATATTTCAAACTCTTATTTGCTTCCTTTTTTACCACTTACTTCTATACATGGAACATTGCGTAGGTACAGCTTGTATAACGGTTCAAATCGGACAAGAAAATTATCGCACTGAAATAAAGGGAGATGGACATGTAATAATTTCTGACGAACCTATAGAACTTGGTGGTGCGAATAATGGGATGAACCCGGTTTTATTGTTTTTAGCTAGTTTGGGAAGTTGCACAGCCATCACTTTAAAGATGTATTCGCAGCGTAAAAAATGGAATATTGATACCATAACCGTTAACCTTTCAATGAATGTTGTAAAAAGTAATTTACAGCAAACATCCTACATAAATCGTCATATTCAAATAACTGGTTATATCTCTGATGAAGATAGAAATCGTTTGCTAAAAGTTGCTGATCAATGCCCCTTACACAATATTATGAGCAATCCTATTAACATCGCGACTAATATTTTACCTTAAAATTAGCTCATCAATTAATCATCACCTTATCTAATACGTTATTTAAGACCTTTATTAACTGATCTAGATCAAAGGGCTTAGCAATCATTGCATTACATCCGTAGTTACCCATGGTTTCGCTTAAACGTGGATAACCAGACATTAACACTATAGGCAAATCCTTCGTTTTTGGATCGTGTTTAATGTTTGTACAAATATCTCCCCCATTTTCACCGAACAATATATAGTCTAAAAGTAAAAGATTAGGCTTAAACTCTTCAATTAAATGAGGAAGGTGATCGCTATAATAAAGATCCATCACCTCGAAACCAGCGACTGTCAAGCTGTCTTTAAGAACAAGTAACGTATCATGATCATCATCTAAAATTAAAATTCTTTTTTTCACAGAGGGTACAGTTAGGTCTATTCTAATATAATTAATCCTTTTATTTTTTATGTTAAGCTGGTATGATATTATTGTGATAAAATGACTAAAAAGAAATATAACTCCATTCCCATTGAAATGTTTTAACAAACCGAAACACCTGCATTAAAGCTTTTAATTCAACTCAAATCAGTTACTCCTCTTCAAACTCTTTTGCACCTTCAGCATTTGTATTGCAAACCTTTTGCCTAGTCTGTCGGCAGATTTTTTATCAAAATGTGTGGTATCTCCTTTATCTACCAACCCCGCTGATGTTACCAGCGCTGTATACGGAACCTTTTTCGGAAGAAGCGCTAATTGCACATTTATATTATTGTAAACCAGCTTGTACCTTCCAAGTTCGCCAGCTATAAAGGGGCACCTTGTTGTTGTTACTCACTTCACGAAGCCGGTTAATTAAAACAATCAACTTATCCAGGTAATTAAGCGCATCAACAGGATTGCTGTTTGATTCTCCCTGGTGCCAAATAATTCCTTTAATAACGCCATATTTCATGGCTGCTTTAATTCGTTTCTCGGCATCGTCATAAGGATGAGTATTTGTAACAGCATCAAACGCACCAGGAATCCAAAGTTCAATTTTTGTACCACCCACAGCGCAAGGGATAAGGCCAATTATTGCTTTCCTATTTGCTTTAGCCATTTTGATACCAAACGATAAGCCGGGCCCTGCACCTACAGTTTTAGGTTTATCAAAATGAAGCGGATGCTTAGCAAGCACCCATTGGCTATCTTTTGTAAACATTAAAACATGGCTGTCGCCCTCGTTTTTACCATCACTTGGCAGTGGTGCCCGGCCCGCCATATTTGATTGACCAACTAAAATATACAAATCAAGTTTAGGAGTGAATTTGCTTTGTGCTTCCACGTTATTGAAAACGCTTCTAGTTAACAGAAATACAACTGTTAAAAAATGAAATCTAATCTTCATTATCTGGTTATTGACTCACGAATGTACATGAAAAAGTGATCTTTCATTTACGAGTTTCCGTATGTTCTCTTTAGACTGTTTCATCATCCACCATTCCTTTTTTAAAACCTTTGTCGGATATCATCCATTTACGTTATCTGTTAAAAGCATCCACAATCAGTCATTCTTATTACACATCTTGCCGTAAGCTATTAACCTTCCCAGATGTAGTAAATACACTCATCCTACTATCAATGTCACGTATTTACCTTTCCTTTTTTCAGTGGTTTAGGTTCAATTTTTGTAAATATTGAGTCTCATTTCATGGACTCATATGCCTAAATAATGCTTGTAAATGAACGTGATTAGCAAAACGGATAGCAAACTTCCACCTGCTTGGCCCAAGGAAAATACCTCGCCGACTTATTGGCTTACTCGTTTTGTCATTCTTCGTCTCCTCGGAATTGTCTACGCCATTGCTTTCTTAGTGGCGATTAATCAGATAATTCCCTTGATAGGGTCAAACGGTTTGCTTCCGGTAGAAATATACCTAAAACAGGTGAGCACTGCCCTCGGTTCTCCTGGAGCTAGCTTTTTGCGACTGCCCTCCATATTTTGGCTCGGTCATTCTGATGCCACTCTTTTAACGGTTGCTTGGATTGGGTTTGTGCTTTCGTGTGTAGTAGTAGCAGGTTACGCAAACTCCATATTGCTCGCCGTACTTTGGTTTCTATACATGTCTTTTGTTCACGTTGGGCAAGAATGGTATGGATACGGCTGGGAAATTCAACTCACCGAAACCGGTTTTCTTGCCATCTTTCTTTGTCCACTGCTCGATCTGCGTCCATTTCCCTCACAACCTCCACCCTTCCCTATCATTTTTTTATTCCGGTGGTTAACCTTCCGGATTATGTTCGGTGCTGGCTTAATTAAATTCCGCGGAGACGAAATATGGCGTAATGGCACAGCCCTGTACTACCATTTTGAAACACAGCCAATCCCGGGTCCGATAAGCCGCTGGCTCCATTTTCTGCCGCATACCATGTTAAAAATTGGAGTATGGTTTAACTGGCTGGCAGAGCTTGCGGCACCATTGTTCGTGTTCTGGCCCAGACATGCTCGTCACATTGCTGGCTCAGTAATTATAATATTTCAAATCAACATCATCATCAGCGGCAACCTTTCGTTTTTGAACTGGCTTACAATTATTCCTGCTTTGGCCTGTTTAGACGACGGTTTTTGGTCCAGAATACTTCCCAAAATATTTGTTCTAAAAGCTAAAATCGCGGCTCATGAGGCGAAAGAATCAAAACATATGTTAACTACTGCTTGGATAGTAACCGCCCTTATTGCACTCCTTAGTATTCGGCCCGCATTGAACATGCTATCACCTGGCCAAATCATGAATACCTCGTTCGATCCGTTTGACCTCGTAAATACGTATGGCGCATTCGGAACTGTAGGAAAGGAACGTTTGAATGTGGTTTTCGAAGGGACAATGGATGAAAATCCAGACAACGAAGCCAATTGGAAACCTTATATCTACAAGGGTCTGCCTGTATCATTGAAAGATCAGCCGCCGCAAATTGCCCCTTATCAGTTACGTTTAGATTGGCAAATGTGGTTTGCTGCCATGGCTACTCCCAACGAATATCCATGGACACTAAACCTGGTCTGGAAACTTCTTCATAATGACCCGGATGCTATCAGTTTATTTGCTGGCAATCCTTTTCCCAACAAGCCGCCGAGATATATCCGGGCAACCCAATATCGATATACGTTTGCTAAGCCGGGCAATCCGCAAGCCCTTTGGTGGAATCGCAAACGACTCGGCTACTGGCTCCCGGCCCTGTCGACCAAAGATCCCCAACTGATTCAATTTCTTAAAGGTGCTGGATGGATTCGCTCGATTGACGCAAAGTAACAATCGTTTAATTAATTTCAAGGCATCGCGTTTTTAATGACCCTGTTATTAGGGGCTTCTCTCTTATTAGAAAAAATGTATAGAAGAAGTGATATATAATAAGTTAGATAGAGTTGAATTAGCTAAACCGATACTTCGTCTTTTCTCTATTCCTCCTCTCTCTACAGATCAATGAAAGCTATCCCATCATTTTCCTAATCAATCTGTCACGCTATTCGATATCAAAGAAGTCTAACTCCCTCAAGTAGTAACATTTATACTTTCGGCAGTTTCCTGAAGTATGCCTATCAAAGTTTCGAGATTGAAAGGCTTTGAGATATAATCGTTCATACCTGCCTTGATGCATTCTGCACGATCTTCGGGAAGCGCATTGGCTGTCATTGCAATAATTACTGGCTGATAAACATGATTAGATCGAATGTACTTTGTTGCTTCGAAACCATCCATTTCTGGCATTTGAATATCCATTAAAATCACTTGATACGAATGCTCTTGTAGCATTTCTACAGCCTCTTTTCCGTTTTTAGCTAAATGAGGTTCGTATCCGAGCTTACTCAATACCCTTAAAGCCAGCTTTTGATTGATCATATTATCCTCTGCCAACAGGATACTTAAAGGATAGGTATTCGCAAAGTTTTCTGATAAAATGGATTGTTGTTCTTTCACCTTTGGTGCTTTTAAACCGTTTGGATCTAAAATGGCCAAAACCTGGTTCAAAAATGGCGCTTTCTTTATTGGTTTTGCTATCACAGAATCAAAGAGGTAAGGATATTCAGCGCCAATATCTTCACCAATAGAATTCATTAGAATAATCGGGATCTTAGGATAGTTCAATCGAATATTTTGAGCCAACTCAACACCATCCATATTTGGCATTAGCATATCCGTAATTATTAATTGAAAGTCGGCCGAAACGGATAAAATTTCCAAAGCTTGTTTGCCCGACAAAGCTAAAGTTGGAAGCATGTTTACCGATTTTAACTTAGCACCCAGCATAACCAGATTAACGCTATTATCATCAATCACCAGCACTTTTTTTCCACTTATAGACGAAAGTGTTAAGTTATTTATTGATTGTTTTTTATCACCAACGGCACTCTTTATGTTAAAACTAAAGGTGGTTCCTAAGCCAACCTCACTTTCTACTTGTATGCTGCCACCCATCAACTGAATTAAGCGCTCGCTAATAATCAACCCCAAACCCGTACCGCCGTATTTCCGGGTGGTGGACGAATCCACTTGCGAAAATGCCTTAAACAACCGCGATAATTTGTCTTGTGGAATCCCTATTCCGCTATCAGTCACATCAAATCTTAAATCTATATTTTCTCCTTCTGATTCGTTAACCGTAATATTTAAAAATACTTGTCCGACATGAGTAAATTTCATCGCATTACTCACCAAGTTCAACAATATCTGGCGTAAGCGCAATCCATCTCCGATGATGTGTTCAGGAACATTTGAACCCATTCGGTATACCAGATCTAAACGCTGATTAGCCGCTTTTGCAGCAAATAGGTCCAACACATCTTCTACAATTTTTCGAAGATCAAAGTCGCGATTTTCCAGTTCCATGTTTCCGGATTCGATCTTAGAAAAATCTAAAATATCATTAATGACAACTAAGAGGGCTTCGCCACTATTGCGAATACTCTTTAAGTAATCATGCTGTTCATGATCCAACTTAGTTTCTCCCAGTAATGATGCCATCCCAATTACCCCATTCATTGGCGTACGGATTTCATGTGACATGGTGGCTAGAAATATACTTTTAGCTTGATTTGCCTCATCAGCTTTTTCACGCTCCTTATGTAGTTCAATGTTTAGTGTTTCTAAGTATTCTGTTTTCTCTAAAAGCTCACCAGATTGGGCTTGCAATTCTTCTGATTGTAGCTGCAATTCCTTATACAATGATTGCTGATGTTCAGATTGCACTTTAAGTTCTTCAGCCTGCACATGCAATTCTTCTGATTGTAATAGAACCTCCTGGGTTCGTTCAGCTACCTTAATTTCGAGCGCCTCTTTTTGGTGTTCAACAATATTGATCCGGTATAAATAAACCCGATAAACACTTCCAGATATTATTAAAAAAGCGATGGTTTTAAACCACCAGGTAAGCCAGAATGGCGGGGAAATTATAATTTTAAACGAAGTACCTTCATTGTTCCACAGGCCATCATTATTAGCTGCTTTTGCAATAAATGTGTACTCTCCCGGATTTAAGTTTGTATATGTTGCCATCCGCTTGGTTCCGATATAATTCCAATCGGTATCAAATCCAACTAGCTTATAAGCAAACTGATTATTTTGAGGTGAGGTATAATCAAGCGCAGCAAACTCTATACTAAAAGATGATTGATTATAAGCTAGCTCAAGCTCATGAGTTAAGGTAATGCTTTGTTTTAGAGGTGATTCCTTCGCTCCAATTATTAATTTTTGATTGGAAAGTTGAAAATCAGTAATAATAACAGGCGGCACATTATTGTTTTGAGCTACATATTGGGGATTAAACATATTGAACCCGTTCACCCCTCCTAGAAGTATCTCTCCATGCCTTGTTTTGTATCCGGCACCTACATTAAATTCTAAACTTTGCAGACCATTATAAACACCATAATTTCTAAATGTTTTAGTAGTTGGATTAAATCTTACAATTCCACGGTTAGTGCTTATCCAGATGAATCCTTTCTTATCATTAATTAAAAAATTAACCACGTTATTAATCAAGCCATTGTCTTCAGAAAAGCTTTCTATCAAATTTGTTTTAGTATCCAGCACACTGAAGCCCGCATCTAAAGAACCTATCCAAACGTTATTTTTAAGATCGATAAATAAATTACTTACCTGATCACTGCAAAGATTACTATTTTCAGCAGTAAAATGAGTGAAGGTTTTACTGTTAGGATTATACTTACTTAAACCATTATTTTTGTACCCGATAAAAATGTTCCCACTTCTATCTTCTGCCAAGGCCTGCACATCATCGCTAACAAGGGTATTCGTTTTTTTAGGATCATGTTTATAATTAACAACCAGGTTTGTGAGCCGGTTTTTTTGATATAAACCGTTTCTGGTTCCAATCCATAGGTTTCCTTTTTTATCTTCTAAAAGTGAATACACCTTTTGGATATTTTCTCCGGTGCTAAATTTAATGTGAGTTATCGATCTCGTATTTTCATCCAGCTGATCTAATCCTGTACTGGTGCCAATCCAAATTTTGTTGCCGATTTTACTCCGTAAAAGAGTGGAAATCACATTACTTGATATGTTTTTTTTATTAGCCGAATCGTGTTTATAATACGTGGAAACACCGGTAGATTTATTCAAATAAACTAAGCCGGCATCCGTACCAAGCCAGAAATTACCATCATTACTTTCGGTAAATGACCAAACCGTGTTATAATTTGAATTACCCGAATTATCTCGGAAATGATTAAAGAACGGAAGATTTTTGTCGTATTTATTGATCCCACCAGAAGAAGTGCCAATCCATAAAATACCTTTATCATCGTTGTATAGCGAATAAATGTAATTGTTGTTCAGATTGTTACTAATCCCAGAATTCTCGGTAAAATGCGTAAACGATTGGCCTTTGGTATCAAATAAGTCAAGGGAATTATCTAAGCCAACCCATAACTGGTTATTATCACCCTTGGTAATGCAATTAACCACATCATTACCTAAACTCGCTAAATTGTTATCCTGATGTTTAATTGTAGAGAACGTGTTTGTGTTCTTGTTGTATAAATTTATGCCTCCTCCATTGGTGCCAATCCATATATTTTTTTTGTCATCCTCTGCAATCGCCTTAATATCATCATTGCTTAAACTGCCTTTTTCGTTCGGCCAACTTAAATACCTGGCTAAGGCATTATTTTTTCTGTTATATACAATCAGACCTTTATCAGTACCAATCCATAAGTTTGAATTACTGTCTTCCGATATTACGGAGATTTTCGATTTAAATGTGCCTTTAAAAAGCGGCATGAGATCATCAAATCTTTTGAATTTTCTGGTTGCCACATTCAATGTATTTAAACCAGAAAATGTTCCAACCCAAAATGTTCCTTTACTATCTTCAAAAATAGAATAAATGCGGTTATCGCTCAAAGTTGTTGCATTTGATGCCTTTGATAGATAGTTGATGAATGTATCCGTTTTTCGATCATACAAGCTTAGGCCTCCTCCATCTGTACCGATCCATACATTATTCTGCTGGTCTTGATAAATTGCTTTTATAAAATTAGAAGAAATGCTGCCCGGTTTTTTGGAATTATGCCTGTAAACAGTAAACGTATATCCATCATATTTGTTCAAACCCTCTTCAGTTCCAAACCACATCAACCCGTAGCTATCCTTTAAAATACAAGAAACACTATTTTGCGATAAACCATCTTCCGTAGTTAAGTGCTTAAATTTATACTCGGAGTTTTGAGCGATAACAGATGTGGATAGAAGAAAAAGAAAAATTAGTATCGATGGGAATTTATATCTGCTCCACATATCTTTCCGGTGAGTAAACGTATAACAAGCGATTTTACGTTCTAGGCAGACAGAAGGTTTGCAAAAAGGCAGTTTTAAAAATTTTGTAAAAAAAGCCACCAAACAATAACATAATTTATTATAAATAAATAATATGCAGTTAAAAGACGCGTACAAACAGAAAATCTGCTATTTACTATTAAGAAGTTAAATAACAACGACATTAATTGACCTTTATTACAAGTAATAGGAATTGTAAGACAGTAAGGACAAAATAAATAAATCTAGTCCACGTAGCCGTTTAAATGGAATTGAACCGTTATTTACAATTTTTTCCTGCTTAAGCTGCTTTAAAATTTAGCCTGTTTGGGATACAGTTTAATGAAAGCCTTGTTTCGGTTTGCCAATCTTAAAAATAATAAGCAAAGAATTATGCAAATTATAGTGCTTGTATGGAGTTTTGAGGACCGGCTTCACCTCCGGTTAAAAAGGAAGGCCCTTTTATTTTAGTTGTAAGCAAACTTTACGCTATGGTATTGCCTGTATTAATCGCTCCAAAAATACCGGGTTCGACAAAATCCCACGCGAAATGAAAGAAAATTACAAACCACAAACTCCTGGTAAAAACGTACGAAGCAGAAATTAAAAACCCGGCTTGCATAGCGGTTGAAAAAATTGAAAGTATAGTTGCATCGGCAACGTTTAAATGCGCTGATGCAAATACTAAAGTTATAATCAGTAGAGCTATTTTAGTTCCGAACTTCTCTTCAATTAAACGAAAAAATATACCACGAATTACGATTTCAGAAACAAATCCGGCAGTAATCGCTGTATTGAACGCTGGTATCAAATGAGAAATGGGATTTATACTTATTATCAAATATCCACCAGCTAAATAGATAAACAGAATGGAAACTGATTGTAAAAGGAAACCCGTTGTAAAACCAAGGAGTGCATTTTTACCAAATGAAGATGCGCTCAATTCGTTAATTCGTCGGTTTTCGAAAGCATTAAAAAATATAATGTAAGTAACCAAGGATATAGCTGCATCAGAAATACTAATGATTATGTTTATTGAATGATTGTGTAATGGGGTGTTTTCAAGGAATAATCTTCCTAACCATTCTACTAAGGCCACCATCCCACCAACCGCAGCAATACCGATAATGATCTTCGTTAAAAAGAAAGAAACCACTTTATGTCCAAAAGTCTGATTTTTCATTAGCTGCTCGTGTCAGTGCCAACTTAAGGCTTTGCGGTTATTCGATCAATATTCTTAGTAATGATCATACGGTCTTCAAGGGAGTGTACAAGTGCCAAGGCCGTTTCCAAATACTTGAGAGCCTTGGCATTATCTAAATCTGTATAAAGGTTGCCAAGTAAAGAATAATACAAATGGTTAGTGGTCAGATTTAATTTTTCAGCTTCTATAATTGCTTCCTTCTTTCCTTGGGCTTTGGCAAGTGCGTACGTTCTATTCAGGGCAATTATAGGCGAATATTCTATTTGCAAAAGCTGATTATACAATTGTAAGATCGTTTCCCATTTTTGCTTGCTATCTTCTTTTTGGGTGTGGCAATACGCAATACCTGCTTCTAAATGATATTTGGTTACCACGCTGTTTTTGAATGCAATGTTTAGGAATTCAGTGCCTTTCTCAATTATTTCTTTGTTCCAAAGGTTCGGGTCTTGGTCTTCATACAAAATATTTTCACCGCTTTCGTTTACCCTGGCTTCAAACCTCGAAGAATGAAAACACATTAAGGAGAGCAAGGCATTGGCTGGAGGCTGATTGGTAATCTCATTTTCTACCAACAGATAATTAAGCCGCATCGCCTCCAGGCAAAGTTCTTTTCTTAAAATTTTGTTTTGAGATGTGGAATAATAACCCTCATTAAAAAGCAAATATAATGTGGTTAAAACAGTTGGTAATCGGTTGTTTATTTCTGTTTTAGTAGGTTGTTCTATTTTTATTTTTTCTGCTTTTAGTTTTTGTTTGGCTCGTTGAAGTCGTTTATAGATTACTTCCTTATTGGTAAGAAAAGCACTGGCAATTTCATCTACACCAAAACCGCAAAGTAAGTTCAGAGCCAAGCCAATTTGTGCTTCTATGGGGATGCACGGGTTACAAACGGCAAAAATCATGGCTAGTTGACTGTCGTTGATGTTTTTCACTGACAAATCAATTTCTATTTCTCTTGTAAGCTCGAGACTCTGAGTTATTTGTTCTGAAATTTTTTGGGCAAAAAGCTGATTGCGCTTCAAATAATTTCGGGTTTTATTTTTAGAAACGCTGTATAACCATGCGGTAGGATTTTCGGGTAATCCTTTCATTCCCCATAATTCGGCGGCCGCCAGAAAAGTTTCGCTAACAATATCTTCTGCTACTTCAATATATTCTATCCCAAACAGTTTACACAGTACAGAAGTTATTTTTCTGTATTCTGTTCTAAACAAATGTGGCAGTAATTCAGTTGGTTGCATCAGAAAAAAATCGTCTTTGCAAAAAACATTTGTTGCAAAGACGATCATTTAAACTAATCATTTTTCTCCTAAAAACGTAGCAGAAGTTGCATCTGCGTCAATAGTCATTACACTTCTCACCTCAACACTTCCGCCATACATCAGGTTCGGACAAGATTTTGCCATTTCTACTGCTTCGTCCAAGCTATTCGCTTTTACCATCAAGTAACCACCCACCATTTCTTTAACTTCAGCATATGGGCCATCAAGGCTTACATTGTTCGGTTTTAATGTTTTACCTTCAGAATGCAAACGGTTTGTGCCGCTGTAATTTCCTTGGGCTGCAATATTACCTATCCAGTTTTGCCATTCGTTCATTACTGCTTGCATTTGCTCGGCCGATGGCTGTTCGCTACCTTCCATTTTTTCATTTCTGAAAATCATCATGAATTCTTTCATTGCTTAAAATTTTACTGTTACTAATTAATTACATGGCAGGCATTGGTGCAATTTCTCTTACCTCAATATTTCCCTCGTTCGCTATATGCGGACAAGCCCTTGCAGCTTCAATAGCCTGTTCAAAACTGTCGGCTTTTATAATTAAATAACCGCCAACAATCCCTTCTGTGGCAGATGTTACCGCTTCGTTTGTAGTTCCGGCTGATGATACAACGGCACCAACAGAAACCAACGGTAAACCGCCAGCCAATTGTCCATTTTTAGCAAGGTTGCCCATGTAAATTCCCCAATCTTGCATTTCTGCTTTATTTTCTTCTTCCGTTTTACTTGCTGCTGGTTTACCGCCACGAAGTAATAATAAATACTCTTTCATTTTTTCAGGTTTTAAATTGTTAAATAAGAAGAACAATTGAGTTTTTAGAATTGGACAAAAACTGAAATATATTTTAGCCTTATTTTCAGGGTTGTTGATTACTGCAGAATATGGAATTGTAACTCGTTTTTAACCCTTGATGAGTTATTCTTTAAGTTCTTGAATTCATCATTACGCATTAAGAAAATTAAACAGATATTCAATACACCTAATTACTAGCCTTGGTTTACTGCTAGTTTTCTGGCATTCCTTAGGCAGAAAGTTTTTTGCAACTACCAATCACCTTATCAATCCAAATTTTCGACTCGCCTTTCTCTTTTCGGTTCATGTGTTCTGCCTCTTCGGAAATGGTGGTGTAAAGCTTTAGCGCTTCGGCTTCTCTATTGGTACGGATCAAAAACTGGCCATAATTATACCGGGCTTCGTAATTAGAAAAACGATGATTCATCGCCTTAAATTCTTTTTCTGCCAAATCAATCCCATCTGATTTTTCAAGTGCAAGGGCATAAAGTAAGTTTGATTTACTTTTGGGGAAGTTTATATTTCGGGAAATTTTGGGTGCAATCCTAATCACATCGTCAAAGCGGTTTAACTTAAAATATACCTCAATAAGCTGCTGCACCACGTGTTCATTACTTTCGAATAAACCACTTAAAGCAGGTTCATAAAGTGCTAATGCTTTTTCATGTAAGCCTTTTTCCAAGTACGCATCAGCAAGTGCTACCCGGTTGGCAAAGGTATCGGTAAACTGAAATTTGCGTTCAAGGTGTTTAATTTTTGATCCCGGGTTTACCAGTTTTACAACACCTGCTTGAATAGAATTTACTTGTCGTTTTTGAAAAATCTCGGTAAAGGCGTAGATGGCGCAGCCTATAATCGGTAAAAACATAATAATCCAGATCCACTTACTCTGATTATTATTGCGAATAGCATGGAAAATGCATATACCCTGAAGAATAAATATTACATAATAATATTCACCTAAACCTTGAAACAAACCAAACATGAAGCCTTATAATTTAGAAATCGCAATAAAAATAGAAAAAGATTATTATTAAGGTTAAAAATCTGGCTTCAGACAAGATAAATACTTTAAAATAAATCATTTTTGCAAGAGTTTCGTCCAAAACTTTATTTATTTTAAACCTTGCAGGGACAAGTCATTCCGATATTAAACCAGACAGAAATGGAAAACCCGGAGTGTGTGGTGGTTTTAACGGGGTGGCAAGCGAGGATTTGGAATGTATGGCTGGACTGGTGTAAGCAATGAAACAACGAAACCTGCTTTTCTAATCACTTTTTTAATTTATTATAAAACTTTTAATCCGTTTATCCTGATAATTCAGTGTTTATGTTAGTGATGATACGATTCTGGTTAACAAAATTTGAAGGTGGCCTATTATTATAAAGTATGCCGCTTTATAGCACGAAAATTGTTTTCCATAATAGTTACCTATGTTAACTTTATCATAGACGCCTAATTCAATAAATTTATAATTGCCGAACAAACATTTAGGCATCAAATAGTGGTTGAACATCCAGGCGTACTTGAGGGAGGATTTATTTATTGGTGACTGAACACACATTAAAACAAAAGAAGGCGATCAAGTCTAAAACCTGATCGCCTTCTTTATATTAATCCTATTTAAAATATTAATTCTATTTATATTCTATAATAACATTATTCAATTTCCCGGAGAAATTGAATGGAACAGTATATCTATCAGACACTGGCGAATTACGATCTGCACCAACATCAATGCCATCTTTATAGACTGCTATTTTACCTTCGGCGACTGTGATATTTCTTTCGGCCACCTTCTGGTCATTGATATAGATCGCCTCTGTTCCGGCTGGAGCATTCTTGTCATTATTGCCTTTTGCAGGAGCGATATAGTTCAACTCGAATTTTAGTTTGCTTTTTCCAACAGATACTGGAATAGCTGATTCAAGATGTTTTATAATACTACCTGTGTTATGAGCCACAATAAACTTCCCATCCTTAATAAACAAGCTGAGGCCGTCAAATTCAGAACCTGTTGCAAAGATAACACCCTTGTCTTCCTTTGACTTCAGCTCAATATCCGCGGTAATAGTAAATGGATCATTTTGAAATTGTGGTCCGCTGTAAGTTAAAAACTGATCAATTCCCGGATAAAGAACTACTTTGTTCTTCAATTCGAACGGGCTGCGTTCTCTTCCACCGGCACTGTGTCCTAATGCATTGTCATTTAATGGAAACACATTGTATTTGATCGCTTCGGCATCAAATACCTCTTGCAACTCTTTTACTTTTCCAGGGAATTTTAAAGCAAGATTTATGCGTTCATTAAAATCGTCATTTAGATTATACAATTCCCATACGTCTTTAGAAAAGTCTGTTCCGGACTTGTGAAAAACTGAAGCTTTCCAGTTATCTTTTACAATAGCTCTTTTACCAAATAGTTCGTAATATTGAAGGGTGTGACGGCTTGGAGCATCAGCATTTTTAAACGAATAGACTAAACTTGTACCCTCAATTGGCTTCTGTTTATAACCTTTTATCACTTCAGGTACTTTTGCTCCTGTAAGTTCGTAAATGGTTGGTGCCAGATCAATCACGTGACCATATTGGTTGTGAATCTCGCCTTTTTTAAATCCTCCGTTAGGGTAATACACAATCAGCGGCTGGTGTGTTGCACCTTCACTGTTTGGATCAGCTTTCCATAAACGGAACGGTGTATTAGTTGCTTGAGTCCATCCTGAAGGAGCATCCTCGAACGAATGTTCAGTTCCAATTTTATCAATGTTTTTATACAGTTCAGCAATCTGTTTGTCTTCATCTAAACTGCTTATGTAACCATTGAAACTTCCGTTTTGAGGACTATGGCTTGATCCGTTATCACCTATACTAACAAGAATTACCGTATTGTCTGCTTGTCCTATCTCTTTCACATAATTTACAATCCGACCAAATTCATAATCAGCATGGCTTAAGAAACCGGCATATACTTCCATAAAACGGGCGTATACTTTTTTCTGTTCAGGGGATAAGCTGTTCCATGCTTTTACAGTTGGATCACGCTCTGGCAATACAGCATTAGCAGGAATAACCCCAAGTCTTTTTTGGCGGGCAAATACTTCTTCGCGATACCAGTCCCAGCCTTTGTCAAACTTACCCTTATACAAGTCGCTCCATTTTTTATCTACCTGATGCGGTGCATGAATAGCTCCTGTAGCAAAATAAAGGAAGAATGGTTTTTCGGGCTCAATAGACTTTTGATTGGAGATATAGCTAATTGCTTTATCAGCCAACAAAGTTGTTAAATGTTTTTTGTTGGGTTCAATATCGATTACTTTTGTATCCTCATACAAATTAGGATGGTATTGATCAGTGTGACCTAATTGAAAACCATAAAAATGGTCGAAACCACGGCCTACAGCCCATCTGTCAAAAGGCCCGTTTGCTGTAATTTCATCAAGCGGAGCCACATGGTACTTGCCCACTGCAAAGCTATTGTAATTATTTTCATGCAGAACTTCGGCAATGGTAGCCTTATCTCCCGGCATAATTGCATCATAACCAGGAAAACCACTTGAACTATAATTCAATGTCCCCATATGTACCGAATGGTGATTTCGGCCTGTTAAAAGAGCTGCACGGGTTGGAGAGCAAACGCCTGTAGAATGAAAATTAGTGTAACGCAATCCGTTATTGGCCAAACTATCTAATATCGGAGTTTGCATTAAGCCTCCAAATGCACTCGAGGTACCATAGCCAGCATCGTCGATTAGAAATACGATTACGTTAGGTGCTCCTTTGGGAGCTTTCTTTCTTTCGGGATGAAACTCTTGGGATTCGGCAACAGTTCTGCCTATCTTTCCCTTAAATCCATCATCAGATGTTAGTGTTTTGGGTTGTTGCCCATAAGCACTCAGCATTAAGGAGGAGGTTAAAAGAAACACACCTCCTTTTTTTAAGTTTAACTTATTCATTTGAGTTTTCTATATTATTAATCAGCATTTATGAAATTGAGTACAGTACCCATATTGTTGTATTGTTGCACCGATAGCCTTATTTGACTCCAGAAGGATTTTTTGGAAAGAAAACGACCTTCCAATCAAAATCTATAGTAATTATTACCAGCCAGAGTTTTGTGTCAGCTTCGGATTTCGATCTAATTCACCTTGAGGAATGGGATACAAGTAATGTTTAGCAGCAACATTATTTTTTCCTACTTTTTTCAAATTCTTAATAAGAATGCCTTTGCCATCGGGGCCTACTCCGGTAACTTCAGTCCCCGTTTCACGGATAAGATCAAAGTATCTGTGGCATTCTGCCACTAGCTCCAGCCGCCTGTCAAGATAAACCGAATCGCGAAATTGATCCCTGGTAAGGCCTAATGTCAGGTTGTCTAATCCAGCTCTTTTTCTTATTTTATTAATTGATGTATAAGCATTCGCGGTAGGGCCGTTCAATTCATTTTCTGCTTCCGCATGAATCAATAAAACTTCAGCGAAACGGAGAACGTTCATATTTGCGTCGGATTGACCGGTTGCTGCATAATTAGGATCCCAGTTTTTGTTTATAAAAGGAACAGAATCACCCGGAGCATTCAACGTGGCATATTTTTGACCATTAGTTGGGCTGATATAATTAGTCACAAAGGACACTCGCTTTCTTTTATCTTTGTTAGAATACAGTTTGTAAAGACTAAAGTATTTGTCAGTGCCTTCCGGGTAGAAAGCCAGCTGATTTCCATAAGATCCTTTTAAACCGGGTACTCCGGAACGGATGTCACTAGGAGTGATCAAATGTCCGGTACTTATGGTACTCCCCTTTATCTGAGCAGAAAAAATATGTTCTCTGCCATTTTTGAAAGCTGGAAGAAACACTTGTGAGTAATTATCGAAAAGGCCGTATCCATAAGGTCCATCAATCACCTGGGTCGAATATTTTACCGAATTGGCCCAATCTCTTTTGGTAAGATATACCTTAGAAAGCAAGGCAACGGCAGCACCTTCAGTCGCCCTGCCAGCTTCTCCTGTTGATCCGTTTTTGAACAACTGTGCTGCTTGTGTAAGGTCTTTAATTATTTGTGAATAAACCTCTTCCGCTGGTGTCCTGGGTACTTTAAGCTCCTCTATGCTCAATTTAGTTTGGTCAGCTAGTAATAGTGGAACATCTCCGTACAAACGAACTAAATTAAAATAATAGAAAGCTCTTAGAAAACTAGCTTCTCCTAACAATCGGTTTTTTAACTTTTCATCCATTGGAATTGCAGGAATTCTTTCGAGAGCAATGTTGGCTTTATTGATACCCTCGTAATGCTCGGTCCAGATCTGCTGTATGCGCAGATTTGTAGAAGCATGTGTTAATTTAGCAAGTGCTCTTACCTCTCCATTTGGAGAGCCCGGCCCTGCATCCAAATCATCGGTCAGGAAATCCAGGCCGGTATAAAATAATCGGTTGTAAATAGGTTGTGCTCCTGTACTGTTATCAACCAATGGGTAATAGATGGCATTGACTGCCGAAACAGCATCTCCAGAAGTTTTATAAAACTGATCAGGGGTGAGGAAAGATTTCGGACTCTCATCAAGCTTTGCACAAGATGACAACGAGCCTAGTATTACAGCTAAAATAAAATATATAGGTTTCATAGTAATCAATTTAAATTTTAAGATGAGTTACAGCGTTAAACTGATTCCCGCGAGGATTGATTTTGCATTGGGATATGCTCCCCGGTCCATTCCAGAACTAATTGAATTCTGACCATTGGTATTTACTTCCGGATCATAACCGGTATAGTTAGTCCAGGTTATCAGATTCGTGCCGGTGACAAAAATTCGGGCAGCCTTAAATTTGGCCTTTGAAGCGATCCTTGTCGGTAGTGAATAGCCTAATGACAGGTTTTTTAGCCTGATGAAAGAGGCATCTTCAACAAAACGGTCGGATATGGTCACAGCTGGATTTTCAATGGCCTTGTGAACATCGGTAATGGTGTTTGTTGGTGTCCAGCGGTTCAACAATGTTGCCACTGCGCCAGTGTAACCTGTTCCTAGTTCCAGATTTGCCCGCGTCCAGTTGAAGATCTTATTTCCATAAGAACTGTTTAAAAAAACAGAGAGATCAAAGTTTTTATACTTAAAGTTGTTTGTTAAGCTTGCGATGAACTTTGGTTGCGAACTGCCAACAATCTTTCGGTCTGCATCTTGCGTGATAAGATTATCGCCATTCAGATCTTTGTATTTTTGCAATCCCGTAGCAGGATCTACACCATCTGTTTCATACATATAAAATGCTCCAACGGACTCTCCTACTTTAATAATTTGGGTTGGCAATGTGGTAGGACTTGCAGGATCAGTTACAAAGAAATAAGGTGCACCACCTAAGCTTAATATCTTATTCCGGTTCGTTGAAAATAAAAAGTTACTTGTCCATTCAAATCCACCGGTTAAATTCAAGGTCTTTACGCCTAGTTCAAATCCCTTGTTTTCAACAATACCCAAATTTTGAAATGCACTTGTCAAACTCGATGAAAAAGGGACTGGTACTTCCAATAAAAGATCAGAAGTTTTCTTAAAGTAAACGTCTGATGTCAGTTGAATTCTACTTGAGAAAAGTTCCAGATCAATACCAAGGTTGTATTGAGATGTTTTTTCCCAGGTCAGGTCCGGATTTGCAAAACTACCTGTAGCCAAACCATTCACTAATGTGTTTGCAAAACTATATTGATAGCTCAAAAGTCTGGAGAGTGATTTGTAAGGATCAATCTCCTGATTCCCGGTAACTCCTGCACTGGCACGAAGCTTCAATGAACTAATCTGCTTACTGTTTGCTAGGAATTTCTCATTTGAAACTTTCCATGAAAAAGCCGCAGAAGGAAAAGTTCCCCATTTATGGTTTTTACCGAACCTTGAAGATCCGTCGGCCCGGGCCGTCAGAGTAAAGAGATACCTGTTATCATAACCGTAATTAAGCCTGGCAAGAAAAGATTGAAGAGTCCAATCGATATTGTAAGAAGTTGGGGTACTTAATATTGTTCCCGATCCGATGTTATTATAGGTGAAGGCATCGCTAACGAAATTGGATGCACCTGCCGTAAAAGTTTGCGTTTGCGACTTCTGTTGTGTGTTTCCAATAAGCACATCAAATGTGTGTTTCTCATCTAATATTTTCTTGTAGTTTAGCGTATTCTCATTTAACCAATTTAGGGTAGAAAGTGAGCCAATGGAGGCATTTCCGCCTGGTAAACTTTCATAAAGAGTGGATGGAAGATACCTGTTTTGTTTATTGTTAATAATATCACTTCCGAGAGATACTTTGGCAGTTAAACCTTCAATAAGTTTATATTCTGCGAAACTGTTTAAGAGAAACCTGGTAGTATTAGTTGCATTGGTTTGCAAACTTAGTGTAGCAATAGGATTCGCTACAGTCGAGCCGAAGCTACTGTTCGCAGTGAAATTTCCATTGGCATCCCGTACTCCTAATACTGGTACCATAGCAAGGATATTAGGCACAATACCGCTAGGGGCAACAACAGCTTCGGTTATGCTTCCATTCAAATTAGCTCCAATCTTGAACCTGTTACTAACTTCATGATCAATATTTAGTTTGCCTGAATACCTCGTGAAACCGGTATTGGTGACCACTCCATTCTGCTTGAAATAATTTCCAGAAAGTAATATTCGTGTTTTCTCGGTTCCAGACGAAATAGATAGTCCATGATTTTGCATGGAAGCCTCCCGAAATGCAGCCGCCTGCCAATTGGTTCCTTCCCCTAGCTGAGCGAGTTCTGCATCGGTATAAAACGGAGCTTTTCCCGCATCTTTTAAGGCATCATTTTTTAAAGATCCCCATTCAGTAGCGTTCAATACACCAATCTGTTTCGCTACCTGCTGATTACCATAATAAGCGTTGTAATCAATGTTAAAGCGACCTTTTACACCTCGTTTAGTGGTAATTAAAATCACTCCGTTAGCCCCACGTGAACCATATATAGCGGTAGCAGAAGCATCTTTCAGCACATCAATTGACTCAATATCGCTGGGATTAAGACCTGAAAGCGGATTGATAGCCGGTCCGTTTGTTACCCCGGCGTCCACTGATGCATCTCCATTATACACAGGAAAACCATCAATAACATATAAAGGTTCATTACCCGCATTAATAGAAGTACCTCCACGTACCCGGATAGAAACTCCACCACCTGGTTGACCGCTGGACTGAGTAACTTGCGCACCAGCGACAGCGCCCTGAATAAGTCTGTCGGGAGAAGAAACAGGCTGATTTTTTAATTCAGCAGGGATAGATGATACAGAGCCGGTAAGATCGCTTTTTCGTTGCGCACCATAGCCCACGATTACTACATCATTTAATTTATTTGAAGTCTCAATTAACTGAACCTCTATCGGGCTCCCTGCAGCAACAATCTCTTGCTTTTCAAAGCCAATATAGCTTACGATTATGGTAAAAGGGAGTGTCTGACCAGTATAGAGGCTAAACTCGCCTCTTTCGTTTGTAGACGTTCCGTTGGTAACACCTTTAATTTGTACCGATACGCCTATTAATGCTTCTTTAGATTTAGCATTAATTACTTTGCCTTTCAATATAGAATTTACTACCGGTTGATTTTGTGCGTTTGCCGCAAGCTGAATTAGAAACAGAACCAAAACTGTTAATGTATAACGGGAATTGGTTCTGCGAGAAAATTGAAACAATAGATTGTTTCCAAAAGCCGTCGCGGCTTCTTGATTTTTTTGCATACTTTTATATGGGTTAATTATCGATTAAACAGGTGCCCAACGCCAATTGAAGCCTGTTTTTAAATTTTCCTGGGGGAATGCTCTTAGCATTTCCCCTTTTTACTCTTCAATTATTTTGTAAAACTCTCCCTAAATTCCTCTTTCTTATTTATGACCATGAACGAAATAATTATTTGCTAACGGGACAAATATAACAAATAACTACAAAATAGGTAGACTATATAGAATATTTACCAGCTAATATTAATTTATTATCTAAACACCTGATTATCAGATTTAAATGATTCGCTATTCTATTTTAATTATATTTATAGGGTTACTACAAAGTTCTTAATTAACTTATTTTACTTAAGATTGAAGTAGACTCGGGATTGGGTCTTTCATAATAAGCTTTAATCCAATCTATTGTGCCATGCTAGTTATTAAAATTCCTTCTCGATAAACTCGCTTGCTGGAAGCTTTAATTTTCTGGTAAGTTGGTTTAAATTCATGCTTAGATTTAGCAGAACAAGGTCTTTTTCCATAATATAATTGGTTGTTGTATAGAAGTTACTTCCATATGTAGTAATCCGTTGTTCGTTTGTATTAAGTAGCCCTAAATCCATATTTTGCCATTGGAGAGTAGCCGATGCCCTGCCTTTCCAAAAATTTTGTTTAAGAGAGGAGTTTGGGATCAGGAAACGGGAATCTTTTCCCTGTGCGGTTACTCTTTGTGATAAATAATTCACGTTCCACTGGAAGCTAAGGGATTTGCCCAGCGCAATGGTTGAATTCGTATTTACGGAATAAACCAAGCTTGATGAATTTACCTTGACGGTATTACTGAACAACGAACCTTTCAGGGAATAATTATAAACATTCGCCCCCATATAAAACTGGTACCATTTAGCAAGTTTAAGGTTAGTACCTATCTCTGCGCCCCATAAAGTTGCGTTACCTGCATTGGTATAAATCCTGTTTATTATGGTGTCATTATAAACGCTGTTTACCCTGTTAATCTCATTTGTTATTTGCTGGTTATACAACGTTATAAATGCTGATCCTTTATTAAATTCCTTAATCAAACCTACTTCAGAAAGGTCTATAAATTCCGGACGTATATTCGGATCTCCTTGTTCCAATGTTTCCGAGTGCTCCCTTTCCGGATATGGGTTTAATTCGTTGTTTGTAGACCTTTGTACCCGCTTGCTATACCCAGCTTTTAGTTTTAAGTTAGTTTTAAGAGTGTATAAGAGATTGACGGAAGGAAACAGGTTCGATAGCGTTAGATCATAAGGGCTTGATTCTTTTCCCTTAAATTGCCTTGTAGCATATTCATAGCGTAAACCGGCGATATATTCCAGTTTGTTCACGTTGCCGGAATACTGGCTGTAGATAGAATGAATCTCATTTTTAAGGTTGGCGGTACTGCTAAAATCCGGAACGGTTGTAAATTCTCCTGTGTTCAGGTCCTGATTCAGATATAAGAAGTTTCCGTTCTGTTCCTGATAACGGTATTGATAACCATTCTCCAGTTTTCCCTTTCCGATATTCAGGGAATAATCCGCTTTTATGCGGTAGGCATTCAACGGATTGTTTCCCGTATTCATAATATTTTGGATAGTCTGATTCAGGTTGGGATATCCTTTGTTCAGATTTGTGGTTAATGCATCAATACGGCCACGTTCATATAGTCCCGACAATGAAAGCGAAGATTTGTTGGAAAAAATATGCGAATAGTCCAGGTTTCCCAACGTAAAATCTCCAAGCTTCTTACCAACGTTTGAATTGAAATAGCTGAATGTTTGAAGAGTGTTTCCGGTACTTAAATCTGTTTTTGAATTATTGTACAGTATATCGGCCCTGCGGTACTGTGTTCTCCTTCCGTTATAAAAACCCACTGAAAATACATTGTTCTTATCCGGAGAGTAACTTACATATGCCCTTGTGGTATAATTATATCGTTTATAGCTCCGCTCGCCTGCTGAAGGGAACGCCGTATAGATATTGCCGATAGTGGTATTCACGTCTCCCTCCCGTCTTCCTGCAAGGTCGTTTCTCAAATAACTCCCCGATAGGGTAACATCCCATTTTTCCTTTCTGACATTAGCGGTCGCATCTGCACCATAGCGTTGTGGAGCATTTAAATTATTATAAGACCGAACAGACGGGAGGCCTCCCTGTGAATTGACACTCAGGGAATAACCGTTGACCGCACCTTTTTTAGTCACAATATTAATTATTCCCGATTTTCCGTCCGCGTCGTATTTTGCTGAAGGAGAAGTAATGATTTCAATATTCTGGATCGTGTTAGCTGGTAGTTGAGACAGAATTTCCTGTGGGTCGGCTTGTATCGGTTTTCCGTTTAAAAGCACCAGTAACCCTGTAGAACCACGCATAGCTATCTCTCCTTCGCTGTTTACTGTAACAGAAGGAGTGTTTTTAATAACATCCAAAGCGGTTCCCCCCTGGCTGGCCTGAAACTGATCGGCACTATAAACCTGCTTGTCAATCTTGTTACTCGAAGTAGTTTTACTGCCGGTTACGGTGACTTCCTTTAAAGACCTCGTGTTTGATTTCAGGACTATTGTTCCGGTATTAAGATTTTCACGGTTTGTAATACTTACAGGAACTTTAACAGCAGCATACCCGATGAACTTAACAGACAGAATATAGTTTCCGCCCTGAACTTTCTTTATTTGAAACTTTCCTTTGACATCAGTAATTGAACCTGTCACCAGGCTACTGTCGGTTAGTTTTAAAAGAGAAACGGTTGCAAACTCTATCGGTTGCTTTTCGGAATCAACTACCGTTCCTGTAAGCGTTTGACTAAATACGCTGATTGTAAAAAGTGATAGAACAAATTGTAAAAGCAAGAATCGCATACGTAATATTTGATATTTAATTAATTATGATACTTCTAATCAGTAGCCGTTGCTATGACATATAAAAGTTGGAAGTGGAGCAAAAATAAAGTTGAAGGGAAATAACGATATCTTATTTACACCGTACTTCTGGTGAAAATACACTGTAATTGCCTTACTTATTTGGTGTGGCTATCCCAGGTTTGGGAATCACAAATCGGGATGGAATACCCGATTTGCAACACATAGCCACTTTTTTACTTTTCACTGTAATTGTTGGTGCAGGTTTGTTAACTATAGCCTTTTGTTTGTATGACCAAAGTATGCTTATTTGGATAAAGGCCATTAGTGCAATAATGAAGTGAAAATATCTTTGGTTTTTCATAATGATCGATTCCCTTATTTAATTGATACACACCTAAAGCCTAGATGTTCCATACTGCTGTCTTCTGAACTTTTCATCCTCCTCGCAACCCGGTAGCCCGAACAATAAGTGTCATTACATAAGAAAGATCCTCCCCTCAATACCCTTTTAGAGGCATTGGGCTCTTCTGGATCAAAGCTCTTTGATGGTCCTGTAGGATTAGTGACACCATTTTTAACCTCCTTATAATAGTTGATGTTATAAAGATCCTCACACCATTCCCAAACATTGCCAGCCATATCGTATAAACCATAGCCATTTGCTGGAAAAGATTTAACGGGTGCCGAGAGATAAAATTTATCCTGTAAAATATTTTTATCAGGGAAATGTCCCTGCCAGAAGTTGGCCTTAGGATCCCCCAGGTTAACAGACTCATTACCCCATGGATAGATATTATTTTTTAAACCACCTCTCGCCGCAAATTCCCATTCTGCTTCTGTCGGTAAGCGCTTTCCTGCCCATCTTGCATAAGCCTGGGCATCTATCCATGTAACCTGAACTACCGGATAATCATCTTTGCCTTTTATATCACTCTTGGGTCCTTGAGGGTGATTCCAGTCAGCGCCTTTTTCCCACTGCCACCACTGGGAATAATCATTTAAGGAAACTTCTGAAGGAGGCGCCTTAAATACGAGGGAAGAAGCTACTAACAAACTATCGTCAGGCTTCGGAGTTCCGGAAGGCAATTGTTTTTTTATTTCATTCCAGTCAGGTTTTTTTTGAGCCACCGTAATGTATCCCGTTTCTTTAACGAAGCGTGCAAATTCAGCGTTTGTTACTTCCGTTTCGTCAATCCAATATCCATTTAATGTAACATGATGTTTGGGATATTCATCTTCCGAGGCTTGTTCATTATCACCTCCCTGCGCAAAATCTCCACCCGGTATCCAAATCATTCCGGGATGTGTATTGTCTGTGACCGGTTTATTAATTGCGGAAGCTGTTTTAGTAATTCCGAAATGATCAGTACTTTCTCCCTGTTGACAGGAACCTATCATCACAATAATAGCACTTAGTAGTAGCGGCACAATAAGTTTCATATGAGTCATATAAAAAAGTTCTTTTCCTTTCATCGGGCCAAATATAAATACTAAATAAATAGTCTACTAATATTATAGGATAAATAGTATATTTTAATACTAATCCAAAAGAATGAATATCAGGCTGAAAAATCCTAACAAGCCAACTACTTTGAAATGGGCAGCGTGGATTATTGTCAGGTTAGGCGGGTGGAAAGGCATGCAATCGGAACGAAAGCCCGGGCCGATTGTGTTAATAAAGGGATTGGCCAAGTTTTACACAATACATGAGGGCTGGCAACTCTTCCAAAATTCCCTAAAAGATGTGTCCTAACGGTAGGTGTTTTTAGGGAGCAGGGCTGAGGGGTTAGATACAATATTATTTCACAAATAAGGTCAGATTTAATATGATGTGTTTGCATTGAGGTCTCTCCTCCGAAAAAATCCCACATCTATTCAACCGCTATTATCAGGTGAAAATAGATAACAATAATAATTGGGGTTTAGGTTTATACATTCCCGCAGAAATAATCCAAAAACATGCCGGGGAATAAATGTAGAAAGTGAACTTGGTAAGGGTTCTCCTTTTTGGTTTATCATTCCAATTATTGAACCGTAAAATATTTAAGTATAAAAAATTTTAGAAAACATCGTCAATCATCACTTCCTAATAACTCGCCGAACTCAAATAAATGCCATATTCGATTTGTATCCAATCTTTGAACGCCAATTCGGTTACTGAAATTTTTTCGCCCATCGTATCTTCAAATATTTTTAAGTTATCCGCCGGTTCTACTTTAGCTGCTAAATCTACTTCCGGACGGTTTTTATACGCATTAATAACCTGTTTTAATTTGTCTTTTTTTTGAAGGTAAATCAGGAAGTGATTGGCTAATGAATAGTTAACAGATGCTTGGCAAATATTTTTATAATCAGCTTTAACACCATCAAAACTATCCCAGGAGTAATTAATCATACTTTTTATGGTGGGCACATGAACCGATTCTATGCGTTGTCTGCTAGCTCTTAAAAGAATATCAGTTCTCCAAATCACTTTATCGCTTATGAGCACACCATTTTCCCAATGGCTGGTAGAATATAAACTAGCCAATCCCTCATCCAGCCAGGCAGGTATATCGCCCACATCCGTTCTAACAATTAAATGAAATATCTCATGATACAAGGTTAGTAGTTGTTCTGGGGTAGAAATTCCTAATAAACTTAAATCTGCTAAACAAGAATAGCCTAAACTGTTGGCAGGCAATTTTATACCGTGTACAATATTTGCCACCTTCCGTAATTCCAAGCTACTCGGAAGCAGATAAACAGTTAATAACTTATCTGGATACCGGAGATTATAATAAGAAACGTAAAATTGAAAAACACGCTCTAAACGCTGTGTAAGTTGGTCGACCCGGCTATCAGAAATGCTTTTTTGATTCAAGGTGACTACCATAAACCGGCCCGCATTTTTAACTTCGTAATCATCAGGCAAAATACTATCGAGTTTTTTACGTGCGGCTGCAGCTTGATTTAAGCCAAATAATCTTTCGTTCAATTCATCGTCCGATTTTGCATTTGAAAAATCTGCGTATTGGTCTGGTTTAAAGCAGTCAGTTATTACATAACCCATTTTCCCCGAAACGCCCCCTTGCGGAAGCCGGGCATCATTTAAGTAATTAAAACTGGCGGAAGTGAGAGTAGATGTTGTGGTTACCGACGGTGAAAAGCAATTGTCAATTTCCTTGTTCAAAAATTGTTTTTGGTTGGCAGACAATCTATAGTTTTTAAAAATCTTTTGAAACTCCTCTTCCGACTTTTCTTTATATCCATCCAGGCACAATGATTTGGCTATGAAATAATCAAGCAAGGCGTTTTTTCCGTAAATACTTCCTCTTAACTTCTTGGCCTGTAAATACACCTCGTCGTACTTTCCCTGATTCAATAAACCTATGAAGGTTTTTTTCGGAACTTTCATTTGAGCAGAAGCCTTAAAAAACCCCGCACTATAGAAACTAATTACTATCGTAACAGCGATACGAATTAAAGTTTTCATGATCAAAAAAATTAGCGTTAACTATTCATTAATCGGCACAGAATCATCATTATAGACACTGTCCATCGGTATTTTTGATTTTTTCTGAGGAGATGCTTCACTACCCCCCATGGGTAAAATGTTATAGTGATTTAAATACAAAGGCATATCTTTAATGTTAATTTCCGAATGTTGCAGAATAGCAGAAAGCATCAAACAAGTGCCGAGTAAACCGAAAATAATTCCGGGCGATGATGATAAAATTTTAAATTGAAGCTGTTCACTTATTGTTCCTTGTAAATCATTTCCCTCTTCCTTAATTTTTGAAATAATGAAAACGCTGCCTACAATGGCCAAAATCATCCCCGTAAGGAAACCCAGGTACTTGATGTAAATTCTCGACATTAATAACACACTCCCCTGTTTATATCTCTTGTTAATGGCATCTTCTTCAATCTTCGCGAGCGTGATCCATTTAATGTAATTCATGTTACTTTTAAGCGAATAAGAAATCGTAGAATCCTTTGGAGAAGTAAGTACTTTATCTAAATCTGAAACCTCCGGCCTATTTATTTCGGTAGTAAATTTGTTTAGTTGAAGAGTTGCCAGGTATATAAAAACCGAAATCAATATGGTGGGCATCACAATCATCCATGGTAATAATTTGTTTTGCCAGTCCCGGAGTAATTTCTCGTCCAACTTTTCATTTTTCTCACCAAAGGTGTGCTCCAAGTTTCCCATATCAAAGAGGATGAGGTACTTATACTAAAATTACTATATTAAATATTGAATTAAAAATTGAATAAGCCAATTTAAAATGACTATTTACCCAGTTTTTGGAGCATTATTAAAAAGTAAAGATGGTTAGGATTTTATAGAATTTTATCGGCTCAATGATGAGTTGCTCTATCGTATTCAACAGTGATTTTTCGAAAAGGTTTCTGCATTGCTTCTATTTCCATGCAGTCCCGTTTTACACTCATACGCCCGAAGGCATTACACACATTGGCCGGTATCCGTTACACCCCTACTGTGTACCCACAAGTTTTTTATTAAATTGCGGAAATATTTGTTGAATGGATCCATTATTTCA
>JAQBOG010000025.1 GCA_028288165.1 Sphingobacteriales bacterium | reverse complement strand
AAAATCAATCGTAGGTTTGTTGCTCTTTGGGTTTAATCTCAATACTTACAGTTTCTTTCTTAATTTCAGGTTTTACTCCTTCTTCTTTTTTGCAGGATGATCCGATGACAGCGAACAGAAATGCGGTAGCTAATAATTTTTTCATGTTTGTTTTAGTGTTTATATGTGTGATTGTGTTTATCTGATAATAGGTTTTAAAATAAATCGTAGGTTTGTTGCTCTTTGGGTTTAATCTCAATACTTACAGTTTCTTTCTTGATTTCAGGTTTTACTCCTTCTTCTTTTTTGCAGGATGATCCGATGACAGCGAACAGAAATGCGGCAGCTAATAATTTTTTCATGTTTGTTTATATCATAACAGTCAACACATTATATTATTTATTAATTAGTTTTTTAATCTAAACTATTTTAAACAATCCGATATCAAATGGCAAAGGTCACCACTTTGGTGTATGAGACAACAAAAATTTAAGCAGTGTGCACAGACAAGCAAATACCTAATTTATACTTCGCTAATCCAAATACATACAAAATATCTTTTATGCAGAAATAAATAAATAATTTGAGTAAATAACTGCATTTTTTATTAAAGAAATAATTAATTAACTACTTTATTCACATATGTATATTTAAACAAACAAAAACTATTTAACTAATATCTGGTAAACACGTGATTTGAGGCAATGTTTTACATTAATTTATTAATTATATTTTATCTTTCAAACTAACACTCGAATTTACTTCATCAACGTATTACTATATAGAAGGGAATAAGTTTCATAAGGATAATAAAGTGATTCACTCATTGGACGAAGATTGAAAAAATTATAGTATATTATCGAATTTTGTATTAAACTTACAATTCAAATGTTGCGGTAAACAAAATGAATTTTTCTTTTCAGACTTCCATTTTCTTCTTTTTAAATCTCAGTATCGCTTTTGCGGAAATTCCTGACAAAGACTCTACAACTGTTATCCGATTAAATAAAGCCGCATATGAGTTTCGTTTAATTGATCCGTCAAAAACGTTGAAATACTCTGGAGAAGCATTGCAGCTTGCCAAAAACTTAAACTATATAAATGGAATTGCTGAAGGTTTTAGAATTCAGGGGATTGGACGTTATTATCAAAATCGATCTGACCAAGCAATAGAGAGCTACTTGATCTCTTTGAGCTATTACAAAAGAGCCAAAAATCTTGCAGGTCAGGCTAAAATTTATAATAATATCGGCAACTTATACAAAGATATTGATTATGATAAAGGGCTTAATTATTTTGGGAAAGCCCTTCATATAGCAGAAGCCCTAGGGCTTAAGGATTTAATTGCCGGTGTATATCTTAACACAGGCAATATTTACCAAAATAAGAAGCAATACGTTCAAGCTCTTGAAAACTATAACAGAAGTAAACAATTATTCATTGCAAGTAATAATCCTATTATCCTTACCCAATGTCTTCAAAATATTGGAGGGGTTTACAGATCTTTAAATAAACTAGATCAAGCCGAAAAATATCTTAAAGAAGCCATAGGTCTTGCTAGAAAGCATCATCTTAATTATGCTATCTCCAGCGCTAATTTAGTTTTAACTTCTGTATACATATCTCAAAAAGACTTTGTGAAAGCTCAAAGCACCATCTTGGAAGGAAAAAAATACTCAAATCTTATTAACGATTATCGGTTAGACTATGATTATTTGTACAAATCCTATCAGCTCGAATATAAAAAACAGAACTATTTTGACGCGTTAATCTACCTTCAACAAATTTACACTAAGGACAGTTCTGCATTTGTTAATAACGAATCTGTCAAGATTGACTTACTTCAAAAACAACACAAACAACTAGAGCAACAACGAGAAAATGAACTGACCATTGCAGAACAGAAATATTCAAAAACGCTCTTTTGGGCAAGTTCCATAGTAGCTGGCTTGTCATTAGTTGTCATTTTCTTATTAATTCGGAATGTAAACAAATCAGCGAAAACGAATAGGCAATTAACTAGTTTAAACTTAGAGGTATCTGCGCAGAAAGAGAATCTAAATAGAATAAACACCGATTTAGAGAATATCATCGATGAAAGAACCAAAGACCTGAAAATAAAAAACAATAAACTTTCAGAATATTCGTCCCACTTATCTCACCAAATACGAAGTCCAATATCCTCACTGAAAGGATTAATGATGCTTGAAAAGGATAAACTAATAGAGCACGAGGAGCTTATTATGCAGCTTGAAAAATGTATTGAAGATATTGATGCAAAAATTATCAACATCAATGAGATGTTAAATGATCCTAGCAGGTTTACATTGAAGAGCAGTCAAGAATAACGTCTAGTTTATTCACAAAAAGATAAAATCTCCTCGTCTTTTTCTAATTTAGCGCCAAGAAAAAGAGGAGCGAATTTTGGATTATTTACAAGGATTAAATCCTTCACAGCAGGAAGCAGTTTTACAAACTGAAGGACCTGTGATGATTGTTGCGGGAGCCGGTTCCGGGAAAACCAGGGTTATTACTTATCGTGTGGCCCATTTAATTAGATCGGGAGTAGACCCATTTAATATACTTGTTTTAACTTTTACGAACAAGGCTGCCAAAGAAATGCGGGAACGTATTACTAAAGTAGTTGGGATGGAAGCAAAAAACATATGGATGGGTACTTTTCACTCGGTATTTGCAAAAATACTGCGTGTAGAGGCTACCAAGATTGGCTATCCCAGTAATTTCACTATTTATGATACTGATGATAGTAAAAGTTTAATTCGTACAATCTTAAAGGAGCAGCAATTAGACGATAAGCTTTACAACGCCAATTTCGTTTATAACCGGATCTCATCATCCAAAAACAATTTAGTATCAGCTGCAGAGTATCAGCAAAATGAGCAAATCCAGGCGGAAGATTTTTCAACTGGTAGAGGAAAATTAGGGGAAATCTATCAAATTTATACGCAACGTTGCTTTAAAGCAGGTGCGATGGATTTTGATGATCTACTTTTTAAAACCAATGTTCTTTTAAGAGAGCATGCCGATGTGCTTTATAAATATCAGAACAAGTTTAAATACTTAATGGTTGATGAGTACCAGGATACCAATTTCTCACAATATTTAATAGTAAAACGCCTTGCTGCAATTAATGAAAATTTATGCGTAGTGGGTGACGACGCACAAAGTATTTACGCTTTCCGCGGAGCAAACATCCAAAACATATTAAATTTCGAAAAAGATTATCCCGACCTAAAGGTTTTCAAACTTGAACAAAATTACCGCTCTACTCAAAACATTGTAAACGTTGCCAACAGCATCATCGCCAACAACAAAAATCAATTGAAGAAAAATGTTTTTTCTGAAAATGAGCTCGGTGACAAGATAAAAATATCCCGTGCATTTAGCGATAATGAAGAAGGTAAAATTGTCGCTGAAGCCATAGCCCAAGAACGGGCATTAAAAGGCAGTCGATTTTTAGATTTCGCCATACTTTATAGAACAAACGCCCAATCCAGAGCTATGGAGGAGGCATTGAGAAAACTCAATGTTCCCTATAAAATTTATGGCGGTCTTTCCTTTTATCAACGTAAAGAAATCAAAGACCTTATCGCTTACTTTAGGTTAACTTTTAATCCGAATGATGAGGAAGCAATAAAACGGGTTATTAATTACCCTCGACGTGGAATTGGAGATACCACCATTGAAAGGATCATGATTGCGGCTGATCAAAATAACATCACTATCTGGGAAACTATTTGCGATGCGCCAAAATATCTTGATTCAAGAAGCTCCACCGCAGTAGCCAATTTTGCTACTATGATTCAAAGCTTCCAGGTAATGGCCAAGTCGCATTCCGCATATGACACGGCTTTACACATTGCTAAACACTCTACGCTATTAAAAGATTTGTATGATGATAAATCTGTGGAAGGTTTAAGTCGTTATGAAAATATACAAGAGCTATTAAATGGTATAAAAGAGTTTAGTGAACGGGAAGATATAGAAGAAAAAGGTCTTGACATTTTTATGCAAGACGTTGCTTTGCTAACTAACGACGATAACGATAAAAACAAAGATGCCGATACTGTGTCTTTGATGACGATCCACTCGGCTAAAGGTTTGGAATTCGACAATGTATTTGTAGTTGGTTTGGAAGAAAATCTCTTCCCTTCTCAAATGTCATTAAACTCGAGAAACGATCTCGAGGAAGAGCGACGTTTGTTTTATGTAGCGATTACCCGGGCTGGTAAGAAACTTTCCATATCCTACGCCACATCACGCTACCGTTGGGGAACCTTAACAAGCTGTGAACCAAGCCGTTTCCTTGACGAAATTGATGCTAAATACTTAGAGCTAGATTTCAAGCAACAGCAAAAAGCTGCAGGTAATCCATTTTTTGATGATGAGCGTTCAGCATGGCAGCAGAAAGAAACGTTTACTAAACCCAAGCCAGCAGCAGCTCCATCACCTAAAACAACGTCGATTTTACCAAAAGCTCACATTCCTACAGAAGGATTTGCCCCTTCAGACACGTCAAATATGCAAGTAGGAATGGAAGTAGAACATGAACGTTTTGGCTTTGGCAAAGTTCTAAATCTGGAAGGAAATAAACCCGATATTAAAGCAACCATATTTTTCAAAGAGCTAGGTCAAAAACAACTTCTCTTAAAATTTGCTAAGCTTAGAATTGTTACATAATATTTTTTTAAATCCCCTTAGTAAAATAGGGGGGTTTTTATCCTCTTTTCTTCTTAAAAAGTTGAATAGAAAATTCCCCAAACAGTAACACTGCCCAGAAATTTCCTCCATTTCTCCAAAACATTTACCCATCTTAAACAGTATAAGAGAGGAGTATCAAAATTGTTTATCTTACCAGGATTAATAAAATTTACGCAATAGACTCAAAAGCAACACTATATAAATAATTAAGATAATTAAATATTAAACTAACAGTTTTTTAATGCAAGTGGCTTTTACTTTGCCATAACATAGAGTAGCATTAAAATAGATAAAAAAATAATTAGCCAACCTGTATTTTATAAGAGAAATGGCCATATGTTATTTTCCAGATTGTAGATATTGATATAAGTACAAGCCGTTCCTGTTTTTTTTATCTGGGAAATTTAAAAGTAAGAATGCAAATTCTTACTTTTTTTTTTATTTTAGCTTATTATTACCAAAATTCAAAATTCCCCTATCGTAATAATAAAACAAAAGCTAATTTTAAACTTTTGTAAAGTATAAAATCTTCAATCTTTTTTGATTACTTTTTTATATGTGCGGTATAAATAAAATTTAAATGACATTCGATTATAATTCAACTAGAAGCAACTTAATTCTGTCTGAGTACGGCCGTAACGTACAAAACATGGTTAAATATATTTGCGAATTACCTACAAAAGACGAGCGCAACCGATACGCACAAGTAGTTATTGACCTAATGGGATTCTTAAATCCTCATTTGCGTGATGTAGCCGATTTCAAACATAAATTATGGGATCATCTTCACATCATTTCTAATTTCAAAATTGATGTTGACTCACCTTACCCGAAGCCAACAGAAGACGCCATCCGCTTCAAGCCAGCTCCATTAACATATCCTCAACACCGTATTAAATACAAGCACTACGGCAAAACCGTTGAGTTAATGATACAAAAAGCTCGTAATATTGAGGATCCTGACAGACGGCAGCACATGGTTCAGGCAATTGCTAATTTCATGAAAATAGCATATGTTACCTGGAACAAAGACACCGTTGCTGATGAAACTATCATTAAAGATTTACGTGAAATGTCTAACGGAACTTTGGTTCTAGAAGAAAACATTAACCTAAACAAGGTTGAATACAGACCACCAAATCAAACAAATCGCCAACGCAATGTTCCAAATGGGAAAAATCGCCCCAACCCCAGCAATAGGAACAATAACCAAGGAACTAATCGCCAACGTAACACCGGCAGCGGTGGTGGTGGCGGTGGAAAACGGTACTAAAACTCCTGTCCAAATATTTAAACTATTTTTCCGTTTTCTAAACAACTATCCTTTCTAGGAAGTGATGTCAGGAAAATATTTTATGCGGCAAAAGCTTTTTGAGTATTATTTTAAGATATTTGAAAAGGGCATTTAAAAGCCATCGACTTCACTCTTTTCTGAATAAATTGTTTTTCAATAAAACCTGCGAATAGCTTTAATGTAAGAACTTTGGCATTTAGCCATTATCTTTATTAATGTTTGAAATAAGATTTTAGTTTTAAATACAACATAGATCACTAACATAATCCCGATAGTATTTAATCAACCTATTTAATTTTTTAAAATGAACGCATTTGAAATTGTTGGTGGTAAACCCTTAAAAGGCGAAATAATTCCCCAAGGTGCAAAAAACGAGGCCCTTCAAGTTCTTTCCGCAGTACTATTAACTTCTGAAAAAGTAACCATCAGCAACATCCCCGACATCAAAGATGTTAATAAGCTCATCGAATTATTGGGTGACTTGGGTGTTATTGTCAATAAAATCGATCGCAATACGTATACTTTTGAAGCCAAGGAAATCAATTTAGATTTTTTTAAATCTGACACCTTCAGATCCAAAGGCGGTGGTTTAAGAGGTTCCATTATGATTGTAGGTCCGCTTCTAGCACGTTATGGTAAGGCAGCCATCCCTAAACCAGGCGGAGATAAAATTGGCCGTAGAAGACTCGACACGCATTTCCTGGGTTTTGAAAAATTAGGTGCCCGTTTTGAATATGATAAAGAAACCGACTTTTTTAACGTAGATGCCAGTAATTTAAAAGGGACCTACATTTTGCTAGATGAAGCATCTGTAACCGGAACAGCTAATGTGATAATGGCGGCCGTACTTGCAAAAGGCGTTACTACCATTTACAATGCAGCGTGCGAACCATATCTCCAACAGCTTTGTAAAATGCTTAACAGGATGGGTGCCAAAATTACCGGCATTGGGTCAAATCTGCTAACCATTGAAGGTGTTACTGAATTGAGCGGAACCGATCATCGCTTACTACCAGACATGATTGAAATAGGTTCATTCATTGGCCTTGCAGCTATGACTGAATCTGAAATAACTATAAAAGATGTTCATTTCCAAGAACTTGGGATGATTCCTGATGTAATTAGAAAATTCGGGATCAAATTTGAACTTCGTGGTGATGATATTTACATACCAGCTCAGAAGCATTACGAGATAGAAACATTTATCGACGGTTCTATCATGAACATTGCTGATGCTCCCTGGCCAGGTTTTACTCCCGATCTTTTAAGTATCATGCTAGTGGTTGCTACACAAGCAAAAGGAAATGTGTTGATTCATCAAAAAATGTTCGAGAGCAGACTATTCTTTGTTGATAAATTAATCGAAATGGGCGCCAATATTATTCTTTGCGATCCACACAGAGCAACGGTAATGGGACTTGATAAAAAAGTAAGATTAAGAGGAATTCAAATGACGTCTCCAGATATTCGTGCTGGCGTATCGCTTTTAATTGCGGCTTTGTCAGCTCAAGGAACTTCAATTATACATAACATAGAACAGATAGAACGAGGTTATCAAGACATCGATACTCGTTTAAGAGCACTAGGTGCTGACATTAAGAGAATTAACGCAGCAACTGCCGGTCATTAAAGAGATAGATTTCGGTAATATTCAAAGCCTTGTTCACACAAGGCTTTTTTTGTAGTTTTAAATCCAACTCCAATAAACCAATGATATATAGGCGAAAACGTAAAGAGTATAATTTAATCATATTCTTAACTCTTTTGAAATTAGCACTGCATCTCTTTGCAAATAATAATTTCGGATTTCACCGTGATGAGTTACTTTATAAGGCTTTAGGAGAACACATGGATTGGGGCTACAAAGAGGTGCCTCCATTTATTGCCGGGGTTTCATATCTATCTGATCTAATTTCATCTGAAAGTGTTTTTATCAGCCGCTTACTTCCTACCCTATTTAGTTGTGCAATTGTTTTTATTACCGGATTGATGGTATTAACTATGGGCGGTAAACGCTTTTCCATTTTAATTGCCTGTGGCGGTCTGATATTTTCCCCAGCGTTTTTAGCCAGTGGCTACCTTTTACAACCTGTTGTATTTGATCAATTTTTTTGGGTGCTATCTGCATTTTTGATCTCGAGGTATATCAAAACCCATAACGAAAATAATATTTACTGGTTAGGTGTTGTTGCCGGTGTTGGTATGCTCACCAAATATAGTATCGCTTTTTTCCTAATTGCGCTGTTAGCGGGTTTGCTGGTTTCAAATAATCGGAAATTATTACGCAATACAATATGGCTGAAAGCCGCTCTGATTGCATTCATCATTTTCCTTCCAAACCTCATCTGGCAAATTAATAATGGGCTTCCAGTTGTTAAGCACATGGAAGAATTGAAGCGAACTCAATTAGCTTTTAATAATCCATTTGAATTTGTTATACAATTACTATTGGTTAATGCCAGTACCACTTTCATATGGATTAGTGGATTAATTTATCTGTTCGTTTCTAAAGCAAACAGCAAATTGAGTTTTTTTTCCTGGTCCTTTATATTCGTAATTGCCTTGCTTCTAGTTCTCCAAGGTAAAGTTTACTACAGTTTCGGAGCTTTTCCGATGCTTTTCGCAGCCGGTGGAATGTGTTTTCACAAGGTGTTTGGCGGAATATCCGAGAAATTGAAATATGCCATACCAGCCTTTATTATACTTCCTTCCATCATTTTTTTACCAATAGTTATTCCCCTACTTCCATTACAGTCAACTCTTCGGTTTTTTAGTTTTATATCCAAAGATATTGGCATAAGTTTTCCATTAAAATGGGAAGATCAAAAGATGCACAAAACTACGCAGGATTATGCTGACATGATTGGATGGGAAGAAATCGCAACACATGTAAACACTGCCTACCAATCAATCCCAGCGGGGGAGCTGGGTCAAACCACTATATTTGCTTCAAACTACGGACAAGCAGGAGCCATTGATTGCTATGGCAAACGATACAATTTACCAAAGTCTGTTTGTTTAAATAGTAGTTTTATTTTATGGGCTCCAGAAACGATTAAAACAAAGCATTTTATCTATGTTGACGATGAGTTTCCAGACGATCTTATTAAATCTTTCGGACAATTTAAAAAGATTGGAGAAGTGAAAAACGAGTATGCCCGTGAAAAGGGAACGTATGTCTATCTATTTTCAGACCCTATAGTTGATGTTAATGCCGTTTACAGAAAGCATAGAGCTGAAGAGCTCGACTAACTTGATATAGCATTAATAATGTCATATTGAGTAATTATTTCAATATTACCTTGTTCATCTTCCACTAAAACAGCGCTGTTCTCTTTATTAATCATTCCAGATATTTTTTCTAAAGATGTTTTTAAATCCACGAAAGGAAATGTAGCCGTCATAATCTCCTTCACGCTGTGCGATCTTATAGAAGGATTCTCAATCACCGCATTTAGAATATCACTCTCTGTAAGTTTCCCAATAATCATCCCCTGCTGGGTAACAGGAATTTGAGAGATATTAAGCGTACGAATAGTATTCATAGCCTCTAAAACCGTATTCTCACAGTCGATAGTTACTATTTGTTGATATTCCCTCTTGGCTAAGACGGATTTTGCAGTGAGCTTCTCATCTTGTAAAAATCCGCGTTCACGTAACCAATCATCATTATACATTTTGCCCATGTATCGTGAGCCATGGTCTGTGATAATAACAACCACCACATCATCATCTTTCAATTGGTTTTTAAGCTGCATTAAGCCAGCCAATGCCGCACCAGCAGAATTACCTGCGAAAATGCCTTCCTTCCTCGCAAACTCCCTGGTCATCAAGGCTGCGTCTTTATCAGTTACTTTCTCAAAATGATCAATCAATGAAAAATCAACGTTATCTGGCAAAAAGTCTTCACCAATACCTTCCGTTATATACGGGTAAATTTCATTTTTGTCAAATATGCCGGTTTCCTTATATTTTTTGAAAACCGAGCCATACGTATCAATACCCCATAATTTGATTGCTGGGTTTTGCTCCTTGAGATATTTCCCAGCTCCAGAAATGGTACCTCCTGTGCCAACACCAACTACTAAATGAGTAATTTTTCCTTCAGTTTGCTTCCAAATTTCGGGGCCGGTTTGTTCATAATGCGCCTGAGAATTTGCCAAATTATTATATTGGTCGGGCTTCCAGGAGTTTTGAACTTCGCTTTCCAACCTGCTCGAAACCGAATAATACGACCGCGGATCTTCAGGCTCAACATTCGTAGGGCAAACGATCACTTCTGCACCAAACGCTCTTAACGCATCAACTTTCTCCTTTGATTGCTTATCAGTCGTCGTAAAAATGCATTTATAACCTTTTATCACCGCAGCAATTGCCAATCCCATTCCAGTGTTACCTGAAGTTCCTTCAATAATAGTCCCTCCAAGCAAAAGCTTCCCACTTTTTTCCGCGTCCTCAATCATCTTCAAAGCCATTCTATCCTTGATTGAATTACCTGGATTAGTGGTTTCTATTTTAGCTAGAATTGTCCCTTTAAGGTTTTTTGTTAAGTTATTTAGCTTAACAAGAGGCGTGTTACCGATGGTTTCTAGAATATTGTTTTTCCACATGCTTTGTCAGATATGAGATGTTAGATGTTAGATATGAGATTTAGCACGTCAGTTAAGCTCCTGTTTTCGTAACTAACTAAAGACAACGAAGCGAATGAATACTCGAGCAAGCTCGCATATCTCGAACTATCCTCTTGTCTCATATCTCAAATCTATTGTCTAAAATCTAATTTAAAATTTCAAATGTTTTACCGTTAACCCGTTATTACTTAGCTGCTTCAGTGAATCAATACCAACCTTCAAGTGTGTTTCAACAAAATGCTCAGTCACTTTCGAATCGCTTTCGGCGGTTTTCACACCTTCAGGTATCATTGGCTGATCTGATACCAATAATAATGCCCCGGTCGGAATTTTATTTGCAAATCCAGTAGTAAAAATTGTAGCGGTTTCCATATCTACAGCCATGGCCCTTATACTCTTCAAGTATTTTTTGAAGCGCTTATCATGCTCCCAAACCCTCCGGTTGGTTGTATAAACGGTGCCTGTCCAATAATCCCGAGAGTGATCTCTAATAGTAGTAGAAATAGCTTTTTGCAGCGCAAATGAAGGCAATGCTGGCACCTCAGGAGGAAAATAATCATTAGAAGTTCCCTCTCCCCTAATGGCAGCAATTGGTAATATTAAATCGCCAATATTATTTTTCTGCTTTAACCCGCCACATTTGCCTAAAAACAACACTGCTTTTGGTTTAATCGCACTCAATAAGTCCATCATCGTTGCAGCCATTGGGCTTCCCATACCAAAATTGATAAGGGTTATTCCATTGGCAGAAACACTTTGCATGGGTTTGTCCAAGCCCATGATAGGTGCGTTGTCATTCCAATCAGAAAATAATTGAAGGTATTTGGAAAAATTTGTCAGCAGTATAAACCCAGTAAATTGATCTAACGGCCGGCCTGTGTAGCGTGGTAACCAATTATTAACGATATCCTCTTTATTTTTCAATCCCTTTTTTATAGGGCTTTCAACTTCTTTAATGGTTTCGGCTGTTTGTACAATAAGCGGATCTTTCTTTACTACCTTTTCTTCGTTCATATGCTCTCAAACTAATTCAAATAAGTATTTGGGCGTTCGGGCGGGTCTTCCATTTCAATCTTTTTTGTCCTCCCTCCGCTCTGCTTTGGGATAACAAAAAAGGATTTCCATTTCAACCCCTAACGCTCTAGCATCTCACCTTGCTTACTAAATATAACAAAAAAAATCCCCCGTTTTTGGCGGGGGATTTTTTTATGCTACTTTAAGTTTTTTGAGATCCGACTTATCAAACTTGTCTCTTGCGTAATCAAGCGTTATAAAAAGTTCCTTCATATTCTTCCCTGACGGAACTTCGTACATAAAGTCAATCATAATTGCTTCACATATGGAACGTAATCCACGGGCTCCAAGCTTAAACTCCATTGCTTTATCCACAATGAAATCAAAAACTTCCTTTTCGAAATCAAGCTTCACATTCTCATATTCAAACAGCTTTTTGTACTGCTTGATTAATGAGTTTTTAGGCTCGTTAAGTATGCTCAATAAAGTTTCTCTATCCAAGGGATCAAGATGAGTAATTACTGGTAAACGACCAATCAACTCGGGTATTAAGCCAAATGCTTTTAAATCTTGAGGGGTGATGTATTTATAAAGATTTTTCAAATCAATCTCAACATCATCCTTTTCTACCTTATACCCAACGGTTTGAGTACGCAACCTGTTAGCGATTTTCTTCTCTATACCATCAAAGGCTCCACCGCAAATAAATAAAATATTTGAAGTGTTAACAGCAATCATTTTCTGATCCGGATGTTTACGGCCACCTTGAGGAGGTACGTTCACGATCGTTCCTTCTAATATCTTTAATAATGCTTGTTGAACTCCTTCACCAGATACATCACGGGTGATCGATGGATTATCGCTTTTCCGTGCTATCTTATCTACTTCATCAATGTATACTATTCCACGTTCTGCAGAAGCCACATCATAATCAGCTGCCTGTAATAAACGAGTAAGAATACTTTCAACATCCTCACCCACATATCCAGCCTCTGTTAAAACGGTAGCATCACATATACAAAATGGAACATTAAGCACCTTTGCAATAGTTTTAGCAAGTAAAGTTTTACCAGTACCTGTTTCCCCCACCATGATGATGTTTGATTTTTCAATCTCAACCTCATCTTTTTCTATTTTTTGATTCAGACGCTTGTAGTGATTGTATACTGCAACAGACAATACCTTCTTCGCCTGATTTTGGCCAATTACATATTGATCTAAGTGCGTTTTGATCTCTATTGGCTTCAATAAAGTTACCGCAGATTCGTTAGATTTAGTTTTGCGAACAGTAAGTTCCTCCGCAAGTATCTGGTTAGCCTGAGCAACACATTTGTCGCAAATATGTGCATCAAGCCCTGCAATAAGCATTAGTGTATCCTGCTTGCCCGAGCCGCAGAAAGAGCATTTGATATCCTTATTGGTTTTACTCATTATTTCTTATCGCTGCTAGCAGCTAATACCTCATCAATCATACCATATTCTTTCGCTTCATTCGCAATCATCCAATAATCACGATCTGATGCTTTTTCTACCCACTCATAATCCTGTCCAGAATGCTTTGAGATGATGTCATAAAGTTCTTTCTTCAACTTTAACATTTCTCGCAAATTTATCTCCATGTCAGATGCAACTCCTTGCGCTCCACCAGATGGCTGATGAATCATCACACGTGAGTGAGGCAATGCCGCTCTTTTACCTTCTGCACCAGCACAAAGAAGTACCGCTGCCATAGAAGCTGCCATGCCTGTACAAATGGTTGCTACATCAGGAGTAATGTATTGCATGGTATCATAAATACCTAAGCCTGCATATACAGAACCACCAGGTGAATTGATATAAATCTGAATATCTCTTTTGTTATCAGTGGATTGTAAAAACAACAATTGAGCTTGTATTATGTTCGCATTACTGTCATAAACCGCATCGCCCAAAAATATAATTCGATCCATCATCAAACGTGAAAACACATCCATTTGTGCTACGTTTAACTGACGTTCTTCAATAATATATGGAGTCATTGCAGAAGGTAAAGTTGCATTTTGAACTCTTCCTATATAACTATCTACATGATGACCACCAATACGATGATGTTTTACTGCGTAATTTCTGAACTCGTTTTTATCAATATTCATAAGTCTATTTTGTGATTAAGATAGTAAGTTATTTAAAAATTTGTTTCTTTCGGGTCATAATTAATGATCAGCAAATAACCTACTAAAAATAACCCTTTAATTCAACTCATTAAATTTATTGAATGCAATTTCTTGTTTGTCTAATGTAAAAACTCCTCTCAGAAAATCAAACACTTTGAGTGCTTTCACTTCCTCAAAAATACGATTCGCATTTTCTTTATTTTGTAAAAACTGCACAGAGTACTGACTTAATTGCTCTTCTGTTATAGGTTGCGGACTGTACATTGCAAACTGAGCTTGTAAACGTTGTTTAGCCAATGCCAATACGTCTTCATATTTAATTTCAATTTGGTTATCCTTAATGATCTTATTTTCTATTAAAGTCCACTTTAGATTTTTCGCAAAGTCATCATAACCACTTTCCAATTCCTCATCAGATACTTTTTCGTTTGTTGACTTTAACCAACGTTTCAAAAACTCGTTCGGTAATTCAAAATCGATCTTAGAATTAACATACGTATATAAATCGCTCTGTAAACGTTGGTCAGAATTTTGAACCATCATTGATTCTAATTCTTCAGTGATCTTAGCTCTAAACTCCTCTTCGCTCTTTACAACATCTGCTCCAAACAATTTGTCATAAAACTCCTGATTTAAATCACCTTCTTCTAAACGATTTACATTTTTAACGGTTAATTTAAACTTAGATTGTAAATCTTGGATATCTTCTTCTTTGATATTTAAAAGCTTGGTAATAATTTCGTTTTTACCTTCAAACGCTTTTTTGATATCAATTTCAATTACATCGTCTTTTTTTAATCCTACTAAAGAACTTTTGATTGCTTCATCAGAAACCTGATCTGTACGTACAGAAGCTGTGCTCGAAATTCCTCCTTCAAAAACAGAACCATCCGGAGAAAGTTGTACCAATTCAGAGTATAACACATCTCCATCTGCCGATACGTCAGGATTTGTCATTTTACCATAGCTCTTACGAAGGTTAGTGATCCGAGATGCTAAAGTTTCCTCATCAATTTTAATAGTATAATAAACTACTTTATCGTTGGCAGAAAAATCAAGGTTAAATTCAGGGGCAGTACCTAACTCATAAACAAATTCAAAATCGTCAGTATAATCCCAGTTATAATCTTTAGTATCATCCACCTTTGGCAATGGCTGACCTAATACCTGAATTTTATTGTCATTAATATAGCTACTCAGCGTATCATTCAATAAGTTATTAATTTCCTCTAACAAAATGCTTTTACCATGCATCCTTTTAATATGAGATGGAGGAACCATACCTGGACGGAAACCTGGCAGTTTCGCTTTTTTAGCCTGATCTTTAATTGCTTTTTCTACTTTTAACTTGTAGTCTTCAGGGCTTAATTTAACAGTTACAACTGAATTTAGATTATCGATTTTGTCCTGTGCGATATTCATTTTTTGAAGTTTTTTTATTTTCGTTTTTGTTTATACAAAAATTCCCCGGTTTGCAGCCGGGGAATGTTTTAAAGTGCGGATGGAGGGACTCGAACCCACACACCTTGCGGCGCCAGATCCTAAGTCTGGTGCGGCTACCAATTACGCCACATCCGCAGTATTATTGGTTATTTGGGTTGGCAAAACTAAGCTTTTTTAATAGAAATACAAATATTTTTTAAAATTTTAAGGCTATTAGCACCTAAATATGTTCCTAAAAAATCATTAACCTGTTTACGCCTTATCTATATCTAATATAAGAGCCTCATAATCAATCGGTGGAACAATTGCTAGTACGACTAGAAAATTATGCAGGCAATCCAATAAAACTAGAAATAATATATCTAATGCTCGTTGCGAGCTACGAAGGATTGAATAGTTACTTAAGTTCCTTAAAAATTGCAGTAACGAATATTACAAATATTCCTTTGGGTACGTAGTGGATTTGATTTAATCATCTGCTCGAGTTCAAAGTCAACCATTTCTGGCATTTGAACACCAAATACACAATTCTTCATCGGGTGATGTAGTTTGTTATTAAGTTTACATCGTCGCGATAGAGTAAAGCTTCTAGCGCTATTATCTATCCAATATCAACTAATAATATATTGAAAGATCGGCGGGGTTTGTTTCATTTACTATATCTAAGCTATTGATTTTAAGTTTTAAGGAACGTAACAAGTAACCTCTAATTCTAAAGAACTTTAAAACCAACTAATAGATTGGCTAACAACTGAACGATTTGTTCAATTAATCATTCACCACTTGATTTGCTTTTGATTCGTTGATCAGCGTTTTAATCTTAAAGTATAAAACAGCAGGATCAAATGGTTTACTTAAAATATCATTTGCACCTGCATTACGGGCAGCCTGCTCTTCTTCTTCAACAATTGTAGCCGATAACGAAATAATGGGAATACTACATTTAGGTTCATCAAAATCCTGACGAATTCTTGCTGTAGCCTCGAGTCCGTTCATTACAGGCATATGGGTGTCCATCAATACCAGATCAAAGTCTCGTTCTCTGAGTTTTTCTAACGCTTTACTACCATCTTCCGCAATAACTGGCTCAATGCCCCAGTTCTTGAGAATTTTAGTCATCATAAACTGATTAATAGCATTGTCCTCTGCCACGAGTATTGAAATATTCTCGAATTTAATGATATCAATTGCAGGGATGGCTTTGCTCTCTTTAATGGCTACAACATCATACCAATTGGTAAACCAAAACTTACTACCTGCTCCTAAATCACTTGATAAAGAAAGTACACCACCTTTAAGTTCAGATAGTTTCTTTACAATGGATAAGCCTAAGCCAGTTCCACCAAATTTTTGAGCGGTGTTGTCTTCTGCTTGTTCAAACGAATCAAACACTTTACCTAATGATTCGGGAGCGATACCAATGCCCGTATCAATTACAGTGAATTGAATTTGAACCTGTTTGTCTTTTTTGCCTAAAACTTTTACTTCAAGTGTAACAGAGCCTTGAATTGTAAATTTAATAGCGTTACTTAAAAGGTTCATCAAAATCTGATTCAACCTCAATGCATCTGCAATAATAACTTCTGGAAGATCTGGATCTGTTTTAAGAATAAGCTCCAAGCCCTTTTCTTTAACAGCAAACTTCATTAAATCGATGATGGATTGCGCTAGTTTAAGAATATTCGTTTCTGAACGTACAATTTTAAATTTACCAGCTTCTATTTTAGATATATCCAAAATATCGTTAACAATACCAAGCAATGATTTGGAAGATACTTCCATCAAATAAATCATATTAGCTTGCTCTGCATCTAAAACAGTGTTTTTCATTAGATGCGTAAGACCGATAATACCATTGATGGGCGTACGAATTTCATGACTCATATTTGCTAAGAAATTCTCTTTGATTTTCTTACCCAATTCTGCCTGTTCTTTCGCTTTAATTAATGCTATCTGATATTTTTCAAGCTCAGCATTTTTACGCTTTATTTCCTGTTGATTTTTTACCATAGTGATAAAGGAATCAACCTTTGCAATCGTTATATTAGGATCAAGTGGCTTAAATAAATAATCAACTGCCCCAACCTCAAGCCCCTTCAATGCATATTTACTTTCCTTTGAGATAGCCGTTACAAAAATTACTACTATTTCTTGTGTACGCGGATTTGATTTTAGAATCTCCACCAGCTCAAATCCATCCATTTCTGGCATCTGAACATCTACCAGTGCGATGGATATCTCGTGTTCCCAGCAAAGACGTAAAGCTTCATTCGGAGATGTGGTAGTAATTAAATTAATATCATCACGTTGCAATAGCGCTTCTAAGGCAATGATATTCTCAATCCTATCATCAACAATTAAAATATTGGTTAGTGGTAATTGGTCTTCGCTCATCAACTTTTATTCATGTACGTTATTCAATGTAACTATATGCTGCATCAACTTGAATATTTCTTCATCTTTCAAAACCAGGTGTGTTTTTGTCATTCTTATTGCCGCCTCGGGCATTGTTTTAACTTGGGCGCATTCAGGATCTTGAACAACGGTTAATCCGCCTTGTCTTTTTGCATAATATAAACCCTCTGCCCCATCTTCATTTGCACCGGAAAACAGTATTGCGATTACTTTATCTTGATATACATCTGCTACACTTTCGAAAGTAACATCAATAGCTGGTCTGCAATAATATACTGGTTCTGAATAATCTACTGCAAAATCGCCGTGGGGCTCTATTAGAAGATGATAATCAGGTGGAGCTATATAGATTACTCCGCGTTCCATTTTTAATCCGTGGGCACCTAATTTAACAGGCAAATTACCTTTTTTAGCGAGCAATTCTTCTAATCCAGATTTATGATTCCTACTTCTATGGATAACTACAATTACCGCCAATGGAAATGTAATAGTAAGACTGGTTAATAAGTCATATATTATATTGAAACCACCAGCAGAACACCCAAGTAACAGAACCTCAGCTTTCTTAATTTTATTGGCAATATTGGGGGTTATCCTAAGCAATTTTTTGGTATATATTTTCTGCTTTGTTTACAACTTTAAACTTTTTAATTAAGTCATCATTTCTTAAAGCCTCTTTAGAACCCAGACATAAAAAGCCTAAAGGGCACAAGCTGTCATAAAATAGTCTCAACACTTTTTCTTGTAACTCCGCATTAAAATATATTAAGACATTTCTACAAGAAATTATCTGAAACTCATTAAAAACGCCATCAGAAACCAAGTTGTGTACCGAAAATAATATATTCTTCTTTAATTCATTATGAATAGAAGCAGCATCATACTTAGCCAGGTAGTAATCAGATAAACTTCGGCTTGCACCAGAGGCCAAATAATTTTCAGAATACAATTTCATTTTCTTCAAATCATAAATACCCCTTTTAGCGAAATCAAGGACTTGAGGATTGATATCAGTACCATAAATGAAGGAACGATCATACAGATTTTCTTCCGCAAGCATAATTGAAAAGCCGTAAACCTCTTCTCCGGTAGAACAGCCTGCATTCCAAACCTTGATGTGCTGATATGAAGCCAAATATGCTAATACATTTTCTCTTACTGATTTGAAGAAACTTGGGTCACGGAACATTTCGGTAACGTTTACTGTCACCTCTGCTAAAAAGTAATCGAAAAACTCAGGTTGATTAACTAAAATTGACTTTAAATCATAAACTGAGTAATTCTTTAATTGCATCACTCGCATTACACGCCTTTTTAAAGAGGCTCGAGAATACCCAGAGAAATTGAAGCCATAAACCTTTTGTATTAAGCCAACAATATCTTCCAGCTGATCAAATGATAAAATATCTACTATAGTATTCATTAATTTCTAGCTATTAGCTTAACCAAACCCTCATCATAGAGACTAACTTATCAATATCTACCGGCTTAGAAACATAATCATTTGCTCCAGCTTCAATGCACTTTTCGCGGTCATTTTTCATTGCCTTAGCAGTTAAAGCCAGGATTGGAAGTTTAGAGAAACGTTCCTGTTTCCTTATTTCCCGCATTGCTTCATAGCCATCCATTTCAGGCATCATGATATCCATTAATACAATATCTGTATTTGGCCTATCATTTAATTTCTTTAATGCATCCAAACCATTTATTGCAATTTCGATGTTCATTTCAAAACCTTGTAAAGCAGATGATAAGGCGAATATATTACGCATATCGTCATCAACGATAAGAACAGATTTGTTGACTAACGCTTTTTCAAGTGTGATTATAGGCTTAACCTTTTTAGGAAATGGATGATGATTGAATGCTTCCTTATCATCATTTTTAACTTTATTCATGAACAAGTTCACTTCATCTAACAGCCTGTCATTTGATCTGCTGCTTTTTAGAACCATGGCATGCGTATGTTTCATTACCCTTGCCATGCTATCCTTATCCATCTCCATGGCTGTATTGATAATCACAGGAATTTCAATCCATTTCGAGTCTGCTTTAATTTTGTCTAATAGATCTAATCCCGAAATATCTGGAAGATTTACATCTAATATAATGCAATCAAAGTCATCTTGAGTTCTCAATGAATTTAAAGCTTCTTCTCCGTTAAATGCCTGGATAACCTGAACATCATGATCTGCTAATTGTCTTCTTAGATTTTCGCTTTGAATTTCATGATCTTCTACAATTAACACCTTAGTTAATGAGAATTCGTTGCTAGTTAACTTATCGAAAGCCTCGTCCAGTTTTTCTTTTTCTACCGGTTTTTTAAGGAATCCGATCGCACCCTCACTCTTAGCTTTAGTTAATCCGCCATCACCGGCAGACATCATATGAACAGGAATATTTTTAGTTTTAGGATTTTCTTTTAATTTTTTAAGAATAGACCATCCATCCATACCCGGAAGCATGATATCTAATATAATTGAATCTGGCAAATACTCAAAGGCCATTTCTAAGCCTTTGTCTCCCGTGTCTGCGAGCATTGGCTTGAAGCCACGTTCAACTGCATAATTTTTCAAAATATCGGCAAAATTGGCATCATCTTCAACAATTAACATGATATGCTCCTTGTTGTCCATAACAGGTATCATCACAGGAATTGGTGCTGGTCTGAACGCTGGTGGCACAGCGGCTGATCCTGCCTTAGCTATATGTGGAGCGGGGGCCGAAACTGGAACTGGCGCTGGTGCTGCACTACTCGCAAAAGACGGTCTTTCTATTGCCTCACTAGTATCTGGTTCTAAAACATATTCTTGATGATAAGCTACAGGAAGGAATAAAGTAAATGTACTTCCTTCATTAGGAACACTGGTGATTTGGATTTCACCACCTAAAATATTCGATAATTCTCTGCTAATAGATAGCCCTAAACCAGTACCACCGTATTTGCGACTAGTAGAACCATCTGCTTGTTGGAATGCTTCAAAAATAGCTTTCTGTTTATCAAAAGGGATACCGATACCAGTATCTTTAACAGCAAACGCAAGTATCGGATTGTCTGAGGAACCGGCTAAATTCGAGCTAGTATATGCCGTATCAACTGGTGCCAAATCAATATTTAAGGATACGGCACCTTTTTCTGGGGTGAACTTGAATGCGTTTGATAATAAATTTTTAATAATTTGCTCTAAACGCATACGGTCTGAAACAAATTTTGGAGGAACCGACGCACCTATATTTATATCATATTGAATCTTCTTATTATTAGCTACTTCATTAAATAACAATTCAATATCTCTTCTTACTTCTACAATTTCAACATCCTCAATGGTAAGGTCTATTTTACCTGATTCAATTTTAGAAAGGTCAAGAATATCATTAATTAAGGTAAGCAAATCACTACCTGCATTTTGAATTACACTTGCGTATTTAATCTGTTCGTCATTCAAATTATTTTTCTTATTCTCTTTCAAAATCCGGGCAAGAATCAGGATACTATTTAAAGGAGTACGCAATTCATGACTCATATTAGCAAGAAACTCTGATTTGTATTTACTAGTTTGTTCAAGTTCTTCTGCCTTTTGACCAATTGCTTCGCGAGCCTGTTCAACCGCATGGTTACGTTCCTCTAGTAGTTCCGCTTTTTCTTCGAGTTCAGAATTAATTTGACGTAATTCTTCTTGTTGTACCCGTAGCTCTTCTTCAGAAGCTTGAAGAGACTGCGTTTTACGCATTAATTCTTCGTTGGTTGTGCGGAGCTCTTCTTGTTGAGTTTCAAGTTCTTCTGATTGTTGTTGAGTTTCGTTGAATAGTTGATGCAATTGTACTCGTGATTGAGCGGTGTTAAAAGCAACTCCAATGGCATCTACAACCATTTCAATGAATTCCATTTTTTCCGTAGTAATCGGATTTGCAAAGCCAAATTCCATTACACCTTTTACCTCTCCTTCAAACAAAAACGGTTGTATCAATAAACTATGTGGAACAGCTTCACCTAAGCCTGATGTTACTTTGACATAATCTGAAGGTAGATTGTTAAATACAATTGCTTTCTTTTCAAAAATAGCCTGGCCAATCATGCCATCACTAATATGAATGGTATTGTTATTATGTTTTCTATAGGTAAAGGCATAACTCCCTGAAAGTTTTAAACTTTCATTGGTACTATCCATTAAGTAGATGGTAGCCACTTGAGCATCTACATGCTTCGCTAGCTCATTAATAATTTTGGTAGCAAGTTGATTGATGTTAATCTCTCCTCTGATGGTTCTGTCCAAAGAAGAAGAGCCTGTTAATATCCAATTCTTGGTAGCATTCTCTTCAGAAATCTCTTTTAATTTATCATTTGCCTGTAATACTCTTTGTTCTATACTTTTTTGTTCTTTAAAAGTACTTCTGATGAAGGTTAACAATAATATAAGGATGGCTATTTCGATAACCGATCCAATAAAAATAATAACAGAGGTGCTAATTACGGTGTCTACACTTTTAGCTTTTCTGATTACCAATAATTTATTTTCAGCATTGGTTATTTCGATTATAATGCTATTAATTTTGGCCATTATTACTCGACCTTGATTACTCATAATTCTTTGCTGCCCACCCAGTAGTCCACCTTCATTTCTTGCTTTAATTATGTTAGCAATTTCCGAAAGCTTTTGATTAGCGTAAAAATTCAAACTATCAACACGGCTAACCTGCGAAGGATTATCAGAAGCCAACTTTCTTAAATCCTGAACGGTTGGTATTACAACACCGGAAGACCGGTTATACGGCTCCAGAAAACTTTCTTGTCCCGTTAAAACGTATCCCCTTTCACCAGTTTCTGAATCCGTTAACAATTGTTGAACTCGAGCCGTGGCGGCTAAGACTTTTTGAGAATTGTCCACCCAACTCGAGGCATCTTGTAAGGTATTGACACTGTTATACGAAATAACTGCCAGGGAAAATCCACACAAAAGAAAGGCAATGAAGCCGCCAAGAATTTGTTGCTGAAAAGAGAGTTTAAACATGAATGAGTTTTAAAAGACCAATAATAGCGAATATGTATGTTGGAAAAAAATATTAAAACGGTAACATTAACTTTTTTTAAAACAATTTAATTATAAAATTGTTAAACGAAAGTTTTTATGCCCCATTCTATAAGCAATTGCTTTTCTACGCAAGTGACCTGAATTTGGTTTAGTCTTTTAATACAATAAAATAGAAATTAAAAATAAGATCGGCGGAAAGCTGTTTGCAATTGTTAAAGCGTCTGCCTGCCTGATTATGAACCTGATCTGACTGATTCCTAAGCCGGTTTTGTAGTTTGATCGTGAAGAAATAAATCACATAACATCCACCTATATCCCAGCTTTAGATGATTCGGCTTCTACTATCTTTATGGAGGTAAACAAAATCTATTTTGCATGAACCTGAAACAATCCACTTATATGCTTAAATCTCCATTTTAAAGTATAATACATTCATTAACTGGCGATTTATGGAACTAGTTTTCCTTTAAGCCAAAAAGGCGTGTTAGAAATTAGAAGGATGTTTTGTATTAGTTATTAACCGAGTTCTATTTAATGATGAATAATTCAGGCTTAGAAAGGCATTTTCTAGAATGTGTTTATACAAATGCTAGGTTTTGCGTTAGGGAGTGAAGTGAAAATCCTTTTTGCCCTCTTCAACGGGCTTAGAGTGAGGGGGGCAAAAAGATTGTAACGGAAAGCCCGCCCGAACGCCCAGAAATGTATTTTCATTGAAATTTATACACCGTTTTGGTTATTACTGGCTTTGAAGGAGCCCAAAAAACTGATAAATATTATTCTTGATAAAAATCTTGGAGACTACCGAAATAATCTTCATTCCAGCCTGCCACCATATTATCATAATCATCATCAGGTATGTTGGTATGTCTTAATTCTGCCGAAGTTCCTTTCTTATCAGGATGAAGGATAATGGTCACAATGGATTCTTCCGGCTGGTCTCCAAAGTACCATTGTTGAATGATCATTTTATCTTCAACAAACTCTAAATTCTTACCAATAATGCTTTCATCCCACAAAGAAAATTCTGAACCAGGTTCTGTACTCATTACCGCCTCAGAACCCGTCCATAATGTTAATGTTAACGGTTGAGTTAATGCCTTGTAAACATCTTCTGGAGGTGCAGGAATAAAAAAGTACTTTTTATAGTCTTTCATTTTTACTTAGATATGAGTATTGAAATAATGCGTAATGAGAAAATAGCATATTGCTTTTTACAAGTTTGTAAAGCTAGCGAAAAAAGATTCCCTGCTCAACAAATCAACTGTCAATTCATTTTATTTAGATATGAGTACGGAGACATGCGTAAATGAGACAACAGCATATTGGTTGGTTTTGTAAGAGGGTAATTTTAAGAATCTAGGTATGGTTGCTCAATTAAACAATCGATATCCTTATTGATTTTCCCCTGTTTAACACTCAAAATAGTTGCACAAAAAATTGAATTTTCTTTGTTACATACAGGTCCATTGGCTTAGCTATTGCAAGTATTAACTACTGAAATTAGAAGCTATAAGGCTATGAATCAGAACCAAACCAATGAAAATAATCAACAGATATTTTCTGCTGATGATTTAACTGATAATAATCCAGTTACCATCCCAGTAATTGAAGAAAGGCTTTCTATCGGCAAAGAAAAAATTGAAACAGGCAAAGTAGTTTTCACTAAAAAAGTTCACAGTGAGCCAGTAACAGTTGACATACCCATAGTAGAAGACGAGGTAGATGTTGAGAGAATCTCGATTAATCGGTTCGTTGAAAGTACTCCTGAAGCCATTCGGCAAGAGGGCGATAAAACTATTATTTCTGTTTTGAAAGAAGTGCTTGTGGTTGAAAAAAAACTTGTTTTGGTGGAAGAACTTCATATCACCAAAAGACAAAAAAATACGACTGAGCACAAAGAAGAGACCTTAAAAAAAGAGGAAATAATTGTAAACAGACTAAATCCAGACCAGTCATCTAATCAATAAATTAACAATAAAAAACCAAAGGAGAAACATTATGTCACAAACAGTAATCGGAATTTTCGACAACGAAAATGAAGCACAGCAAGCTGTACAAAACCTTTGTAACAGAGGCTTCAACAGAGAGGATGTAGATATTGCTAGTCGCGGTACTACAAGTAACACAAATTCAAGTTCTAATGATGATGACGATGACAGTTTTGGTCATAGCATCAGTAATTTTTTCGGGTCATTGTTTGGAAACGATGATGACAATACTTCTAAATACGCTGAAGTTGCAAAAAGAGGCGTTACAGTAACTGTACATGCCCGTTCAGAAGATGAGGCTGAGCTTGCGGCAGATTTGTTAGATGAATACGGAGCAGTAAATGTTGATGAAAGAGCAAGTCAATACCGCTCAAACTCAGGATCAAACTTATCGGATACAGATAGAGACTATAACAAAACTAATTTGTCTGGTTCTAATTTATCAGACAGGACTACGGATACAGATAATACCGATGATACAACAGCACGTTCTATCCCTATTATAGAAGAAAACTTAGAAGTAGGAAAACGGGAAGTTGAAAGTGGTGGTGCACGTATCAGGAGTAGAATTGTAGAAAAACCTGTTGAAGAAAATGTGAGACTGCGTACGGAACGTGTAAATGTAGAACGTAACCCAGTTAACAGACAAGCTACTGACGCCGACTTTAATACCTTTAAAGAAGGGACAATCGAAATGACAGAACATAAAGAAGTTCCGGTTGTTGAAAAAGAAGCTTGGGTAAAAGAAGAAATATCTTTGAATAAAGATGTAGAAGAAAGAGAAGAAACGATTCGCGATACGGTACGCAGTACAGAAGTGGATGTTGAGAATTTAAGCGAAAGTGATCGACTTGAAAATTCACGTCTATCATCAAATGATGACTACGATGATGATTTAGACGATGATACTAACTTGAATAGAAATGGGGATCGCTTAGTTTAATATCATTTATTCAGAAAAAAAGAAAGGGACGTCAATTTGACAGTCTCTTTTTTTATGCTGATAAGGTTATATTCTCTTGATATTTTAACGCATCCAAAAGAGCCAGACAGGCTACATAATCTTCTTTTGTTTCCATTAATTTCAACGTTTTTTCTACCATTTTGATACGACCATTCTTGATATCTGTGTCTGCGCCGATTCTGAAAACTACATAGTGATTAGTTTCCCTTATATTTTTTTTATTCATTTTGAAAACCTTTATAAGCTTTCTTTACGGATTTTTATTATTGAAAGTTACTTGTGAATAATAGAGATGTTTAAAAAGTTTCTTTTGTACAAATAAATGAAATTTGGGGGTTCGTTATCGTTACCCTTCAATTCCTGAATAGTTACCTGCGAGCTTAACACTTTTGTAGTCATGCAGCTATAAGTTTGTGATCTAATTTGAATTTGGTTGCTGGTTTGATGTTTAGTTAAGATGCGCCAATGTTTATCATGTACGATCGCTGGTCCGCAATCCAAGCTGAAGCATCTGAAGTAAAAATTGAACATTTTTTGTGATTAGTATTATGATTAATAGATAAGTAAATTACAGTTGATTTTTCAAGGATTTTAATCAACAAGTAATCAAGAGATTTTTTAGATTTCAAGAGATATATTTTTTATTTTAGGAAAAAATGTAATTGAGTGAGCAAGCAAAATGTTAATGTAATTTCGAATAATGGAGAAAATTTACATCCCGGATTTTCTGTAGACTGTGTGATTATTGGCTTTCATGATAATATATTGAAGGTACTTTTACTTAAGCCAAAATATTGCGATGAGTGGTCGTTACCTGGCGGGTTTGTGGATAAAAATGAAGACGTAGACGAAGCAGCTATCCAAGTATTAAAGGGCAGAACCGGGCTTGAGAATATTTTTTTGAAGCAATTTCACCTTTTCGGATCTAAAAAAAGGAACAACAAAAAGCTAAACATCAAGGCTTTAACGTTCCTGGAAGAAGATTATGACGATGCATCATTTTTGCTACAGCGATTTTTAAGCCTGGGATATTATGCCTTAGTAGATTTTTCTAATACTATGCCTCAAGTTGATTATTTATCAGAAGCATGTGAATGGAAAGATGTTTCTGACTTACCGCCAATGATTTTAGATCATAAAGAAATGATCAATAAAGCAATGGAAGTACTTCGGTCAAAACTTAACAACGAGCCAATTGGGTATAATTTATTAAATGAAAAGTTCACAATTCCGGAACTTCAAGCTCTGTATGAAACGATTTTGGGCAAAAAACTCGACCGTCGAAATTTTTTAAGAAGAATACTTTCGTACGATATTTTGGTAAAACTTGATGAAAAAAAGACTGGTGGTGCACATAAAGCACCTAATTTGTATTCTTTTGATAAAGAGAAATACCATCGTGCGTTAATAAATGGATTAAATAGCGGTTGGTGATTGCTTAATTAGTACTAGGTAGCAATTGTCTGTTTTTAAAAGAGATGCTAGAGCGTTAGGGGTTGTAGTGAAAATCATTTTTGCCCCTACCTGCAAAAATATTGCAACGGAAAACCCGCTCGAACGCCCAAATTAAAATTAATTGATTAAAACAGGTGCCTCTTTGTATTGCGGAATATCTACAATAAATACTGTTTCTTGTCCATGTATAGAATGTACTTTTATGCTTCCGCCAAGTTTAGTTAATATTTCTTGAACGATGTAAAGCCCCAAGCCGGCACCCGTTTTTTTAGCCGCCGCCCGATAAAACATATCGAATATCTTAGTAGAATTTTCAGGTGAAATACCCAGACCGTTGTCTTTAATTTCTAGTCGAGCGAAACCTTCGTGCTTTGTGACTTTTATATTAATTTGCGGATTTGGCTTTTCCGGATCGCAATACTTAATGGCATTTGATAGTAAATTATTGATAATCACTGCTATTCTTTTCTTGTCAGAAGTGAATTCATCATTTCCATAAACAGCGTATGTAATGTTGATTTTCTGAGCCTCTTCCATAAACCTCAACTGGTTGATAGAACATGAAATAACTTCGTCGAAATCTATAATTCCATATTCTATTCCCGTTCTGGAATTTCTAGAAAAGTGGATAATATCTTTAATAAAGGTGTCTAAACCATGAACGCAAACCTCCATTAAACCTAGCAGCTCAAGTACTTCATTTTGGTTGACTTTAGTTTTAATCAAATTAACAAGACCTAAAATTGAAGTAAGTGGAGCTCGCATATCATGAGAAGCACTATAAACAAAACTATCTAAATCTGCATTGGTTTTAAGAAGTTCCTGGTTAACGTGTTTCAAGTTTTGTGCCTGCAATAACACCTCTTTGGTACGAGCTTGAACCTGTTGCTCTAGCAGCAGCCTTTTAGCTTCTATAGACTGGATTCTAAAATGATAAACCGCATAAATAATTGCTATTATGAAAAGAAAAAATGCGACTCGGAACCACCATGTCATCCAAAATGGGGGCAAAATAATTAGCTTTAAAGCGGTTCCCTCATTATTCCATAAGCCATCATTATTGGTAGCTTTTACTTCAAATATATACTCACCTGGGTCTAAATTAGTGTATGTGGCTTTCCGGGCAGATCCTACAAAGTTCCATCCCTTATCAAATCCAAGCAGTGTATAAGCATATTGGTTTTGCGAACTGGCGGTAAAATTCAATGCTGTATATTCAAAAGTGATTACAGAATGATCATAACTGAGTGTAATTTCTTTTATTTCAGAGATTTGCTCTTTAAGTGGTGAGTTTTTGGAACCCACAACCACTTGCTTATTAAATAATTGGAAATCAGTAATTACTACAGGCGGTATCACTTTATTTTCTGGCAATGTTGCCGGGTTAAATGCATTAAATTCGTTTTCGCCTCCGAAAAAAACATCACCATTGCTCGCTTTATAACGGTATACAGTGAATTTATAGCCATCATATTTGTTAAGGCCCTCTTGTGTACCGAACCACATATAGCCATGCTTATCTTTTAAAAATGCTTCGACGGAACTTTGTGATAAGCCATCTAAATTTGTTAGGTGAGTAAACTTTACGTTTCGTTGTTGAGCACAAAGTACCGCAGGAAAAAGAGAAACTATGAATACCAGAAATACTTTCAATATATCAGAAATCTTTGCATTCAGTTTACCACACATCCTTCGTAGAAAGTTTTTAAAGCTATGTTATTTAAGGGTTAAATCAGTAAAGACTTAAATTTGGCTTGAATCAAATAAAGCTTAAGTAGACGCTATTGTACAGACATTATATAGAAAAGTTGCAAATTATGAGGCCCAATTATAAAGATTGTAATTTATAAATGATCGCTAATATAAAAAGAAATTGGCAATCGATTTTGCTGTTGTTTTAATAATAAAGTGATAGATTTAACAAAAGGGTTTATAAGTTCCAACGCATTTTACGCCAATTCTCCTGTTCGGCTTTGTCAAGAAAAGTCCATACAAGCGAGCGACTAATTTTTTGACCTTGAGCCATGTTTAATGTTTTAACATCTGTAGCTCCAACTCTTTTAAGCTGTTTATAAGCGTTCGGGAGGGTTGTTTTTTTAGATATAAGAGTGGAAAACCAGTAGCAGTTTTTGGAAAACAATAAGCTCTCATCAATCATGTTTTTCAAGAATAATTCTTCCCCACCTTCGCACCAAAGTTCTGCTTTTTGTCCCCCAAAGTTCAAAGTGCTATCAACTTGATTTTTAGAGCCTAAATTTTTCCATTTTCTCTGCGTGCCAGCAAGTGCCTCGCTTAATGAAGAATGAAAGGGGGGATTACACAATGTTAAATCGAATTGTTCTTTTGGGGTAATAATTCCAGTAAAAACATGAGCTTGTGAGCCTTGCTTTCTTATATCGATCGCTTTTGAAAGCACATTAGCGTTCACTATATTTTTCGCAGACCGGATAGCCAAATCATCTATGTCTGAACCTACAAAACTCCAACCATACTCCTTAAAGCCAATTATTGGATAAATACAGTTGGCGCCTACACCTACATCTAAAACGCGTATATGTTTGCCTTTCGGGATAACATTTTGATGATCGGCAGCTAGCAAATCTGCTAGGTTATGTAGGTAATCAGCCCTTCCGGGGATTGGAGGACACAAGTACCCTTCAGGAATATCCCAAAGTGAAATACCATAGTAAACATTCAACAAAGCTTTATTAAGAATTTTTACAGCTTTCGGATCTTTAAAATCGATTGTTTGGTTTTGAAAATCGTTCAGAAAAACGAATTCTTTAAGTTCTGAGCAACTATCAATAAGCTTGGGAAAATCATAATTAAACCGATGTTTATTTCGAGGATGAAGCTTAACTTTTTCTTCCAAAATACCTTTGGATTTGATTGACATGGAACGGTAATGAAATTCAAACAGCAATAATGCTGAACAAAAATACCCAAAATTGTTTTACAAACTTAAAGTATAGAATAGTCTACCGAGTATTCATTTATCTCATCCAATAAACAATTTCACTAGCTCCAAAAATTAAAAATTTGGAAATCAATAAAAAATCACGGTCAATGGCAGTGTTAAGCCATCAAACGTGATTTTTTTATTTGCATTTTGCAGCTGCCAAACTAGCGGGCTTCAAACTTTGAGATGTGCTCTATACTTGTGTTGCCGCCTTTTCGGCTATGGTTTCTAAAGCAAAAATTTTTCCTAAGTTATCGGTATTACTACAGCTGATATTTAAATCTTTTACTAAGCCTGTTCTGATATTTATTACCCAACCATGCACTTCCAGGTCATCTCTTTCTTTCCAGGCATTTTGAATAATTGTTGTTTTGCACAGATTAAAAACTTGCTCCATGGCATTCAGTTCTACTAATCGGTCTGCCCTCAGCGCATTGTCAGAAATCAGGTCAAGCTCATGAGCGTGCAAGCGATATACATCTTTAATATGGCGCAGCCAGTTATCGATAATACCATGTTGTTTATTCCCCATGGCCGCAGCAACACCGCCACAACCGTAATGACCAGCAACAATTACATGCTTTACTTTTAAAACATTCACCGCATAGTCTAATACACTAAGCATGTTCATATCACTATGATTACAAACATTGGCAATGTTCCGGTGTACGAAAACCTCTCCAGGTTTAGTATTGGTCACTTCGTTTGCCGGTACCCGGCTATCTGAGCAGCCAATCCATAATATTTCCGGACTTTGCCCTGCGGCTAGCTTTTCAAAATATTGAGGGTCTTTGTCTGTTTGATTCTTCACCCAATCACTGTTACCCTTCAAAAGTTGTTCGTAGGTGTGTTTAGGTTGAGACGATTTATTTTTATTTTCTTTATGTTGTTGTGTTAACGTTTCCATGAGTATTAAAGATTAGCAGGTTTGTAAAGCAATTCTTTTAGCTGAGGTACATCGTATCTATCTTGAATGTTTTCAAGCAGAACTATAATACCTTTTGTGTATGCATTATGTTTGTAATTGTGAATAATTTCCAGCACATCAGGATCTATGTATCTGGAACTTTTGCCATCTATAATTACGGTAGATTCTTTGGGCAAATGGGTTAGCGTGTATTGAATGGCCGCTTTATTTAAAAATGATACCTCTTCAGCTAAGCGTATCCGGATCACTTTCTTATCGCCGTTGCTTTCAATTTTATAAAAGAATGGATTTCGAAGATTGGTACGAAGGATATAAAAAACTCCTACCAACATTCCAATAGCCACACCTTTTAGCAGGTCAATTAAAACCACCGCAACAACAGTTACTATAAACGGTATAAACTGATCTTTACCATTGCTCCACATTTTTTGAAACAAAGCAACTTTTGTGAGTTTGTATCCCGTTAAGAGTAAAATCGCTGCCAAGCACGATAATGGAATTAAATTAATTAAGGAAGGAATTAGTAATAAGGCAACTAGTAACCAGGCACCATGAAATATAGCGCTCATTTTCGTTCTGCCGCCAGAATTGACGTTTGCAGATGAGCGAACAATTACGGCTGTTAAAGGCAAACCACCCAATAAACCACTGGTCATGTTTCCAACGCCTTGAGCAACCAGCTCCCTATTGGTTGGCGAAACCCTTTTTATGGGGTCAATTTTATCCACGGCTTCCAAGCTCAACAGCGATTCCAGACTTGCTACAATCGCGATGGTTGCAGCTACCACCCAAATATCCTCATCACCAATTCTGGAAAAATCAGGAGAAGTAAACAGTGCTTTAAATTCACTAAATGATCCCACTTCCGGAATGCTAACCAAATGTTCTGCAGAAAGAGAAAAGGTGGTACTTTGAAAAACTTTTGTAAGAACAATACCTAATATAACAACAGGTAAAGCGGCAGGCACCATACTTAATTTCTTAACCTTTGGCCAGTAAATTAAAATCATCAGTGAAAGCGCACTAATAATAACTGCGCCATAATTGATTTTACTTAAGGCGCTGGTTATAGCAGAAAAAGTATTCTCATTACCGGTTTGACTGAAACTTTCGTCTCCCTGAAAATCTGCATCATACCCAACCGCATGCGGCAGTTGTTTCAGTATCAATATAATACCAATTGCAGCCAGCATACCTTCTATCACGCTTGAAGGGAAGTAATTAGCAATTGTACCTGCTTTTAAAATTCCTAATAGTATCTGGAATAAACCTGCAAGTACCAAGGCAAGTAAAAAAGCCTCGAAAGTGCCTAATTTACCAATAGATGTTAGTACAATTACTGTTAAACCGGCAGCCGGCCCACTCACACTTAACTGTGATCCGCTTACGGAGGCAACCACAATACCACCAATGATACCAGCTAATAAGCCAGAAAAAAGTGGAGCGCCTGACGCAAGTGCAATTCCTAAACACAAAGGCAAGGCAACTAAAAAAACTACAATACTTGCCGGGAAATCCCGCTTTAAATTTTTGGGCAGGAAATACTTTTTAATATTCCACGACGAAGCAGACGAACCTAAAGTTGTCATAAATAAGATTAATGAATAAATAAATCAAAAGAAATTCAGGCCGACTGAAAACAGCGACCAATAATAAACAAGAAGATTATTTAAACATTAGGTGGTGGAGTGGGAACAGTGGGATAAAAGGTCTGACAATGTGCTTCAACCTTCAAAGCAATCAGCTTTACTGCTGCAAGCTCACCAGAGTCAATAAATGTGAATGAATAGGCAGGATGGCAAAATTCTTTGGTAACCTCTTTTTTAAATTTATGTGTTTCGTTTGAAGAATCATCTTCAATTTCTGTTTGCATAATAACACTGTAAACAGATTTAGAATCTAAAAAACTAGCTACAATTGGGGCAACTGAAATTACCATCTTCGCAAAAAAGATGAAAAGAAATATAAAACAGAAAAAGTTTTTAAACAATTCTTTTGCCATGTGCCCAAAAGTAGTAAAAAAGCCAACTTTATGAAAAAAGTAATTCCATTTTTACAAAGCTCCTACAAAAAACAAACACATATAGCCATTAAATATACTAGCAAGCAGGTATCCTAAATTAACATTGAAAATTCCAAAATATTATTTTTATTCAACTGGTTGCAATTTTAATTTGCTGAATTATAAAGGCAATTTGCTGAATTAAAAATTTAAAACATCGAAAACATCAAAACTACACAGCTATAAAATAGCTACCAATCAATTACTTGTATCAATAACCATCTATACTTATTGCGGGTGAATTATTTTTTATTGTCGGTTTGACATTTATAAAAATTATTCGTTTCTTTATTTAATTAAACCAATTATAAAACTGCATTGATGTTGCCTGCATCATGTATTAACTATTTAATAAACGCTTAATAAACGTTTAGTACTTATAACATATAATATATTATTAGCAAGCATGTACTGTGCTTGCTAATAACTTTTATTGAGTTAATAATTAATTTTTAATTGAGCATGCCAAATTTGGAGAATCTTTCTGATAAAGAACTTTTGGATTTCCTTAAAAAGGATCATGCGGATGCTTTCGAAGAAATTTTTAACCGCCATTGGTCGAACCTATACTCCGCAGCATATAAACGCATCCGAAACAAAGAGACGGCGGAAGAAATTGTACAGGATCTATTCACTTCCATCTGGTTTAAACGTTCAACGTTAGAAATTGAAGGATCTATAGCAGCATACTTTTCTACCGCTGTACGATATAGAGTTTTAAATCATATCTATAAAGAAACTATCAGAGAAAATCATAAAGAATCTTTAATGCTAGTATCTAACAATTCCGATACTTCTACGGAAGACATCATTTTAGTGAATGATTTGAACAGGAATATCCAAAAAGAAATTAGCCAATTACCAGAAAAATGCAGGTCTGTTTTTGAGCTTAGCAGAAAAGAGCACAAAAGCAACCGAGAAATTGCTGAGTTTTTAGGCATCTCTGAAAAAACGGTTGAGAACCATTTAACTAAAGCAATAAGGCGTTTAAGGGTTGGCCTGGCTGACATCAGTCGCATTGCCTCATTGCTATTATAATCGCTCTACTTAATCACTTCGTCGTTACTAATGTGTATACTTCTAAAAGTCAACAAATAAGTTATCGCAATAACTTAGTGAAGTTTTTTTTATTAATGAATATTGGGCGTTTTAACACGCTTTTCGCTAAATCTTTTTATCTCCCTCCTCCTGAACCCACGTGGACAAAAAGGATATCGCTTCAATCGTTAACGCTCCTGTCCTATCAAATATTCATGATTTATTTATTTGCAATATTTTAAGCGAACAGGAGTTATTGGCATCGTTCCTTACGTTTCCTGAATTATTTCAAGCCAAAAATATGCTTCATAAAAATATTTACAATTCAAGTAGGGGTTGAAGCTTAGCAAACTGTCAATACTATTAAGACCCCCAATATTAGCTTGTACCAAAATAAACCTTAATGAGTCCATCATGATTTAAAATCACCCTCTGGGATTTAATCATGATGGTTACATTAAACCTTTAAAAATGAATTTTAAATGAAAAACTCTGTACCGCAAAAACTTCTGGAAAAATATTTGCGAGGAGATTGTACACCAGAAGAATTATCCATTGTACACAAATGGTATAACTCATTCAATGATGAAATAGATCCTATTTTATCATTGAATGAGGATGAGCGAGTTGCTCTTAAAGGGAGTTTATTAGCCGGCATCAAAAATAAAATACAGACAATAGAGAATCAGGGAGCAAGTATTTCACCCATAAATGGCAAAAAGGGTCGTCCATTATGGGGTTACTTTAGTGCGGTAGCCGCTATATTTCTGGCAGTTATCGGATTTATCTTGTTAAATCGCCATGAGGCAAAACATATAAAAATAGCAGCCGAAAATTTATCGGTTACCAATTATACCCAGCTGATTCAAAAACAAATGTTGCCAGACAGTTCTGTTGTTTGGCTAAGTCCGAACTCCAACATTACTTATCCGAAAGTATTTATTGGCGCTTTAAGAGAAGTTAAAATGAAAGGTGAAGCATTTTTTGATGTAAAACCCGACAAAAAACATCCATTTATTATCTATAGCGGAGGAGTTATTACGAGAGTTTTAGGAACCAGTTTCCGGATAAAAGCACTTGACAACTCTCCTACCGAGGTTTCTGTTATTACAGGCCGAGTTTCAGTTGCTATACCTGAAGAAAAGAAATCAGAATTGTTTTTGCTACATGCTCAACGTGCAATCTACTCACAAAGCGACAAAATTTTAATAAAGGAGCCAGAGAAAGAAGCTTCCATCATGCGGATCTGGAATAAGAAAACCATATCCTTTGAAAACACTCAGATGTTTGATGTAATACAAGCGTTAAATAAACAGTTCAAGATTAACATTCATACTACTGATTCGAAAATTTTGAAGTACACGTTAAATGCTGATTTTACTGATCAGAGTCTTCCGGCAATTTTAGAAATGCTTGGAAAATCGCTGAACCTTACTTATGAAATTAACCAGGATGATATTATTTTAAAAACCATAAACTAACATAAGCCCAATTATACTAACCACTAAAACCTCTTCTATGTAAAATCACAAAACACATTAAAAAAAGAAAATCCGGAAGTGTCATCACCACTCCCGGATCTAAAACCTTTCCTTTTAATGCCTGATTATCGCAGGTAAGAAGGGTTTATTTGTCTCATTTTTAACTAAAAGAAACATTCAAAACTATGAAAATTTATTTACCAATTCATTTTGACTGGTACACAATTATGAAGATTACATTGAGTCAATTAATAATTGCTCTTGTTTTTACCGGAATTTCGTTTGCAGAGAACAGTCTTGCCCAGTCTGTTTTAAATAGAACTGTCAATATCTCGGCCGATGGGAAGACGTTGAATCTTGTTTTGAAAAAACTGGAAAAAGACGCCAATGTGAAATTCGTTTATAGTAAAGATTTAATTAAGGTAGATCAAAAGATTTCATTGGCTGCCGAACAGGAAAAGTTGAGTAGCGTTCTTGACAAACTTTTCAAGTCGAACGGAATATCATACGAAGCGATTAATGATCGCATTGTTTTGAGCAATACACTTTCGACACTAGTTAGCATCTCTTTCGACGCAAAAGAAAAAGAAGCGACATCAAAAGAAGAAAAAATAGCCATAAAAGGCACAGTGACTGATGAAAAAGGTGAACCCTTAATTGGTGTAAGTGTTAAAATTAAGGGCACAGCAATCGGTGCAAGTACGGATATAAATGGTCAGTTTACGGTAAATGCACCGGATGGAAGCGGCACTTTAGTATTTACTTATATAGGATATGGCACATTAGAAGTTGCGATAAATAATAGAACAGCCATTAATGTAACGTTAAAATCTGATAGCCAGGCTTTATCGGAAGTTGTAGTTGTTGGCTATGGCGTACAAAAGAAAGCTACAATGACAGGAGCAGTCAGCCAGATTAAGGGCACAGACTTGGTTCAATCTCCCTCAACGAATGTAACAAATACCTTAGCAGGACGTTTGGCAGGTTTAGTGGTTGTTACACCAAGTAGCGAACCTGGTGCTGATGGATCTCGGCTTAGGATTAGGGGTAGTAATACTTTAAATAATAATGATCCTTTGGTTGTTGTTGATGGTATCCCTGGCCGTTCGTTGGAAAGAGTTGATCCAAGCACTATTGAAAGTATATCGGTGTTGAAGGATGCTTCTGCAGCTATCTATGGTGCCCAAGCTGCGAATGGAGTAATTTTAGTGACCACCAAAAGAGGCAAAGTTGGTAAGCCAACTATTTCGGCAAGCTTTAATCAAGGTTATGGCGCACCAACCAAACTACCTAGTATGGCTGATGCACCGACTTATGCAGCCATGGTTAATGAGATCGCCTATTATAAAGATCCGGCTGGTTACAAACCGGTTTATACAACCGAACAAATTCAAAAATTTGCAGATGGCTCTGATCCGTGGAATTATCCAAATACCAACTGGTTTGATGAGGTTTTGAAACCTTGGTCTGGTCAAAACTATGGTAACTTATCCATATCTGGAGGAAGCGAAAGCGTAAAATATTTGGTATCCCTATCCAGCAAAGGCCAGGGAGGTTTTTACTATAATAGTGGCACTAAGTACAACCAATATGATTTCAGAACCAATTTGGATGGAAAGATTAACAAAAATATTAGCTTATCATTTGATATAGCCGGACGTAATGAAGACCGTAATTTCCCTACTCGTTCTGCCGGCAGTATTTTTAGAATGGTTATGCGTGGTAAACCGACGATGACTGCTTACTGGCCAGACGGAACTCCCGGACCGGACATTGAATATGGAGATAACCCAGTTGTTGTGAGTACAAAAGCTACTGGTTATGATCATGACAAGCGATATGTATTAAATAGCAACGCAAAATTAAATATCATTATTCCTGGTGTTAAGGGATTATCATTAACTGGAAATGCATCATTTGACAAAAATTTCCGCTTCCAAAAAACTTGGCAAACTCCCTGGTATTTATATTCATTGAATGGTTTCGACGCAAATAACCAACCTATTCTTCAAAAATCTAAAAGAGGTTTTGATAGCCCTGCGTTAAACCAGTTTATGGAAGACAAACAAAATGTATTATTGAATGGCTTAGTAAATTATGATACAAAGTTTCTGACAAACCATAGCATAACACTTTTGGCCGGTATAGAAAAGATAACAGGCAAAGGCGACAATTTTAGTGCATACCGTAAAAATTTCAATTCGTCATTACTTGATCAACTATTTGCAGGTGCTACTGATCCGTTCATGTCTAACACCGGTTCTGCTTATACCCAAGCTCGGTTAAACTACTTTGGTAGGGCAAACTATGATTATAAACAAAAGTATTTGGCCGAATTTGTATTCAGATATCAAGGGTCATATATATTTCCTGAAAACAAACGGTTCGGATTCTTCCCTGGTATTTCCGTGGGTTATAAGCTATCAGAAGAAGAGTTTTTCAAAAACAGCTTAGGAAAAGTAGTCAATTCGTTAAAGATAAGAGGATCATGGGGCCAAACAGGTAACGACCAAATTGATGAATGGCAATACCTTGCTACCTACAGTTTAGGAGGAATCAAGGCCCAATCAGGTAACGCTCCCCTACCCTACATCACGAACGGAAGTGTGGAGAACCCGGCATTGTACCAAACAGTGTTACCTAACAAAGAGGTAACCTGGGAAATTGCAAACCAAGCAAATGTTGGTTTCGACGCAAGTTTTTTAAACAATGCGTTAACAGTTACAGCAGATTATTTTAATAACAAGCGCTCACAAATTTTATGGTGGAGAAATGCGTCCGTTCCTACTTCAGCTGGTTTAACGTTACCAAGAGAAAACATAGGTAAAGTCGGAAATAAAGGATTTGATTTTAGCGTAAACTATAGCAATCAATCGAATGCCCTAACTTATTCGTTTGGTTTTAATGGAGGTTATCAAAAGAATGAGATTTTATACTGGGATGAAAATGCTGGCTTTCCAGATTATCAACAATCAACAGGCCATCCAATACCTTCAAACCCACGTGATGCTAATAGCGGTCTATATTACCAGGCCATTGGGGTATTTAAAGATCAGGCTGCGGTGGATGCATATCCTCACCTTAGTAACGCACGTCCGGGTGATATCATATTTCAAGATTATAACAGTGATGGAAAAATCGATGCATTTGATCGGGTAAGAAATGACAAAAATGCCGATCCAAGATTTACTGGTGGTGTAAACATGAGCCTTCAATATAAAGGTTTTGATTTTGCAGCTTTAGTGCAAGGAGCAAGTGGTGCAGTACAATATATTTCAACAGAGTCTGGTGAAATAGGCAATTTCATGACAAGCTTTGCTGAAAATAGGTGGACTCCTGAAAATCCAAATGCTACTGGTCCAAGAACTTTTAACAGGGGTAACGAATATTGGGTTGGACAAGGAAATACCTTTTGGCTCCACAAAACAGATTATATCCGTTTAAAAAACATTGAACTAGGCTATAAACTACCGAAAACTATGATTTCACGTCTGGGTCTTCAAAATTTACGGGTGTATATCAACGCTTATAACTTGTTAACTTATAGCCCTGACATGAAAGACTTCGACCCTGAAATGGGTGCAGGTAACGGACAAGGTTATCCATTGCAAAAGATTATAAACGGTGGTTTATCAGTTACTTTTTAATCGATTTTAGAGAAAATATCATGAAAAGAATATATAATTCAATATTGATTGCCCTTGTATTAATAGGTGTTGTATCATGTAAGAAAGACTTCCTTAACCAAAAACCACTAGATAAGTTCGCCGAAGATGCTGTTTGGGGTGATCCTGCTCTAGCACAGAGTTTTGTAAACAATATATATTTTGGCATTCCGCATGGCTTTAGTAATATCATGATGTCATCCATGGTAGATGAAACCATGTATAATGCAGATTTTGGGAGCAGCAATGTTACTAAAAGTTTAGTCACACCAAGTGATTTATCTATTTTTGAGATGAGTTATTGGACAGGTAACCGACAAAGAGAAATGAATTGGGCTTATAAATACCAATTTGTAAGAGCTGCAAATGTATTTTTCGAAAACATCGAAAAAGTTCCATTTGACAAGGCAGAAGATAAAGCTGCTATGAAAGGGGAAGTTTATTTTCTGAGAGGCTATTTATATCACGATTTGGTTTCGATGTATGGCGGTGTTCCAATCATCACAAAAGCTTATGGGCTTCAGGATAATTTTGAGGTTCCTAGAAATACGTACGCAGAGTGTATTACCTATATTACCTCTCAATTAGATTCAGCTGCTGCTTTGCTACCACTTGTACAATCTGGCAATAACAAGGGGCGTGCAACCAAAGGTGCGGCACTAGCATTAAAATCAAGAGTATTATTATATGCTGCTAGTGATTTATACAATTCGGATGCTGCTTGGGCCGGTGGGGTTAATAAAGAGCTTGTTGGATATGTTGGCGGAGATAGAACTGCCCGTTGGCAAGCGGCTAAAAATGCTGCCAAGGCGGTAATGGATTTAGGAGTTTATAGTCTTTTCCAGCCGGGATCACCTACAACACCACAAGCAGCCACTAAAAACTATGCTGATATTTTTATTTCCAAAGAAACCTCAGAAGATATTTTCGTTAGGTTCTTCACACCAAAAATAGAGGAAAATTGGGATGGTTACAATCCTGGTTTATACAATACTCCGAATGGTTGGCATGGCTGGGGCAGTAATACTCCTTTAGGACAAATGGTTGATGCTTATGAAATGGCTGATGGAACCAAATTCAGTTGGTCCAACCCGGCTCAAAAAGCGGATCCATATGTAAACCGTGATCCGCGTTTCTATGCGAGCATCAATTATGAAGGTGCCGTTTGGAGGCCACGTCCTTCTGATGCTGCAGGTAAAGATCCTATTGGGATTGTTCAATCTGGATATTATAAAAAGCCGGATGGTTCTACTCAAGCCGGTCTGGATACCAGAAATAGTTCGATTGAAGACTGGAATGGCACTTATTCCGGATACTATATGCGTAAATTTATTGATCCAACTTTAAATGCTCAATTCAATAAACAAGATCAACCATGGCGCCACATACGCTACACAGAGATTCTATTAAATTACGCAGAAGCCTGTATTGGTTTAGGGCAGGAAACAGAGGCAAAGACTTACATCAACCTGATTCGTTCGAGAGTGGGCATGCCAGCGGTAACAGAAAGTGGGACTGCACTAGTAGAGCGTTACAGAAATGAGCGTCGCATAGAGTTAGCTTTTGAAGATCACCGTTATTTTGATGTTCGTAGGTGGCTAATCGCTCCTTTAGCATATCAGGATGGCCAAGGTGTGCGTATTGATGGCACTATGGATGCGTCTGGTAAAGTTATGCCAGTGAGAACCTATAGTCTCATTACTGCACAATCAAGAGCATGGAATCCAAGATTCTATTTCTTTCCAATAAAGCTTGATGAAATGAACAAGAACAGCAAACTTGTTCAAAACCCATTGTATTAATTTAACATACATAACGAAAATAAGCTGCCCACTGGGCAGCTTATTTTTTTCTTAATGATTGCTAAAATAGCATTACACAGACATTAAGCGTTGGTTTACATTCGCTCACTCTTCTATCCAAATAAATAATGTATAAAACTCTACCTAATATAATTTTCTCATTTTAAGCCATAATAGTAAATTTAAAAATCTCACAAACAGTTAAAACCAATCTAATAGATATTAACCAATCATGGAACACAATAATCAAGGTTTCTCAAGGAGAACCGTTTTAAAAATGGCTGCTGCAACTTCTGCTGCATTGGTTGGCACCAGCCTATCCAACCGCATTTCAGCCGCGGAAGCTGTTTTAGAAACTGGCTTAAAAGGTAAAGTAAATCATTCAGTTTGTCGTTGGTGCTATGAGTCAATCCCGTTGGAGGATCTGTGTAAAGCAGCAAATAAAATAGGATTACAATCTATCGAATTAACAGGCCCTGATGAATGGCCAACGTTGAAAAAATACGGCTTAACTTCTGCCATGCCATGGGGAGCTGGAAAAGGAATTACACAAGGATTTAATGATTTAAAATATCATGATGAATTGGTAAAAAGTTATGAAGAAATTATTCCAAAAGCGGCGGCGGCAGGATTGACCCAAATAATTTGTTTTTCAGGAAACCGTAATGGAATTGATGATTATCAGGGAATAAAAAACTCAGCTATCGGGTTGAAAAGGTTAATGAGCATTGCTGAAAAATATAAGGTTACGATGGTAATGGAATTACTTAACAGCAAGGTAAATCATAAAGATTACCAATGCGATCATACCAATTGGGGAGCAGCATTATGTGATGCCGTTGGATCTGACCGCTTCAAGTTGCTATATGATATTTATCACATGCAAATTATGGAAGGCGACGTTATTGCCACGATAAAAGATTACAACAAATACATCTCTCATTATCATACTGGCGGTGTTCCGGGAAGAAATGAAATAGATGATACACAAGAATTAAATTACCCAGCCATCATGAAAGCCATTTTAGAAACTGGTTTTAAGGGGTATGTCGCACAAGAATTTATTCCTAAAAGACCAGACAAAATTGCATCCTTAAAACAAGGCGTGCAGATTTGTGATGTTGCTTAATCCGTTGTCCCGATTTTATTTTAAACCAAAAGATGATAAAAAATAACTTATTTCTTTCATCTATTAAGAGTAGCTTTTTCTATTTTTCTTTCAGTGCAATCGTTTTTATAACGTCATGTAGTTCTGAAAGTAAAGACAAAGCTACTCAAGATAGCTTACCTGCTTTAACCGAAGATCAAAAGCACTTATCTGAAAATGCATTAAGAGGTTTAGTAGCAAATCCTGAGCTGGAAATACAGCTTGTGGCCACCGAACCCATGCTAAAAAATCCCACCAATATGGATGTGGATGAGCGTGGAAGAATTTGGGTTACTGAGGCTTATAATTATCGGCCTGAGATAAATGGAAATCCGACAACCGTAAAAGGCGACCGTATCATCATTCTGGAGGATAAAAACGGCGACGGGGTGGCTGACACGACCAAAGTGTTTTATCAAGGACCTGAAGTAAATGCTCCACTTGGAGTTTGCGTGTTGGGAAATCGTGTTTTAATTTCTCAAAGCCCTTATGTATGGGCTTTTTATGATGACAATGGAGATGACAAAGCTGATCGTAAAGAGATCATGTTCCAGGGAATGGGTGGTGAACAACACGATCATGGAATGCACACCTTCACATTTGGACCAGATGGAAAGCTTTACTTCAACTTTGGTAATGAAGGTAAAACACTAAAAGATAAAAACGGAAACACTGTAAAAGATCAAGATGGTGATGAGATTGGCCCTAATAAATACACCCAAGGGATGGTGTTTCGTTGCAACCCAGATGGTACAAACGTGGAATGCTTAGGGCAAAACTTCCGTAATAACTTTGAACTGGCTGTAGATAGTTACGGTACCATTTGGCAAAGCGATAACGATGATGATGGAAATCGATCTACCAGGATTAATTATGTAATGGATTATGGGAACTATGGCTATAAAGATGAAATGACAGGCGCTTCATGGTCTGCTAATCGTACAAATATGGAAGATTCAATTCCATTCCGTCATTGGCATTTGAATGATCCGGGCGTAGTTCCAAATTTATTACAAACTGGAGCAGGCTCTCCTACCGGGATGGTCATTTATGAAGGTTCATTATTACCAAAAGAATTTCAAAATCAAATCATTCATGCAGATCCTGGGCCAAATGTGGTTCGCTCTTATCCTGTTAAGAAAAGTGGCGCAGGATATACTGCAGAAATAATTAATATTTTAAAAGGGGAACGTGATCAATGGTTCAGACCAGCAGATGTGAGTGTTGCTCCAGACGGTTCATTAATTGTTGCAGATTGGTATGATCCAGGAGTAGGCGGTCATCAAGCTGGCGATCAACAAAAAGGCCGCATCTATCGTATTGCACCAAAAGGATCGAAGTTTAGTGTTCCGAAACAAGATTTTACTACCGCACAAGGGGCGGTTGCAGCGTTGCAAAGTCCAAACTTAGCAGTGCGGCATCATGCTTGGGTTGCTTTAAGACGCCTTGGCGGGACAGCTGTTCCAGAACTTGAAAAAGTTTGGAAATCATCTTCGAATCCCCGCATGCAAGCCCGTGCTTTTTGGGTGCTGACTAAGATAGCTGGAGCTGATAAATATATAAATCAAGCGATCAAGTCAAACAATCCTGATTTTAAAATGATGGGTTTACGGGCTGCAAGACAAGCAAATTCAAATGTAAGTGGAGTTGTTGCTCAACTAGTGAATGACCCTGATCCGCAAGTTAGGCGTGAATGTGCCATCGCTTTGCGCCATAATAAATCAGCAGAAATGCCAAAATTATGGGCTGAACTTGCTAATAAATACGATGGTAAAGATCGTTGGTATTTAGAAGCTCTAGGAATTGGTGCAGATAGACAATGGGATTCATGCTTTTCGGTTTACAATAAAATGGTAGGTAATCCTCTAAAAAATCAGGCTGGAAAAGATATCGTTTGGCGTTCAAGAACAGATAAAGCTATCCCTTACCTTGCACAATTAGCTGGAGATGAAAAAGCACCTCTTAAATCTCGATTAAGATATTTTAGAGCCTTTGATTTCAATACTGGTCCGGCAAAATCAACCTATTTATTAGCCATGATTGAAGGCAATAAAAGCAACAATCAAGACCTTAATAAATTGGTTCTGAATCACCTGGATAACAAAACGGTTCAAAAATCAGAGATTGCAAAAAAGGCAGTTACAGATGTGTTAAAAACGGTTTACGGCAAACCTGAATATATTGACCTCGTACGCAGGTATGAATTAAAAAGCGAAAGCCAAAAAGTACTTGACCTGGCAATTGCAAAATCCGGCGAACCCTTGGGGCGTGAATCTGCCACTTTATTATTAGACTTAAAAGGAGCTGAATTAATAAAGAGTGCAATTAATAATAGTGATTCAGCCAAAACCATGAAAGTGCTTACCGCTTTAGGAGGAGTTGGCAGTAAGCAGTCAATCGACATATTACAAAAAGTGGCCTTTTCTTCCTCTTACAATAAAGCTATCCGTGTGAAAGCCGCCAACAAAATGGGTGGAAGCATGAGCGGTGAAAACAAAGTATTGCAATTGTTGCGGGATAAGCAGATTGCTAAAGAGATGATTCCTGAATATGTTGATGGCTTAAAAGGTGCTTGGCGGAGAGCGATTTATACCGAAGCAACTTCTTTTTTACCTGAGGGATCTAAGTCTGTTCTAAAGAAGAAAGTACCAACTATTAAAGAGTTAGAAGCGTTGACAGGCAACGGTGAGAAGGGTAAAGCAGTGTTTAAAAACAACTGTTTTGTTTGTCACCAGGTTAATAAAGAAGGATATGATTTTGGACCGAATTTATCAGAAATCGGAACAAAACTACCTAAAGAATCACTTTTAGAAGCCATTGTTCAACCCTCAGCAGGTATTAGTTTCGGATTTGAAAGTTGGCAGTTAAACATGAAAGATGGTTCCGTATTAACAGGCATTATTGCCAGCAAAACAGAAACCGACATTGACCTAAAATATCCTGCAGGTATCAAGCAACGGATTAAAACCAGTGATGTAAAATCTAAAAAAGAATTAGCAGAATCAATGATGCCTTCTGGCTTGCACGAAACAATGAGTAAACAAGAATTGGCAGACTTGCTCACTTATTTATCAGCACTTAAAAAGAAATAAAATATTGTATTATATCGATAGCTCTTGTTTTTGGTTATTTATAATCAATAAGCAAGAGCTATTATAGTATTAGTGGTTTTATTACCGACCCTTGCTCAACTACATCCTCAGGTAAATTAATGATGATATAAAAATCGAATATTTAGAATTAATAGAAATAACAAAGCTTAATTGGCTTTGTCATTCTTTTTTAAAGAGCTTTTCGGTGGTTACTCCTCTGCATCATTTTTTTGCTCTCTTTGCTGATTTTTCAAGGTTCTGCATCACTCTAAACACAACGATTTTGGTTACCAGATCTAAAGGAAGCGGTTTATCAAGCGGAAATTGAATAGTTCCTTTGGAATATTTCAAATCTTTAATTTCTTCTTTAAATATTTCAATACCAGATCCTGTTGGGTAAAACCCGATGTGGTTTTTGTACCCGCCAAAATAAACCAGCATTCCGTGAAACTTGTAGGCAGGCATTTGATAACTAATCATTTCCTCCGCTTCGGGCGCAGCATTTTTAATGGTTGCTCGCAGTTTCTCTAAAAGCAACTGTGTCTCTTTTGGGAAACCAGTGATGTACTCATCAACGTTATTGGTTGCTGCTTTCAATCGAGTGATTTTTTAAATCCAATTACAGAGATATAATCTAAAAGATACTCCAATTAAAGCTTAAGGAGCCTTAACTGGAGTATTAATTATTTAGCAAGCCTAAACAGAAAAACTTACGCTATCTTTTCAGTGCAATTAAACATCCATTGAGTGCCAAATTTATCGGTGCAACTACCATAGAAAGCACCCCAAAACATATCCTGAAGTTCCATCGTTACTTCTCCGCCCTGGGAAAGTGCATCAAATAATTTTTTCGTTTCAGTACGTGTATCTGGCTCCAGATTTATATGCACATTGTTTCCAAAATTCACTTTAAAACCCATTGATTCTGGTGCATCCGTTCCCATTAAAACATGGCCTCCAAGTATTGGGAGTTCAATGTGCATCACTAAATTTTTATCATTATCAGACAACGCAGGCATTCCTTCGTGCGGCGGTATGTCGCCAAATCTGTTAATTCCTCCGGTAAAATCTTCACCGAAAACAGATTTATAAAAATTAAAAACTTCCTCCGTATTGTGTGGAAAATTAAGATAGGTGCTAACTCTTGACATTAGTATTAAGTTTATTTGGTATTTAAAATGATGATTATTTTACTGCAAATAAGGTTAGGTAGTTTTTGCGGTAATAATAAGCGAGAAACAGATCACCTAACAACAAAGCGATGGCCATTGGTAATCCTTGTGGTGCTAAATAGGCATGAACCAATACGATATTGATTATAATTGGAAATATAACAACTGTTGCTAAGGTCACGAATCTGCCTGAAACAAAAGCCAACCCGCAAACAAGTTCAATTACTTTAATAATAGGTAGTAGATAAAAGCCCAAGGCCTGGTTAAATGTTTTCATATCGTTCGACATGGGCGGCATAGGTCCCATGTTAATTTTAAAAAGTACCACAATGGACGCGAACAGAAACATGAGTCCCATTAGCGTGCGGACAATAATAGCAGCGATTTTCATTTTTACAATTTGGTTTTAGATTATGTGTGTTGATATGATTACAATTCAGCCCCGATAAAAGATGCTTATTTATTCCATGCTTTCAGAAAGCTCTTTGATTTTACCCAAAGCATTATCCCAGGCCACGGACATCGATTCGAAGTATTCTTCAGACATGTCACTTTCAATAGACAAACGCACATGTCCATTCTCTTCTGTTAAATAATATGCTTCTACCCCACCTTTATACTGGTTTGCGATCTCGCTTTCACAATCTTCCACACCGTTCGTCAATATACCCATATATTCCAGCGAGAGCACATCATACGGCTTATTTTCAGTAACCTTCGTCACCATTCCAGAGTTGCTTGCATCCTTGAAAATGGCTTTACTGCCCACTTGCCAATCGGTTTCTGCATACGAGCCCTCACTAAATGCAGCATACCAAATTCGGGTAAACTGATCTTCTGTTAATACCTTCCAAATTTTTTCTTTGGATGCATCAATTACCATCGATTTTTTAATTGCTTGCGTTTCCACCGTAATAATTGTTAATTGTTAATTATTAATTATTAATGGTCAATTGTAGTTTCAATGCTAAATTCATTGTCATACTGAGCGAAGTCGAAGTACATTTAATGGTTAATGTTTTTGGGCGTTCGGGCGGGCTTTTCGTTCCAATCTTTTTGCGAAGGGTGCAAAAAGGATTTTCACTGCAATCCCTAACGCACCTAGCATTTTAAAAAAACCATTTGCTACCCGTTATTTTCTTGCCTCGTATCGTAATTTACCATCCATTGAATACCAAACCTGTCGGTAAGCATTCCGAAATAGGCACCCCAAAACATAACTGCCAAAGGCATTGTTACCTTACCCCCTTCGGCAAGTGCATTAAAAATACGTGCTGTTTCGCCTTCGCTGTCTGCATTTATAGATATGTGAAAATTATTACCTTCTACCAATCGATCATCTCCGGTTGTATCAGAACCCATCAAAACATTTCCACCTCCTATCGGCAAGGAAATGTGCATGATCTTGTTTTTATCCTCTTCTGGTGTTTCTTTCGCTTCCGGAATATCATTAAACCGCTGAATGGTAATAAACTCTCCTCCGAAAACGGACTTATAGAAGTTAAACGCTTCTTCGGTAGTACCTCTGAAGTTTAAATAAGGGTTTATCGATGCCATATTGATTTTTTTTAGTAGATGATTTAACTGAATACTTAAAGTATAGTATTCAATTTATTTTATTGTTTTTTGATACGTATGCTATTTGCGTGAGGGATTGCAGTGTAAATCCTTTTTGCCCTCTTCCTTCGGGCAAAAAGATTGCAACGAAAAGCCCGACCCTTGGGGCACGCCCTCATGCCAATAATTATTTCTCTAAAACGTTTTTTAAATTTTTTAATCCAGTTTCTAAATCTTTACCCAACATGTTTTCAAAATTCATAAACCACATCACAATATTCATTGGCCAGGCCATTTTACTGCTAAAACCCCATTTTACTTTAGTTTGGTCTGGAGATACAGATGAGGTAGTCATGTAAGCCGCAGCCATACCAGCAAAAGGTTTTATAAAATGAATGGAATAATCAACCTTTTCGCCATCGGTTATATTCGTAATTGTTTGCTCGCCTTTGCCTACGTCTTTATTATTGCTATCCCAAGCGTATTTAAAGCCTACTGTTCCATCGGTACCGTTGTAGTCCTTTTTCATTTGCGGATCCATCATTACCCACTTACTATAATTGGCCTGATTTTTCAATAATTTTATGTAGTCAAAAACCTCTTGCCTTGGCTTGTTGATAGTTACTTCCCTTTCTAGAGCGTATTCTTTTTTTGTAAATAAAGCCACTACCAAGAGTAGTACAATAATGGAGACTAGTACGATAAGGATTTTTAGAATTATGTTCATATCATTTATGGATTTTGGGTGTTAAAAAAGTGGTAAAGACTGTAGATATTACTCTTTAAAAGCTACTGAACGTTATTTATTTGAAAGGCTGCGATTAATTACCTAATTTAAGACTAATCTTTCTATATAACAGTAGCTATTTTCTTATTGTTTAAACATTAAAGCCATTCCGTCAACAATTTCGTCTGGTAGAACTTCGGCATAAAACCCAAATTCGTTTAGTAAACTTAGTATATAATCTATGCAGATATTAGCTGAGTTGCATTCTATGCGAAGGATATTATCGCAATCTTCCAGATCGAAATTTGCCTTGTAATTGCTAAAAGCCAAGTGGATTTCCCTGATCAGGATATTAGCTTGTTGTCTGTCTGTAACATTTGTTTTAAAAACTTCTACCATGCTAAAATTCTTTAATTAACTTTCAATCTTTGCTTTTGTTAATGTATTCAGGAATTTTCATCCTGTAATTTGACCATGCACATTAATTCCTGCCGTTTTTATACCATTCGATACAAGGAGAACTTACATCAATACCAGGAGTTTCACAAAGCTGCATAAAGGTTTGGCCAATTAATTCAAGTCGTTTCATCCAATCTAAAATAGTGACGGTAACATAGTTGCCTGCTTTTATGGTTAAACTATTGCAACAATATTTTTCATTTTCACCTTCATAAAGTTGGGTAACAGCTGCTTTGTAATGGATTTTCCCATTATCGTCTTTGTAGGATATGCCATACGCATTTCGCCAGTCCTTATCGATAACCATATTATTCAGTTTATCAAATGACTCTCTAATTCCTTCAGGGAAGGTTTCGACGTCCAGATAAAATAGGGTTTGGTCGTTTTCTAAAATATAATTCCCCATAGCTTAAATATTTAATGACCATACAAACTTAATACATGAAAATGTGCACAAACGGGTGAGAAAACGGCAATTAAAGGGTGCATTGCGACAACATAATTATCGCTAAATTGCATTGCAAACTAAAAATTTGTATGTTGTTTTAATATTAAATTTTTATCTAATTCAAGAATGAAACACATTTCTATACTTGTACCAAAGGGTGCTATTTTAGGTAGCCTTGAAGGCTCAAGACAGCTACTTACCCAAGTGAATAATTTTTTGAAAATGCGGGGTGAACCAGCACTATTCAAGGTGCAGTTGGTTGGTCTTTCGGCCGAAACCGAAGTTTCAGGCGGCTTATTTACGGTTCATGCAGATGCAGAAATTAGGGATGTTAAAAAAACCGATTTAATAATCATCCCAGCGCTTGACGGCGAACTCACTCATGCCATAGAACAAAACAAAGAATTTTTACCCTGGATAATTGATCAATATAACAACGGGGCAGAAATAGCAAGTTTGTGTTTAGGAGCTTTTCTATTGGCTTCTACCGGTTTATTGAAAGGAAGAAAGTGTGCTACTCATTGGATGGCAGCCAACCATTTCAGACAAATGTTCCCAGACGTAACGCTGGTTACAGAAAAAATTATCACAGACGAACATGGCATTTATTCAAGTGGAGGAGCTTTCTCTTATTTAAACCTGGTACTTTATTTAATTGAAAAATACGCAGGAAGAGAAATATCCATTTTAACGGCCAAGCTTTTTGCCATTGAAATTGAAAGAGAAAGTCAATCGTCATTTATTATATTTCAAGGTCAGAAAGAGCATGAGGACGAGCCCATAAAACGAGCTCAGGAATTTATAGAAAACAATTTTCAAGACAAAATAACGGTTGATCAACTAGCATCTATGCTTGCCATTGGGCGCAGAAATTTAGAACGAAGATTTAAAAAAGCAACAGCCAACACCGTGGTAGAATATATTCAGCGTGTAAAAATAGAAGCTGCGAAAATGAGCCTCGAAACATCTCGTGAAAACGTAAACGAAGTGATGTATAAGGTTGGCTATACAGATAATAAGGCTTTTAGAACTACTTTTAAAAGACTTACTGGCTTGTCGCCTATTCAATATAGAAGTAAGTATAGCCCCTTGTTGGTGGCGGTATAGCCTCATCCCTGGCCCTTCTCCGGGGGAGAAGGGTGTATTAAGTCTCTTTAAGGAAATTTTTAGCACAAAATCCTTCAATTCCCGAATCGGTTTTTATGTAATACCAATCGTTATACATGCGCTTAATTAATTGTACGGAGGAGTTATGAGCGGCCTTGCCCACAATCTCGAAAGTGGTGCCAGGACCATTGCGGATATTTAGATTTGATTCTTGAGTTGCCACAATCATTCTAATATTCTTTGCGGTTAAATCTTCTATTTCTAATAGGTTTACCACTTCTGAAATTCCTGGTTGACTTTTTAAAGCTGCTACCGCCTTTTCTGCTGTTCCGGTGTCTGTTACTGCTCCCGAAATGGTCAATTTACCATTGGTATTTACCACTTTCAGGTTTTGTATACTTACACCCGACTTTTGCAAAACAGCCGTATAATCATTTACTTGTTGCTGATTTACAACGGCTTTGTTTACTTCATCAAATAATCCCATCTCGTTTATTTTTTTGCTGTGCAGGTAAGCGTGTTACCATTGTTATTAAGTACTAATTTATCGTCAGACAGTTTTTCGATCACATACACCGAATTATCTTTTCCGGCTTCTGATATGGTTGATAGATTTTTACCGTCCTTGTCCAAGTAAGTGCCTTGATCTACACCAATGCCTCCATTTGTATTGTAATGGCCGTCTTTTGTAAAAACCATTACAGAATTATTCAGCATTTTAGTTTTAACCGAGTCGGCGAGTTTTACTGAAGTTTCAATATCACTCACCTGCCATGTTTTTGCCAGCTGTTCGGTTTCATTTTTACCACAAGAAGTGATCATAAAACCTAATAAACAAATTGCAATGGCCGTGTTTTTTAGTTTTTTCATAGGTTGTTTTTTGAGTTTTTATGAAGCCAGAAATGGAAGGTAGAATCCTCACTGACCTTGGTTCTACTTTTGGTAGTAGCAATAATAAAACCACAAAAACCATCAGTAAATTAATGGTTGAAGCTTGAAAAGCAATTTAGTTGGCGTTATTTGCCGAATCTGAACTCGAATGTGGTAAACAATAAAACCATCCTTACTTTTTCTGACAACAGCATGGGTGTTGATTTAAATAAAGACCGGGATAAAGTTTTAAGACTGTACAAAGCCTTTCAAAACCATGCGGACGCAAAAGGAACCTGATTGTTTTTGGCTAAAAGTCAAGTTGAATCACTTGGAGGTAATATAGAGATTCAGAGTGTTGCAGATGGGGGTACGGCTTTTAAGATCATGTTTTAATACAACCTGTGTGGAGGTGATTTGTTGATGGCGTATAGAAAGCACTTCTTTGTCCCACAGCACTAACTTAGTTAAATGTAGAAAAATTTCATAAACCACGTCACCCGCCATTTTTGCAAACCCTATGTTGGCGGTAGTACTTTTTTATTCGTCTGGCATTTTCCAATCAATTTCTTTCATTATCATGTCAAACGAATAATTTCCTATTTTTAATAAGTCTCCTTTTTCATTTATGTAGCCGTGTTTCTCACATATAATTGAATAATGGTGACAGTCTGATTCTTTTGCGTGTGCGTCCCATGGAACTTTTTTACAAGTTTGTCCAATTATTGCTTTGCCTTTATGAAAAGAAGTTGCGATTTTAAATTGCGGTTTTATAATAATTTCTCCCTTGTTATTAGCAAAGCCAATATTTTCATTTACGTCAACGATTCGAATCTTATTTTCAATTAAATAGTCAGGACTTGGCTCACCAAAACTTGTGTTATAAACTTTAAATAATTCATTTTCATTTGCGTCAATGGCTGTCCAACCTGAACTGCCTTTTTTCCCAAATACTGCAAAGTAGGCATATTGGTCATTATTAAATGATACATAGTACTTTGAAGTGTCTAATTGTCTAATAACCTTCCCTTGTTCGTCAATTAAACAATAAATATCTCTCCATGTACCAGTCTCTTTTACTTCAACTTTGAACTTCTTTTGTCCATATGTGAAGTTGCAGGAGAGAAGTAATAACGTAATTGTTGTTATAAGTCTTATTCGCATTGTTTGTTAGTATTACCACTAACGTTGATACTTTGTGCAGTGCCAGATAAAAATCCACTGCCTTAACATTCTAGCACTAAAGATATTATAAAATTCCAGCTTTCATAAACCACTGGAACCTGCATTGCATTAAGCTGTTGTTACCTGATGTGCTTTATATTTAGCTAACCAAAAAGTTGTTGGAACCAATTGCGCTTTACAACTTTATGAATTTAAATAGGTGCCCTTGGTTTTGCTAGTTGCTGTTGATATTTATTAAATAAGCATTCAATTCTATCATCCCATTTCCCAATAACAAAAGTAATGTCATCATACGAAATCTCCTTTATCTTATCAAATTTTTCATACGAAAATGCTACCTCCGAGATGATTTCGTTTCCCTTAATCTCGCCTTTTGAAGCAAATTGCGTAGTGCCATCATAAGTGATCAATTTACCTTTATTAGTAAGAACCATAAATGGATAAAAAGACATTCTAATCTCCTCTGCTCTTGTACTTGCCATTCTTAAATTGTGCGAGAGTGCAAGTTCACTAGGAGAGATTTCAGCTATATCGCTAAGCATGATAGTCTTTCTTAAATAACTTTGAAATGGTGGTGCTTCACAAAAGTGGAATATGCACATATCAATTCGTTTGCCACCAGTTGTTACTATTGTAGCTGGAAACTCCAAGCTTCTTGGATATAATGAATATTCAGACGATGGCAGTCCACCAATACTTGAGAGAGAAAAGAGCTGTTCTTCATTTGGCAATAATATTTGATTGTTCCATCTCTGAATAAGTTCAAACTGGTGTAATGTAATGAATCTGGCTATTGTTGCATTCGAATTAATGTACCATAAGTCTCCATTATCTTGTCTTTTAAAAACTTTGCCGTGGCTTATCTCTAAATGGAAAACTAACTTATCTTTTATCTCCTTAATTTCCTTATTCTTAATATCCGTAGCCGCTTCGATATTAAACTCAATTATTTTTCCAGAAGCATCCAAACTGGATAGAAACATGACGCTCATATTTTATTCATGATATTGTGAACTTAAGTAACGTCTTGTAGCACTTACAGGTAACTTTTAGATATACACTATCAACAGCGTATATATTTAAAATATATTGATTACAACCGCCTTGGCTTATCTCTCCACAAAACAGCACTTCGAAGTTAGAGTTACAACCAGAAGATGATTCTTAATTACTTGTGCTTCTCTTCTTATTTTTGGTTGACAGAGCCAATTTTTCTATTTCTTATTTTGTTTACAGTTTTAATTTCAGGCAAAACGGCAATAATTTCTACCTCAAGTATTAAGCTGGGATCATAAAGCCGCTTTACTTCAACCCAGGTAGCTGCAGGGAAGTCATTATTGTAATATTTTCGCCTTATTTCTTTGTATTTAATTACTGAATCGAGCAGAGTAGAATAGAGATTTTCTTTTACAACATTGGTAAAATTAGCTCCATATGCTTTAAGCGACTTATCTAATTCATCGTAAACTAACTTAAACGCTTCCTGCGTTGTACCCCATCCAACTGCACCAGAAACATAAATGGTATTTCCAACTTTAACGGCTTGGGTATAGCCAATTTCATCCTCACTTGATTTATTAATATTGAATTTTTCTTTTTTCAGAATTTCGGGATTCCCTTGACTGTAGCCAGTTTTCAATCCTATAAAAAGGATGCAGATTAATGTTAAAGTAAATGTTTTCATTTAAATGATTTAGTAGTTAGAAAATATTTAAGCTCGCTGACATAGCCGATGTTAGCAACGGTTTATTTTGTTATTGTATATTTTGCAGTTTGCTATCTGCCAAATCCTTAATGTATTGCTGAATGCTCCAATTTATTCCAAATTGTTTGGATAGGGAGAATTACCTATAACGGTTGGCGCTTTGCGAAGATGGCGGATAGAAAGTACCACTTTGTCGCCCAGCACAAAACTTAGTTAAAAGTAGAAAAATTCCATAAACCACGTCACCCGCCATTTTTGCAAAACGCATGTTAGGTGCTGATGCTCTTTTCGACATGTCCTACATCCTGTGCTTTGTCAGTCTTCATTGACGAAACAATGAGGATTGTCATGAAAAACTGATAAGACAGCATTAATAAATCAGGTCGGTCGAGCATATATCTCTGCATTGAAAATATAGTCTGGTTTTTCAAAAGAGGTAATATGGAAATACAAATTATTGGCAAAAGGAACGTCATTACTATTTGAATGGGTCCAACGTGAATGTGTTTTAAGGTTAGTTTAGTTACTAAAAAAACAAGAGCAAAAGCAGAGATACAGCCAAACACGTAATCTAAAAATACTGATTCAAAAAAAATATTACTAAAACTATAAAATGGTAAAGTTCCCCAGACGTAAATGACAAAGAAGAAAAATGGAATTAAGTTTTTTGCCCATCTTTTTCTATATTCTTTATTGCTATAGTCAAGTGCAAATCCATAAATTACTGGAGCTATAATAATTACTACAGCAAAAGAGCGAAGAAACGAGTCTAAATATATAAGCCCCCAGCTTAGTATTGTCGCACCTAAAAGCCAAATCGTAGTTCTCTTTTGTCGATTATTGGTCGTTGTCATTTAAGCTTTGTGGGTTTTTTGCATTTGCACCTAACTATTAGCTATATACTATCAACAGCGTATATATCTCAATTATATTGATTACAACCTACTATCAGATCTATAGCCACCCGCAACGCCTTCGTTCATATCTCCACAAAAAGCACTTAGAAGTTAGAGGCTAGCAATCCTTATTTACCAAGTAAAAACTAGGTGCAATCAAAGCAACAAGGTAAATAAAATATCGGTAACGTAAAGCTAATTTACCAATACCAGTATAAAAATTGATTTTATTAAACATCATCCTAAAAAATGGCTTCCTATGTAATTAAAACATACTCTTTTACGAAAGAAGATTAAAAACAAAACATATATAAGAAAATAATTTACTACAAATATATCTTTTATGTTACATTTACACTTAACAGCAAAATACTAACGATTAGTATTAAACTTATTTCTTGTATTGAATAGTAACTATCAAAATTTTAAGCCCCGTTTGGCGCAAGTATGCAGCACGGGCCTTGTGCGGTTGAGTACTTGTGACTCTTCCTCCTCATTAAACCGTTAGTCCCTCTACCAATTTTACATCAATCATTCCTCTTTGAGCAATAGTAATCCCTTGCACTCCTGTACAAATAATCTTCCGGCTTTTCTACAATACCTGCCGTTACATAGAGGAAAATTGTTTTACCGTTACCACGATTGAACATTTCTAATTTTCTAATGTTGCCCTGTCCCACCCGGCCAATTCGGCTCCTGCACTATAGGTAGTTTCCAAAAATGACAGCAAAGCTTCCTCCGGATATTCGGATTGCTGAACAGCGGAATACGGTAAGATAAACTCCCCAAGTGCCTGGTGATAATATGCTTCTTTTGGCTGAATTTTAGCGACCTTGTATCCGTCTGGTTCAGGGTACAGGTAACAGTAAAATGCCGCTTCAGGAAGTGCGTCGTTTCCAGTCCAAAATCCGCAACTACTTACTTCACGACAATAAGCTTCTTCTGCTACCCAATTAGGCAAGCCAGGTATGCCGCCCGGATGTTTCGGCGCACTACGCCCTGAAAAAAATGAAAGCGCTACATCAAAACTTCCCCAAAAGAAATGGATGGGACTGCACTTACCTTTGAATTTGCTCCGGAACTGCAAAAAAACATCTTGTATGCTAAGCAGTGCCTGATGAAAAGCCCTTACACGTTCTGTTTCATAAGTGGCATGTTCAGTATCCTGCTTAAACGGAATTGGATTTGCAATTTCTACCGGAATGGGTTTGATGTTTACATCAATTTGCAGGTCATGAAGCAATTCAAAAATTTTACTGTAAAAATCAGCAACTGAGATATTATGAAGATCGAACTTGCGGAGCTCTCCATGGCTAGTGTACACTTTCAATTGATGTTCTACAAAGTCAAAATCAATACTGAAATTAATATCCTTGTAGCGCATAACCTGGGTTGACAGGCCCAATGGTGTTATATGCAACGTGATATGCCATGAATGATTAACCCAGGGTAAGGTTGCAAGTTTAATTTTTCCAACAATCTGTGCCCACATGTGCAAGGTATCGTACATATTCTTGCCTTCTTTATAAGAAAGTACTGGCCATTTCTTTTGCATAAATTATAATATTTAATTAAAAACTCAGATCCCTTTAATTTACAAAAAAAGCATATGATGAGGCTTACTTCACCCTGATTATTTCTATTATCCTGTCATCGTTTATAACCAACCGCTTTTCAATCGATACCTAAGTCGTTTGTGAATGAACTCGTTAAAAAAACTTCAAAAGGACTCACTCCAATTTTTTCTATTGTTATCCCCATAACCGCAATCATAACTTCATATTGATTCTGAATGTCCTGTTGAATAAGTGTCTGGTAATTAACAGCGCAAATTAGGTCAACATACCTGGCAACCGAAACTTCACTATAATTCACTTTCGGAGGGAGTAACTTATCATACCATTTCCCAACAGCACGGGAACTGAGAGTCAAGGGTAGTTCATAATGTGCTTTTCGAGCAATTTCATTCCAAAGGTCTTCCTCATCAGCAGAAAGAACTTTAAATAATTGGTCAGTAAAGGTAATCGGAATATTAAGTTTTGAAAAGGTGTCAATAAGGTCTTTCAAAACCTCCTCTTTAATATTTAATCCTCGGTCAACGTAGCTAATATGAGTCGAAATGTAATTTACAGCATCGGCAATTGTACCAATTTGAGCGGCCTCTAAATCTTGGATTCTTATTTGGAAAAAGTCTTCCCATTCCATTAGCAGTTCTACGCTATCCAGTCCCATGAATTAAGCTTTGAGTTGTCATTATTTCAGGTTTTAGGTTTGGTACGCTTAAGCCGTTTATGTATAGCCTTCATTTCAGTAGTCATTTTCAAGTTCGTCTTTTACCTCGTCCATTTCATAACTGCTCAACTTTATTTTTGCTTTAATTGGGTTATAAAGTTTGTTCGGATATTTTGTGATTGCGATAAACAAGTATTTGCAAAGTGTTTGATATCTGAATTCATCTTTTGATTTTGTTGTCCTGTCAAATAGTTCCATAGTCTCAGCCTTTGGATACTTTGCAAGAATCTGGTAGCAAATTCTCCATTTCGGATAATCGTAATGGCTTTGCTTCCACTCTTGCTCAAATACATTTGTAACAAATTGATAAAAGTATTCGTCTGGAAACTCTCTTACTGCATATAAAGCAGACGATTGCGTATCATCGTCTTTGAAGAATGAAGCAATAAGTTCCTTGTCTGTTTGCCTTTGATACTTTGCCAAAGCTCTTAGTGCAGATTCGTTTCTATTGTTCTCTACTAATTCTCTAATCCTTGCGTAGTGGGCGGTTGTTGGCCTCAAATTTTCTAATATTGAGGATTTTGCCGAAAGGATTATTGATTTGTCGTTAAGCAAAATACTGTCGAGAGTTTCCTTTTCTGCTTTATTTAATTTATAAATATCAATCTCCACATAATTTGGTGTTACAACGTCAACAAAATAGTCGCCTGTATATTTGGTCATTCCTATGCAACCACTTAGAGTATTAACTCTTGACGTGTCGTTAAGATGTTTTAATAGAATGGAAAATATTTTGTCGGAACGCTTGGTTACCAATGCTTGAAAAGCGTAACAACGTACCGCTGAATTTTTATGGTTGGTTAGAGCAACGAGTTGGTCATTGCTCGCAACTTTTTTAAGTTGTTCATATTTCTCCCATTGCTTGGAAGGAGAACCACCTTCCCCGATATGAGAACTTTCAACGCTGTTACCTTTTTCTATACCATCCACAATCTTTTTGAGCTTTGACGAGGTGGAAACATTTACGGAGGCAGTTTTTTGTGCAGCTATTTTGTCTGTCCGCTCCTGTAGGCTACAAGAAGAAAGAATGCCCGTTGTCAAGATGATTGTCAATGTTTGTAGTGTGGTCATAAGGTTAAACTTAACGTTGATGCATTGGTTGTAGATCGAACAAGCAGGCTTACTTATATGTTCGGGTGAGAACGAGCTTAAAGCTCGCACCAGCAAACGATACGAAATGTACCAATCAGGCACCCATTGATTTGGTTATAACATCAAATCTCTGAGCCATCTCCTTTGATTCACCCGTCTCCCAGGTGTACAGCTTGCATTTTTCTATGGCGGTATGGTTGAAAAAATGAGAGTTTTCCTGTTGATCCCCAAGTATAAAGCCGATTAAATGTCCTCCGCTTGCGTGCGCCAGCATAGAGAAGTTTATAGTCGATTACTTTTTTACAAGTCCCATATCGTAATAAAACTTGGGTTCTTTTCGTCAGCTAAATAATAAAAATAAATTACCACTAGATTTGTCTTTTCTTGTATAGTTTTTACTTTGTTAACGTTGATTTTCAGATTGTTCTCTAAGCAACTAGTTAATTTTTTAGACAGTTCCTTATTATTAAATCTTTTGATCGTCTTGATTTTGCTGATTGTTAAGTCCTGGTTTACTTTTAATTCATAAATAGCAAATCTATTTTTTTCTTTAAAGCCTTTTAAACCGTCTGAACAGATTGCGTAATCGTTTGTTAATAAACTGAATCTATTAACGGACGAAACCTTGCTTCTACTTAAATAGCGTAAAGCTTCCAATTTCAGTTCAATACTATTTTTATATTTAGTGTTTAAGTTGGAGTACTTAACAAGGTCAAATTGGAGGTCAATTTGTTCACAACCTGAACAAAATCCAAAACTTAAAAATCCTTTACGGTCTTTTGATGCAAATATTAGCCAGGTTGTATTTTCAGGTGGAAGAAAACTGCAGGAACTATTTAAAGCACTTTCTATTTTTAGCTTATTAATCGGTATCCCTTTATAAACATTTATCAATTCAATTTCGATGTCGTGATAATCCTCATTTTTGTCGTCTTGTACAACTTTTAAAATTTTGGCTGTGGCAATAAACTCAGAACGCTGATATTTTATAAGAAAAGGTGTAGTTCCGCAACTGCATCCAAAAGTCTCAATGGAAATTAATATCAAAAAAGGCAGTAACAGTTTTTTCACTAAGTGTTAAATTAGGTTAGGTCAAATAGCTTTAGTCGTTTCTATTACACTTGTCGGATTTTACATTTGCTGGTAATGTTTACAGGTTTAAGTTGTGCCCGATTAATAGCACTACACTGTCGCCCAAGCACTAAAGTAACTAAAAAGCATAACAGAACAAAAACCACGTCACCCGGGCATAAAGTGAACCTGATGTTAGCAGTAGGCTTTTTCTCCTTGGTCTGTGTCCTCACAGAACAACCACTCACATAAACCTTTAAACCCTCTCTCCGCCTCGTGGGCTTTATGGCTCACGGCCGTCTACTCGATTAGCGGTTCGTTGCTTATATTTTTTGTCCTCCCGATTTAATTTGTATAAAGTCTTCATATTTGGTAAAATACTCTAGTCCTAAAACTAATAGCATCGAGCTTATAATATATACTTTCTGCATTATGACTGATAAACCCAAATAACCTAAACCAAAAAGGGAAAAGAAACAGTAATAAGTCAATAAGCAAATAATACAGCAGAATTTAAGTAAATGAAGTTTTGACTTTAGGATAAATACAGTAATAGTAAATAAACCAATCAATGTTAAAATGATCGATATTACTCCCAGGTCATGCAAGGGTGTTGCGATTAAGAAAATAAATATTATGTTGGTAGCGCCTATAAATTTTAAAATATTAGCCCATTGTCTTGAAGAGATCTTTTTTGACATATTGATAAAAAAAATTCCATAACCAACCGAGTGGAATGCCATTCCAATAGTTGCCCAAATCCTGCCAGGGTTTTCTGAACCATTTATCGCTTTTGTTGCAAACAAATTGCTAATGAAATTTTTTGACCAGTCAAACCCTACGGAATTTTTGTCAAGCAATGAGCCGCCAGGATAGGCGAACGCTGCTATTACTATTAATATCACTGAAGTAATCACGCAAATCAAAACTGAATACTTCTTAATCATCTGTTTAATATTCTGGTCAAAAATAGTTATGTATAGTTGTAACAAAGTCGTTTGCAATGACCGCTAACGCCTGCGGCTTAAAGAAGTAAGGGAATTTGAAAAACAAATGTTCAAAATATTTTAGTATTTATGGTCTGTGAGGACACAGACCAGGGAGGAATACAAAACTTAAATTTTGCACTTCAGCCCGCCTGACGCAAAACCCTTGTTGCACTAAACCTTCGGTAGTTTTTGCAAGCGAGCCTAGCAAATTAAAGCAGAACCGCTTTCTTTACAGAAACAAACCTTCAAAATAAGTATCATGAAAAAAAAGACAATAGTCCTACCTTAAT
>JAQBOG010000011.1 GCA_028288165.1 Sphingobacteriales bacterium | reverse complement strand
CAAAGTGGGCAATTATGAGCAATAATTTACCGTTTATCTTTTAAAAATAGTCTAGCGTTCGAAAGTGGCTATATTTTAAAATTACTTCTATAAAAAATTAATCAAAAAGAAAACGGCTTTGCTAATATTAGTTAGCAAAGCCGTTTTAAAAAGTTTTCAACCTATGATTTGTAGTAATTCACATACCAGTCTACAAAGTTTTTAACCCCTTCTTTAATTGATGTTTTAGGCTTGTAATTGAAATCATTTTGCAAATCATCGATATTTGCCCAAGTTTCTACAACGTCACCGTCTTGCATCGGCATGAAATCTTTAATTGCATTTTTATTTAAATTTTTTTCTATCTCCGTTACAAAGTCCATTAAGTTAACCGGATCACCGTTGCCAATATTATAAATTTTATAGGGTGCAGTAGAACTTGATGAGTCGGGAAGGTGACTGTTCCAGTTGATATTCCCTTTAACCGGATTATCTATTACCTTGATAATGCCATCCACAATATCTTCCACATAAGTGAAATCTCTTTTCATGTTGCCATTATTAAAAACCTTAATGGGTTTACCCTCAATAATGGCTTTTGTAAATAAAAACAGCGCCATATCCGGCCTTCCCCATGGCCCATATACAGTAAAAAACCTTAAACCAGTAGTTGGTAAATTAAACAAATGACTATATGTATGCGCCATCAGTTCATTACTTTTTTTCGTAGCAGCATACAGAGATATCGGATGATCTACTGTATCTGTAGTGGAAAAAGGCATTTTGGAGTTCATTCCGAACACACTGGATGAGCTTGCATAAATGAAATGCTTAATTTCATTGTGACGGCAGCATTCTAATACGTTAAAAAATCCTTGAATATTGGCGTCTATATAAGCCTGAGGATTTACAATACTATATCTAACTCCAGCTTGTGCAGCCAAATTACAAACAGCATCAAATTTCTCGTCTTTAAATAAGGTTTGCAATTTGGTGTTATCCGTCAGGTTTAATTTCATAAATCGGTAATTTGAGTGTTTATCGCTCTGCACCATTTTCTCTTCATCTATAGTGCTGCCGCTAATACCAGCATTGTTTAACCGACCCAGCTTTAAACTTACATCATAATAATCATTTAAATTATCAATACCAACCACCTCATCACCTCTTTGAACTAAATTTTTAACTAAATGCAAACCTATAAAACCGGCACTTCCGGTAACTAATATCTTCATTTTATCGTTTTCTATAACTTAATGGCAATGGTGCTAACTTCAGTTTTATGATATCATATCAGAAATAAACCGAACACTTTTCATTAAAGTAAATGTAAATTGATCAAGCGTGATTTAAGTACTCCGGAAATACACCTGTACCTTTATCCGGAAGCACACTAATAACTTAAAAGTAGAAATTTTGTTTATTGTATTATCATTTAATGATTTGGTCAACAGCTTTCAAAAAGGCATCTGGCTTATTTACCATATCTAAATATTTTTGCTGAGCATTTACTGCTATATGCCTGTAATCAGAAAAATTACTTAAAACTCTGTCTAATACCTCAGCCAAATCAGTTACATCCCAAGCAATTGGTATATAAGTTTCATTAGGGATAAACATATCCGGATAAGTAATTACGTGATCCATCGACGGCTTAATGAGCAGTGCACCTGATATAAATGTTTCATAATCGCGGTAGCAGATTTCACCAAAACCAAATGGACTTATACTGACTCTCGAATTTTTGAGTTCTTTGAGGTAGGCCCCTCTTTTAATTTTACTTCCTTTTGTAATATTCCAGGATAAATCAGAAATAACGGCATGTACTCTATTGCGTTGTATAGCTATTAAGTTTTTCACATCATAGTTCATCTTTCCTCTAAATGTTAAATCAAGTGTCCGAGGGTTATCAACATTGGCAACTGGAAGCGGATAAAGTTTGTATGGAATTGCATTACTGATTAGCTTAAACTTCCACAAAAATTGGCGATAGTCATTAAAACCGATATTCCAGCCTAGCTTAACTTTATAAAGCTGGTCTGGAGGGCAGGGCACATACCTTGTGAGTAAGTCAGATGTAGCATCGCTATTAAGCCAAAGCCGAAGATCATTTTTTTCGCTACCATCCGCATAGTAAATTACATCTTTTAACACCTGCTTTTTAACAAACTTATCTACGTACTTTATAATGGCAAAGTCACTAGAGCCCGAAGAATCAGCCTGATCAAACCATATTAGATCTTTAACCGTTTTTTTCAGATCTACTAAATAGCTAATAATCTCCTCTTCATTTTCTGCTGTTCGGGTTTTTAAATTCTGCCAGCCCCTAGTAAAATACTTCGATTGGATCAAAACACATTCTGAATTTTTTAATCGAACATCCAAATGGTCGTGAATCACTTCTATCTTGATCCCGCTATCTAAAAGATCTCTTTTCCAATGATAAAAGGGGAACCGTTCCGCAAATAACGAACGACGGGGTTGGGCTAGTATTTTAATAGTTAACATGTAAGGAAGTAATTTTGGGGTAATTATGAAGTCTATATTATCGTGCGAATTATGCTACAAGTGTTTCGTACATTTTAACAACTGCACCAATACCAAATCTGGAATTAACATCATTTCTTAATTCGTCACTGTCCCAGGCTTTTTCAAAACATTTTAATATGCACTTTTTATAAGTAGTCAAATCATTTTGAGGTACTATATATCCATTGAATCCGTTTGTTATAATTGACTCAATTCCGGAAACCTCAAAAGATACTACTGGAACGCCTACGGATAAAGCTTCAATAACCACATTAGGGAAACCCTCCGTAAAAGACGGCAATACCATCAGATCATGCTGGGCGATAACTTCTACAATGTTCGGAACCTGACCAAGCATTGTAACTCGGTCACTAAGGCCTAACATTGCTATTTTATTACTTATGCTTTCTTTCAAATTTCCATCTCCGGCTATTGATAAATGATAATCATCGGGCAGATCCTTAAAGATATCCAGCAACCGGCTATGCCCTTTCTGCTCCGTCAACCGTGCCACAACAATTAACTTCCTCTTACCACTGGTATTTTCGGACTTCAGTATCTTTGTTTCTAAGACGGGGTTAGGAATTATAACTAATCTGCCTGGATCTGAATGATTATTTCGTATCAACGAATCTTTAATCTCTTGTGATTGGCAAATACTAAGGTCTATTTTTTTATAGGCTAAACTGGTAAAGCGAGTCCAAAACTTTTGTTTGAAACCACCAAACTGCCTGCGTGTTTCGAACAGATTAGTTTCTCTGGCTATAAATAACGGAACCTTTGCAAAGAGTGAGATTAGTGCTATTAATAAATTTACATGCCCGCCCGTAGTAAAAACAACATCGGGCTTAGCCTTCTTAATTAATGCATATAGCTTAAAAAACGATTTTGACGCCTTAATTGTGTTTAACTGTATAATATCTAATTCTTTCACGTTTAGCGAGAAAAAAGCGTTATTAGAGTTAAGGATCACTAAGCTTACATCGTATTTAGATTTATCAAAATACTGGGATATTAGCCAAAATACACGCTCTGCTCCACCAGCACGCAAAGAACTTAGTATGAAGAAAACCCTTTTCTTACTCATATCTTAAGGCTTTGCTTTTTTTCTTCTTGACTACAGAAGCTTTTTTAGGTTCTTCTGCAACCACTACTACTTCTGTTGAGTACTGCATGTTGTACCGATGAAGGATAGCGCAATATACAAACACCGAAGGGCCGTCAGCCCCTATTAACCAAGCGTTATGAAATAAAGCATTTAAAGTCACCGCCAAAAAAGAGAAACATAAACAGGCCAACAAGGCATTTTGCTTGTTGCTAATATCCCATAGAATATGCTTAAATATTTTGACAATTTTAGAATAAACCAGAATTAGGAAAGCAATGCCTAAGAACGGCCCTATATAAGTAATAAACATCAAGTACGCATTATGCGATGTGATTCCACCCGCATATACTATATTGTACTTGGTAACGTCCTTCCAATTCTTACCATAGAACATTAACCCCATCGGGTAATTAGAATATATTCTTAAGTTTTCAGTCATTAAACCTCCTCTGTCTTCCTCGGCGTTACGCTCGTTTTTCGCAAAAATATTATCGTATTCATTCCCGCTGCTACTGTTAATAAAATAGATTGAAAACAATCCGGAAACTATTACAATGACTGCAATCAATATAATGGATTTAAATTTATAATAGAACACTAAAAATATAAAGCTGCTAACAACTAAGGTTACTAAAACAGACCTTTGCATACCCATATAAACCGCAATTAAACAGGCGAGCAACACCGCAATTTTAATAAACCAGGATCTAACGTAGATGGCTGACGCAACAAACAAAAATGAAACTAATGGGGCTAACTGATAGCCGAATCCAAAAATAGTGCTGCTAATACCTGATGGGCTTTGTGCTATCGGCGCTCCTATCAGTCTACTTCTCAATGATATTATTTGCACAGGATAAACATGATTTAACAACATTACGATTGCTGAAAGAATTAACAAGCTGTAAAACATAATTATTGACATTTTCAGCCTGCTATTGTCCTGCCCGACAAAAAAGTTGAAGTAAAGAAAACAGACGATGAAAACAATAATGTTTACCGAAAAGGCCTGAATGTCCTGTTGCGCAAGAATATAATAGAAAAAATTAGCACCAGCAATTACTACAGCTTCCTTTACATAAAGGAAACGATGGCCTGATTGCCAAAATATCGCAATCATGGTAAGCCCAAACAACAAGGGAGACGGAAATCTGATCGACTGTGTAAGAAACAGGCCAAACGTTAATGTATAGAGATACAAAAACATCATCACTACTATTATAGCTTTTTTAATCATGCTGAATAATTAAACTTTTCCACATAGAGCTAATAGCACTCATTGAGTTTGCTTCACCAATTCGCCTAGCTTCGACAGACATATTAGCTCTAAGAACATCATCCTGAAGTAAAGCAGCCATGGTTTTAGACAATAACGATACATTACCATTTTCTATTAACATACCATTTATCCCGTTTTCAATAATTTCTGAAGGGCCGGTAATACAATCAACCGCAACAGACACGCATCCAAAGCTCATAGCTTCAATTAAAACATTAGGATACCCTTCATTTCTGGATGATAGCACAAATAATTTGCTTTGACTGTAATAATCTTGCATGTTATCTTTCTTTCCTACCAGAAATACAGAGTTATTAAGTCCTAAAGACGAAATTTGTTTTTGTAATTTTTCTCTTTCTTCTCCATCGCCTACTATTATCAGATCTATGTCATTGATTTTTAACTCGTTATATGCATTAATTAACAAATCGAAACCTTTAACAAAATGCAATCTTCCTACTGCTAAAATAAAAGGTTTATAATGAACCGGGATACCTGATAAAGTTTTAAAGGTAGTAACCGGATTTCTGATCACCTTTAAATTTTTAGCGTCCTGTAAATTTTTGTTCTTTAACAACTCATCCTTTAAGCCTTTGGAAGGAACTACTATAGCGCTAGACTTTTTATATAACCAACAAACTATTTTGCTTTTAATTGGATGGAACTTATTAATGGTTCTATCAGGGATTGTTCTTTCTGATACGATATAAGGTATGCCAAGAATTTTAGCTACCACACCTGTCCAAATATTAGCTGCTGTAGTGAAAGAGATAATATGGCTGGGCGAATATTTAATTATATAATAAAAGAACTTAAATAGCATAGAAAACGCAAAATATAACCGGTAAAATACGCTATACCTGCCATCTCTATCGCTAAGAATAAAGGTGTTTACATCCTTGTTTATGGGATATGCAATCTCTTCTCCCGCCTTTATCCCCTGCCCTAATACAATCATACCAACCGAAAAATTGTGATCATCAAAGTAATTACTCAAACTGCACACTACCCGTTGTGCACCCCCTTTAACTAAATTAGGTGTTATAAAAAATATCTTTTGCTTCTTCATTTAAACTTGTTTGATAATATGGAAAACGCCCATCTCTGTTCCTGAATTTTCAATACATACCCGATAAGCATATAGGTTGTTAGCCCTGCAAATGCGCCAAGGAATAAGGATATATAATAGTTGGTAAAAAAATGAGCTACAATAACGGTTGGTATAGCCATGAAAACTCCATTTAAAAGTATGATTAAGATTTTTTTGTAATCCGTGATTCTGATAACCGTGAAATATTGATTTAAGGTGAAAGATATTATGGAATTAAACACAATACCATACATCAATGCTTCAATCCCGAACTTGTAAGTAGCCAAAATGGTTAGTATAACGATAGATTTCTTTACCAATTCAAGCTTGAAAATTAAAGTAGTTTTACCTTCCACCTTAAGAAGATTTCGGTTTATGTTCTCTAATACCATAAAAATACCCGCCAAGCTTAATATTTGAAGTAAATCAGCCGCAAACAACCACTTTTCTCCCATGAGAATGAACACAATTGATCGTGCTAACACATTTATCAGAATTACAACCGGTAGCGTAACAAAAATCAGTAGCTTAATTATTTTTTCATAGGTGGTTTTTAATTGCCCTATGTTATCCTGATATTTTACCAGAATAGGAAATGTGACCGAATTTACAACGGAAGAAAGTGTACTGATAGGAACTTCATTTAATCGCTTAGCCTGGTAGTAAAAACCCGTATAGCTCGCAGAAAACATTTTACCGATAAACGGTTGATAAATATTATTAAAAATCTGCTCTACTATAGATGACATTAATAAACCAAGCCCGAAAGCATAAAACTCTTTTAAGGATTTAATTGAGAATTCGAAACCGGGCCTCCAACTTGAAAAATTCCATAATAGTATTACTGCAATAACCGATTGAAGTAAATTAGGTATTATAAGCGACCACACACCCAGACCGTTATAGGCGCAAATCACACCGACTACAGTTGCTATAAACAAGCCTATTAAATTAGCCCGGGTTACTTTTCTTACCTTTAATTCTTTTCTAAGTAAAACAGCATGAACCTGGCCAAAAGAAGTAATAATCATATTTAGTCCGAGTACTCTTAGCAGATTTGTAAGCAAAGGCTCTTTGTAAAAAAGCGAAACATAAGGGGCTATCAAATAAATTACCAGATAGAAAAAGATAGAAACACCGATGTTAAAATAAAAGATGGTAGTACTATCAGTTTTTGTGACATCCTGCTTTCTTATAAGCCCTGCACCCATTCCGCTGTCTATAAATAAGCCGGCTATGGTCATAAATATATACAGCATACCTACCATGCCATAATCTTTGGGGCTTAACAACCTCCCCAGAATAAGAATATTGACTAGCAACATCAATTGACTTCCGCCTCTATCTATTAACGTCCACCTTACGGAGCTGATGCTTTGATTTTTAAAATTTTTGTCCATTCTGGATTATTAATATTTTATGGTGTATGAAACACACTAGTGAGAGAAGTTGGTATCATTTGTTTGTCGTAGAAAGTGCGTTACAGATAGGTAATAACTCAACCAATTTTTTGGGGAATTATAGAAAGTCACATTTTGCAGCGTTGACCATTGATTGTAAACAAAATTATTGCAATTCCCTTTCCCCTTGAAACCTTTGACCCTTCAAGGTACGAAAGTCCGCATCCTCAGAAAAAATTTTGTTCATTTTACAAACGATATAAAGTCTGAAAGCAAGCAAATTGAAATCCGCTGTAGGCTTTAACACATTCATACGTCTGGTTTTTTTTATCAAAAAAATCGGCAGATATTTATAAACTATTCCTTTAAGATTATTCCTTTTCTTTTCAACTTGTTTTTCGGCAGCAACCTTTACGTTATCCAAAATGTAGGCGAGAAATAATTCCGGTACAATAGCCTTAGCTTGTTCAGTTCCTAACTCCTTACATAGGAAATTTACAACCGAATCGTGCTTCAAAACGTTCCTCTTTTCTGCTGTTGCTCCCTCAGTAGCAAATTCTATGTTAGGAGTAATTGCATGCAATATGTTTTTAAACATCACCTTCTTAGTTCGCAAGTGTTCTGGCAATCCTTTAATAGTGTTAATTACCCTTCGAGATAGCAAGGGGTTTATAAGCTCTACGTATGGTAGTTTTAAATCATTTAGTGCCGCCAGCACAGTGGGTATTCTACCTTCTAAATAAAAACGATCGCGAAAAGTCGTTAATGACTCATCAGGCCTTCTCTGCAAATGACCGGGTATTTCTTGCTTTGGCAAATTGTACTTTTCATAATCCATTAAATTGGCATAATCAGAACATAATGCCATTCCAATCAATTTATACGTACTTTCTGTAGAATAAACATGCAGCTCATTGAAACAAACATCGCCACGAATAATGCCTTGAACATTATCTTCATAAAGGCTTTTCCAAATTTTAAACCCATCAAGATAGCCTGCAATATGATCTATTCTCCCTTCTCCGCATACCAGAAAGCGTTCAAAGACTTTCTCAATAGATTCTTCCGATAAATCTGTCGAATAGTATTTATGTGGCAATCTAAAGTAGTTTGCTAACTTTCTGGCAACAAAAGCATCATTCCCTACCTTGTTTTGAGATTTATTTAATCCCCAAGTAATTGCTCTTAATTTACTTAGATTAGTGTTAACTAAGTTTAAAAAGCAGAGTATAGTTCTACTATCATATCCTCCAGAGAGAAGTAAGCCCCATTTAGCAAAATCTAGTTTCAACGACTTAAATGTTTGTGTTAGTGATTTTTTTAAATCACTTTCGTGAGATTCGTCACTACCACTTTTAACACAAAATGGCACATTGTTGGCAGTTTTAGTTATTTCCCAAGTACTACGGTTAATAATAATTGATGAATCTGGTTGTACCATTTGCAACCTTGAATCCCAGCAATTGCTAGGCCCTAATGAACCTGAAGACAACAACCATGGAATTACTTTGGGGTTGAACTCAAAGTCACCAATCAGTGAGATTATTGCTCTTTGGGAAGTTGCAGCAATAAAGAGATCTTCATTTTTAAAGTACCATATAGTTCGTGATCCCACCACATCACTAACAATTTCTATTGTGTCAGTATCTGAACGAAAAAGGGCATAAGATCCATCAGGGAACTTTTTTTTAGGCTCCCACCAACATTCATCTTCACCATAAATGCAGCCTAATAATACAGTACCATTTTTTTCAATAACTAAGTCTAACGGATTAACTATTCCATATGTTATTCCCGGCAGTTCTACGATTTTTGGGACGGCCGGTGTGAAATTATCAGGGGTGATTCGTTGGGAAATTTGTTCAATATCTTTTTTTAAGGATATTCGTAAATCAGCATTTCTAAAACAAACGTATACAATCTTAGACATAAATAAATGATTTATAATGTCGAGTTTAAAAACCCACGAAGACTAAACAGAATAGTTGTCTTCTAGTTTTAATTCATTTGCATCTTCGTGTAAAAGCTGATTCATTTTTATGGCCATATACACCCGAAAAGCTAAAACATTGAAATCAACATTGGATTTAGGAACACCTAAACGAGCTCTATTTCTAAGTAACCAGTGCGGGGTATATTTTATTAATCTTTGCTTAAAAGTTTTATTCCCTTTCACTATATTTTCGTTTACTTTCAAGCTACTTAATACGTAATCTATAAATTCATCTGAAAAAATAGTTTGTTGATTTTTGGAGGTAAGTTCCTTTTTAAGAAAGTTAACCACTGCGATTGATTGAAAAACAGTTTTCTTTTCAGCATTCGCTCCTTGGGTAGCATATTCAACATCCGGACTTAGGCTATTAACTATTTTTTTAAACAACACTTTTCCTGATCGTAAAGTATCGGGCAATTGCCGGGTTGTATAAAGTACTTCCCTGGATAACAGCGGGTTGAGTATTTCAACATACGATAGCTTCAAATCATTTAGGGATGCCAAAATAGTAGGGATGCGAAACTGATGATATAATCTATCTCGAAGAGCTGTAATTGACTCTCCGCTTTGTGGAGCTAGATGAGCAGGAATGACTTGCTTTGGTATACCATACGATTCGTAGTTTTCTAAATTAGCATACTCTTCACATAAAGCCATTCCCTGCAAAGAACGAATACTATCATAAGAAATTGCTGGCTTTTCACTAAAACTAACATCGCCACGAATAATTCCTTCAACATTATCTTCAAATAAAGTTTTCCAGATTCTAAAACCATCTAAATACCCCCCTATATGATCAATACGACCTTCTCCGCATATTATGAAGCGATTAAATATGGTTTCAATTGATTCATCAGACAAATCAGTAGAATAATATTTATGAGGCATCTCAAAATAATCTGCTAGTTTCTTCGCTACATATGCGTCATTACTCACCTCAGTAAGCGACTGGTTTAAACCCCAAGTAACTGCCGTAAGCTTATTCAGATTTGCCCCAATTTTATTTAATAAACATAGAATTCCTCTACTATCGTAGCCGCCGGATAAGGGCAAGATCCACTTAGTAAAATCTATATTTAATCCTCTAAACGTTTTCAATAATGATTTCATTAAAGAGTCTTCATACTGATCGTCAGAAGCTACCGTGGGGTTAAATTTAATGGTTTGTGATTTTACGTTCACTTCCCACGAAAATCGGTTTAATAGTGCTGAGCTATCTGGAGGCAACAATTTGATTCTAGAATCCCAGGAATTCGATGGGCCTAAAGAGCCTGTTGACAAGATCCAAGGAAGCACATTTTTGTTTAATTGAAAGTTGCCAATTACGCAAACAATTGCCCTTTGAGAGGTAGAAGCTATAAAAAGTTCATCATCGTTATAGTACCAAACAGACCTCGACCCTGCCGCATCGCTAGCAACCTCTATCGATGTATCGTTGCCCCGGAATAAGGCGAAAGAACCGTCGGGGATCGGTTGTTCTAACTTTCCCCATTCCTTATCATTACCATAAATACCGCCTAGTAAAACGTTTCCATCAGCTTCTATTATTGAATCAACTGGGTTAAAGATGGCATAGATTACACCCTCTTTTTCAATAACTTTTGTTTTGTTCGGAGAAATATTATCAGGCAAAATTCGTGTTGATGCATGTGCTATGCCGGCTTTGATGGTCGGAAGCAATTCAGCATTTCTATAGCATACATATACTATTTTTGACATAACTAATATTATAGCGATAATGAAAATTAAAGTTCACAACGAAACCAACACGATCTAAATAATGAATATTGAGCTAAGCTATTAGTTTATAAAACCCTTCTGAATGGCCAAAGGGCTATAAAAAGAGACTTAAGTACATAATTATTAATGGCTGCTACATAGTCTTTAAGCCCAAAGTCGAGATATCTTGAAGCTTTAAGCAAGGATAACAATCGCATCAGAAAAAAGTTGGTTGCTTTTTTGAAATGTTTTATATGAAACCAGTTAATAGTGGAAAGGGCAAATATGGCCATTCCTAAGGCCTTTTTATTGTACCCAATTTTAGAAAGACCATCGTTTGAATCAAGATAATAGATGCGTAACGTTTTATTTATATATTTAGTTGTATATCCTTCTCGTGCTATTAAAAACCAAATTAGGCTTTCGGGAATTAATCCTTTAGCATATATTTCTTCGTTAATGCAAACCCCTTTAAGTACGCTAGTTTTGTTAAACCCCCACTTTTCACCTTGGATATTGTAATATACCTTTTTATCGAAAGAGTTATTAAAGAAAGGATCTTGAGGAAAATAATCTCCCACAAGTGCTCCATATTGGTTAACACAACAACAACTTACCCCAGATACTTTAGGTTTCATATCTTCCGGAATGTTTGTGTATTCCTCATAAAATACTTTTAAAGCATCAGGTGTACAGGCATCATCAGAATCTAATGCAATAAAAAACTCACCTTTTGCAAGTTTTATAGCCTGCATGCGGCATGCTAATTTATGCCTGTTCACCTCATTATCAATATAGATTGCTTTGAAATCGTAGGTTTTTAAAAGCTCATGAATAACAACATGTGAATTATCTGTAGAACCATCATTTATTACGATAACCTCAAAATCGCGGAAGGTTTGACTATTTAAGGATTCGAAAACGCGATGTATGGTATCGGCCCTATTAAAGACAGGCACAAATACCGTAAACTGAAATTCAGCCTTAAAATCAACTACTGGTTTATAATCCGGAATGTATTTAATTAAATCCATTTCGTTTTAAACTAAAACCTTTTGGAAAATAGTTGCGTCTTCTTTCAGTGTTTCATTCATTCTATTGATGATGTAACACCTAAAGGCTAAAACGTTCATATTTGCTGGTTTGCCCAAGTTCATTCTCGTTGCTTTTGTGCGTACCCATGCTGGTAGATATCTCTTCAAAACTGATTTTATGATAGATGATTTATTAATGTTACCATTTTTAACTATTACGTTTTTCAAAACGTAATCAGTAAGTTTCTTTGGCAAAACTTCTTCACTAGTTGTTGAACTTAGTGTTGATGTAAAAAGATCAACGGCCGATTGCGATTGGAGCAGATACCTCGTTTCGGCGGTTGCACCGCTTGTAGCATATTCAATATTTGGGTTTATCGAATTAACTATTTTTTTAAATAATACTTTGTTTGATCTTAAATGATCGGGCAAAGTTCTGGCTTGATAAACGATTTTTCGTGACAATAAAGGATTTATAACCTCCACGTATGACAATTTCAAGTCATTAAATGCAGGCAATATGTACGGCATTCTAAATGAATGGTACATTCTGTCCCGCCACGTTTCTAAGGTTTCATTCTCCCTCCTTTGCAACTTGTTGGGCAATTGATTTCCTTGTATTCCCAGTGCTTCGGGATTTTGAAGGTTGGAGAAATCAGTGCATAATGAAATTCCAATTAGCCACCGAAGCTCTGCTGCAGATGAAACTGACTCCTTTCCAAACCCTTCATCACCCCTTATTACTCCACACACTTTATTTTCAAACAGAGTTTTCCAAATTTTGAAGCCGTCTAAATAACCTCCGATGTGATCAATTCTTCCTTCACCACATACCAAAAATCTATTAAAGATTTTTTCAATAGGTTCATCAGATAAATCCGTTAGATAATAATTATGTTTAATTCTGTAATGGTCGGCTAGTTTCTTGGCGACAGAGGCATCATTACCTGGTTTTTTTAAAGCATCCTTTATACCCCAGGTTACTGCCTTTATGTTTGAAAATCCGGCACCAAAAGAATGAAATAAACTCAAAATTCCCCTACTGTCATAACCGCCGGACAATGGAAGAATCCACTTATTGAAGTCAACGTTTAATGAGCTAAACGTTTCTGTTAAAGAAGATTTCAATCTGCCTTCATGTTCTTCTCCCGAAAAATCTGCGGCTTTAAATTCTACTTCATTTGTGTTTACTACTAGTGACCACCTCTCATGATCCAAGGTCCCAATTGAATCTGCAGGTAAAATCTTAATACGGCTATCCCAGGATAGTCCGGGTCCTAACGAGCCGGTAGATAAAATCCAGGGAAATACATCACTATTTAGCTGAAAACTGCCTAGCATCATGATGATTGCCCTTTGTGATGACGAAGCTATTAATACCTCACTATCATGATAATACCAAATACTTCTGGAACCCGTTACATCCGTAATTAGTTCCGTTTTTTCTGTGTTTGATCTGAAAATAGAGTAGCAACCATCTGGAATTCGTTGCTGAGGCTCCCACCATTTATCATGGTCCCCAAATGCCATTCCTAATAAAACACTGCTCCCATTTTCTAATACCGAATCTACCGGATTAATAACCCCATAAACCGTATTACCATTCCTTACAATTTTAGTGGGGTTTGCAATTATATTATCAGGGGTTATTCGCTTTGCAATAGTTTCAATTTTATCTTCAATTTCAACATTACATCTTGAAGAATCTTTGAAGCATATGTATACAACTTTTGACATAGTATATTAATATATCTGAATAAAATCCATACGTCTTCCTATAGCTGGATGGCCGGAAACATTAATTAAATAGAAGGCGGTTATATAGTATAATTAACTAACTAATTCTGATTTTATATTCTGAACATACCAGCTTACCGCTTCTTTAAGTCCTTCTTCAATAGAGTATCTTGGTTTATAATCTACCAGGCTTGCTGCTTTTTCAATTGATGCCAATGAATGAGGAATATCGCCTTTACGATTAGGTCCATAAGTAAATGCCACTTCGCTAATGGTTGAATCATACTGGCTTAAGTAATCTTTTAAGGCAGATAATAGTTCATTTAACGTAGTTCTTTGTCCGTAAGCCACGTTATACACCTGGTTTACAGCTTCCAAATTATCCGTCAGGGCTGATTTGATGTTCATTTGAACCACATTATCAATGTAAGTGAAATCTCTTGAGTATTCGCCATCGCCATTTACAACCGGACTTTGATGATCAATAAATTGCGATACGAATTTTGGAATTACCGCAGCGTACGCACCATTTGGATCTTGCCGTTGTCCGAATACGTTGAAATATCTTAAACCGATCAGTTCTAAACCGTATAAATTTGAAAATACATCGGCATATAATTCATTCACATATTTAGTTACTGCGTAAGGTGATAATGGCTTACCAATTTTATTTTCAACTTTGGGCAACTCTTTACTATCTCCGTAAGTGGATGAGGACGCGGCGTAAACAAAACGTTTAACATTCTCATCGCGGGCAGCAACCAACATATTTAAAAAGCCGCTTACATTCACTTCATTGGTTGTAATCGGATCATTAATTGAGCGAGGAACCGAACCCAAAGCCGCTTGGTGTAAAATGTAATCCATTCCTTTTGCAGCCTTTTTACATGCTTCTAAGTCGCGGATATCTCCTTCAATTAATTCGAAATTCGATTGATTTAAAAATGGCTCCAGGTTTTTGCGATTTCCGGTTGCGAAATTGTCTAAAACACGAACTTTTCCAACATTGTATTTCAACAAATATTCAACAAGGTTTGATCCGATAAACCCAGCTCCGCCTGTCACTAAAAAGGAAAGCTTTGAAAGATCTGTGGTATGATAAGGTGTATTGTACATTTTTGTTTTTAATTTAGGTGTTAAAAAGATTACAAGCGAGCATCAATCACATCCAAAGGAAGCATCGATTTTATATCATATATAACCGCTTCTTCTTTAGCTAAACTTGTAAGATCATAGCTCCTAAACTCTTCGTGAGCTACCGCTAGCAGAATTGCATCATATTTCCTGGTTTTAGCTTCGCCGTTTTGACAAATCACACCATACTCATGCATTACTTCATCTGCATTTGCCCACGGATCATGAATACAAACATCTACTTTATACTCAACCAAACGTTTTACGATATCAATAACCTTGGTATTACGTACATCAGGGCAGTTTTCTTTGAAAGTGAATCCTAAAACTAACACCTTACTATCCTTTACAGCAATACCTTTAACCAACATCTTCTTGATCAGTTCATCAGCAACATAAGCGCCCATACCATCATTTACACGTCGTCCGGCCAAAATAATTTCTGGATGATAACCTGCTTCCTGTGCTTTTTGCGCTAAATAGTATGGATCCACACCGATACAGTGACCGCCTACCAAGCCTGGTTGAAATTTTAAGAAATTCCATTTAGTTCCGGCCGCTTGCAATACATCGTTGGTATCTATCCCTAACAGATTAAATATTTTAGCCAGCTCATTTACAAACGCAATATTGATATCACGTTGTGCATTTTCGATAACTTTTGCCGCTTCAGCAACCTTTATAGACGTAGCTTTATGTGTGCCGGCCGTAATAACCGATCTATAAAGATTATCTACTTTTTCCGCCACTTCTGGAGTAGAACCTGAGGTGATTTTTAAAATTTTAGCTACTGTATGTTGTTTATCCCCTGGGTTGATACGCTCTGGAGAATATCCTGCAAAAAAATCAACATTGAATTTCAAACCTGACTCTCTTTCTAAAACCGGTACGCACTCATCCTCGGTTACACCAGGGTAAACAGTCGACTCGTAAATTACGGTATCACCTTTCTTTAAAACTTTACCAACAGATGCGCTGGCTTTGTAAAGTGGTGTAAGATCTGGGCGATTATTTTTATCAACCGGAGTAGGAACTGTTACAATAAAGTAGTTACAAGCACGAAGATGATCTAATTGATTCGTGAAGAATAAGCCTTTTGGAGTGGTGCACTCTTCAGTAATAACGGCTTTCAAATCGTCTGATGTTACTTCTAGTGTTTTATCAATGCCACTTTTCAGTGCATTGATTCTTTCTAAATGGATATCGAATCCAAAAACTTTATATTTTTTTGCGAATTCTACAGCTAAAGGTAATCCTACGTAACCGAGGCCTATAATTGCAATTTTAGCGTTATCTACAGTGGTACTCATTGGTTGATGATTTTTATTTTGTTTTATGTTAAGCTGCTTATTCAAATATGATCTCTTCAACGTTTGCTTTAATTAAACAATCCGCAAAGTAATCACAAACTATTGTTATACTGTTAATTAACTGTAAGCGTTTGCCTTCGCCGGAACCAACCCGTAGCCATAGCCTCCATGACCATATCCTTTGAAACTGTCTCCTTTTGAGTCGTTCAGCACAACCATCGGGTTGTTTAGTTTTCCGTTATCGAATATGTCTTTCAGGATATTTAACTGAATTTTATCAGTGTAGTTATATCTTACAAGATAGATACTTGAATCTGCAAATGGTGCTAAGCTGAATGCATCTGCCACTTGCCCTACCGGAGATGTATCAATAATTACATAATCAAAACGCTCTTTCAGTCCGTTAAAAAGTTCAGAAACCTTTTCGCTCATTAACAATTCTGCAGGATCCTCAGGCATGGTACCACAACCAACAACAAATAAGTTTTCCTGAAAAGTTGATGGTCTGATAATTTCATCGATAGTTACCTCTCCATTAATGAAATGCGTGATTCCTTTTCCGGGTTTCATATTCATTCCATTTAAAAGATCCGGCTTCCGAAGATCGAATTCTAACAACACTACCTTTTTGTCAATTAATGACAGTGTGGCTCCTAAATTTAAACTAAAGAATGTTTTTCCCTCACCTTTCATACTCGACGTAACCAACATAACTTTATTGTCGTTGTCGTCAGTCATGTAATTAAGGTTCGTCCTAATGTACCTGAATAGTTCAGATATGGTAGTTCTGCTTGACCGTCTTACTACCAGTGTATCCAGATTTTCTTTATGACTTAACTCCCCTAAAATCATAGCTCCGGTTTGTTCTACATCATTTAATTCGGTCACCTTCGTGTTCAGCATATCTTTCGCAAAAATGCCCGATGCTGGTATTAAACAACCCATTACAAACGCTACTAAATATATTAACGATGTTTTAGGTGTTACAGGTGTTGATTCTGCCGCTGGCGGATCAACAACTCTGGAGGTAGGGATGGTTGCAGATAATGACAGAGCCGTTTCTTCCCGTTTTTGCAATAAGTACTCGTATAATCCTTCCTTCACACCTTCTTGTCTTTTACGCTGACTTAAACCTCTTTCGATAGAAGGAGCAGTTCTAATTCTCGACTGATACTGTGAGGTATTAGACCTTAAGTTGTTTCTGGCAATGTTTAAGCTTTTATGAATGTTACGAAGGTTTTCGCGAATATTTGATTTTAAACCAGACAACTGTTCGTTGATATTTACAACTAAAGGATTGTTTGGTTCAGCTGTACGAAGCAGCCGTTGTCTTTCAATTTGCAGTTCATTATATTTTTCGGTCAAGCCGGATAACGTAGGGTCTTGTAAGCCTAAAGTACTAGGTACAAGTTCAAATTGGCCATTGTTATTATCTACATATGACTCCAAAGATTCTACTACATTTCGTTGGATTTCGATACCGCTAAGCTCTTTTTCATATGCTCCAACCTGATCCATACTTGCTTTTGCCGAAGCTTCCGGATCTGCAACACCATATTCTTGTTTGTATTGCTCCACATCTTGGCCAACAGAATTCAAATCAGTTCCTAAGTATTTTAAGCGATTGTCAATGAAATCAATCGTGTTCAACGCAAGCTTGTTTTTATTCTCAATATTTTCTACGTTGTATGTTTCAATTAGCTTATTTAATATGTCAATACCTCTTTGCGGAACATTATCAATTAATGATAAGGTAACGGTGTTAGCCTCTTTTGAAATCGGTGCAACATCTAATCTGGCAGTGCTATATGACTCAGCCATTTTACTCAAATTTCTGAAAGTAATAATAACAGGGTCTGCAGTGGTTTTAAATGCCGGACCTTTTTCCACTTTTATTGAGTAATCAAGACCTACAATCCTTTTCCCGAATTCAAACGTTTTACTTTGATCGCCCGATTTTATCTGAAATTTATTGTTGTCTAGTATGGTAAAAACCAATTCACTCCCTAATGCTTCGGCTGATACCTTTTCAACCTGAACTTTTATCGGCAATTCACTACCATAAAGCTCACTTCTTTTAAAAAGTCCGTCTTGATAATAATTTGTTTGAAGTGATAGTTTCCGGAATACTTTCTCTAATAATTCTCTTGAACGTAAAGCAGCCATTTCATTGTCTACCGTTACCGTTCTTTGAAACATATTTAAATCACTAAAAGCAGTTCCCTGTAAAACACCTTCACCCTTTTTATCTTCTTGTATCAAGAGCGTACTGCTTATTTTATAGGTTGCTGTTTGTGTTTTTAGGTACAAAAAGGCAATAACGAAACAAACAATAACACTTGCTAAAAACCAATACCAATATTTTGCATAGCCAGAAACTATCTCAAGAATCTTATTGCCATCCATCCCTGATGATGGTTTTGAAAAGGACTTTTGATAAGCCATATTTTTTAATATTTTAATTTATAATAATTACTGATTCAATCTATAAAAAGCCAATATCACAGCCGATATCAGTGATACACCTGCCGCAACTAAAGGTAAAACGCGATTACTTTGACTTGCCTGTGCTGCTTTTGATTTCACGGGCTCAACATATATTACGTCATTTTGTTTTAAATTAAAGTAAGGCGATCTTAAAACGTCCTTATTATTTAGGTTAATTCTCGCCATGGTACGTTCCCCAGCATTTTCTCTAATCACCAACACATTTTCCCTTTTTCCATAAACCGTCATATCTCCGGCAAGGCCCAATGCCTCTAACAAATTGATCCTTTCATCAGTAACAGTAAACGTAGATGGTCTGTTTACTTCACCAATAACAGTCACTTTAAAATTCAGAAACTTCACATTAACGGTTGCATTTTTTACATACAGATCTAACTTTCTGGCAATTGTTTCTTGTGATTGATCAAGCGTTAAACCTTCTACCTTAATTTTTCCAACTACCGGAAAGTTGATCGATCCTGTTTTGTCAACCCGGTATCCTTCTTTTACAGTTGTTGATGGCTGATTGAATAACGCATTTGATTCTACACTTAAGCTGCTAACAGAAATATTTAGCAAATCATTTTGCTGAATTCTAGTTTCGGTATTAGCCTCATTGCTTATTTTGGGTCCATTTGCATTTTCGCTGAAGTACACCAAGTTCCTGGCTGGCTGGCATGAGCTAAAAAGGATGATACTTAGTAATAAAATAACGTGGTAAATTTTCATACTTATAAATTAAGGTTTTAGTATCTACTATGGTTTTGTATCTAAGGAACTTAAAAAGGGAGCAGTTGTTTAATAAAATTTCAAATAATCCAAATTCGGCTTTTAGAAGTGTGAAAATGAATCAATTAATTTCTCGAATAGTTATTAAAATTCACAGTTTACTCTCACTTTATTACAAATATTCACAGTTATTTTGCGCTTTCCTGAGGTTTTAACAATAATATAACCTTAATTTATTCTTCGCGAATCACTAGCTACGTAGTTTACAAAACCTACACAATCATCAGATAAACTCAAACAAATCAGCCATTTATTAATAAAACTCCTTGTCTTTGACAATATTTCGGATAGCTTTAAAATTATTTTTTTTGGTATCGCAATCCGTGATAAAAAAGGTTACCTTTTTATATATGAGTTTCCTTGAAAAATTAAATGATTGGCTTGCATCTGAAAAGAATTGTTAATTACCATTCATTCAATCGACACGAGAATAGGAAAATATGGCCAATTCTAAGCGCAAACTCTGTTACGGGACAGTTAGGCAGAATTTTAGATTTTTAAGATTAAGGTAAATAAATTACAATATGCTCTAGGTTTGGCAATTCAGGGCACTATTATGTATATCATGTTATTTGGGCGTTTTAACACGCTGTCCGCTATATCTTTTTGGCTTTCCCTACTCGCTTCCGATCGCCAAAAAGGATGTCGCTTCCATCGTTAACGCACCTATTCCTGTTAAAACTAGCTTAGGAGGTTTGATGAAAATTTGTCTATTAAAGCCAATAATTCTGCTCATACTCCACAGTCATTCGGACAGCTCACCTAAACAAGGGAGCAGGTACGAGACGGGATTCGCTTTCCTAAAAATTAGTTTCCCCTATAATCCAATGCCGTTTAGCTCTTAAAAACTTACAGGTGAGAAAATGCTATATGACAAGCTATACCTCCCTACTGTTTTTAAGGAAGGGTTGGGGGGTGACTTTTGATGTAACTTGTCTGGACTTCCAGTTATCGAAATCTGCTTATTTTAATAAGTTTGCCTCAAACTTTCAACCCACCTTATATGCCTCAACCACACTCCTAATTTCATCAGGCTTTATTGTAGTGGCATCACTCGGTATAAACAGTTTGCTAAAGGCCGCAGCGGTAGCAAATTCAAGTATGGCATCTGGTTCTAACTTATGGTAAAAGCCATAAATCAACCCTGCCATAAAACAATCTCCACTTCCTACTTTATCAACTATTTCTTCAGCAAGATATTCCTGCGATACATGCAGTTTTCCAGCAGTATATAATGTAGTGTAATACCTAACCCCTTTACCATAGTCAAAACGGAAAGTATTTGCAACAGATTTACTTTTCGGATACTGTTTCAAAATTTCCTCTGAAGTGATTTGTGCTTGTTTCAGGTACAAACTCTTGATATCTTCTTCTGCTAAGTTGGACATTACGGGTATATTAAGCATCGTTTGAGAGGCCCAAACATTACCCATAACTAAATCACAATATTTTACCAGTGAGGGAACTACTTCTGAGGCTTTTTTTCCATATTGCCAAAGTTTAGAACGGTAATTTAAATCGATAGATATACAAATTCCTTTTTGAGAGGCTATTGATAAGGCTTCTTCGCACACATCTGCAACTTGCTGGCTTATAGCCGGACAAATGGCACTGAAATGAAACCAGGAAACATTTTCAAAAACCTCATCCCAGTTAATGGTGTTGGTTCTTAGTTCGGTGAACGATGAATTTGCCCGGTCATAAATAACACCGGCATTTTTTAGATCTTTTCCTTTATGCAGAAAATATAAGCCTATTCTACTCCCTATTGTTTGAATCGGCGAAGTATCAATTCCTTGATTACTCACGAATTCCTTTAATTGCTCAGCCAGAAAGTTATCCGGCAAAGCACTAAAATAAGCAGATGGAACATCCCATAAGGCTAAAGCTGTAGCCACGTTTAGCTCTGCACCTCCTACAAAAAAAGGTAACTGGTTGTTATTTAACCAATCACCTTCAGAATCAGGGCAAATACGCAATAAAAACTCGCCGAAACTTAATACTTTACCCATTTATCAAAAGTCGAAATATGTTTTAGTGTTGTTGTACGATATATCTTGCACAACTTTTCCAAGCAAGTCGAAGTTATCGGGTAATTCCCCATTTTCTACGTCGGTACCGAAAAGATTACAAAGTATCCTTCTGAAATACTCGTGACGAGGGAACGACAAAAAGCTCCTTGAATCCGTTAACATCCCCAAAAAACGACTTAACAAACCCATATTCGATAAGGTATTAATCTGTTTGGTCATTCCATCCTTTTGATCCAAAAACCACCAGGCAGAACCCCATTGTATTTTGCCGGCAACTGTACCGTCATTGAAATTTCCGATCATCGAAGCAAACACTTCATTATCAGTCGGATTTAAGTTGTATAAAATGGTTTTCGCAAGGCGATTTTCTTTATCCAGTTTATTCAAAAATTTCGATAAAGCAACCCCTTGTGGATAATCACCAATAGAATCAAACCCAGTATCAGGGCCTAAACTTTCTAACAACCGCGAATTATTATTTCTTAAGCCTCCCAGGTGATATTGTTGAACCCAACCCTTTTCATGATCCCAAATGGCAAAATGAAAAAGCATGGCCGATTTAAATTTCAGCACTTCTACTTGCTCCAAACCCTCACCGGCCAAAATCTTCCAGAAAATTCTGGCTATTTCCTCATCGGTAAAATCTTCAGCATACATACTTTCTAAGCCATGATCAGAAACTTTACATCCGTTTTCGGCAAAAAAATCATGACGAATTTTCAATGCCCTTAAATAATCAGCTATGCTTTGGATAGAAATTTTGCTTACCTCTTCCAATCTTTGAATATAAGATCTTAAGCCATTTAAATCATCTGCATTCATGGCTTTATCAGGCCTGAAAGCTGGTAACACTTTTACTTCAAAATCATCATTTTTAATTTTTATATGGTGTTCCAAGCTGTCTAAAGGATCATCTGTAGTAACCACCGCTTTCACATTCATTTTGCGAAGTATGTTGCGAACCGAATACTCAGGAGTTTGAAGTTTAGCAGTACACTCTTCATAAATTTTTCTGGCTGTAGCTGGCGATAAAATTTCGTACACATCAAAATACCGTTGGAGCTCTAAATGTGTCCAATGATAAAGCGGGTTTCTTAACGTATAAGGAACGGTTTCCGCCCATTTCTCAAACTTTTCAAAATCGCTTTTAGTACCTGTTACATACTCTTCCGAAATTCCGTTTGCACGCATTGCCCGCCATTTGTAATGATCACCATACAGCCAGGCTTGTGTTAGATTTTCAAAATTCAGATCGTTAGCAATTTGATCTGCCGGTAAATGACAGTGGTAATCTATTACAGGCATTTCTTTAGCATAAGTATGATAAAGGGTTTGCGCTGTTTCGTTCTCTAATAAGAAGTTTTCGTCTAAAAATTTTTTCACGTATAGTTTTTTTATTTAGTCCTGTGGACTTTACATTTTCGCATTTTAAAAATCACCATTCTTTTGATTACATAAAGAATTAATCACGCCATTCGCTGCTTCTATCAATGCCTTCCTTTTATTTTGTTACCGATCTGAAATCGAAATATAAAACTCCTTCTATCCAAGCAGAACCTGTTTTATTCTTTTGGCTTTCCGGGCCGTGATTTTCAGGACCGTCAAACTTAGTACCTATTGCGCTTATCCCATTAAGAAATGAAATATCACCCTTTGGGAATGGAGGAGAGGTGTTATCATTTTTTGCACCTACTGGTTTCGGCGGTGTATATAACCGTAAAAACAGATTAGGTGTATCGGTATAAACTGCAAATGGTGCTTCCTTATTCTCAATCACTACCCAATTAAAATCGCGGTAAAAGCCTTTAAATTCTGGATAATTCCAGCTTTCGCCTGTTATGGTATTATTGTATTTTTTGTTAAAAATATTAAACTCATTCCCCTTCATCCGGTTTTTCCATACACGGTAAGGTCCTCTGCCCAAGTATTTTACACCAGTAATTTTTTCCTCCGGATAACTAAAGTTTAATCCCAAAAAGTCGAGCCCTTGACTGTTGTATTTATAAGCGTAATCAAGTTTCAATATCCCGTTAGGTTGTAGAACATACTTAGCACGTTTGAATTCGCCATCATAATTGCATTCAATTACATAGTTTTTACCATCAGCATAATGTTTTAACGATTTAAAAGATCCATTTCCACCTGCTAGTGATGGGCCATTATTGAATGAAATTTCTGATTTTTTATTCCGAACATCTGCCATACTCCCGGTGGTTTTATCAAAACTGATTTGTACACCATTTGCCGAAAGCTTCAATTTAGAATTGTCTTCTTTTACCACGATTTTTCCGGCATTGCTCGCAAAAGATACAAACCCCTCGTTAATTTGTTTTGCAGATTTCAAAGGCCATGACCAAGTATATAATTCACGGCCATATAAATCAGTAGCAGTTAAATATAAAACATCCGCCCCAGCGAAATTCTGTGGAAGATTTAAATTAAGCTCACCATTTTTTTGAGGAGCCACATCTGGCCCTTTAAACTGACCTTGTTTCAAAATTTTCCCGTCAGAACTTTTGTCCCACGGACCAGGCATGCTAGTCAATTTCCAGTTAAAGTTTACTGTGTTTAAATTAGTATAGAAATAACGATTCTCCACCGCCAAAACGCCCGTAAAGTCTTTCAGCAATTTTTGAACACCAATATAAACGGGGCTCCAAATTTCCTTTATGGTATAGAAACTTCCTTCTTTTTCACGGTAAGGGCCTACAATACCATCGGGAGCTAAATTGCCTTTGGTGTCAATCCGATTATTCTCATCATGCCTCACAATTCCTTCATCCGCAAAAACCCATAAAAAACAACCTGCAGAAAGTGGATTGCTCAACATCAAATTCCAATGATCATTTAAGCCTGCACCATGCCCACCGTCGTATAAACCGTGCAAAATTTCTGTCGGAAAGAAAACGGTATTACCATTATATAAAGAAGCAACGCAGCAATTGTATCCTTTATAATGTTGCGTGTCTGTGCCTCGAAAAATATTCCAGGGATGAATTACCGGTCGGTTTTGTGGATCATAAATAGCAAAATCATCATCTAAATCGAAGTTATTCCCACCTTCATTTCCATTATCCCAAATCACAATGGATGGATGATTTACATCTTTAACGATCATTTCCTTCACCAGCTTTCTCCCTACAGGCGTATCGTATCGCTTTTGCCAGCCCGTTAATTCATCTAACACAAACAGGCCCAACGAATCGCAAGCGTCCAGGAAATGTGTATCAGGAGGATAATGTGACATGCGAACCGCATTCATATTCATATCCTTCATTAAATTGATATCCAACAGACTGATTTCCTTACTGGTTGTACGACCGGTAGTTGGCCAGAATGTATGCCTGTTTGCACCTTTGAACATAATTTTTTTACCATTTACAAAAAAGCCAACACCTTCTCTCAGTTCAATGGTTCTGAAACCGAATTTTTCAGTAAGCTGATGAATTACCTGGTTGCCGTCTTTTAGCTTCAACTCCACTTTGTAGCGATTAGGATATTCTGCCGTCCAGGTTTTGGGTTGATTGATTTTTGTTTTTAACGTGATTTTATCTTGCCCCGTTTTTACAGAAGTAGTAAACACATCGCCAACAGGCTTACCATCTAAGGTATAAATTTGTGCCTCTAATGTACTTGCGCTTTTGATATGTTCCGGATAAACATTCATTAAAAAAGCACCATCCGCTTTGGCATCAATAGCCACATTGTTAATAAATTGCTGAGGTAAAATTTCCAGATATACGGGACGGAAAATCCCTCCAAAAACCCAAAAATCCGACATTCTTTCTGCACGGTTAACCGAAGTATCCGAAGAAACCTTGTGAACAGTTACTTCCAGTAAATTATCACCTTGTGCATTCAATAATTTGGTTACGTCAAATTTAAACCGGTAAAAACCACCCTGATGCAGTGATCCAGCAGATTTACCGTTTACTTTCACTTCGGTATCCGTCATGGAACCTTCAAAAACCAACTGTACAATTTTGTTGCCCCAATCAGGGTTTGATTTAAACGAATATTTATAAAAACCGTCTTCCCCATCATTCTTCTCCCAACCGTAATTGTAGTTCCCGAAACCTTGTAATTCCCAATTGGATGGAACCGGAATTTTAGACCATTTATTACTGTTTCGCCCGCTCGAACACATGAAATCCCATTGAACGGTGTGATCTTTATCAGTGCCCGACAAGTATTCTATTTTGGTTTGTTGGGCAAAAATGGTTTGGGCAAACAATACAAATAGTAAAGCCAGTTTAATTTCTTTTAAACTAGCAAAACAGAAATCTATCATTCGTTTTAGGTTTATTTTCATTGGTACGTATTTAACATTGTATTGCTTATTTTTTATGGCAATACACAATACAGCGTATTCAAAATCCACTATTCCTCCCGCTAGCGTGATTTGTTTCTGCTGTTAAATGCCCAAATTTATACTGTTTTAGCAGCCCTGCTTCTTAACTTTTTCAACGTTCCCTGATCATTACACTCATTATAAGCAGCATATACCTCAGAAATATAAGTTGTAAATTCTGGCAATTGTGTTAAATCTATTGACCACAAACTTGTATCTGCTAAAACAGATACAATATAGGTTTCAGCAGTAGTATTATGGATCTTATCAAAGTAATAGGCTGCCTGGTCATCCACAATTAAATAATCTTCGCCTTTGCAGCTTCCAAAATATTGATTGCCTTCTTTTTTAACCGGACGTAAAAAAACCAGGTAAGCAGCAAAGCCCAGCGCCATGTACTCAGGCACCTTATTAAATAACTTGTAATGATTTAAAATTAAAGGCAACACTCTGATTTTCATTTTCATGGTATATTGAAACGTAATATTTAACCACAAATGCTCTAAGCTTGGATTTGAAAACCGATCGATCACTGCAGATGCAAAATTGTTGGCTATCTCTACAGGAACTTTATAAGGGATTGCTGGAATGATTTCGTTAAACATTAATTGCTGGATAAAATCCAACATATCTGCATCAGCCATCGCTTCCTTAACGGTTGCTTTGCCAGCTAAAAATGCCATGGCGGCAGTTAAGGTGTGGGTTCCATTTAACAAACGAACTTTTAACTCGCGGTAAATTTCAATATCCGGTTTCACAATCACTCCTTCATCGGCCTGGCCAAAACTTAACACGGAAGCCACTTTTTCATCACCTTCTATTGCCCACAAACGATATGGTTCTGCTATGGAAAGTAATTTATCCGTATAACCTAAACTATTTTCTAAGGCTTCTAAGGTTTCTGCATCCGGCTTTCCGGGTACAATCCGGTCAACTAATGAATTGCAGAAGGTGTTGTACTTTTCAAGCCAATCAATAAATGCATCTTCCAGATTATTAAGATGCGCTAATTCTAACACGATTGATTCTAGCTTTTTACCATTATCTGGAATAAGTTCTGTGGCAATAATGATCAAACCACTGCTTTCACTTCCCAGGAATGCCTTAAACCGTTCATATAAAACAGCCAATAATTTACCCGGAAACGATGCTGGCGGATGCTGATGAATGTTTTCCTTCACCAACTGAATTCCTACTTCCGTAGTATTGGATACCACCAGCTGTAGCTGTGGATTATGTGCAATTTCCAGGATTAAATGCCAATCCTTATCAGCGGATAACACCCGGCTAATAGCAGAAGAAATAATATTTTCAGTTACGTTTTCGCCTTTTTCAATGCCACGAATACACAAGGTGTATAAACAATCTTGTTTTTCGAAATCATCTGCACCACCTGTAGAAGTAGATTTAACCACAGCAACTCTACCATTAAAAATGCCCTGACGGTTTGCTTTGTCAATGAAATAATCTGGCAATCCCCTTAGTAAAACCCCGGTTCCGAATTGTAATACTTTTTCTGGCAATTCAAGTAAGCTCGATTGAGGGATGGTGACAAGCTGTGGGTCGATATTTTTTAGGGTAAACCTTGAAAGGAGTTTCATTATGTATTATATTTAAAATGAAAGATTTAACTAACGGAATTTTAGAGGGACAATCTTTTTTCATTCCTATTATAAACAAGTATGGTTTACAGATCTGCTTAAGGATATCTCTAAAGACTCAAGTTTGTCCTTCTCTACAGAAGAAGGAAGAGATGAGCCAATAAAAAACTATTTTTTGAGATGCCGCTAAGATTAAAATGAGAATACAGGCGATAAAACAAGCTAATACGTAAACCCCCGAATACGATCAATAACAATTATCCAGACCCTGTATTCCATTTAAAAAGCTAAATCAACTTACTTTGATAATGTAATACGTTGATTCATTCTGGTTATAGAGCAATTTTACATGGTTTTCCGCACAATATGCAATGTAGGCCTAAATAAAATCACGCAATCGTTCCCAAGCATTACCTGACTGAGTTCTACACCTACAATTATGGGTTCCAGTAACCCAAATGGGAGGTTTTAATCAAACTCGCAATTCTTTCAGATGAAAGAGTTGGGGAGGATAACATACTCTCTCTCATCCAGACGATGCAGTTTGTAGAGAATTAATTTATTTTTGGTGTAAAACATGCTGCTTTCAAGTACAGACGATGAGTGGGAATGTGTGGAGAATTCAAACGAGTGTTATTTCCAAAGCTTTTGTGCTTTGGCAAGTTGAAGACAAGCGTAAACTTTAAAACCAAAAAACCTTAAGCATGTATGAACCTTATACTATTAAAGATATTGCAAAAGCTTTAGGTTTATCTACGTCTACTGTTTCGAGGGCTTTGCGTGGCAGCTATGAAATTAGCCAGGAAACCAAGAAAGTAGTTTTAGAATACGCCGAAAAGATAAATTATAGGCCAAACCCCATTGCTTTAAGTTTAAAGGAGCGCCGCAGCCGAGCCATTGGCATTGTGGTTTGTGAAATAGCCAATAATTTCTTTTCCCAAATAATTAATGGCATTGAATCAATCGCTTATAATCGCGGCTATAACGTTATTATTACCCAAAGTCATGAATCATACGAGCGTGAAGTTGTAAATGTGCAGCACCTTGCTTCGCGATCTGTAGATGGTTTGCTGGTTTCCTTATCATCAGAAACTATTGATATAGCACATTTTAAGCATTTGCATGACCGAGGTTTACCAATTGTTTTTTTTGATAGGATTCCAAAAGAGATTTCCACCCATAAAGTACGGGCAAATAATTTTAAAGGAGCATTTGATGCAACCGAACACCTGATTTTAAACGGCTTTAAAAAAATAGCACACTTAACTACTGCCGCACATTTATCAACCACCCTTGAACGACTGGAAGGTTATCAGGCTGCACTCCAAAAATATGATATCCCTTTTCGGTCTGAGTTTGTAGAAAATTGCCACCAAGGCGGAAAAATTTCAGATGATATTGAACAAGCAGTTTACCGGCAAATTAATTTGAAAGATCCGGCTACTGCATTTTTTACTGCCGGCGACCGTTTGACCATTGGATGTATGAAGGCCTTGAAAAAGTTTAACATCTCGGTGCCTTCTCAAATTGCCATTGCTGGATTCACCAATAGTGACGCAACCGACCTGTTAAATCCGTCGTTGACATGTGTAAGGCAACCCGCTTTTGAAATGGGACAGATTGCAACCGAAATGCTGATACAAATTTTGGAAAGCCGTTACCCGATAGAAGATTTTGAAACAAAAACGCTTGATACGGAACTATTAGTTAGAGACTCAACGAAGGCTTCTTAAATCGACTTCTGGAAATAACTGCCGCTTTTGGATTACCCGCAATTTGCGTTAACGATGGAAGCGACATCCTTTTTGGCGATGGGAATTAGAGCGGAAGGAGGCCAAAAAGATATAGCGAACAGCGTGTTAAAACGCCCTAATAATTATTTCCCATGCTAATAAGGCAGTCAACACGCAAAGAAGGTGTATAATCAGACAAGGAAGGATTGATTACCCAGCCTGGTTTTTCACTACTATGTATTGTTGGAGTTTGTGCTGATAGTAAAAACGGAAGGGAATAAAGCAGAATGTTAAACAGCGACTTAATAGTTTTCATTAGAGGATTATAGCCACTAAAAATAGATATTTTTTTTAATTACAAAACAGAGAAAGTTCACTTGAAGTTGATTTTTAAACGACACATAAACCTTCACGAATAAATTCAACAAGTAATTACTATTGCATTTGGATAATTCAGTAAATGCAATGAATATATTCGCAATATGATGGATGTTTCATGTGCTATAATTATAGAAAAGGAGTTGATTTTGGCTACACAACGAAGTATCACGATGCCCTTGCCATTAAAATGGGAATTTCCTGGCGGAAAAGTGGAGCTAAACGAAACGCCGAAGGAAGCGTTGATCAGGGAAATTAAAGAAGAGCTGGATATTAGCATCGAAATAACTGGAGACCTGGCGGCTAACACCCATACTTACGGTACAAAAACTATCCGCCTGATTCCTTTTACTTGCTTCATAACTCAGGGAAGCATTACCTTAAAAGAACATGCAGCATACAAGTGGCTTAAACTGAACGAATTGTTAAATTTAGATTGGGCTGAAGCAGATATTCCGATTGTTAATGGTTTGATTAACAGTTTAAGTCAAGAATAGAAATATATTGGGTTGGAAAGAAAAACATTAAATGGCTTTTAAACCCCTCAGTCCTTCAGACAGCTCCCTTAAAAACAAGGGAGCTGGTTAGCGAACCTAATTTATCTGTAATTTAAATTGTGTGTTAAGGAAACAGCCGCTTATTCCCTCCGCACGCAACAGATCTCTCCTGGGGTCGAGATGACAACGTTTAAAAAACTTTTAAAACTAAAAAAGGGTAGAATTTCTTCTGCCCTTGCAGTCAAATTTTAGGAAATGCACTTGAAAGCTAAGCATTCATTGAATAACCTTAATATGTGTTAAAATATCCTGCTTACGGATGCACTGAATTAGCAATCAACGTAACAGCAGTTTGCGCTAACAATTTACCTTTAACTTCTGCTCCAGTGTTTAAAGAGATTAATGTTTTACTCAATATAACTCCACTAAAATTTACAGCGGTTCCTAAAGTTGCCTTGCCAGAAACTACCCAGAAAATGTTTTTAGCTTGAGCTCCACCAAGTAATGTGATTTTCGCATTATTATTTACAGTAAGGTTTTGTGCAATCTGAAAGATCCAAACATCATTTGGGCCACCCGAAAGTGTAACACCTACATTTGTTATCAAAACGCCTGTACTCCATTTGTATAAACCTCTTTTTAAGGTTTTTCCACTTAAATCACCAGCATATTGAGCTACAATGGGCGAAGGAGTTACCAAACCATTTGCAGTAGTGAAAGCAGTTTGCATATCGCTTATCGCGGTAGTCATTTTTGAAGGAGTAGGTGCTGTATATTCAGCTCCGTAAACTTTTCCGGTTACTATAGGTGTACGTGAAAACTGGTTACTAGCATCCATGATTAGTCCAAATCCGGTTATTGCAGTTGAAGCTATTGGACTTGCGCCGATGTCACCAACAATTTTAGTAGTTCCAGTGGTTGAAATTCCTGTCTTCGTTAAAATGGTGAAATTTCCTGCAGTTCTCAAATTTAACGGTACCGGATTATTAGAGATAGTTGTTGTTATTGAGGCCTCTGCTGTAGGCTTAAGGGGAGTGCTGGTTTGTTCGTCTTTTTTACAGCCTACCATAAATACTGCAAGCAGTACCGCTGAGGCACAAAAGGTTGTAAAAAATGTGGACTTACGATTTGGATCCGCTTGATTGCTATTCATAGGTTGATCAGTTTCTGATATCATGGTTATTTTTTTAAGTGAGATTGTTATTTAGAACTGTGTTTGCAATTCAAGAACCGATAAAAAAGAATAAGATGTTATTCTCCTCATTTTAACGACGCATTTTGATGATCAGTGCTTGCAAAAGCAGCCTTGTAACCGTAGTAAAAGCCGGTTTAACGATTATCGGCGTTTTTCAGAACCGCAAATGATTAGTATGAACTGAAAAATCATAAAAGTTTATCCATCATACGCCACAATTTGCAACTTAGTCGCCTTTAATAATTAATTATGATATTTAATAATTAATAAAGATGTTTAACAAATAAAGTTTCTCTCATATCATCAATTATCCACCATTAAATTCTACTAACTTAAAATTAAATCATTTTTATTCAGCGCCTTACACTCATTACTTTACTGATCTGATTAAAGGATATTATGTAGGCATCAGACTAAGAATTGCTTGATAAAATTCATTTAAGCGAATGTCTTCCCTAATCGTTGGCTAAGTTTAAAAGTTTCTGGCAGAGCCAATGCAATACTTGCTATTAACCCCGCAAAATAGTACGATGCTGCAGAGTTTCGTAACACCTTAAAAATTCACTGTCCAAACCATGATTTGATGAAGTCGATATTGAGTTTGTAAATGGAGTGATATGTATAGATTTTGCGATTTTCTATGCATGTGGTGGTTGACATGCATAGATTTTGCCATTTTCTATAGTGTGACAGTTGACATTTATAGATTTAGGAAACTCATAAAGCCACCTGTTTGTTTAACTCAGCTCACTTTAAATTTCAACGTTACCATCTACCACAGCAAGTTAATTACAGCAAGGTTCTGCTGTTTAAAAATCTTGTCTGAAATTGTTGAGTCGGTTTATTTTTGAAAACGAACGAATCTTGCTTCTCGGGAATGCCAGCCCCGCTTTACGCATATACTGCACAGGCATTAAGCACAAGGCTGGTATTTGCTGCAATCGGGTTTAAGAGGGAAGGGGTTGTGGTTGTTGATGATGCAAAATGCGATAAGCTAGCTAGATATTTTTTTGCACTTCAAAGCTTAATATAATTGTTGAATTAAAACGTATAAAAAATTCAACTTAATTTACTCGCACTTATGAATCTAATTCTAAACTATTCAGGCTCAATTTTTTCTATAGTGAACCTCGTTACTTCTACGAGAATAATAGATAACCAATTGACACTTTGACGATTAATTTGATCAAAAAGTAGATCTGAATCAAGAAATTCATCCGTCTGTAGATTAGGTGATCCAGAATTTAATAGGTGAACAAATCTATTTCTTAAATTAATGATGAATGACGAATAATCAAGGAAGTTTACTGACAGTTTGGCTGGCGATACAGTATCGTCTTTATCAAAAATTTCTTCGGGGCATGCAGAAATGATAGCATCAAATATTGCTTTTTGTATTTCGCTAGTACTTGCAAGTATGTCAATTCTGACTGATGACTCAGCTATTGGTTCATTTTCGAAAATGCAAGATATGAACTTTCTAAAAAAGCCTAGTTCACCTTTTCCAGATAAGCATTCCTTTAAAAAATTGTAAGTACTACTAAAATCATCTGTTTTAGTAGCATAAATTAGAGGGAATGCATAAGATATAGTCTCCAATATCCTATAAATGTAGATAAAGGCGGTTGTGTGAGATTTTTTGTTCGAATAATAGAAATAATTGCTGAACTCGCTGTTGAGTCTACTGAAAAACTTTTTATTTTGATTAAGAAACTTCTTATTACTAAAATATTTAGAAAATTCATCAATTGTCAGATCCGGAGTGAGGTATCTTCTTAATCTTTCCAAAGCATCTATTCCAATATTTTTGTCATCAGGGTCTAGGTAATCAAGATCTTGACAAAATTCTGTAACTGATGTTGTATGTTTGATTTTTACTGAACCAATAATAGATCTTAGTAGCACAACTTTAGAGCTAGATCCTTCCTGCAACCGCAAATGCTTTGTACTTTCGTCAAAAGACTCCGGTGTCAGTGACTCCAAATATTCAAAGGGTAAAATCATATTAAGAAGTTATTTCTGAAAACCTTTCAATTAAATCATCTTCATTCATTAAAAAAGTTTCATCTGCATTCTTAATGAAGATAGAACTTAATTCCCGTCTATACTTTCCAACATTTACTTTGGATGGGTTCACTGCCTTGAAAGCCTTGTCAAAAGTCTCAAACGCTCTTTGGATATCCTCCAGAGGTGTACTCTCTATGAAATTGAAAGAGGATTTAATGCCAGCGCAAAATCCTATCAAATTATTTGAAACTTGTAGCCATTCTTGCACTATTTTGTTAGAACAGACATCATCGATTAATTGGATAACATCAAAAAATTGAATGTTGAAAGACTCGAGATTAGTATCAAGTAGCCTTCCCACAAGAATCTGATCCATCTTCTCCTCGATAATTTTTGAATTCTCATTGTGTACATTATCAGTAAGAAAAGCAATGTAACCTTTCGAGATGTCTCCATAGCTGAAAGCTCCGTGAACGGGTTTGTCGGACTTCTCTTTTTCTGTTTGGAACTTAATGTTTGTTAGTTCCTCAAAGTCGAATAGCTCTTGAGTGAGCATTTCTATTTGATGCCTTGGTGTCATAGACTTTTGGCCGTTATTTAAAGTGATCATCCGATACAGCAATTTATCTTTGTTATCTGAAATAATAACATTTAAGAAAATTGGCTTATTATCATCAAAGTTGGAGTGCTTTGAAGCTCTAAATAACGTGTTTAACCTTTGTATGCCATCAAGAACGTAACCGAAATTCATGTTTTCCATTATGTACTCTTGCATATCTTGAATGGTGAGAATTGGTGTTTTGCCATCTACAAATGCCAATGTTATAGGAGGCATAAGGCATCCCTTTAAAATATCACGTTCTAATCTGTCGTAGAATTTGTTATCTAGCATTCGCCTTTGTGCCTCGAACCTATCTATAAGAGGGTAAATGTGATCTAATGCATAGCGGTAGTTAGCCTCCCCAAGACTTACTTTACCTTTAATGACTAAATCATTTGTTATATTAAAGATCTTTAAACCAGTTTTAGGTTTTTCTGGAGAAGCTATATCATCCAATTGAATATTGTTCCATTCAGTTTCGGTCAAAGCTCCTACTACAAGTTGATTTTGTTTATTTTTATAGATAAACCAAATATCATTAGCCAGTGGTTTAAAACCTTTAGTAGCCGAAAGGTATAATCTTAATTCTCGCTTATTGACCTTAGGATAAACTACATTCAGAAATATTGACTTGAAATTAGGATAAAGTAAAAATTCTTTTTTTGAAAGATCTACGTTACCACTTACATTCCCTACCTGAATGTCTTTATTTCCAAAATATTCAATCACAAGCTCCGCCTCTATATCTGTTAACGTTATTTGTGAATCAAAATGCTCTCTTTCCGTGACTTTTGAGAAAGCTCCATTAATCGCTTCAAAATACTCTTTCTGAAAACTGTTGAATTCCATTGTATTATTTAGCTTTAAGTAAATGTTCAACAATCATTTTTCCAATCTTGCTTACTATTGGGACTGCGACAGAATTTCCAAACTGTCTATAAGCTGCAGCATTACTTGTAGGTAAGGTAAAATTCTCCGGATAACCTTGCAATCTTGCACATTCTCGCGGAGTTAATTTTCTTGGATTTTTTCCTTCCTGCGGAATAAGACATTCCTTACCGTCTTTTCCATATCTTGCGACCAATGTATTTGATGGCTTATCCAGATCAGCCAGAAATGCAGTAAAGCCTACCCCTCTTTCCAGGTTCTTTTTGGTTCTAACCTGATGTCCTAACCAAAGTTTATCAGAGATTGTATAAGTTTCCGGCACATCACTTTCTAGGATCGTTCTAAGCTTCTTAGGCTCTCCTTTAAATTGAGGAAAATCAAACTTAATAGATTTATCTTTAAAACAAACCATGTATGTTCTTTCTCTTCTTTGCGGAACTAATGAACTTGCATTTATTACAGTAGAATCAAATGAATAGCCGATATCTCTAATCATTCTTTCAATAATGACAAATGTGTTCCCTTTGTCATGAGATTTAAGATTTTTAACATTTTCCAAAAAGAGGACATCAGGTTCATGTAGACGAGCAATTTCGATTATATCAAAAAAAAGATTCCCCTGAGTTGGGTGATCAAATCCATGCTCCAAGCCTAAGAAATTTCTTGCTGATACGCCGGCTCTGCTAAATGGCTGACAAGGGAATCCGGCACATAGAATATTAAATTTTTTTGGAATGAATGCTTTTATTTCATCTTTAGTAATATCCCCAAAAGGCACCTCACCGTAATTATTATAATAGGTTTGCTGGGAATATTTATCCCATTCAGAACTAAACAAGCACTGCCCACCGTGAGCTTGCATGGCGATTCTGAAGCCGCCTATTCCTGCAAAAAGATCTATAAAAGTGAACTTTTCTTCACCAGATAAAGGCCCCGAAAAAGGGAATGAACTAATATTTGACAGCTGACTTTTTAAAATATTTTGAGAATCTGGACCGTTGGAAATATTAAGCTTTAACTTATTTACAATAATATCTTCGGCTACATCTTTATATGTTATGTGTGATGTTATTATATAATGAGTAAGAATGGCTGTCTCTAAATCCGTCAAAGAAACAGAATGAGTACTGTCTGTGGGTGAAACACTCATGACTGTCCTCCTGTGTTAAACAAATCGTGATTAAAAAAATCACTTACTTGTATCTCTAAGGCCAGCACAATTTTCTCGAGATTGATAACCGAAACGTTACGTTTGCCATTTTCAACCTCGTTTATATATGTTTTATCTATTTCCGCTCTAAAGGCTAAAGCTTCTTGAGTTAGCTTCAAATTTCGCCTTAATTCCTTGATTATAAGACCTATACGCTTTCGGATATCCATTGCCGAAAGCTATAAGGAATTCGACTATAAGTCAATCGGATATAAGTGAACTTTTGTAATATCTTTAACAAGCATAGTACAACATTAATACTCTTTAATAATTAAGATTTTATTAAAAAAAAAACGCAAATTAGTTCCTTTTTAAATGGAGATGCTTGCAGATGGATCAATTAGGTATTAAGAAATTAGCAGCAATGCTTAAGGTTTCGAAGTCTACCGTATCGCGGGCTTTCTTTGAAAACAGCGGCATCAAGGAAGAGACAAAGCAAAGAGTGTTAAGTTTAGCTGCGGAACTCAGCTTCACTCCAAGCTTTTATGGGTCAAATTTACGAAGGAAAAACAGTAATACAATTGCTGTTGTTGTTCCTGAAATTTCAAATAATTTCTTTTCTCAAGCCATTAAGGGAATTGAAGAAATTCTTAGTAAACATAATTATAACGTCTTAATATACGTTACAGATTCAGACGGACTAAAAGAGGCGGATTTTATTTCTACGATAAATAGTGGTAAGGTCGACGGCATTATTATGTCAGCTTCTGCGGAAGAATACAACCATGAATATATCAGCAACCTAAAAAGAAGCAAGATTCCCGTCGTATTTTTTGATCGTGTTTATGACGACATTGAAGCTCCAAAAGTAATTACTAATGATTATGATATTAGTTTTGATGCCACAGAATTACTAATTAAAGCAGGGTGTACCAAAATTGTATTTTTAGTTGTCAATAAAGCAATTTCAATAGGCAACTCGAGAATGTGTGGGTATTTGGATGCGATGAAAAAACATCAGTTAATTCAGGATGAAAGCTGTGTTATTGACTGCTCTAATGACTTCCAAAAAAATTATTCTATCATTGGAAATTGTTTAGACAACTTGAAGCCAGACGGCATTTTTTGTTCAATAGAAAGGTTAGCAATTGCTACTTATCATTTGTGTATTGACAGGAACATCAATATTCCTAATGATTTAAAGGTAATAAGCTTCTCCAGTTTGGAGATAGCACCCTTATTGAATCCGGCCCTGTCAACTATCACACAGCCGGCGCTAGAAATGGGTTTAAAAGCAGCATCACTTTTGATTAAATGCATAAGAGAACCTGGCATCAACAATGTTGTAACAAATGTTTTGGAATCTAAGATCATTGAACGTGAATCAACTCGTCAGCGGGTGATTAAGTGATTTCTCAACTGGTTCAATGACTGCTCATAATTGCTCTTCCTTAGTTCACATTGCCATATTACGACGACTTTCCACCCGTTGGTTTTGAAAATTTGCAACGCTTTTAAATCATTTTCAATATTCCTCCCAATCTTCTCCAACCACCATTCCGTTCTCGTTTTGGGCACCACATAATACTTACACCCTTCATGCCCATGCCAGAAACAGCCATGAACAAAAATGACGGTTTTGTATTTGGGTAAAACAATATCAGGTTTGCCGGGAAGGTTTTTTACATGCAGGCGGTAGCGAAAGCCGTTTTTGTGGAGGAATTTACGAACCAGCAATTCTGGTTTGGTGTCCTTACTACGAATTCGGGACATGTTGTAGCTCCGGGTTTCTTTGGAATGAACATCAGCCATGAAATAATAACTGTGTTTTGAAGGAAATGTTATTTGAGAACTACCATCCGCACCATTCTCTCCCAAAACTATTATCGTTCCTACATAATGAACATGCCCAAGGAGGAGCTTGTGCGAACTGTCCCAACCTTTAGCAGCACAAACCCCAAACCCTAAACCCGACTGAAATGGATACCGGCCAATGTCATTAAGTTAAGGATTACATCGCTCTTTTATAATTAGTTAAGGCTTGATACTTACCTGCTCTGCGCTTTAGTTTCTTTATCCGTGGAACTTTTCTGTTTGGTCGAACTGGTTCGAGATAATGACTAAATAGGTTCTGGAGTTGTACTAAAATCTCCTCGGGCTGGCTGGAAATGAACAAATTGACAATTCTGTTTTTCATCAACCCCAATGCGGTATTCTTATTGATTTGGTAGGAGTATTTCCTTTTTAGAGATACTTCTGTTATTTTTGGTTGAGTTGGTTTGCTGATGATTTCCTGCAAGTTGGACAAGAAAAACGTAATGTAGAAGTCTTGTAATATGGTTTCTACTTTCTGTCCGCTAAAAGCTTCCAGCTGTAGTTGGTTTTTAAGGCTGCCAAACCGGGTTTCTATTCCCCGGCGCATAAAGTATAATTCCTTGAACTCGATGTAAGGGTACTTTTCTTTGTCAAACAAATTTGTAACAAGCACCTCTGTTGTTCCATCATCTAATACAACTTTAATCAATCGCACCGGAATGTCCGTTCCCAGAGGGACAATGAACCCTTGGCTCCTCAATTCACTAACGGCTCCTTTGTTTGCTTTAAACGTAGATATTGCGTCATTAGACCCACTTTTTACAAAAGACACTATTTCATTGTTGAACCCTACAGGGCAACGCATTAAGAAAGATTGTGGCTGTTCTTTATTCTGATGGTGGAAAATGCTGGCAAAACCAGGATATGCCCTATCATAAACGAGTAACATATCGGCGTGATAGGAAGGCAACCATTGAACAGCAATTTTCTGTTCTGATTGATTAATGGGATATAAATCGGTCTTGATCGTAATATTGTTAAGAACGTCAAATGCGGACAATATTCGTCCTAAAGTAACAGTTCCCCGTTGATTGCCATGAGTGCCGAAATGCCCTGTTACTTCTTCCTTGTTGATCAAATAAGCCGTTGAACCATCAACGGCTATAATCCTAAATCCGTTCCAGCGTTTAAGGGCATCCTGATAATGGATATAAAAACTATCAACCAGCACCATATTTAAGCACTTAAAAAACAAACTGTGAATCTTTAACCTTTGTTGGCTGAAAGCAGATTTGCTCACTGAGCATTCTCCTGTTCCGATCAAATCATAGAACTGTGCAATCTCGATATCATAACTCTTTTTGAAAAAGTTAAGTAAGATCAATACAACCTGTTCAAAATGAAGCTTCCTCTTACGGGTAAAATGCTTGGCCGATGTTGTAAACAAGTTTTTTAGCTCACTGTCTGATTGAGAAAGGGCAATAAAATTCTTTAAGTCTGAAATGATTTTTAAGTTTGCTGACATACCACAGTTTTTAAGTTTCGTACCTTAAAGAACCGGATTTAATTCTGGTTCTTA
>JAQBOG010000007.1 GCA_028288165.1 Sphingobacteriales bacterium | reverse complement strand
TAGAATTTTTGGTCGTAACAGACCGAAAAAAAACAGATAGTTAATAATGAAAACAAAACAAAGCACAAAAATTCAAAAATTACTGCTCTCAACTGTGATTGGAATTACTGCTTTAGTATTCACAAATTGTAAAAAAGAAAATCAGGTTGTACCTGAATCAGTTGTCAAAACTGAAGCTGTTAACTTAGATAACGAGGTAATGGTGGCAGCAATTACCGCTATACCTTCAGGTAGTTATGATTTAAGAAGTGCACTTCCTGCTGGATATGTAACCGACGGATCGGTTGATTACACCACTTATGTGCAAACTGCTTTAAACAAAAATGCCAACATAACTTTCCCTGCATTTCCTATATTAATAAATGATACAGGGTTATTTCTTAGATCAAATCAAACTATTACTTTCTTAACAGGTGGAGAAATTCGTTTGGCACCATCAGCAAAAGAAGTATATAATATCATCAGAATAAGTGAAGTTTCAAATGTAACGCTTATAAATCCGGTTGTAATCGGCGATAGAAATAAGCATGTTGGCTTAACAGGTGAAGGTGGCGTTGGAATAGGGATTAGAGGATCTAGCAACATAACTCTGGTTAATCCAAATGTTAGAGAATGCTGGGGAGATGGTATCTATATCGGCCAGGCAAGAAGCATTATTAACTCAACAAATATCACGATCAAGAATGGTTATTTTAAAAGAAATCGCCGGGCAGGCATTTCAATCATATCAGTTGATGGTTTATTGTTAGATAAAGCATACGCAGGATACTCTGATGGTGTAGCGCCGATGTGTGGCTTAAACTTCGAGCCTAACAATCCGTCATGTACCATGAAAAATATCATAGTGAATAACGTAATCACAGCAAAAAATGGTGGGCAAGGTATTCAAATTGGATTAAGACAAATGGTTGGTAGTGGAGATAGATATATAGATTTCAGTTTTACCAATCTTGTCGATACTGGGTCAAAAATTGCATTTAAGGCTGTCGCTTCACCAGTAATTGGCACAACAGGTGGTCACATAATTGGATTAGTGAACGTTTCTAAAGCGTCATGGAACGCAAGTGTGTCCGGTTTCCCTTTGTATTACTCTACAAATCAACCAAACTACAAGCTTGCTTTGTCTACTATTAGCGTAACCGACGCTTTAGGCACTAGCCTGTCGCAGTCCGCTATCTTAGCGCTTATCAAAAGATGTGTAAATGGCGTCGGTTCTTATACATTCTTGCCATAAAAAAGTGCATTAGCTTGGATATAAAAATAAGCCTCAAAAGTTTAAACTTTTGAGGCTTATTTTGTTTAATTAGGTACCCTGTTCAAGAAATTGATAAAGAATCACGCAAATCGTTTGCAACACTGTAAGCACCACGGTGTTTTTTAACATTTTTTGAAAAAAAGATGTTAAAAATAAAATTAACTGGTATAAAACTATTATTGTTGGGAATTTAAATATGAGTTTTGTAAACCACCAATAATAACTAACATTTATGTTACAAGTCTAGGCGTGTCATAGGAGTTAAAAATATTATAGTTATAATATTTTTAACGGGTTATAAGTTACCATTGAGCGAATAATATTGTCCAGAATATGTCGTTAAAAGGGAACTAAAAACCTATTTAGACATGAAGTACTTTTACAATTCACATGCCAACTTGCTGAGAGCAACGTTACTTATCCTACTCGTTACATTATTTGCAGAATGTAAGAAAGATGTTATTGAAACACAGGAAACGATCAATTCAAACAATGGACTTTACTCCACTAAACAACTGAAAAGAGAAATGTTACTATCAGTTGAAGGAGTAACAAACAAAAGCTTTTACCTGGAAGACGCATTGCCCAAAGGTTATGTGATAGACGGATCCAAAGACTATACATCCATAATACAAAGTGTGTTGGATAGATATAGTGACATAGTTTTTCCTGATTTTCCGCTGCTAGTGAATGATAAAGGATTGATTATCGGATCAAATAAATCTATAGTATTTTTGGAAGGCTCCGAGATTCGTCTAAAACCTACCAAACTACATACCTATGATATTCTTAAAATTGAAGGGGGTAAAAATATTACGTTATATAACCCTGTGGTTATTGGCGACAGATACTCGCACTTATCCGAGGGGGGCGAACATGGTATTGGCATCGGAATTAGAGGGGCTACAGATATCACTGTATTAAACCCTAATGTTAGGGAATGCTGGGGTGATGGTATATACATCGGCCAAATGAACAACACTGGCTCATGCAAGAATATCGTAATCAAAAATGCCTACCTGAAACGCAATAGAAGGGATGGAATTTCTATTATTTCGGTAAATGGTTTGCGATTAGAGAGCCCTTATTTAGGCTATTCTGATGGTGTAGAGCCCATGTGTGGGATCAACTTTGAAGCTAACAATCCGGATTGCGTAATGAAAGACGTCCTGATATCAGACCCGCATACTTTTAAAAATTTAGGAAACGGTATACAAATGGGTTTCAGAAGAATGTTAGGAAAAGGAAATCGCTCGGTAGATATTACCATTACTAATCACGTAGATGTACAATCTGGCAGGGTGGCTCTTAAAACTGCTTGTACAAATTTAGAAGGTGATGAAAATGGGACTATGAGTGGAACAGTAAGACTTACTAATCCAACCTGGAAATCAACAGCTAGTGGTTTTCCTTTATATTACTCTACTAATCAGTCTAATTTAAATCTTGTAATCGAAAATCCAACCGTTGTCAATATAGGCGGTTCAGTTATATCAGACGATATTGCAATGGGCCTGTTTAAAAGAGGGATTGTGGGAGTTGGAAAATTGAAAGTTTCAGGAAGGTAAATAAAAATAAACGTTTATTAAAAAGAGGCTGTCGCAAAAGGCAGCCTTTTTTTTCAAAACCTCCCGTCTTGAAATCGCAGTAATATTCGATATATCTTACCGAGAGTTTCAGATATTAGGGGTGCAGTCTGTAGACAAACATGGCAGGAAAAATGCCCACGTTTAAGCGCTATCGCCGACATCATATCATGATGCTTTCCTCTCAGCTGACGGCCAAAAATTACCGGACCAATATACCATTGACCGTTTCCAGGAATCCGTCTGAAAGATGCTCATCGGAAAGTGTTTGAAGAAGCAGTTTCTTTGCTGGCTTCCTAAGGCCTTTAAGTATAGAAGAGGGTTAATCGATGACCTAGATAGATGCCGATGCCAATAAATACCCCATTTGTCTGGAAGAAAGCCATCCGGCTAATAAAGAGAAAGATGAAAAAGCAGTTGCAATAGAAAAAGGCAATTAGATTGATAAAATAACTGAAATTTATTCTCCTTTGTCGAATGGCTTGAAATCTGAGCCCAATGACACTTGATTATGCACTTAAAAGCTATAAGGATAGAGAAATTATAAAAAAGAGGTTATATCTAATATTCTATCAAGTGATCGGTTGAATTGGTTCATAAGATAGCCATGTTTAGTATTCACATGATGTAATCTATGAGACAATTCCACTACATGAACCGGCATATCAATATGCAGAATGTCCAAAACAAACGAGGCTGCCCGTGTCAGAACAGCCTCGTTTATTAGTTACACTTAGATATTTTGGTTCTATAATTATACCAACCACAGTCTAAAAAGCAAGCTTTTAAATCTCCAAAAAAAAATTAGGGGAGGGGTTTTACAGTAGTGAGTGTGCAATTATTTTGATAAGGATTATATAGATACTTTATGCCAGCCGGGTCAACCGGCGTATATCCCCAATACTTTACACTCAAAGGAGTTGTTCCTGATCCAGTAATATCTTTAAAGCCCAACACATTAAGGGGTTCTATTGATACTGGATCCGCATTTCCTGAACGGCATCGTACGCAAGTTTCTGAACATGAAAGCGGTCCGTTACCAGGCTCGCTTTTGGGAAAGAGAATTTCACGATTTTTTCCATGGTGGCCGCCATGTCCAAAGTAACCTCCTGTACTTTATTTCTTTTGCGAAGCGGAATTCTTTCCAGTACCCATCGGACCTTATC
>JAQBOG010000026.1 GCA_028288165.1 Sphingobacteriales bacterium | reverse complement strand
ATTAGGGGGGTGGAAAGGATATGAATCACAAGGAAAACCTGGAATTATTGTCTTAAAAAGAGGATTAGATAAATTTAATGCAATCTATTACGGATGGAGATTGGCAATAGATGTGGGTACACAGTAGACGTTGGTCGGGTTTATTTGGAAAGGCTTGCAAGTCTATTTAAGTAAAAATCAAACGAATGTGGGTGCTTATGCAGCTCTTGTTAATCTAACTTTAAAATGAATCTGTCAGCGTTGAATTCTTCCTTTTAACCATTTTTGGTTTTAGTACTATCTCTAAACAAACTGATTTTGTTAAACGTACGGCAATAAGTGATATTTGAACACTTTTAAGTCAGGGCATCTCTAAAAATAGCTTTTTCACTAGCCTCATCCCCTCCCTTCTCCAGTAGAGAAGGGTAATTTGAGTTTTTAGAGATGCCCATCAGTAAATTATGCAAATAGTCTATTAATTGGGGCGTGCTTATGTTGGTTCTAATAGCCTTATTTAGTATAAATATTAGCTAAAACTGTTTAGTATGAAATGGACTTTTGTAGTGCAGAAAAAGCTTAAAATACTGGGCTGCTTGGATGGATAATGGGTGTATTGGTTTTGTTCAATTTGATACTCCAAAAAAATATATCCGATATTGAGCTGTCCGCAGGACTGAGGGGTCAGATACAAAATTATTGCACAAATAGGGTCAGATTAATATGATGCGTTTGCCCTGGATACAATTTGTGCAAGTTGCATGGTTTTGTGCAAGTTGCATGGTACAGAAAAGTAATTATCTTTAATGAAATTTGCAAAATATTAATGAAACCCCTGTTCCTAACTATTGCATTTCTACTATTCTTGTTTGCCCTTTCTTCCCAATCTCAATCTTTGGATGTCCTGCTAAAAGAAGGAAAACCAAAATTTGATAACGAGTTTCAGAGTATTATAGCATACTTAAATTAAAATCATAATCAGAGACCCTTTTAATGAAGATTGTTAAATGCTTAGCTATTTCATGTGCTGTGATTCTTTTAGCAGCAATTGCTTTTTATAAAATGAAAACACCTGTATTGTTACCAAGCGGGTTCTATAAACTAGAAAGCAAATCAGAAAAAAACGGCGACGATACTTCCAGTTGTCAGGGTTCTATCCTGGTAAAGCAAATTACAAAAAGTAAGTTGGCAATCACATTTTCTATTAATAAAGGTGCTGATAGCAATAATTCCAGATCCTTTATAGATACCCTTGATTATAAAGACGATATAGCAGTTTATAAAAAAAGTGATTCGGATCGAAGTTGCAGAATCACCATGCGTTTTTCATCAAAGGGGATCCACGTAATAGAGCAGACTAGCGGTACTAGTTTTGGATGCGGCTTCGGGCACGGAGTGGTAGCGGATGGATTCTTTAAAAAGGTACCTTCTAAAGTACCTGTATTGAAAGATTTAGATGTATTTAATGGCCTATAAACAATGGATATGCCAGTTAAAATAAATAAAAATAAATTTAGAATGATAGATATATATGGGCGCTGACAATCTTTAAAAGTTAACCAGCCGTCTTCAAACTCGTTTTCATAATGTTTTCGAGCATTTCTGTAGTTAAAGGTTTTGATAAAAATCCGTTAACTGATACATATTTCTTTGAGCGCTGAATGTCTCTAAGATCTAGCGATGAAGATAAAATATAAATATCCACTTCATTTACCAATTTAGAAGCTAACTCTTCTAATGCGTCTAAGAACTCCCATCCATCCATAACGGGCATATTGAGGTCGAGCAAAATTACATCTGGCAGGATAGCATGATTGTTTTGATTGTTAATTACATAATCTAGTGCTAGTTGTGCTTCTGAATACGTAGTTATTTTTTCAAAGAAACCGTGTTGCTTAATAGTGAGCTTAGCAATTAATAAATTGATAGAATAATCGTCGATAATAAATATACTCTTGTCCATATTCTTGTATTTGGATAAGTAGTAAACCAATTCAGTGCCAGCTAAAAAGCTGGTCTGAATGCTTTGAGGGCTGTACTGTTCTGTAAATGTGTCTGATTAGAACTAATAGTTGCGTAAGTAACGCACAGTTAATTTTTAAAATTTAAAAATAACACTTTCGTATAGTTTAAATATATAAAGACCTATTTGATATTTATGCCGCCAATTGTACTTCAGCTAGAATCATTTCCATTTTTAACAAATTTGAAGATCAACATAACTTATTTCAAATTTTAAGTAGTATCAAAGCCAGCTATAAACGATTGTTCTGACTAAAGAGTGAGGGAAATTTGGCTTCACTTTTGTTTATTTTAAAGTCTAAAACCTATAAAAATGGATAATAAACAAAATAACGGAAGGCCGGATAGAGACCGAATAAACGTGAATGAAGATTACGAATTACAATATTGGTCAAGTAAATTCAACGTGAATGTAGATACACTCCGGGATGCTGTAAAAGCTGTAGGAACGATGTCTAAAGACGTTGAAGCCCATTTAAAGAAATAAATATGCCGACCTCAAAGCCTACTACATGCTATAGTGTTTGCATTGAAGTTTCGGATGGCAAACCTCGAAATTCAACAAAGAACAGGTATGAATTCGACTGTCTGCCTTTAAACGACGGTACTTACAAGGTATTATATGATTCACTGGGCATTGGTATCCTTCAACAGAAAACTAACTTGGCCTGGCATTGGAAAGAAGGAATTTTAAGTCAGCAATATGCTGACTTAATCGGAGAACAGATTGATAAATATAAGGAAGACAATAACGAATCCATTATTCAGCCTTCTTAAAAAGCTTTGCCAGCTAATTGCATCATTAATTGTTTCATGCAAAGATTTGTTGATCTTATATAAATGGGCTGTACCTGTGTGGTATGTTAAAAAATTGGGTAGTTTCCTGAAAAAGTCACGTACTTATCTGAAGTGGTTCCGAGGTATGGATACTTACCTTAGTGATTACATCAGAGGGAGTTAAATATGTACAAAATTGGATTGGTTGAGCAAAATGAGAAACTTCGAAAACTTTTAAGACAAGTATTAATAGAGGCTGACTTCGAAGTTCTGGAGCTAGAACAATCAGAAAACAGCATTCAAAAAGACTTAAATAAATATCATCCTGATTTCTTGATTATGGATATTGGTATTCCTAATGATGGATTAGTCCAAACTTGTAATGCCATAAAGCTTCACAAAAGCACCAAATATATTCCCCTAATTGTTTTATCGAACAATCCCTTAATTAAACAAAAGATCATCATCTCATGTACTGATCAGGTGATGGATATGCCGTTTAAAATAGAAGATCTGATAGAATCTATTAATAATAGGCTAGAAGTGATCAACTCTTTAGAAGTTGTCAATTAATTATTAGCGCTAAAGTTGTTTGATATGCGCCTTACCTATGCAGGTAAGTTTGTGGGCACATATTCCAGCTCATTTGTAGGCAGGTTAATGGTTATAGTTGATCCCTCTCCAGGTCTTGAATCTATTTTTAAGCTTCCGTTGAAAAGATGAACACTATTCTTGATTGTTTTTAAGCCGATCCCCTTACTACTTTTCATGTCAATTTCTTCAAATCCTTTTCCGTTATCCTTAACGTTAACATATATGATTTTTTCGCTCACTTCTATAATAACCTTGGCTTGAAGAGCCTCCGCATGTTTAACGATATTAAGCATAAGTTCCTGCAATATTCGGTATAGGGTGATTTCCAAATTCTTATTAAGTAATCTCTGCGCACCAGTATACCGAAGTTGGAAAATAACGCTGCCACTTAATTGTTGGCAAATTTCTTCTATTGCGTCTTTTAAGCCAAAATCTTGCAATATCGTTGGGGTTAGTTCGTGCGAAATTCGTCTGGATTCTCGAATACATTCGGAGAGTAACTGGTTAGCTTTTTGGATGTTTAGGTAAGTATCATGCTGCAAATCAAGCATTTTTAATTTGGATTTATCCAACAAAAGCTTAACGCCATATAATAATTGCCCTAAACTATTGTGCAATCTTTCCGCAATACGTCTTCTTTCTTCCTCCTGAGTTTTTATCGTTGCCGAGGTGATTTCTTTCTGCAATAACAGCTGTTGATCTGTAATAGTTTTTCGATACCGTTCTAGCTCATTTCTCTCAGTAATATCTTCAATAATGGTATATCCCAGCGTTTCATCATGGTCTTGGAACAAAATTGAAGTAACGTGGCACCATAAAAAAGTATTATCTTTTTTTAATATACAGGTATCCAGGCTGAAAGAGGTTTTCTTTTTTGTCCACAATTGGTATTGAAGTTTTTTCCAACCCTTCACAAAGTCTGGATGGGATAAATCGGTTATACGGCTTCCAATTAGCTCTTTTTTACTATATCCTAATAATTTAATTAATGCCCGATTTACTTTGATGATTCTCAGATCGGCGTTAATAATCTTATTTCCCATCGATGATTTCTGGAAAATAGTTTTAAATTGAAGCTGACTTTCAATATAATTTTGTTGTAACCCCTCAGTTTTGAGCTGCGAAGCAATTTCCTTTTTTAAACAGGTTACCTCATCAGATAATTGCTTTATTTTACTTTCAGTTTCAGACATAATACGGTCAGTCTTACTGAATATAATAACCACTCTAAGATTATTGTTTTGTAGGAATAAAGATTTTACAAAATTCTATAAGGATAAATTGTGAGAAAACATACCATTTCAAGGGAATGTAGTTGGTTTAACGGTTTTGCCATGCGATAAAAAGCACGCTTTTTAGATAGAATTTGAAACCGTTTTCGAATTGTTTTTGAACGATAACATCTTTATTTTTTGTTCGGGGCGAAACTAATTTCGGTAGATAATTTGCTGTTTTTTAATAAATAAATTTCACTGTTTAGAACTTTAGCAACGTTTTAAGCTCTTGTGGACTTTTAATTAATTTTCTGTTTTTTTCTGAGTTTTTATTAAATTAGAATACAAGCAGCGTGCTGCTTTGCATCCATTTTCTTCCTTACTTGCCGGTTCGTTTTTAGTCCTATTCCATATTCCCGTTTCTTTTCAGTTATCGTTCTCTTATTAATGTCCGATTTATATATGAAAACATTTCTACTAGTTTTTCTTATCATGCTCATCAATATCAGTCTGGCACTTGGCCAAACTACGGTTGACAGCTTACAAACTGCATTAAGCAAGCATACAAAGCAAGATACAAACAGGGTTAATCTGCTAACAGAACTTGCTTACCAATTGCAAAGTACAGGTTCGGATGAAAGTTTGGCTATTGCCATGCAAGCCCTAAAACTATCACAAACGCTAAAGTTTGCCAAGGGTGAAGTAACATCTCTTAGGCGCATAGGCGGATATTATTACCAGCGTGCAGATTATCCCTCGGCCTTAAAATATTTCAATCTCAATAAAAACCTGGCTGCCCGAGTAGGGGATAGCACCGCCCTGGGATGGGCCTATAATGGAATTGGTACCGTGTTTCATAGTAAATCTGATTATCCGCAAGCTTTACAAAATTACTTGCTCGCTGTTAAAACCTTCGAAAAAATAGGGAAGAAAAAGGAAGCTGCTTCGATCATGGGAAATGCAGCTGTTCTTTATAAGGAAATTGGTGAACTGGCCGAAGCGCTGAAATATTATAGGCAAGGTTTGAAAATTCAGGAAGAGAAAGGTGATAAAAATGAGATCGCTAGATTTCTGAACAATATTGGAGGGATTTACAGTGATCAAAATAAGTTTCCGCAGGCTGAAAAAGCTTTTATAAAAAGCTTATCATTAGCTGAAGCGGAAAAAAATATACGCCTAATGGCTCTTGTGTTAAGGAATCTGTTGGAAACAAAAGTGTTGCAGAAAAATTATCCACTGGCTTTCAAATATGGTTTCCGATCATATTCTCTCTATCAATCGCTTGAAGAAAAAGAAGGAATTGCGGATGTATCCTTTCAGCTTGCTACGGCTTATTTAAACTCAGGTAAGCCTGATAGCGCCTTGTATTATGCTGAAAAATCTTTAAAGTTATCCCAGGAAACTGGCTTTATACGTAATATTCACAATACCTACAATGTACTTGCAGAAGCATATGGCGCTAAAGAAAATTTCCAAAAGGCCTTTGAAGCACAACGGAAATACATTGCTTATAAAGACAGCCTTACAGGCGAGGATCAGCAAAACTTGGTAGCGAGTTTAAAATTTAAATATGAATTAGATAAAAAGCAGAGCCAGATTGAGGTGCTTAATAAAGACCGACAACTTCGGTTAGAAGAAGCAAAACATCAACGGCAGCAAATGTATGCCTCTATTATCGGGTTGATTCTAATTACCTCAATGGCCTTAATTCTTATCCGGAATAATAGACAGCAGCAAAATGTCAACCGACAACTTAAGGAGCAAAAAGAAGAAATACAACAAACGCTTACCGAATTAAAGTTAACGCAAGCTCAACTCGTTCAACGTGAAAAGATGGCTTCCCTGGGTGAACTGACTGCTGGTATAGCGCATGAGATTCAAAATCCCTTGAACTTTGTAAATAACTTTTCACAACTGAGTATTGAGTTACTCGAAGAACTAAAAGTTGATTTGATCAGTAAGTTACCGAGCAAAGACAAAGAAGAAGCTGACGATATTATCGGCAATATTACCTTAAACCTCGATAAAATACTCCATCATGGAAAAAGAGCAGATGGCATAGTTAAGGGAATGCTTCAACACTCAAAAAGTAATACCGGCTATAAAGAGCTTACTGATTTAAATGCATTGGCAAACGAATTTTTGCAGTTAAGTTATAACAGTTTGCAGGCTAAAGAAAAATCGTTTAAAGCCAATATGCAAACTAGTTTTGATCCTGATTTAGAGCGCATTAAAATCATTCCTCAGGATCTGGGTAGAGTATTTATCAATTTGTTTTCCAATGCGTTGTACTCTGTTTCTAAGAAAATGAAAGAAGAAAGCGGTGATTATTATCCTACGGTCGTGGTTAGTACCAAGCGAAATGAGAAAAGTGTAGAGATTAAAGTTTGGGATAACGGGACAGGAATTGCCAAACAGGATATCGATAAGATTTTTCAGCCATTTTTCACCACCAAACCAACCGGACAGGGAACTGGCTTGGGTTTATCAATTAGCTACGATATCGTCCACAAAATATTTAACGGCCATTTACGAGTAAACACTCAAGAAAATGAATTTGCTGAATTTGTAATTGAATTACCGATGCCGAAAAAAGTGATTAGAGCTAAGGATGTAAGTTTAGAGGTTTAGATAAGCTACTAGGGCCTTAATTACCGAAATATAATAGGAAACTTTAGCCTTTTTGACAATATTGAAATAGCTGTTCGAGCATCATCATTGCTAAAAGTGCGGAGATGAGTGCAATATTCGTCTTCCAACCTGATTTCACGATAGCACGACGAAGGAATTTATCAATTGAAACCTATTAAACAGGTGATTTAGATTGCTAAGGGCAAGCGTTCCATAATGAGAATCAACTTAGGTTGCTTCTGCTTTTCTATTACGAATAGTTAACTAACTAGCGGTTTTTAATTTAAACCTTTAATACATACACTTTATACATAGTTAATATAATGATTGTATCTTTGAATTGTTCCATTAAACTTTGTGCATTCATCAAATGTAGAATTGGTAATCATTTGCTGTCACTATTCAAGGTATTGGCAACCATCTAAATAACGCTCTCAAGCAAAAAAGGTGATTGTCAGCCACTGTCTCATGGCAGTGGCAATTTATAAAAAAAGCTGGAACCTCTAAGGAACCAGCTTTTTTATTCTAAATTAACGCTCTCGGATTCTTATACTTGTTATTAGAAATAAGGTTCGGGTTAAACGCCTTTATGGTGTTATCATGTTGAACGTCTGCTGTTTAATTTAAAATAACCGTTGTTGTTCACGTTACCAAAATCTCAATCTGAATTTTTTCTTTTTCTTCCCCTTTTCATTTTCATTCTGACTTGCCTGATTGCTTTCTTCCTGTGCTCTTAACCTTTCTTGTGCTTTTAATAAAGAGTCTTTTGTTGCCGCATAGATTTGGGCATTACCAATCGAATCTTGAACACGTTTGGCATTTAAACGTTCCAGATTTGTAATTGACTCCTGGAGTTGTTTGGTACTTGAGCTCGTCACCATTGAATACCCCGCAAAAACTGTTAGGGAAATTAATATGATAATTAGCCCTTTCACAAGTGGTTTTTGTCGGCCAAATGACGATGAATTAAGCAACCTAGCAAATGAACGTGTACTATTATCGGCGGTATTCTTGGGATGTTTTTCGAGGACATTTACATTGTTATTGGCAATGAATCCGGCCACATGGTTATTAACCGAAGCTTGTTGATAGTGTACTAAAGCATCTTTTAGACGCTCGTTTTCAAGCTGTAAAAGGGAAACTTTGTTTGAAATAAGGCCATGGCTTTCTGTAAACGAAGAGATATTTGCCATAACAGCTTCATGTAATTCAACACCATCATGAAACCTGTTTTCAGGGAGTTTTTCTAAACATTTCGCAATGATCGAAAGCAGCCATTCAGGTACCAACATTTCCATCTCCTTTTTAGTTTCTGTCCAATCAGCAGGGAGGTTATTTTTTCGAATTTCAAGAACAGAAGGTGCGGGTTCTTCCATGTGGCAAATCATCACTGCATTTCTTGAAGTTTCACGGTTATCCCGCAAAGGAAAAGGAACAACTCCAGCAAGCAGTTCGAAAAGAACAATGCCGAAACTATATACATCTGTTTCCAACAACATTTCCCCCGCATTTTGTTCTGGAGCCATAAATTCGATCGCCCCTGCGTACCTTAAACTTGTGCGGCGCTGCTCATCAGACATCACTGCCAAACCAAAATCTAACAACATGTAATTGCCCGAATGCACATTAAACTTTACATTATTGCTTTTAATATCACCGTGTTTAACCGAAACTTTATGACAATGAGCCAATGCATTAGAGAGTTGGTTGGCTACTTTAATAACTTCCCGAATGCTAAATACAGCATCATTGGGTGCTTTTAATAAATCCTCTAAATCCGGCCCCTCTATAAATTCCATTTCTATAAACGGGAGCGAACCGCTTTCTGTAATACCGGAACTTAAAATCTTCACTACGTTCGGATTTGGTTCCTGGTTTACCTTTTTCAATTTAGATACTTCATTCTGGAAATCTTTGAAGTTTTTATCGTTTTCATCTTCCGCATGAATTGGAGTGGGCAAAATTTTAACCGCTGTGATGATTTCGCCGATACGCCTTCCTTTGTAAACCGAACCTTGCCCGCCAGTGCGCAAAGCGCCAATATTCTCTAATCCTTCTGCTATTGTAAATAATTTAGCCATTAATTTTTTCCGTTCCCGGGATGCTTTTATCTGTGAACCGCCTAAAGATAAGGAACATAATTGCGTTAATGATTGAGATTCGATTGTAAAGAGAAAGCCGATTTTAGTCGCCAATAAAAAGAGGAGTTAACGTTCTTGGAAGTGTCATTACAAAAAGGGCCTCCTAAGATTTTAGACAGCCTTTTTTGTAACCTAGGTTCTATTTTAAATCCACGTTTTGGATTTAAATTTTCGTTTTATAATATCCTTTATCAGGCTTGCTAGGTTTTGCGTTAGGGATTGAAGTGGAAATCCTTTTTGCCTTTCTCCAAGGCAAAAAGATTGCAACGAAAAGCCCGCCCGAACGCCCAAAAGCACTTTTTTAAATATTTATAAATCGAACTGGCTTTGCTCTATCGGTTTACATTCCAAAAGCGTTTTTTAGCTGACCAGCACCATACATCATCGCTTCCTTAGCTTGTATGATTGGGACTCACAAGAATATTTTAATCAAGGTTCGAGACACATGCTTTTGATTAGCTGATTCGGTGTATATGAACTTGCATTTAAGCAAGACAAGCTAGACGAACTTGAAATTCTTAAAGATCCATTTACTAAAATAAAACATCCTGATTATGAACTTCATTGCTGATTCAAACCGAATGATTATACTACAGCGTGGTTACTTCCGTTTATGGATAGATATTTGGAAATTATATATGATCAGTTCACAGCTTGAATACAATGTTAGCCCCCGACAGAAAAAAGAATTATTAAAAAAGGTTGCATGGATTATTGATAACAGGTCTTTAACCGGTTTACATGTAATATTGCTTTTTGAAGCAGTAAATATTGATTGTCGCTTGGCATCGGAAGTTTTCAGTGGAATTTTATAGATTTTAAGGTACTTGTCTTATTTGTTTTAGGCAATTGCTCAGCTAACTTCCACTAGTTATAGAGCAAATTTAAAACAGATCATTAACATAAACCGCGTCACACATCATTTTGGCAACAATCAATGTTAGCTGTTGCCTTTCGTTAATTCAAGTTAATTAAGTCTAGATAGACAACACCTTGATCATCATCTATCTTTTCCACTTTGCCTACGAAGTTATAGGAAACAGTTGCTGAGCTGATTTTATCAACTTTTCCATTATGCCCATATGAAACCTTTTGTCCCCCAATGTTGTCAACCTTATTGTTGAAGTCGTATGAAATCTTAGTATCTCCCACTTCATTGACCCGGCCATTAAAGTCATATGAAATTCTTTCTGAATCTATCTTATCTATTCGGCCATAATAATCATATGAGACTGCCACGGCTCCAATCTTTTCTATACGCCCATTAAAATCGTAGGAAAATACTCCTGTTTTGAGAATACTGTAACCAGTTATTCCACCAGATTGTGAAATGCACATATAAAAAGATGGCTTTTCTACTTTGAAATTCAGATCTCCATTTTGAGAGACCAACGCAGTCACCTTATTCTGTGCACTAGAATAATTTGGTGCAATTAAAAAGGATGCAATCAAAAGACATGAAAGAATTGTTGTAATTTTCATATGGTATTATATATTAAGTGTTGGATTATTAGGGTTGCCGTTAATTTTTTGGGATTTGCAAAAATGGCGAATAGAAACCACTCCTTTATTGCATATCACCAAACTTTGTAGAGATAAAAAGGTTATTGTCAAATAACATCATCACCATTATCTTCAAAGATAATGGGCTGGGTATTGTTCTGTCAAAAAGTTGAGAACACGTATTTGGCCTATACAAAAGATTCCATTTACATACTGAAGGAAAGGGATGGGACTCTGTATGTGAAAGACCCAAGTTGAAACCTTGGAGGAAAAATCGCTATAAAAAGTGAAATAGTAAAGGAACGGAATTCAAAATTGAATTTGAACTGGAGAGTACGGTGAATGATGTTTGCTAATTGCAACCTTGTAGCAAGGTTGCATCATAAAGTACTCAGGTATTTAATTCAGATAACGGTTTTGGATTACGAATTGCTGTCAAATTCAATGATATTCAGGCTTTCCATATTACAACAAAGCGCCTTTAAATTATGGTATCAATATCTGAAATTGGATGAAGACTTGCTTTATTTGACCCTATGACGAGCATGAATAATCATTTGATACAACGTATGATGTTTACTGTTTGTTTATAAACCACTGTCGGATGAAAAAAAATGAAATTGAAAGACTACCTGTCGCCGAGCACCGAAAAAATAACGAATTAAAGTTCCGTTTATTTTTTGAAAGCGCACCGGAGGCAATCCTTATTATGGACGCTGACACCGGGAATATTATAAATTTTAACAATAGTGCGTTAAAACTGCTTAAATACACTAGTGCAAAACTTTTTAAAAAATCATTTAAAGATATTAGTGCGCCTCATCAATTAAGCGGGATAAGTACGATTGAGGAGGCAAGTGAACTATTCATGGCGACTGGTAAATGGCAAAAGCCAGTATTCGAATGGCTTGTTACAGATTCAGCAGGTACTGATTTTACTTGTGAAATGCGGTTTACAAAAGTAGCGGGTATGGAAAATTATATTTATGCATCATTCTCAAACATTACCGAGCGCAAAATGCTGGAAGCAGAAAAAGATCAAATAATTGCTGGTTTAAAACAACGGAACAAAGATCTAGATCAATTTGCTAACCTGATTTCTCATAACTTGAGAGGGCCTATTGGAAATATAACAGCTGCAGCTATGATAATCAACCACAGAACATTGACGGAAGAGAAAAAGATTGATTTCATCAAAGGGATTGAAAGATCTGCTTTAAAAGTAGATGAGGTTTTAAAAGACTTTCATGTTATTATGCAGGCTAAAAAGGAGTTAGAGAGCCAAAAGGAAACTGCAAAATTTTCTGATATCTTAAATGACGTAAAAGCAAGTTTGTCAGAACAAATTATACTTGCTAAACCGGTTATATATGCAGATTTTAGTGAGATAAACGAATTCATCACGATAAAAAGCTATTTGCATAGCGTGTTTTACAATCTGATTTCAAATAGCATAAAATATCGCCGCATCGGCATTGTTCCGTGTATAGAAATTAAAAGCCGGAAAACAGATCATAAAATTGAACTGATTTTTAGGGATAACGGAATGGGGATAGATCTGAAAACCCATGGGGAAAAAGTTTTTGGCTTATATAAGCGTTTTCACTTAAACGTAGAGGGCAAAGGCATGGGGTTATATATGGTAAAAACACAGATCGAAAGCATGGGCGGATCTATCAGTATACAGAGTGAAGTAGATAAAGGAACCAGATTTAAAATACAATTTACCGCATGAGTAACTTAGTAAATTTTATAATTATTGATGATGATGCTATTAATAACATTATTTGCACCTATACCATCAACGAATTATTTCCCGAAGCAGATATACAATCTTTTACTGAACCTGAAAAAGGTCTTGAATATATCCAAAAGGCATTTTCTGAAAGAGAATATTCGGAGGTAGATACCATCCTCCTGCTTGACCTTAATATGCCAACTATGACAGGCTGGGAGGTGTTGCAGAGTTATGAAAAACTCAGTGATCAAATAAAAGAACAAATAAAAATTTTTATCCTTTCTTCATCGCTTGACAGACGTGATAAAGAACGGGCTAAAATAACTCCACATGTGATTGACATACTGGAGAAACCGCTTTCAATGGCTAAAATTCTGCCTAGTCTTAATTCTTGAATATGTCGATTAAAATATTGCTCGGATTTTGAAATAGGGCTCTGTTTCAGCGCCTTGATTTAGTTGCAACCTACTCGCTCACAACTAGTAAATGAAAAGTTCCAGGTACTGGCTGAGGTCTGGAATCAGGGTTGGTAGCCGGTTTTAAGCTCGCTGTAGATAGATAAATTTCATGTTTTTTCGGATCTAAAGCAATGGTTCGGGCACCTCGTTCTGTCTTAATAGTTTTAATAATTGTAAACTTATTTGCATTTACTTCTTTAATAACTGTCAGCGTACCTTCTCCGTTCGAACTAAAAATCAGCTTTTTTTCTTCGTCAAACGCTATACCGTCGCAGCCATCACCAATGGGTATCTGTGCCAGCGTTTTTCCGGTTTTAGCGTCAAGTACAACCATTAGTTTGTTCCCGCATCCCGCAAATAACCTATTTGTTTTTTTATCGATATCCAACCCAGACGGTTCTTCGCCGCCTTTAAGTTTCCATCTTTTTTTTACTTTAAAAGTCTTTGCATCAATGGCAACAATCTCACTTGTATCTTCAATATTTACATATATGCTTCCTTTACCGTCAGACACTGCTGTTTCGGGTTTACCGCCTAATGGAATTGTAGCAATTACGTGATCAGTAAGAGGATCAATTATAGTGGCATCATTACTGGCACCATTACAAATGAAAATTTTCTTGGAGTATTCTTCATAGAAAATAGCATCTGGATTTTTTCCTGTGGCTATCTCCGCTAAAACTTGATGGGTTTTACTATTAAAAACTGTTGAAGTATTGCTTCTGCCATTACTAGTATATCCTTTATTTAGGGAATTGACAATGGTTATCCCATGTACGCCATTGGTATTCGGAATCACACCAACAGAATCTCCTGTTAATTGATTTACGATGTTGACTTTTGTGCCATGAGAAACATAGATCTCTTTATTTACGGAGCTTACGTGGATATAGTCCCATCCACCTGTTCCACCAATCTCCATTCGTTTAGTAATATGTACGGAGTTTTGTACCTGAGCGGTCACGCTAAACGCAAACAATAGTGCCAGCAGTGCAGTTGATGAAGTTTTGATTATTCTCATAATAATTAAAGTTAATTATTAACGTCGGTTAGGTTATGATATTATAAAAAGAAGTATTTGAGGCGCTGAAATGACTACCTCAATCGGCCTTAATACATGGGCTTTAGTTTACCGGATCAATGGAACTCTAAGGCTCTAACAAAGCATACTGAACTTGTTTGTTTTCTTCCCAAACGCAAAATGTTTTTCCCTGTTTCAACTGGTAAACACGTGGGGATTCGCCAGTTCCAACATCTTTTATCGTGTTCAATTTTAGATTTTTTACTTTGATTATTTCCTTTTCCTTCCATGCGATAACAGTAGTTCCATTCGCCTGCGCCATACTCACACCTCTTCCAGACCCAATATTTACCTCTTTCTGACCTTCATTACAATAGAAAATGTCCCCGTTTCGCTGCCAGGCGGCTGCAATCGAACCATTATCACTGATAGTCAATCCTCCACCGTCCATCGGGCAGCCATTAAGCTTCCAAGTTCCTGTGCCTGACTTTAAAGGTTTACTAAATGTTTGGCCTTTATTAATTGAAATGGTATAATAAATATCCCGTGACCCCATCATCCAATTTCGAAAACTGATTACAAGTTTATTTTGATTATAATAAATATTTGGCTTGCAGCATTCACAAACGTGTTCATCAGGTGATTTATAAACCAACTTATTAAGTGACCAATTGGATTTCATTCCTTCCAATGCAGAAAAATAAATATTATTTTGATGCTTTTCGCGGAGATCAAGCCATGCTGCATAAAAATTGTTATTCATATCAGCTGTTAAAGCCATCAGTCCTTCAGGAGCAGATTTTTTTGCATCATTCACCATTTTTAATTTAGTCCAAATATTAGCTGCATGACTAAGCCTGAACGATTGAATATTTCCTTCCTTATCTATCGCGGTGATGATGCTGAAGTCTTTCGACGAGGCAATCTGCGGACCTCTTGTGTGCCCTATATGCATATTAGGAACGTTTGCAACTAAAACAGGTGTTGAAAAATGCTTGCCCTGATCAGTAGATGTCATACAAAAGATTTTCTCCCCTGATCCATAAGCCATTCGAATTGTACCTTTTAGATCAATACCAACATTAGGTTGCTGACCTTCTGTTATAGAATGCGTTTGGGCATTCGTTAAGGTTGAGTTAAACAAAACGAATATTAACAAAAAAGGAATTAGTCGCATATGATAATAATTTGAAATAAAATTAGCGATTAACTATCCTAAACCATTCGTTCCGCAATCAATAAGTAATTTGTATCATTCTTTTTGCAGTGTATTATCTTTCAAGTGCAGATATCTTATAAAGCCCTACCGCTATAAATTTTTAATGACAGTTAGCACCATTGTTGCTGTTGTGAATGGGTTTATGTTGAAGTTTAAAATTTAGCCTAACTTTAATAATCCACTTATGAGCTATCAAACCATTGTTGACCACTTGGGTGATCAGGCAGACTACTTACTGAATCACGAAAGCAAGACTATATCAAAAACGCTCTTGTATGCTCCATCACCCGACTTTATTGACCAGGTATTCGTTCAAAGTAACCGTAACCCGCAAGTGCTTCGAAGCTTATCTTCTATGTACAATCATGGAAGGTTATCGGCTACAGGATACCTTTCGATTTTGCCGATTGACCAAGGCATTGAACATACAGCAGGTTTTTCCTTTGCTCCAAATCCAATGTATTTCGACCCTGAGAATATTATTCATTTAGCTATTGAAGGCGGTTGCAATGCTGTTGCTACTACTTTCGGGAACCTAGCCATGATGAGTAGGAACTATGCGCATAAAATTCCCTTCATCGTAAAAATCAATCACAACGAATTGCTTACTTATCCAACCAAGTATGATCAGATACTGTTTGGAAGTGTGGAAGAAGCTTGGAATTTAGGTGCAGCGGCAGTAGGAGCAACGATTTATTTTGGTTCTGAAAATTCAAGCAGGCAAATTGTAGAAGTTGCTCAGGCATTTGAACGTGCCCATGAATTAGGGATGGCCTGCATTTTATGGTGTTATACGAGGAATAACGCCTTTAAAAAAGATGGGATCAATTATGAAACCGCTGCCGACATTACCGGTCAGGCAAACCATTTGGGTGTGACTATTCAGGCAGATATCATTAAACAAAAAATGCCGGATATCAACAGAGGGTTTACCGCGATCAATTTTTCTAAAAGTGACCCCAGAATGTACAATGAACTAGCGTCCGATCATCCGATTGATTTATGCAGATACCAAGTCATTAATTGTTATATGGGCAGGGCCGGATTGATCAATTCAGGCGGAGAATCTAAAGGCGAATCGGACTTGGCCGAATCTGTAAAAAGTGCAGTGATTAATAAAAGGGCTGGTGGAACGGGGTTAATATTAGGTAGACGGGCTTTTCAGCGTCCTTTTAATGAAGGGGTTCACCTTTTAAATGCTATTCAGGATGTATATTTGGCAAATGAGATCGATTTAGCCTAAATATGCTCCATATCATACTGCACTTTGTTGTGCCAGCGATTTTCGCTTTTCTTCTTTATCGGGACGCTCCAATTAAAGCTTGGCTAATCATGATGGCAACCATGCTTGTAGATCTGGATCATTTACTAGCTGTTCCTATTTATGACCCCAACCGATGCAGCATCGGCTTTCATCCATTGCATTCCTACATTGCCATCGTGATCTATTTTGCGTTGTTGTTTTTTCCGAAAACCCGTATCGTAGCTATCGGGTTGGTGATTCATATGGTACTGGATTATATAGATTGCTTCATCTAGTTTATTTATGAACCTAAGTTCGATTTAAATTAAGTGTTCACGACTTAGGAGGTTGGTATAATAGGTGTACTTATGGCACTTGCTAGGTTTTTGCGTTAGGGATTGACGTGAAATCCTTTTTGCCTTCTCCAGGGCGAAAAGATTGGAACAAAAAGCCCGCTCGAACGCCCAAAGCCATCTTTTTTTAATAAAATAGAACTCAGGCTATGAATTATCCGGACATCCCCGTAAATCAAAAGGTCAAAGAGCATGGTTGTTTAATCAATTATGAGTGCTTGCTAAAAAGTTAGCGTATGAGGTGTTTAGCTATAATGCTGTTCAGGAGCCAATAATCAACACCAATCCCCGAAGGTGGACAAAAATGAAGCAATCTTATGGCCAGATGTCTTAGATGGATTGTTAAGCTAAGATTTTATAAATATGATTTGAGATGAAATTCGGATCACATTCGTAAGCAAATGGTTAACATAAGATAATCAACTCTTAATATTTCTCTAATAGTGTTATAATACTTTTGCTGGAAATAAATAACCTATGAGACATCACATCCTAATGATCGCCTTTCTTTTAATTATTAGCCTTTCCTCATTTTCGCTGGGTAAAAAAGCTCCGGCAGAAGATAAGAAGGTGAAAGCAGTGCAAGTACTCATTGTTGGATTAAACGATAATGTAAAATCTAACTACTACTATGATGAGGTAATAGAGCAGGAAACAGGAATGAACGTGGACAGTGTTGAACATCAATATAATTTAATCATCGCCAATAACATTATAGAAGCTTTACCCAAAAGTTCTTGCAAATTTTTGACGGGTATTGATAACAAGGCGTTTGAAGAATACGCTGATAAAATTGAGGTGAAAGGAGATGGCGAAGAATGTATATCGAACTTATCGAACGTACCCACCAGTGCATTTCAGCAAACATTACACGAGTCAAACGCTAACTATTTGCTGGTATTGAATCAACACTATCTCAAAAGGCAGGATAAACCGATGCTTACTGTTTTTTATATAGTAAGCTACACCCTTTACGATCAAAATAAAAAGGAGATCTATTCTGGAAATCAATTCTTTACTTCTATGAAGCTCGAATCACCCGAAAAGATCAGGCAGATCAGCCGAAAAACCACCTCAAAAATAGCATCCTCCATTGTGAAAACGTTGAATTTGTAAAATCTCTTACCATATCATTTACCCATATAATCCCTCACTTAAATCAGGGAATCGGATAACTCATCTCAAAATTTTAATCAACACTACACTTAAAAAACAAGCATGATGAAATCAATTACAAGGTTTTACCTTTTATTTATCTTCCTCTTTTGTAATTATGCGCTACTGCATGCACAAGGAAATCAGGCAATTATTGCAGGTAATGTATCCGGAAACGGTTCAAAACCCTTAGTAGGAGCAGCTGTAACGGTCAGAAATGAATCCACCGGATTTAAAGCGAGTACCTTAACAAATGAAAAAGGCGATTATTGACTGGGAGATTTACCTAAATTTTTAGATAGATCTCCCATCAATTTATTGATGAAACAATATAAAATATGAAGATGGTTTTTTGGGCGTTCGGGCGGGCTTTACGTTACAATCTTTTTGCCTCGAAGAAAGAGAGGCAAAAAGGATTTTCACTTCAATCCCTAACGCAGAACCTGGCATTTTCATAAATTTATATTATAAAATGTCTTTCTAAGTCCTAATCATGCATGTTAAAACAGCATCCCAAGTTAATAACAGTATAAATTTTAAAAGCCAATAATTACTATGCGAAAAACAACAATAACAAGTTACCTGACGATGGTATTCTCTTGCTATTTCTTTATGGCAAATGCGCAGGTTCCAGGTAATAATCCCACTGATAAGAAAATACTCCTATCAAATGGTTGGTCACTCAGCCCTGCAGGCAGATCAATACAATTAGGTGACCTGCCTCTAAACATGGTTTTATCTCCGGATAAAAAACTGCTGGCCATAACCAATAATGGACAAAGCAAGCAGTTTTTACAGCTGATAGATCCAAAAACAGAAAAGCAGTTAGATTCTGTTTCTATCCGTAAATCTTGGTATGGTATTAAGTTTAGTAGCAATAACAAAAGGTTATATGTTTCTGGCGGAAATGATAACATTATTCTCAATTATGCAATCGTTAACAAAAGATTTGGTTCTGCTGATACGATTGTTTTAGGTGAGCCATGGCCAAAGCAGAAAATCAGCCCCGCTGGGATAGATGTGGACGATCAAGCAAAACGCTTATACACCGTTACTAAAGAAGATAGCAGTTTGTATGTGGTTGACTTGAAAACAAAAAACACGATAAAAAAAATTAAGCTTGGTTATGAGGCATACGCGTGTTTATTAAGCCCTGATAAATCAAAGTTGTATATCTCCTTATGGGGAGGAGATAAATTAGCGGTTTACAGTATTAAAGAAGAGCGAATTCTGAATGAAATTGCGGTGGAAAGCCATCCAAACGAACTATTAACGACCAAAAATGGAAAATATCTTTTTGTAGCTAACGCCAACGATAATTCAGTTTCTATTATTGACGCATTCCAAGGGAAGGTTATTGAAACGGTTTCTACAACTCTTTTTCCTACCCGTTTAACAGGATCCACCACAAACGGTTTGGCTCTTTCTCCGGATGAAAAGACTCTATATATTGCCAATGCCGACAATAACTGCCTCGCCGTTTTTAACGTAGCTGTTCCGGGAAAAAGTGTTTCTAAAGGCTTTATTCCCACAGGTTGGTATCCCACCAATGTAAAAACTTTGGGAAATAAAATTATCGTGAGTAATGGAAAAGGATTTACATCCCTGCCCAATCCGCTTGGCCCTCAACCTGTTTCTAAAACCGATAATAGTGGCTCCCATAAAGGTGTTATTAATTCAAGATTACAATATATTGGTGGCTTGTTCAAAGGCACGTTATCATTCATAGATCAACCAACAGAGTCAAAATTGAATGAATATTCAAAGCAAGTGTATGCCAACACGCCGTATAACAAATCAAAAGAAACGGTAGCACAAAGCGAAGTTGGCAACCCGATTCCAGGAAAAGTTGGAGAGAAGTCCCCAATTAAACATGTGTTTTATGTCATTAAAGAGAACCGCACCTATGATCAGGTATTAGGTGATATGAAAGAAGGAAACGGTGATACATCACTTTGCATTTTCCCAGAAAGGGTTACCCCTAATCACCATGCTCTTGCACGTCAGTTTGTATTACTTGATAATTTTTATGTAGATGCAGAAGTAAGTGCTGATGGACATAACTGGAGCATGGCGGCCTACGCGACTGACTACGTGGAAAAAACGTGGCCAATAAGTTATGGTAACCGGGGTGGAACGTATGATTATGAAGGCAGCCGAAAAATTGCATATCCGAAGGATGGTTTTATCTGGGATTACTGTAAACGTGCAGGCATTACTTACCGCACATACGGCGAATTCGGTGAAAACGGACTAGCTAATATTAAAGCATTAGACGGCCATGTTTGTCCTAAATACGAAGGATTTAATCAGGAAATTAAGGATATTGACCGCATTACTGTCTTTAAACATGATTTTGATTCTTTACTTGCAATCAACCAGGTTCCGCAGTTTAATACCATCCGTATAGGTAACGATCATACAAGCGGACAGCGAAAGGGTAAGATTTCCCCTATTTCTGCAGTAGCCGATAACGATCTTGCTTTGGGACAGTTGGTAGAGCATATTTCTAATAGTTCTATATGGGGCGAAACGGCAATTTTTGTATTAGAAGACGATGCCCAAAATGGCCCGGATCATGTAGATGCCCATCGTTCTCCCGCATTTGTAATTAGCCCATATATAAAAATGAGTTCAATAAACCATACGATGTATTCCACTTCGGGTATTTTACGAACCATTGAGTTAATTCTTGGATTGCCTCCCATGAGTCAGTATGATGCAGCGGCAAGGCCATTATTTGATTGCTTTACATCCAAACCTAATTTAAGAAAGTACGAAGTAAAACCAGCCGAAGTTAGTTTAAACAACATTAATACGGCCTGGAATCAAAGTGCAGAACGATCAGAAAAATTCAATTTTGCAGTACAGGACGCAGCTCCGGATCTGGATCTAAACGAGGTGATTTGGAAATTTGTGAAAGGTGAGGAAGCAATCATGCCTGCACCACGAAGAAGCGGTTTTCTTAAGTTGGAAGAAAAACGCAAAGATGATGACGATTAATTAACCACTTACTTAATTTTTCTAAAAATGAAAAAGCTAATCATTCTTGCGATTGTCGCAATAGGCTTAAACGTGAATGCGCAAACTTCTCCGCAAGTAAAACCCGCATCCCAGTCCAAAAATACGCAGCCATTTTTATTCTCCGTAAACACAATTACCCATGAAAATGCAGCTTGGTCTATTAATTATTCCGGCAGTTATGGTAATAACACAACAAACCCGTTTGGCTTCAGCGGTGTAGATCAGCACCTGGCAATTAAAGGATACTTAGGGTCAAGATTTACACTTATTGGTAATGCAGGCCTAGGTTTTAACCGTTCGGGAGGTACACAATCAACCCAACAATTAGAAATTATTAGAGACTTTATCGGAGGTAAAAAAGCTTTAGGTTTCAGGATGGGTGCTGGTTTAGGAGCCATTCGTGAGTGGACAAATAGTAAAGCTGTTTTTAGTAGAGTAGTAGCAGAATATGACAGCAAGGCTTGGAAAATGGGTGGTAATATGCGCTTTGAAAAATCATTTGATGCGGCAAGAGATAAAATTGATTTGATAAGTAGTATTGGTATTCATCGCCGTGTTTCCGAAAGCTTTTTTGGTGGATTAGAAGCTGTTGGAGAAGATTTGGAGGGCTTTTGGGATAAGGAAGAGGCTGAGGGTGGAGCGAAGTTATTTATTGGTCCATCAATAAATTATCTTCCTTCTAATTCCAAATTAGCATTTTCTTTAAGTGGTGGCCCTATCATTTATGCAACAAAAAATCAGCAATTATTTAATTCTGCTCCACGGAATTTAAATCAGATGTCCAGTTCTGGTTATACCGCCAAGTTTCAAATGACGTTTAATTTAAAATAGAAATATAGCCGATACTTAAGCCGCTAGAACATGGCGGCTTTTTTTGTGGAAAAAATAAACGATTTACACCTTCTTTCTGATTACTAGCCAATTCTGTCTGGGAATCATTGTTTTCGTAGATGCCTTCCATGATTTGAACAATTCTAAATACCTATTTTATTATAACAGAGTTGATGTGTAATTGATGATGTTTCGTTTGCGCTTCAAACTGATCTTGAAGAGAAGAACCTGTTAGGTTCTTTTTTAGATAATAACCCCAATAAAGATTCTAATTAGATAGAAAAGATTTTTTTACTCTTAAATATTCAGCTTAAAATCGCCTTACTCCATTCGTTAATCATTTATTAAACAATTATTAATTTAATCTTATTTTTTTGTCAGGTACTTTAATAGAGAGATAAAATTAACCTAACTAATTAATACGCTTAGAAGAAATAAACCAATTTAAGACAAGTTCAAGAAAAGAGAGTCTTTAATAATTATTAAGATGCCACATTGAAAATAGTATGGGTGTTTTCAGAAGTAGGAATAAGGAGTGCGCTGTTTAGCAAATTTGCACAATCCACTTTAAAAGTGCTACTAAGACTTATCCAACTTATTATTCCTACTCTTTTAATGGTTATTGATTTCGATCTCTCTGTTTGAAAGAAGGCATAGAAAGGATTGATTCTCGTGAAGCGGAAGATTTCAAAATATCACCAATAACGGTGTTGAAACAATACTGACAACAACAAGAATTCTGCATGTATTACTTAGTTACTAATTAAAAAACAGGAAATAAATAGCAATATGAATAATTTGATTACAATTGGAATTGATATAGGTGGAACGCATATAACAACGGGATTGGTTGACCTTCAATCAAGAACCATACTACAAGCATCTTTATTTCGAACCCGGTTGAATACACAAGCTCCACTTGAAGAAATTTTAACCATTTGGTCTGAGATTATCAAAAAAACAGCAGCTTTTGGAAGCGGAAAGTTAAGATTAGGGATGGCCATGCCTGGTCCGTTCGATTATGAGGAAGGAATAAGTTTGATGGTGGGTCAGAATAAGTATGATTCTTTCTATGACCTTAATATTAAACAATTGTTAGCCGAACGTTTAAATATTAATAAAGAAGATATATTGATGATGAATGATGCCTGTTGCTTTTTAAAAGGCGAGGTGTATGGAGGAGCAGCACGCGAATATTCGGATGTGATTGGCTTGACATTAGGAACAGGCTTGGGCTCTGCAAAATATGCCTCATCTTTTACTTACGATTCTGAGTTATGGTGTCATCCATTTTTTGATAGTATCGTAGAAGATTATCTATCAAGCGGTTGGTTTGTTAACCGATTTAAAGAACTTACCGGACTCTCAATTAAAGATGTAAAGGAACTCAGTTCTTATGTGGATAGCAATGTATCCGCTAAAATTGTTTTCGAAGAATTTGGAACCAACCTGGGTTTATTCCTTGTGGAATTTATAAATATGGAAAATCCGGAAGTGGTGGTTTTGGGTGGTAATATCGCCAAAGCGTATAATTTATTTATACCTAATACCTTAGCTGTACTTGAAAAAAAGTCTATAAATATCCCGATTTTAAAAGCGATATTAGGTGAAGATGCTGCAATTATTGGTGCTGCAAGTTTATGGGCAAATAATAAGGAATATGTCTAATAACTAGCCTGATTGATAACGGAGCAGTATTTTATATTTCTTAAGTGGGAGAAAAAGTAAAATCTGATGATTAATGAGACGGTATTTCCTTTTGTATTTGTATAATTATAGCTTTTTAAATTAAGGTTCTTTTTTGCGGTTAATTCTGTGATTTTAGCCTGCATTGGCATTAAATTAATGAGATCAGGTTTTTATAACTCTTTATTTATTTTTATCCTGTTTAGCTTTTTAGCTAATTCAGTAGCTGTTTTTGGGCAGTCGTACGGCTTAGCATTTGCAAGTAATGAAGCCGTACAGGATGAAAGGACTGCTCTGGACCTTAGCCCGGAATCAACATTATGTTTTAGTGAAAGTTTCCAGCTATCCTTCGATATTGCTTTTATACCGAATCATACGCAGAATTTTGGCTATATATTCAGGTTAATAGATAACAAGAAAAAGAATATCGACCTTATTTATGATAATCATTCTTCCAACATTAAACGCCTTACGTTTGTAATCGGAGATAATTCAACAAACGTTGCATTTGATATTGATAAGGAAGCCCTTTATAAAAAATGGAATAAGATTAACCTGGCGTTCAATTATCAAAACCAAACCCTTACCTATACTTTCGGATCAAAAAAATACTCGCGGAAAATCAGTATTGATAGAAACAGCTGTTTTAAAATATTATTTGGAGCAAACGATTTTGGGGAGTTTAAAACAACCGATGTACCTCCTATGAAAATCCGGAATGTTCAGATTCAGGAAGGAGGAGTGCCTAAATACAAATGGTTATTAAATGAAGAGGAAGGAAATACAGCCTTCGAAGAAATTTCTAAAAAAAATGCAGCGGTGAGTCATCCTTTATGGATTAAAAGGATGCATTATGAATGGAAACTGCTGAAGAAATTTACAACTGAAGGCCCTGCAAGTGTAGCTTTTGACGCTAAGAATGAGCTTGTACACATTGTTGGATTAGACTCGCTATTTACATTTTCGGGCGCCAATAACCAAATAAGCAGCTTAAAGTATCATTCGGGAAGACTCAATCTGTTAAGGGGAAACCAATCCTATTTCGATAACAAACAAGGAAAACTGTATAATCTGTACCTCGATCAGAAGAAAATCGTTTCTTTTGATTTTAAAACACAAACCTGGGATGATAATTTCCAATCCCCTGCTCCCATAACGGATAACTGGCAATTCAATAAGTTCTATTCATCCGCCGACAGCTCTTTTTATATTCTTGGAGGCTACGGGCACTTTCTTTATACAAACGAAGTTAAACGCTATCATCAGCCTTCTAAAACCTGGCAAATAATAAAACCTAAAAACTTTATACCCCGGTATCTTGCTGCTTTGGGGCAGGTAAAAGATGGAGCCTATATTTTAGGTGGGTATGGAAGTCAAACCGGGCAACAGATTCTTAATCCAAAAAATCTGTATGATCTTTTGTATTTCAATACGAATAACAAAAGTGTAAAAAAGGTGAATGAGCTAAAGGTTCCGGGAGAGCATTTTGTATTTGCTAATTCTCTTGTAATTGACGAAAAAACACGGTCTTATTATGGTTTGATCTTTCCTAAACATAAATTCAATTCAAGTTTACAACTGATTAGGGGTTCTTTGGATTCTGCCTCATTTACTGCCGTAGGTGATTCGATCCCCTATCACTTTTATGACATTAATTCATTCTCAGACCTATATTATTGTCCGGCAAGTGAAAGATTTATAGCAGTGACCTTGTTTTTTAATGATAATAATCAAACCGAAGTTGCGATGTATTCCCTTGCCGGGCCTCCGATTGCATCTGGTGGAAAGCTGGTTGCTGCAAAAAGTAAGGACTATTTGTATATCAGCCTCACTCTGGTTGGTTTAGGCTTGCTAATTTTTCTGATATCTTATTACAGGAAAAGAACGAGTAAAATAAGTGCTAAGAAGCTTAAACAAGAAAATGATACCGGTAAGAGAATTGAACCTGCTTTAAATAATGTTGCAGGATTAGCGTTAGCAACAGCCAGTTCTATCAAGATTGAAGAGCCCAGGAGTGCTAACCAGCAGGTGGCACATACAGAAACGAAACCATTTGAGGAAGGAGAAGCTACGCTTTTACTGGAAGAAGCTGACCAACTTCAACTTCAACATCAAAACTTGATTTTTCTGTTTGGCGATTTGCAATTATTTGATCCCGAAGGGAATGATATTACCAAGTATTTCACGCCACTTATTAGGGAACTCTTTTTGGTGATATTACTCTATACCATACGTTGGGAACGGGGTATTAGCTCGGAGAAGCTCAAAGAGTTATTGTGGTTTGATAAAACGGCTGAAAGTGCCCGTAATAACCGATCTGTTAACATCGCAA
>JAQBOG010000038.1 GCA_028288165.1 Sphingobacteriales bacterium | reverse complement strand
CTCCCATACCTACAGGCATTTTCATTGGTTCGTAAGGGCGTTGTGGATTGTATGTCCCTTCTTTTTCTGCGATCGCTTTAACACTTGTATCAAAAACTTTTCCGCTTAAAAATTTACCAGTGTAATTCAATAAAACAGTATCTCCAACAGCAGGTTTTGCTCCTGAACCCGGGTTACTAATTACATAATTTAAGCCCGAAGGAGAAACAGTCGGTTTCAAGCTGTTTTTTGCAATATAATTACTAACTTTTGCACCTTCTTTTGATTTTGCAAGTTCTGCTTCAGCTTTCAAATAAACATCTACTTGACCACGCAATAAGCTATCACTCATTTTTCCTTTAGGTATAACTTTATCAATTTTGATATTGAATACCAAATACTTGCCTTTTGTATTAGCCGGTTTTGGCGAATTCATTTTTGCAACCATTGAATCTAGGTTTATTTTCAAAGTTGCACTGTCACCTTCACTTAATAATCCTAAACCAGCATAAATATCGCCTTTGAAAGCAGATTTCTGTTGTTGCAATAATTGAGGACGGTCATAATCATAAGAACTAAATAAAACCGAATCTTCTTCTGTTTTTTCAGTTAATTTGAATGCAACAAAATCTCCTTCTTTTATAGTTTCACCACTTTTATCTTCGTGGATTTTGTACATCAAATCCCCTTCTCCTTTTTTAAATTGCTTACAGCTGCTTATCCCGATAGCTGCAACACCTAAAACGATTAAAATTTTCTTCATTTTGCTTTTTATATATTATTGAACTAATAGTGTTTTGTACTCTGGTAAAATAGATTTAAATTTTAAGATAACCTCATTAAGCGAATCATCAGATGCTCCACCAGCAGCATTCCGGTGCCCACCGCCATTAAAAAACTTTTTGCAAATTTCGTTAGCAGGAAAATCTCCGGTAGACCGAAGTGAAAGTTTAACTTTATCTGGCCTTTCTACAATTAATGCGGCCAACTTAATTCCATTTATCGATAAGGCATAATTTACAACGCCTTCGGTATCTCCTGTGCCTAAATTAAACTCCTGTAATTCCTTTTCATTAACGGTAATAAACGCCGTATTGTATTCCGTTAGTATCTCAAGCTTGTTTAATAGGCAATGACCTAAAAACCGCAGCCTGTTTTCAGACGAATTGTCATAAACCAGTTGATGTATTTTTGAATTTTCTGCTCCGCATGTTATCAAATCAGCAACGATACGATGTACTTCTGCAGTCGTATTTGGAAACCTAAAAGAACCCGAATCAGTCATGATCCCTGTATATAAACAGGTTGCAACGTCCTTATTCAAAAACTCCCGTTCGTTCATGATGTTCACTATAAAATCATAAACTAATTGGGCCGTAGCACAAGCATTAATGCTCCAGTGTCTGTAATCATCAAAACCTTCCGGTTCTAAATGATGGTCAATCATCACCTTTACAGCCTTTGATTCTCTTACGTAATCACCAAGTTCATTAATCCTGCTAAGCCAATTAAAATCCAGACAAAAAATAAAATCAGCATCAGCAACCAACTTTTGAGATTCAGCTAGATTTTCAGTGTAGATTATAACGTTTGGATTATTTGGCAACCAATGTAGAAACATCGGGTAATCTGTAGGTGCAATAACTCTAACATAATGCCCTTTCTGAACTAAATAATTATACAACCCTAACGATGAACCTAATGCATCGCCATCTGGTTTGTGATGCGTGGTAATTACAATATGTTTAGGCGTACTTAGTAAATCTTTAATTGCAGAAATCTCTAACATTTTCATTAGCGTGTTGTTTCCTTTTTAACAACAATCAACCGATTATTAATTGTGCGTCTTAATTTAAGAATGACAGCATCAATCTGGTTATATTTTAAAAAAGAAACGCAAAGCTATTAAAATTACTGGTTTGGCAATATGGATTTTTTTATAATACCGTATCCCTTAACTGATAATGTGTTACTTTTGCCCCCGAATTTTATTTTCAAACATGACAACAAACAGAACATTTACTATGATTAAGCCCGATGCTGTTTCTAACGGACACACCGGTGCAATTTTGGATGATATTATAAAAGGCGGATTTAATATCGTTGCTTTAAAATATATTCGCTTAACTGAAGATACTGCTGGTCAGTTTTATGCGGTACACAGCGAACGCCCGTTTTATAAAGATTTAGTTAGTTTCATGTCTTCAGGCCCAATTGTGGCTGCTATTTTAGAGAAAGACAATGCAGTAGAAGATTTTCGTAAGCTAATTGGTGCTACAGATCCTTCAAAAGCTGATGTAGGAACTATTCGTAATAAATACGCAAATTCAATAGAAGCGAATGCGGTACACGGTTCTGATTCTGATGAGAATGCTCAAATAGAAGGAAGCTTTTTTTTCACAGCATTCGAAAGATTCTAATTTTAAGAAATAAAGAATCAGTTGGGCGTACCCCTATGGGTCGTGCTTTTTGTTACAAATCCTCGCCCCCGGTGAAGAACCGGGGCCTGTGGGTTTTTCACTTCAATCACTTACGCAAATCCCTGTCTTCACAACTTCGATCTCCTTCAACTTCCGTCTTTCGAACTTCCCGTCTTTCTGACTTTCCGACTCTCTATCTACAAAACAACAATTCCATCAATCACATTACTGCCTGCATGTTCGTTCATTTTTTCAATGATATTTGTACGCATCATCAGTAATTCATTTTTTATCACTGACGATTCAACCCGTACAAATAACTTGCGGTCACGTATAAAGATCTCCTTAGTACGATTAGCAATGGCTTTACCCATAATATCAGGCCATGCCACCACCAAAGAGGTTTCATCAAACTTGCGCTTAAGTTTATAAACATTCAGCATTTGCTCAATGGCATCCTTCAATGATTTATCGTTTGTACGACCCATTTTGTTTTAGTTTAGAGATATGAGACATGAGAAATAAAAGAAGATTGTAGATTGGAGATATGAAATTGGAGATATAGCACATTGACATTTTTGGGATTTTAATTACTACCGCATGACTAATCTTAATAATTGATAGATGACACCTAATACCTTTTAGTCATGACTCACAACTCACAACTTACAACTTACCCCACCACTCCCTTATCTATATCAAAAACAGTAACATCTACGTTTATTTCTTTAAAAACTAGTTCAATTCGGTCCCTGCTTGTATCCGTAATAAATATCTGACCAAAATCTTTATCAGACACCATTTTCATCAACTTTCGGGTTCGGTTATTATCTAACTTATCAAAGATATCATCTAATAATAACAACGGTTCGAAGCCTTTGTTCTGGTAAAGAAAAGTATATTGAGCCAATTTTAAAGCAATTAAAAAAGACTTTTGTTGCCCCTGTGATCCGAACTTTTTAAGAGGCATCCCATTTAATGTAAAAATTAAATCATCTTTATGTATGCCAGCCGTAGTTCTTTCCAAAATCCGGTCTCTCTCAAGTGACTTGACCAACAGCGTTGAAAAATCATCCTTTATCAAAAGAGAATCATAAACAAGTTCAACTTGTTCGGCATCATCACTTAAATATTGGTAATGCTTATTAAAAACAGGCGTAAAAACCTCCATGAAAACTTTCCTTTTATTAAAAATTCTGGTACCGGATAATACTAATTGATCATTATATATCTCCAACAATGTTGGATCATACTTGCCAGTAGTAGCAATCTGTTTTAATAAGGCGTTTCTGTTTAATAAATTGCGGTTGTAAATAATCAGTTCATCAAGGTATGAATTATCCGTTTGAGAAATCACATTATCAATAAACCGACGGCGTTCCTCACTTCCTTCAATAATTATACTTACATCATTCGGTGAGATCATAACCAGCGGAAATAAACCAATATGATCTGCTAAACGTTGATAATCTTTTTTATTTCGTTTGAATTGTTTCTTTTGGTTACGCTTTAATCCGCAAGAAATGACTTCTGTTTGCGCATTTTTTTCAAATACCCCTTGAACCATATAAAAATCAGCACCTTGTTTTATTTGCTGACTATCAATTGGGTTAAAATAACTTTTACAAAGCGACAGGTAATGAACCGCATCTAATAAATTAGTTTTGCCAGCACCATTATTCCCGGTAAATGCATTTACAGAAGGCGATAAGTGCACTTCTGCTTCTGAATAGTTCTTAAAATTGAGTACGGAAAGTTTTTGGAGCCACATGTTTTGGTGCCACTTCCAAGGGAAGCAGAGTTACCGCAAATTTACTATTTTGAATGCCTTAAGAAGGTAATTATAAATTATTTCACTTCATCTTATTTAAAAGTTGAAACTTTAGACTAAAAACGTATTTTTGCAGTCCTCAATTTTACAATACAAATGTCGAAAGATCAAAAAGATATCGTAATACAACCTGATAATAAGCTAAATAGAACCAGCAACTTTGTTCAGGAGAATTCCAAAAGTTTACTAGTTATTGGTGTTGCAATCGTTGCACTCGTTGCTTTATACTTCGGATATCAAAAGTTATACCTTGCCCCACGTGCAGAAAAAGCAGCGGCAGAAATGTTTAGAGCTGAACAATACGCGGCTAGTGATTCTTTAGCAGATCGTGCAATTTCAGGTGACGGGTCTAACCCAGGCTTTGAAAAAATAGCCGATGAATATTCAAGTACCAAATCAGCAAACCTTGCAAATGCTTATTTAGGTGGCTTGTATCTAAGAAAAGGTGAATTTCAAAAAGCGGTAGATGCACTTGGTAATTACAGTAACACGGGTAGTCCGGTTATAGATCCGTTGGTTTTGGGTATGCTTGGAGATGCTTATAGCGAGCTTAAACAATATGATAAAGCAATTACTTATTATAAAAAAGCTGCTGATAAAAACTCAAATTCATTTTCTTCTCCAATATTTCTAAAAAAACTAGGATTAGTTTACGAGGAACAAAAAGATTACAAATCAGCTTCAGAAGCTTATCAGAAAATCAAAAAAGAATTTCCTGAAAGTGCAGAAGCAGCTGTTATTGACACTTATATTGCTCGTGCAGAAGCACGATTATAGTATTGACATTGAGTATTGAGACAACTAGCTGTTGTATTAATTTTGATACCCGGTTTTTCTTTCTGATAATTCAATAATAATTGACTTAAAATGGTTGACGCGATAAAATCCGTCAACCATTTATTATTTTTAACCTATGGCAACTAATCTTAAAAATCTCTCTGATTTCTCACATATTGAAATCCCTTCTGCTGAACATTTTAGATTTGGAATAGTGGTAGCTCAATGGAATGCAGAAATCACGAACGCATTATATCGTGGAGCATATGATTTCTTAATTAAGCATCATGTTGCTGAAGAAAATATTTTCAGTGTACAAGTACCCGGCAGTTATGAATTAACATCAGGTGCAGATATGTTATTAACGGTTAAACAAGTAAATGCGGTTATTTGCCTGGGTTGTGTAATTCAAGGCGAAACAAGACATTTCGATTTTATTTGCAACGCAGTTGCTAATGGAATTACACAAGTTTCAATTAAACACAACAAACCTGTAATCTTTGGCGTATTAACGACGGATAACTTAGAACAAGCTAAAGATCGTGCTGGTGGGAAACATGGTAATAAGGGCGAAGAAGCCGCTGTTACCGCAATCCAGATGGCAGAAATTAAACGTACTTTAGCCATTAACTAACAATAAATTTGATTATTAAATCAATATATTTAAAAATTCTAAACTTGGTATGAAAAGAATATTGATGGGTTTAATTATTTTGATAACTGTAACAACTGCTTTAGGGTCTTGCACTTCAAAACTTTGTCCAGCTTATGGATCATACCCAAATGCCCGCCGACACTAACATTTTACAGTTTTAATACAATCCTGACGAGCTTCTGGAAAAGTAATTGCTTTATTTTGCGCTATAAATACGTTCAATAAATCACTGCACTTAACCGAAATACTTTATTAAAATAATAAGGTGTCAGATTACATTATGAATTGGATTCCGTTAGAAAATCAAGAACAACTTCAAAATATCAAAAACGCTGCTGGCTTCAGCATTATATTTAAACACAGCACCAGATGCTCCATCAGCTTAATGGCTAAACGCAAGTTTGAATTAGACTGGGATTCTATACCTGAAAATACCAATCTTTATTTCTTAAATCTTATTAATTACCGTGAGATATCAAATGCAATTGCAGATGTTTTTCAGGTTCACCACCAATCTCCGCAACTATTATTAATTAAGGATGGCGAGTGTATTTTTGAATCATCCCACGGGGAAATTTCTGCAGATGAAACGGCCGAATTAATTTTAGCCTCCGCTGAATAACACATGGCTTATAGCAGTGAGAGTCCGATTTAAAAATTCTTATTAGCTCTCAGAAAACGTTTTTATAAGTTTATATACTTTGCTAGATTTTGCGTTAGGGATTGTAGTGAAAATCCTTTTTGCCCTCTCTTCGCAAAAAGATTGTAACGGAAAGCCCGCCCGAACGCCCAAAACCATCTTTTTAAATACTTAAAATCGAACCCAGCCTACCAATTAAATACTACATTTTGTAATAAGTCTGGGTGAAGGCTTTTAGCAACCGGACATGTATGAGCTGCTCTTTCCAGAATTGTTCGTTGCTTTTCGGTAAAGCTATTTGCTGGCATATTGAAAACAAGTTGAATTTCTGAAACTCTTCTTGGATCAGAAGCCATAATTTTAGTCATGGAACAAGTAGTTCCGTCGATACTAATACTCTGTTCACGAGCAGTAATACCCATGATAGTTAGCATACAACTACCTAATGATGCTGTAAGCAAATCAGACGGCGAAAACGCTTCTCCTTTACCTTGATTATCAACGGGAGCATCTGTTATTACTTTATCTTCAGACTTAACATGTATTGCTTCTGTTCTTAATTCGCCAAGGTATTTTGTTTCTATTGTAGCCATTATAAAGTCGTTTATTGAATTACAAATTTAAAAATAAACTGTATTTTAACATGGTTCAAAGCAATTTTAACACCTTATTGTCAAAATCCTTCATGTAAGTGTCCGAGTATCACTTCTCCACATAAATTATTACTTTTGTTTTATGATCGAACTTCCGGTTATTCCTGTAAATCAAATGCAACGTAAGCCTAATTGGCTTCGTGTAAAACTACCTGTAGGTAAAGAGTATGCACATGTTCGTGGCCTAGTTGATACTCATAAACTTCATACAATTTGCGAAAGTGGCAATTGCCCAAATATGGGTGAATGCTGGGGAGCTGGCACTGCAACCTTTATGATCTTGGGCAATATATGTACTCGATCATGCTCGTTTTGTGCTGTGGCAACCGGCAAACCACTGGCTGTAGATTTGGATGAACCCAATCGTGTAGCCAATTCGGTGAAGCTGATGCAAGTTAAGCATTGTGTAATCACATCGGTGGATCGTGATGACCTTAAAGATGGTGGATCTATCATCTGGGCTGAAACTATCAACGCTATACGCAGAGAAAGTCCTGAAACAACACTTGAAACTTTAATTCCTGATTTTCGGGGTAATTGGGAAAATTTAAATAGAGTACTTGCTGTAAGGCCCGAAGTAGTTTCGCACAATTTGGAAACTGTTAGGCGTTTAACACGTGAGGTTAGAATACAAGCTAAATATGACCGTAGTTTAGAATGCCTTAAGCTTATTTCGCAGGCAGGTGTAAGAACTAAGTCGGGCATTATGTTGGGCTTAGGTGAAACTGAGGAAGATGTTATTGAGGCGATGACCGACTTATTTGATAATGGTGTTCATATTTTGACATTGGGTCAATACTTACAGCCTTCACGTAATCACCATCCGGTAATTGATTGGATCACTCCTGAACAGTTTGTTCATTACAAAGAAGTTGGCTTGAAAATGGGATTCAGATACGTTGAGAGTGGTCCACTTGTTAGATCATCGTATCACGCTGAAAAACACCTCTTTGAATTTTAATGTAAGAATCTATACTTAAACAATTGAGCAAGCGAAAAACAGCACTTTCAGAAACAGATTTAATCCATGCTTTGAGTGATAAAAGTCGTATTGGGGCAGAAGCGTTGTACGATATGTATTCATCATCCTTGTATGGAATAATATACAGAATTGTACAGCACGACGAAATTGCAGAGGATTTATTACAAGAAACTTTTGTGAAGATCTGGAATTCGTTTTCATCATTTGATCCTGAAAAAGGACGCTTATTTACTTGGATGGTAAACATTGCTCGTAATTTATCAATTGATAAAGTACGATCTAAAGACTTCAGAAACAACTCCAAAAACCAAGATATAGAAAATACCGTAAATTTTATCGATGAGCAAAGAAGCACTGCTATTAATCCGGAAATCATGGGTGTTAAAGATTTGGTTGATCAATTAAAACCTGATCAAAAAAGCATCCTTGATTTAGTCTATTTTAGAGGTTATACACATGTAGAAGCCGCAGATGAATTAGGGATACCGTTGGGAACGGTTAAAACCAGGTTAAGAACAGCTATTATTACACTGCGAACTTTTTTTAATTAAGGTGGAAGAGATAAAATTATATATCGAAAGCGGCGTGTTAGAATTATACGTAATGGGGGATCTTAACGAGGATGACCGTAGAGACGTTGAGTTTATGGCGGCAAAACATCCGGAAGTTAAGCGAGAATTAGAGCAGATACAAAATGCATTGGAAGGCTATGCGGAGGTTTATTCAGTTACTCCTCCGGAGGGAATGAGGGATCGTGTAATCAATAAATTATTACATACTAATAGTGAAGAAAGTGCGGTTGAGACAGAACCTGCTGTAAGTAACGAAGCAAACGTAGTGGCAATACCTTCTACTACCAATTCGTTTTATAAATATGCTTTTGCAGCAAGCGTTGCTTTACTTATATTAAGCGTATCAGCACTATTTGTGTTGTATAATCAACTCGAAAATTCTAAGCAACAATTAGTTGTCTTACAACAGAATAATCAAACTATAACTAGCCGGGCTAATTATATTAACAAACAATTAGCTGAAAGCCAGGAAGCATTAAGTATTTTTCATAACCCGGAAGTGAAACTGGTAAAACTGGCTGGGCAGAAGATTGCACCTGAGGCTAGTGTGACTGTTGCTTTTAATCAGAAGAAAGAAGAAGTGATGATTGATATGAGTGCGGTTAAAATGCCTGAGAATGATGACGCACATCAATACCAATTATGGGCGCTAGTGGACGGAAAACCTGTTGATCTGGGTGTTTTCGACGCCGAGCCAAATGCTAGCGGAATGAAAAGAATGAAGGCAATTGGTAATGCTCAAGCATTTGCGGTAACACTTGAACCACGAGGTGGCAGTGTAAACCCAACAATGGAGCAAATGATAGTTATGGGGGCTATCTAATTATAGTAAGGCTTATCAAACTATTAATTTAGGCAAATATTTAATGATATATCTAGGCGGAATGTTACCCATTCCGCCTTTTGTTTTTAACAAATCTCCGGCTAAGCCATGTAAATAACATGCGATCGTTGCAGCATCCTCAGAGCTATAGCCTTGCGCTAAAAAAGCTGCAACAATCCCTGTTAAAACATCACCCATTCCTCCTACGGCCATTGCAGGGTTGCCTGTGGAATTGATACGAACACGCCCATCAGGAAAAACAATAAAGGAATATTGATTTTTTAAGAGGATAATAACCTGATATTCCGCCGCTTTCTTCTTGGCTGTCTCGATTCTTTCCCAACTGGAAGAATGATTGCCAAATAATCGATCAAACTCTTTCATATGTGGAGTTAGAATACTGTTTGCAGGCATTAGCTTCAGCCACGACTTATTCTCCGAAAGAATATTTAATGCATCAGCATCTAAAACCATGGGTAATTTAAAATTCTCCAGGAAGTAATATAATAAAGCGATGGTAGAGTTTTCTTTCCCAATGCCCGGGCCTATTGCAATAGATTGGTATTTATCCAGTGAATGGAAATCAAAAAAGTTAAAACTCTCTCTAAGAACGGCCATAACTTCTGGTTGCCTCGAGTTAAGTGAATTTAAACCAGATTCAGGGATAAATGCTGTTGTTAAACCAGCTCCAGCATGTAAACACGCATCGGCAGTCAGCAAGGCCGCTCCCATCGTTTCTTTACTGCCAGCAACAATCAACGCATGCCCGTAAGTCCCTTTGTGAGTGAAGCGTTTACGAGGTTTTAATAATTGCTTGATGTCAATATCCTCTACCAATTCCCAACAACTATCCAAGGATTGAATAAAATTTTCGTCTAAACCAATATGAACAATTTTGAAGTTTTGCAACGCATTTGCACTTTCAGGAAAGAAAAAATTAATTTTTGGCCTTTGAAAGCAAATTGTTAATTCTGAATGAATGATTGTATCTTCCTTACTTAAAATACCCTCTGCCTTTAAACCTGTTGGAATATCTATAGAAACAATTCTTTTATTTAAAGAGTTGAGACTTTTTACCAGTTTTTCCCAGTCACCAGAAAGAGGTCTGTTTAACCCCGAACCTAATAAACCATCAATGATTATCTCAGAGGTTTCCTCAAACGTATCGGAATCTATCGTCTCAAATATCTCAACCGGAATCTCAGTTTCATTTAACCGATCAAGATTAATATTGAAGTCATCTGTGCACCGTTCATTAAACCAGGCAACTTTGACTTTGATGTTTTTATATCCTTCCTCCAACAAAAGTCGAGAAATCGCTAATCCGTCACCTCCGTTGTTTCCGGAACCACAATAAACACTTATTGATTTATTTCTATTTGGAAGGTAGGCTATAAAAGCTGCAACAAATGCGTTGGCAGCTTCTTCCATTAAGTCTACCGATATATGGAATTTGTTTTCAATACTGTTTTTGTCGGCATCGTGGATCTGACTGGAAGTTAGGAGCTTAAGCATAAGCTTAAATCTACAACATTTCTTTTTTCAAAAAAATACCTGTGTGGCTTTTCTTGCAATTTGCTAAACCTTCCGGTGTTCCGGTGAATAATAGCTGACCGCCACCTCGGCCACCTTCCGGCCCCATATCAATTACCCAGTCTGCCACCTTAATAACATCCATATTGTGCTCAATCACTAAAACAGTGTTTCCGTGATCAACAAGCTTGTTTAGTACACCGAGCAGCACATTAATATCTTCGAAATGCAAACCAGTGGTAGGCTCGTCAAGTATGTAAAAAGTATTTCCAGTGTCTTTTTTTGATAATTCAGTTGCAAGTTTAACACGTTGCGCTTCACCACCAGACAATGTTATAGACGATTGCCCAAGTGTGATATAGCCTAATCCAACATCTTTAAGAGTTTTTATTTTGCGATAAATAGCTGGTATCGGTTCAAAAAATGGAACGGCATCCTCAATACTCATGTTCAGTACGTCACTAATAGACTTACCCCGGTAACGTACTTCAAGTGTTTCACGATTATATCTTTTACCGCCGCACTCTTCGCAAGGCACTTGCACATCCGGAAGGAAATTCATTTCAATTACTTTCATCCCAGCACCCTGACACGTTTCGCAGCGTCCGCCTTTCACGTTAAACGAAAAACGACCTGGTTTGTATCCCCTGATTTTTGCTTCAGGCAACATCACATATAGGTTCCGGATATCTGAAAAAACACCTGTATAAGTAGATGGATTAGAACGGGGCGTTCTTCCAATTGGAGTTTGGTCAATCTCTATTACTTTATCAATATGTTCTAAGCCTTCTATTTTTTTGTATTCCATGGGCTTCTTTTTTGCCCGAAAAAAATGATGGTTTAAAATAGGATATAAGGTTTCTGTTATCAAGCTTGACTTACCACTTCCAGAAACACCCGTTACACAGATGAATTTGCCTAAAGGGAAATCTACTGATACGTTTTGAAGATTATTACCTGTAGCATTTTTCAGTGACAATGTTTTACCATTACCAGCACGGCGTTCCTTTGGAATTTCAATTTCTTTTCTTCGGCTTATATAATCGTTTGTAAGCGTACGAGCTTTTGCAAACTCGGCAGGAGAACCTTGCGCAACTATTTCGCCGCCATGAACACCAGCAGCTGGCCCCATATCAATCACATGGTCAGCTTCCATTATCATATCTTTATCATGCTCTACAACCAATACCGAATTGCCAATATCACGCAGATTTTTTAAAGCTGTTATCAATCTGGCGTTATCTCGTTGATGCAAGCCGATACTAGGCTCATCTAAAATGTATAAAACATTTATCAGTTGTGATCCAATCTGTGTTGCCAAACGAATGCGCTGTGCTTCACCACCAGATAGTGTTTTTGCGGTACGATCAAGGGTTAAGTAATTTAAACCAACATCCAACAAAAACCCGCTTCGTGATCTGATTTCTTTTATTATTTCTTTGGCGATGATATTTTGCCGATCAGATAATCTGTCTTCTAGTTTTTCGAACCATTCTGACAGGGTGGAAATATCCATACAAGCCAGTTCATAGATGTTCTTTTCATCCACCTTAATATGAAGCGATTCCTTTTTTAAACGAGCACCTTCACAAGTTGGGCAGCTTTTTAAAACCCGGTAGTTTTCTAAATCTTCGCCAACATCATCCCCACGACGCTCCGTTTGCTCTTCGAGCATTTTGATAATTCCGTCAAAAGAAATCTGGTAATTTTGAACGTTCCACTTATTATATTCTACCGGCACGGTGATAATATCGTCAGAACCATTCAAAATTATCTCAATAATTTCTTCCGGAATTTTCTCTAATGGCACTGATAGAGAAAAGTTGTATTTTTTTGAAAGCGCTTTTAAAATTTGAAAAACCCAAGTTTCACGATATTCGCCCAAAGGAGCCAAACCACCTTGCATAATGCTCAGCTTAGTGTTTGGTATAACTGAATTTCTATCTACTTCGAAAATATAACCTAAGCCGCTACATCTATTACAAGCACCGTACGGTGAATTAAACGAGAAACTATTTGGCTGAGGCTCATCATAAGAAATTCCGGAAACTGGATCCATCAAAAACTTACTATAAAAAAATTCGTTGTTGTCTTTATCACTAATTTTTATAATTCCTTTCGCAACTTTTAAGGCAGATTGAATAGAACCATACAATCTTTTTTGATCGTCTTCAGTAACCTGTAAGCGATCAATGACCATCTCTATATCATGGATTTTATATCGGTCAAGTTGCATTTTAGCGGTAATATCCGTAATCTCGCCATCAACCCTAACTTTCAAATAACCTTGTTTCCGAATTTGCTCGAATAGTTCACGATAATGACCTTTTCGGCCTTTAACTACCGGTGCGAGAATATTTACAGGCTGATCTTTAAATCGCTCCATAATGTTACGAAACATTTGATCTTCGGTCATCCGTTCCATTTTTGCTCCCGTAACATACGAATATGCTTCACCTATTCGAGCGAAAAGCAAGCGCATAAAGTCATATATTTCGGTGATGGTACCAACTGTTGACCGAGGATTTTTACTGGTTGTTTTTTGCTCAATGGCAATAACGGGACTTAGTCCAGAAATTTTATCCACATCGGGGCGCTCCATCCCACCCAAAAACTGGCGGGAATAAGCACTAAAAGTTTCCATGTAACGGCGCTGACCTTCAGCATATATGGTATCAAAAGCTAAGGAGGATTTTCCACTTCCGCTTAAGCCGGTTATTACAACCAGTTTATTGCGGGGGAATGAAACATCAATGTTCTTTAAATTATGAACCCTGGCTCCAAAAACTTCTACTTCACTTTGCTCGCCAAGATCTGTATTCGTGTTATCCATACGGTAAATTTCAATTCTGAATTGGAGGTGTAAAGATGAGATTTTTCTACTAGAGAACGGTTTACAAAGCGTCAGAATAAAACGACAAAACCTGCATTACTATAAGCAATGCAGGTTTCAATATTTTGGCAATAAACTTAGTTCCTAAGAATGCTTAGTGCCGACATTGCTTTGCGTTCTATATCAGGAGTAAACTGCGAACGAGGTATCTCTGTATTAATTGTATTTTTTGCAATCAATGTTTTAGATTTTGAGAATCCGTACAATGCAGGGTTCTCAATTATTTGCTTCATTGACACGAGTTTGTAAACATAAGATGCAGTTTCTCTATTCAGCTTTATTTTGAAATAACTGTGCTTATTCTGTAAAGCCATTTGATGTTTCAGCTTCGTTTCGCCAATATTATAAGCTGCAGCCACCAGGGTCCAATTATGAAACTCAGTATACAACGAGCGAATATATTTACAAGCTGCAATGGTTGACTTCCTCACTTGTTGACGTTCATCTACGTTTCCATTCACTTTTAAGCCGTAGTCACGTGCGGTTTGTGGCATAAATTGCCAATAGCCAGAGGCTCCTTTTGATGAAGTACCGCTCAATAAACCACTTTCTACAAGCGGAATGTATTTAAAATCTTCAGGGATACCATAGTATTGTAAGATTGGTTCCATTATAGGAAACCACTTTGAAGCTTTTTGATGCAGGCGATGAGTTTGTAGAGATTTGTAACTATGCGCCTTGAGCATTTTTGTCATTCGCCAATTTACCCTTGCGTCTTTAACAGGTACTTTCTCATTTGCAAAGCTTAGTGAAGCAGCTTGTTTTCCAGGTTCCACATCTTCTTTTGATGTGGTTTCTATTGCTGAACTTGATTGTATTTTTTGACTTGGTGTATTGAAAATTAGGGTCTTTGCTCCTATAAAAAACAACAACATTACCGAGCACATTATCAGATGGTTCTTTATCATTTCTATCATGTTTCTTAATGGTGTAAACGAAAAAGTTCACAAACATACAAAATATATGCCTAATTATCAAATGGTTACAAATCAAGGTACTTTTAGGCTCCATTTCTACCTCATTTTCAACGTCTAGAATTTGACCTAAAAAATACCCTCAGGCAACCATATTCCCGTATTTTTGAGTACCTTTGGAGTCCTCAAACATTGAGTTAAAAAGTGTGTCATGCCATTTAAAAATAACAGGAACAGTCGCGACGACAAATCCAAAAATTCTACCAGATCAGACAAATCGTCTTCTGGATCAGGATCAAAATTCAAGTCTTCAAATCCCGACAGACCCGAAGGTAACAACCCAATAAAAAAGAAATTGTTTTCAGATAGCGGATCCAGTCGTCCGTTTAAAAGTGGATTTAAAAAATCTGACGATAAACCAGATGGCAAATTTTCATCTTCAGGTAACCGTAATAGTAAAAGTTTCGGCGACAATCGTGAAGAAAAATCTGACAGAAAACCATACGGTGACCGTACCGAAAGAAAACCATATAGCAGTGATAAACCGCAAGGAGATAGAAAGCCTTACGGGGATAAAAAGACCTACGGCGATCGTCCGGGCAAAAATCTTTTCAATAGCGACAAGCCAAAAGGAGAAAGAAAACCTTTTGAAGATAAAAAGCCTTATGGTGACCGTCCGGAAAGAAAATCATTTGATAGCGACAGACCTCAATTTGGTAAAAAACCTTACGGAGACAAAAAATCCTTTGGTGATCGCCCAGAAAGAAAATCATTTGATGGCGACAGACCTCAATTTGATAAAAAACCTTACGGAGATAAAAAATCCTTTGGTGACCGTCCCGAAAGAAAATCATTTGATGGCGACAGACCACAATTTGATAAAAAACCTTACGGAGATAAAATATCCTTTGGTGACCGCCCGGAAAGAAAATTTGACGGCGATAGGCCTCAAGGCGAAAGAAAATCATTTGGCGACAAAAACACCAACAGCGCAAGTAAGCGCATCACATCCGACAGACCATACAAACCACGTACTGAAGGATCATCATCTGCACCTTCAGAAAGAAGATACCGCAGCGACGATCAGAAATGGAGCTCGGAAGATAGATTACCATCTGGCACAAGGGGCAGAAAAACTCCAACTGTTAAGGATGATGGCTTAATTCGTTTAAACCGATACATTGCAAATGCAGGAATTTGTTCTCGACGCAAAGCAGATGAATTGATTGCAGCAGGTGTTGTGAGCGTTAATGGCGAACCTGTTACTTCTTTAGGTACAAAAGTAGATCCTGCAAAAGACACAATTAGATATAATGGTGAAACCCTTAAACGGGAAAAAATGGTTTATGTATTATTAAATAAACCGAAAGATTATATTACTACTACAGACGATCCGCAAGAGCGTAAAACGGTCATGAGCTTGGTTGAAAAAGCATCAAGAGAACGTATTTACCCTGTTGGCCGCTTAGATAGAAATACTACAGGACTGCTTTTGATGACCAATGATGGTGACTTGGCAGATAAATTGGCTCATCCAAGAAATGATATCACCAAAATTTATCAAGTTGAATTAAATAAAAACTTGTCTCAAGGGGATTTAAATAAAATTGCTTTTGGATTAGAGCTTGAAGATGGTTTTATTAAGCCAGACGTTGTTACCTATATTACAGGTGGTGCTAAGAACGAAATTGGGGTTCAAATCCACAGTGGGAAAAATCGAATTGTACGTCGTATCTTCGAACATTTAGGTTATGACGTTATCAAGCTTGACCGAACGGTATATGCTGGTTTAACTAAAAAAGACTTAGGCCGCGGACGGTGGAGATATCTCGAAGAAAAAGAGGTTGGTCAACTAAAACAACTAATGAAATAATATAAAATCTCCCTTTAATCAAGGGAGATTTTTGGTTTTATATAAATCTGAAGCCCGTATTTTTGAAAATAGATGGTTAACGCTATCTTGCAAATTCTAATTCTAACCCCTTATATGAAAAAAATATTTTCTTTACTCATTTTAAGTGCATTTATTGCACTTCCTGGTCTGCTGAAGGCGCAAGATCAAAAAGCTGCTACACATTATAATTTAATAATAGGCACATATACTCAACCTGGTAAAAGCGAAGGAATTTATGTGTATGATTTTAATGATGCAACTGGAGAGGTTAAATATAAATCTGTTGCCAAAGGAGTTGAAAATCCTTCTTTTTTGGCAATCAGTAAAGATAGAAAATTTGTATACGCAGTAAATGAACTGGGCGGTGAGAAAAAAGGCGGCGTTAGTGCTTTTGCTTTTGACGCCCCGAGTGGTCAACTAACATTTATTAACAAACAGAACTCAGAAGGCGATCATCCTTGTTATATTTCGGTTGATAAGAAATCAAAAAATATAATTGTAGGTAATTATACTGGTGGTAATTTATCTGTGTTAAATATACTTCCAAACGGTGGCGTTAGCCCGGCAATACAAACGATACAACATGTGGGAAGCAGCGCTAATAAAGAGCGTCAAGAAAAAGCACACATGCATTGCACCATCTTATCACCTGATGAAAAGTATGTTTTTACTGCTGATTTAGGAACTGACAAAGTCACTTCTTACAGATATTCACCATGGAATGTCCAAACACCATTAGTGCAGGCTTCAGTAACTACAGTAATAGCAGGTAGCGGCCCTCGTCATCTTGCCTTTCATCCTAACGGGAGGTATGCGTACCTCGTTCAGGAACTTAATGCAAGTGTGAATGTTTATGACTGCAAAAACGGGAAGTTGATGTTGAAACAGAATATAAGTATGATTTCTGATGATTTTAAAGGGAAAGTTGGTGCTGCGGATATCCATGTTTCTCCTGATGGCAAATTCTTGTATGCATCAAACAGAGGAGATGCAAATAACATCGCTATTTACTCCATTGATAAAAACGGAAAGTTAATATTTTTAGGGTCACAATCCACTTTAGGGAAAACACCTAGGAATTTCGCGATCGACCCTTCTGGAAAATTCTTATTAGTTGCCAATCAGGAAAGTGATGATATTTATGTTTTTAAAAGAGATTTAGCGACAGGCTTACTTACCCAAACAGAAAATAAGATAAACGTAGGAGCACCCGTGTTTTTAAATTTCGTTTCTATGAAAAAATAAGATAGCCTACTAAGAAAAAGATATTAGCAAATTGCTTTACTAACAGAAAACCCCGATTGCAAATTGCAATCGGGGTTTTCTCTATTTAAGAACAATGTCAACTAGCATTTAAAACGGCCAAACTTGCTTTTATAGCTGCTTTTTCAATCACTTCTTTATAATAGTTTTCATACACTGGAAGTATTAAACTTAGATCGAACTCTTTTGCTCGTTTGAGTGAGTTATCTTTGAAAACTTCTAAACGATCATTATCCTGCAAAATATAAATACAATGATCAGCCATCGCATCAATATCCCCTACTTCGTCCATATATCCGGTAATACCATTAATATTCAATTCGGGTAAACCGCCAGCATTTGAGGTAATTACCGGAACTTTGCAAGCCATCGCTTCTAACGCTGCTAAACCAAAACTTTCTGATTCAGAAGGCATGATGAAAAGATCAGCTACTGACAATATTTCTTCTACTGCATCTTGCTTTCCAAGAAAACGAACATTTTCAGTTATCCCCAACTCTCTGCATAAACGTTCACAGTAAACGCGTTCTGGACCGTCGCCAACCATTAAAAGTTTTGCGGGAATTTTCTCAAGTATTTTTTTAAAGATTTGAATGACATCTCCAGTACGTTTTACTTTCCGGAAATTAGAAGTGTGAACTACAACGCGTTCGTTATTTGGAGCAATGGCCAGCTTGAAATGCCCTTTGGCTTTTAAACTGAACCTGTTCATATCAATAAAATTCGGAATAACCTTTATCTCATTTTTAATATCGAAATGCTTGTACGTATCGTCTTTTAAATCTTGAGAAACTGCAGTAACTCCATCAGATTGATTAATAGAAAAAGTAACTACAGGCTTATACGTTGGATCTTTCCCTACAAGCGTAATATCGGTACCATGCAAGGTGGTAACTACAGGGACGTAAATACCAAAAGTCATTAGTATCTGCTTGGCCATAAACGCTGCTGAAGCATGCGGAATAGCATAATGTACATGTAATAGATCCAGTTTTTCAAATCGAACAACATCAACTAACTTACTTGCTAATGCCAATTCATAGGGCGGGTAATCAAACAAAGGATATTGAGATACCGAAACCTCATGGTAGAAAAGATTTTCTGAAAAAAAATCAAGACGAGCAGGCTGATCGTAGGTAATGAAATGCACTTGATGTCCGTTATCTGCCAGCGCCTTACCAAGCTCTGTTGCTACAACTCCACTACCACCAAATGTTGGATAGCATACGATACCTATTTTCATATGGAGAATATTGTGTATTGAGTATTGAATACTGAGACTATAGTGTTCTTAAAAGAACCATGACCAATTAAATTAACCCCCGATAGTTTCATGAAAACAAAGTAAATAGTATTTTGTAAAGTAATTGTTTGCACTAGGTCAATTTGTAACTACTGAAGATATTTTCAGTAGCCTCAAATATTGATATATCCAATTGTCTTCTCATCACAGCTCTTAACAGACTTTCAGACTTCAAACTTTTCGAAGATCAATTCAGACTTCGGACTTCGGGACTTTCTGACCTCACGACTCAAAACTCAATTCCCCGACTTCTTGATTGCTTCATACACCACATCCTGAATGCGGGGCCTGATACGTAATTGAGATAATTTATCAGTAACCCGGGGATAAACCCTATTTGAAAGAAAAATGTACACTAAGTTGTATTTCGGATCAACCCAAACACAAGTTCCGGTATAGCCCGTATGGCCAAAGGTTTGCGGGGAAGCGAGCTTTGAAGGATATCCTAAGGGTAAATCCTCATCATACTTATCAAAACCTAAACCCCGGCGGCTAACGCTTGATTGTTTTGCGGTATACATATCAACCGTTTCAGGTTTGAAGTATTGTACACCGCCATAACTTCCCCGATTTAAGAGCATCTGAAAGAGTATTGCCAGATCATTCGTGCTAGCAAATAGACCAGCATGCCCAGACACACCTCCTGTTAAGGCTGCACCTTGATCGTGAACGTATCCCTGTAAAGTAGTTTTTCTAAAATAAGTGTCTATTTCAGTTGGCACAATCAGATCTTTATTGAACCTATTTCGAGGCAAAAATCCAGCAGTTTGCATCCCCAATGGATTATAAAATTGATTGGCAACATATGTTTCAAGGTGCTCCTCACTCTGCCGTTCTACAATCTCCTTCATAAAATACATACTCAAATCACTGTACACATATTTTCCCGGTGTCTCTAAATGTGAATTCAGCATTTTAGGCCACATAACCTCATCAAAATATCCTTTACGTATGTAATAATCGTCAGCCACTTTTGTGGGATACGCTTCTGAAGAATCACGGCTGTAATCGCCAGCCCGGATGTTATCCTGAAAAGGGATATATGGAACAAAGCCGGCTTGATGAAGCATTACCTGCCGTACCTGAATATTATTTTTGTTGGTATTGCGTGCTTTAGGAATGTAGGCGCCGACATTGGTATCCAACTTCAACTTGCCTTGCTCCATTAATCGCATAACTGCCATAGTGGTAGCAGAAATTTTGGTTATTGATGCAATATCAAAAATGTCGGTAATCCGGTCAGGGCGGGTATTATCATATGTATGGTTTCCGTAAGCTTTATTAAATATTACTTTGCCATCCTTTAAAACCATCACTACTGCTCCTGGAGTTGCTTTTTCTGAAATGGCTTGTTCCACAATATCATCAATAGGATTTAAATAGCTACTGTTTATTCCAGCATCTTCCGGAACCGTATATTTAAGTCGGGTAGGCAGGGTGCTAAATCCATCACCGATATGAAAGCTAGCAGATATATATTGTGGTAATTTCCCGGAAGCTGAAACGCCTCCAAAAATAAGTTGTGCTACAAAACTAGCGGACACTTCAGACTTTGTAGCTGACCAAATTATGGGAACTGGAATGTCATCGAGTTTATTTAGAACCCGCACATCTCCAAAAAAAGAAATAATAACGTCTTTACTTTTTTGGATGTCTTTAATGAAATTAACAACCAGTAAATCATTCAACGAATTGTCAGTTACCTGGATGATAATGGTATTGTAAAACTTAAGGTCTGCGTTCAGATCATCATAATTTACATCTCCAGAATTATAGGCTGATGACGGAAAACTGGTAATCTTCGAATATTTATTCAAAAGACTATCAAACACGGAAGCATAAGCAGAACTGAAATTAATACTCGCAATTTTCTTTTCTTCCAAATGTTGTAAGGGAATCACCTGCTTGCCATTATTAAATAACACTGTTGAAAGCTTAACATTTTGTTCTTCAACCAAGTATTGCTGGTTATTTATATGCAAAGGAGATTGAGCGCAGGCAGTAATGGTGATTATTTTTAGGAATAAAACAGTAAATAAAACCGAACACAAATTCAAATTCCGGCCCTTCCCCTTTTCACTTTTTGCATTAATAAGCTTGTTTAATTTCATAGACAATGTTAACAGATTTGTAGCAAGTTATTAAGCCCTGATGCATTAAAAGCAATAAATATTGCAACAAAGCAATTACATCAAGAAATCAATGTGTGATCCAATAAAAATTCAATTGCCTTATAAAATCTGAAAGAGTTTAGGCAATACCTCTTAAAAGTTTCGGTTTTGAATATCCAGCCAGACATCAATACCCCCGGAATCCACAATTATGTTATCCTAATAACCTGAGTTCGATTATAACTTCAAAGATGATTTTGGGCGTTCGAGCGGGTTTTTTGTTCCAATCTTTTCGCCCTGATCCTTCAACTACGCTCAGGAGGGCAAAAAGGATTTTCACGCCAATCCCTAACGCAAAAACCCAGCAAGCGTCATAAAAACACCTATTGTAAATCCCTCACTCCTGAACACTTATTTTAACCGAACTCAGGTTAATAACTCAAAAATTCACGACAAAGTGTTGAAGATCATCATTAGCGGAGTTACAAAAAAGGTCGAAATTAATTCGAGCTATGTATTAAATGCTGATGAAAGCGTAACCATGAAAGCCACTAAGGCAATCAAGATGAGTGATTATAACATTAAAGCTCCATCATTTATGCTTGGTGCATTAAAAACCGGCGATGATCTTTCCATTAGCATCCTATTAAAACTAAAATCAGCAGAATTACAAACAAAAAATTAACCCTATAAATACTAAATAAGATGAAAAGACACATACACGCCCTTTTAAAAGCCGCAGCAATTATTCTTACTTGTGGAGGCTCTTTATTTATGGTTTAGTACAGGCTATTGTGGCAGGTTTAGTGTTCTCTAGAATTAATCCTTAGTTACTAGAGAATTCCTTCGATTTAAGCTCCGGTTTGCAGGTATTGTCCAGCTTCTAATCCCCTGTATCTGAATTATCTCTTTTGAATTTAGGTAGTCAATTACCTGTGATAGTACTTTTATAATCTTTGATTTAGCTACCATACAAAAGAGCTTATTGTAACGAAAAAAAGATCGATCCGTTCTATTAAATATGACATGCGTTTGCTTTATCCATTCAAAGCAGAGCAAAAAAATAGTTAATTTAGCGGCAATATGTCTGATATAATACACCTCTTACCAGATTCAGTTGCCAATCAAATTGCCGCAGGTGAGGTAGTACAAAGGCCTGCTTCGGCCGTTAAAGAAATTATTGAAAATGCCATCGATTCTGGCGCAGATAAAGTACAATTATTAGTTAAAGATGCAGGAAAGTCTCTCGTCCAAATCATTGATAATGGTTGTGGTATGAGCATCACGGATGCCCGGATGTGTTTTGAGCGGCATGCGACTTCTAAAATTAGAAAAGCAGAAGATTTATTTGCCATCCGGACGATGGGATTTCGAGGTGAAGCCATGGCATCTATTGCTGCGGTAGCACAAGTTGAACTTAAAACCCGCAGATATGAAGATGAGTTGGGAACTTGCATTTGTATTGAAGGCTCTGAAGTTATCTCTCAGGAACCAGTTTCTGCCATGCCGGGAACTAGTATCTCTATCAAAAATTTATTTTATAACATCCCCGCAAGGAGAAATTTTTTAAAAAGCAATTCAGTAGAAATGCGTCATATTATCGACGAATTTCAACGAGTAGCTTTAGCAAATCCCGAAGTATTTTTCACCTTTCATCATGATGGTAATGAAGTTTTTCATCTCCCGAAAGGAAGTTTAAAACAACGTATTATCCATTTGTTTGGTAATACTTATAATCAAAAACTAGTTCCGGTAGAAGAAGATACCACGATTATTAATTTGAAAGGCTACGTTGGAAAGCCAGAATTTGCAAAAAAAACCCGGGGTGAGCAATTCTTTTTTGTAAATAATCGATTCATTAAAGATCCCTATTTAAATCATGCAGTACTCACTGCCTTTGAAGAGGTGTTGCCAGCAGAAAGCTATCCTTTGTATGTTCTATTTATTGATATCGATCCTTCTAAAATTGATATAAACGTTCATCCCACTAAAACAGAAATAAAATACCAGGACGAAAGGGCCATTTATGCCATCATCCGTTCGGCAGTTAAACGGGCTCTGGGAAAATACAACATCAGTCCTACTTTAGATTTTGATCAGGAAACTGGCTTTAGCAGGATGATTACGCAACAGGCTCCAGAAGATATTGTACAGCCACAAATTTCCTTCAACCCTGATTTTAATCCTTTTGCAAAATCCCAAGAAAAAGAAAATCCATTTTTACGAAACTCTGAACCTGCTCATAAAGCGGTAAGTAAAAACTGGGGCTCCCTATATGATATCATTAAAGCACCAGAAGTTGAAGAAGCTACATTAAACCTTCCTGGAAATAAAATAATAGAAGTGGATAGTAAGGCTGTTCAAAAAATGGGCGAACGGCAGATATTTCAATTACATAACCGATTAATTATTTCGCAAATACGATCGGGCTTTATGATGATTGATCAGCAAGCCGCACACGAACGTATTTTATATGAACGTTTTTTACAACAATTAGAAAACAGACAAGGTGCAAGTCAGCAAAGTTTATTTCCACAAACGGTGACTCTAAATCCAGGCGATTTTGAATTGGTGAGAGATTTGTTAGGGGATATTCAGGCTTTAGGATTTCAGATTAGGGAATTCGGGAAAAACACTTTGATCATAGAGGGAATACCTGCTGATATTGGCAGCAATATCAGTGAAATTGAAATGCTCGAACATCTAATTGAAGGATTCAAAAATAATCAATCAGCTTTAAAGCTAAATAAACGTGACAATCTTGCCCGTACATTAGCACGCAATACTGCCATTAAAGCAGGTGTAAATTTATCTTGCGATGAAATGAACCTTATGGTAGATGAATTGTTTGCCTGTGAAATGCCCAATGCCTCATTAAGTGGAAGGCCAATTATAATCACTTTTACTTTGGAAGAACTTTTACAAAAATTTGAAAAATAATTAGTGGTAGCTATTTAACATATGAATACATACGGATCATCCCCTTTTTCTAACATTCCGCCCGTAGTAAAGAATTTACTGATTATCAATGTAATTTGTTTTATTGCAGCACAATTATTTAAAGATCAGTTCTATTCACTTTTTCCAATCTATTATTATGAATCGCCTTTTTTCAGGATTTGGCAACCTATTACTTACATGTTTATGCATAGTAGTGTGAGCTTCACTCATATACTATTTAATATGTTTGCCCTTTTTACATTTGGTGGGGCCGTTGAAAACAGATTGGGTTCAAAACGGTTTTTAAATTATTATTTGTTAACTGGCTTAGGTGCGATATTATTACAATTCGTAGTACAAAATATCGAACTTTATAATGTTACAGGCTATGTCTTCAATAGGTCTTTAGTATGGGATTTGCATATAAATGAAGATGGAAGTATATCTTACCAATATGCCCATGACTTGATAACGAATGGACAAGCAACGAAGATAATTGAGGCCTTCGTAAGCCCAATGGTTGGGGCGTCAGGCGCAATTTTTGGAGTATTGATTGCGTTCGGCATGTTGTTTCCGGAAGTAGAATTGTTTATTATGTTTATACCAGTTCCCGTTAAAGCAAAATATCTTATTCCTGTTTATATAGTTATAGAATTATTTTTAGGTGTTGCAAAAATTTCAGGTGATTCGATTGCACATTTTGCCCATATAGGTGGTGCGTTGTTTGGATATATTTTAATTAAACTTTGGGGGATTAATCGTCCACGAAAATTTTATGAATAAATCAGTATTTCACGAATTATATTATAAAGCATTCAAATCCGGTAACAGGTTATTCTTGTTTATCGGTATAAACACAATTGTATTTATCGCCCTTGCAGTACTCTCGGTTGGTGAATGGTTATTTTTCAGAAGTTCACCAATCGCAAATTGGATTGAGCGTCAACTATCCGCTCCAGCATATTTGCCTTCGTTACCATACAGGTTTTGGTCGGTGGTAACCTATATGTTTAGCCATAGAAATTTTTTCCATTTCTTTTTTAATATGCTAGGCCTGTATTGGCTAGGAACCATATTTTTAGATTTTTTGAATAAAAGACAGTTTACTTTTACTTATTTAGCAGGCGGTATTTCAGGAGCAGCATTTTACATTATCTTCTATAATGTGTTCCCTGCCTTTCGAGCGGAACTTCCTGTTTCAAATTTGATTGGAGCCTCTGCTAGTGTAATGGCCATCGTAGTTGCGGCGGCTACCCTAGTGCCAGATTTTACTATCCGATTGCTATTAATTGGCTCTGTCCGGTTAAAGTATGTGGCTCTATTTTATGTTTTAATAAGCTTTTTATTTATTATTAGCGATAATTCCGGAGGTTATATTGCTCATTTAGGGGGTGCTTTCCTAGGCTATATATACATCAAGGCGCTTCAAAACGGTAATGATTGGAGTAAGATGTTTCATAAAAGATCCAAGTTGAAAGTAGTTAAAAGTAATAGAAATACCACAGCAAGTAATAAACTTCCAGATCAAGAAGTAATAGATAAAATATTAGACAAAATATCGGTTTCAGGGTATGACAGCTTAAGCCGCTCAGAAAAAGAACAACTATTTAACGCCAGTAAAGAAGAATGATCCGAAAGAAGAAAAAAAGTACACTTCGGTTTTTTAGTAAAACCATTCTTTTTATAAACGTACTATTTGCTGGCGCTTTACTTATCAGTTATTTAACGCCATTTTCAGATCCTACTAAATATTGGGTTGTCTCCTTTTTTGGTCTGGCATATCCATTCTTACTGTTAATCAATTGCCTTTTTATCGTTTATTGGTTGTTTCGAAAACCTAAATTCTCGTTAATATCATTGATTGTTGTGTTGTTAGGAACAAGCTTTATTTTAAGATATATCGGTTTTCGGGAAACTACCGCTATAGAAGTTCCCAAGTCATCAAAAAACTTTTTGAGAGTGATGACTTATAATGTTCATTTTTTTAAACCATATAATCAAAAGAATGACATAGCTACCCGGGATCAAATTCTCAATATTATCCGCAAAGAACAACCTGATATTATCTGCTTTCAAGAATATTTTACGAGGCAAAAAGGAGAATACAACTTCAATAAATTATTGAAGGATATATTAAAAACTGAATATTCATTCTTTAAATCTGATGGTATAAATAATTATGAAGCATATGGAATGGCTACATTTTCAAAATTCCCTATCTTAAAATCTGCTGATATACCCTTTGAAAATACCACTGAAGGTAATGAGGCCATGTATAGTGACATCCGATACAAAGACACAGTAGTAAGAGTTTATAATATTCATTTGCAATCTATAAATTTCCAGCCTGAAGATTATCAGTACATGAAAGAGGTACAAGAAATAGATCCGGATGTGAAATCTTCCAGACGCATTGGAAGTCGCTTAAAAAGCGCATTCATAAAACGTAGTGATCAAAGTAAGGTGGTTAAAAAGCACAGTTTAGCGTGTAAAAAACCTTTTATAATAGCCGGTGATTTCAATGATACGCCAATTTCTTATGCTGTTTCTACCATCTCCGATGGCTTGAATAATACCTTCAAATCAAAAGGTAGCGGCCTGGGCGTCACATATAATGGAGATTTTCCAAACTTTCAGATCGATTATATACTTACTAGTAAAGATTTTGACGTAAAAAATTACCAGATTGTAAAGAAAAAACTCTCTGATCACTATGCGGTTAGAAGCGATCTAGAATTAAAATAACTTTAAAGATAAACAATATCAACAAACGTATTTTTGCTAAATGAACAATAACCTCCTGATATATAATACACTTACTAGAAAAAAAGAAAAGTTTGAGCCAGTTAACCCTCCCTTAGTGGGTTTATATGTTTGTGGCCCTACCGTATATGGCGATGTGCATCTAGGCAATTGCAGAACTTTTGTGTCATTTGATTTAATTTACCGTTATCTCTGTCATGTAGGCTTTAAAGTTAGGTATGTACGAAACATCACCGATGCAGGCCATTTAGAGGGTGATCGCGATGAAGGTGATGATAAATTTGCAAAGAAAGCCAAGCTTGAAAAGCTTGAACCCATGGAAATTGTTCAAAAGTATACCATTGGCTTCCATAATGTGATGAGTTTATTTAATGCATTACCTCCGAGTATAGAGCCAACTGCAACAGGCCATATCTGCGAACAAATTGAAATGGTAGAGCAACTTATTAAAAATGGGTATGCTTACGAAGTTAACGGTACGGTTTATTTCGACGTAGAGAAATATCGTACAGAATATAATTATACAATATTGACTAATCGCCAACTGGAAGATTTATTGGCCAACACTCGTGAATTAGGCGGTCAGGATGAAAAAAGGGGTAGATTAGATTTTGCTTTATGGATCAAAGCAAAACCCGAGCACATTATGCATTGGCCTTCTCCATGGGGTCAGGGTTTCCCCGGTTGGCATATCGAATGTTCTGCAATGAGCAGAAAATATTTAGGAGATCTTTTTGATATCCATGGTGGTGGGATGGATTTAGCTGCTACTCATCATACCAATGAAATAGCACAATCACAAGCTTGTAATCATACCACTCCAGCCAAATATTGGATGCATACCAACATGCTTACAGTAAACGGAACCCGGATGTCTAAATCAGCAGGAAACGGTTTTTTACCAAAAGAACTATTTACAGGTAACCATCCCTTATTAACACAAGGATTTTCTCCGATGACGGTGCGGTTCTTTATGCTTCAAGCGCATTACCGAAGTACTCTTGATTTTTCCAACGAAGCGCTGTTAGCATCCTCCAAAGGTTTCAAAAGATTAATGACTGCTTATGGCTTATTAGACAAGTTAAAACCCGCTACACATTCTGAATGTAACATCCAAGAGTTAAAAGAGCGCTGTTATGCTGCCATGGACGATGATTTCAACAGTCCTATTTTAATTGCAGAACTATTTGAAGCCGTAAGAATCATCAATAGTGTTTATGATGGAAAGGCGGCGATTACTGAATCGGATCTGAAAGAACTTAAGAAACTGTTTAATGAATTTGTATTTGATATCCTTGGATTAAAAGAAGAGGCATCCGAAAATCAAGACCTTAATTCACTGCTTGATTTTATTATTAAACTTCGTTCAGAAGCGAAAAATAGTAAGGACTATGCAACTTCAGATAAGATCAGAATTGGCTTGCAACAATTAGGCATCCAATTAAAAGATAATAAAGATGAAACGATTTGGAGCAAAGTATAAACTTACTTTAATTTAACAGTGCACTTTGATGATGGCATAATTGATGATAAAACAGTACTTATTGAATTATAAACTTATCAAGATTCTTCTTGAATGAAATATATACTAGTTTTCTCTCTATTAAGCCTGACATTTTACACTACGAATGCCCAAATTTCGAACGGCAAAGTTAACTCGCTGGTTGCTGCCGAAAACTACTTCGAAAGCCTGGTCGTATCTAAGGGCATGAAAAAAGGATTTTCGGCTGTATGTGACGAAAATACAATTGTGTTCAGGCCAGATCCTGTAAAAGCTCTTCAATTTTATAAAAAAGCGAAAGCTGATTCTAGCCAGCTTTTGTGGAGGCCTGCATTCGCTAAAATTTCTAAAAGTGGCGATTGGGGTTTCACAACTGGTCCTTACACTTACAAATCATCCGCAACGGCACAAGAAACCTTTTTTGGGCAGTACGTTTCGGTATGGCGCATGAATGAAAAAGGCGTTTGGAAATTGGCTTTAGATGCGGGAATATCTCACGACAAACCTAAAAAAGAAGAAAAGCTTGTATTTGTTGATGCAGTTACAGACAAATTTTTTCATCAAAGATCAGAACTCAGGCTTCAACAGAGAGAAGATATGATCATGACATCCGATAAGCTTTTTGCTACAACTTTAAGAGCTTATAAAAACTTGGCTTACAATGTCTTTCTTGGTGAGAATGCACGATTATTATTCCCAGGGCATGAACCGCTTATTGGAAGGAGAAATATAACAGATTTTCTAAGATATGAAGGTATATCAATTAATACCGAGTTTTTAGAAGCGGATAGAGCACTAGGCGGCGACTTGGCTTATTCGTATGGGAAAGCGACTATTACCAAAAACAAAATGGATAAAGTGTATAATTACGTTCGAATTTGGGAAGTTCAGGAGGGTTTTAAATGGAATGTAATATTAGAAGTTTTTACGCCTGCTACAGGAACAAACACCTCTTCAAAATAATTATCAATTCTTCCACTACGGTTTCTATCGAGAAAATCAACAATTTCAGTTTGACTGTAGATTGAAGTTCAGAACTCCGAAAGAAGTTTTATGATTGCGTTTATTAAACTTGCGAGGTTTTGCGTTTGGGGTCGTCCCGAAGGGATCCCGTTGGGAAAGTGAAAATCCTTTTTTGTCATCTGGAGCGTAGTCGAAAGGCGACAAAGAAGATTGCTCCAAAGGAGTCCCTTTGGGATAACGGAAAGCCCGCCCGAACGCCCAAAAGCATTTTTTTATGACCGGACTATCTTCAATAATCCCTATCCGTTAAAATAAATTCAAAATCAGCTTTTCTGTGCTTATTCCTTCTGCCTCAGCTTTGTAATTTCGTACAATTCGATGCCTTAATATTGATTCCGCAACCGCTTGAACATCTTCAATATCTGGCGAATATTTACCGTTAATAGCTGCATGGCATTTTGCCCCTAGCACTAAAAACTGCGATGCTCTAGGACCTGCACCCCAACTCAAAAACTTATTTACTTCAGCGGTGGCGGTAGCAGTGCCCGGTCGAGTTTTTGCAGCAAGAGAAACTGCATACTCTAAAACATGATCGGTAATCGGAATATTTCTTATGAGTTTTTGGAAATATGTAATCTCGCTTGCATTTAATATTTTTTCGAGAACAGATTTTTTGTTGGACGTGGTATTTTTCACTACCTGTAACTCTTCTTGGAAGCTTGGATAAGAAAGTAAAACATTAAACATAAATCTATCCAATTGTGCTTCCGGTAAAGGATAAGTACCTTCTTGTTCGATTGGATTTTGGGTTGCCAAAACAAAAAATGGCTGAGGCAGAATATGCGTTTTACCTCCAACGGTAACTACTTTTTCTTGCATTGCCTCAAGCAAAGCTGCTTGAGTTTTAGGCGGAGTTCTATTAATTTCATCCGCGAGAATGATATTTGAAAAAACCGGTCCTGGGATAAATTTGAACGTTCGATCTTCACCTAAAATTTCAGAACCTATAATATCAGAAGGCATTAAATCAGGTGTAAATTGTATCCGATTATAACTAAGATCAAGTACCTGAGCCACCGTTTGTACAAGTAATGTTTTAGCAAGTCCGGGTACGCCAACCAATAAGCAATGCCCATTACTGAACACTGAAATTAATACAGATTTTATAACTTCATCTTGCCCTATAATTACTTTACCAATTTCTGTTCTGATTTTATGATAATAGCTACTTAGGGCATCAACAGCCTCAACTTCTGAATTAAATTCCTTCATTTGTACTAATTAGGCTGAGCATTGTTCCAAGTGGCAACTGTTGGGCACACATCGTATTCCGGATTTACTTTAATGAATGTAGATTTCTTTCTCTTTTCAAACCACTGACTTAGCGTACGATTGATTTTATCCTCATTGGCAACTTCCTTAATTTTCGGATAGTCTTGATCCAGGCTAGATTTATGAGGCCCTGTTTTAGATTTTAGATACAGAAGACGATAGCCTTGTTTGCCATCTGCAGCAGAAAATAAAAATGGCTGGGAATAACCGCCAACTTTCATCGTATCCACCGTTAAAAAAACTAGAGGGTCTAATTTATCAGTAGGGATATAAGTAGTTCGTGTTTGAACATTCTCAGCATTCAACAGCATCCCACCATTGTATTTAGTTTCGTTATTATCCGAATAAAGTGAGGCTGCCGTTGCAAAATCAATTTTCTTATCCACTACCTTTTTATAGATACTATCAATTTGAGTTTTTATTCGTGTCAAACTTTCAGGAGTCGGTTCTGTTTTGATAAGAATATGCCTAACATTCACTTGTTCACCACGTCTTTCAATCACCTGGAGGAAGTGAAAACCATATTCGGTTTCAAATACTGGGGATAGTTCTCCCGGCTTCAATTTAAAGGCCATTGCGGCAAACTCCTTTACTAAACCGCTTCTATCCATAAAGCCAAGTTCCCCTCCCTCACGAGCAGACCCTGGATCTTGCGAATACAGTCTTGCTAGAGTTCCGAAATCTTCTCCTCCTTTAATTCGCAGTCTTAGTGCTTCTGTTTTATCACGGAATTTTTCCTTCTCTAATTTTGTAAGCTTTGGATTCAAAATAATTTCTCCAATTTCAACTTCCGTATTATAATATGGCAAACTGTCTTTAGGAATTGCTTCAAAATAATTTCTTACTTCCGAAGGTGTAACGCTTACTCCTTCAGTGATTTTACCTTGCATTTTGTTAGCAACCAATTGTTCTCTAATATCCGGGCGGATTTCATCTTTATACTGAATAACAGATCGATTTAAGAATTGCTCGAGCTTCTCCTGGCTACCAGCCCTTGACGTCATCGAACGTAACCTACGATCAATTTCATCATCAACTTGATCTTCTGTTACCGTAATTGAATCGATTACAGCTTGTTGTGAAAGTAATTTTTGAGTTAACAATTGTTGTAAAAAATAACATTTTACTTCTGGGTTATCTGCATTTCCTTGGGCAAGATATTGAGCATATTGCATTTCTAAATCAGATTTCAATATAATTGCTCCGCCCACAACTGCTGCAATATTATCCAGTGATTTTTTTTGTGCCCAAACATTTGTAGAAGCAATTAAAAGCAATCCAAAAAATATCACTAAATTCTTTTTCATTTGAGTCATATACATTTCATTATGAGGCCTTAAAGCTTCATGAGTTCTTAAATATTAATTTTGTTATTTATAAATGATGATTATATTGATTTTAGCCTAGGCTAATTTTTAATAACAAACCGCAAAAATACCATTAAAGCTGTTAAATTACCTCCAATGGTAAAGATTAAATTTTTTAGCTTTTGGCATCAACCTGTCTAAACGGTCTAAGTTAATATTTTGCACACGATGCAAGCAGGATTTAACTAATTTTAACAGATTTTATTAGCTATCAAATTCCTTTAAAAGCAAATTGTTAACCTTTGCAGTTGGAGTTTAATTTATAATTTTAAAATGTCAGAATTAATCACAAATCATCCGGTTGCCTTGCAATACTTAATGACAGACGATCTTTATAATTTTAGAGAAGCACCTGTTGTTAGAAAAGAAGAGGAACCTCCTATAAAAAATGAGGAAGTAATAAAACCAATTATCCAGAAAGAGCAAGTAATTGAAGAACCCGAAAGCTATAATTATTTAGGTGAAAACAATAAGTACATCCTGCTACTGGTAAATGACTCTACTCATAAAACCTTAAACTCAGCCCACTTAGAAACATTGCTAAAAATTACAAAGGCAAAAGGTTTAGAGTTACGTGATCTTGCTATTTTAAACATGCACACGCATGCAGGAGCTAATTTCGAAAGCCTAAAATCTTATTTTGTCTGTAGCAAAATTGTATTATTTGGAATATCACCACAAATAATCGGAATACCAGCTGTTACCTTAAACAAGTCTGAGAAATTTAAGGATGTTAAAATTTTGGCGACTTACAGTTTATCAGAAATGGATGATAACAAACAGAAAAAAGTAGAATTTTGGAACGTAATGAAACCATTTTAATGAGGACATTAATTTTTGCTACAAACAATCAACATAAGCTTGAAGAAGTTCAGGCGATAATAGGCTCTGATTTTCTTTTGAAAAGCTTGAACGATATTGGTTGTTCAGATGATATACCTGAGACAGGAGATACTTTTGAAGAAAATGCAAGTCAAAAAAGCCATTTTATCTATGAGCGATATACATTAGATTGCTTTGCGGATGATTCTGGGCTAGAAATAGAATGTTTAAATAACGAACCAGGAGTTTATTCTGCAAGATATTCAGGCAGTAGAGATACGGAAGGAAATATGCATCTTGTTTTAGAAAAGCTTAAAAATCAGACTAATCGAAAAGCTCGTTTTAGAACCGTAATCTCCTTAATTTTAAATGGCAAAGAGCATTTATTTGAAGGTTTTGTACATGGGACTATTACTACACAGCAATCGGGAAATAAAGGATTTGGATACGATCCAATATTTCAGCCTGATGGCTATAACATAACCTTCGCTGATATGAGTGCCGATGAAAAGAACAAGATAAGCCATCGCGGAAGAGCCATGCAAAACTTGCTAAAATTTCTACATGATCAGCAACTAAAATAAGCCATCATTCTTCCTTAACATTTTCATCCTTCGCTTTTACAATTGGCTTATTAACAGGAGGTGAAGTAGCCGGCTTTTGCGTTTTTGTAGCATTGGGTTTATTTACGGGTTTTACAACAGCGGCTTTACTAGCTTTTTTGGGTGCTGTGGTTAACTTTTTGTCTGCCTTCGCAAAGGTCGGAATTATTTCTTCTTTAGATCTAGGGCGCTCTTTGGGCTTCCAAAGAAAGCCTTCCAATATAGCTTCATCTTTAGGAATTTTATCTATCGGATAATAGGTTCCTTCAGGTTTTCGTATTGAAATAATATCCTCCAATTCACTATTTCTAAACAGAACTTTGATCCGGCTGCTTATCATATGATTCATTCCAGAATAAGTTGAATCTTCTTTCGTGTAATAAAGGCTTTCGGCATTGCCATCAACAAACATTCTATCAAGCTTATTTTCAACAAAATATCCTGTGATTACCTTCCCTTTCACCTGATTAAACTTGGTTGAATCCCCCTCAGTATTTACAATCATTGCATTATGCTGCAACAGCATGTTATCTAGTTTTCCATTCCTCAATTGCAAATAAGTCGTATCAGACGTTAGTTGCGATCCCTGAGCCCAAATAATTGGATTTATATAACACCTTATCGTTGAATCTTTATAGCTGAAAAACATAGAATCGGCTTTTGCCTGGAGATCTATTTTAAATATTTTAGCATGATGATAAGCCATCACAATTCGGGTTTTGGTGGTATCGCTCATTCGGGTGATCGAATCCTGCCTACGTTTAATAGCAATTTGCGATGTGTCTAACGAAATGGAATCTTTAGCTGCTTTAATTCCTGCAGGCTTTTTATCTACAGTTTCTTTAACCACACCTTTTACATCTGGCTTTGCCGACTGAACCTGTTTAACTTTTTTTACTGAATCGGCGGCGCTTGTTATTCCCTTAGCCTTATTATTCGTACCAGCAGGCTTCCCTTGACCTACAATTGCAATTTTTAACGAATCTTTCATTGGTTCGGCCACAGAATCCGTTTGCCTCCGTACATACTTTAAAGAATCTTCCTTAGTTTTGACGGAATCTATCGATTTAATCATCGATAAAGAGTCTGACGAATAGGTAATTCCCGTTTTCTTTGACTTTATTAGTCCTGATTTTGCTTTTTTACTTTTCTTATTAGTTTCTTCTTTCGTAGAGCTATTTCCCAAAACCGACTTATCATCGTTGCTCTTTTCTCTTTTTGATTTTCCCGTTGTGAGAGATTCTTTACCTTCATCAGAATCTGCAACTAAATTCTCAGGATTGTTTCCATCACTTGCCGTCACCTTTGATGGATCTGACAAGGCAGTATCACTTACTAACTCATCCTTTTGATAAATAGAAATATCACGTGTAAAAACAATCTTACTGAATAAAGTGTCAGCAACCATGTATATAGAATCGACTTTTGACGAATCCTTAGTTGTTAATATTACATAAGCGTTTTTTGTTGCTAGGATACTTGAATCCGCAGCACGATAAAGACCAATATCACCCCTGAAAATCATTTTGGAAGCGGTGTCAGTGAAAGTGATATTTTTGATTGCTCTACCAATACCTAATTTTCCATCGTAAAATAAACTGTCTCCTTTTAATGACTTGCTTCCGGCGGTGTATAAGTTCTTTTTACCAAATCGAGCTTGTTCGTTGGTGGTATTATAAGTCCCATTTTCGGTATAAAGTGTACTCTTATCACTTTTGTTAAAAATTTTAGTAGGTCCGTAGAAATAGGAAATTTTACTGGTTGTATTATATCGTAGCGTATCTGATTTAATGATCGCATCTGGCGAATTCACAACCACGTCATACCTAAAGTAGGCATCTCTTGAATTTGAAAAATAATACCCATTCTTACTGGTTAGTACATTCGCTCCATTAACAATTTTACCGCCACCTGTATAGTTTCCAATTTTGGTACCCATATTATAGGTCAGAAAGTTGGTGGTTAACGTAGCATCGCCGTCAATAAATCTGACATTGTTTGTTAAAACAGCAACCTTGGTATTTCCGTTATAGTTTAATACATCACCGAAAATTGTGGTACCATTTGGTTGTGTTATTACAACATTACCAAATGCATCAAATGTATTTTTTTCTTGTTGAAAATTCGCACTATCTGCTGACAGTGTGGAGCCCTCATGAGAGAAAACGGGTTTTATAACGCGTATTAAATTAGTGCCTTGCACACCACGAAGTAATTGGGATGACACCAGCTGAACTTGTTTGGGAGTTTGTGCAGCACACAGGTTTGAAAGCAAGTAAGCAAATACCAAAAAAATGAATTTTTTCACACTGTAAAATTAGTTTTTTGGCTAAGGATTTTAATTAAATAATTTTACCTCATGCTACCATTGAAACGTTTCGAATCATTTATCAAACAATATACCCTTTTTGACCCTGCCGACAAGGTTTTATTGGCAGTAAGTGCAGGCAGGGATTCAGTATTGTTGGCACATTTGTTCCATCATAGTGGATATAATTTTGCAATAGCACATTGTAATTTCATGTTGAGAGGCGCAGAATCAACTGCTGACGAAGATTTTTCAAAGGAATTAGCGGCGGGTTTTGATGTTAAATTTCATTCAACGAAATTCTTTACTGCCGAATATGGTAGCAACCATCACATTTCCATACAAATGGCGGCTAGAGATTTAAGGTATCAATGGCTTGAGCAAATCAGGAAAGAATTTGACTACCAATATTTAGCGGTTGCTCATCACCAAAATGACACGATCGAAACCATGCTCCTGAACTTAACTCGAGGAACAGGCATTGCTGGTTTACATGGCATTTTACCCAAAAGGGACAAACTCATCCGTCCGCTGTTGTTTTTAACAAGGCCTGAAATTGACCAACTGATAGTCTCCGAAAATATTTCCTACCGGGACGATGCATCAAATGAATCAACAAAATATGCGAGAAATAAAATTAGGCTGGAAATCATTCCTAAATTGAAAGAGCTTAATCCTAATCTTGAAGAAACATTTGAAGCAAACAGACGTCGGTTCGTTGATTTGGAAATTTTATTAAATGACAGGGTAAAGGAATTAAAAACTAAACTATTTAACGAAGAACCGTCGGGCGAGATTTATATTGATTTAGCTGCTTTACAAAAGCTTCACCCACTAAACACCTTACTTTTTAACCTCTTTTGTCCATATAATTTTATAGAGCCGGTACTACATGACCTAGTCAGGTCATGGAATGGACAATCAGGTAAATTATTTGAATCGGCCACCCATTACATTTTATTAGATCGTGACAAGCTAATTTTGAGCAAAAAAATAGCATTTGATTCCACTGAAACTGCGATTCACCAAGAGGATAAAGAAGTAGTGTGGTATAACAAAACCTATTATAATTGGACCATTTCCGCCTCCGTTCTTCAACTACAACGGACTGCAACAATCGCTCAATTGGATGCAGAGAAGCTCGTATTTCCATTAAATATTCGAACATGGAAGGCTGGCGATTATTTTTATCCCTTAGGTATGGGAGGGAAAAAGAAACTTAGCGATTTCTTTACGGAACTTAAAATTCCTTTAAATCACAAACAAAATATCGGAATCTTAGTAAACGGGAATGGCGATATTCTGTATGTAGATTGCTATCGGATTGACGACCGTTATAAGGTAACCACTGAAACCAAAAAAGTTTATATATTCGAACAGCAAACATCCTATGGAAAATAACCCAGTTTTTGTTGAGAAGCAATATTTAGGTCGTGATTATCTTCGCATCAGCATTCGGTTAGTAATGGCATTATTCTGTTTTGCAGCTTACCTGGTAACCGAAGAAGATAAATCTCAATCAGATCTCTTTTTAGTTGCTGGATTCGGAATTCTAATTGTGTCAGTAATCATGATTTTTTTATTGCATTACAGAATCACAGTAAAAAACAGAAGCGTTATTATTGATGGTATCTGGACATCCAGAATGATTAAAATTGACTTAAACAGCATTGTTAAAGTAGAGCGGGTTCCTTACAGCTCATATATGATTAGTAACCCGGTTTATAATTTACATAAAAAAGGGACCATCCGGTTTTATGCCGATGGTAAAGATGCGATTCAATTAACAGACAGAGACGGTTTACGGTATATAATTGGAACACAGCATCCGGTGGAATTACTGCAAACCATTAATTCTCAAATAAATTAACTTGTTTATTATTTGTCAATTTTAATCGATCCCATTCTATTTAAAACCTGAATCGTCATTCTATACGTATGTTAATTAATCGGCTTAATCCTGCCGTTTTAACCTAGACATATTGTTTTGTTCTAGATTAAGCAGTTTAACAAACAACGGGTTACATCTACAATAAAAGGATACACAAAATATTTGAAATAGATTCATGATCATGAAAACCAAAAATTTAATATTATTAATTTCCATACTTACATTAGGATTTACTTTTTCTGCTTCTGCACAAAAGTTGAAATCAAAAGTAAGCCCAACTGCGACTAACCTAGAACAAGCAACGTTCGGAATGGGTTGCTTTTGGTGCACAGAAGCCGTCTTTCAGCGTTTAAATGGCGTTAGTAACGTGCAATCTGGTTATTCTGGCGGAAATGTAAAAAACCCCACATATGAACAAGTATCTGATGGCAATACTGGCCATGCGGAAGTAATCAACTTCTCATTTGATCCGAAGGTTATCAGCTATGCTGAACTACTTGAAATATTTTGGAAGTTGCATGACCCAACCACATTAAATAGGCAGGGTGCCGATGAGGGAACTCAATACCGATCTGTGATATTTTATCATACTAAAAACCAGTTAACAGAAGCTTCTAAATATAAGACCCTGTTAACTCAGAAAAAGGTTTTTGGGATGCCGATCGTTACACAGATTGTACCTTTTAAATCGTTTTATAAGGCAGAAAACTATCATCAAAACTATTTCAATGCAAATAGTAAAAAACCCTATTGTCGTATGGTTATCCAACCTAAAGTAGATAAGTTAGAAGAGGTGTTCAAAGAAAGGTTGAAAAAATAAATCACATATTCTAGACGTCCTACAAAAATAATCTCTTGTTTGTTGAAGTTATTTAAGTCCAATTTCACGAAGTCTTTCATCCAAATACTCTCCGGCAGTAATATCTGAATAAGCCTTAGGGTTGGCTTCGTCAATACAAGATTCTAAACAGGTAAGATCCATATTTAATTTTGGATGCAGAAAAAAGGGCACAGAAAATCTGGAAGTTCTCATTAGTTCCGTTGGTGGATTAACTACTCTGTGTGTAGTTGATTTTAACTTATTATTTGTTAGTCGCTGAAGCATATCTCCAACGTTAACCACAATATCTTCTGCATCTGCTTTTACTGGATACCACTCTCCACTACGAGTTAATACCTCCAACCCATCTGCACTTGCGCCAATCAGTAAGGTTATCAAGTTAATATCTTCATGAGCTCCTGCCCTAACTGCATCGGCTGGTAAGCTATCCGGGTCATCTAACGGAAAGTAGTGAATTCCTCGTAATATCGAGTTTCCGTTATGCACTTTGTCGTCGAAGTAATTTTCAGGGAGGCCCAGATATACCGAAATAGCATGAAGTAAGTGCTTTCCGGCAGTTTCCAAACTTTTGTAAACTTGTAATGTCACTTCGTTAAATTCCGGCAGTTCATCCACTATAATATTATCTGGATAATCCGCTTTAACAGGATCACCATCTGAAACAGTTTGCCCACTTTGCCAAAACTCTTTCAAATCGGGCGTTTTGGCGTCCTTTGCCTTTTCCTTTCCTTTACTGGTATAACCACGTTGACCGGCTAGTTCCAGAATTTGATATTTCAATTTAACTTCATCTGGAAGAGAAAAGAATTTTTTTACCTCCTCATACAATTCGCCCATTAACTGTTTAGACAATCCATGGTTAGACACAGTTACAAACCCCGTTTCATTGAAAGCTTTCCCGATATTATCCGAAAACTGCTTCTTCTGATCTGACGAACCATTTACATAGTCGTTTAAATTTAACCTAGGAATATTTATAGTTGTTAACATGGTATGATCTTTTGACTAATATACAATGAATAGAAATTATATTAAAAACCTGAGTTCGATTATTAAAATTTGTGAATTTAGTTTGGGCGTTCGAGCGGGCGTTCCGTTACAATCTTTTTGCCCGAAGGAAGAGGGCAAAAAGGATTTTCACTACATTCCCTAACGCAAAACCTAGCAACGTTAAATAAGACTGTTAGAAAGTAGCGAAAACTGTCAGTGATTATTCTTTACTGAAATATCAACACTGCGGTACATTAGGCAATGAAGCATATATACAAACGATCCCTAAAGAAAATGAAAACAGGGGAATTTTGGTATTTAAAAAGTACCTCAATAATCCTTTACTGTTAATATTAATGGGGTTTTATAGGAGAAGATGTTAGAGAAAACGTTTTAGGGTTGCTATTTATCCTTTTAGCGTTCTTCTTTTTCAGGAACACAGTTTGGCACTTCTTTACCATTCTTCTTTTTCATCCCTATTTGCTCGTAACCATTCCAGCAGGGATTATTTTCAGGCGATTTTTTCTTTTTCCAGGCATATTTTAACTGATAAAAATTATGCCGTTATTGCATTAGGTATTAGTACTTGAAAACTGTTTCAACACACTTAATACAACCCGTTCCAAATCCTCAATATCAAAAGGCTTTTCAAGAAATGCATCCGCCCCGGCTTCTTTAGCTAAAGATTTGATATCGTTATTAGCCGAGAAATAAATTATAGGAATATTACTTAGCTCAGGATCTGCTTTTATACTTTGAGTTGCAACAATGCCTCCGGTATCAGGAATCCAATTATCCATTAATATAACGGAAGGCTTAATGGATCTTACTACCTCAGTAATATCAATGCAATTTGTCTTGGTATGTACTTCCCAATTCTGCTCTTCTAAAATATAAGTGCAAATTGAAAGTATGTCGGTATCATCATCACAAATAAGAATACGTTTATCCATCATGCAAATTTAAACTATTTAATAAAATCAAGTGTATAAATTTTTACAGAATAAACCCATTTACTGACAACGAAGTTTTTGTTACAATTAACAGACCTATAATCAGGAACTGAGCTCGTCTTTTACTTTCAATCTCAAGCTATACACAACACGGTGTGAATTTCTCATGTAAGATATAAACCAAAAGCTAAACAATAAAATATATGTGATAATTTTATACAAAAATTATTTTTAACGTTTCTAACTACTTAAGAACGTTACTGATATTAACAGAAAAATCCGATTTTTTGTTTTTGTATCACATTACTGATATTATTGTGCCGCAAACATCTCAAAGTTTGAAGTCAAATCTAAACTTTCAATCCGGCAAATCACTTATTTAAAAACAATTAAGGCCGAATAGTGAATATTCCCCTCATTCATTGTGGTATTAAATTTAATGTCAAATAATGGAAAATGACTATTGCTTTCAAGATAAGCGTTTAATTCATTTTCGAATTGTATAGGGTCTAGGGATTGAATCAATTTTGAACTCATAATATTTGAGAAGGTTATAACTGAAATGAAATTAACAAATGGCTTTCAGCGCAAAATACACCTCTTTAACCACTTTTTTATCCATTAAAGATATATTATTAATGATACATCTTTGGGTATTTTATTAAATGATTAGCCACTATAAGCTATAATTAAAAAGCCATGCAATTAAAAACTGCACGGCTTTAGGTAGTTGTGAGGTCGGAAAAGGGTTCGAACCAATGTTGAAGATCTTGCGGATCCTTGCCTTCCCACTCGGCCATCCGACCTTGTTTATTAAAGACAATAAATCATGGAAATTGTTTACTAAATGTGTCGTTTTTATGCAAAAAAGATAAGTTAATTTATAACATATTGAAAATAAAGCATATAAATTAAAAAATCGAAATGTAAAGCAATTCTTTTACTTCATTTTTAGAGCAAAGAAGTACAAAAATTCGCGTTTTTATGCACCTATTATACATATATTTACGTTACATTTTAACTGGAAACCCATGTCATTCGAAGCACAAGAGAAAGTAATAGTAAAATCAACAGGCGAAAAAGGTACAGTTGTAAAAAACTTTTATGGCAAAACTGTGGCAATTAAAATCAATAATGCCATTAAACACTTTAGAGAAGAAGAATTAGAGTATGATTTAAAAGCTTACATAGCTTTTCATTAATACCTTTAAGACTCTTACTATCCTGGTCAATTTTTTTCTTATCCCGGAATGCATATATAATAATTAATAGCACTCCCTGCTATTATAGTTTAAGATAGTTCTCATACTGTATGTTATTGGCTTAAAGTTTGAATTAGAAAATTTGAAACTTTAAACTACTACTTATGAATAATTTTTTCAAAACAATTATCGCTGGTTATGGTGCAAAAAAATTAGGTGGAGGTTGCTTCTCCACTATCCTTATTTTTATACTTATTTATGTTGCATTGGGCCAATGTAATAAAGAAGGCAACCGAAGATCTTACGATTTACCTAAACAGAAAACTGAAGCTTCTTTTAATGTCTCGTCTACATCCGTGCTTCCTCATGAGTAATCGTTGACAAGAAAGATAAATTGGTAATCATATTAAGATAAATGTATCTGGTTTATTCATCATTTTGTTCTACAACAATCAACATTAAGCCCCAAAAAATCAAGGGTTTAGCATTGTTTTCACCCATCACATTATAACATCATTGTAAAATTAATTTATTAATACTCTGAAATACGCTTCTTCCCTTTTGGGTTAGAAGCGCTTTTAATTTTAAGTTTTCCTTAATAAGCCTGAATCCTTACCTATTTCCTTCAAATGCTATAAGCATCAATCTTTAAATTGCATTTGTAATCTTATAGTTAAGACCCTTTATCAAAATTTCCTTTTCATACTCTTTGTTAAAATTTTATCTTTGTAAACTTTATCGACTGAAAGTTTCATCGATAAAATACATTAAAAAAATTTCATGAAGAAAATTGTTGATTACAGAAAACTATTAAGTGTAAATAAAACTACCGAATTAAAAGAATTAAAAACCGTTTACCGGAACTTGATGAAGGATTGGCATCCTGATAAATTTATTGAAAATAATGACCAAAAATTAGAGGCCGAAGAAAAGAGTAAGGAAATAATTGAAGCCTATCATTTCTTAGTAAGCATCTCTCCTGAAACACAAGCTCAGTATATTAACGAATACACGAGCACTACGCTTACTTCTTCTATTACCGATTTTTCATACACTGGCCAAACTTTAAAAATAACTTTCTTCGATGGCAGCTGTTACGAGTACTTCGATGTTCCAAAAAACATCTATGTAAAATTAATAAATGCTGATTCGCCTGGCCGGTTTGCTCGTAGACATATTTACAACAGTTATGTGTACAGAAATATAAGCAAACAAACCACTACAGCTTAATTGTCAATGATATAAATAACTCGTTTTTGTATTACAATTAAGATGTTGTTTGTTTAGAAATTATTCAAGATTATCCTTATGCTCCAAGAGCTTGAATTGAATTAATATATTGAGTAGTATATAAACTAAAAGAGTGCAATGGTTGATAGCCATTGCACTCTTTTAGTTTATACTTCTTTTTACTTATGAAGCTGGTTCACTTTAAAATATGGTTTGGGACTCAAAAAGACGTACTATAAAACGCGTTTGTGAAACTTGCTAGGTTTTGCGTTAGGGATTGAAGTGAAAATCCTTTTTGCCCTTCTCCGGGGCGAAAAGATTGTAACGAAAAGCCCGCCCGAACGCCCAATATCACTATTTTCTGAATATTATTCATAATCGAATTCACGTTTTCTGGAAAAATATAATGACTTACTCCCACTTATTTAGCTACCACAGTTGCATAAATAACTACATCGTTGAAATCATGATCACAAGATGCCAATGTGCGATTAGTATCTTCAAAACCTATAATCACTTTGTGTTCCGCTGGATAATCAAAAAGAACAGTGTGAGGCTTTAAAAGATCATTATCTTCTGGATTTAACGCTTTATTTGAGCAATAATGCGGGGCATCTTTATTGACTGTTTTCGTTACACTATCCCATCCCTTTTCTAATAATACAAATCCGATGGACATCCCTGATTCAATTGTGCCGAGTTTCACCTTATCACCTGGCCTTAATGTTCCTCCTTTATTTGAAGATGCATTAGGAAATATATAAGTGATTTTTTCAATATCAGCTGGCTTCACGGGTGAGCTACCTGTTTTGTATAGATAATAACCTACGGAATTTGCAAAACCAGTTCCTTCAGAAGTGAAAGTTATGTAAACGTCAGATTTAGCTGAAATAGCCAAGTCCGCATTTTTTAGAAATTCAGGATGTGTTTTTGAAATATCACCTTTTTCCGGCAAGCTAGTATTTACATAGTTCACGAGTTCTGTACTTACAACATCTTTTTCTACCAAATTCGGTTTCCCTTGATCATCGTAAGTTCCTAAATATGAATAATCCGTTGTAATAAACTTAACAGGTGTGGAGGTCTCTTTAACAGGCTTATCTTTTTTGCATGACGATAAAGCAAATGGCAACAGCAATAAAATTAAATAGTTTTTCATCAAAATAGTTTTAGCGTTTAAACGTGGTTATTTTATATTAACAGTTATTGCCAGTTGAATTTCTAGCATAAGGATTAACCCAAATTCGACCATTTTGTTTTTGATTTATTAGTCTTGCCTAACATCGGGTTGCCTTATGGCTATTACAACATTGTTTTAATCACATTTTTAACATGTTAATTGATATTAAGAATCTCCAATAGGAAACTATATATTAAGATCATCAATTGAAATTTGAGACAGATAAGGCTCGAGTGAATCATTAAATACAAGTGGCTGAAGTTTTAATATCCTAAAGTCTTCAGGGCCATACAAAATTTCAACAAAAAAATCACCCAATATATAAAGTTGACAAATACCTCTGGAATGCCTTCTGTTTGCTACCAGAACGCCGTTTAATAAAGCATTCTGTTGTTCATCAAAATTTAATTCAAGGAACTCATATATAGTCATAACAATGGCAGGAACAATTGGTTAATAAGGTTATAAGTATCATATAAACCTACACTGTTATCACATGTTCTAAAACCAAGTAAATTGATAAACTTCACAAGTAAATGCACACATAGTTTCTATCATTTGATCAAATGCAAAAGAAGGTCAACAGGTAATTAGAAGTTGAATGTTTCTTACATTAATAAATATGATTTTAGACTAAGTCCGGTCAAATTGAACTTATGGATACTTTATTCTATTACAATTCGGTGTCTTGCATTATTAGATATTAATAATTATTTTGTTTCTATATTCTACCCGTGAAGTTCAACTTAAAAGAAGAAAAGGTGATCGATTCAGAAGCTAGTCTCCAAGCCGATGTGGAGTCAATAAAACGCATTCCAGTTATTTCAAATATTCTTGAAGTTATTTGCCGCTCAACCGGGATGGGCTTTGCAGCGATTGCCCGCGTCACTGAAAATAGGTGGATTGCTTGCGGAGTTCGTGATGAAATACAGTTTGGACTGATACCCGGGGAAGAACTAAAACTACAAACAACAATTTGTGACGAGATTAGACAAAGCGGGAAAGCGGTGATTATTGATGATGTTAAATCAGATTCAATTTATAACCAACACTCTACACCAGAATTATATGGCTTTCGAAGCTATATATCTATGCCCATCTATTTAACAAATGGAGATTTTTTTGGCACTTTGTGTGCAATTGATCCTAAGCCGGCTAAAATCAACAATCCCCAAACAGTAGGAATGTTCAAGCTATTTGCCGAGCTAATTGCATTTCATCTTAACGCGTTGGAGCAACTCTCCCAATCTGAAAAGAAACTTGAAGAGGAACGAAAAAACGCAGAGTTGCGAGATCAGTTTATCGCTATTCTGGGTCATGATCTGCGTAATCCTTTAGGTGCTGTATCTACAAGTGCGCAATTTCTTGCTAGAACACCGTTACCCGAAAGAAGTTTGCGACTTGTAAACATCATTCAAGATTCATCTTACAGAATGACCGGTTTAATTGAAAATATACTTGATTTTGCTCGCGGACGGTTGGGCGGTGGCATTACGTTGAACAGGAAACCCGACTATTCATTGGAGGAAGTTTTAAATCAAGTAATTACTGAATTACATATTCTTTGGCCAGACCGCACCATCGTGACAGAGTTTTCGCTCAATGATTATCCTGTTGATTGTGATAGTAAACGTATCGCCCAGCTATTTTCAAATCTTTTAAGTAATGCACTTACTTATGGGAATACAGATGCTCCAGTTACGGTAAACGCCCTTTACACCACAGAAGAATTTATATTATCAATTACTAACTCAAGCACTAAAATTCCGCCAACCGTAATGGATCGTATGTTTAAGCCCTTTTCGCGTGGTGAGGTTAAACCAGGGCAACAAGGATTAGGACTTGGCTTGTACATCGCTTCTGAAATAGCCCGTGCTCATGGCGGCACACTTGATATGGCATCAACTGACCAAGAAACCAAATTCACGTTAGTGATTCCACAAAGGAATTCGAATTTGGAGTAAGTTTTCTAAAAATGTATGCAAGACCTTATTAGCCTCCCGAAAGGTGGTGCTATTTGAATCCAAGCCTATCGAGCAACTAAGAAGCAAAACTTCTCCGATACTCCAAAGGCGTTTTTCCGGTCAACGCCTTAAAATGCCGGTTGAAATTAGAAAGATTCCCAAACCCTGAATTATAACAGATTACAACTGTATTAAAGTCTTTTTCGCGTAATAACTTACACGCGTAATTTATTCGGACTTCCATTAGAAACTCAAAATAACTCTTTTTGGTACGTAATTTAAAATAACGGCAAAAGGCATTTGGACACATATAAGTGATGTCAGCTATTTCCTTTAGTGTGATAGTTCTTGTAAAATTGTTTAGAGTATAAATATAGATCGTCGATAACCGATGCTCATCAATTTTAGTATAGGGATTTTTATTCAACAATTTGGTTAGAAAACTAAAGGTTTTGCTAAGGGCTATTGTATTAAAGAGCTGGATCAACAATAAAAAATGTTCGTAGGCCGGTGCCTTTATCAATTTCATCATCAAGTCTTTTACCTGTTCTTTATCAGCCCCTTTAATCATCATTCCTCTCTTACAATCTGTAAAAAGCTGGTTCAGTGTTTCATTTTCAGGCAGTGCTAAGAAGCTCTGTCCCCAGGAGTGAGGATCAAAGTGTAAGCTAACAAGTTTTAATGGCAGGTCAATCTTTCCCCAATTTAAGAGCTCATTTTCAAACCTAAATGTATCGAACTTAAACATATGAGGCACATTCCCTCCGATCAGAATCATGTCCCCAGTTATCAACTGCTCAAACTGATCGCCTATCAATAGGAGCCCCTGTCCTTCGGTAACATAAATTAATTCCAGTTCCTCGTGGTAATGAAAATCATTTAATGCATGATAAATATTGCTCTCTACAAGGTTGAAAGAGTTCTTATTCTCTTTAAAATAAGGGTAGAAGATCGTTTTCATTGTATTATGATAACTCTAAAATAGCATAAATTCTAGAACTAGGTTAATATCGTATCATAATATATCACTATTTACATATGAAGGACTTTTTTGGACGCTAGCTTTGTATAAAATTATTCTTAATGGAAAATCCAAAATTTATCCTAAGACTGACCGAAGCTTCAATAAATGACATTGATACTGTCGGCGGAAAAAATGCCTCATTGGGCGAGATGCTTCAAAACTTGAACGGATTTGGGATAAACATCCCTGACGGATTCATTGTAACGGCGGCTGCTTATTACCATTTTATCGCTTTCAATAACCTTGATGAACGGATCAGAGCGATTATTGCGGGCACTAACGTGGAAAATATGCAGGAATTAATGCAATGCGGTTCAAGTATTCGTAAGTTAATAGAAGCCGGCGTGTTTCCCCACGATCTAAAAACTGAGATTGCCGAAGGCTATGTAAAACTTTGCAAACAGTATAATCAGCCTTGTGTTGATGTCGCTGTCCGTTCATCAGCCACAGCAGAAGACCTGCCGGATGCATCTTTTGCCGGTCAACAGGATACCTATTTGAATATAAGCGGTGAAGAATGCCTTTTGACAGCTATTAAAAATTGTTTCGCCTCATTATTCACCGACAGGGCCATTAGTTATAGGAAAATGTTTGGCTACGATGATTTCTTGATTGGCATATCTGTATGCATCCAAAAAATGGTCCGTTCTGATAAAGGTGCTTCAGGGGTAGCGTTTTCACTGGATACAGAAAGCGGGTTTAAGGATACAATTATCATCAACGGGTCCTACGGACTTGGGGAAATGATTGTTCAGGGGGCTATCAGTCCCGACGAGTTTATTGTATTTAAGCCTTTACTCAAAAAAGGTTTCCCGTCAATCATTGAGAAAAAACTGGGCAGCAAACACCAGAAGATGATTTATGGTGAAAGCATCGAAGAAAGAGTACGTATCATCCAAACTGACAAAGCTGATGCGGAGCGTTTTTGCCTGACAGACGAACTTGTGCTGCAATTGAGTAATTGGGTTATGATCATTGAAGAGTATTATTCAACGCTGAAAGGCCGGTGGTGCCCTATGGATGTGGAATGGGCAGTTGATGGTTTGTCCGGACAGTTGTTTATTGTACAGGCCCGGCCCGAAACCATCCATTCTAGAAAAGAGGTTAATTCCATTACCGAGTTTAAAATTGATGACGATAATAGATTCGAAAAGATCGTACTTAAAGGAATTGCAGTAGGTGATAAAATCGCATCTGGCAGGGTTCATTTACTGAACGGGCTCGAAAAGCAAAACATACACGAAATCAATTTTCAGCCAGGAGATATCATGGTAACCGACATGACCGATCCAGACTGGGAGCCGGTGATGAAGAAAGCTGCAGCTATCATCACCAATAAAGGGGGAAGAACATGCCATGCGGCCATAGTAGCCCGAGAATTGGGTGTACCTGCAATTGTGGGTTGTGAAAACGCAACTAAACTGCTGAGCACAGGCCAATTGATCACTGCATCTTGTGCAGAAGGAGAAGCCGGGATTATTTACGAAGGCTCTATTTCCTTTATCAAGGTAGAGCATAATTTCAAGGATCTACCGAAAACAACCACACCCGTGATGATGAACGTAGCATCACCTGATATGGCATTTCATTATGCTCATTATCCAAACAAAGGAGTCGGATTAGCCAGGGAAGAATTTATCATCAACAACTATATCAAAATTCATCCGATGGCCCTGCTTAAACATGAGCAATTAAACGATGCTGCTTTAACCGAACATATCATTGAGGTAACACGGGGTTATGAAACCGGAGAAGCATTTTTTATTGAAAAACTTTCTTTCGGTATCGCAAAAATCGCAGCTGCCTTTTACCCGAATAAAGTTATCGTGCGGTTTTCAGACTTTAAAACCAATGAGTATTTCAATATGCCCGGAGGAAAACACTTTGAACCAGTGGAGGAAAATCCGATGATCGGGTGGCGGGGAGCATCCAGATACTATTCTGAATTGTACGAGGAAGCTTTCGGAATGGAATGCAAAGCGATAAAAAAAGTAAGGGAAGTTATGGGGCTGGATAACGTGGTTGTAATGATACCTTTCTGCCGCACCGTTAACGAGTTAATGATGGTATACAATGTCATGAATAGATTTGGCTTAAAGAGAGGCGAAAATAAACTGGAAGTTTTCCTAATGGCTGAAATTCCTTCCAATATCATTTTAGCAAGGCAGTTCGCTCAGCATATCGACGGATTTTCTATTGGTTCTAACGACCTTACCCAGCTTATACTGGGGCTTGACCGGGACTCATCCCTGGTAGCCGGCCTCTATAATGAAAGGAATGAAGCCGTAAAAATGATGATCTCTCACCTGATACGAGTAGCTAAAGAAATGAAGGTGAAAGTGGGCATCTGCGGTCAGGGGCCTTCTGATTTCCCGGATTTTGCACAGTTTCTGGTCGAGGAAGGAATTGATACGATCTCAGTAACGCCAGATTCTTTTATGAAAACGGTGAAAGCAATCAGCCAAATAGAAAATAAACTGAAGTTGCAAAAAATCATCCCGATGGATCAGTTTATTCATACTGATTTATTAAAAGAGAACAAGCTTTTCCAGATATAATGTGCGCTATGAAAGAAATTAAGACTTTAGGTCAGTTCATCATACAAAATCAAGCTGCTTTTCCTTTTGCGAAAGGTGAATTATCCCGGTTGTTGCGTGACTTGGCAATTGCTGCAAAAATTGTTAATCGTGAAATCAATAAAGCCGGCCTTGCCGAGATACTGGGGGAGTTAGGAACGGTCAATTGCCATGGTGAGTGCCAGAAGAAACTGGACATCTACGCTAATGAGCAGTTCATAGCCGCGTTGAAAAGCGGTGGTGAATGCTGTATTGTTGTTTCTGAAGAGAACGACGAGCATGTTACTATTGATTCGGAAATCTCGAAACATGCGAAATATATAGTGGCTATTGACCCACTGGACGGATCTTCAAATATTGATGTAAATGTCGGAATCGGGACCATATTCTCTATTTATAGGCGCACCACTTTTACAGGTACGGCCTCAACAGAAGAAATATTACAGATGGGCACACAGCAGGTTGCAGCTGGCTACATTATCTATGGATCATCCACCATGCTTGTTTACACGACAGGCAAGGGGGTGAATGGCTTCACCTTAGACCCCTCTTTAGGCGAATTCTGCCTTTCACATCCTGACATGAAGATTCCAGAATCTGGGAGGATTTATTCAATTAATGAAGGAAACTATATTCATTTTCCTTTAGGCGTAAAAAAGTATATCAAGTACTGCCATGAGGAAGACATACCAACCCAGCGTCCCTACACATCAAGATACACGGGCTGTATGGTTGCAGATCTGCATCGGAACCTAATTAAGGGCGGCATATTTATCTATCCCTCGACATCAGCAGCCCCTAGAGGCAAACTTAGATTATTTTATGAATGCAATCCCATGGCGTTTATCATGGAACAAGCTGGTGGAAAGGCAACTGACGGAGTCAACCGTATTCTGGAATTGGAAGTTTATCACTTGCATCAAACGACGCCGATTTTCATAGGTTCAAGAGCAATGGTAGAAAAGACTGAGGAATTTATGCGATTATACGACAGCAGCCAAACAAGGACTCAATAGCCTGAGGAAATGTAATAGAACTCTCTTCGGTAAGCAAATGGCGTTTGAACTGCGAAAGCGTATTTGAGTACATAAATATCCACATTAAATTTTGGACTCGGATTGGCACGGGAGAGATTGGAAATGTTTGGGAAAGATCGGTATCGCGATAAAACATAAAAACCTGTAAATCTGCTGATTTACAGGTTTTTAATCCTCTTTTGGAGGCCATTTGGTGGGAATTCAATTCTTAAGGATTGATTGAGCTCCATCACGGCGGAAAATAAGAGGTCGCAAGTAAGGGAAGATGCAGGAAAAGAGGTGTTCCCGAAGGCCAGGATTTAAGTGATTTGTCTGCTTCTAATACACTTTTCTTCCAAAGAAGGTGGCCTATACCTGGTCGCAATATTTTCAATGTATGGTCTCGTTGAAAACCTTTTGAAGTTTATCACATTGCCATTAAAAGGCTCCTTATCATCTAGGCCATTAACCGAATTAACTTCATTTTGTCTCGCATCAGCCCCAATCCAACTGTGCTTCTTTAGATATAGACTTCATTATATTCAAAAGATTTGAATATCCAAGCTTGTTGTGACTACAATCAAGAATTTTTTAATGCTATCAGGTTAGAAATATTTAACTGATTTAGTTGGTTATATGAACACCACAAATATTCTATTTTTCAGTCCTTGAATGTTCAAACTGGTAAGTGAGTTTTGATGATAATAATAACCTCTTAAATTATTACATGAAGAGACGTCATGTGTTTTTAAGTTATTCCATTGACATGATATATGACCCAAATTGACATCTCCGGAAACATTCAGCGATGTCAATACCCAATTCTGGTCACATTGTAACCTCTCCAATTTTCCTAGTCCGCTACAATCTAAAGTCTTTAGAGCATTGATTCCAGTGTTACTACAATCAAGTTGTTAAGATCTCAAAAAGATTCTAAACCGGTTTATTAAACTTTAATATCTTTTTTGTTTATAACCGGCTTTTTGTTACAATCATTTGCCTGAAGAAAGGCAAAAATTCGATTATAAAAAGGAAACCGAGCTTAGCTGCAAACATAACCTAAATAATTTATGTTGACATAAGTAAAACCGTATTGCAAAAAACGGCACTCATTGTTTCAAACTGAAACAGTTATGAATGAAAATTTTTTACCAGACTCAATAGTAATCGAGCATGATGAGAAGAATGCTGAAATAGAGATTAGAGGCAAATTTATCTTTGTTGGTGAAGAAAAATTCAATATCAGGGGAGTTACTTATGGAGCTTTCCAGTCTGATGAAAATGGTTGTGAATATTTTGATGCACAAAAAATCGACATGGATTTTGCCATGATGACGGAACACGGAATTAATACTGTGCGAATTCCTCACACAGCCCCACCCAGAATGCTGCTTGATATTGCGCATAAGCATCACTTAAAGGTAATGATAGGGCTTTCTGCAGAACAATATGCAGGATATCTGGTAGACACCAAAAATGCTCCGGATATTCAAGAAATAATCAGAAAAAAAGTGAGAGAATGCGCTGATCATCCTGCCCTGCTGTTAATCTCTCTTGGAAATGAAATCTCGGCATCTTTAGTAAGATGGATTGGACATAAAAAAATAGAAAATTACCTAAAAGCAATTTATGAAACTGTAAAAAAAGAAGCTCCTAATGCTATTATTACCTATGTAAATTATCCCACTACGGAATACCTGCAACTGTCATTTTTGGATCTATTATGCTTTAATGTATACCTCGAATCTCCTTATAAATTAGAAAATTACCTGGCCAGATTGCAAAACATGGCTGGAAACAGGCCTTTGATTTTAGGTGAAGTGGGCCTGGATAGTTTGCGAAACGGTTTGGAAAAACAGGCAGAAGTGCTCAAATGGCAAATTGCGACGGGCTTTAAAATGGGGTGTGCAGGGTTGTTTGTTTTTTCATGGACAGATGAATGGTTTAGGGGAGATGAAGAGGTACTTGATTGGGCTTTCGGCCTCACGGATAAACATCGAAACTCCAAACCGGCATTGAACGTTGTAAAAGAAGCTTTTAGAAAAATCCCTTTCGATATGGATGGAAATTGGCCGACTATATCTGTTGTACTTTGCAGCTATAATGGCTCTAAAACTATACGTGAATGTCTTAACGGCTTATTAAAACTAAACTATCCTCATTATGAAGTTATTGTTATAAATGATGGTTCTACAGATCATACAGAGGCAATTGCTTCAAGCTATCCATTTCGTTTAATTAATAGCGTAAACAAAGGGCTCAGTTTTGCCAGAAACCTTGGTGCAAATGCAGCTAGTGGAGAAATCATTGCTTATATTGATGATGACGCTGTCCCAGATTCTGATTGGCTATTGCACCTTGCCTCTTCTTATAAAACTACAAATTTTGCAGCTATCGGTGGTCCAAATCTAGTTCCTTTAAATGCCTGTTTTATGGAGCAATGTGTTGATCATGCCCCCGGATGCCCTACACACGTATTACTTACCGATCGTGAAGCGGAGCATATCCCAGGATGTAACTTTTCCATTCGTAAAAAAATACTTCAACAAGTAGGCGGTTTTGATCCTTTGTTTCGGGTAGCAGGAGATGATGTAGATTTATGCTGGCGTATAGAAGAAGCGGGGTGTAAAATCGGTTATAATGCAGCAGCCATGGTATGGCATCACCGTCGTCAAACCTTAAAAGGATATTGGAAACAACAATTAGTATACGGCAAAGCCGAGGCCATGCTAGAACGAAAATGGCCGAAAAAGTACAATAACCTGGGTCATAAAACATGGAACGGCCGCATTTACAGCAATGGAAATCTAACAACTTCATCTTTCAATTCTGGGAGGATTTATTATGGAGTCTGGGGAAATGCCCCTTTTCAATCTATTTATAGGTCGAAAATGCACCCCTATTTTTTATTGTTTTTAGTTCCGGAATGGTACCTGTTATCGGCAAGTCTGCTCATTCTAGCTTTATTTAACATTTCTTGGGCACCATTGATCTTTCTATGGCCATTGGCCTTGATAATCTCCATCCTCCCACAGGCTCATGCCATATATTATGTTGCAAATATCTCCAGGCATAGCAATAGAAAAAAGGAAGGCTGGATCTGTAATGTATTCTGGCGATTGACTACAGGTTTTTTACATATAATACAGCCATTTGCCAGACTATGGGGTAGGCTAAAGCTTAATTTGACGCTCTGGCGACGATTTGGGGAGGTCTGTTATGCTTTCCCGATGTCTCAACAAATGAGTGTATGGTGTGAAACCTGGATATCCCCTGATTGCAGATTGAGAATTATAGAATCAGATTTACGACAGCACAATAGATGGGTAGAACTTGGAGGGGAATTTTCTCGCTGGGATCTAAAAATAAGAGGTGGCGGCTTTGGGTCTATAACGTTGTTAATGGCAGCAGAAGATCATAAACAAGGCAAGCAATTACTGCGGTTTCGTTTTGTTCCCAAACTTTCATTCCTAGCAATCATCCCTTTATGGATTCTGATTTTCATTTTTGCCGTAGCCTTAATGGATAATTACTGGATACCTCAAGTAGTTTTTGGATTACTCTTGTTAATACTTCTAGTACGAATTTCTGGAGATTTTGGAAGTTGCTATTCCATCCTAAAAGCAGCAGCAATAAAACAAAGTGAGGTTAAATAATGCCTTATGAAATATCCAAACCTATCGATATTAAAAAGAGTATTGATATTGGCACGTCCTTATTGGTTAAATATTACAGGAATCTTCTTATTAAATCTGTTAGCAGTACCCTTGGCTCTGTTGGCACCCATTCCACTAAAAATTATAGTGGATAATGGTTTTGGAAATCAACCGATGCCGTTAACAATTGCATTCTTTTTTCCTGAAAATTTTAATTTCTCATTTCAAGCAATTATACTAACAGCTACCATCCTAATGATATTGATTGAATTGCTTAATCAGCTTCAGGGGTTTCTAAATTGGATTATTCAAGCTTATACTGGTGAAAAACTTGTTTTGTCCTTACGAACATTGTTATTTAATCACGTTCAAAGGTTATCATTAACCTATCATGACCAAACGGGAATTTCCGATTCACTTTACCGAATTCAATATGATGCTTCCTCTATCCGCAATCTTATAGTCTCCGGGCTTTCGCCAATAGTCACCTCTGCACTCACATTATTGGGAATGCTCTACGTAATGACCAAGCTTGACTGGCATTTTACTTTAATAGGATTGACTATAATACCGCCTTTAATACTACTTGCTCGCTTTTCTAATAACAAATTAAAAGACCAATGGAGCGAAGTGAAAAAATCAGAAAGTGCCGCCATGTCAGTTATACATGAAACGCTGTCCGCTCTCAGGGTGGTAAAAACTTTTGTTAGAGAAGATTATGAAGAACAGCGATTTGTAAATCGCTCAAACAAAGCATTGCAAAATCAGATCAAAGTTGCTCGATACTCTGGCATTTTTGATATTGGAATTGGATTGGTATTAACTACAGGTACCGCATTGTTTTTGTATTTAGGTTCTTTATATGTACTTGAAGGGAAAATAACACTGGGTGAGCTGATATTGATAATGGCCTATTTGACTCAATTTTTTTCACCATTAAGAACCATTACAAAACAGTTCACAAACTTGCAATCGGCATTTGTTGGTCTGGAAAGAGTTTATAGTTTGATTGATAAAGAAAAAGATGTTGAAGAAAGTCCAAATGCCAAAAAAACTAATAAAATTGTTGGTTCCATTAAGTTCGAAGATGTTTCCTTTGAATATAATAAAGGGACTCCTGTTTTAAAAGGTATTTCCTTTGAAATAAAAGCAGGTCAGCAGGTTGGCATAATGGGATCAACAGGTTCTGGGAAAACTACCCTGGTAAACCTTCTGGCCAGATTTTATGAACCAACCACAGGATGCATTCTGGTGGATGGAGTTGATGTCAGGGAATATAAAGTAGCAGATTACCGCTCTCAGTTTAGTATTGTTCTACAGGAACCCGTTTTGTTTTCCACTACTATCGAAGAGAATATAGCCTACGGAAAGCCAAGAGCGAGTAAAAATGAAATTTATGAAGCAGCCAAGGAAGCTTATGCACATGACTTTATTTCAAATTTCAAAGCAGGCTATCAATCTACAGTAGGAGAAAGAGGAATGCAACTCTCCGGAGGAGAACGCCAACGTATTTCAATTGCTCGAGCTTTTTTGAAAGATTCCCCTTTTCTTATTCTTGATGAACCAACCAGTTCCGTAGACATCAAAACAGAATCACTCATCATGAATGCTACCATGAAACTAATGAATGGAAAAACTACTTTCTTTATTACCCATCGCCTCGATGCGCTGTCCCATTGCGATCTTGTTATTCATATAGAGAAAGGAAAAATTTTTGACATTATATACCATGACCATCCAGATTGGTTAAGTGCTAAAATCAATTCGTTCAGAGAAAAAGCAATTTAATACCAGTATGAGAATTATTGTAACCGGCCTTATTGCTCAACATTACACCCTTGGTGGTGTAACTTGGGATTACCTTCAGTACCTAATTGGGTTAAAGCAACTGGGCCATGAAGTTTATTATTTTGAAGATTCTGGTGAATGGCCTTATACACTGGATGGAGGGACTACAGGAAATGACTGGGTGGCTAAAAATTGTGATAAAAATATAAATTACTTGAAAAAAGTATTAAACCGTTATGGATTAGGAGAAAGCTGGGCCTATTTCTTCCCTATAAAATCTAAATGGTATGGCCTAACAGATCATAAAAGAAAAACCATTATTAAAACGGCAGATCTTCTTTTAAATGTTTCTGGAGCATTGGTAGAACCTGAAAAATACCATTCGATTAAAAAATTAATTTATATTGATAGTGATCCTGGATTTACCCAGATCAAGCTGAAATTAGGAGAAGATGAATTTTCAAAACGTGTAGCCGCACACCATGTACATTTTAGTTTTGGCGAAACTATTTCAGATGCTTTCAGCAATTTAGATTATGACTGGAAACCTACCCGCAGTCCAATTTTACTTTCAGAATGGATCCCTTCAAAAACTAAAGGTAATATATATTCTACGATCATGAATTGGACAAGCTATAAGCCTTTACATTATGATGGTAAGTGCTACAATCAAAAAGATATGGAATTTATAAAATTCCTGAAACTTCCAACAAGATTAAAAAATATTTCATTTGAAGTTGCATTAAGTAAACTACAGCATAAAAACTGGCAAACATTTATTTCACAGTCTATAACAGGTGCCAAAAACCAAAGTAATCTCCTGTTTAATCACCCTACAGATCTCTTATCTTATTATGGTTGGCAGCTGGTAAACCCAGAGGAAAAATGCAATAATATCGACTCTTACCGCGATTATATTTTATCCTCTAAAGGAGAATGGAGCGTTTCTAAAGGAGGTTATGTAGTGTCAAATTCAGGTTGGTTCAGTTGTAGGTCTGCCTGCTACTTAGCCGCAGGCAAGCCGGTTATTGTACAAAATACAGGCTTTGACCGGGTGCTTCCTGTGGGAGTAGGCATACTTCAATTTAGTACTCTGGAGGAAGCCATTGATGCCGTCAATAATGTTGAAACTAATTATTCAACACATTCTAAAAGAGCAAGAGAAATAGCAGTGGAATATTTCAATTCAGACAAAGTATTACAGCATCTTCTGGATCGGGCTTTTGAACATTAATATATCCTATATACGATGCGAGTTTTAATTTCGGGATGGTTCAGTTTTAAAGATATGGGCACCACCGCAGGTGACTTAATTGCAAGGGACATTGTATGTGATTGGCTTAAAGAAGCCCATATTCCCTATGATGTAGCAATTGAAAACTGTTATGCGTTTCAAGGAGGTGTAGAATGGGAAAAAACCAACCCGCTTTATTATACTGATCTCATTTTCGTTTGCGGACCATTTGGTAATGGCTGGCCTATTACCGAATTTCTTTCTTTTTTTTCCAATTGCCGTCTAATCGGGGTGAATCTTTCTTTACTAGAATCTCTGGAGCAATGGAACCCCTTTACATTTTTACATGAACGAGATAGTTCAATCAGATGCCATCCGGATATTACTTTTTATTCTAAACTCCCCAAAGTGCCGGTAGTAGGTATAATCCTTGCCCATAAACAACTTGAATATGGTAAAAGGGCATTCCATGAGCAGGCTAACGCTGCTATTTACCAATTACTTGAAACCCGCGAAGCATCTATAGTGCCCATAGATACTGCCATGGATCATAATATAGAAGGGCTTCGAACACCCGCAGAAGTGGAATCTCTCATTTCTAAAATGGATATAGTAATTACAACCCGACTGCATGGAACTGTACTATCTCTTAAAAATGCTGTTCCTGTAATTCCTATTGATCCAATTGCAGGTGGGGCTAAAATTTCATTGCAAGTAGAAGTATTGAATTGGCCTGTGTTATTTAATGCCACTTTACTGGATCAAAATAAGTTGTTAGAAGCATTTAATTATTGCTTAACCCCAAACGCCAAAATTAAAGCAATAGAATGTACGGCAGTTGCCGTTACAAAAATTGAAGCCATGAAAACAAACCTTTTAACACAACTTTTATTATAAATATTTGGGCGTTCAGGCGTGCTTTTCGTTCCAATCTTTTTGCCGATAGGGCAAAAAGGATTTTTACTTCAATCCCTAACGCTAAACCAGTATGCTTATCAAAAATGAAAGGAATATGCCGAAAGCCCAAGCCTAATTCAAAAATAATTTTTAAGTATATAAACAATGGCTGTTATCATTCTTGGATCTTACATGTTCAGATACCCTCTGGGAGGTATGAATTCTTGGGTGCTTCAATATCTTTTAGGATTGAAAGATCTTGGTCATGATGTTTATTTTGTTGAAAAGTACGGTTATGCTGATTCATGTTATGATCCCGAAAAGGAAATAATGAGTGATGATTGTTCGTATGGACTAAAATTGGTTTCAGAACTTTTGGCAAGGATTGGAATGGAAAAAAAATGGTGCTATGTAGCGAATAATGATATTTATCATGGATTATCCCGCCAGCGAATAAATGAAGTGTTTCGTTATGCAGATTTGTTTATTGATATGGGTTCGCATGGTAGTTGGCAAGAAGAGTCTGATAACGCTGCATTAAAAGTGTTGATTGACGGGGAGCCAGGCTATACGCAAATGAGTTTTGCAAATAAAGTTCAGGAAGGCATGCCGCTACCACTGTATGACCGGTATTTTACCAATGGAAAGAACATTGGCACTCCCGGAAATGCTGTGCCTGATTTGGGTTTGAAATGGGAACATATTTATAGTCCGGTTAAAACAGCACTTTTCCCATATTCTTCTCCTGGTACTGCAGCACCCTATTCCTCAATAATGAATTGGGTTTCGCATAAAACCATTCAATATAATGGTAAAAGCTATGGACAAAAGGATATAGAGTTTACAAAGTTTCTCTCCTTACCTAAGCTGATAAAGTCTCCCATGTCTATTGCCGTTTCGGGGAAGGATGTACCAAAAATGGAACTAAAGAAAAATGGCTGGACGGTGAATTGCGGGAAGGAAGTGACCTTAACTTTTTATTCTTTTCGCCAATATTTGTTGTATTGCCGTGGGGAGTTTAGCGTTTGCAAACATGTTTTTGTGGCAAATAACACCGGATGGTTTAGTGATAAGAGCGCAGCATATTTAGCAAGTGGCAGACCAGTTGTTTTGCAGGATACCGGCTTTAGCAAACACCTGCCTGTTGGAAAGGGGCTTTTTGCCGTCAATACGCTGGAAGATGCAGCGGAAGCTATTTTGGAAATTGAGAATAATTATCATCAGCATTCTGTTGCAGCAAGAGAAATAGCTTGTGAGTGTTTGGAAGCCAAAATTGTTATGAAAAAATTTTTGAATGACCTTGGTGTATAACAATAGTGCAAAGCGATTGCGCATTCTGGTTCTAGGATATATTATTCGAGGGCCAATTGGAGGTATGACCTGGCACCACTTGCAATACTTTTTAGGTCTGTACCAAATGGGGCATGATGTTTATTTTCTCGAAGACAGTGGTAATACAGCGTATTGTTGCTATGATCCGCAACGTAATATAACGGACAAAGACCCAGCTTATGGACTAGATTATGCTCTGCATGTTTTTAAAAGAGTGGGTTTAGAAAAAAGATGGGCATATTATAATCATCATACTCATAATTGGCAGGGTCCTTTGGGCAAAAAGGCTTTGAATATTATAGCTAGTGCAGATATGTTGTTAAACCTTTCTTGTTCTAACCCTATCCGTCCTTGGCTTGAGGGGGTTCCAGTTCGGGCGTTGATTGATACTGATCCCGTGTTTACACAGATCAGGAATCTGATCGATTTGCAAAGAAAAGAATTGTCTAATCAGCACAATGTTTTTTTCACTTTCGGTGAGAATTATGGCCAGCAAGATTGCGAGATTCCGAATGACGGATTTCCATGGCAACCTACTCGACAACCAATTGTACTAGATGCCTGGCCGGTATTACCAAGTAGCCACAAAAGTTCATTTACAACCGTAATGAAGTGGGAAAGCTATCCCGGACACCTTTATGATGGTCGATATTTCGGTATGAAGGGAGATTCTTTTGCCGATTATTGGACTATTCCCAGCCAAAGTAATTACCCACTTGAAATGGCCATGAGTGATGATACTGCTCCTCGGCAGTTATTATTAGACAATGGATGGCACGTTTCCAATCCTTTCGATATTTCTACTGATCCCTGGAAGTACCAGGGATACATTCAAAGATCAAGAGCAGAGTTTAGTATTGCCAAACATGGATATGTTGTTGGAAAAACGGGTTGGTTCAGTGAGCGGAGTGCTGGCTATTTGGCAAGCGGAAGGCCAGTAGTGTTGCAGGACACGGGTTTTTCAAAGTGGGTTGAAACAAAAAAAGGGCTATTTCCTTTTAAAAACATTGAAGAAGCTCTTGAAGGAATTAAATCTGTAAGTAAAGATTACCAGCATCATTGTATAGCAGCCAGAAAATTAGCAGAAGAATATTTTAATGCACCAGATGTGCTAAACCATCTTATCCATAAATCATATCAAATCATAAAATAAGAGAGATAACATGAAATGATGGGAATTGAAAAACATGAATCAGCAACTTAACAATCTTCATAAAAATTTAGTCATATGCGTCCACGTATAGCTTTTTTTGATTATCCGGATGTATTTGAAGATTTTTATCCGCATTATGGAGTAGACCAAAATGCTTTTGCAACCCATTGGCATAATACAGGCAATCATGCCTGGCTAAAAGTTATTCAGGAAGAGATTGGAGAGGTTACCTGGTTTGTATCTTGTTTGATACCTGAACTAAAACAATCAAAACATGAATATATAGGGTGCAAAATGCATTTTTTTTCATCTTCCTGGCTTCACCGGTTACTGTGGTGGTTGTTTTATAAACCAAGTTTCTCTTGGAGATGGAAGCGGTTCTACAGAACCTTTGCCACCATTGCGTCTTATCTGTCTTTGCTGTCTTTCTCATTTTTTAGAACGCTTAAAAAAGAGAGGCCTGATATACTTTTTGTGCAGGATTATTGTAGTGGACGGTATGATGTTTTAATATTTTTTGCGAGGCTTTTAAAGATCCCTATTCTTACTTTTCATTCAGGTAGTAAACCTGAAAAATATCTTGGCAAGTTTCTCAAAAGACATACTATTCCAAAAGCTGACTGGATTTTTTCATCAGGGGAACGAGAATTGAACCAGCTTATAACTAAATTTAATGTATCACCGCATCGGCTCAATATTATCAGACCGCCCATAGATACTTCCATTTATAAACCTCTTCTGCGTGAGCAGGCCTGCGCATTTATGGGCTTGAATCCAGAAAAAAGATATTGGCTTTTTATCGGAAGATTAGAAGATGATATTAAACGTGTAAGCGCAATTCTGGATAAATTTCAACTGATAGCAAATGAGTTTTTTGATATCAACCTCCTGATTGTGGGGACAGGAAAAGACGAACAAAAGCTAAAACAAATGGCTGAAAAATTAGTTGCAGACAGAGTTCATTTTCTGGGTTGGATTGCAGACGACTCCAAGAAAGCATGGGTTTATAATGTAGCCGAATGTCTTTTTTTAGCATCAATGAGGGAAGGATTTCCTACGGTTATTGGAGAAGCATTTAGCTGTGGTATTCCGGTTGCTTCATCTCAAGTAGGTGCTATTGATGATTTGGTTATTCCGAATAAATCTGGTTGGCTTTTTTTACCAGGTGACGATGAAGCCATGTATCATTGTTTCTGTGATATCGCTGCCAATCCTGCCATACTTAATAGAATGAGACCAATTGTTAGGTCAATGGCCGAAGAAATGGTTTCTATCGAAGCAATGACCATTGCATTAAAAAAAGGATTTACTGCTGTAATAAATGGTATAGCTCATGAATAATCGCAAGCCTGATATGGCATTGATCATTTCCAAAAAAGCAAATGTATTCAATGCTTCCAACTTATTGGGAACTGGAGGATGGCTGCCTCCGCGTGAACGAGAAGCGCTGGATTGGATAACCTTGATCAAATGGATGGGCTGGAAATCTAAATTGATTGATCCAAAGGAATTCAATGATGAAATAATGAATGCCTGCAACCTTAAGTGGATTATTCTCACTGATGACCCCGATGAATTTGAATCTGTTTTCATTAAAAGGCTTTTTGAATTCATCAAAATATTTCCGCTAATGATTATATCAAGATCTGGTAAAGCAGGATCGCATTTTTCAAATATTTTTGGGGCGGAGACCATGACAACAACCGCTATTGTCAATACACTTGATTGGATAGGAGTACCCCAGCATAAGAGCTGGCCCTGCAAAAAAAATATCCGTGTTAATACTCTTGAATGCCGGCCGGGTATTGAACCCCTGGTTACAGCCAATGAAAAGGTGTTTGTTGCCATTAACAAAAAAGCAGCAGGCAAATGGATAGTATTAAGTTTTCATCCGAGTGAGGCTCGTGATTTGGAAGAAAGTTTTACTTCGTTACTAAAATATATTCTTGTATATCAAAGCTGCTTACCAGTGGCTTGGTTCAATTTTGAAAATACGATGGTACTTAGGATGGATGATCCGGGAAGTTCCGAAACGGTACACCATTCCAGATATCAAAACACCAAATTGACAGAATTAGAATGGGCAGTAATTGGCGAAGAATTACAAAAAAGGAATGCACGGATGACCTTGGGTTATGTTCCTGGATGGGTGGATGATGGTGACGACACACTAGGAAACATTTCAATTAATGGGAAAAAACCTGCAAGAAGAAAAGGAAAGATATATCCATCACCCTTGGTTAAATATGAGTCTTTAGAAATTAAAGGGAAGAAAAAAATTTATGATTATGAATCTGAATTTCGTGGTATTCAGCAATTGAGAAAAAAAGGATTGGTGGAAGTAGAACTACATGGGTATACGCATATTCATCCGGATAAGGAATCATGGATCAATGCTCCTGACAGGTATAATAACGAAGCTTGGTATCGAGAATTTGGACGTTCGGCAATTGACTATATAAAAGAAATACCATCCGAAGAACACCCCTTTAGATTGGGGCTAAAAGCTTTACAGGAAATTTTTAAAACCGACACCTCCACACTTATTTGTCCGGGTGATGAATTTACAAATAACGTGTTGATGAAAGCGCTGGAGGCCGATTTAATGTTTGTTAGTAGTTATTACCTGGCTGTTAAAATTGGCAACAAACTTTATTGGGATCAATATGTATCCGCTCCTTATTTTGATACATATAATCCTACCCGGTTTAATGCCGGGCTTCCAGTTATAGGATATTTTCATGATTTTGATGTAAGTATTCATGGTGTTGATTGGTTTTCAGACTGCCTGAAAGACTGGCAAACGGCTGGTGCAAAATATTTTATTGATTTCAAGGAATTAGCTGGAATTCTTAGCCATACCATTAGCCTTAATAAAGTGGGAAATGAGACTCAACTAAATGTGCAACAAGAGGATAAGTGGAAGACTATTCGTGCGGCTAGAATATCAGCTTATTTTCCCGAAACTCTTTCAACTATTAATTTCGAATGTGATTTAAGGAAATCGGTTTACAGAATTTAATTAAAACAAGATCCAGTTTGGTGGTTTTGCAAACATTAATTGTCCTTTTTCCTTTTTAATATTAAATATCAAATCGGCATAATGAACATATCTAATTATGAATTCCGTAATGAAAAAGGCACAATAAGGGCCGAAGCTCTGATCACCTGGGAAGAATGCGATCGACCGCCTTTGTTTTTATTTGTGCAAACAATAGATAGCTATCGGGATGCTTTATGGCCAGATCCTAATTCATTTTTAATTGCCACTATACTTACTGCCTGGAATGCAGGTGAGCGCCGTATCCGGCTTAACGATTCCGTTTGTCCCGTATTATTAAATAATCTGGAGGGTGTATTTATGATGCTAAAATCGTGGTACCCGGACGGTTTTGGGCCTCGGCCAGAGATTGAAGCTGCAGTTGGGGCAAAAGCTTCTTTACCCGTTGGAAATGGAGCCATAGCCCTTATGTCAGGAGGGATTGATTCTTTATGCCTTTTACGGGCAAACAAGCTTTATTATCCTAAAAGTCATCCAAATTCTATTAAAGCAGTACTTAGCATAACCCATCAGGAGCATCTTGCTCCTGATCAAGAAGCGCTCTGGAAAACCTTTGAAGGAAGAATGACATCTATAAGCCCGGTGGCAGCGGATGCAAAAGTTGATGTGATCCCAGTCTATACGAATATGTGGTGGCTGAACCCGGACGGGTATTTTTTTGGCCAAAAATCTTATAGTTCTCAACTTAGTGCAGTAAGTTCCTTTTTTGCACGAAGTTTTCACAAAGGGTATATCGCTTCCTCCTATGATGCTGCCTTTTCCAATAAACCTTGGGGATCACATCCTCAGCTTGATGCCTATTATACAAGTGGACATTTCCAGATGGAAAACTCCGGAACTGAAATGACAAGACTCAAAAAAGTTGCTCTGGTTGCAGACTGGCCTGTGGGTTTTCAAAGCATGCGTGTTTGCCAAAATGATAATACTGGAAGTGAAAATTGTGGTACCTGTGAGAAATGCATACGAACTATGCTCATGTTGGAAGCGCTTGGAAAACTTCGAGATTGTCAATCTTTTCCTCGAAATACTATAGATACGGAATTGCTCACTTATCTGGAAACCTACGACATGTTGCATAGCACCGATATAATGCATGATGCCGAAAAAATATACCTCTACGAAATGACTATACCTTACTTGGCGGAAAGAGGCCGGTACGATCTTGTTGAAACATTAAAAAGAATATTGCTCCCATTACAGGTGAGTTCATGAACTTAAAGTGTGATCACTATGTCACCACAATCACCTCTTAAGCGGTATCAACCCTCCAACAAACAGATTTACGATTTCAAACCTAATTTGAACAACTATTATAAAACATTGGTTTCTTTTCCTATAAGGAGAAATCCTCTTAAAACACAAAACCCCTCAGAAGTGAATCTGAAGGGTTTTTTTTGTGGTGGGAGATACTGGGTTCGAACCAGTGACCCCCTGCTTGTAAGGCAGGTGCTCTGAACCAGCTGAGCTAATCTCCCGCTTTGGGACTGCAAATATAGAAGCTCTTTTTAGTATTACAAAATAAATTTTTAAATATTAGCTAAGCACCTCTTCCAGAACATGATGCGATTTTATATTGCCCAAATTTTCGATGTGTAACTGATAAAAGTCAATAATTTTCTGAAGAATCACCCTTCTTTCGACTGATGGGATTGCTAATTTATCCAAAGTATTGAAGTTGCAAGCAAGCAAATCCGCCCAATGACGAGTAAGCGGTTGATACAAGACATCTAAATGCAAAGGTAGTTCGTTAGTAAAGTCCCCGTTTTTCAAATCAAAATACTCTGCAGATTTTTCCAACGTACGGTCTGGGTAAAACCCTAAAAATCGAGTAAGCCTCAATAAAAAGTATAAATGGAAATAAATCAATCCATTTTCAAGCCTGTCCAAAATTTCGATGGCGTGGAATAGAAACTCAAATAAAACTTCATCAGGGTTATGTTGACGAATAGATTTATAAAGAACCTCGTTCAAAAACATCACTAGCGAACTTTTCACCATATCATATGGAATCGTATTAAAAACCGGCAGGTGTTTAAGTTCCGAAATCCGCTGAATATTCCCATTGGGCTTATGGTAAACAACCATATCCAAAAGAAATAGCGGTTGCAACATGTTCTGGGAAATTTTTGCCCTTGGTTTCCTAACCCCATTAATTAAGTAAGATTGCAAACCGAACTTCTCGGTAAACACATGAGCCACCACGCTACTTTCCGAATAATCTGTTGTTTTAAAAACTATTCCACGGGTTTTGTGAAGCATTTAAAAAATTTTTGGAAAAAATATTAGCAGGCCAATAACTGCAGCAAGAATGGATATTACAAGGACAGCTCCTGCACTTAAATCTTTCACGATTCCAGCTTTAACGTTGTAATCTGGAGAAACAAGGTCTACAAGGGTTTCTATGGCAGTGTTTAACAATTCAACACTAACCACCATTCCGATAGAGGCAAGGATCCATAACCATTCAATGGCACTTAAATCAACCCAGAATCCCGCTATGGCAACAACAATAATAGCCATTGTATGAAACTTGAAGTTAACCTGAGTAGCAAAAGCATACTTGATTCCAGCAACAGCAAATTTGAAGCTCTTTAAAAATCGATGCATACAATCTTTGAGGTAAAAAAAGAGAATTTAGGTAGACTAGTTGCTAAATTATTGTTCCGAAGCTTTTTCAGCATCCGCTTGACGTTCTTCTAAAATTGAAGCTCGATCTATCTTTCGCATCAAACTGTAAATAATTAATAAAAAGCCAGCACCAAAGGATATAGTTCCTATAATCATTGCCCAACCGTACTTAAAAATTTCTTCGTTCATTAAGTAATACCCCAATAAGTTTAAACCTACTCCTAATACCAAGAGCAAAACTCCCCGACGCATGTACTTATTTCTCATTTTTATCTATTTAACTGGAGTAAATATACAAAAATACGTCCTAAAGAATTACACCATCACGACTTTCAAAAACCGCCGATTGGATCTATCAAATTGAAACACAGCAGATTTAAGGATTGTAAAAAAAACTCCTTAAACTTTTAAATCCTGCTTTTAAAGGTTGAATTTTCTTAACTTTGCATCCTTAAATTTTTGGAGATAAAGAGCTGATGTACAAAGAATATAAGCAACTTAACTTATCGAATACTGGTAAAGAAATACTTGATTATTGGAAGCGCAATAACATTTTTGATAAAAGTATTTCAAACCGCCAGTTGTCTAAGCCTTATACTTTTTATGAGGGGCCGCCATCTGCCAATGGCATGCCAGGAATCCATCACGTAATGGCTCGTGGTATTAAAGATATCTTTTGCCGATACAAAACACTAAAGGGATTTCAGGTTAAAAGAAAAGGCGGTTGGGATACACATGGTTTACCTATTGAACTTGCTGTTGAAAAAACCTTAGGTATCACAAAAGATGATATTGGCAAAAAAATATCCGTAGAAGATTATAATGATGCCTGCCGAAAGGAGGTAATGAAATATACGAACGTTTGGAACGACTTAACCGAAAAAATGGGTTATTGGGTTGATTTGAAAGATCCGTATATCACTTACGAAAACAGGTATATTGAAACACTTTGGTGGATATTAAAAGAATTTTACAAAAAAGGACTTTTATACAAAGGCTACACCATTCAGCCATTTTCACCCGCAGCAGGTACCGGCTTAAGTTCGCACGAATTAAATCAACCCGGCACCTATCGGGATATTAAAGACACTTCCATTGTTGCTCAATTTCAACTAAAAAAAGATCAGGTTCATCCCTTAATTTCCGTTCTTTTTGAAAACGAAGCAGAGAACACAAACTTCCTGGCTTGGACAACCACTCCCTGGACTTTGCCTTCTAATAGCGCCTTAGCTATTGGAAACAATATATCATATGTTAAAATCAGGACATTTAATCAATATACGTTTGCACCGACTAGTGTTGTATTGGCTAAAGATCTAGTTTCAAAGCATTTCAAAACAGATGCACAAAACGCTTCCTTTCAAGATTATAAAGGAGGTGACAAACTCATACCTTGGGAAATCGCTGCCGAATTTAAAGGTGCCGACCTTGTTGGTTTACGCTATCACCAATTACTTCCATACGTATGTAATGAAGAACTAGAAGAAAAAGGTTTTCGGGTAATATCTGGGGATTTCGTCACCACAGAAGATGGTACTGGAATAGTACACATCGCCCCTACTTTTGGAGCTGATGACTTTCGTGTAGCTAAAATGAGTGACATTCCTGCTGTTTTAGTTACTGATGCTGATGGAAAACAACAGCCTTTGGTTACCCGTCAAGGCAAATTCGTGAATGAAGTAACTGATTTTGCTGGCCAGTATGTAAAAGAAGAATATTACAGTGATGAAGTTCGGAAAGATGCTAACTTCAGGCCAACAGATGTTTTAATAGCCATTAAGTTAAAGGAAGACAATAAAGCCTTTGATGTAAAAAAATACGAACACAGTTACCCACATTGCTGGCGTACAGATAAACCACTTTTGTATTATCCATTAGACAGTTGGTTCATTAAAACAACTGCCGTTAAAGAACGACTGGTAGAATTAAATAAATCTATCAATTGGAAGCCGGAATCAACAGGAACTGGTCGTTTTGGAAATTGGTTAGAGAATTTAGTAGACTGGAATTTATCCCGCTCGCGTTATTGGGGAACTCCTTTGCCAATTTGGAGAACTGAAGACGGACTTGAAGAACTTTGTATTGGCTCAATCGATGAATTAAATTCCGAAATACAAAAATCGGTGAAAGCTGGCTATATGGAAGCCAGCTTTGAGATCAATGATATGCATCGCCCTTTTGTTGATGACGTAATATTAGTTTCCCCAAAAGGCAAAAGAATGACTCGTGAAACCGACCTCATTGACGTTTGGTTTGATTCTGGTGCCATGCCGTATGCGCAATGGGGACTTTCTCCTGATCGCGACAAAGCTAATTCTATTGAAGATGTATTTGGAGAAGGTTTTAAAGGTGCTTATCCTGCAGATTTCATTGCAGAAGGTGTAGATCAAACCCGCGGATGGTTCTTTACACTTCATGCTATTTCGGTGATGCTGAATGATAGTGTCGCTTTCAAAAATGTAATCTCTAACGGCTTAGTTTTAGATAAAAACGGCAACAAAATGTCCAAACGGCATGGGAATGCCGTTGATCCGTTCGAAACCATTGAAAAGTATGGTGCCGACGCTACCCGCTGGTATATGATCAGCAATGCATCACCATGGGATAATTTAAAATTCAATATAGAAGGTTTAGATGAAGTTCGTCGCAAGTTCTTCGGAACACTTTACAACACCTACGCTTTCTTCATCATGTACGCCAACATTGATGGCTTCAAGTATACTGAAGGTGAATTAAGCCATGAATCTCGTCCGGAAATAGATCGTTGGATTATTTCCCTTTTAAACTCCCTGGTAAAAGAAGTTGATACTTATTATACCGAATTCGAGCCAACCAAAGCAGCCAGAGCGATACAAAGTTTTGTAGACGAAAACTTAAGCAACTGGTATGTCCGTTTATGCCGTCGTCGTTTTTGGAAAGGAGATTATACAGAAGATAAAATATCAGCATATCAAACACTCTACACATGCTTAACTACCATTGCAAAATTGATGTCGCCAATTGCACCATTTTTCAGTGATCGTTTGTTTTTAGATTTAAATACAGTAACTGGTAAAGAAAATGTAGAATCGGTTCATTTATCCAATTTTCCTACTTACAATATTGATTTGGTTGATAAACCATTAGAAGAGCGAATGTTGCTTGCCCAAAACATATCGTCCATGGCATTATCGCTACGTAAAAAAGTAGGAATTAACGTTCGCCAACCCTTAAGTAAAATTTTATTACCAGTTTTAAATGATCGGTTTAAAGGTCAGGTGGAGTTTGTTAAAGATTTAATTTTATCTGAAACTAACATTAAGGAAATAGAGTATATAAGCGACGCATCTGGCTTTATAAGTAAAAAGATAAAACCAAACTTTAAAGCATTGGGGCCAAAAGTAGGGAAGGACATGAAAGCTGTTGCGGATGCATTGACTTCATTAAATCAGCAGGAAATCAATCAGTTTGAGCTAGAAGGAAGTATCTTGATACTTGATACCAGATACTCAATACTTATAGATGATGTAGAAATACTGGCGGAAGATGTACCCGGCTGGCAAGTTGCAAATTTAGGAAAACTAACCGTAGCCTTAGATGTTACGTTATCTAAAGAACTTAAACAGGAAGGTATATCACGTGAATTAATTAATCGTATACAAAATATACGTAAAGATTTTAATTTTGAAGTAACCGACAAAATTGATGTGCGTATAAAAAACCACCCGCACATTGCCGAGGCTATTAAAAACAATTTATCATACATTTGCGACGAAATTTTGGCAAATTCTTTTGAGCTTGACAACAATTTACACACCGGAGAGAAAGTAGAGATAGATGACAACCAATTAATGATTTCAATAACAAAAGCTTAAAATGGAAAATAACTCTAAAACCAGGTATTCTGATGCTGAATTGCAAGAATTTAAAGACCTAATCCTGGAAAAACTACGTGTTGCGAAAGAAGAATTGGGTTCTTTAACTCAATCTTTAAGCAACCCGAACATGAATGGCACTGATGATACAGCCGGAACCTACAAAACCTTAGAAGATGGTTCTGCAACATTAGAAAAAGAACAAACCAATCAATTAGCTGCCAGACAGAAAAAGTTTATCGAAAATCTAGAATCTGCTATCGTAAGAATTGAGAACAAAACTTATGGTATTTGCCGTGAAACCGGTAAATTAATTCAAAAAGAACGTTTACGTGCAGTGCCTCATGCTACGTTAAGTATGGAAGCAAAAATGAAACAAGGGTAAATGAAGGGATATACCAAGCCTTTTTTGGCCATTGTTTTTGTTTTATTGGCCGACCAAATTTTTAAGATTTGGATTAAGCTAAACATGTCTTTAGGACAAGAGTTTAACATAATTGGGAACAGAGCTATCATCCATTTCACTGAGAATAATGGAATGGCCTTCGGGATGGAGTTTGGTGGAGAGGCCGGGAAACTAGCCCTAACATTATTTCGCATTGTTGCTGTTTTAGGTATTGGCTACGGTGTAATTTATCTCATCAAAAAGAAATATCATCGCGGACTTATCCTGAACGTTGCCTTAATATTTGCCGGCGCTTTAGGTAATATCATCGACTCTACTTTTTATGGGTTACTTTTTAGTGAAAGTACCTTTTTTGCGCCAGCCAAATTTTTACCCGCCGCAGGTGGTTACGCCAACATATTTTATGGCCGCGTAGTAGATATGTTCTATTTCCCTTTGCTTCAAGGAAACTTCCCTACATGGTTTCCAATATGGGGAGGCGAAGATTTCATATTCTTCCGTCCAGTTTTCAATGTGGCTGATGCCGCTATATCGATTGGAGTAATTTGTATACTATTATATCAGAAACGATATTTTAAAGAAGAAAAACTAGAGGAATTCCAGCCGCATAGCGAGATAATCGAAGAATAAAACAAAGAGGCTGATTACAAAATAATCAGCCTCTTTGTTTGTATCAGCGATGACTAAACTTTTCCTGTCAAAATTGTGATTGGGGCGTTCGGGCGGGCTTTACATTCCAATCTTTTTACTGGTAGAAGTAAAAAGGATTTCCATTTCAATCCCTAACGCAAAATCCTAGCATACCTTTTCTCAAAGTCTGCCATCGCTGTAAGCTTCCATCCCAACAACCATCCGACACAGAAAAACCAATTTATTATGGAATTGGCATGAAAATATCATCATAAATTAGAAATCTGACAGCTACTGCTAGGGTCTCAAATCTCAATACTCATATCTAAAATCTAATTTAACAAAAATGAAAAAGTTACTTTCCTTTATTTTAATAAGCACATTCTTTTTATCATCATTTGCCCAAACCGTTGATATCCGCCGCAAAATTGATGTTACTGGTTCTGCGGAAGCAGAAGTTACACCTGATATTATCTACATAGGCATTTCGTTAAAGGAGTATTTTAAGGATAACAGTAATAAAAAGAAAATTCAGATTGAAGACCTCGAACGTCAACTTCAAACAGCAGTTTTAAACGCCGGAATTCCCAAAGAAAACTTCACCATAAACAACATTGCCAGCTACAATGCTTGGTGGGAAAAGAAAAGAAACACAGAATTTTTAGCCCGCAAACAATACCGTATTAAAGTAACGGATTTAACAAAGGTGAATGCAATCATGAGTGCAGTTGATCCTAAAGGAATCGAAAATAGCAACATCGAGAGTTATGACTATTCAAAAATAGATGTACTTAAACGGGAGCTAAAAATTAAAGCACTACAGGCCGCCAAAGCCAAGGCAACCTATATGGTTGAAGCAATAGGCGAAAAATTAGGCGGTGCACTGCAAATCGACGAAATAAACAATGAGAACTATCCTCAACCAATGTATAGGGCTAACACATTTATGAAAGCAGAAGGCTCAGTGTCAGATGCGGAACAATTACCAGATATCGACTTCAAGAAAATCAAACTTAATTATCAGGTACATGCCGTATTTGAAATAAAATAAACACTCGCAGCGGAATATTAATAAAGTATTCTGCTGTTTTAATAAATAGTAGCACCATTCTTGATTCCTGATTAAGAATGGAAAGAAACATTAACCCTAAGAGTAATATCCCTTCAGATAGTAGTCCTATTAAATGGGTAGAACGGGTTTCTTACCTCATGGATGAATCATTCAGAATTCCTGGCACCAATTTTCGTTTTGGACTTGATCCTCTTTTAAATCTTATCCCAGTCTTAGGAGATGTATCTGGCTTTGCTGTTTCGGGCATGTTGGTGCTCACCATGGCCAAAAAAGGAGTAAGCAATAAGGTGATCACACTTATGATATTAAATATCGTACTCGATTTTATCATTGGCGGTATACCAATCATAGGTAATATATTCGACTTTGCGTATAAGGCTAATAGTAGAAATATCAAATTATTGAAAGAACATTACACTGAAAACAAACACCAGGGAAGCGGCAAAAACATCATTGCCATTGTTGTTATAATCTTACTTATAATCTTAATTGCCCTGGTTTATACACTATGGATACTTACCGCTTGGGTAGCACACACTATATATTAGAATGAATATTATAGGTTACTGGAAGAGGAATCTAAACAGGCATTTATCTTACTAACTAGAAAGTCTATATCGAGGGGTTTTGAAATAAAAGCATCATATCCAACATCTTTTATTACATTCCCTCCCCCAGGATAAGCAGAGAGCATAATAACAGGAATTGCTTTTGTAGCTGGATTACTTTTTAACTGCCGGCAAACTTCACCACCAGTTATACCTTTTAAAATGTAGTCTAGTATGATTAAATCAGGTTCAAAGTCGTCAATCATTGGCAGTATATTCTCACTTCCTAATAATGGGCGCACTTGAAAGCCAGAAAACGTTAATGATAAATCGATAGCTTCCAATAGTTCCGGATCATCATCAACAATAAGAATTTTTTTTGCCATATAAACTTATATCAATTGTGATACACCAGGTTTCTTCTTTGTTCCAAGTGAATATACTTTAATTACGTTTTATGACACATTTAGTTACGTCACAAAATCGATAGTATCCGATAAACGAATCATTTATTATTTTGTTTTAACTGATCCACTCAAACTTGGTATAAGGTACCAGCACTGATGGAATTTTGATGCCATTTTCTGTCTGATTATTCTCTAAAAGCGATGCAAGTATGCGTGGTAAAGCAAGAGCACTCCCGTTTAAAGTATGTGCAAGATGAGTTTTTCCCTCTTTGCCTTTATATCGCAATTTTAACCGGTTACTTTGATATGTTTCAAAATTTGACACCGATGACACTTCCAACCAACGAGCTTGTGCAGCACACCAAACTTCCATGTCATATGTTTTAGCAGAAGTAAAACCCATATCTCCGCCACATAAACCCAACACTCGATATGGTAATTCTAACGCTTTTAATAGTGATTGCACATAGCTACTCATGTCTTCCAAAACCTGATATGATGTATCTGGATGAACTACCTGAACGATTTCTACTTTATCAAACTGATGTAATCTATTCAATCCTCGTACGTGTGCACCATATGAACCAGCTTCACGACGGAAACAAGGCGTATAAGCACAATTTTTAATCGGCAATTCTTCTTCCTTTACAATCACATCCCTATAAAGATTGGTAATGGGTACTTCTGCCGTAGGAATGAGGTATAAATTATCTATCCCAACATGGTACATTTGGCCTTCTTTATCAGGTAATTGACCAGTACCAAAACCAGAAGCTTCGTTCACAACAATTGGGGGTTGCATTTCACGATATCCTTGTAAATCCGCCTGATCTAAAAAGAAGTTAATAAGAGCCCGTTGCAGCTTGGCTCCTTTCCCTTTGTATACCGGAAAACCTGCTCCTGCTATTTTATTACCAAGTTCAAAGTCAATAATATCATATTTAGTTGCTAATTCCCAGTGCGGCAATGCAATTTCTGGCAAATTAGGTTTTACACCGTATTCGTAAACTATCTCATTATCATCCGCACTTATGCCCTTTACAACAGATGAATGAGGTAAGTTAGGTAATATTACCAGCTGATTATAAAGCTCTGCTTCTATAGCAGCAACTTCTTCTGTCAGTGTTTTGCTTTGTTCTTTAAAGGAGGTGGTATTAGCCTTTAACGGTTCTGCTTCCTCTTTTTTACCCTGACGCATTAATTCGCCAATCTGCTTTGCGATAGCATTCGCTTCTGCAGCGATAGATTCAAGTTTTGATTGAAATTCGCGACGTTTATCATCCAACGCAATTATCTGGTCAACTACTTCAGGTTGTTTGAAGTTTTTAACCGCCAAACGTTCTAAAACTTGTTCCCTATTTTCGCGGATATAACTAACTTGCAGCATTATTATAAGTTCTGTTTAATAAAAATTAATTCTATAGTAAGGATATCTGTATGAAATTGTTTTCAAACACATCATCCAGAATTCCGACAAAGATATAAACTGTTTGGAGTTTGGAGTTTTAGTTTGGAGTTTTTTCCCAACCATCCCAACTTAAACGTGATCACAAAAATGGAAGGTAAACTTTATTTGGTGCCAACTCCTATAGGCAATTTGGAAGATATTACATTCCGGGCCGTACGGATTCTTAAAGAAGCAGATATAATTTTAGCAGAAGACACCCGTACCAGTGCGCCGCTTTTAAAGCATTTTGGGATAGATAAAAAAATGTTTTCTCATCATCAGCATAACGAGCATAAATCGGTCACGGAAATAGTTCGTTTTTTAAAGGAAGGTAAACAAGTTGCTTTGATCTCTGATGCAGGTACACCGGCTATATCAGATCCAGGTTATTTACTTGTTCGGGAAGCTTTAAAGCACGATTTAAAGGTAGAGTGCCTCCCTGGAGCCACCGCATTTGTTCCTGCATTAGTTAATTCTGGATTGTCATCAGATCGTTTCACCTTTGAAGGATTTCTCCCGGTTAAAAAAGGCCGCCAAACACGCCTCAAAGAATTAGCCGAAGAAGAACGTACCATGATTTTTTATGAGTCACCTCACCGAATTCTTAAGACATTAGAAGATCTTATAGTTTATTTTGGCGACGAAAGGGAAGCATCTGTTTCAAGAGAACTAACAAAAATGTTTGAAGAAACCGTTCGCGGTAAACTAAGCGAAATTAAAACGCACTACGAAACGCATATTTTAAAGGGCGAGTTTGTATTATGCGTTTCCGGATACATTCAAACAG
>JAQBOG010000013.1 GCA_028288165.1 Sphingobacteriales bacterium | reverse complement strand
AGTTCGACCAAACAGAAAAGTTCCACGGATAAAGAAACTAAAGCGCAGAGCAGGTAAGTATCAAGCCTTAACTAATTATAAAAGAGCGATGTAATCCTTAACTTAATGACATTGGCCGGTATCCGCTACTATCCCTAACGGAAAACCCTTTAACTACGAAAATTATAATGAAGGATCGAATTCCCAAAGGTCATTTTTGAAAGGTACGTTGTTGGTGGTGCCAAAGCCTAAGCCGATAAAGCCTTTACCGTTTACACTGGCACCAAAAGAACCATGCCGAACTCCGCCTTTAAACGCAGATTTCAATGTCCATTTGTCTGTACCTGGATTATATTCCCAAAAATCACATACAGCGTTGCGTTCCTGACGATCTGCGGTGGTAGCTCCCGTACCAATATAACCTTTGCCACCTATACTAAAACCAGCAGCCGAGAAACGACTTACTCCTGCGAAATCTGCTTTACGAGTCCATTTGTCCGTTTCAGAATCATACTCCCAAAACTGGTTTGTTGGTTCGAAAAATCCCTCATGTATTACGCCGAATCCCGTACCTACATATGCTTTGGAACCAATTGAAAATACGACTGGGAGCTCAAGCGCTAGGATGGGCAAGTCGGCTTTTTTAGTCCAGGTGTCATTCGCCGGATTATACTGGTAAAGTGGCGTTCCGATATCAGAACTAGCTGATAATACATAACCCATATTACCAATGCTGAAACCCGTACTGTTTAAGCCGTGTTCGCCAGGAAACTCCGCTATTTCAGACCAAGAATCAGTTGATGGGTTATATTTCCAAAATCCTCGATGATCGTTTCCAAAAGTGGTTCCCAAACCTATATAGCCATAACCGCCAACGCTAAAGGCAGCCATATGGTGAAGAAAGAAATTGATACTTTTCTTTTTTGTCCATAGATTCTGTAATGGATCGTATTCCCAGAAATCATTAACAAAATTTGTTTCCAAGTAAATTTTGTTATTAATTGTAAATGCCAGAGGGAAATCGGCTTCTTTGTCGCCGGGGAAAGTTGCTTTTTTAGTCCATTTCCCGGCTGGACTTGGTACATCAACCACTTCAGAAAGCGAACTTGCCTTTAGTGCTTCGTCTTCAGGTTTCTCACAACTTACTAAAAAGAGCATGCTACCCGCTAGCAGGATATTGATGAAGTTTTTCATAATTGGTTAGGTTAGATACCTTAACCAACGAATAGCACGAAAATTTGTTTAGAAATTTTGTTTTAAATTTTTTAAATAAAAATTATTTTAATGTGGTTTGAAGTGCCGAAAAATCAATCACCCGCATCCTCCTTTCGTTAAACCTGGTTGAAAGTAAATCACCAACAACTAATCCGGGAGCAGTGCTGAGCGGGATAATGTACAATCTTGCTACAGGATCCAAAGCGTCGTTTTTAACCAAAGCTTTCACTAAAAAGACCGAGGCAACAACAGTTGCAATAGTAAATGGCAACTTTATACCGGACTTCCATATCTTCAAATTTTTAGTTTGCTCTGCCGAAAAGGTAAATAACTTCCCATTGTGAATTCTGATCGAAATGCTGCTATCAGTGATTCCCTCTAAACGCCCTGTAACTCTGCTATTATCCCAAGTAACGATGTGAACTTTATAATTTTTTGGAATGCTAGCAGACACTTTACAAATAGAAAATATTAACAGAATAACAATCAAAAGATGCTTCATAGAATAATTATTTGTGTTTAACTAACGTACTCATTATTAATGACATTAGGCTGCTATAATGAGATGCTCACAAATTGAAAGAGATCAGTTACACCACTGAAAAATTACATATTTTGTCTAAAATTTCTCGCTACTAAATCGTAATAATAACTTAATTTTAAATCACTAATAACTTTATAAATCATCGTATTCCCACAACGATTTTAAGAGAAAAAACCCATTGGAGTTTCTAATCAAATCGAACATTTTAAATCGTAACCGAAAGCTAATTATCAATTCTGAGCTTATAGAATTCGATGATTTTAATTGGATTAATAATTCTATATCCAAATTTTCTCGTGGCGAAGTAGCGTCTTTGAGATATGGCGTCAAATTTATTAGAGGCTATAGTTTTATCATTGGACGGACGTATTGTATTGATATAAAAAGCTTGGATGATCGAATTATTAAAATCAGATTGATCTCGCTTTATGGCATCAGAAAAACGGCACTCTTCAAAAAATTCAATCAAATTTTAAATGCCTTTTTTGATACTCATCACAAAGACATTGTAGGTTATTACTTAGAAATATTTGAAAGCGGTATCCAGGTAAACATCTTAGAAACTGCGTTCAGACAGTCAGGAGTTGTAATAAATGAAAATGAAGTGAGTTGGGAAGATTTAGGTACAAAAACGTATGCCACATATTATGCCTTATTCTCTAAAAAAGATCCTACAATTTATAAAAGCTTCAGCTATTTAAATGATTGGAATTCTGCTGTTGTTTATAGTTTCTCCAAACAGGTTTTATCAGAAAAAGGCTTGCTGAATATAAAAACAGACAAGTAATACCAGTTTCTACCTTGGTGAGATTGCATCATTTGTTTGCTTTGTAGAGTCGGCCTGGCATGCGCTGGAAAGCTGTAACCTGTTATTCAATTCATACCACCAGAAAACGTTTTTATTACACTCGCTAGGTTTTTGCGTTAGGGATTGGACTGAAAATCCTTTTTTGTTGCAGGGGGAAAAGAGGAGGAAACAAAAAAGATTGCAAGGGAAAGCCCGCCCGAACGCCCAATACACTAATTTTAAAACACCAAAAAAAGCACTCAGGTCTAGTAAAAACCGCTTCATTCAGTCTTATTTGTTCCATACGTACTTAATATATATCCAATTATTTCATAGATTTTAAAACAGCGAAACTTAGCTCTTCTAAAAAATCACACTAAATCTGTGACTATTGAAAACTAAAACGCTGATTTTTAAATTATACACATGTACTTCTTCAAAATCATTTTGAATGACATTAGAACCGTTTGTAATACTTCTGTTTGCAAATATTTTTCGGAGAGCGCTAGCCAAAACCCCTGAAAATGCCCAATGGCGAAATGCATTATGGGCTCTTATGGGTTTTACACTCATTCTTATTGGTATCGACATTATCCTTGACAAAAATTTCATTAAATGGATTAGCAAAATTATACTCTTAGCCTTGCTTTGTTTACCCTTTGTTTCTGATAGGTTCAAACACTATAAATCCGTTATCCTTGCTTTATTACCTTACGCCATCTTATCTACCATTGCCGATTTTGCTAAAGCATTTACACCATCACTTTACGATTCAATAAACGGCCTTTTCGATACCGCCTTAACATTTTCGGCAATTTGGATGGTGGCCATGCTTATTATATCCAGCAGGCAGCGGAAGGCCCTTCAAAAAGAGCGAAGAAAAGCTGAGCTGGAAGAAAAAGAAAAAGAAAGAATGTGGGCTTTAAAACAAGAGCTCGAGGTGCAGGTAATGGAACGAACTGCCGAAATAAACAAACAAAAAGAGGAATTAGAAAATACATTAGTCGAGCTAAAAACCACTCAAAACCAACTTATTCAGCAGGAGAAAATGGCATCGCTGGGGGAATTAACAGCCGGTATTGCTCATGAAATTCAAAACCCACTAAATTTTGTAAATAACTTTTCGGATGTAAGTATTGAATTGCTGAATGAAATGGAAGAAGAGTTAAAAGCTGGCCACAAGGAAGACGCAATTGCGATAGCTGCAGATATTAAACAAAACCTGCAAAAAATTAGTACCCATGGTCAGCGGGCAGACTCGATTGTTAAAGGAATGCTGCAACACTCCAGAAGTGCAACCGGCGACAAGGAACCTACAGACATAAATGCCTTAGCCGACGAATATTTACGATTAAGTTATCACGGTTTAAGAGCAAAAGACAAAACATTTAATGCTACTTTAGAAACCAACTACGACGAATCTATTGGCAAAATAGAAGTTATCCCACAAGATATTGGACGTGTATTTTTAAACCTTTTTAACAACGCTTTTTACGCTGTAACCGAAAAAAAGAAATTGCAGGCTGATGGAGATTATAAGCCTGTGGTATCGGTTACTACCATTAAAAAGAAACATCAAGTAATTATAAAAGTAAGCGATAATGGTATTGGAATACCTAAAAAAGCTGCCGACAAAATTTACCAGCCCTTTTTTACTACTAAGCCAACCGGCGAAGGAACGGGTTTGGGCTTATCTATGAGTTATGACATTATCCGTAAAGGGCACAATGGCGAGATAAAAGTAGCGAGTGTGGAAGGTGAGTTTACCGAATTTACAATCATTCTACCTATTAAGTAAACATATGAAAATATTGGTTGTTGATGATGAAGCGGATGTAGAATCTTTGTTTCGCCAGCGGTTTCGTAAGGAAATAAAGAATCATGAAATTGAATTTCACTTCGAGCTGTCCGCAGAAGGTGCAGTGGCTTACCTGGAAAGAACTTCTTCGGAAGTTGTATTGATACTTTCTGATATTAATATGCCAGGAATGAGCGGATTAAATTTGTTATCGTACATACGAGATACATACAAATCCCCTTCGCCAATCGTGATGATGATTACGGCATATGGCGATCAGGAGAAATACGACCAGGCTATAAAACTTGGAGCTAATGACTTTCTTACCAAACCCTTAGATTTCCATAGCCTAAAAGAAAAACTTAAAAAAACTGAGAACGATGGCCAAAATATTGGTAGTTGATGATGAATCTGATTTAGAATTACTCATCAAACAAAAATTCAGGAAGAAAATACGGGAGGATATCTACCAGTTTATTTTTGCAGAAGATGGTTTCGATGCCATCCAAAAGCTAGAAGAAAACCCGGATGTGGAAGTTATTTTAAGTGACATAAACATGCCGGGAATGGATGGTTTAACACTTTTAACGAAGCTGCCCACCTCGCACCCACTTATAAAAGCCGTAATGGTTTCCGCTTATAGCGATATGGATAATATCCGAACAGCCATGAACCGCGGTGCGTTTGATTTTGTGTGCAAACCCGTTAATTTTAATGACCTCGAGCTAACAGTAGAGAAAACATTGCAACACGTTCAGCTATTAAAAGAAACCTTCCGAGCCATTAAAGAGAACAACATCCTTAAAATGTATGTAGATGAAAATGTGCTCAACTTCATGACTCAGAAAGAGTTTGAGGCTAGCCTGCTTGCCAACGAAACCATCGAGGCATCCGTTATGTTTGTGGATATTTGTGGCTTTACCGCCATTACCGACAACGCATCTGCCAACGAAGTGGTGAACTTATTGAACCAGTATTTCGATTTAATTGTAAAAGAAATCATTGCTCAAAACGGGCATGTAGATAAATTTATTGGTGATGCGGTAATGGCAATTTTCAGAGGCAAGTTTCATCTTGATCGGGCTATTGACGCCGCCATTGCCGTTCGTGATCAAATTAAATCCATCGAAGCCATTAAAACGGGTCCGCATCACTACAAACCATCCGTTTCTATTGGTATTAACATGGGCGAAATGATTTCTGGCAATATCGGCTCTGCATCATTACGGCGGCTGGATTATACGGTTATTGGTGATTCGGTGAACATGGCTCAACGCTTACAAGCTGTTGGCCAGGAAGGTCAAATTTTAATTACCGAAGCCGTTTATCAAAAGGCTAAAGAATCATTTAGTTGCAAGCCCATTGGCCAGGTAAGCCTGAAAAACAAGGCGAAACCATTTGCATTGTATGAAGTGATCGAGTGATAGTAATCAATGATGGGTTCTTTTCTTCAAAATACCTCCTGCTGCCTCTTTTATGGTATTCGTGAACACAAATGCGTTTGCATCTATTGAATGAACCATGTTCCGCAGGCGCCTAAATTCAAGCCTGGTAATTACTGTAAATATGATGTCGCAAGGCTGACTAATATCATAACTTTCTTTCAAAAATCCACGTTCCCCTTTATAAACCGTAATTCCTCTTCCGAATTTAAGCACCAGGTTTTCTTTAATCAGCTCACTTTGTGCAGAAATAATGGTGACGCCCGTATATTCTTCTAAACCTTCAATTACAAAATCAATGGTTCTGGATGCGGTATAATAGGTTAGCACGGAGTAAAGTGCAGTTGGTAAACCTAAATGCAAAGCAGCAATTAAAAAGATGATGATGTTTATTCCTAATATAATTTCGCTAATAGTGAAGCTGCTTCGTCTAACTGTATAAAGAGCCAGCACTTCAATGCCATCCAGGGCGCAACCTCCGCGTATGGATAAACCTACTCCGATACCCATAAATACGCCTCCAAAAATGGAAATCAATAACTTATCATTAGTTATAACCGGGAACGGAATAACCAATAAACAAATGCCGAGCATGATAATACTTAAAAACATTTTTATAGCGAAGGCTCTATTCACCAGGTAAGCTCCGGCAATTATAAAGGGAATATTTACGACCAATATTATATAGGCGATATTGACATTATAAACTCCATGAACCAATTCATGAATCAGTAGAGAAATCCCGGTAATTCCCCCATCAAAAAAATGGTTTGGTACTAAAAATCCCTTTAAAGCAAATCCGCAAAATAAGATTCCAGCAATTACATATAAAATATCTTTAAATATGTCCGGAAGTTTTAAATCTGACTTTTTCATGCGCTATAAATATCCAATAAGTAGCTATTTGTACAAGATGTCTGATCATTGTAACTAAGATATCAAATGTTTTGTTTAGGTGTTTTTGAAACTAATTGAGAATGCAAACGGAATTGGTAATAAAGGAGTTGCGTTAAGCCAAGAAGGTGCTCATTTTTAAGACCCGTATAATTTTTGGCCGTTCCCTTACAGGTCGGGCTATCCGCTCATACGCCTGCAGGCATTACGCACCAGGCAGGTATCCGCTCCTATCCCTAACGGAAAAAAGGAAATCCGTATTCGCTCAACAATCCCACTCCTCTGTTTTCTGATAGTGCCAAGTCCAACCAATTAGAAGCACTTCCATTCGTAACAAAAAACATATTAGATTTTACTATTTTACTCATGTCATAATACTTCATTAATCATCTATTTAAGCTTCTAATACGTTCTTTCACCACGTTAAGCTTCTTCATATTTAAGTCCAAAAATCAACGCTTAACAATTTCCATACTTTTGACTCTCAATATATTATGTTCATAAATTAAGCAAAAAATTTTATTTAAAGCTTTGCTTTTCTCAGTCTAATTTATATTTTTATAGAGCAAAACATTTAGTTACTACCTGTGTAGTATTCTTAGTATTACCTCTGTTTTAGTATTACCTCTGTTCTGCCGCATGTTTGCCTTCGTGTTTACCCAGTAATAAATAGCAATCTCCCCATTCAGCATTGTTATTAAGCTTCCCGAGTTTATAATAAAGTTTTAAGTTATTTCAACGCATTTTTAGACTAACCTTGATAACACTGATATGAAAAAATTATGCCTCTTCATTACCTTATTGTTAGTGCTCCCTTTTATAGTAAAAGCACAAAACCAGGTAAAAGGTACCGTTAAAGACGATACAGGCCAGGCTGTGATTGCAGCCAATGTTTTTGTCTTGAGCCCCAAAGATTCAACGGTTTTAAAAGGCACAAAAACAGATTTAAGTGGACATTACGACTTAAAAGGCATACCTGGTGGGAAATTTATTTTATCAGTTTCTATGATTGGCTTCAAAAAATCATATACTAAAATTGATTTACAATCTCCTATTCTGAATGTCCCCTCCATCGTGCTGCAACGAGATAGTAAAGTGCTTGATCAGGTTGTTATAAAAGCAAAAAAACCATTGTTTGAGCAAAAGCTCGACCGAACAATTATTAATGTTCAAAGCAGCATTGCCTCGTCCGGCGGCACCGCATTAGAAGTTCTCGAAAAAGCGCCAGGTGTGGTTGTTGATCGGCAAAATAACAGCATATCTATGAACGGGAAGGATGGGGTGGTTGTGATGATAAATGGAAAAATCAATCACATGCCGCTTTCTGCAGTGGTTCAAATGTTGGCAGGAATGAACTCAAGTAATATCCAAACCATCGAATTGATCACAAATCCCCCAGCTAATTTTGATGCAGAAGGAAATGCCGGTTATATCAACATTAAATTGAAAAACAATCCGAACGCAGGCACGAATGGATCTTATACCTTAACGGCAGGTTATGGAAACGGGTTTAGTCCTGACGGAAGCTTAAACTTTAACCACCGGAATAATAAAATCAATTTCTATGGCGATTATTCTTTTAGTACCACTCCTTTAGACCAGCAATTTAACCTTTACAGAAAAGTTAGCCGGGAAACTTCGGTTATCGAAAACCTTACGCAGTCTCAAAGGCAGGCAACCGACAGAAATCATAACGGGAAATTAGGGCTTGATTTTCAACTTGATTCGAATACAGTAATTGGCGCTTTGGTGTCTGGCTATGACAATAAATGGTCTATGGACGCTGTAAACTCAAATTCTATCATGATAAACAATGCGGTTGACACTTCCATAAACATTGCAAATGACGAAATTAACCAATGGAAGCACTTAATGGGGAATGTTAATTTTCAGCATACGTTTTTAGGAGCCAGTAAGGCAAAAATAACTGCCGATATTGATTATCTATATTATCGGGACAACAATCCGAATAACTACATAAACTCCTATTTTAATAAAACCGGAGGTTTTTTATATGACCAAAAGACTAAAAGTGATAAGGTTACGCCTATCAAAGTTTGGGTAGCGAAAACTGATTACACCCGGAAATTAGGAAAGAGTATTGATTTGGAGTCTGGTCTTAAGTCTACTATCTCCAGATTTAACAACGATGTAAGCATAAACCGATTTGTGCAAGATGTCTGGAATTATGATCCAAGTCTTTCAAACAGCTACGATTTAAAAGAAAACATCAGCGCCATCTATACGTCCCTTAGCTATGGCATCAACGAAAAAACTAGTGTTAAAGTGGGTTTCAGATATGAGTATACCGTTTCTAATTTAAATTCAGCAACTCAAAAAAATATTGTAGACCGCCAATATGGAACCCTTTTCCCAAGCATTTTTATTTCTCGTAAACTGAATGCTGATCAGTCCATTAATCTGGCTTATAATAAAAGAATCACCCGTCCCACTTTTAATGATATGGCTCCCTTTGTTATTTTCATGGATCCAAACACATTCTTCTCCGGAAACAGTGGTTTACAACCTGCCATTTCAAACTCAGTAAAAGCAAGTTATTTGGTAAAGCGCACCATCTTTTCAATTTCATACAACCATGAGGACAATGCCATATCCAGGTTTCAACCTAAAATTAATGCCCAAACCAATAAACAAACCTATGCAGCAGACAATTTAGATTATATTAAAACGGTGTCTACATCCTTTTCAATTCCAGCCGAAATTACCTCCTGGTGGAACATGCAAAATACGGCCATCGCAAATTGGAATAAAGTGAAAGGTTTTTATCAGGGTCAGTCGATGTCGATCAGTCAAAAATACGTCCGGTTAACCACTTCACAGAACTTTACACTCCCCAAGGATTTTTCATTTGAGATTTCCGGATTTTTTATTTCACCCTCTTTATTCGGAATGTCGCGTACCCAAGCATTTGGATCATTGAATATGGGAGCTCAGAAAAAATTCAATAAAAACAATAGCACACTTCGTTTCAATGTGAATGATGTTTTAAAAACGATGAAAATAAAGTCGTCGATAGACGCTCCTGAATTCAATCTAATCACCGATTTTCAGGCTCGTTTTTCTCCAAGTGCATTTTCTGTTAGCTTCACCCAAAATTTCGGCAACAAAAGCCTTGGTGAACGTAAATCAAGGGCAACCGGATCAGAGGAAGAAAGGAGCCGCGTTAGTCCGTAAAACGAAATCACGATATAAACGAGATATCTAAAAGTTAAATATCTTTTTTCCCGTTATCCTGATAGTGAAAGTGATCAATTATGTGAGTCTTGCTATGGTGTTTTGGCCGTTACCCTTTGGGCCGGGCTATCCGCTCATACGCCTGCAGGCCTTACGCACCGGCAGGTATCTGCTCCTATCCCTAACGGAAAAAAGGAAAACCCTTTAAGCTCAATAATAATAGTATGAATAAGCGCTGGCCTTCAAAATGTATGGTCAGGACTCAGAAAGAGGTTTTTAAAAAGGTACCTATAAATTCGCTAGATTTTGCGTTAGGGATTGCCCCAAAGGGATTCCTTCGGGGCAGTGAAAATCCTTTTTTTGTCACCTTAAGTAGGGAATTTTTAAAGAAATAGAGATGGCATCTTTTTGCAATCACTGTCCACCTCGCTATAGCATGTGTCCGGCTCATAGCCGCCGGAGGGCCTACTTCTTTTCTCTTGATAGAAAAGAAGCAAAAGATCAAGGCTTCATAAAATTTGCTAAAATATGCTGCGATGGCTGAGCGCAATCCAAGCCGCAACCAATATTTGCCTAAACTATCAAATTGGTTTATTGCTTCTCCGGATTGCTGAGTTCTGTGGTAATTTCTTATGTTTCTACAACAGCCATCGCACCATATTTTTTAACGCTAATTTGATGAGGCCAACCCGAGCTCTTCTGACTAGCATTTTTAATATATCGCAATTATTTGGTAATCAATAATCTAGACAGGATGTCATTATAAGCGGAGTCGAAAGGCGACAAAAAAAGATTGCTCCAAAGGAGCCCTTTGGGATAACGAAAAGCCCGCCCGAAAGCCCAAGACAGTAATTTTTACTACCGTACAGTTGGAAAAGCTTAGGGACTCTGCGGTAATACCCTCAATAAAAATTGTCGTAATTTTAATTGTATTCTTTATCAGTTTCACCACTTACTCTTCACTAACTCCCATTTTCAGGATAGGCATATTATAACTATAAGGAGAATTGGGATTCAGTTTTGCAATAAGGATTTTTGTAGTTTTATCTGGCCTAACAATGGGCATATTATAACGGTAAACCGTAGTTGCTTCAGTTTGGCAAGCTATTTTAACGTCCTCGTTCAGTGCCTTTGTTGGCAAGTGATAGGAGAAAGGAAATGCGGCAAGGGGTTTCGTTAATGTCAAGTCTATTTTAAAGCTCGTATCTACCACCGCTGAACGAAGGCCTGAATAAGTCTTTTTCACCGGCTCATCTGTAATCCCAGGAATTACTTGTTGCCCGAAAACCGAATTTGAAGAGGAAACAATAACAAGAAATGCCACAAGTGGGATGTACGTTTTCATTTGGTAGTTTATTTAAGGTTAAATAAATGTACCAAAAAAAAACAAAAAAACACGACTCCATATAACTAGCTCGTATTACACAGAGTTCTATCGAAACTTTTCCGTGCCCACAAGAGACTTTCGGGGAAAGAAATTGTCATCATTTAAACTTTCAGAGACCCTGCGCTCTTCGGCAGTGAAGCGCTGCAATCTATTTTTTCACCCTATTTAATTCATCTTCTGCCCCGGTAGCTCGTTCCCTTTTTTCCTTCAATAAATTATTGCCAAAATTGTGAGTGTAAGTAAGCTTAACCGCAGTGGCCGCAAAAGTATAATCACCATTAATGTGAACTCCTTTATTAGGCATTTTATCAATATAATTGTATTTGCTGCCCGAATTGGTTATATCAGTTACTGCCAATCTTAATATATCCTTTTTATTGCTAAACTTCTTTTGGATCCCAAAATCTAGTTGATAAATAGGATTGTATTTCTGTGTTCCATAATAACTTGCAGAATAATAATACCCGGTAAGTTCCATCGACATGGAACGAGGCAATGTAAACCGTTGCGTAGTATTTAAGTTGAAATCGACCGTTTTCAAATGAACAGGCGCATTATTATAGGTAGTACTTATCTGTAAAATGTTGCCGATCAGATTATTTTGCATATTCCACCATTTATTAATGGTAAAAGGCAGCGAAAAAGAACTGGTGACATATTGGGTTTTATCAAAATTGTATGCCGACATCAACTGGACATCTTTTAAGGTATCTACTGTATTTTGGAAACCTTGGATGGTGTTATCTTCATGCGTAAAGCTTAGCGAAAAGATCAGGTTTTTATGTACAAAGCTGGCCTGGGCCGAATTTGCAATAGCTGGCTGCAATGCCGGATTTCCGGTGAAATACGTTTTTGGATCAAAAAAAATGGTAAACGGAGCTAAGTCGTTAAAAGTTGGACGAGTAATGCGCCTGCTGTACGATACATTGATACTGTTTTTTTCATTCAACTTTTGCGAAAGATAAAAAGTAGGAAAAAGCTCTCCATATTTCCGATCCACGATGTTCGCTTTTTCGGGAGTGCCTAAATTAGACGTTGTATACTCATAACGCAAGCCAGCTTTAAGAGTTGTTTTACTGGTTAAATTGGCGGTAATAGACGTATAAACTGCATTTATATTCTCTGCTAATGCGTAATTGGCCGATAAGCTTTTATCAGTAACCCAAGTATTTTGTTGTAAGTGTTGTACACTTACATCGTTGTTAAATTTAGACAGGGATAATTTTGCACCCGTTTCCACGCTTAATTTCTTCCCGATTTTGGTTGAGTAATCTGCCGAAAACACATTGAAATGTATCGGTGTGATTTTGCCGCTTTTTAATTGTTGTTGATTTACAAGTTTGGCTGCTGGGCTATAAAAACTATTGATGTAATCGTTGGGGTTGTTGTCTTTATAATAAATATAGTTTGCATCCAGATAAAGTACATTGTCTGGCTTGAAAGTATGTTGAAAGTTGAGATTGGCCATCATGTTTTGCCAATGATTGATCTCGTTATCAATGGTATTTATAATCGTGTCAACAGTGTTATTTTTTTGCACAAAGGCATTATTGTTTGCAAGCATAGACCAACGGCTATTATATCCACTAAGCAAGCCGCCAATCACGTTCGAAGAATCTATTTGGTAATCTAAACCTAGCCTTAAATTATTAACCGCCGATTTTCCGTCGCGATCAGATCTCGAACTGTTGGAGATCATGTTTCCTGTAATTGTTGATTGCCTTAAATTATTGAATAATTGTATTTGATGATCCCAGTTAAATGAATAATTACCATACAAGTTTACCTTGCCACTTCTATAATTGAAATTTGCGCCAGCCGCCGGAGCTTCCCTCCTGCTATATCCTCCGGTAATAAAATAAGATCCGTTTAAACCCGCATCCGGACTATTACTTAAAACAATATTGATATATCCTGCATTTCCTCCTGCATCATATTTTGCTGGCGGTGTGGTTATTAGTTCTATTTTATCGATGTTTCCTGCACTAATTCCGGCCAACATTTGTACTAACGCATCCATTGGCATGTAGCTAATTTTACCATTAATCATTACCACAACTCCATTTTTACCATTAATGGATAAGCTGTTGGCCTGCTTATTAACCAACACCCCAGGAGATTTTTCCAATACATCCAAAGCAGAGCCGCCGGCATTGGTAATGCTGCTTTTTACATTGATGACCATTCGGTCGATCTTCTGTTCAAAAAGTGGCTTTTTAGCAGAAATTACAACCTGATCCAAAACCTTGTTGTTGCTTTTGAATTTTAGAATCCCCAGATTTTTGCTGTGTTTTTCAGCAGCAATATCCACGATGCTTGAAAACTTCTTTTCCATCCCTATAAAAGAATAGGAAAGCAAATATTTCCCTTTGCTGATGTTCGCAAAAGAATAAGCACCCTCTGCATTGCTAGTGGTCCCTTTTACCAAAGCTGAGTCTGGCGATCGAAGCAGTAATATATTCACATATTGCAGGGAGTTGTCTTTTTCGTCTACAATTTTCCCTTCGATAATTGATTGTGCGTACAAGAACTGCATGCTGCCTGCTAAACACAGGCATACGGCAACTATGGAGTAACGTATCTTCTTCATAACCTTAAAATTCAAACATGTTTAACAAACAAAATTTAACCAGTATTTGCCTCAGCTAGTATAAGGAGTAAACTTGAATCCCCGTTAACTAATAAATCCCCAATATTTATAAGATAACAACTGCTTCTTGATGTAATGGCTATTTTAACTGACCGCAATAACATGAAGGAAGGCACTACTTATTAAACAGATTAATTTTTGATGTGTTTTAATAATTACCTCAAAAAGAAATCGGGCTAGTTCTGCAAAGATAAATTTTTTACAAGTGTATTAATTATTTTACAAATCATTTTCACTTGTTACAAGAGTCAGGGCAAACGCATCAAAAAGAATAACTGGTAGAAACCACCCCGCCCCTACTAAAAACAGGGAGTAATAGCACGCTGTACCTGCTCTCATATTTTTAGGCATGCGACCTTGGCATCTCAGCGAAAACATCCATCTGACAAACAGTAGGATTAGTATTAAGATAATTGTCCCTAACTAAACTTTCCGGCCGGACGGCATATCTTCCCTAACGCAAAATAGCATATCTTATAACTTCCCCGATAAAACATCTTGCTGATTCCTAGTCATACTTTCACAATCGAACCTAGGTTTATTGATAGATTTCTATAATCGCATCTAGATTCTCTTTAATTAAGGTCAACATTGGTAATCAATAGCCAATGAATTTCCAAGTAAAAAAAATCAAACTTTTTATCCCAACATTTAATTAATCACTAACTTATTATAACATTTACCAAATCTGCTAACATGAAAACTATCAGACTATTAACGGCCGTAATCGCCGCTTCTTTTATCCTATTTATAGGTTGCAAAAAAGAGAAAGATATTACCAGCAATTCTTCATCTAACGAATTGAAAACGACCAATCAGGCAGCGACCAAATCAGCACAATCAGCTGCTGCTACACGAGAAAAATTCAACAAATTAATGGCATCATTACCTGTAGATTTCCAGCAAAAAATTGAGCAAAGAGCCAAACAATTATTAAAAACGCACCCACAATATCGCGACTTGGTTAGAAAAACATTAAAGCTGGAAGCATCCGAATGCAACAACAACACCTTAATCAATCAATGGCTAAATCAGCAGCTTGCTGATTGGAATTCTGATGCTTTTTTCTTTATATATGCTCTCGAGTTGATTGATTTGCCAACCTACTACGCATTAATATTCGAAAACAGCTCTGCAAACCAGCATTTTGGTGTAAACGGCGAATACACACAAGTACTAACAAAAACTTTTAAAGATTTAAAACGCTTTTGGAACATCCAGACCCAAAGCATTGTAATGGTAGGGATGCATGGAAGCATGCTCACCGACCGGGCCAAAATAATGAATACATACGAAGCTGTATGGGACTTAGACCCTTACTTTTCAGAGCCCTTAGCAGATTTTGTATTAGAATTAATGGATGAGTTTCCGCAATATAGAAGAGGGAATCACCCGATATTTACATTCAATGCATTTGCACTACAAGGGTTTGACTACCCTTATGCCGTAATTTCGGATAAAATAGTGATGGGCGATGGCATTTTGGAGGCGTTTACTGCAATTGGCTATGGAGATGTGGCACCCAAAGCAATTTTAGCTCATGAGTTTGGCCACCACATCCAGTTTCAATTAGGTTTAATTACTGATGAAAATAGCCCGGAAGCCACCCGCAGAACCGAATTAATGGCCGACGCTTATTCAGCCTACTATTTGTCGCACGCTCGTGGAGCTGCTATGCAATGGAAACGTGTTCGTCAATTCTTACAGGTATTTTTCAATATAGGCGACTGTTCATTAACTAGCAACGGGCACCATGGAACCCCAACCCAAAGAATGGCTGCCGCCGAATGGGGTTACCGTATTGCCAACAATGCTCAAAAGCAAGGACATATTTTAACAGCCCAACAGTTTACAGCACTATTTGAAGCGGAATTACCTAGGCTGGTTAATTATTAATTGTTGATTGAGCTAAGCAAGGGCGTTTAACTTTGTTATTTATCATCTTTATATGTGAGCTGGTTTCTTTTAGAGGAACCAGCTTTTTTGTTTCGTTATAACTGGATGGCCAAAGGCCGCTATCAAAAACCGGGTGTGGCTGTATTGTATCTACGCTGAAAACGGAAGTATTCCCTTTTTCGGTAAGCAATAACTAAAACATAGATCATAACGCTCAATATCATTAAGCCGAGACCAACTATCAGACCGGCTCCATGGGCTGCTTCGAGTAAGAATGAGTGGACTCATATGAAATATTCTAGAACCACCATTCCAATAATTATAAAGACATGTTTCACGGAAATTCCATTTTGAAGACTAATGTTGAGAAAACTGGGTACTATATTCGGAGGCTTTTTTCCTCCAAAAGTCAGGTTCAATACCAAATAAATTCCATGGCAAAGATTCCTTTATAGCTTTTTCCTAATTATCCTAACAGAAAGAGGTGACATAATATCAAATAACTTGCTTTTCGCTGAAAGCTAAATAATCTGAAACAATATCATTAGCAGGAAGAATTTTCTCCTTAATATATCCAATTAAACCCTTTAATATCGAATCCTTTTTACGATAAGCCTCCTGCTCCTCTAATAGATGTATGCACTCTGTGATTGTATTATATTTCAGTCGAAGTTTCTTAATAGCAATAGCATAAAAAAATTCATTTAGTGCTTCAGAATGCTGATTATCATAATGAATTATCATATCTCCTAAAACTCTTTTCATTTTTAGGCACATCTCATCAGTAAGATCATATCTCAATTCGTCATTTGTCGCTGCTCTTAATAAGCATGCTTGAATGATGCCATCATTAAATCGGATATAATTTCCAGGATCAATAATATTCCTTACATATTCACTTTGATCAAGCAATCCTTTAACTCGTAACTCGTTTAAAACACATGATATAATAAAATATATTTCTGACTGTGTTGCATTAGAAATAAAACTTTTATCCGCCGGCGCAAATGCAAACCCATTTTGGATCTTTAGTGGCTTATTGTTTGTAGATGATGGGAAAAACAAATTATTAGTCAACCCTTTTTGAGAACCACTTTCATTTAGTTCAATAGTTCTTTTTTTGCAATATTCAAGTGCTGACGGATACAACTCTTCATCATCACAAAACTCCTCAATTTGCTTTATGTATTCTGCTTCTTGGTGCCATGGAGTACTATAGGCTTGCTCTGAACAGTATATACTTTCAACGTTTATTATTCTATGGGTATTTTTTCCATAAGCACCCAAGCCCAAATTAGAATCCAAGAATTCCTCATGTTTAGAATTAGATGTGCGATTTATAAATGTAAAAAACAATCGTTCATAGTTACCTTCGTAGAGTCTCAAAGCTCTACTTAAAAACAATAAATTTCTTCCAGAAACGATCGAAGAGCTGACAACTACCAATGCACCAGTATCGATTTTGCTTATTTTAGTAAGTTCATCAAACCTTATTATATTATCTTTTATGAAAGCTGATCCATAAGCATTTAAAATTTCTGCTATTATTTCAGCTAATAATTGAGATGCTTTGTCCGAAAGTACTATCAGATATTTTACAGTTGCAGGTATATTTTGAATTACATGTCTTTCCAGTTTTTCAAAAATTTTCTTGTAACGCCCAGTCTCCTTTCTATTGCTCCATTCCAAAAGAATTTGATTTACATCAATATAAATTTCATATTTTTTCTGATCCCCACCATCTTTGAAAAAACATTTAAACACGGATATTTTTTCCCCCTTAGGTTTTTCATAATAGGCTGAAAGTTTATTTAGAAATGAAGGTGCATGATTTTTATTTATAATCTGTCCTACAACCACTGGTTTCTCTAACAAAAAAACATCCCCCTGTATTTCGATCGATTTAGAACCCTCTTTGCAGAGGTCACAAATAATCCCTTTGTAAATATTAAAACTATTAAATGCCGACAGGCCTTCCGGATTGTATAATTTATTATAAGTTAAGTCGCAAATTATTTGGCTTTTATATTGATTTTCCACGTTCAAACCATATAATATCGCGATATTTTCTAATACTATATTTTGTTTCCTATGCTCTGTCATTCTTTTTAAAATACTCCCCGAGGTACTACTGGAAACTAAAAATAAACTCCCACGATCGACTGAAAATTTTGCTTCTTCGAAAAGCTTATAAGAACCAAAACTTTCCACACCGACAGAGTCTTGGAATTCTAAGTCTAGTTCCTTCAAAAATGATATGTATGCATATGCTAAAGAATTTATCGATGAGGTATCACAATAGATATTTTTAAAGCGCTTATTTTTTAACTTTTTCAATAAGGCGGTAACTATAAATAAAATCTCGATTCCGTGAATCAGTACATTTCCCGTCCGCAAAAATCTATCACAATGCTTACCAGACGGAAACACGAAGTGATGAGCAGATTGTGATACAATTAAACCACCATTTGAATTGAAGATTTTCGTCATACCCCTGTTATACAGCTCATCGATTTCCGAATCTTGAATACTGTTTCCTAGGAAATTTTTAAATTCTCCATTGCCGTTTATTGATATTGCAGTAATTGATCCTCTCATCGTTTCAACATCGAAAGGGAAGAAGGAATAAATATCTGAATTAAAATCAAACAGATTTCCAATTTCGGAAACATTGAAAGCGGGACAGAGTATAATAATTTTGTCTGGAGGGAGATTATTATAAAAATATTCCCTTAGTTGAAGAGTAATTTCCTCCCTATATTTATCAATGTCCTTATACGGGAAAAATAATATCAAAGAATTAATTTTTTTATCACCTTGATCTTCGACGGCTATCTCGTGGATATAACTAAAAATAAAGCTCTTCTTCATCATATATCCTTAAGAGGGTAAACCATTGTTATCATTGTTCCTTCGGTTGCATTCATATTGACATACTGACTACTAGAACAATTAGTCCAGTCATTTAACTCTATTTTCTCTATGTCAATTGTTGATGAATAAGGTGATTTATTCAAATCTCTATAGAGACTTGTTCGACCAGTTCTAATGGTAAGGAAACCTCGATTGTCGCTAAGTAATTTTAAAACATGATCTAATCCAAAACCTTTATTTACCCCTCGTAAAGTGTTTACAGAAGTGTTTCCACGAATAAGACACCTTTTTATGATATTAACATCTTCTCTTACATTTAAATTATCAATCCATTTTTCGCCTAGATATCTCTTTACTAAGCCAGGCCCACTGTCGAACACTGAGACTTCTAAAAGTAAATTAACACCGTCGTTTAAAACATCTTCATAAAATTGAATCAGTCCTTTGTGTGAATTAGCACCAGTTATGTAATTTCTTTTTGAACTTCGTTGCACCCGAAAATACGCTCCTCTAGTATTAGGAGTTAGAGTTGTCGTATTTAGCCAATCATTTGTCGCATGCTCGTGTGTGTTCTTTATTAGCTCCCAAATAATAGACTGAATATCTTCCAAGATTTTAGGAGATCTTAACGCGGTTTTCAAATTAACTTTTAAAGATTGAAATATTCTAAAAATAGAATTATTAAGACTTGAAGGATATTCGTAGAACTCGGAATTAGGAGAATAGAACCAATGGGACAAGCCCTTAACTTTTGAATAATGATCAAAATTTGGTATCAACACTGCATCAAGCGGCAATCCCTCTAAAAAATCAATTTTATTATGAAAAATTTTAGTGTGGGAACGAAAGCATTTTTTCAAGGATATGCCCTCTTCATTCTCTATATCACAAATTTTCCAGACCGTTAATAATGTAACATATCCAAAATAATTATTTGAAAAATTCTTTAATGACTCTTCATCTGATTCTGGAATTGGAATAATTATTTTACCACTCTTAGTTCTGATCCAAGTGAAAAGAACTAAAAGCAATTTAGGTAACATTCCAAATCCTCTGTAATCAATCTTTTGTGGTAGTTGTAAATGCAGATCCTTACTAGTATTTATAAGCCTAAGTAAAATCTCTTCAAGAACTTTGTCGTTAATCTTGGAAGGAATTATAAGTTTATTCATTTAAGATACTATATAATGTAAACATTTATCAACATATAGATTTTTGCTTACTGTGATAGAAAAGATTAAAATATATTTAGGATATCTGGAACATGACTAAATGTTCAAGGTTCGAAAATATGAATAATTAAATAAGAATTAGAACTACTTTAAGCCTCATTGTCTGACCATTATTTATTAGGTCACGAAGTACTATATCGTTATAACAACCACGGTTTTGCAAGAATAATAGTGATAATATAGGACACTAAACTTTTTCAAAAGTCAATAAGAATCTAACAATCCGTCCCAATACCCCCTCCCCCCATAAACCTGATTATAGTGGATACCGGCCAAGCGCCCAATGCCCTGTGCAGTATGAACGGTAAGCAGGACTACCAATAATAGCAGCACAACAGCACCTTTTCAAAAAAACACCTTGTTTAATTAAAAATAACACCTCGTAATCCCGCCACTAGCCAACGAGAAACGGACGTTGAGCATTACTTCGTGCGAGCCGCTATGGGCTTCGGAAAGTTTGGTGGTGGAATGATCATAGGAGTAACCGAGACTCAGGTTTTTGGTTAAGTTTAATTCGGTCAGGAAATCAACAGAATCCATGGTTCTGTAAGAGGCGCCCAACCACACAATTTCTTTAATCAGGAAATTCATATTAAGGTCAACCTGTACAGGCGAGCCGGAAATGTATTTGACCAATGCATTTGGCTTAAGCTTAAAGTTTTCGCCTAAATCAAATAAATATCCGCCTTGAAGCATAAATGTGGGCGTATTCTTCGTTTTTTGAGTGTTGCTCCCAATATCCGACGTGTATAAAAAAGGAGAAGAAATACCGGCATAAAACTTATCAGAAAAAAACATCAGGCCTAAGCCCAAATTAATTCGCTTAGTGTTTTGATCTAAAAAAGCCGGATCCGAATTCACATCCAGCGGAGTGCCCGTACTGCTATAACTGGCGCTGTATTGTGATAATCCGCCATTAAAACCGACTGCGAAATACGTTTCATCATTGAGCTTAATGCGTTGTGCCAGGGTGATAAAAGCACCGGTTTCACTGATAGATTCACCAATTTGATCACGAAAAGCCATAAGCCCAACCGAGGTATTCGACTTCTTTTTAATGGGGCTGTGAATAGAGAGCGTTTGCGTATTAGGCGCACCTTTAAAACCCACCCATTGCTGCCTGGCAACCGTGGTAATATTTAACGAATTATCAATGGCAGAATAAGCCGGATTAATAATTAAGGGATTAAACATGTACTGCGAAAACAGAGATTTTTGTTGCGCACATACCTGTAAACAAAGCACTTGCAGCAAAATGAAGAAGAACTTTTTCATCTTTTTAAAATGAAATAGTCCTTAAAATTCTTCACCACGCCCTCATCATCTTTGTATTTAAAAAGGTAATAATAAACCCCATCCACTACGTTTTCTGAGTTTCCATTACGATTACTTGAGCCTTTAAAAGCGTTTAGATCGTTGTCGTAATTTTTTGTTTCGTACACTAAAATTCCCCAGCGGTTATAAATCTGGATTTCGTTTTCGGGATAAAGTTCTATGTTTTGGATAAAAAGAAAGTCGTTGCCTTGCCCGTCTGCATTGGCCGAAACGTGCTTTACAACCGTTACGTCTCCATTATTGGGAATATTCTGGTCAATATTGATGTTTTGAGTGATAAAAAACTCGCGACCGCATGCATCTGTAAAAAACAAGGTTAATAAAACAATTTTAATTTTATTGCTTATTTTGGGTTTAAAGATAATACTTTTTGAATCGGGGCCTGGCGCAATAGTACCGGTAGATGCTGCCCAACGCATGGTATATGCCGACAGATCTACATTTGCTGGAACGCTGAAATTAATGGGATAGCTTTTTCCTCCTTCCATGGTGCTAGCCGCATTAATGGTAGCCAGTATATGTGTGGTTTGCCGGCTCACCACTGCCAAAAATGAAAAATTAAAACAGGCACGCTGTGCAGCAACATGATCTGAATTAAAAATATGGGTGGTTCCATCGTCGAAACCGTTTAGGAAGTGCCCACCTTCGTACATCACCAAACCTCTTTTCGAGTCGTCAAAACCATATCCATAGGCTAATACAGCGGCTGGCCCGGGCGATTTTTCGGGTATATCCGGATTATGAGGATCAATCACGTTCAGCTTAACGCCGGGGCGCCATCGGCCACGGGGTTTGGGCATATAGACATTCTCTGTTCCAATAACAATGGCCTCATCCATTTTCTCCATAAACGCCATCGTCGGATCGGCTGGATTGGCATAGCTAAAAGGAGGTGTCCCGCGTGCATGAGCCTGATAACTTACCATTCCGGTGGTAGTCAAAAAATTCATTTGGGTTAAACTATCAGGGCTAGTCGTGTTTTCTAATACGCTTACTGAACTGCATGCCGCCCATATTGCGCCTTTATGATCCAGGTTCCAGGTCAATAAATTATGATGTGTATCCCAAACAGGCGTGGCATGTGGTAATAAAAAAATATCATCACATTGGGTTAAATTTGAAGGTATCTTCCAGGAAGATCGATTAGACCCGCCATATGCAGAGGTCGGGATGCCAGCATTTTCAAAGAAAGGAGTTACTAACAAACCATTTTCGCTATCAATTGTCCACCGAGGTGCGTAAGATAACGTTGCAAAAATATTCACAGATAGTTCACTGCTAGTGTTTTCTCCCACTACGCCGCTTCCTATCCAGCTGTCAATCGCCTTATTAACCTCTGCGGTGCGGTATTGGGCAAGTACAATAAATGAACCTCCCCGGTAAGGTGTTTGATTGTAGGTAAAATCAATTCCGTCTCTCGTTTTATTCGGATTGATTACCCATTTAACAGGCACACTAAAATTTTGAAGCATGTCATACACTAGGCCATACGGTCTTAAACCGTTCGCGATGGTTTGCGGTGTGATGCCCATATTAATAATAAATGAACCTGCGGGAATTTTTTCTATACCAGCAAATGCATTAATTGATAAAAAAAGCAGAACAACAAGTAAACGTAGTTTCATGCACTTTAAAAAAGAATTTCAAATTAACAGAATAATCTTGTCAAATAAGTACCTAACAATTAGTAAGTTAATGGAATCCGACTTAAAAGAAATTGATATCGCTTGGTTTTTCGTTAGGCTTAGTGGATAACACCTATTTATTAAATAAGTTTAAATTTAAACAAGTGATTTAATTCGAGAATTAATACGGGTGGGTCATCGAAATTGCTTTTAGTTTGGCTGTTAAGCAAATGAAAACATAGCATGGCAAAATTTAGAAATAAGGTTGGAGAAAAGCTGCTCCAATACTGCTATTAGTGGTTGTCCTGCTTTTCGTTTATACGCCTTCAAGGCATTAGGCTCGAGGCCGGTATTCACTCCAATCAGGTTTAAATTTGGGTAGACTGTGGTTTTGTGGGAATGGCTGTATAGCTCGCTAAATGGGAATTGCTTAAGGTTTGAAAATGGTGGATAAGTCGCCCTTCGACTTCGCTCAGGTTGACAGATTGGTTGCTTTCGCTAACACCACAGATTGATTGCTTTCGTTAACATCACAGATTGGTTGCTTTAGCTAACAACATTGTACAAGGTCGCCTTTAACTTCGCTCTGGAACAGATTGCTTGGTTTCGTTTGATCATGTTATGTCGCATAAATCAAAGTGAAGCATCCTTTGTCGGGTTTTCTGACTTCGGAACTATAATTAAATACTCTTCTCATCCTTAATCCCTTTCAACAGCGTATAAATAGCCATTGAATGACCGTGCCCCAATTCAAATTCATCTTTCAGCCATTTAACAATATCCCCTGCTTTAATGGTTTGCTTTAATTCACCGTTTTCAGTCAGTCCTTTTTCCGCCGCAAGTGTTCTAAAATCGGCTGCAGTTTTACCAGTTTTAGCTTTAATGGTGTTTAGGTATCCTTGAAATGACATATTATTCCGTTGAGTGTTAATAAACTTATCAAAAATTGTACTGGTTTTTTAAGCAACTTACTTTAAGTTTTAAGCCCGCAGAGCATAAAATACCCTGCGGACAGAGAATTAATTATTGCGCTAACAATTCGTCAAGATTTCCATGAGCAGCTGTAAAGCCTTCATTAAAGCCTAACTCAATTATTTTTTCAAGATCTGCTACAGAAGAGAAGCTCACTTCAATTTCTACTTTCGTCACACCATCGCTTTCCGAGAATTCATTTTTCCAACTCATTGACGGAAATTCGCCTGTAGCATTGCCATTTTCATCACAAAAGCAATCCACTCCGGTATAAGATTGATGATCAACAATAGTTTGGTAATCGAACCTGCAGTAAGATTTTTCTCCCTCCGGACCTTGCATGTAATAGAGCCAAAATCCGCCTTCACGAAAATCCATGCTCTTGGTATTTGCTTTCCAAGGTTTCGGGGCCCACCACTGATCCAACAATTCGCTATCCGTCCAAGCTTTCCATACCTGCTCTAAGGGTGCATCAAATTCCCTTACGATCATCAATTTCTTGTTTTCTAAATCTTTAGAAATGGTTGTTTGATTTTTTGTTGTACTCATGATTTCTGATTTTTTAAGTTTTCTAATACATTGTCCAATTGATTAAAGCGCTCTTCCCATTGTGCCCGAAAGGGCTCTAAAAAGCTATCTAGTTCCTTCATGCTTTGTGGGTTAAAGTGGTAATAAATCTCCCTGCCTAATTGTTCTTGTTTAACAATTTGGCATTCGGTCAAAATTTTAATATGCTTAGATACCGCCTGTCTGCTGCTCCCAAAATGTTCGGCAACCGCATTTGGAGTCATTGCTTGTAAGGCTAATAAACTAATAATCGCTCGGCGAGTCGGATCGGCAATTGCCTGAAATACATCTCTTCTCATCATAAATCTGTTTAGCAACCGTTCAGTTGCAAATATATGCGCAATTAATTGGTTGCACAACTTTCTTTAAATATTTTATTTAGTAGAGACCGTTTCTTTAGAAAGAGACCGTTTCTTTAGAAATCGATTTGGTTTGCCGATCGGCATGGATTTAACTATTTTTATAATCTTCTACGAAGGTAACATCTCTACTATGAGCACAGAAAAGAAACAATATTTCCTGAAGTTAAACCCGCCCCGTCCTACATTTATCCACGACATGACCGACGGCGAAAGAGCCATTATGCAAGAACATACAGCTTACTGGGCACCGTATGTAGATAATGGAACGGTGCTAGTTCTTGGCCCGGTATTCGACCCAAAAGGTGGCTACGGTATCTGTATTGTAGAGGTTGAAAGTGAATCTGAATTGGCTCTTTTAATGGCCGATGATCCGGCAAGCGGATTAGGGAATTATGAGTTCTATCCGATGGCAGCGGTGAGGAAAACTCAAAATTAAATCGTCTAGGTGTAACTACCAAGAGAGGTTTCTTGCGATTACACCTAAACTGGTTTCTGCAAGAGATAAGCCTTTTTCTTCAAATATTTCATTTATTAAAGTCATGATTACACTAAACGAACGCAGTTAGATTTTTTTAAGTATGCTAGGTTTGCGTTAGGGATTGCAGTGAAAATCCTTTTTGCCCTTCTCCAGGGCAAAAAGATTGCCACGTAAAGCCCGCCCGAACGCCCAAATGAAAATTATACTGCGGTGAACACCTAATAATTACTCTGCTTTATCAACAAAAAGTTCGCAACAAATTGAAAGGCTATAAAACCGAAAATAAACAGGGTAGTTATACTGTTAACCATTTCACCTGTTTGGAAAGTAATAAAAATTGCTCCTAGGCCAATTAATGCCATTAACCCGGCATAAATTACTAAAGAATGCTTGTACTTAGTTGGAGAAAACATGGTACTTAAAGGTACCATCATCGCAAAGCCGAAAACAGCAATGGTTAAAAACTTTTCATCATTAGCCAATAAATAACCCAAGCCCCCTAATAAAAAGATTACAAAACTAGCTGCTACAAAATTCGAACTCAACATCTGTTTGCTGTTGAGTAAGTGCTTGCCAAATTTGTTAAATCGAAGAAACAAATTACTAAACGGAGTAATTATCCAAGTAGAAAAAGCAATAATGGTCAAAACGATTACCACAGGAAGCAAAAAAGGCCTTAGTGTTGCATTGTTATCAGCTATTGACCTTAAAAACTTTACTCCAAAATAAAATCCAAGTATTACTCCCCACTGGTATTTAGCAGTTAAATTGCTAATCCAGAATGTATATTTTAAAAACGCCTTATAAACAAAATTATTCGCCTTTAGCGCTTCCACCATGCCTGCCTGTGCATATCCCGAAGAGGGATCATTTTTCAATGCTTCACCAAAATGAACCAATGCCTTCTTTGAATCTCCTTTTTCAAGTAAGTTCCAGCCATAATTTGCATGTGTGTAGGCATTATTCGGATCTTCCCTTAATGCGCCTTCAATAGTTATAAACGCATCTTCCTTTCTGTCTAATTTTAATAAGGCGGAGCTTCTTACGTTTAAACCTAAAATATTCTCCGCATCAAGTTCTAATGCTTTATTGGCATGTTCCAAGGCGCCTTCATACTGCTTTCTGGTTAATTTAACGGAAGCCCACAAAGCATAATAATCGCCGTTGGCTGGATCAAGCTCCAATGCCAGTTTAAGATTTTTTTCAGCCTCATTGTACTTATCCTTCTGTATATCAACCCGAGCTTTGATATAAAACAGATATCCAAATTCCGGATCCAGTCCGATGGCTGTATTAATTAAATTTTCGGCATTTTCCAAATTATCCTGTTGCAGATTCACTTCGGCCAACAGGGTAAGTATTTGAACGTTATCAGGATTGCTGCTCAATAAATCTTTTAATAACTTTTCGGCTTCAGCATATCTTCTCTGCTGTATTAAAATACTGGCTCGGCTAATAATATTTTCGGTCATGTTATTTCTTGATTTTTAGATGCAGCAAAATATCGTCGTACAAACCGGCATCATTGGCAAACAATGCAAAGTTTTTGGCTGTTGCAAACCATTCTTGTGTGCTAGCCTTGTGCTTTTTACTCGCATTCAATAAATCTTTAGTACTAATTGGTTTTGGTATTCCATCAATAAATGACGATTCCAATTTTTCTTCAATCGCAATGTCAATCAACGCTTCGATATCTGCGCCCGAAAAATTTTCTATCTTCTTAGCCACTTGGGCATAGTCGATATTCTCAACCGGTTTATTTTTAAGTTTCAACTTAAGTATTGATTCTCTGGCTACATCATCCGGTTGCGGCACAAAAATAATCCTATCAAACCGGCCAGGTCTCCTAAAAGCAGGGTCTAAATGCCAGGGCGTGTTGGTAGCACCTAATACCAAAATGCCATCGTTGTTATTGTCAACGCCATCCAACTCTTGTAAAAATTGGTTAATTAAGTGCCTGCCGCTGGATTGTTTCATATCACTCCTACTGGCTCCTAAAGCATCAATCTCATCAAAAAACAATACACAAGGCGTATTTTGCCGGGCTATTTCAAATATATTATGTAGGTTCTTTTCACTGTTGCCAATCCACATATCTAAAATATCGCTCAACCCTACAGAAATAAACTTTGCATTTACCTGGCCTGCTGTAGCCTTAGCGATGTACGTTTTACCGCATCCCGGAGGGCCATATAAGAGAATGCCACCACCCACTTTCTTACCATACGCTTTGTATAAATCCGGATGTAAAAGAGGTTTGATAATTTTCATCTCAATCTCTTTCTTCACATTCGTCATCCCTCCTACATCATCAAAACCGATAGAAGGCTTTTGAATAAAATAACTATCTACTTCATCTTCAAAATACGTTTCTTCTTCAGCACCCGATACCCGTAATTCTTTGTCAAGTTCTTCATCCTGGTAAGTGGGATTAAGTGATAATGCTTGTCTATAAATCTCAATGGCATGACCAACAGACTTTTCTTTTAATAACGCCCTGGCATGCAAAATCAAGATCTCAAAATCTTGAAGTCCTTTATCCACAATTTCCTCCAATATTACATTGCACTTGGAGTATTCTCCTTTCAGAAAAAAAGTTTTTGCCAAACCAGCTTTTGACTTTGTATCAGACGATATTTTCAATAGCTCCGCATATTCAATCTCGGCTTCGTCTAGTCTGTTGGCTCTAAGTAATGTTTCAGCCAGGTGTTGTTTTAACGGAACATTATTCGGTGAAAACTTGAGTGCTTCCTTTAAGCTATTTATTGAATTATCGTCATCCATCATATGTATATTTTGTAGTGCAAGCACCTGTAAATCTCAAATCCTTAGTTTCCCATCATAAAAACAGATGAGCAATAAGCACTAAAGATATAGAAAGTAGAGAGAACTCAAAAGCGCTCTGAGGTTTTGAAGGTTTGTAAATACCGCGACGGAAAGGCTTACCATTTCCAAATTTTCCGTCGTATTAACGCCGCAGTTTTATATCATGACTTTTCTTTCTGCCTTATTCCAATAATTTCCTCCCGATGTTTGTTGCCCCAAATAGCCAGTTCATCAATCACTGGTTTCAATGATTTACCATGATCCGTAACAGAGTAAATAACCGTTGGCGGAAATGAATCAAGAACCGTTCTTTTAATAAGCTTATTTACCTCCATATCTTTCAATTCTTTAGAAAGCATCTTGTCAGTAATTCCGCCTATATCTTTGGCAATTTGCCGAAATCTTCTTTCACCAAATGTTAAACAAAGCAGAATTGGGAGCTTCCATTTGCCATTTAACACTTCCAGCGCATCCTGTACGTGCAAAAGCATTCGCGTACAAGTTTGTGTTGAATGATCTATAACTTCTTCTGTTTCTTCCATTTGCTATTTCCGCTATCACCAAGTATAGCACTATCCAAAAGGGTAGTACTATAAAATGTATAGCGAATGTACATTATGTTTGTGGCTCATACAAAAGAAAAAACAATCATGAAAAATAAAATTATCTATTGGTCAACCACCGGAATCATTTCCTTAATGATGTTATTTAGTGCATCACAATACTTTGTAAATCCGGAGGTGAAAGCAGGCATACAGCACCTTGGCTACCCTGATTATTTTAGGATAGAACTTGCCATCGCCAAAATAATTGGTGCCCTCATTATCATCATCCCTTTAATAACTATCAGAGTAAAAGAATGGGCTTATGCAGGTTTTGCCATTGTATGTATTTCGGCTTCCATAGCGCATTTAAATAGTGGCGATCCGGTTGCCAGGGCCATTACACCCATTATTTTCCTCGGCATCTTAATATTATCTAATCTATATTTACATAAGTTAAATCCTTCAAAGCTTTCCTAATTCAATTTGTTGGGAGCAGTTGTTTTTGAAAAGCAACGTTAGTAGTACTTTGCAAAAGGCTGTCCCGCTTTCCGCTCATACTGCACCAGCCTTAAGCACGAGGCTGGTATCCGCTGCAATCGCGTTTAAATCACTCTTAATCTGCTGCTATTTGAGTTTGCAACTTTTACGAGAGGAAGTTAATCTTGGAAACTTTGGCACCTATTTTCACGTTATTTTCAAAACTAAAATTATGGAACAACGAAAATTAGGCACTTCGGAACTAACAGTTTCACCACTTTGCTTTGGTGGAAATGTATTTGGCTGGACAGCAGATCAGGAAACCTCATTTAAGCTGCTAGATCGTTTTGTAAATGCTGGTTTTAATTTCATCGATACCGCAAACTCCTATTCCAGTTGGGTTCCCGGAAATAAAGGCGGAGAATCTGAAACCATCATCGGCAATTGGATAAAGAAAAATGGGAAACGTGATCAAGTAATTATAGCAACCAAGGTTGGTTCAGAAATGAATGGCGAAAAAGGTTTGTCTAAAAATTACATCAAACGGATGGTCGAACAATCTTTGTCCCGATTACAAACAGATTATATCGATTTGTACCAAAGTCACTATGATGATTTGTCAACTCCAATAGAAGAAACGCTGCAAGCCTATTCCGAGTTAATTACAGAAGGCAAGGTTCGGGCAATCGGCGCTTCCAATTTTACCCCCGAACGTTTAGAACAAGCATTGCAAGCGAGCACCCGCGGACTACCAAAATATGAAACGTTACAACCTCTGTATAACCTGGTAGAAAGAACCCTTTTTGAAACCGATCTGGAACCTATTTGCAAAAAACACCAAGTGAGTGTAATCCCCTATTACTCGCTGGCTTCCGGCTTTTTAACCGGGAAATACCGTTCAGAAAGCGATTTAAATAAAAGTCCTCGAGGCCAGGGTGTCAAAAAGTATTTAAACGAAAAAGGACTAGCGATTTTAGCAGCACTTGATGAAATAGCCGCTCAATACCAAGCTACTCCTGCCCAAGTTTCACTAGCCTGGTTAATTTCACGTGACGTAGTTACCTCAGCCATAGTAAGCGCCACCAGTATAGAACAACTAAATGATTTAACAAAAGCAGGCCAACTGGAATTGAAAAAAGAAGATTTAGAACGATTGAATGAGGTTAGTAGGTAAGAATTGTAAGGTGAATTATAAATGTTCAATAATTCCATTTCGCTCGAAAATACCCACCCCTGAGTCCTGCGACAGAGCTCCCCTAAAACAAGGGAACAGGTATAACGGACTAGATATTCGTGTACTTTCGGAATCATATTTAATGGGAGATTACGCTATGACATTTTACTCAAAAACAATGAATAAATGAAAATACTAAACACGCCATACCTCCCCTCCTGTTTTTAGGAGTGGGCCGGGGAGGTAATTCTACATTTCTTACTTCTTCCTTTTCTTCACTACAAATTCCGTCAATTTTCTACAACCTTATAAACGGTTCTTTGTTTCTATTTCCCTGCACTTACATTTCCGGTATTACTATACGAAATAATGTCCGGGTTATACATACATTGTAAAACTGCCGGCCCAATAAAAAAAGTTCCTTCCTGTGAAACTTGCAATTCGTAGCTGATGTTCGAAGTTCCGGAAGGCACAGATTCAGCGAATAATTGCAAGCCGGTATCTCGCACCGAGAGGTAAAAACCGATGCCGTCCTGATATTTGTATTCGCTTTTATTCTCGACTGGCTCGAAAGCGGCTGCTCTTTTATCATCCAAATACACAAACTTTAAAGGTTTATCGGCAGTGATTGATAAAACAACGGTTACTTTTTCACCGGCTTTTAAAACTTGCCCAGCTTTTACAGGTTGCAATCCTTTTTCTTTATCATGATAATACATTTTTTTACTCAACTTCACTTGTCGGTTCAACGAGTCGAGGTTTTGTGCGGAAGTAAAATAGTACACGTTAGCAGCTGCTTTGGATGGCTGATCGGTTAAATTTTTAATCACCGGATTCGCCTTCAGGTCTGTTTTTACAAATGCAGAAGTATTCCCTTTAAAAAGATCGTTTGATACCGACACTGTTTGATCTCCATCAATCAGCGAGATACTACTGGCTTCACTCATCACCGTTCCTTTTTCATCAGTTAGTAATTTGATTGCTGCTGCCGTTCCTTTGGTAGTTCGCCAGCCTTCCTCGGGTTTTGCTGAAAAAATCCATTTCAAAATTCCCGGTTTAACTGTTTTGTCTTTCGCTTCTTCATCAAAAGCTTCTGCCAGGAAGGCCAGAGTTTCTTCAGCACTGGTATTCAAATTATCATAATCAGAAATTGCTTTCCATCTAATTCCATTTTGTGCATCTTCAATGGCCAGCTCACGGATACTTGACAACTGTTGTTTCGCTCTGATTCTTAGCGGATCAGAGCTGATTGTAAATCTATAGGTAGCGGTAATAAGCAAGGCCTGGTCAGAAAGAGGCAAGCGATTTATTGCCGACCAATGCTGCTTCAAACTATTTTTTATCCGATCTAAATCACCTGTTGAAAAATCATTTTTACCCTTCCAATAACTCAATGCATATAGTGTATAATTCTCGATAATGGGGTTAGCAGCATCCTTGTTTTCGCTTTTACAGTAGTATAATAATTTATCAACGAAGTCTTGGTGTTTAACTTGATTTTTGGATGCCGGTTTCCATCCATCATTTTTTATCCTTCCGAAGCCTGCCAAGATGTATTTAGAAATGTAACTGCTACTGTTTCCACCATCAAACCAAGCGATTCCGCCACCTGCGTTTTGGAGTTGATATAATCTGGCCAGGAACAAGTCGATTTTTTCATTCGTTTTAACGGTATCCAATAAATTGAATAATTGCTTTTGCTGTTCTGCTCTTTTACCAGCTAATTTTAACCAAGGCAGCTCCATGCTTTCTAATTCAGTCGGCAGTTTTTGGACTGTGGTATTTTCCTTGGTAACATCTTCCTTCGCCTTTTGATATAGTGATTGAACAGTTTTATCGTACCGCATGATGTTTAAGGCCGTAACATTTGCCGAGAGCTTGTTGAACGTTTGCTCTGCACAATTAAAAGAATAGCTAGCAAGCCAAGTAAGCGAATTGATGAGCGCAGCTTGAGGCATTTGTTTAACAGATACACCCAAACCGTATACTTCTGCATCGGCAGGGAGCCCCATGTTTTTAAAAATAGTTTCTTCCTTACTTTTTAAAGCAATCGGAACCACCTTATCAATAAACACCTTGGTACTAAACACCGGAATAATATGCTCTTCCGCATCTGCTTTTGAACCTGTAGCTGCTTTGATGACAACTTTCAAAGGATTCATTTGGTTTGCAGGAACAGAAAGCAAAAAGCCAGTATACGTACTCAGCTTCTTATCTGCAGAAAAGGCTTTTTCATGATCTGCTAAAACCATTGACGTAAGATCTTGGCCAGTAATGGCATCCTCGACTAAGCAAGTGATGGTTCCCTTAACGGCAGTGGTATCCATGTTACTGATTCTGCTTTGTAGGTTAATTTTATCACCCTGATATAACAGCCGTGGCATATGTGGTTGTACCATCAAATTTAATTGGGTATTTATTGTTCGCTCTGTATAAGCGAAACGGGCATCTTTTGTATGTGCTAGCATTTTCCAGTTCCATGCGGTTACACTTTCGGGCATTGTAAAAGTGAGGGTATAAAAGCCATCTGTCCCGGCATATACCTTCGGGTAAAAGAAAGCTGTTTCATTAAAGTTTTTGCGGATTTTAATAGCGGGTTCAGGTGCATCCCCTTCAGGCAAAACTATAGGTCCTTTGGTACTAATTACCAAAACTCCGTTTGCCGCCCTTGCACCATAAATTGCACTTGCATCAGCACCTTTCAAAACCATCATTTCTGAAATTCCCGTCGGGCTTAAACTACTTAAATCTCCTGCATAAACTACTCCGTCTACAATGATTAGTGGTTGTTTATAATCAGCTAGTGATGTTGTTCCGCGTATCCTAATGGTATTGGATGCACCAGTCACTCCGTACATTCTTTGACTTTCATAACTCACAACAACTATTTCGTTCAAAGAGCTATTTTGATAGGTAACACTCACACCAGCAGCTCTTCCTTGTAGGGCCTGGCCAACATCAAGTACTGCATTATCCTGGAAAAATTCTTTGGGTAAAGTACTTATAGCCCCACTAACTGTCGAGTGAACGGTTTGTGTCCAATGTGCATTTAACCTGAAAAAGCCTGTATTAACCATTTCAGGAGTCTTCCAACGATGCTTCTCTAGTTTTTCCAGGGAAGCGTCGTACATGGTACTCATTAATTGCACCGCTGTATTCCGATTCTTCGTTTTAACAGAAACCGTAAACGTGGCTGCTGCTCCCGGAACCAACACTTTCCGATAACTTTCTATGACGATTTCGGGATTTACACTCTCAGCAATCGGAATAAAAAATCGTTCCTCCGTTCTATTTACTTCATTATTCCTCACGTTTATTTTTGTCAGCACAAGCTGCTCATATACGTTATCAGGAACTTTAAACTCAAATTCATTTAACCCTGACTCTTCATTTTTGAAAAAGTACTGCTGCTTGTAAGTAACTCCTCCTTTATTTTTAGTGGCATAATTCAAATGGTAAATAGAAACCCCCCCTATTGAAGAACCAGTATATAACTTGATATTCTCCCCCGTTTTTACAGATGTACTTTTTACATACGAAAAATCAGTAGCCTTAGCTGGAATGCTTTTGTTTTGTGAATCGAATACTTTGAAGGTTCTGTTGGTAATCCCTATGATCTGTCCATTTCCTTCAACAGATGCTTCAATTTCATATTCTCCTGCCGTTAGTTTTGATTGATCGAGAACCAGTTTTTCGTAGGTGGTAGTATTTACTGAAGTTTCATAAGCCAGCTCTTTTTTGTCTACTTCTGGCGTAGAACTGAAGTGATGATAAGGAAACCATTTTTGCAGATCATCTTTACTATAAATCCACTCATCGGGCAAAAAAGGTTGCACATATCCATAACGATACATTTCAACCTTTTTTCTGCTCAAAATTCGGTAAACTTTAATTTTTACCGTTTTACTAACTGTGCCTTCATTTTCGGCAACAGTACTTACATTGGATGGATTTATTAATGCTCTATCGTAGATACTTGAGGTTTGTATATTAATCGTTATTGGATGGCTCGAAACAGAGAAACTCTCCTCCAGCTCTACAGATTCTCCGGTTGCATCCTTTACATCAACATCGATACTGTAAGTATAATTACCGGTTATTTTATCTAAAAGCTTAAGCCGTTTCAAAAGCGTATCGGTTATCGTAACGGTAAGTTCACCCTTCTCGTCTGTAGTTAATGTACTATCTGCAAGAACATTACTACTATAATTACTGCTAGGCGTATAGCCATTCCGTTCAATACGATACTTAACAGGCAAACCATTTAAGGCAGTCCCTGTGAAAGATTTTACTTTAAATTTTAATGAAAAATCATCTCCTGGAAGCAGCATTTTCTTAGGCTTTTCAATCGTAATTTCAAACGTTGGCCGCTTATATTCTTCTACTTGAAAACTACCATAGTTAGCATCATCAACCTCAATATAGTCAGATTCAATTGACCATTCACCTGTTGTTGCCGCTTTAGGTATTACAAATGAGCCAGAAAAGGAACCATAGTTATCGGTAGTTAATTTAACAGAGTCTGTCTTCCGGTTCATTGGGTCTGAAACAAAAAGCACTGGTTCGTTTTCTAAAAGCCATTTTTTATACACATTATTAAACATGCCCGATTTCAGCTGCCTTTTATTAAATAACATCATTTCACCTGTTTTCGGATTCCGGGTAAGCACTATTGCCTTATAAAAAACAGTTTGGCCTGGTCGGTAAATACTTCGATCTGTAAAAATGTGCATCCGAACTTGATCATCATGATATTCGACCAAATCATCATATTCCTCTTTATTAAACAGTTCGTCGGGCTGCGATTGCTGTGATTGCTTTTGGACAAAAAAGTTTTCCTCAATAGTATCTCCTTTAAAAATTACTTTGAGTGTGTTAATCGTATCACTATTTATCAAAGCGTACCCACCTATCCCAATAAAATGCCTTTCAATGAGTTTACCCGTCCGAAGACTAGGCTCCGGATTGGTGTAATTCTTCAAAAAACCCTGCACTTCAGCTCCTACTACCGGGACTCCAGTTTTCCTGTCCAAAATAAATACTTTATTATCCGTGTAAACAGGTACTAAATTACTTACTACAAAGGGCAGGTAACCCATTTTATCGTCATCAGCGGCTCCGTCTTTCTCGGTAGAAAAAAGAAGATAATAATCACCAAAAGGCAATTCATTCAATTTACCATAAGCCGCATGGCCATTATAGTCCTGATTTGCAGGAAGAGCGATGGAATCGGTTACCAGAGGCTTAATTCGAAACAGAGGAAGTTTGTTATAGGGGTTTTCTGTCAGAACCTTGTTGAATACATTTTTATGAATAATGCGGTAATAAACTGTTTTTACATTTTTGTAGCTAATACTTAATAACATCGGCTGCCCGGGCAAAGCGGCATTTACCATTTCCAGCTTTAATTTAGTTTGAGTAATGCCCCGCTCCAACTTACTTAAAACTGGTTTAAACGACGAAAAGGTATTAATCAGTTCCCTGTTTTTATCGTAAAGCATCAACAATTCCTTCATTAAATGCTTATACTTTACATCCCGAGTACTTTCATACAGTAAACCCTCTTTATACAACAATAAACAAAGCTGATACACCCCATGAGCCTTTACCATGTCTACTGGTGAAATTGTACACTCATACAAATACTTCTTATAAGCCGCCAGAACAGCGGAATCGGTTTGATGAGAAAGGAAAAGATATTTCAGTAGCAATGTTTCAATAAATGCATGCTTTTTAAAATCTGCCTTGCTGCTTTCTAGCCATTTTTTATAGGCTTTGATTGTGGGATAGTTTGGCGTGGATTTAGTAGCTAAACTATCAACCACATTAAAAAAAGGGGTGGCTGGTTGCGTTATCAAGGCACTTAACCTATCTGCCGGGATATCTAAATTGACTCCCTTTCTCAAGGAATAATCGATGAGTTCAACCCACACAATATCCGTTAAGGAAGGGTCGAATAGAAATACATCTTCATTCGAGCTTAACCATAACAGGTTGCGATTGTGTTTAAATTCGGAACCTTTTTCCTTTAGGGCTTCAGTAAAATGCCCTTTTATAATGCTGTCAATGGCCGAAGCACTCAACTTAGCGTAGTTATAAGGCAGATTCTTGATTTCATATTTATCTTTTCTAAACCTCAGGTATTTCTTATCGAAATCTATCAAGCGTTTAGCTTGCATAATATGCATCAACGATTTGAGTGCTCCAGGCGCCGATGGAGCCATCAAAATGCTATCAATAAATGCACTGTTTTTAAAATACAGCGTGTCTTCTGTCCTCCGGCCTTTTATAAGCATTTGGTAATACAGCGTTCTGGCATGATCCAAATCATTTCCAGATTTGGCCGCATCCACTCTTATCTTCTCCACCTCTTTGCTTAAGCTAATTAAATTCGAGTCTATCCGGATGTATTTTTCGATTCGCGACCACCTTTCTATTTCAACAACAGTTTGTGCAGAAGAAAAGCCAGTGGCCAACAAGATAAATAACAGTGATAAAATTGCTAAACGGCACATATAAGTTAGGATGGAAGAAAAACCTTCTAAATATAGATATTTGAACTTAACGTGATAGTTAATTGAGTTATCTCAGAAATAATTAATCCACTTACATGCGCTAATATAAGGTTGTATTGATAGGCCAAGGACGTATTGATTTGCGAAAAGCAAGGCTTGTACTGCTTGGCAATTGGCAGCCCCGCTTTCCGTTCATACTCCACAAGCCTTAAGCACAGGCCGGTATCCCAATGTCATTAAGTTAAGGATTACATCGCTCTTTTATAATTAGTTAAGGCTTGATACTTACCTGCTCTGCGCTTTAGTTTCTTTATCCGTGGAACTTTTCTGTTTGGTCGAACTGG
>JAQBOG010000005.1 GCA_028288165.1 Sphingobacteriales bacterium | reverse complement strand
AACTAATTGAAGCCCTTTTTTTCTAATCGCTTATCATGAAAACGATTAGTGAAGTTTGGTTGAAATAATGGATCCATTCAACAAATATTTCCGCAATTTAATAAAAAACTTGTGGGTACACAGTAGTCCGGAGAGGGGTTTTGGTTGAGGTATTGTATTTTGGAAAAGATGCTGTTCTGCATCTATTTTTTGGTAGTCCCGTGTTACACTCATACGCCTCGGGCCTTAGGCGCATGGCTTGTATCCGTTTCACCCAGGTTTAGGGGTGAATGGGTTTGTGGCATTTACGATTCTTTTAAGTTAAGACGTTGGTGGGGACACAAAACTCGGCATCAACATGTTATCTATATCTATCGACAGTCTGGTGCATTTCCCCAACGCTCTTTATAAACGTTGATCAACTTATTTGCTTGCTCTAATTCTTCTGGTTTAAGATATCCCTTTATAACCAACCTGGTAGATGTCATTTTTTGTATGGGATCGTATTCAGCCGCTAACATTGCCCACATATAAGCTTTAACAATAGATCCTTCTTCTGCAGAAAAGTAATTTACTGATAATGGCCCCATTGCTTTAGGCTGTTTTTGATCTGCAGCTAATTCAAGCCAATGTCTGGCTAATGAGTCATTTTTAATACGAGGCTCATACATATACGAAAAACCTACTGCGAATTGCGCTAAACAATTCCCTTGTTCTGCGTACGGTTTTAATTTATCTATAGCTTTTTTAAAGTCTTTTGCATCAAAAGCAATTAAGCCCTTATCGAGGTCTGTTTTTTGAGCAAAGGAATAATTAAGAAAAAAACAACAGATTATTGCAAGCGTATATTTCATATGCATTTTAGTTTTGCAATTATAGCTATAGAAATGATTAAAAATATAAACTGAGTGCTATTTTTTTTAAGGATATTAATTCATTTACTATACTAAGTTTATCTTGCCGTCTAAGAAATGTCAAAAGTTTCCCTGCGTGGATTCAAACCAAATATTCTGAACAAAATCAGTTTTTAATTTGCACCATAAGAACTACAAAGTGGGAAATAAAGGACTCGAACCGGAGGCCTTCACATCTTTTTTAAGACGGTGGTTGGGATACCAACCTCGAAAAAGCAGAAAATTGTTCGGCGAAGCTATTCTATGATAATCAATTATCACATTTCTATTGTAGCATTTCCCTAATAAATTCTTTCTTCTGACGTGATACAGGAATTTGTGTTTTATCTTCTAATAGCAAATACCCGCCGTCATCTTTTACCCAGCTTTTGATAAATTTTTTATTAACTAAATGTGACTGATGGCACCTTATAAATTGATATTTTTCCAAAATATCTTCATACTCATAAATAGGTTTTGACACAATTAGTCTTTCACCGTCTGTAAAATAAAAAGTGGTGTAATTGTTAGAAGATTCGCACCTGATAATATCCTCAACACGAACATATCTGATTTCTTTTGCCAATGGTAGTGCTATTCTCTGTTTGCCATTTGGCTTTTGCTGTATCAGTTGTATCAGATTTTCCAGCTGAAGATTTTGTTTCTTTTGCTGGCCCTTTACTGAAGCTTTTTTAACAGCTATTTGTAGTTCTTCATAATTTACTGGCTTAAGCAAATAATCTATTGCTGCAAATTTTATAGCCTGTATTCCATAGTGGTCATAAGCCGTTACAAAAATCACTTCAAACGTATAGTTATCGAGGGCTTTTAATATGTCAAATCCCGTTTTTTCCTGCATTTGAATGTCTAAAAAAATAAGATCAGGATCTGAAGCTTTAATTAGCTGAATGCTTTCATCAACGTCGCAGGAAGTTGCTGTAATAATTACATCTGTACAATATTTCCGCAATAGCTCTTGCAGGTTATCAATGTTGTTTTGTTCATCATCTATAATAATGGCTTTAAGGCTCATAGCTTCAGATAGGTAATTAAAATTATTAGTTTACAGCCAATCTCGAAATAATAAAGTCACAGTGGTTCTTTGATCAATTACGGCATGAATAGTACAAGTAATTGGCTGTTCTTTATACAACTCGTTTAACACGGTAATTCGTTCTTTTATCAGTTTTATGCCATATCCGTCAGATGTTTCATTCATATTAAAACCTCTTCCGTTATCTTGAATCACTACCTGCATGTCATTACTATTTCGTGTAAAGTGAAGTGAGATATTACCATTCTCTTTTTTTCCGGATATGCCATGCTTAATTGCGTTTTCTGCAAATGGTTGAAGTAACATTACCGGGAAATCTGTTTCTGCGGTATTAATAGCATCTTCAATATTTATTTGGTAGCTAAATCGAAATCGCAGCTGCTCTAACTGTAGGTAAGATTCTAACTGCTTTACCTCAAGGGCCAGCGCATGGGTTGTTTTGTTATTTTGTTCGAGTATGTCACGCATAAGCGAGCCGAATTTAGATATATACCGGTTAGAACCTTCCAAATCGTTTTTATTTACCAAACCCTGAATAGAGTTAAGTGCATTGAAAATAAAATGTGGGTTTAATTGTGCTCTTAGAGATGAAATTTGATTTTGAAGTTCGTTTTTTCTGGCGCTTTCTTCCCTCAATATTCGCTTTTGTTTTTTGAATTTAAAATTTAAAAACAAACCTGTAACTATTAAAATAAAAAGTCCTCCCAAAAAAGCCTTAAACCATGTGGTTTGTATCAAACTGGGCTGAATTTCAAATTCATATACAAACTCAGGACTCTTGCTATCGTCAGCATATCGTACATATAAAGTATGTTTACCAGGATCGAGATTTTTTAAAACAATAAAAGGATTATAATTCTTGGCAGTACTATTATGAAACCACCTATTATCTAAACTATACTGAAAACTATTAAGTGCATTAAGTCTCAAACTTTTAAACTGAATGATAAAAGAGTTCTTGTCTGAAGGCAACTTTAAATGATCTGGCAGGTTTGTTTGCGAGTTAAATGTGGTTTTAACTATGTTATTATCCTTTATTTGTTGTGTGAATTTTATTAAGTTTCGAGGGGAAATATAGGTACTAACTTGGCTGATTGAATAAACAAACAAAAGTCCATCGTCTATGGATATAAGATATGGCATAGGTTTAGGAAAAATAAAATCTAAATACATTGTGGCAATGATTTTCTCAGTTCGGTTATCTTTTATAACAAAAAGATAATTACGACCATCCGTTTTGTCTAAGTTAATAGAGCCAGCATTTAAAAATGAATAACCTGCATTTCCAGTATATAAAGGAATTTGTAATAACCTGTCAAATACCTTGTCGTTTGGCTTCGAATCAAAATAATTAGCCATATAAGCTGTATAGTAACGAATATTATCTTCGTTAATACCTTTGGCTACAATATTAAAATAATCGTTATTCACAAAGGCTTTTATGTGAAATGCTCCATCTTTATCAATTACTGATTCCTGGATAGTTGGCTTAGACACTAAAATAAATTCTGCTTCTTCTTTCCCTAGATGGCTCTGATTGTCTCCAATTAAAACCCCGAGGCCAGCAGGACTATGGTCTACCAGTGTAGGTTGATAGACTGTATCAATAACCTGCTTTTGTTGGCTATAAGCGATAAATTGGAAGGAAAGCAGCGCAATAAATAAGATCTTTTTTTTCATAGTATTCTTTGTTTTGATCAAATCTAATACGCTGATGTTATGGATTTTGTACCAATGTGAATTTGGTAGTAACGGCTGTGAATTGGACGTAAATACCATTTAAAATCAAGTTGACGCAATGTATTGAAATAAATTCCAATACTTGTTTGTAAATAAAAAAGTGGACATAACATTAATTCTTGGCTTTTTTTAAAATGTTGGTGATGACACCAACCTCTGCATCAAAGTGACTAGCCCCCGCCCGGCAATGAGGGCGTTGGATGTTTGATTGTGTAGGATATTTGCTTTCACACCACCATATTGATGGTTCAAACATCTTATTGCAATCACAGGCCACCTAAATATAGCATGTCGGTATAGCATGTGTCCGGCTCATAGCCGCCGGAAGGCCTACTTCTTTTCTCTTGACAGAAAAGAAGCAAAAGGTCAAGGCTTCATAATCTTAGCTAAAATATTGAATGCTGGCTCAAGCGCAATCCAAGCCGTGACGAATATCCATTTACACTTAATCTTCGCTTATCACTTCTCCGGATTGCTTAATGCAGTTGATAATCGAAAACACCAAACAGCCATCATCCAATATTTTTTAACGCTAATCTTATGAGGCCGTCCCGAAATCCCAGTTCATTCGAAATTCCCATATCTAGCATCTTTGTCATTATAACCCCAGAAGAGATCTGGTTAAGTGCTTACTAGCAATTTCAATATAATACCGCCAAACATCAAACAACCACAAAACCCAACCCATGCTATTCCCGCCATGCGTGTGTTCCCAAATGCCGGCAAAATTTAAACATCAGGTGCTGGCCCTGTGCAACGGGAAAGGTATTGGCTTGTTTCCGAAGTGGGGGAGAAGAGCGCCCTTCAGGGAAACAAACGCAGCCGTGCTGATGTTTAAATGCGGGCAGCCTTTTTGCGCCCAAGGCATCTTGCGGAAGACACAAGATTTTTGGTCCTTTTGATCTCAAAAGGACTAGCCCCCGCCCGGCAATGAGGGCGTAGAATATTCGAGTGAAA
>JAQBOG010000004.1 GCA_028288165.1 Sphingobacteriales bacterium | reverse complement strand
AATAGTCTTAAGGGGTACAAGATCATGAAGCAAAAGTTCATTGATAATCTTGAAAGAGCATTACTGGAAGACTTTGTTTTAATGTGTGGGGGAAATCCAGAATTAGTACAGATTTATCTTAAATCACCTCCCTCTTGATCTTCCGAACAACTATGGTGTTGTCACCCTACCGCTCATGGTTTAAGTATGCTTAGCCAGATTAAAGAAATAAAGGAGGATCGGAACTTTAAAAACCGGAAATGTTAAGTTAAGTATAAAGGCACAAGTACTCAGCACTCAGATCTCCTGCTGCATACTTGCGCCGACTTGGGGATATTATTTATGAGCGGTTAATAGCCTAAGCTATCATCCACATCATATCTAACACCCGGGTAATTTAATATCTTTCGCATCAAACCTAATTGCCCGAAAAGGTAGCTTTCGCGGTCTATGCACATTCCAACCATGTTGAGTTTGTTCTCTTCTACGTAAGAAATGTTCATCCCAAATTCGTATGGCTGCATAAGTTCAGCCTCCTCAATATTTAAGAGTTTTTGATATAAAAGAGGGGATATCTTATGCCACTCCTTCTTTAGCTCATCCAATGAGGGATATTTGGCGTTTATATCCAAGGCTTTTGCGTCCTTAAACAAGTCTTCATTCGGGTCCTTTTCAGGAATACCTAAAATGCCTGCGAGCCAATACCGGCAGTTAACCAGGTTACCTACCATCCAGGTGAAATGGTTGGTTTTATTTTCAATGCGGGTTTGTGCATCCGCTTCCTGAATACCATCCAACATGTTGTTGAATGTTTGGCTGTGCATGCGATAGCCGGGGATAATAATTGCCAGTGATTTGGCGACAGGAGTTTTCATACTTTTTGTTTTTTAAGGTATTTACTGTTCAGAAATTTTCTTTACTGTTTCCAAGCCTTTAGTAAAGCCGTTGTTCATCATCGCTGCCCATTCTTCCCCCGATTGTACAGAAGCTGTAAGAGTGGTAATCCCGTTACTTTCGGATAGGTGATACTCTTCCAGCGAACCTGCCCAACTCTTTACTTTTTCACTCGTTGTGTCTTCTGTTCCGGCAATAACTTCACCTAAGTGCTCAAATACAATTTCATACGGCTCATTAATGGTTTTTATGGTACTAACCATCCCGTTGCCTTTCATATCCAGAAATAATGTTTTCCCGCCTATCTTCCAGTCACTTTGCATAGCAGAACCGCCGTTAGGGTCAGGATTAAACTCAGCCGTCCATTGGGGATAAGTGGCTTCGTTCCACAGTGTATCCCAGACTTTTTGCGCAGGTGCATTGATTTCTTTTGTGAACCGTAGTGTTTTCATAAGCTCTGTTTTTTTTAGGTTATACAAATTTAAAGTATAATACCAGAGAAAGCGGGGCATAACAAGACAAATAGGGAGTAGTTTGCGACATTGTCGGCGGGAGACGATTCCGCCTTTGTTGGTGTTGTCTTCAACAAATCAGGTATTCCAATGTAGTGTATTACTCCTGTTTCCACAAAATAAGTTTATGTTGATTCGCCCTGTGCACATCAACTACAAGTATCATCCACCATTTTTTAAGGCAACGATTTCCGCCTTATTCCCCTTCAGGGGGCTAGGGGCTTTATTTGTAATTATGCCAAATCACATTCACTTAATCTGGCAAATACAGGATGGCTATGATAGGGAATCCATACAAATGCGTTTTTGATTCATCTAGTAGGTTTTTGGAAGAGTTTCTAGTTAATTAGGTTGCCAAAATTGATATATTCTGTCTTTCGGTTAAACTATTAAGTATTCTTCCCTGTCCTGCCGTTGGTACCTCAATGGAAATTCTAAAAGATTGGCTGCTCTGATCGTGGTCGACTAGTACTTAACGTAAGATGAACTTAAGCATGATGTAACCATGCCCATCCAATCAGCCGAAAAAGGTATGAGTTTTCCATAAATGACTAAAGGGTTGGGATTTTGGTTTAGATTCTGCGTTCGGTTTCAAACTAATTTTCTGAGAACTCCCAAAAATCGGGCAACATACTTTTATGCATATCAGGAAAGTATATACCTCCTCCAATATAACCCTTGTTCCCGATATTAAACCATGCTGCATCCATTCTGGGTGTTAAAGGAAAGGCAGGTTGTTTAACCCAAACACCTGTTGTAATATTATATTTCCAAAAATCATTTTTTATTTGCCCATATTCTGGATAGAATCTACCATGGGAACCAGAAAATATATACACGTTTTCGCCAATGGTAAACCCGCTTGGTTGAAAACGCTCGCCCTCATCTATACTCGCCTTTTGGGTCCAAACATCTGTGAGCGGATCATATTCATAAAAGTCGTTTAACCCACCTTCTGCGGTATTATACCCGAAGCCTACAAACCCTTTATTAGCGGTGGCGAGGCTGATGGCGCCCGATCTCCTAGAGCCTGGAAATTCGGATATTCCTTCCCATTTATTTTTGTCCGGATCGAATCGCATAAAGTCCTTTAAATATATTTGGCCACAACTACCAGTACCTACATAACCTTTGTTATGAATTGAAAAGGCAACTGCCTTGTCAGGATGCATTCCAGGAAAGCGGGCTCTTGTATGCCAGGCATTGGTAGATACGTTATACTCCCAAAGATCTTGAAAAATCTTAAAGCCAGAATTTCTTCCTAAACCAATATATCCTTTAGTACTCGTTGCAAAGGCAATTGCATCAAACCTGCCTTCGGTGGGTACATCAGCTATCTGACTCCAACTATCAAATGCGGGATCATATTGCCAAAATTCACTATAAGCAATAAAGCCATTACCTTGCGGATTCGAATCCAATCCTAAACCTACATATCCCTTGTTCCCAATTGAGAAGCTCGCACTTGAAAGTCGTGTTTTAATAAAGTTGGCTCTTTGTGTCCAGTTACCATCTCCATTTTCTTCATTGGTTAAACCAGTTTTTTGCGCTGTTTTGTCAGCGGTTTTTATTTCATCTTTAGCGCATCCTATTACAAAAAGCAGAAACGAAATACTTGCCATCAATGTTAGTTTTTTCATAGCCTATTAATTTAAGTTTAATTTTTAATAACTTCTTTTGGGCGTTCCCTGCCTGCCTTGAGCCTACCGGGGGCGACTTTACACTGTCCCAAAGGGACTCCTTTGGAGCAATCTTTTTGCTCTGGCTCCTTCGACAGACTAAGGAGAGCAAAAAGGATTTTCGTTGTCCCGAAGGGATCCCTTTGGGACAATCCCTTCTCAAAATCCTGCTAGGTTCGAAATATTACCTTTTAAGCATAATCCCTTTAATTAAAACCAGAAGGATCAAATTCCCAGAAGTCTGTGTTATCTCGTGTATTTCTATCTGATTCGCCGGGTTTTATATACCCTTTGTTTTTAGTACCTGCACCAAAGGCCCCGTTTGTACTTACACTAAAATCTGCTTGTTGTAACCATTGATCGCTTTCGGGGTTATATTCCCAGAAATCTTTTAAAAATTCTGACCCATTCGCACCGTACCTTCTGCCAGTACCGATATAACCTTTGTCGCCAACAGCAAAACCAACTGCGTTAGTGCGGCCTACTCCTGGAAAGTCTGCTTTTTTGATCCATTGGTTTGAAGCAGGATTAAATTGCCAAAAGTCCTGTGAGCTGCCGCCAGACTTGAAATATCCATATTTCCCTAAACCAAAAACAACTCCAGATATTCCTTCCGAAATATCATTACCTGTTAATGGAACATCCGTTTTTCTTGTCCAGCAGTCGCTTTTGGGGGTATATTCCCACAAATCGGTATAATAGGTGAGGCTTGCATCAGATACATCGTATAAATAACCTAAACCTATGTACGCTTTATTTTCCACACTAAAGCCGATTGCTCTCCTTCTTGGTTCGCCAGGAAAGTTTGCTTTACGTGTCCAGACATTGGCTGCAGGATCATATTCAAAAAATTCGTCGCCATAAAAATTCGATTGATCGCCCTGGCCACCAGTTGCATAATACCCTTTCCTCCCTATACTAAAGCTGGCCATTTCTGAAAAAGTATGCCCACCTTGTGAATTTGCCTTTTGAGTCCAGCTGTCAGTTGATGGATTGTACTCCCAAAAAGTAGGGTCATTACCAGATTCATGCCCGCCATAGCCCATATATACCAAGCCATCTATACTAAATTGTACTCCGTAAAATGCACCTGCAAATCCGGGTCGGTCCGCCTTTCGGGTCCATGAACCTGCTGCAAGGGTTTTAATATCCGACTGAGATGTCAAGGGTGGTTTTAAGCTATCTTCCGAACTCTTTTTACAAGCTTGTAAACTCAAACTAATTAGTAAAATACCTGTAATTAAATTTCTCATAATCAAGGTTTAACATTAGAATTTAATATTCATCTGTTTAAGTTCTTTGTCAGACACGCCTGGCGGCATTATATTATCGTTCAATTTCGTGATAACGTACGCGGCTACTTTTTGAGCGTCAATTTTATTTTTAAAACCTCTATTAGAAGGTTGACCAGGAATAGTGGGTTGATGAATAAGAAGGTGTTTTCCGTCAAAAATATTGTAGCCATAGGTATTTTCAGTGCCAGAAATAATATGATAAGTATATCTGATAACCGGCTTATCAGCTTTTTTTGAAGCAGGTTGGAAAGAGGGTGGTAAAGTAAAGGTCTTAGTTTTATTGCATCCACCATATATGGCGACAATTAATTGAAAAGACATCAAAAACATTATTAATACAATATTTTTCATAGTACCTCATGCTAAACTTGTAGCAATTATAAATATGAAACATGTTAAATTATCTCTTGTTTTAAAAGAAGGTGATATGTAATCAAACTTGTAAACTGTTGGAAAATATTTTACAGTTATGAGAAATACTGTAGGGCTGAGTTTTTATTACGGGGAGAAATAGGGGTTGATTTATTTACCAGTGACGGCAGGTGAGCGTGTTCTTGTGTATAACACAGATGAAATTCGGCAAAAGTGAAACAGTTGCAGCTGACTGTTTCGCTAAGTCTTGCCTTTGTTGGTGTTTTCACAATAAAAAGCTAAAAAACGGTTAACAAATTCATTGTAAGAATGGTTGTTAATGACAGTACCTAGAAAAGACATAATGAAGAAATATTATCTTAGGTTTTGAGTTAAACTTTCTGATATTTTGCGGAACTCTACGGACAGAGTGTGCATTTTACCTAAGTCTTTTCGGTGGTTAATGGTGTGCCCAGTTCCTGATAAAAATGCAACCTAACAAATGCTTTTTGCAAGTCCGTGGTAGTGGTTTATGAAAGTGAGTGGGATTAAACTACTTTAGTAGTGCGAGCAGATGGGGACGGTGCAGAATGTTTATCCGGCCCTGCATAAAGCATCAACGATAGCCATCATTGTAAGACGATATACCACAAGTAATCAAAATAACGAACACTCAAAATTAAATATGAGAAAGATTATTGCAGCAATCAACATGACAATTGACGGGTTTTGCGATCATACAGCAATAATTCCAGATGAGGAAATACATCAACATTACGCTGACCTGTTAAGTAACGCAGACGCTGTTCTATATGGTAGGATAACCTATCAGCTTATGCAATACTGGCAAGATCTGGTAAAAAATCCTTCTGGTGAAAAATCAATGGACGACTTTGCTATGGCCATGGACAAGATTCCGAAAATTGTCTTTTCGCGTACACTGAAGAATACTGAATGGGAAAGTGCAAAGTTGGCAAATCGAAACATTGAAGAAGAAATTTTAGAACTCAAGCAACAATAGGGCAAAGACATTTTTGTTGGCAGTCCGAGTTTAATTGTTGCCTTGACACAATTAGGCTTAATTGATGAATATCAACTCTGTGTTCACCCGGTTATAGTAGGAAATGGTTTACCATTATTTAAAAATATAACCAACAGCATAACTCTTAAATTCTTAAAGACAAAGTGCTTTGGTTCAGGAGCAATTGTGCTTTATTACGAGACAACTGGCCAACAAACAACGAACAGCTAACAAGGTATTGCCCCAAGCTAGCCCGAGTATTTCATTTAAATATGCTGGTGAGACCTTGCAGCTCGTTCCTATCCGCAGAATTAAACGCAGTGTCATTAAACCAGATCAGTTGATGGATTTGATTCGAAAGTTCCTGAAAAACAATAGTATGTAAAAAAACGAGGCCACCTCTATTGTAGAGGCGGCCTTTTTGTTTCATTCAGATGAGTTAATCAGATTAGAATAGAAATAATCACCCAATCGATTCCGGTTGACTGTTTTTAATAGCTTTCTTCGTCGGAGCTTAACCCTTCATGTCCGTTTTAATCTGGCTGAACTTCATCTTGAGCAAGGTTTGCAAGAAGGCGTCTGGTTTTAGCGCTTAACCCTTACAATTCCCTTATCCAAATATTTCGGAAACTTAATGGTTCACTTTTATCACCGTGGGCCTGAAGTTTAATGGGTACAGCGCCGTGTCTTTTATATTCTGCCTTTCCAATATACCTGGTGGCACCTTGCAGTTCGGAGTTGTTTTGAACTAATATGCCGTTAAAAAATACGGTAACACGTGCTGGTGTTTTCAAATTTCCATTATCATCAAACGTAGGTGCTAGCCAGGCAATATCATATGTTTGCCATACACCAGGTTTATTTGTTGGGTTAGCTAACGGGATAAGTTGCTTATAAATACTTCCTGCTTGCCCGTTAACGTAGGTTTTGTTATTGTACGAATCGAGTATTTGCAATTCATAACCATCATCACCATTGCCTGTTGAAGCTAAAAATAAACCGCTATTGCCTCTTGCCTGACCTGTGCCAGTAATATTAGCCGGTACTTTCCATTCTAAATGCAGCTGATAGCTTTTAAAGGTTTTTTTGGTTTCGATGTTGCCAGTACTTTTATTAACCGTTAATATTCCTTTGGCAACCGTCCACTTAGCGGCACTTTTATCTGATGTGTTCACCCATTCGTCCTGGTTTTTACCATCAAATAAAATAATAGCATCAGAAGGTGCAGTTGAGAAGTTTTTAGCCGGCGTTATCGTTTTCGGAACAGGTTCCCATACTTCGGTATCTTCTGGTTTAGCATTCTGGGCATTCGCCATAAAAGTTCCGCAAACTAGCATAGCAGAAAAATATAATTTGTAGTGCATAATATAAATATAGGTTAGTTGAAGTTTTATAACAAATGCTTTTTTGATAACAATAATTAAGCGGGTTAAGATAGCAGTGTATTTGATACTTTTTATGGAGAAATAGTATTACAACAGCATTGTTGCTAAACTTAGTATAGCCCCCTTCTGGTTTAAGAATTCCAACGGATCACTTAAATCTGGTTATGGGAAACAGAAGACTCTATCCGGCTGTTTTCCTCTTCCAGTTCTTTCAACCGCTTCAGTTCGCTGGCCTCTAATCCGCCGTACCGCTGACGCCATTTATAAAATGTGGCTTTGGATACGCCATGTTCTCTACTGATCTGTTCAGTGCTTTTTCCCTGATCGAATTCTTTTAAGATCTTGGAAATTTGTTCGGGGCTAAATGTGCTTTTTTTCATTTTTTATACAATTTAAATTTAGTAGATTTTTCTACTTTTAAATCGTACTGTTTTTGGGGAAGCTTACAGTTGTAGTTAAAAGAAAATCAGAATTATAATTCATGTCCGATATAAAAGAAGAGATGTTTCTCTTCTTTTATATAAAATGAATATCCTCTTTTTCAAGTAGAGCAAGCCGGATTCAACAGCAGATTCGATAAATAAGTGGAGAGGGGGCAGAACTTTACCCTCTATTTTAGTCTGCTTTACCCTGGGCCGACCCAACAAAATCACCTACTTCACCAATTGCCGTCCTGGTACATCTCATAATAATATCTTGCAGGTCCGCCCCAGAGCTATGCAGGGGGTCAATAGCTTTTACTAATTTTGTCCTTAAGGTAAAAAGTTCCGCTCTGTTAAATTTACTTGACTCTTTTACTAATTCGAGTTTCATTCGCTGCTCCTGTTGATCTTGTTTGGGATTAAATATTCCATTCAGTTGACTGCATTGGTCGCAGACGCCGTTTTTGTTTACAAGGGCACACCTGTTATCAAAAATGCTGGTCATTGTATCCCTCGAAAAGTTCAGGAGATGTTTTACAACGCCTTCCGTCTTCTCCAGGATGAGGCAAATTTCTTTGATTTGAAAATCGTAAATATCTTTTAAGATCAGTGCTACCTGGTTTTCTATGGGTAAGGTTTTCGAGATGCAGGTGAAACAAAAATCGATATGCTCTTTCATTTCATAGGCCCCGGCATTAGAGGTCTGGTGAACAACCCTGAACGACCGCTGGATCTCTTCGGTACCGATGGCTAAATATGCGCCCTGATCCTGTGCATCAGCCGGCCATCTCTTTAATTTTCTTAAATGGTCATAGGCCAGGTTGGTCGCTATTTTGAATACCCAGGTCTTGAGGGAAGAATCCTGGTTAAAGGTTGATATTTTGTCAAATGCTCTAATGAAGGTATCATGAGTCAGATCATCCACTTTATTCCGATCGGCGAATAAACGGTAAAGGTATGTTTTCAATTGGTTTTGAAATTCGGCAAACAGTGTTTGGAACGAATTGATATCGCCGGCCAAAGCATTTTTTAGTATTTTTTCTCTTTCCATTTAATCGATTTATGTTAGGTAATAAAGCGGGCTGCAGACTTTCAGAAAGCCTGCAACCCAATAAATATATTATAATAAATTTAGTTTGCCGCTATCAACATCTACAACATGACTATTGAAAACTACCCCGTTTTCAGAAACAAGGAAGGCGGCCGTCTCGCCTAGTTGTTTCAATGTCGGCCCTGATTTCAGGATATCAAATCTTGTGTAGTTCTTAGCCATTTCTTCCCGTGGAATGCCTGCGAGTTCGGAAAAATCACTAATCATTCCCTGGATCTTCCTTGTCTCTATCAAGGCACCGGAGCAAATGCAGATCGCCTTGATTCCATGCTGGCCAAACTCGGCAGCCATTACCCTCGTTAATCCCTCTATGGCCGCGCAGGCGGAGGCGAACCCTGCCATATTGGGGGTCTTAGTCCTCGACATAGATGCCGTCAATAGTAAGATGGTGCCCTCGGACCCGGATTGGATCATATGCCTCGCGGCGACCCTTGAAGTAAGGAACTGCGAACCACAAATCCTTTGCAAAGGATTCAGAAATTGCTCAAAAGTGGCAATCGTCGTGGGTGTGCCACTACCTGCATCTTTGTAATAACTCCCGATACCATTGAATACCATATCCAATTTTCCGTTCTCTGCAACCACCTTTTGCAAATAGCTGTCGATCTCGGTCTCGTTCAATGCGTCTACTTTGCCTGCTTCCGCTCGTCCGCCATTGGCTTCGATCTCATTGGCCAAAACTTCTACAGCGTTAAGGTTAATTGCGGTGACATACACCTTTGCACCATGTTGGGCGAATGAACGGGCAACTGCTCCTGCGATTTCACCAGATGCCGCAAATACCACGGCAACTTTGTCTTTTAAATTTTCCATTTTTTTTGTCTTTATCTTTTGACGGTTTACCCTCATAAAACGATCGGGTTTTTGTGAAATAGTTTGAAATGACAGGCTGTGGGACTATACAAACAGAATGCGATATCTAGATACTTTTTCTGAAAGCATATTATAAAAGCAACCATAGTCATAGGCCTTAAGATTTTAACCTGTATGATAACCAGGAATAATTTTAAAAGCAGATTATTATCAATTTATATGTCCTACTGTTGGAGGCCGGTCATTATTCTGCCTTTATTGGCGTTGTCACCAACAAAACAGGTATTCCATTACGTAAGTGTATAACCCCAGTACCAACAACTAAGATTATGTAGATTCGCCTTGTGAATATCAATTATAAGTATCATCCTCAATTCTCTACAGCAACGATTTACCAATGGATGCTGAAACGTCTTTATCAATAACCCATATACCCAACCTTTAAGGAAAATCATCAACACATTGAAACAAATCTTTATAATTTATCTTTTACTAAACTCAATTACTGGCTTAGCCCAAGATCCTATTTCCATTTGCTCCTGGAATTTGAAGGACTTTGGTAAAAGCAAAAATGATCAAGAGATTGAATTTATAGCGAACACCGTAAAGCAGTTTGATATTATAGCAATTCAAGAGGTAGTATCTGGTTACGGTGGTGCACAGGCAGTTGCCAGACTGCATGCAGCGTTGAATAGGATGGGCACAAAATGGGAATATGCAGTAAGTGAGCCCACTTCAAGTAGTGTACATAAAGCTGAGAAATATGCTTATATCTGGAAAACAAAGAAGCTTAATAAAGTAGGTGATGCCTGGCTTGAAAAAAAATTCAATTTGCAAATAGACCGCGAACCGTTTTATATCACTTTCCGGTTAAACGACAAATACTTCACCGTGGCTAATTTCCATGCAATTACTAAAACCAAGCAACCAGAAAGGGAGATTAAGTACTTTCAATACATTCCAACTTTTAATAAAACACTCAACTTAATTTTTGCGGGCGATTTCAACCTTCCACAATCTCACACAGTATTCAATCCACTCCGTAAGATGGGATATAATTCTGCTTTGAAAGGAGTAAAAACCTCTTTGAAAAAAAACTGCTTAGCAAGTGATTGCTTGTCATCAGAGTTTGATAACTTTTATTTTAAAGCTTCAATTTTCAAATCTTATAAGGCAGGTATAATTCCGTTTTATACGAGCTTCAATAGCCTAAAAGATGCGAGGCTCATATCAGATCATGTACCTATTTATTATCAATTCTCTTTGAATTAATAGAATCAAGTAGCTCCAGACTGTTGTTGTACGAGTAGTACGCGTGAATTACTGAATTTCTATTATTGAACTCCCATTGAGCAATTTAATAATCTTCGCGTTTGTTGGTGTTGTTACTCACCAAACAGATATTCCATTACGTAAATTTATAAGTTCCATTGCAACTAGCCAGAAAAGTAGGGTTGACGACGCGAATTGTTAAATAAAAAATAGCTATTTGTAGCTATTTTTTATTGTTATCACTTAGAGTAATATTACTCTAGAAACAAAACTTATGAGTAATACCTCACCTAACGCCGACAAAACTTTACCTTCTATTAATGCTTTTGAAAAATTGAGCTTTTAGAATAAACAAGGGGTACCATCTTATATTTTGTTCTTGATGGATAAGATATTGGAGATTAGTAGGAAACATACTAGTTGGTTAGACCATTTAACCATAAATGTATAACGAAATGGAATCTAGTTTTGAAATTGCAGAGCATCTTAAAATGTATGCACATACATATGTTTTTTCAAGGGGCTTTAAGTTTGGGTCTGGAGCCGACAATGACATTAATAGAATGGCAGAAACCTCAGCAATAAATATGGTAAATCCCCCTATTAGTTATGCGGATGTTCCCCTGATTTTATTGGTTGGTATTGCCGAAAAACGCTTGGCGATATTTATTGATCATATGATAATTGCCAGACCAAAGGTGTATACAGATACCGAGCTTGAAAGTCAAATAATTGGCGAAAGAACATTTGGCTGGGCTCGGAATATCATTTGTCCAATTTTTCCTCTGTGTTAATTAAAATGATGCGTTTATTAATCCATACACCTGATGGCATTTGATGATAGAAAAAGCAAATCTTTCGATATTGTAGTTGACATGGTTAAACTTTTAATTACACTATGTACAGCTATAATTGGTTTTTTATTATCCAGTATACTAATAGCAGAACCCGACGATGAGAAATTAATTATTATTAAGGCTAATTCTTTCAAGGTACAAGGGGCTTTATTGGTATTAGGAGTCTCCGTTTTTTTTGGTATTCTAACCATTCTTAAAATTACCGGTATACTGGGAGATGAAAAAATATTAGTTGAAAATACTACCATTTACGATAAGTTTACTCGATTCTCATTTTCTATATGCCTGTTATTGTTTTTTATAGGCATATTATTATTGACTATAGTTTCGCTTAATGCGATATAAGTAGTTTTTACCTAAATATATACCTTTCTACTTGTGTTATTGTGTTCCATTCTTGGTTGCTGACAACAGCAACCAAGGTGAACACATTACAATGGTTAGAAGTTTTTGTGACTTAAAAATAGAAGAGCGCAAACAGAAGCAAAACATGCTTTGTTAAGGCTGATTTATCCTAAATCTGGTCTTCGATGGTGTTTAAAACTCATCGAAGAACAGAATGATCCTAAAGTGGTTCTATAGTGTTGAGTTATTTTTAGAAATGGTAACACTTGCAACGGTTTGCCAGTTTTCTATAACTTGATCGTAAAATGGTTCATCCTGAGATCCACCCTTCCAAATAACATACATAGTTGGATTATTTGTTCCATACCTTCTTCTCGCAGTCTGTAGTAACTCTGTGGATATCCCGGTTAATCCCTTATCTAAGTCAAAGTTGAAAGTAACTTTATAATTGTCGGAGGGATTAATGGTTATGTCCGTAACAGCAAGATTAGCTTCAAATGGATAGGAGCTCCCCACTAGTAAACTATCTCGTCTTCCTTGAGTATTTATAAATGTACCTTTTAGATTAAAAGCCATTTCAGATTTTGGCGATTTTCTTAAAAACAATTTAACCTTCACATCCTTGTATGATCCTGCAGGTAATTGAATGATTCCGGCCAAAGCATCTGCACTAAAAAGATTTATGTTCTTTTCTACAGACATAGTTGTATCAAGCAGGTTGTCGCTTTTACCAACAAACGATATCTTTTCTACATAAATAGATGCGGAAGACCAATCAACAACCGCCGAACCTGATAAGATGCTGTTAGACTTTGTAGCTGCTGCTTTAATACCTGTGCCTGAAGCTTTCGCAAAGTAAGATATGTCACCATGGCCAGTTGCACTTTTTACAGGAGAGCCACTTTTTTACAGGATGTTGCTACGAATACTACCAACAGTATCGTAAAGGATGTTTTTAAAGATGTAAGTATCATATTTTATATTCTGCTTGAAAGTTAGTTAAGTTTCTTTAATGGATATTTTATAAATCTATGCAGAAATATTAATACGTAAAGTAAAAAGTTTTGTACTAGTCTTAGCGTCTCGCTAAGATCCTAAAAGATGTATTCTGCTGGTGACAACGTTGATTTATGCAAGCTTGAATATATCCATAACAACCCCTTCAACCAAAATGGAACCTTGCCGTACTAAAATACTCATCTGCGAATTTTTACTACGTTTAAGCAGATGAGTTTGATTTAGTAACCCATTAAAGCGGTAAAATTGTGTGTTGGTGACAACGAACAAAGGAGAGAAGCAGCTTATCTTTATTCTTAAAAAGATTATAAAATAGATATGCTAGGTTTTGCGTTAGGGAGTGAAGTGAAAATCCTTTTTGCCTTTCTTTGACAGGCTCAGGATAGAAAGGCAAAAAGATTGGAACGGAAAGCCCGCTCGAACGCCCAAAGCATCTCTTATAGTATTTATAATCAAATTAACTATTAGTTTTCGCTATCAGTTAGCTAAAAGTTTATTTTAGACACCAGCGATTCTCTAGACTCGTTTACAATCATCCCCAGGCGTAATTAATTGGCACCGTCGGCTTTCGCTTTTTTGATGATCTCTTGCCCGATCAGCTTCCCCATGGTTAAACCAACTTCATTGTCTGTTCTGAAATGAATGCCGCCTTCAAAACGCGAATCTGCACAATCTTGGGCTCTTTTAAAGAATTCATCCGCATCTGTAGGGAAGAGGTAAGCGAGCATGGTGGCTATTGCATTGCTTGTGGTTGCATGGCCGGATGGATATCCGGGGAAAAGGGGGAGTTGCCAGTGTGTGCGTAAAAGTGGTGTCGAGTTGATTTGGTCGAATAGCCCAATACGTATATTTTGCCTCCCAACACGACGCAAAAGCATCGTAATTTCTGTAGTCATAATATGCATTTCAGTAGTCATGATAGGCCGTGTTTATTTAATAATTTATCTTACTGAGAAAATTGTGAGAATACTATGAGCGATACACAATTTAATAAATTCTTTTTTTTTAACATTAATTAAATAGAGATTTGAATATCTGTAAATAAGCTGTGTATATCTATAAATAAATAATTACTTCTAAATTATTTACACCGATGAAGTACATAATCTTTTTAATTGTTATTCTCATTGGCCTGCAATCTTGCAACAAAGAAGAAGAAGTAAAAGCCCCTGATCAGGCGTCAACGAAAAACTCACTCTTAGCAGCTAATAGCTGGGAACGAAAAGTCGATTATCCCGGAGTTGGCCGTATTGATGTGATTAGTTTCACTATTGGGAGTAAGGGCTATATGGGGGGCGGATACGATTACGGCGACTTTTGGGAATATAATCCACAAACCAATCAGTGGACTAGAAAAGCCGACCTGCCTGGTGATAAAAGGCGTACTCCTTTCGCATTTTCCATCGGATCAAAGGGATATATAGGTCGTTGGGTACCTTGTATCGGGCCAAAGAATTTTGCTATCCATGTTTATGAATACAATCCTGAAACGGATAGCTGGCTTAGAAAAGCAGATTACCCTGGCTCTAGTGATTACGGTGTTGCAAGTTTTAGTACCGAGCGTTTCGGGTATGTTGGATGCGGTATGCTCCTTTATTATGACGATGATCCAGATGATGAGGAGCAATACCATTATGATAGATCAGAACAGAAAGATTTCTGGAAATTCAATCCCGAAACAAATAAATGGAGCAGAATTGCTGATTTTGGTGGTGGTAAACGATCTTTTGGTGTAGGTTTTAGTATCGGTAATGACGGATTTGTGGGTTTTGGAAGTTCCAACGCTCCACAAATTAACCCTCACAAAGACCTGTGGGAATACAGCGAGGCATTAAATACTTGGATACGGAAAGCCGATTTGCCGGGAACTCCAAGAGAGTTTCTAGTTGCCTTCGGTTTAAACCAAAAGGGCTATATTGGTACGGGTGGTACCGGCGAGTACAGCGGCCCTCCATCGCATTTGAGTGATTTTTGGGAATACGATCCTTCTACTAATATCTGGACACGTAAAGCCGATTTCCCTGGCGGTAATAGGCAGCATTCTTCTGGTTTTGCCGTAAATGGAAAAGCTTATTTAGGCCTCGGAATGCCGGATGCTTTTGCGCCACTAAAAAATGATTTTTGGGAATACTCGCCTGGATATTAACTGGGGATTAAAGTTTAATGGAGTTAGGAGCTCATGAGTAATTTTAAGGTTTTCTGACATTTATAGTTAAAGGCTAAAATTACTTTTCTTTTAGTGCTTGAGTGCCTTTTTATCAGGTAGAATCAATATGTTCTTGTCGTAAAACACCCGCAAATAGTCGTCACTACACAGTTAGTGATATTTATACAAGCGCTACCTTTAAGTATTCAATAAAAGACTTAATATGAAAATAGTACGCGTTATTTATACCACCACTGCAGAATTTGCACCCATAAATCAAAAGAATATTGCGGGTATTGTGAAGGAACTGAAAGAGTTAAATCATCCGGGTATTAAGGATAATACCTATTTACTACCCGATGGAAAAACCTTTATGCACTTTGACCAGTTCGAAAATGAAGAAGCTCATGAAATTTTAACATCATTGGAGTCCTTTAAGAAATTTGATGCAGAGCTTTGGGCAAGTGACTTGGAGGTAGAGCCGCAACTGGATCTTCTTTCTTTGGTTGCATCAACGGAAACTTTTTTCGGATAGTTGTTTGCTCGTTTTGTGCCACGAAGCCTATTCATTTCAAAAGCTGTTAGAAGTAAACGTAGCACATTAATTCATAATATAAATGCTGCTTTTCAGTCTTCCCATTTTATCTTAATCACGGATTGTTGACGAAAAAACCCTTCCAAGGAGCAATTATCTTTCATTTTAAACCGGATAGCAGCGGTAGCGCCCGAACGTTTTAGTGAGGGACAATAGCGGATAGCCGGACTGAAGACGCGATGAGCACTTCCGTTGTTTTTCATAACAAAACTCAAATCGAATGAGGTTTTAAGCAAAACAGTACTATATTCCATGAATTACCTTTAGTAAGATAACCCGATTCTATTTTTAAGCACATTAAGATTTTATTTTAGTTTGCCCTTTTCTGTAGACTAAGTATATTCAGTCTATTTAGTGGGAATAGTTTTCGTATGAACCATGAAAATCCCCCTCTTTACTTATAAAATAGCCTTTTTTAACCTAATCGCTTACACAACCTCGAAATAGTTTATTTTTACGGAAATTATACGAATGGCGACTGCAGAAATAGATCCTCAAGATAAAAAAAGGCAACAAATTATTGAAATAGCGCTGAAGCGGTTCGCTCATTTTGGCTTGGGTAAAACTACGATGAATGACATTGCTGCCGATCTGAATTTTTCTAAAGCCCTTTTGTATTATTATTTTCCGGATAAAATTTCGTTGTACGCTGCTGTTCTAGAGAATTTATTCCTGGAAATCGGAACGTTCCTGGATAAGGAAATAGCCAAGGCAAACAAGCCAGAGCAAGCCTTGAAAACGTACATAGATGCCCGGCAGAACTTTATAGAACGTTATTTTCTGCTCTTTGATTTTAACAAAATCACTAATTTGGATAAACACGAGCCGCTTAAAAGAATCTTCGACCAGGCAGACTCTTCCGAAATAAAACATTTAAAACATATCATTCAGATTGGGATAGATACGGGAGAATACTTGGTTAAGGACGCTCAATACACTGCGGAACTACTTTATGATGCCATTCGGGGCATTCGGATATTATACATTAATGAGGTTAAAACACCTTTTGGAATGAGCAAAGATTTCTTTGACACGGTATCTAATCGCCAAAAGGAAATTGTATATATCTTCCTGAAGGGCTTAACCAAATAACAAACCTTTTTTCCTATTTCTTTCATTAATTCTACACCTTCTTTAAGTGCTGTTCTGACCGTATCGGTCAACAACTTGTCATAAACTTATACTTCTTGAAAAATAACTACAGAACTCTTTCAGATAAATCTGTCTTTTTGTACATTTGACTAATTAATTAAAAAAGTCAGAAAGTTGATAGTTCAAAAAGATAAAATAGAAGAGCTGGATAGGAAGAAGGAGCAGATTATCGAGGCGGCTTTAAAAAGGTTTTCTCATTTTGGAATTCCTAAAACTACCATGAACGAAATCGCAGAGGATTTGTCGATTTCTAAAGCTTTGCTGTATTATTATTTTCCAGATAAAATCTCACTTGCTTATGAAGTTGCGGAATTTATCATCGCTGAGTTTTTGAAACAGCATGAATTAATATTTGAAAATGCAGCCAGTTGTTTCGAAGGCCTTCAAGATTTGATCAGTTTCCGCATTGCTTTCGGTAAGAAATACTTCATGTTGCATATTCATGATAAACAAACAGATGTCAGTGTTCATGACGTTAGGGCACAGCAATTTATATGCAGCTTACGAGAGAATGAGTTAAGTCTCATTACCGCTTTCCTTGAAAAAGCGAAGCAAAATGGGGAGTTGAAGGCGGTAGATAGTCAGGAAATAGCAAAAATTCTGATGGATATGCTTACCGGAATTTGGATCTGTGAGATGTATGTAAATCATAAAACACTTATCCCGAACGACCAGCAATTTCACACCATAAAAACAAAAATGGAAAAGATTATCCATGTTTTTTATGAAGGTATAAAAAATAATAATCATGGAACAGCGAATAGTAAATAAGGCCAGAGAGCTGTTTTTTCAGCATGGTATTAAAAGCATTACCATGGATGACATTGCGAAACAGTCGGGCGTTTCTAAAAAAACAATTTACCAATATTTTTCTGATAAAAATGAGCTGGTCAATTCCATTATAAACACCTTGATTCTTGAACATGGGAAAGCGCTAGTTGACATGAAGCAGCATTCTGAAAACGCCATGGATGAAGTGCTTTTGCAGGTTAAAGCAATTATTAATCTGTTTGTGAACATTAAACCATCGGTGTTTTTTGAACTCGAAAAATACTTTCCAGAGGTTGATTGCCAGGTAAAGGGACATACGAATATTCAGGTATTGGATGGGATTATAGAAAATTTGCAAAGAGGTGTAAATGAGGGCTTATACAGACCAGATCTCAACATAAAGATCATCTCACAAATACGACTTAATCAATTAACAGGTGCTTTCAATGGCCAATCTTTTAAGGCGTATGGGTTTAATATTGCTGATATCCTGCATCAGCTTACGGAGATTTACCTGTATGGCATCGCAACTGAAAAAGGTAGGCAATTAATGAATGAACAATTAAAACAACATATATAAAAATGAAATCAATAAAAGTCATCCTGTTTACAACCATAATCTGTTTGTTTACAATGGATATAACCTTGGCACAAGAACAGGATCTCACCTTAAAGGAAGCCTTGACTTATGCTATAAAGAATAACGAGACTGTACGTAAGGCGAAGTTAGATATAGACGGAGGCAAGTATAAAACGGAAGAGATTAGAGCGCAGGCATTACCGCAGTTAAGTGCAAATGGTTCGCTTAACTATAACCCGATACTTGGTCAGATTATTTTTGGTGATCAGGTGATTCAAATGGGTAGGAGATGGAATGCCCAAACGGGATTGCAAATAGATCAGCAGATTTTTAATCAAAAGGTTTTCACTGGTTTAAAAGCAGCAAAATCTAGCGAAGCGTATTATCAGCTTAGTTCTGATTTAACGGAAGAGCAAATTATTGAGCTCGTTGCAAATAACTACTACCAGATTTTGGTTAACAGACAGCAATTGAACGTGATTGATACCAATATCAAGAATGTGAAAGTGGTTGAAAAAATAATCAGCAACCAATTTAAAAACGGTTTGGCCAAAAAGATTGATGTAGACCGAATCAGGGTAAATCTGACAAATTTAAATAATCAGCGGGAGCAATTTGCAAATGCTGTTGAACAATTGGAAAATCAATTGAAGCTTTCTATGGGGATGCCTGTAAATACAGCTATTAATTTGCCCAAACGGGAATTAGCGGATGTGCAAAATTATCCGGTATTAACCGACACTGTTAATTTAAGTGGTAGAACAGAAATTAGGTTATTAGGCGTGCAAAAAACCCTGTTAGGCTTGCAGCGAAAATCTTATCAGTCAGAGTGTTTTCCAACCCTTTCTTTAACAGGCAATTATAATTACACTGGGCAAAGTAACCAGTTTGATTTATTTAAACCTGAAAGTAAAAGCACTTCTACCTGGTATGATGCTTCAGCAATCGGCTTGACTTTACGGATTCCCTTATTCAACGGCTTTGCTACCAGATCACGTATTCGCCAAGCGGATGTGGATTTACAAAAGGCTGCAGAAGATACTCGCAGAACAGCAAACTCTTTAAATGCTGCTTATGAAAATGCCAAGCTTCAATTTAAAAATAGTGTGAACACGATAAATTCGCAAAAGCAGAATGTATCATTAGCGCAGGAAATATATACCAGTACCCAAAACAATTATAATAATGGACTGGCTTCCTTAACCGACTTATTGGATACGGAAAATGCATTGACAGAGGCTCAAAATAGCTATAATCAGGCGCTTTTGAATTACAAAATAGCAGAAATACAATTAATAAAATCAAACGGTAACATTAAAACATTATTAAACTAAGATCATGAAGAAGATACTTATACCAGTTATTAGCATACTTATAGCGGTTGTTCTAATAGGCGGGGTATTAACTAACAATAAGAAGAAAAATGCTGCTAAAACTGCAGTAGCATCCGAAAAAGGAGGTGCGGTTTCTGTTAAAGTAACACCAGTTACTAAAAATGAGATAAACATAAATTTCAGTGCTAATGGAACCTTTGCTGCGTCGCAGGATTTGACATTTTTATCAGAAAATTCTGGACGGGTAACCCGCATCACAGTAGATGAAGGTAGCCGGGTTTCTAAAGGTCAGGTTTTGGCGTATATAGATGCTGAAATATTAAATGTGGGTGTGAGAAACGCTCAGGCAGCTTACCAAAATGCTTCTAAAGATTTGCAGCGTTATCAAAGTTCATATACTACAGGCGGAGTTACGTTGCAACAATTGGATCAGGCTAAACTTGGGGTAGAAAATGCAAGTGCGGCTTTACAGGAATCAAAGAGACGATTGAATGATGCGAACATTAAATCGCCAATTAATGGAGTGGTTAATAAACGCTTTATCGAGCAAGGTGCGTTTGTATCTCCCGGAACTCAATTATTTGAGCTTGTAGATGTATCGAAACTGAAATTGGCTTTAACGGTTAACGAGAGTCAGGTAGCGAATCTAAAAGTAGGAGATCAGGTTAAGATAAAATCAAATGTTTTTGCTGACAGCGAATTCGCGGGAAGAGTTTCTTTCATCGCTCCAAAAGCAGATAATACATTGAATTTTCCGGTCGAAGTTGAGCTGACAAATAATGCAGGCAATGTAGTTCGGGCTGGTATGTACGGAACTGCGGTTTTTGAATTTCCGAAACAAGCAGCAACTATTACCATACCCAGAACAGCTTTTGTTGGTAGTGTGAGCAGTAACAAAGTTTTTGTAGCAGAAGGTACAGTTGCCAAAGAACGTCAGGTTACGGCCGGAAGGATGTTCGGCGATAAAGTAGAAATTTTAAACGGTTTGAAAGAAGGCGAAACCGTAATTGCCAGTGGCCAAATCAACCTGGTAGACGGAACTCCGATATCACCAATTAAATAATCCGGGATGAATCAGAAATCAGTTAACACTTCATCTGCACAGACAGAAACAAAAACATTTTTGTTAGAGATGCAATGGTCTCAATACTCAATACTCATATCTCAATACTCAAATAATGAAAATTACTGAAATATCAATTAAGCGCCCAACGCTTGTAATTGTAGTTTTTACGGTACTAACCTTATTGGGATTACTAAGCTATTTCTCTCTGAATTACGAGTTATTGCCTAAGTTTTCTCCGCCGGTAATATCCATAAGTACGGTATATCCCGGTGCATCTCCAAGTGAGGTGGAAAATACCGTTACCAAGAAAATTGAAGACGCGGTATCGTCTTTAGAAAATATAAAAAAAATAGAGGCGAAGTCTTTCGAAAGTTTGTCAATAGTAACCATTACGTTAAATAGCGGCACCGACGTTGATTTATCATTAAATGATGCTCAGCGTAAACTGAATGCTATTTTAGGCAAGCTTCCGGATGATATTGATGCGCCGGCATTAAATAAATTCTCTCTGGATGATTTACCCATCATCACCATGTCGGCTTCCGCAAATATGGATGATGCACAGTTTTATGACTTAATTGATAAGCGTATTGCTCCAATTATTTCACGGGTATCCGGCGTAGCTCAAGTTAACCTTATCGGCGGTGAAGAACGTGAAATACAGGTAAGTATTGATGCAGCTAAACTGGAGGCGTACGGACTGTCACTGTTAAAGGTGCAGCAATCTATTTTAGGTTCAAACTTAGATTTCCCTACCGGAAGTGTTAGAACTGAAGATCAGGATATTTTAATTCGTTTAGCTGGTAAATATAAAACAGTCGAGGATTTACGAAACCTGGTTGTAAGCACGGCCAAAAGTGGAGCGCAAATTCGTTTAAGTGATATTGCCGATGTTCAGGATGCTCAAAAAGACGTAGAGAAATTAGCGAGAGTTGACCGTAAAAGTGCAATTGCTTTGCAGGTAATCAAACAGTCTGACGCAAACGCTGTAAAAGTAAGTGAGGGTGTTCATGCCTTAATTACAAAAGTAGAAGCAGAGTATAAGAGCGCAAATTTAAAGATCAATATTGCCAACGATAGTTCCGTATTTACTTTACAATCTGCAGATGCGGTAATTCATGATTTGATTTTAGCAATTGTGCTGGTAGCGTTTGTGATGTTATTCTTCCTGCACAGTATTCGTAATGCTTTGATCGTAATGGTTGCTATTCCGCTGGCATTGGTTGCCACCTTTATCGGGATGAAATTGATGGGTTATTCACTCAATTTGATGTCGCTTTTAGGATTATCGCTGGTAGTAGGTATTTTGGTGGATGATGCCATTGTGGTGTTAGAAAATATTTACCGTCACATGGAAATGGGCAAAAACAAAGTACGGGCAGCGATGGATGCAACGCAGGAAATCGGTTTTACCGTAATGTCAATCACCCTCGTTATTGTGGTTGTGTTTTTCCCTATTGCTTTAAGTACAGGTTTAGTGTCTGATATTTTAACCGAGTTTTGTGTGGTTGTAATTATTTCAACCCTGTTATCGTTGTTAACGTCTTTTACTATCGTTCCGCTATTGTCTTCACGGTTTGGAAAGCTAGAAAAAATCACCAACCGGACATTTTTCGGCAGAATAATATTAGGTTTTGAGAAACAGCTACATCGTTTCACGGATTGGGTTACCAGTATCTTGGTTTGGTGTTTAGGACATAAGAAAACCGCGTTAGGTGTAACTTTCGGTTTATTGATTGCTTCATTTACTTTGTTAGGAAAAGGATATATCGGTGCCGAGTTTTTCCCAGTAAGTGATAAAGGAGAATTTTTAGTTCAGATTGAGATGCCCAAGGATGTTTCAATAGAACAAACCAATCAAATGACCAGAAAAGCGGAAGAGTTTCTTTCTAAAAAGAAAGAAGTGGTTTCATTGATTACTACCGTTGGCCAAACCAGTGAAGGTATGGGCGGTTCATTATCAACTGCTTACAAGTCCGAGATTAATGTAAAGCTGGTCGAAAAGAAATACCGTGAGGATGATGCAACTATTTACGCTGCCAAAGTAAGTCGTGAAATGGCAAAATACTTAGTAGGCGCTAAAGTTAAAACAGTACCTGTAAGTATGTTAGGTACTGCACAGCAGGCCCCAATTAATTTGATCGTAATGGGTTCTGATTTGGATAGCGTTTTGCGTTTTGCAGAGATCGCGAAAGCAGAATTAATAAAAGTTCCAGGAGCGTCAGAGGTTAAATTATCTGTTGAAGCAGGTAATCCGGAAATTAGGGTTCAGGTAGACCGTGATAAAATGGCTGCCCTGAATTTAGATCTGCAGACTGTTGGTGCAACCATGCAAACAGCTTACAGCGGTAACACCGATGGAAAATTCCGTCAAGGAGAGTATGAGTACGATATCAATATCCGTTACCAAAATTTCAATAGGAAAAATGTGAATGATGTAAGTAACCTGATCTTCTTAAACACGAAAGATCAAAAAGTGAAGCTTTCTCAATTTGCAACCATCGAACAAAGTTCTGGACCAAGCCAGTTAGAGCGACGCGATAAAAGCACCTCGGTTTCGGTAATGGCACAAGCCGTTGGAAGACCGTCAGGTACTATTGTTTCTGAATTTCAGGCTAAGCTGGATGCCCTAAAAAAACCAACTGGTATCAGTTTAGTTTGGAGCGGTGATATGGAAAATCAGAGTGAAGGTTTCGGAACCCTAGGTATTGCACTGCTTGCATCTATATTATTGGTTTATTTTATTATGGTAGCACTTTATGATAGTTTTATCTATCCTTTTGTGGTGATGTTCTCTATTCCTTTATCTATTATAGGAGCCTTACTTGCTCTGGGATTAACCAATAATTCCCTTAATATTTTCACGATTCTGGGTTTAATTATGCTTATCGGTTTAGTTGCCAAGAATGCAATTATCCTGGTGGATTTTACAAACCAAATGAAGAAGGAAGGTAAAAGCACATACGATGCACTTATACTTGCTAATCATGCCCGTTTACGTCCTATTTTAATGACCACCATTGCCATGGTTATTGGTATGCTACCTATCGCGTTAGCTAGTGGAGCAGGAGCAGAGTGGAAAAACGGATTAGCCTGGGTAATTATCGGCGGTTTGATGAGCTCTTTGTTTTTAACCTTAATCATTGTTCCGGTAATGTACCAGATCTTCGATAATTTAATAAAACGGTTCTCTGGTAAACAAGAAGATAAAACCATTGAAGAACTAATGGTTGCCAGTTATCACCATAAAGATGTGAAAGAATACGAACACATTTTAGAAGAGGCTTAAATTGTTAGTTTGAGTGTGTTAGAAGAGGCTGCCAGGAGGTAGCCTCTTTTTTGTTAGTGCAAATTTTCTGAAAGCTTCGTGAAGATATAGCAAGACCATTGCATGGCAAAATGATATTATCATGGTAAAATAATATAGTATATTGTTTTACAATTAGTTACGTTGTTTTTTGTATATTTATTTATGCAAAAGAATATCCAGCAATTAAGTTTTTCTTCTATTTCTCGGTCCAAACGTAAACCAAAGAGCCAGTTTTTTGACCAGATGGAACTTTTGCTGGACGTGGCAACCATAGACTCTGAAATTAAGAAATACTATTCAAAAGGCTTTAATGTCGCTGGTCGGCCTTCGTATAGTGGTTTATTCTATCTTAAATCCAATGGGTTAAAAGATGGCATTATGCACAAAGCCGTAAAAAATAAACCGCTCAGCAATTATCAGGTAAAGTTTAATAAAATAGGCCAAGTCAGATTTAAGGTAGAGCGGATATTTGGGAGCATTACCCGATGGTTTAAAACAGGTATAGCAAGATATGTGGGCAAAGAAAAAACACATACCCAACACCTAATGGAAGCAATAGCCTATAATTTATATCGATCACCTGGCTATAGTTATGTCCAATTCAAATGTATTAGCCAAATAACAGGCAACTGAAGGGCTAAAAGTCCTTTAAGAAAAATTATATGTAAAATGGAAGTTGAAATTAGGCCATGTGAAAAATAAAATGACAACTTTTGAAAAAAATATTTGCCTAAGTCAACGAAGTTTTATTTTACAACGGTCTCGGTTTATGAAAAACTCACTTTTACTATTTTCCTCATTAACATTTACCAGTGTATTAGCAATTACAGGTTGCAATGGATTTGATTGTGTAGATGGTTCTGGAAAGCAGATTTCTCAAATACGAAATGTTGAGCCTTTCACAAAAGTGGAAACAAGTGGTTCTTTGAAGCTCGTTTTAAAACAAGATGCGAATCAATCTGTGCGTATAGTTGCTGATGATAATATTCAAAAATCTATTGAAACTTATGTAGATGGAAATACTTTAAAGATAAAAATGGATGGCAATTTCTGCAATACGGGGACAATTACCGTTTATCTAAGTGCTAAAAGTTATGAAGGTATAGATGTATCAGGAGCTGTAGAGGTGGAAAGTGTTGGAAATCTTCAAACGAAAGATTTCTATTTGAATTTGAGTGGTTCAAGTAAAATTACTTTGGATTTAAACGCAGCAAATGTTGAGACAAAGTCAAGTGGTGCTTCAGAAATTCATTTGAAGGGTCAGGCAAGCTCTCATAGGATAGACATGAGCGGATCTGGATCTGTAGATGCATTAGATTTTGTTGTTGGAAAATATAATATTGAAAGCTCTGGTGCAAGCGAATCAAAAATTAACGTGTTGAATGAATTGAATGTTCATTCGAGTGGATCAAGTGATGTGGAATACCGAGGAAATCCTCAAAAAGTAACAAATGATGAATCAGGAGCATCGAGTGTGAAGAAGATTGATTGAGGATTATCTAGGTAGGCATCGTAATTGAAATAAAATAGTTAAAATTGAATATTATTATTTAACATGCTATGATCTCAATACTCAATACGCCCTACTCAATACTTCCTGAATGAAAAATGATAAAAAAACTATTAGAGCCTGGGCGATGTTCGACTGGGCCAATTCCTCGTATAATCTTGTTATCACATCCACCATTTTCCCGGCTTATTATGTGGCAATAACCAGAACAAATGGCGATAAAGTCACTTTTTTTGGGAAGGAGTTTATAAATACAGCACTATCCAGCTACACGTTAGCAGTTGCATACCTTATCATGGTTATCTTATTGCCTATACTGTCATCCATTGCAGATTATCGTGGTAACAAGAAAAGGTATATGCAGTTTTTTACCTACTTGGGCAGCTTAGCTTGCGCTGGCTTATTTTTCTTTAAGTTAGATACACTGGAATACGGAATGATTTGCTTTGCCTTAGCCGCGATAGGGTATATCGGTGGAGTGATGTTTAATAACTCTTACTTGCCAGAAATAGCGACTGTTGATAATCAAGATTCTGTAAGTGCAAAAGGTTTTGCATACGGTTATGTAGGAAGTGTCATCTTACAGATTATCTGTTTTATTGTGGTGCTTAAGCCAGAATTGTTTGGAATATCTGATCCATATCTGCCACCTAGAATATCATTTTTGCTGGTTGGTTTATGGTGGGTAGGATTTTCGCAAATCCCATTTAAGGTACTCCATTCTGGTGCGCCGAACGTGAATGAAACTAACGTAAATGTGTTTAAGAAAGGCTTCCAAGAATTAGGAAAAGTTTGGAATCAACTTAAGGAAATGAATTACTTAAAGCGATTTCTGCTGGCTTTTTTCTTTTATTCAATGGGTGTACAAACCATTATGTTGGCAGCTGCTGGTTTTGGTGAAAAAGTGTTAAAACTTGGCACATCAAAACTCATTGCTATTATTCTTCTTATTCAGCTTGTAGCAATTCCTGGGGCGCTTTTAATGTCATTGTTGGCGAAGAAAGTAGGTAATATAAAAGTGCTAATGCTGGTTGTTATCATTTGGATTGGTGTATGTTTCTCGGCTTATTTTATCGAAAATGAATATCAGTTTTACGCCTTAGCCTGTATTGTGGGTTTAGTGATGGGAGGTATCCAATCTATTTCCAGATCAACCTATTCTAAATTGATTCCTTTAAACGCTCCGGATACTGCATCATTCTTTAGTTTTTATGATGTAACCGAAAAACTAGCGATTGTAATCGGATTGTTTTCGTTTGCTTTTATAGAAACTTTAACAGGAAGTATGCGAATTTCTGCATTAAGCTTGAGCGGTTTTTTCGTGGCAGGCTTACTTGTATTATCCTCTATTTTGTTTTTGAAGGATAAAACTTCTGTTAAACTAATTATTGAGTAAGATAATTTTCAGAATTTAGCGCTGTTATATAATGGTTCGTTATTTAAACCAATTACATTAAAATACATGAACGTAGAGCTATTTATTCCCTGTTTTATAGATCAATTATATCCTAAAACAGCATTTAATACCATCAAATTATTAGAAAAATCGGGATGTAATGTAGTGTATAATGCTGAGCAAACTTGCTGCGGACAGCCTGCTTTTAACGCAGGTTTTTGGGATGAAGCAAAAAAAGTAGGCACCAAGTTTTTAAATGATTTTTCTGAGGATACTTATATCGTTTCACCATCTGCATCCTGTACAGGCATGGTGAAAAATTATTATAATGATCTATTTACCAACACGGTTGTACATAATAAATGCCGTTCAATTCAAAGTAATATTTATGAACTTTCTGATTTTTTAATTAACGTACTTAACAGAGATTACTTCGGAGCAGAATTAGAAGGACGTGCTGTTTATCACGATTCCTGTAGTGCTTTAAGAGAATGTAAAATTAAAGACGAACCTAGAAAATTGCTCGAAAAAGTTCATGGACTTGATTTAGTAGAAATGAAGGACACTGAAACCTGTTGCGGTTTTGGAGGTACCTTTGCAGTTAAATTTCAAGGAATTTCAAGTGCAATGGCTGATCAGAAAATAAATAACGCTCTTGAAATGGAGGCCGAGTATATAATTTCTACTGATGCTTCGTGCTTGCTTCATTTACAAGCCTATATAGACAAAAATAACATCCCATTAAAAACTATGCATATTGCTGATGTTTTATGTTCTGGTTGGGGGAATATTTAGCTTTCTGCAAAGACCGAAATGCATTAATATTTTATGCAGTGCTACTAACAAAAGCTATTCGGAAAACTTTATAAATCTTCTAGGAACGCATTAATTTATGACGGTTGCTGAACGGATTAAAAAGTCCTTCAAACCAATTGTATTAAGTGAAATCGCTTTGCATACGACGCTGAACATAGAAAAGATAAAATGTTTTAAGCACCTAAGCCACTTACATGGAAAAGCATGAGGATGCACATGACCTCGATCTTGGCCATTATTTATGCTCTTGTAAAGTAATTTTTTTTGACAGGCCCTATAATACGGTTAGCAGGCAAATTACGCGAACATTCTAAATTTTAAAATTCACAAAGCAACATATTTTTTAACTTAATAAAAAAAAGCTCGTATAAGACGTTTTGATTTTCCGTATCCTGTTAAAACGAAATAGATGATTCCACTGTCATATAAGTCTCATCACCATATTTCTCAAAAAACCGAAAACGCTGCTAATTCTGCATTGACTCACGATTTGTTGCTTAAAACGGGAGCCATTTCTCATGTAGGTAGTTGGGAGCTCAATTTGAAAACTCAAGAATTAACATGGTCTGATGAATGCTTTAGAATTTGTGGCTGTGAACCCGGAAGTTTTGTTCCAAATGTTGATACAACGTTAGGGTTTTTTCATGTGGATGACAGATACAAAATTGAACTTGCCTTAGAAAGAGCTGTTAACGAGGGAAAAGAATTCAAAATTGAAACCAGGGTTGTTCGGTTAGATAATACCATTCGTTTTGTGATATCCCAGGGCTTACCTTCATTCAATACCGAGCAAATACCTGAACGAATTTTTGGGATACTGCATGATATTACCGAAGAAAAAGAAACAGCTTTAGCTCTGGAAGAGAATCAACAAGTATATAAATCCTTGTTTGAGCAGAATCCACAGGCGGTATATTCATCCGATTTAAATGGCAACTTTTTAAGTGCAAATGAAAGTCTTACTAAGCTTACTGATTGTTCAATAGAAGAGCTGCTGAAGATTTCCTTTATTCCATTTATCGATCCTGAGGATTTGGAAGATGTTTTTGCTCATTTTACAAAAGCCGGGAAAGGAGAAGTGCAAAACTACAATGCCCGAATAATTAGTTCTAAAGGCCGAAAGGGCTATGTTAACATCACTAACTTTCCGCTCATAGTTAATAACACAATCATTGGTGTGTATGGCTTAGCCCGAGATATTACCCAGGAATTGACTACACAGTTAGAAGTTCAACAAAGTAAAGAAGAACTTGAAAAAATCATGGATTACTCGATAGATGTAATTTGCACATTCGATGAACATGGGTATTTCCAAAAAGTTGGTGCCGCCTGCGAGAAAGTTTGGGGTTATAAACAAGAGGAACTAGTTGGTACCCGATATATTGATTTAGTATATAGTGATGATGTCGCCCTAACTAACCAGATAGCATATGAAACCATGTGTGGCAAAGTGTTTACCAACTTTGAAAATAGATATATTAGAAAAGATCAAACAACGATTCCGATAATTTGGTCTGCCAGGTGGGATGCTAAAGATAAAATAATGTATTGCATTGCTCGGGACGCATCTGAGCGAAAAGATGCCGAACATACCATCGAAAAATCAAAACAAAAAATAAATAATGTATTAGAGAGCATTACGGATGGTTTTTACATTCTGGATAAAAATTGGATTGTAACTTATTGGAACCGCGAAGCAGAGAAATTATTAAATGTTAATAACGAAAATGCCATAGGGCGAAACATCTGGGAAACATTTAATGACCTTGTTGATGTGAAAATTTATGAGGTTTTTAGAAATGTAATGAACACAAGGACGTCGGCTTCCATTGAAGAATATTTCCCGCATTTAAATTCATGGCTCGAAATAAACGTTTATCCGTTTGAGGATGGGATTTCAGTTTATTTTAAACAAATAAATGAGCGAAAACTAGCTGCAGAAAGCATCCGTATTTCAAAGGAAAGATATGATCTGGTGGCAAAAGCTACCAATGATGCCGTTTGGGATTGGGACACTAGAACCAATAACTTGTATTGGGGCGAGGGATTCAGGACACTTTTTGGGTATAATATAGATGAAATGGTGGTAACCCTTGACTCGTGGACTGAGCATATTCACCCGAATGATTTGAATAGGGTAAGTGAAAAGATCCTTAAATGCGTTCACAATAGTTCAGATTTACAATGGGAAGATGAGTATCGATATATCTGTGCTGATGGCACGTATGCTTGTGTTTTTGATAGGGGTTTCATAATTCGTGATGAAAATGGTATTGCAACACGTATGATTGGTGCCATGCAAGATATCAGCGAAAGAAAAAATAACGAACAAAAATTAAAAGACCTGAATGTTGAAGTTAAGAAGCGAGTTGAAGAATTAGCTATTTCCAACACTGAACTGGAACAATTCGCTTACATCGCATCACATGATTTGCAGGAGCCACTTAGAATGGTGACCGGCTTTTTAACCCAACTTGAAAAAAAGTATAGCGATCAACTGGACGAAAAAGCTAATCAATACATCCATTTTGCTGTTGATGGTGCTAAAAGAATGCGGGAGATCATTTCAGATTTGCTTGAGTATAGTCGAGTTGGTCGGAATGGATATCATTTGGAAGATATTGATTTAAATCTACTAGTTTCTGAAACGGTTCATTTAAACAAGGCGCTAATTGAAGAGACTAGCGCAGTAATAGAGTGGAAAAATCTTCCGAAAATCAAAGCGGCGAAAACGCCATTACAGCAAGTATTTCAAAACTTGATAAGCAATGCTTTAAAATATAGAAATGTTCGTTCAATCCCGTTGATTAATATTGAGGTAATTGATAAGGGAAACAATTGGCTTTTTTCATTTTCTGATAATGGTATTGGTATTAATCAGCAATGTTTTACGAAGATATTTGTGCTATTTAAACGTCTGCACAGTAAGGAAGAGTACCCGGGAACAGGAATTGGCTTAACTATTTGTAAAAAAATCATAGAGAACCATGGCGGTAAAATATGGGTTGACTCGGTTCCAGGATCTGGCTCAACTTTCTATTTCACAATAAGTAAATGATATCACAAAGTATCTGACAAACCAAAGGATAAATCATTAAAAACAAAGAGATGTTACTCGGCAAATTAATTAAACAACTTTATCAAATGCTGTTCACTCAATTCATTAGTCGATAAATATGTCTGGTTTTTTAAAAGGTCTAAATATTTTAATTATAGAAGATAATTTGGGTGATTTTACCCTCATAGATGATTATCTGAATGAGCAGACTGAAGTTGTTGTTGTCAATTTAGCCACGTCTTACAATAAAGCGAAAGAAACGTTAACCAATCAAAATAATTTCGATGTCATTTTACTTGATCTTTCTTTACCGGATGCAGATGGGATTGACTTGGTTAATAATGTTGTAGAGCTAGCTGGAAATATACCAGTGATTGTTTTAACGGGTAATTCTGATAAAAATTTCGGAATTAACACGCTTTCACTAGGTATTTCTGATTACTTGCTTAAGGATGAAATAACTGCTGCAAATCTTAATAAAAGCATTTTTTATAGTATTGAGCGAAGCAGAATTAATAAAGCTTTAAAAGAATCTGAAAACAAATACCGCAACCTCTTTTCCCAAAATCCCCTCCCTGTTTGGGTTTATGATACAGAGGATTTAACGTTTTTAAGTGTAAATGAAGCAGCTATAAAACATTATGGCTATTCCAAAGATGAATTTCTTTCAATGACTATTAGGGATATTCGTCCCCCAGAAGATATTCCGCTGTTAAATAGTATAATTGAAACCAATTTAGGTATACAATATTATTTAAAAAGCAATGTAAGACATCTTAAGAAAGATGGTAGCCAAATATGGGTTGAAATACAAAGTACTCATACAACTTTCGGTGAAAAAAATGCCAGATTAATTATTGCTATTGATATTACTGAAAAAGTTGGTGCCGAACAGGCGTTAAAACAGAGTGAGCAATTATTCAAATCATTAATACAAGAAGGTTCTGAATTAATAACAATACTAAATACTAAGGGTATATATACTTATGTAAGTCCCAACCATGAAGCGATAACCGGATATAAAGCAGAGGAATTGATTGGTAAAAGTTCTTTTGATTTTATTCATGAAGAAGATATAGATGATAGTTATGCACAATTCGATAAATTGACTACTCAAAAAAGCGTTTTAATTACACCAATCAGATTCAGGCATAAAAACAATTGTTGGATTTATATTGAGTCTATTATAACCAATCTGTCCGACGATTCTGCTGTTCGGGGAATTGTATCAAATTCAAGAAACGTTACGGAACGGGTAGAAAAGGAGCAAAAACTAAAAGAAAGTAACGAACGATTTACCTATGCTGCTAAGGCAACTTCTGATGCAATTTGGGAATGGAATATTAAAGACGCTCTTGTTTTTAGAGAATATGGCTATCGTAAATTATTTGGTTATCATTTAGATAGTATCGATAACTCACATGATTTTTGGTCATCAAAGGTTCATCCGGATGATTTTGAGGCTGCATGGAAAATTATAACAGATGCTAGAGACAATCCCGAAGTATTTAAATGGAAATGTGATTATCGGTTTTTGAAGGCCAATGGCGAATATGCTTTTGTGAAAGAAAAGGCGATAATTTTACGAGATGATAAAGGCACACCAATTCGGATGATTGGTGCGATGCAAAATATTACCAGACGAAAACTTGAAGAACAAAGGCTTCGCCTATTTGAATCTGTGATTACACAAACCTCTGATATTGTTTTAATAGCCGAAGCACCGTTTGAATTTCCTGGGCCGCCTATAATATATGCTAACGATGCTTTTACTGAAATAACTGGTTTTAAAAAAGAAGAAATAATAGGTACTACTCAAAAAATAATGCGAGGGCCGAAAACCTCAATTATCGAATTGAACCGTTTGCGTAATAGCTTAGCCAAGGGCGAGGGTTGTGAAATAGAAGTTATTTATTATAAAAAAAGTGGTGAAGAGTTTTGGGTAAATATAAATATGGTACCTGTATCAAATGCAGAAGGAGTAAACACTCATTGGATTGCGATTGAAAGGGATATTACCCAACGTAAAAAGCAAGAATCTGAGCGAGAACAATTTATCAGCGATTTAACCCAAAGTATTAAAGATCTTAAACAATTTGCTTACATCACCTCGCATAATTTAAGAGCACCATTAGCTAATTTACTAGGCCTTTTAACGTTACTGGATGAAATCCATGTGGAAGATCAGATGCTGACAGAGATATTAAGTGGTTTCAAAACGTCCGCTGAATATTTAAACCACACAATTAATGATTTGGTTAAGGTTTTAGCAATTAAGGACAATCCATCCTCGCAGGAAAGCATCGAACTTAATAATCTATTTAACAAGGTTTGTGTGGAAATAAGTATGTTAGTTAACGAGATTAAGCCTGATTTACAGATAAATATGGAGGCAGCACCTCATGTTACTTTCAATAAAGTTTACATGGAAAGCATTTTATTTAACTTGTTAAGTAATGCCATTAAGTTTAGATCGCCGGACAGGCACCTTAAAATTTCTGTTACTACACAGACTGCAGACGATAACATCATATTAACATTTGAAGATAACGGCATCGGATTAGATGTAGACAAGTACAGAGATCGAATTTTTGGATTTTACCAACGATTTCATAATTATCCCGATAGTAAAGGTTTGGGTTTATATATGATCAAATTGCAAATGGAGGCATTGGGAGGTTCGGTTAGCATACAAAGTCAAGTGGATGTTGGGACGAAGTTTAGTTTAACTTTTAAAATTAGTTCAGAACAATTCAATTAGTTCAGAACAACTCAAATTACACACTTAACTCGCATTAAGTCAATTGCCATTCGGTAAAATAAATTTTTAAGATTTTTAGCAAGACAAGGCGTGTGGCTATGCTTGCTTATATTTTCAGGTTTCCTTCTGTTCCTCGGGCTTTATATTGAAGTTACAAGCCTTATTTTTAGATAGAAAGATTTAACAGCCCCCACTTCGAAGCTCATAAAGCCTATGATTAATGCTTTATCACGCTTTTACCTCTATTCTCACCCATTTCCTTAAAACTTAGATTTAATTTCTGAAGCAGTATCAAGTTCTTTACAGTTATTGAAATTAAACTGTATGAAATTTGTAAAGTCTACTGTTGTTCAAACACCAAGCTTATGAATTTTTACAGACTTTGTTTATTGGCCCTATTTATTCTGATAACAGTCAATGTTCAAGATGTTTTTGCACAAATTCCTGATAGTATAATTACTCAGACGGATTCGGTTGCTAATAAACCTATTGATACAGTTATCAAAAAAGAAAGTGGTGTTTTGAACCAAAAGCCCATTACTGTTACAGGAAAAGTGGTTGATTCTAAAACGGGTGCGCCAATGGATTTTGCAAGTGTTGCTTTATTTAATGATAAATCTGTCAGTAAAACAACTGCAACAACCTTAACTGGAGATTTTAGCTTTAAAGACATCCCGAATGGGAATTACTCAATAAGAATTGGATTTGTTGGTTATACACCGTTTGTAAAGAAATCTTTTTCTGTTAACTCACCCTCCGGCGTGTTTTCATTGGGAACCATAATGCTGGTTTCATCAAATGCCAAGGTTTTAAAGGAAGTAGTAGTTACGGGGCAAAAAAGCACTATTCAACTTGGGATAGATCGTAAAATATTTAATGTTGATCAAAGCATGGTTAGCCAGGGAGGCTCGGTTACTGATTTATTAAGTAATATTCCATCGGTTTCGGTAGACATTGACGGCAATATTAATCTTCGCGGTACCAACAATGTTAGGATATTAATAGATGGCAAACCATCTGCTTTAGCAGGAAGTAATATTGCTCAATTGCTTCAAAGTATTCCCGCAAGTTCTATTCAAAATATCGAACTCGTAACTAATCCTTCATCTAAATATGATGCTGAAGGGCAATCGGGTATCATTAATATTGTTTTAAAGAAAAATCAAAAAATAGGTTTAAACGGTTCCGTTGCTTTAACCGCGGGTACCCAAGAAAATTATAATGCAAATACGAGTTTAAGCTACCGGAATGACAAATGGAATTTGTTTGGCAATTACAGTTTCAGGAACGGAAACAGGATAGGTACAGGCTTTAACAATACCGATTACTTTAACAATACTACCATCGATAATCAAAATGATAATCGGAGAACGGATGTTAGTAATACAGTAAAATTAGGTGCAGAATATTCACCATCTCAAAAAACAACCATTGGCCTTTCTGGAAATCTCAGTGTTCGTGATAATAAACGCATTGAAAATCTTAATTATCAATATTTTAATATTCCGGATAGAACTGGTACAAGTACAAGAAATAGTATACAACAAGAGGATGACCATGGCTGCGATTTAAATTTAGATATCAATCAAAAGTTTAAAAGAAAAGGAGAGGAGTTAACAGGTAACGTGTCCTATGGAAAAGGTAAAGAAGATGGTGTCCAAAGTCAGAATCAAGATTATTATGCTCCAACTGGAAATGTTCAAGGGATTCCGAGCCGACGGACAAATGATACCTATGAAGATAGTAAAAGCATAAACATTCAAATGGATTACACATTGCCTGTAAATGATAAAATTAAATTGGAAGCAGGATACCGTACTTCTATCCGCAGAAGCGATGAATCACGATTGTCTGATACTCTAAACCTATTGTCAAATAATTTCACACGAGATTTTGGATTGACAAACGACTTCAGTTTAGAAGATATGGTACATGCTGCATATTTCAATTACCAGAATCAACTTACCAAAACATTTGGCTTCCAAATGGGTATGAGGGCCGAACAAGCATATCTGAATACGCAGTTGACCTCTTTTTATGCAGTACAACCACCCAAGGGAACTTTGAGCAAGCTGGACTATTTCAGAATTTATCCAAGTGTTTTTTTAACAAAGAAATTAGCTGGCGAAAATCAATTACAATTGAGCTATAGTCGAAGAGTTAACAGACCAAGGGGTTGGCAGGTAAATCCATTTTTAGATATCTCAGATAATAACAATTATCGTCAAGGTAACCCAAATTTGAAACCAGAAGATATTCATTCTTTTGAACTAAGCTACATGAAGTACTGGAAAGCAGTTACGCTTACCTCCTCCGTATATGCGAGGCAAGTAAACGATGTGGTGCAACCCATTGTAACAAGTTATGATGAGGATAAAGGGATAACATTAACACAATTTTATAATCTCAGTAAAAATCAGGCTGCCGGATTTGAGTTTATTTCAAAGGTGGATGTATCTAAGGCGGTAAACCTGACTGGAAATTTGAATTTATTTTATAATAAATTTACAAGTAAGGTTGCCAATATTTCATCTTCTGATGGCTTTAATTGGAATGGGAATTTAACAACAGACTTTAAGTTTCCATCTAATATTACAGCACAACTACGAATGGATTATTCTGCACCACGTGTTATGGCCCAAGGCAGAAGTAAGGAAATGTATGGATTAGATGCTGCCGTTAAAAAGGATGTTTTAAACCGTAAGGCAACCATTGCATTAAATGTGAGGAATATATTAAACAGTAGAGTTTGGGGCGGAACAACTAATACTGAATTCTTTATTCAAAACTTCGAACGCCAGTTTCAGCCTCGAATTGCGAATTTAACATTCAGTTATCGATTTGGCAAACAAGATTTTAAGAGCAATAAAAGGGAGCGAAATCAACAACCACAAAACGATCAACCTGAAGAAGGTGCGTTTTAAAGAAGAACGATTCGTAAAATATAAAGGAAATCGAAAGGGAAGAGAGAGAAGATAGAAGGAATAAAGCAGCAGTCTGAAATTCTTCAGACTGCTGCTTATAACAAGTTATTTCTTGTCTTTATTTTTTAGTTCTGTTACTTCTGTGCGGATAGCTTGAGTTAAATTTTTCAAGTCTTGCATTGCTTTACGAACTCTTGTGCCGGCAGCGCTATTACCACCGTTGTAAAATTTCTCTGCATCTGCTTCAACTGATGCTAATAATTCTTTGATCTTATTGTAGTTTTCCATAATGAATAATTTTTGTTAGTTGTGCAAAATGCTCATAAATGTGAACATCTCCAAACCCATTACTATAGATTTTATAATAATATTAATATAATTTAGATTTAAAGGTATACATATAATCTACTCATATACAACAATGAGAATTTATTTATTTTAAAAGGCTAGTAATCAGGTGTTTGACGATGATGGATGTTGTTTAAAGGAAACGTTAAACTTTTAAAACTCTTTTCTTAGCATTTGTTGAATGAGGGCACAATTTTCATACTCTTCCTTTTGCTCATTGTATTCAATTAATAAGCGTAGGTAATTTTCGATAGCTAATGTTTCATCAACATCATCATCCATAATATTCATAAAAGCTTTTACAACAATATCGGCATCGTCGTACTTTCCTGCTAGTGCTAATTGCATTGTTCTTAACTCACTCAAAACTTTTTGGGAAACTTTCATTCTGCGGATATTTAAACTGCATTTATTGTAAAATTCAAAATCAAATTTTTAACAGATTTCGTTTATAATAAAATACCATTAGTGGTAGTTTTTTATATTATATTCTACAATCTTAATTCCAAGCTTTGGGAAAAATTTAATCAAATATTAATTACTATTTCTCATAAATTGTGAAATTAGAATAATATATAACTTAAATTTAATTAAATAATTTACTAATGATACAAAAATTAGGTAAAATAGGATTTATGATTAGCCAATGTACTTACAACAGATTAGAAGATATTTTGTATATGTACAAAAGAACAATTAAATAACGTGACTTATGAAAACTTATTTTAAATCCATTAATTTGGTATGTACTTTAAATGCAATGATTTAGAAACGTTATTAACTATAATAATATCTTATCGCAAAGTTTTAATCTGTAACAGATTAAATATATTTCTCATTAGTCAATAAATAGTCTCAATTTTAATTAAGCCACAAAACCTGCTAATGATATTAATTGTTGATGATATTCCCGAAAATATTTACTCTCTAAAAAAGGTGCTTCAACTAAATAATTTTGAAGTTGACACTGCTTTATCTGGTGAAGAAGCGTTAAAAAAAATACTTAAAAGCACGTATTTCTTAATAATACTTGATGTCCAAATGCCCGGAATGGATGGGTTTGAAGTAGCCGATGCCATATCAGGTTCCAATAAAACCAAAAATATCCCCATCATATTTTTATCAGCAGCAAATACAGATAAACGATTTATTACCAAAGGATACGCATCAGGCGCTGTTGATTATATCACGAAGCCGGTTGATGTTGACATATTGTTGCTGAAGGTTAAAACCTTTTATAAGCTTTATGAAAACACTGTTGAACTGACTCAGACTCAGGCTAGCCTTCGTGAAGAAATTGAATTCAGAAAGTTAGCCGAAAACAAAAAGGACGAATTTATTAGCATGGCAAGTCATGAACTGAAAACCCCTTTAACAAGTGTAAAAGGATATGTTCATCTTATAAAAAAAACAGTGAGTAAATATGAAGATACCACGATCAATGGCTATTTGACCAGAACAGGTTTGCAGCTAGAAAAGCTCAATAATCTAGTTACGGATTTACTTGATATCTCCAAAATTGAGACAGGTAAAATTGAGTTCAACAAGCATTTGTTTGATTTTGATAAAATGATTGATGAAGCAATTGAACTTGTCCAACACACTCAAAATTTTAAAATTGTAAAGAACGGTCTAACGGAAATAAATTTCCATGGCGATGAAACACGTATTGAGCAGGTTCTGATCAATTACCTCACGAATGCAATCAAATATTCGCCAGACTCCAACGAAGTACATGTAAATGTTTCGCTTAAAACCGAAAACGCAGTATATGTGAGTGTGAAAGACTTCGGAATAGGAATACCTACAGAATTTCAGCCGAAAATTTTCGAGAAGTTTTATCGTGTTGAAGCATCATCAGCCCGGTTTCAAGGACTTGGTATCGGGTTATTCATATGTGCAGAAATAATTAAAAGGCATGATGGTAGTTATGGTGTAATTAGTGAATTTGGCAAGGGCTCCGAATTTTATTTTACACTTCCAATCGTTAATTAGAATAAAACACATTATTTCTCACTCGCATTCTTACGATAAAAATACATGAACACAGCTATTAAAAGAAATCTCCAGATAGGGTTTTTTCTATCCCTGATCATATTAATCATAAGTTCGGTTGCTTCTTATATTACTATTGATAATTTATTGTCAAGCTCTGATGCTGTTAACCACACGCACAATGTTATTTTAGAATTAGACGAAATATGGTCTATTGCTAAAGATGCAGAAACCGGTCAAAGAGGATTTCTTTTAACAAATGATGAAAATTTTCTTGACCGTTATCATGGGGCTGATGAGAAACTCATGCAATCATTAGCAACTATTAGAAATTTGACAAGTGACAATCCAACCCAACAAAAAAAATGTGATCAGTTACAAGTTATCCTAACCAAACGATTAGCTATTCTGAAGCAGGTTTTGGATATTAAAAAGGCGAAAAGTGTACAACTAATTGACAATCTCCTGCTAGGAAAAAAATATATGGATGAAACAGGGATGGTGATCAGTGACATGAAAAGCATTGAAAGACATCTCTTAGAGAAAAGAATAGCCGCAAGGAATAAATATGCGGGGTATGCCCCTTGGCTAATTATCATAGCCGCAATACTTTCGATTATTTTGGCCATACTTTTTTATTTAAAAGTGATAAATGATTTTGAAGAAAAATCAAAACTTCAGCAAGAGCTTGAAAACAATAGTAAAGATTTGCAAAATCGGATCAATATCATTAAAAATCTGGCCGAACAGATTTCCGAAGGAAATTACGGTCTCAGAATTAACCGCGCTGAAAAAGACGGCTTGGGAATTTTGGCCAATTCATTAGATAAAATGGCAAACTCACTTCATCACTCTTTTAAGCAATTAAACGAAAAAGAATGGATGCAAACCGGAATCGCAAGGCTTAACGAGATCATGGTTGGCGAAAAAGATATTCAGGTTTTAACGAATGAGGTTTTAGAGTTTCTGGCATTTTACACTCAATCGCAAGTAGGGGCACTTTATTTAATTGATAATGATAAGCTCCACTTTAAAAGCGGTTTTGCATTCCAGAATATTGATAAAAAGGAAATAAACAAAGGAGAAGGCATTTCAGGTCAGTGCGCTTTGAGTGGCAAACAAATTTTAGTAAATAACTTAAACGCCGATGATATTATTATTAGCTATGCTTCAGGTGAAATTAAGCCACATACCATTGTGGCGGAGCCCATTTTTTATGATAGCAAAGTTAAAGGTGTAATAGAACTCGCCACAACTGGAACCTTAAGCAATAAAGTACTTCAGTTTCTTGCTGCAGTTACCCAAAATATAGGCATAGCTATCAATTCTGCAGAAACACGCAAAAAACAGATTGAATTATTGGAGGAAACGCAGGCACAATCAGAAGAACTACAAGCTCAACATTATGAACTGGAAAATTTAAATTCAGAACTAGGTATCCAAACACAAAAGATACAGGCCTCTGAAGAGGAATTAAGGGTACAGCAGGAAGAGTTACTCCAAAGCAACCGCGAACTCGAAGAAAGAAGCACCTTACTCGAAGAAAAAAATCAATTAATTCTGGAAAGAAATCTACAAATTCAAGAAAAGGCCGAACAGTTGGAGTGGAGTACCAAGTACAAATCTGAGTTTTTAGCCAACATGTCGCATGAATTGCGAACTCCATTAAATTCTATCTTACTGCTTTCGCGGCTGATGACGGAAAACGTAAAGCTCGAAAAAGAGCAAATTGAATATGCCAATGTCATTCAATCTGCCGGCCAGGGTTTGTTAACGCTAATTGATGAAATTCTTGACTTGTCGCAGATAGAATCAGGTAAAATGAATCTAAACTTCGAAGAGATGCCAGTTACAGAAATTGCGTCAAACATGAAGGCCTTGTTCGAGCCTGTTTTTCGTGATAAAAAACTAGATCTTCAAATACAGATAGAGCCGGGACTACCAGCCACCATCGAAACTGATAAATTGCGATTAGAGCAAATTATCAAGAACTTGCTTTCTAACGCCTTAAAATTTACAAAAGATGGATATGTACGATTCAAAGTTTCTCAACCTGAAAGTGATAAATCATTGATTTTATTTTCTGTTAAAGATTCAGGAATTGGTATCTCGGAAGATAAACAAAATTTAATTTTTGAGGCCTTTAAACAAGCTGATGGTACTACACGAAGAAAATTTGGTGGTACCGGTTTAGGCTTATCAATTAGTAAAGAATTAGCCCGATTATTAGGCGGACAAATAAAGTTGGTCAGTAAACTTGGTGAGGGAAGTGAATTTATTCTAATAGTTCCTATCAAAAAACCTTCGATTACTATTTCCTCCGAGCCCATCGCAATTCGTGAAAAAACAGTTAATTACGTAAAGCAAAAGACCATTATTGAACCCGAACAAGCTTCTGCAGAAAGATATATTTCAGCTGTTATTCCCAATGATATAGCAGATGATCGATATGAAATTACTCCTGACGACCGAATCATTTTAATTGTAGAAGACGAAACCCTTTTTGCAAAGGCTTTGTTGCAATATACCCGCAAGCAAGGTTATAAAGGCATTGTGGTGGTAAGGGGTGATGAAGCAGTGCCAGTTGCCATTAAATTCCACCCTACAGCTATATTACTTGATATTCAATTACCTGTAAAAGACGGCTGGGAAATTATGGAAGAGTTGAAGGCAAACATTCAAACCCGCCATATTCCTATTCACATCATGTCATCTATGCAGGTAAAAAACGAAAGCCTGTTAAAAGGAGCAGTTGATTATTTTGATAAACCTATTGCCCAGGCTCAGATGAATGAAATGTTCAAAAAGCTCGAACACGTCTGGAGCAAACATCCTAAAAAGGTTTTAATTATTGAAGAGAACTTGAAGCATGCTACGGCGCTCCATTACTTTTTAGGCAACTATAAGGTTAATTCAGTAATCACTAGCACCATAGTTGATGCAACTAATTTGCTAAACCAAAGTCAGATAGATTGTGTGATTCTGGATACCGGATTAGACGATCAGGATGCTTATGAAACTTTACCAGAAATAAAGAAGAAACCAGGCTTAGAAAACCTTCCAATCATTGTTTTTACAGGCAAAAACTTATCTAAAACAGAAGAGAGCAGAATGATGACATTTGCTGATTCCATCATTGTTAAAACTGCGCATTCTTATAAAAGGATATTAGATGAAGTAGGCTTATTTCTTCATGTTGTTCAAGAAAATAGTAACGATAATAATAACTCAAATAAAGCTCTTCATAATAAAATAGGAGGCCTTACAGAGGTACTAAAAAACAAAACGGTATTAATTGCTGATGATGATGTGCGGAACATTTTCTCTTTAACTAAGGCTCTGGAGATGCACAATATGCAAGTTGTAAGCGCTATTGATGGGGTAGAAGCACTTGCTAAACTGGAAGAAAATCCACAAATCGATATTATATTAATGGATATGATGATGCCTGAATTGGACGGATATGAAACCATTGTGCAAATACGAAGTAAAGCAAAATACAAACAGCTACCTATTCTGGCAATAACCGCGAAGGCCATGAAAGGCGATCGGGAAAAGTGCATTCAAGCAGGTGCCTCAGATTATATTTCAAAGCCGGTAGATATTGATCAACTGACTTCTTTATTGCGGGTATGGTTATATGATAAAAATAGCTAGTCGTTTTGTTTGCAGGTAACTTAACAGACGAACAAATAGAATTGCTTTTGAACGATGTTTGGGAGCATTATGGATATGATTTTACACATTATTCGAAGGCATCTATAAAAAGGCGTTTAAATAGAATTTACATTCTCGATCGGTTTCCAAGCTTTGCCGTATTAAGATACCGGGTAAAAAATGATACCACATACTTCAAACGCTTTTTAGAAGAAATTACCGTGAACGTGACCGAAATGTTTCGTGATCCACTCTATTATAAGGTTTTACGAGAAAAAGTTCTTCCAAGCTTAGGTACCTATCCTTTTATTCGAATTTGGATTGCCGGCTGCTCTACCGGCGAAGAAGCTTATTCGATAGCCATAATTCTCAAAGAAATAAACCTGTATCACAAAGCCATCATCTACGCCACAGATATAAATCAGGAAGTTTTAGCGAAAGCAAATGAAGGTATATTCAAGCTAAGCGAAATGAAAACCTATTCAGAAAATTATATAGCAAGCGGTGGTTCAACTGAATTTTCAGCCTATTATTCGGCAAATTATGAACACGCTAAATTCAATGACGACTTAAAGGATAAACTGAATTTTTCCCAACATAATCTAGTTTCCGACTATTCATTCAACAGCTTTCAACTTGTAATATGCCGAAACGTGTTAATTTACTTTGATAAAGAGCTGCAGTCAAAAGTATTAAACCTGTTTAATGATAGCTTAGAAAATTTAGGCTATCTGGCCTTGGGGAGCAAAGAAACCATCCAGAATTCTACCATAAGCAGTAAATTTAAACAATTCGAAAACGAAAAGATCTGGCGTAAAATTAACTAGTGCTGCATTTGGATAATTGATCATGTTGTTAATCATGAATATAATTTGGGCGTTCGAGCGGGCATTTCGTTACAATCTTTGCTTGGAGAAAGCAAAGGATTTTCACTTCATTCCCTAACGCACATAGCATACTTGTTAATCCTCTCAACTAGGGCATCCCTCATTGATAAAGTAATGGTTTCTAGTAAATTTGTGTATGCCCTTTGTGCCAGAAGCTAAATTGTCCCATAAGAAAATCATTCATATTGATATGGATGCATTTTATGCTTCTGTAGAACAACGTGATTTTCCAGAATATCTTGGCAAAGCAATCGTTGTTGGTGGGTCGCCAGAAGGAAGAGGAGGGGTGGTGGCTACAGCAAGTTATGAAGCCAGGAAATTTGGGATCAAATCAGCCATGCCTTCAAAAAAAGCGGTACAACTTTGCCCGGATGTATTATTTGTTAAACCGCGTTTTGCGGTGTATAAAGAAGTATCTACTAAAATTCGCGAAATTTTTAGAAGATACACCGATCTAATAGAACCACTTTCTTTAGATGAAGCGTACTTGGATGTAACTAACGATAAATTGGACATCGGCTCTGCCATTGATATTGCCAAACAAATTAAACAAGCCATTAAAGATGAACTCAAACTAACCGCATCGGCGGGAGTATCAACGAATAAGTTTGTGGCAAAAATTGCTTCTGATATGAACAAACCTGATGGCTTAACCTTTATAGGTCCTTCATCGATTGAAGCATTTATGGAGAAACTTCCGGTTGAAAAGTTTTTTGGAGTGGGCAAAGTCACGGCCAGCAAAATGAAGTCACAAGGTTTGCACACAGGTTTTGATTTAAAGCAACTTACAGAAAGTGAGCTGATTAAAAACTTCGGTAAAACAGGGAAATTCTTTTATCAGATTGTTCGGGGCATTGATAATAGGGAAGTTCAGCCACATAGAGAAACCAAATCGTTAGGTGCTGAAGATACCTTCTCCCATGATTTAGACACATTAGAAGAAATGTATGAGCAGCTAGAAAAAATATCTTCTCTAGTAGCAAATCGGCTACAAAATCACAACTTAAAAGGCAGAACAATCACTTTAAAATTGAAGTTCAGTGATTTCAAGCAATTAACCCGAAGTCAGTCTTTTCCAGAATTAATTTCCGAACAGGACATCATCGAGCAAACGGCTAAATCACTATTAAATGAGTTAGATATGGCTGGTAAAAAAGTCCGGCTGTTAGGCATTTCATTGTCTAACTTTTACCAGCAGGAACGTAAAGCCATAAATACAACTTACCAGCCTACGTTATTTGATTGATTTTTTGTAAAAAGTCTTAAAACTTCAACTAGGAATTTTTTCAAATCAATGGCGCTCGCTATAAGCGAAGTGAATAATTAAAAGATGGTTTGTAATTTTAAAATAAATACTACATTTGGTCATCGTTATGAACAGAACACAATTAAATATTATAGCAGTCGCAGCAGTCGCAGTTTTTCTGTGCTGACGGATGTATATTTAATTTAACCGATATATTAAAAACCCGTCCTCAAAAAGGTCGGGTTTTTTTGTTTTTAAAGCATTTATGAAAGCGCTTAGTCAAAATATTATTTCAGCAATCGTTGTAGCAGTCGCAGTGGCAAGAACCCCCTGTCGGATGGAATGATGCTGTAATGAAAACTCAAAACAACTCAAGCCTTCCGATATCCCGGAGGGCTTTTTTTATACCTCAAAAATCCATAAATATGAACACGTTAAACAACCAATTATTTGCCGATCGGGTAAATCACGTTCCGAAATCCTTTATCCGGGAAATCTTAAAAGTTGCCTCCATGCCAGATATCACATCATTTGCTGGAGGTTTGCCCAATCCTTTATTGTTCCCTGTTAATGAGCTTTCGAAATGTGCCGAAAAATTATTTAGGGAACGAGGAGTAGAAGTTTTGCAATATGGCGCATCAGAAGGCTATTATCCGCTAAGGGAAATTATCGCAAACCGATATAACGAGAAACAAAATTTAAATATTACTGCAGAAAATATTTTAATAACAAATGGCTCGCAGCAGGCATTGGATTTGATTGGAAAGGTATTTATTAATCCGGGCGACGAAGTTTTGTTAGAGCGCCCAACATATTTAGGTGCTTTGCAATGCTTCGGAATGTTTGAATCACATTATCGGGAAGTAAGTTTTAATGACGGTGGATTAGACATCGATCAGTTGCGAATTGAACTAACCGATGGAGATGTAAAGTTGTTCTATAGTGTTCCAAACTTTCAAAACCCTACTGGAGGTCGTTATACTCTCGAAAACCGTCTTGACATCGTAAATACCTTAAAAGAGCATGATTTAGTTACGATTGAAGATGATCCTTACGGCGAAATCTCATTTTCTGGAGATTTATTTCCAACGTTATATTCTTTCAGACCTGATAAAACCATTCTGCTTGGATCGTTCTCTAAGGTTATTTCTCCCGGTTTACGAGTAGGATGGATTGTAGCTAATAAAGAAATTATCTCGAAGCTAATCATTATGAAGCAAGCATCTGACCTACATACCAGCAATCTTACCCAACAGATTTTATATGAATATCTAACTAAATATAACTTAGATCAACACATTTCTCAAATCAGAAAAATTTATAAAAACCAACGAGATGTGATGTTTGAAGCCATACAAAAGTACTTTCCTGCAGATGTACTCTACACAAAACCAGAAGGAGGGATGTTTATCTGGCTTACATTACCGCATCGGTTTAATGCGAGAAAACTTTTGCAATTGGCAATGAATAAAGGGATTGTATTTGTTCCAGGTGATACGTTCTACGCAAGTAAGCCGGATGAACAAACGTTGCGATTAAATTTTTCGAACATACCTGAAAATAAAATCACTAAGTCGATGAAGATACTAGGAGAGCTTTTGAACACTTAATGTTTTGAAACTTTTGCGGGTTTCTAAAAACGCTGACAGGGTTCGAAACCTCTCAGCGTTAATTTATACAGTTATGATATTGGTTTAAAAATATCCTCTTCAAAGAAGGGCTGTTTTCTTAAACGTTTTCCGGTTGCTTTGAAAATTGCGTTGGCAACGGCGCCGCCTGTTGGAGGTAAGGCTGGTTCGCCTAAACCGGTTGGGTCAATTCCGTTATTTACAAAATGAGTTTCAATTTCTGGAATTTCCTTCATGCGGATTAACCGATAGGTATTAAAGTTCTTTTGTTCGGTTGCTCCGTCTTTGAAAGTAAGCTGGCTATACATTGCATGGCCTAAACCATCCACAATGCCACCCATAACTTGTTGACGGGCACCACTTAAATTAATTACTTCTCCACAATCAGACGCTGCATAAATCTTTTTAATAACAGGTTTGGCATCCCGCATTACTACCTCACACACTTGGGCTACGTAAGATGCATGAGAAAAGTACACGCTAAAACCTTGAGAAACTCCAGGTTTTTTACCCCAGTTAGATTTTTCGGCAGCAAGTTTAATCACGCCTTCCATTCGATCAATATCGTATTTAATAGGGCCGGCAGGAGCGCTTTTTGCTTTCTGCAGCAATTCTAAACGAAATTGTACCGGATCTTTACCAGCTGCTTGCGCTACTTCATCAATAAAAGCTTGTTCGGCGTAAGCCAAAAAGTTGGTAATCGGTGCTCTCCAAGGCCCTGTTGTAATAGGAGATTGATGCTCCACAGAATCAATCAACAAATTATCAACGGCACCTGATGGAAAGTTGTTTTCCCGGGTTGGGTTTCCCGAATTAATACCCACACCACGCAATTTATAACCTATTAAATTTCCTTTTGCATCTAAGGCCGCCTCAAAACGGTAACGTACAGATGGCCTATATGTACCACCAGTTATATCGTCTTCACGACTCCAAACTAACTTAATAGGCGCTTTAACAATACTTGAAAGTTCAGCAGCTTCAACTACGTAATCGTTTTTAAGTCTTCTGCCAAAACCACCACCTAAACGGGTAAGTTCAAGGGTGATTTTATCTTCAGGAATACCTAATAATTTTGATGTTTCCGCACGAGCACCAGCAGGCGTTTGAGTTGGGCCAACCAGTTCAACACGATCTGCCCGAACATCCGCAAAAAAGTTCATGGGCTCCATTGGGGCATGGGATAAAAACGGACATTGATATTCTGCCTTAATAACCTTAGCCGCATTTTTGAAAGCAGTTTCTACATCCCCATCTTTACGCCTAACGGTTGCAGAAGTAGTTTCCATTAAGTCGGTAAATATCTTATTATGATCGGCAGTACTTTCTAAAGCAGCGTCCTTTTCGTATTCAATTTTCAAAAGCTTTCTTGCTTTCATAACCTGCCAGGTTGATTTGCCTACAACTGCTACATTGTTTTTGAAACTAACAACATCAACAATTCCAGGAACTTTTTTAGCAGCAGCGCTATCCACTGATTTCAATTTCATCCCGAAAGAAACCGGGCGTTGTATCATACCGAACAGCATCCCTTCCCGATAAAAATCAAGACCGAAAAGTGGTTTTCCGGTGGTTATATTTTTGTTTTCTACATTTTTTACAGCAGTTCCAATAATCTTAAAATCCTTACGGTCTTTCAATTTTACATCTGTTGGAACAGGAAGTTTAGAAGCAGCTTCCGCCAGCTCGCCAAAGTTTAATTTTTTACCTGTTTTGGAATGGATAATGAAACCGTTTTCTGCGGTACATTCTTCAACAGGAACGTTCCACTGTTTTGCACCAGCTTGAATAAGCATTTGCCGGGCAGTTGCACCAGCCGTACGCAACCTTTTCCATGAATGAGGCACTGCACCACTTCCTCCAGTAACCTGGCGTTCAAACTTTACGGTATCCAAAGCTGCTTGTAAAACGTTCACTTTAGTCCAATCAGCATCCAATTCTTCAGCAACAATCATCGGAAACGATGTTTTGATGTTTTGGCCCAATTCAGGATTAGGTGAAAATATAGTTATTATGTTGTTGCTAGATATCGATAAAAAGCTATTAAAGCTTATTTCGCCTGCTGCTAGGGCTGACTTGTTAAGTACTGTTGGAGTTTCTGCGAGAGCGCTGCTAAACCAGTTAAAGCCAAGAACCAAACCACCGCCCGCGGTAGCAGTCATTCTCAAAAAATCACGTCTGTTAGTTGCCATAGGTTTATGCTTTTGTGCTGGCTAATTTTACAGCTTCATGAATACGATGATAAGCCCCACAACGACAAATATTGCCGTGCATTGCTGTATTTATATCCTCATCGGATGGTTTAGAATTTTTCTTTAGTAATGAAGCAGCAGTCATGATTTGACCAGCTTGACAATATCCGCATTGCGGTACATCCACTTCATCCCAAGCTAATTGCAAAGGATGATCGCCTTTTTCTGATAAACCTTCGATGGTAATCACTTTAGAAGTGCCAACCGCTGAAACCGGATAGACGCATGAACGTGTCGCCTGGCCGTTTAAATGAATTGTACAAGCACCGCATTGTGCAATGCCACAACCATATTTAGTTCCAACTAAACCAAGATGATCCCGAAGAATCCATAGTAAGGGGGTATCTGGCTCAGCTTCGGTTTGATAGCTTTTGCCGTTAATTTGAAGTTTGTAAAGGGGCATAGTGAGAAGATTAGGTTTAGCTAAATTAAAGAAAAATACTTTTTATCCCAGAAGGTAACAAATTAGTTAAGTAAGACGCATTTTGGAGGTTTTGCGATGATCGGGTAACATGCGATTTGAAACCTTATCCTTTCTGTTTACTTTAGTTCACATTTAAACTTATAACACAAACAAAATGAATTTCAAAACTTCCATGGTATTTAGTTTAATTTCTGGAGCCATATTTTTTTGTAGTTTCTCGTTTAAAAATCAGGATGTATTAAAAGCAAGTGCTGAACGAGGAAAAGACGTTTACATCAATAATTGCCAAAGTTGCCACATGGATAATGGAGAAGGTATGGAAGGGACGTTTCCACCATTAGCGAAGTCAGATTTTTTGATGAAAGACATAAAAAGAAGTATTCATGTAGTACTAGAAGGACAAGCAGATGAAATGACGGTAAACGGAAAAACCTATAGTACCCCCATGCCAGCAATGAATTCTTTAACCGATCAGCAAGTTTCTGATGTACTTAATTTTATAAGAAACAGTTGGGGAAATAAAGGTGCACTTGTAACAGAAAAACAAGTTAAAGAATTAAGAAAAACAGAGTAATAAAAGTAAACCGATATTAATGTATTGAATTAGTTAATCGCAATACGCAATACTCATTACGCAATACTATTCTAGATGAAGGAAATCCACGACATCATAAAAGCATACTCCGAAGCTGTTAAAGCAGGGAAAAATGCTGCATTGGCAACTATTGTATATGTGGAAGGTTCTTCATATCGGAGGCCTGGTGCCAGAATGCTGGTTACCGATGATGGGCAATTAACGGGAGCCATTAGCGGTGGTTGTTTGGAAGGCGATGCTCGCAGGAAAGCGCTGTTAGCGATTAGTCAGCAGAAAAATAAGCTAGTTACTTATGATACCACCGATGATGAAGATAATAAGATAGGTGTTCAGCTCGGTTGCAACGGGATTGTTCACATTTTGTTTGAACCAATAAATTACTTAGATGGTAATAACGCCATAAAAATATTGGAAAAGGTTATTGAAAAGCGTGAAAATGCGGCCTTAGTTACTTTATTTTCTCTTTCAAAAGAAGCGGTTGATCAGCCTGGGACTTGCTTTGTTATTGGAGAGAATCAGCAACGTATATCTAGTTTAGAAAATGAAAGTTTGGAAGCTGAAGTTCGAACAGATTGTTCAAAAGCATTTAGCTATAAAGTTTCCTACGTAAAAGAGTATCATTTACACAATAGTAAATTAAATGCTTTTATAGAATTTATTCCACCGGTTGTTTCATTGGTAATTTTCGGCGGAGGCAATGACGCAATTCCTTTAGCGCAAATGGCTGCTTTATTAGGTTGGAACACTACGGTTATTGATGGAAGGGCTGGTTATGCTACGAGTAATCGTTTCCCGAAAGCGAATAATGTATTGATGGCCAAGCCGGATGATGCATTGAAGCAGTTATGTATTGATGACCGAACCGTATTTGTACTCATGACGCATAATTATAATTATGACCTAGCTGCTCTGAAATTACTATTGGAGATTGATGTAAAATACGTTGGTTCGCTTGGACCAAAGAAAAAGCTTTTGAAGATGTTTGATGATCTGCATAACGATGGGATTGTTCTGACTGAAAATCATAAGAACAAAATTTTCGGTCCCGCTGGTTTAGATATCGGTGCAGAAACTTCAGAGGAAATTGCATTATCAATTATTTCTGAAATTAAAGCCGTTTTGGAAGGTAATAAAGGAGGCTATTTGAAAGATAAGGATGGGTTGATTCATAATCGAATGGAGTTATCAGATAATGCGAGTACATCTATTTTTTCTTCAAATAAATCGAATGTCAAAGTGGAGAAGGCATATGAGAGCGTAAGAGGCAAATTGGCCCAAGATAAAGCAAACAATATATTGAAACATGTTGAAGATTCTAGGAATGAATGGCAATAAATAGCATTTCTAGTATGTCAAATACGTCCTCTGCTGTCGCCCTAATAATTCTAGCTGCTGGTAATTCATCCCGTTTAGGGCAGCCCAAGCAAAATCTGCTTTATCAAAATAAAACATTATTACAGCATGTGGTTGATGAAGGCTCAAAAGCCAATCTGCATCCAATTATTGTGGTCGAAGGAAGTACCGCTTTACAAGTTTTGGAAAGTATCCATGTAGTACAAAATAACAATTGGGAGCAAGGTATGGGCTCATCAATTTCTACAGGCGTTTCCGCTTTGCTAAACATTCAGCCAGAAACTGAGGTGCTTATCTTAACGGTATGTGATCAGCCTTTTATATCGGCCGAACTATTTAAAGAACTGATTGATACATATACAGAGCAAAAAACAGGTATTGTTGCTTCGGCTTACGCAGATACCATGGGTACACCGGTACTTTTCACTGAAAAATATTTCCCTGAATTACTTAATTTAAAAGGGAAAGAAGGTGCAAAGCGACTATTACAAATTCACAAGGATGATATTTCTTTAATTCAATTTCCGAAAGGAAATATTGATATTGATACATTAACAGATTATACCAATTTAATAAACCCTCATTCTTAATACCTCCATAAACTCCCTCAATGAAGTTAAAAAATCTGAATCCTGTTAAGTTAAAACTAAGCGAAAAACTTACACAGACGAAAATCCTGTTAATTGTTCTTTGTGGATTAACCATCTCATTCTCTTCCTGTAATAAATCATCGAGTTCATCTGACTATTCAACTTGGAGCACTTATGCTGGAGCAAAAGATGGCAATAGATATTCATCAAATGACCAGGTAAATCTCAAGAATGTTTCACAACTAGAAGTTGCCTGGACGTACAGCACAGCCGATAAAGACAGTGCAAATCACAGTCAAATACAATGTAATCCGATTGTGATTAATGGAGTTTTATACGGTGTAAGTCCGGCGTTAAAACTATTTGCAGTTGACGCTGCTACGGGAAAACAGAAATGGGTTTTTGATCCTGCAAAAGAAGATACAACCATCACTAAAGATCCTAATTCGGTTTTTGGAGTGAGCCGTGGAATGATGTATTGGGAAGACAAAGAAGATAAACGAATCATATATAGTGCTGGCTCTAAAATGTTTGCCATTAATGCGGTAAGCGGAGAAAAGGTATCGGGTTTTGGTAAAAACGGGTTTATTGATCTAAAGGATAATCTGGATACTGAGCCAGACTCTAATCGGTACATGTCTGCAACTTCACCAGGTGTAATTTATAAAGATTTGATTATTCAAGGAGCCAGAGTTGCTGAAACTGCAGATGCTGCACCAGGACATATTCGGGCATTTGATGTGCGAACCGGCCAAAGAAGATGGATTTTTCATACTATTCCGCATCCAAACGAACCCGGTTATGAAACATGGGAAGACAAAGAAGGTTATAAAAAATTTGGCGGAGCAAATAATTGGGCTGGAATGTCTCTGGATGAAAAACGTGGAATTGTTTATGTTCCAACAGGTTCTGTCGGAGGCGACTTTTATGGTGGAACCCGTAAAGGAGCTAACTTATATTCCAATTCACTGATTGCTTTAGATGCAGAAACGGGCAAATATCTATGGCATTTTCAAACCGTTCATCATGATTTGTGGGATCGGGACTTAGCAGCTAATCCAAATCTTATCACCCTAAATCAGAATGGCAATAAAATCGATGCAGTAGCGCAAATAACCAAACATGGCTATATTTTTATGTTCGATCGCACCAATGGAAAACCAATATTCCCTATAAAAGAAACACCAGTTCCGCAAACTAACCCTTTGCCTGGAGAGCAAATTTGGCCAACCCAACCAATTCCATCATTGCCTGAACCTTTTGCCCGACAAAAATTTAGTCCTGAAGACGTAACTGATTTAGACCCAGAAACCCATAAAGACATGTTGGCCGAATACTTGAAGGTGAAGAATCGGGCTATGTTTTCGCCTCCAAGCAAAGAAGGCGGATGGATATTTCCAGGTTTTGACGGGGGCGGTGAATGGGGTGGAGCTGCTGTAGATTTAGAATCGCAAATACTTTACATAAACAGTTCTGAAATGCCATGGGCGCAGTTTATGATTGATATTCCTAAAAATAACTCCAATGATAATTCATTAGCGGGAAGAGGTAAGGCGATTTATAATAAACAGTGTATTGCCTGCCATGGTGCTGAATTGAAAGGTAACGGCTCATCTATTCCATCTTTAGTTGATTTGAACACCAAGTACAATGAACAACAAGCTAAAAAAATTATTCAGGGAGGGCGAAATATGATGCCTGCATTTAAACAAATCCCGGAAGGCGAATTAAATGCATTACTCACATTTTTATTAAAGATCCCAGAAAAGGAAACGGTAAGCAGTGCTGCCAGAACTCAACAAGTTAAACAGCAAGGGGCAGGTGCAGAGGCGGATAATATTCCGAATAAAAAAAGCGTGTTGGATAATATTCCCTATACAATGGATGGCTATATCCGTTTTCTAGATAAAAACGGATATCCCGGAATCAAGCCACCTTGGGGAACCTTAAATGCCGTTGATTTAAACAGCGGAAAGTTATTGTGGAAAGTAGCTTTGGGCGAATATCCGGAATTAACAAAAAAAGGAATGAAGCCAACTGGAACAGAAAATTACGGCGGCCCCTTGGTAACTAGAGGTGGCTTGGTATTTATCGCAGCCACTAAAGATGAAAAGATTCGAGCTTTTGATAAAAAATCTGGAAAAGTAGTTTGGGAAGCACAACTTCCTGCAGCGGGATACGCAACACCTGCAACCTACTTGTTAAACGGCAAACAATACATTGTGATAGCTTGCGGCGGTGGTAAAATCGGAAGTAAATCAGGTGATCAATATGTCGCTTTTGCGCTTCCTAATGTAAAATCTAACTAAATACAAATGCCGGTAAACTTATTTTGTTTACCGGCTTAATCCAACACTTAACTAATTGTAGGCATTTTTGTTAATTCGCTGATACTTCTTGCGGCGTTCATAAACTCGGCTGGCATCATGATGATGGTTGTAGTATTGTTATCAATTCCAATTTCCGAAACCATTTGCATCCGTCTTAGTTCCAGTGCCATTGGGCTTTTTGCCATTTCGTTAGCACCTTGAGTTAATTTAATGGAAGCTTCCAATTCCGCTTCTGCTTTCACAATACGAGCCCTTTTTTCACGAATTGCTTCTGCCTCACGAGCCATTGCACGTTGCATTCCTTCCGGAATTTCAACGTCTTTCATTTCTACCATTTCAATTTTAATTCCCCAAGGCTCGGTGGTTAAATCCACTAATTGTTGCAGCGTAGCGTTAATTTGCTGACGCCCTTTCAACACTTCATCCAGCGTATGCTGACCAATTATATTACGCAATGCGGTTACCGAAAACTGATAAATCGCTTCATTGTAATTCGCCACTCGCAGTATTGCATCATCTGGTCTTAAAATTTTAAACCATAGCACTGCATTCACCTTAATGGTTACACTGTCTTTTGTGATCGTTTCTTGTTGTTCTAACCCAACAGTATTAGTACGAATATCCACCCGTTGTTGACGTTCAATTAGTGGAATGATCCAAAATAAACCCGGGCCCCTTATTCCTACATATCTTCCTAAACGGAAAACAATGGAACGTTGATACTCTTGTGCGATACGCAGTCCGGATAATAAAAAAAGCACTATTAAGCCGATAATTAAATAAAATGTCATGTGATTTTGTTTTAAGATTTATGTTTTTGTTTGATATCTCAGTGTGCACCACCAGACTTAAACCAATATGCCATTTACATGCCTGATGTGAAAAGTGTGTTTAATGAATGCTCAGGCAGTTTTTTCCATCTCGAAAGGGAAAGCTTCACATCAAAATGAAATAGCAATTTTCAAAATGGAAAGCTCATGCTTTAGTTAAAAAATTTTAAGATTTAAACTCATTCTCATAGTTAGTTTAGGTTCAATCTAGGTTTTCTGATTATAAACTTTTCATTTTGAAATCCTCCGGATGTATCCAAGCCTTTTATTTCTGCCATTTTTATTTTAATTCCCCAAGGTTCAGTAGCCACGTCGGTTAACTTTTGTAAAGTGATATTAAGCATTTCACGGTCTCTTAAAATCTCTTTCAGCGTGTGTTTACTAATAATATTCTGCAACGTATTCGAAGATAACCGGCAGATTGCCTGCTCATAATCACCCACGTTTACGATAGCTTCGTTCGGCTGCAACACTTTATACCAAAGCACTGCATTAATTTTAATAAACACATTGTCCTTTGTGCTCAACTCCTGCGGCTCAAGGCCAACAGAAGCTACCCTGATATCAACCAACTGATAATGTTCAATAAGCGGCATGATCCAAAATAATCCCGGACCTTTTAGCCGTGTATATTTTCCTAATGTGAATACAACTGAACGTTGATTTTCGTTAGCTCTCCGAAGTCCGGAAACTCCAAGCAGTGTAGTAAGTGCTATAATATAAAGTAATACCATCTAATTTAAATTTAAGGTTTCTGATTGTTTCTATATTCTGATGTGCACATCCTGAACTAATCAATACATACCAATCCCATGCCTGATCGTAAAAGCCTTTTTCTGATTAAATAAGGATGTTTTTTTAGAAGAAACTCATTTCACGCATTCCAAAATGGAAGTTTGGTTTCCAAAATGAAAAGTTTGAGCATTTGTAAATCAGTGATAGTGGTGGTCGGTTATTGAAGTCCCGCTTTTCTTCCAAATCCGCCCCGTCGATTGGCCATTTCACTGCGGGTTTTCCAGGCAATCGGGTTTATTGATGAGATGTTTATGGTACTATGTTAGGTAGGTAAGCCGATAAAAAATTGAAATGGTATTAAATTTCTAAAAAGGCTGAATTTTATTAGAATGGTTTACCTGACCAACCAAGATTTACAACGTATCTTCTAACCACTTGAAAAATTCACGTTGCCATACCATCGCATTTTGGCCGGTTAATACCCAGTGGTTTTCTTCCGGCAGGTAAAGCAATTTACTCTTAATACCTTTCAATTGAGCTGCCTGAAAAGCTTGTAAACCTTGTTCTATTGGCACACGGTAGTCCGTACCACCTTGAATGATCATAATAGGTGTGTTCCAATTTTTTACAAATTCGCTTGGATTAAAATCCTGGTAAGCTTTAGGAGATTTTGCCAACCAATAAGCGCCACCAATATCTTTATTGGCAAACCATAATTCTTCGGTTGTACCATACCAGCTTCTTAAATCAAATAAACCATCATGAGCAACAAACGTTTTAAACCTATTGTTGTGAATCCCTGCCAGCATAAAAGTAGAATAGCCTCCATAGCTTGCGCCTACACAGCCTAAACGTCCTTTGTCAACAAATGATTCTTTAGCCACTTCGTCAATTGCAGAAAGATAATCTTTCATCGGCTGACCGCCCCAATCACCACTGATAGATTTATTCCATTCTACACCATGGCCAGGCATTCCTCTACGGTTTGGTGCAACCACAATATATCCTTTTGCGGCTATCAGTTGAAAGTTCCAACGAAGAGAATAAAATTGTGACAGTGCAGCCTGTGGACCTCCCTGGCAATATAAAAGAGTAGGATATTTTTTAGCAGGATCAAAATCCGGAGGATAGATCACCCATGTTAACATATCTTTGCCATCAGTAGTTTTGATCGTTCGAGCTTCAATTTTGCTCATGGCGATATCAGAGTACGCGGCTTTATTGACGTTAGTTAAAGGAGTTATATTCCCCGTTTGCATGTTTACCTTAAACAGTTCAGCTGCATGGTTCATATCTGCACGAGAAACTATCATAGTGTTTCCAGCCTGACCAACAATTCCATTTACATCCCATTGCCCATTAGTTACTTTACGGATATTTTTTGCATTGTTTTTCGACAAATCTTTTTCCAAACTAATTTCAAATAATTGTTCAGTTCCGTTTTCAACTGCTAGAAAATAAATTTTTGATTGATCATTGTTCCACACAAAGCTATTGACTGTTTCATCCCAATCTTTAGTGAGATTATATCCTTTTTTAGTTGCAATATTTTTGACATAAATATCATTTTTATCAGCCTCAAAACCCTCCTCAGCCATTGTTGTCCACGCTAAAAGAGAGCCATTTTTATTGAAATCAGGCTGAGTGTCATAGCCCATCATTCCCTCACTAATATTTAATGTGGATTTAGATGCAAGGTCGTATTGATAGATATCAGTATTAGTACTTTGAGCATAATCTTTCCCATATTTCTTTTTACACACGTAAATAATCGATTTGCTATCAGGCGACCATATCATGTCTTCCTTTCCGCCAAAAGGTTTTTGGGGGGCATCATACGGTTCATTTTTCATAATATCAACAGCATCACCAATCTTTCCATTGTTATAGGGAGCAAAAAATAGGTGTGAAAATTTTCCGTCTTCCCAAGTGTCCCAATGGCGGTAATTTAAATTTTCATAGATGTACGCGTTAGCTTTTGGCAGATCAGGATATTTATCACTAGCAATGTTTTTGATAATAGAAACTTCTTTGGAGAAAAGGATGTATTTTCCATCAGGCGATATTCGCACATTCTCCAGTCCTTCTTTCGAAGCTGTTAGTTGTTTAATCCCGGAACCGTCAGCATTCATTTGCCAAAGCTGCCCTTTGTGAGTATATATTAGTTTACCTATAGCCGGATCAGCTTTTACAATAGATTCATTACCAGGTGTAGTGGTAATTTGTTTCGTTGTACCACCATTTAAGGATATGCTGTATAAGTTTCTTTCTGACTTGTTTTTATCTAAATCATAGCTTGAGACGCCATAAATCACACTTTTTTCATCCGCAGTAATCGTTTCTCCGCTTACTCTGCCCAATTTCCAAAGGGTTTCTGCCGTTAAATTTCTTTGAGCTCTGGCTGATAATGAAAACAGTATCAGGCAGCTTATTAAAATGTTCTTCATCAGATCGAGTTTAGATATAAGATTTCAGACGTTGATATGATTATCCCACTAATTCAAAACATTGTTTTGAAATCTCAAGCTCCTCATTAGTAGGGACTATCAATATTTTAACTTTGGAAGTTAAGGCATTAATTTCCCTGATTTCCTTTGAACGGATTTTGTTTTTTTCGCTGTCCAATATGATACCTAGTCCTTCTAGATCACGACAAGTAAGTTTGCGGGTACGTTGATCATTTTCTCCAACTCCGGCAGTAAATACAATCGCATCTAAACCATTAAGGGCAGCCATGTAGGAGCCTATATATTTTTTAATTCGGTAAGCATACATTTCTGAGGCAAGAATGGCATTTTTATTATCTTCATTCACAGAACTTTCAACATCACGCATATCACTAAAGCCTGTTAAACCTTGCATACCACTCTTTTTATTTAGCAGTGTATTCACTTGGGCAGGGTCAAGTCCTAGTTGATTTACTAAATGGAATATGATTGACTGATCAATATCACCAGCCCTGGTTCCCATAATCAAACCATTCATCGGGCCCATCCCCATACTGGTATCAATGCATTTACCATTTTCAATAGCAGCCATACTACAACCGTTTCCCAAATGGATTGTGATAATCTTTTTGCAATCTGCGCCTAAAAATTCAATGGTTTTTTCTGAGACGTATTTATGGCTTGTGCCGTGAAACCCATAAGCTCGTACCCCATATGAATGATAAAATTCATTCGGAATAGCATACCGGAAGGCTTTTTCGGGCATTGTTTGGTGGAATGCAGTGTCGAAAACGGCAACTTGTTTAGCATTCGGAAATATTTTTTCAGAAACTTCAATACCCATATAATTTGCTGGGTTATGAAGTGGAGCTAAAGGAAATAACTTTTTAATTTCTTCTTTAACTGTGGCAGTAATGATTGCAGTGGCTGCGAATTTTTCGCCTCCGTGAACTACCCGATGGCCAACTACATCAATATCTTCCGGATTTGAAATTACGCCGATTGTTGGATCTGTAAGTAAACTGGCAACTTCTAACAAACCAGCCTCATGATTTTCGATATCAGAAGTTTTAACAATAATTTGATCTCCGCCTTTTTTCTGTATTTGATGAGTGATCATAGAATCAAGTAAACCGATACGCTCGATAAGCCCACTGCAAATTACATTTTCTGAAGGCATGTTAATAAGCTGATATTTTATAGAACTGCTGCCAGAATTGATTACGAAAATATTCATATAGAAATATAGGATTGAAAGTGCGTTAAAATAGGGTTTACATCTGCGCTTGAATGGCAGTTATTATTACGGTATTGAAAATATCATCAACGGTGCAACCACGACTTAAGTCGTTAACTGGCTTATTTAAACCTTGCAACATAGGCCCGATGGCTAATGCACCTGTTTCACGTTGTACGGCTTTGTACGTATTGTTTCCGGTATTTAAATCAGGGAAAATTAGCACACTTGCCTGGCCGGCAACATCCGAGTTAGGTAATTTCTGGCGTCCGATAACCGGATCAACTGCGGCATCATATTGAATTGGACCTTCAATTTTTAAATCGGGACGAAGTTGCCTCACAATTTCTGTGGCCAGTCTAACCTTGTCTACATCTTCCCCTTCGCCCGATGTTCCTGATGAGTAGGAGAGCATGGCTATTTTTGGTTCTATTCCGAAGCTTAAACTGCTTTCCGCTGATGAGATGGCGATTTCGGCTAACTGTTCTGCGGTAGGATTCGGGTTTACGGCACAATCACCAAACACCGAAACCCGATCCGCCAGGCACATAAAAAAGATCGAAGACACGGTTGATACTCCTTTCTTGGTTTTAACGAATTGTAATGCTGGCCGAATGGTATGTTGAGTTGTATGTATTGCTCCAGAAACCATTCCGTCTGCATGACCCTTATAAACCATCATCGTTCCGAAATAAGAAACATCGGTCATTAAGTCACGAGCCATTTCCATGTTTACACTTTTGTTTTTCCGAAGCTCATGTAATGTCTCAACATAATCATCGTATAACTCAGATTCAGAAGGATTTATAATGTTTATTTTATTCAGATCGAGTTTTAAACCTAATCGTTGAACGGTCAATTTGATATCGTCCTTATTTCCAAGGATTGTTAAATCAACTATTTTTTGGCTTATTAACTTAGCTGCTGCGGTAAGTATCCGTTCATCATTCCCTTCCGGTAAAACGATGTGTTTTTTATGCTCTCTGGCTCTTTTAACCAGTTGATATTGAAACATACGTGGAGTCACTCCACTAGACTGGAATTTGATCATCCGTTCCAGCAAAGCGTTGATGTCTACATGCTTCTCAAAAGTGGCAATAGCTAACTCTATTTTTTCTGTGTTTTCGGGATAAATTCTAGATCTGATGGATCCGATCTTATTTGTGGTTTCGAAAGTTCCTTTTTTAACAGCAATAATCGGTACTACAGATTCCAAACCATCTATCAAACGCATGATTGATTTTTCTGGTCGTACGTTACCCGTTAAAACTAAACCGGCAATGTTTGGATAGTTTTTGGAGATATTTGCTTGTAAAGCACCAATAATCAAATCCCCACGGTCGCCTGGAGTAACAATCAGGGTGTTTTCTTGTAGGTGATTTAAGCTGTTATGTAATTGCATGGCACCAACAATAAACTTGTTAACCGGGTTTGATAGTTGATTTTCTCCGAAGAGAATTTCACCTTTTATTGCATCGGCTATTTCTTTCATAGTCGGGTTAAAAAGTGATTTATCTCCAGGAATTACTACTGATAAAATGGAATCAGGCAATTGGGCAGGTAATAATAAACGCAAATCTGCCACATCCGTTTCTTTTACTTTGTTGGCAAAAACGGCAATCACTTCTATACCCCGTTCTCTAAAACTATTCACCGCACTTACCGAATTATTAATGATTTCGGCAATCAGTTTATTTTCTCCGTTTATAACTATAAGTACTGGGATGCCTAAATTTCTGGCAAACTGCACATTGGCATCAAACTCGAATGCAATCCCTTCTCCTAAAAAATCACTGCCTTCAACTACCGTGAAATCATTTTTTTCTTCTAACTTTTTGAACTTAGAAATAATAGTATCGATGATTTCGCTCCGTCTATCATCATTAGAGTGCTTCATTACTTCATTGCGTGTAAAGGCATAAGCATCAGGGTAGTTATCGGTTAGGCCGAAGTATTTATGGATGGTTTCGATGTGTATATCTTTTTCCTTAATTGGATCGGTATTGATTACGGGTTTGAAATATCCAATTTTACGTGCTTTGCTTAAAAGCATATTCATTAATCCCAAAGCGATAACCGATTTGCCGCTGTAAGATTCGGTTGTAACTATATATATGGCGTTAGACATAGATCATTTTAGATTTAAATTCAAATCACGTAAATGTAAATAACATGATTACTGTAATTATATGGTTAAAGTAAGAACTTTTTGAATGTTTTAAGCAAAGCTTCCCTTTTAGCTTGATCATGTTCGGGTATTAACACTCGAATCAATGCCAATAATTATTGAAGTTTGGCTTTTACACCTGTTCCAAAATCCTGATTGTTAACGTCTGCTGTTTTCTAAACGGGATGTCTCAATATGTATTTCCAACGTGGAAAATAAAACGAAAAATATTTTGGGTTAGGAGGGTACTTTTTCACATTTCCCGGTCATACATATACCGAACACATGAATTATTCGAAATTTAATTCTGTGTTTTAAACCCATCAAATCGTTTAAGCTTGCAATCTCTCAATTTTAGGATTGGCGTGTAGTCAACCATTAAGTAAGCTGTATTGTGCTTCTTGGAATGCAATTCAGCGGTTGACGGTAAAATATGGAGTGTTTAATTTTAATAAAGAGATACTAATCAACTAATGGCCATCACCATTACTAGCATGAAATAGTTATAAACCATGGAAGATAACAGAAGGAAATTCATTAAAAAAAGTGCTTCAATTGCAGCTGCATTAAGTGTTGGCGGATTCAATGCAGCCATTTCATCACCTGCCAAAGCAGTAAATAAACCTATTAATCCTTCTAAAACTGCCGAATTTGTTAGAGACGCTGGCATGCAATTATGTGAAGCATATTTCAAAGGTATGGAAGAGCGAAAAATCGCTTTAACCAAACAAATGGATGTACTAGGTGCAGTTGGAGGTATAAATACGAAGATGGTGGGTATGGATAATGCCAAACCATGGGATTATGATGCAATAGTTGCTGTCAGGAATGCATGGACCAAGCAAGGGTTGAAATTGCGGGTTATTGAAGGTCCTCCGGCTTTGGGCGAGCAAACAAAACTAGGCTTGGAAGGAAGAGACGAAGAAATTTCCAATTTCATCACGTTCATGAAAAATCTTTCGAAAGCTGGCATTGATACCATCTGTTACAATTGGATGCCTGTTATAGGTTGGTACAGAACTTCGAACGTGAAACCGGGTAGAGGCGGTGCGCTTGTTACTGCTTTCGATTATGAAGAAATCAAAAATGCGCCGTTTACTAAATATGGTGAAGTTTCAAAAGAAACCTTATGGAAAAATCTTGAATATTTTTTAAAAGCAGTAGTTCCAGAAGCTGAAAAAGCAGGCATTAAATTAGCGTTGCATCCTGATGATCCGCAAGTGGATAGCATCAAAGGGATATCTAGAATTATGACAACACCGGCAGCCTTTGACAGGATGCTAAAATTATATCCAAGTCCTAATAACGGAATTACCATGTGTCAGGGAAACTTTTCATTAATGGGAGCAGATATCCCAACACTGGTTAAACATTACGGTGTAGAAAAAATTCACTTCGTCCACTTTAGAAATGTACGTGGTGGCAAATTCAAGTTCGAAGAAACCTTTCATGATGAGGGTCAAATTGATATGTATGCAGCCATGAAAGCATATTATGATATCGGTTTTAAAGGGCCAATTCGTCCGGATCATGTACCAACTATGGCCGGTGATTCTAATGATTTTCCAGGATACAGCACCATCGGAACTTTATACGCCTTAGGATATATTAGGGGGTTAATGGAGTCGGTAAGTAAGGAAAGAAAGGTTTGAAAATATCAAGGACCTAGTATTAAGTATCAAGTATTAAGTGTCGTAGCAGCTCATATCTCACGTCTCATATCTCACATCTCAAACTATGCATACAAGAAGAAATTTTTTAAAAACATCAGGAATAATGGCGGCTGGCGCATTCATTTTGCCCAGATTAACTTATGGCGCTAAAGTAAACGAAGTTGGGATACAACTTTATTCTGTGCGTGCTGATATGTTGGCTGATGCCACGGGAACATTAAAACAGCTTGCTAAAATTGGTTATACCCAATTAGAATCGGCAAGAAGTGCCAAGGGAAGTTATTATGGACTACAGCCCAAAGAAATAAAGAAGATTGCAAACGATCTGGGAATGACTGTTAGGAGTGGTCATGTTCATATTGATGAAAATTGGAATAAAGCAATTGACGAAGCGGCAGAAGCTGGGCAATCGTACTTGATTTGTTCTACCATGCCTTCAAATGGGCAAACGGTTGACAACTACAAGCGTGTTGCGGAAATGTTTAATAAAGCAGGTGAGGAGTGCAGTAAGGCCAACTTAATATTTGGATACCATAATCACGAGTATGAGTTTGAGAAAGACAATGGGAAAATTCTATATGATGTATTATTAGAAAATACCAATCCAAAAGATGTGAAAATGGAAATGGATTTGGGTTGGCTAATTCTTTCTGGCGGTGATCCACAGGCCTATTTCGACAAATATCCGGGTCGTTTCCATTTGTGGCATTTAAAGGATATGGACAAAGTTAAAAAACATAGCACCGAGTTTGGAGATGGTGATATTGATCTGGTTGGATTGTTAAAAAGCGGGAAGAGAAATGGAATGAAGTATTTCTTTGTAGAGCAAGAAGAATATACTAAAAAGCCGTTAGAGAGCATGGAGTACGATTATCAGTTTTTGCAAAAAATTAAATAAAGCGCCTGCTACTTTATACTTAATCCTTCGATCAGCCCCTTATTAACTAATGACTAAAGTTTCAAATGCTTTAATTTTCCTTTTATCAGGATCTCTTTATTTTACAAGCTGCAAACCCTCTAATGAATACCGAAATGATGTTATAGAAAATGATTGGCCGGTTTATGGCGGAAATAGTAGTGGTAATAGATATTCACCACTTACCCAGATTGATAAAAAAAATGTAAAACAGCTTCAGGTTGCCTGGACTTATAATACAGGTGAAAATGCCGACTCTACCCAAAGAGGTCGTGAAATTCAATGCCAGCCCATCATCGTTAATTCGATTATGTATGGTACCACACCAGAATTGAAGGTATTTGCTGTAGATGCAGAAAACGGAAAAGAGATTTGGAAGTTCGATCCATTTGTTGCCGATGAGCCACAATATCATTCGAATCGCGGTGTGATGTATTGGGAAGATGGTGATGATAAACGCATTCTATTTACGGCAGGCTCTTATTTGTATGCTTTGAACGCCATCGACGGTAAATTAATCGGGACTTTCGGCACCAAGGGAAAAGTAGAGCTTCATGGTGGTTTAGGCACCAATTTAGGCCATGATTTGAAAGATCTGATGGTTATTTCAACCTCTCCTGGTGTGATTTTTAAGGACCTATTAATTTTAGGCTCCCGAGTTTCTGAATTCGGAGATGCCGCTCCAGGTCATGTAAGAGCATTTGATGTAAGGACAGGGAAAATGCGCTGGATTTTTCATACAGTGCCTCAACCCGGTGAATATGGATATGATACCTGGCCAAAAGATGCTTACAAGCACATTGGCGGAGCTAATAATTGGTCGGGCCTAGTGGTAGATAACAAACGAGGCGCTGTGTATTTCGGTACAGGATCCCCATCTGTAGATTTTTACGGAGGTGGGCGTCATGGAATCAATTTATTTTCTGATTGTATTATGGCGTTAAATGCGGAAACCGGAAAACGAATTTGGCATTTTCAAACCATTCATCATGATTTATGGGATCGGGATTTACCTAATCCTCCCAACTTAATTACGGTTACTCATGATGGTAAAAAAATAGATGCGGTTGCACAAGCTACAAAAGATGGTGTTGTGTATGTTTTAGATCGGGATACAGGAAAACCTTTATTTCCGGTAGAAGAACGTAAAGTGCCGACAGAAGGAGCAGTTCCCGGAGAAGAACCTTCACCCACTCAACCTTACCCAGTTAAGCCTGAACCGTTTGCAAGACAATTTTACTCGGAAGCAGATGTGCCTGATATGTCAAAAGAAGCCCACGACTTTGCATTAAAACGATTTAAAGAAACGAGAAGTGGAAACAAGTTTATGCCGCCAAGTAAGGAAGGAACACTTACTTTTTTTATAGGTGGCGGTGCAGAATGGGGCGGGAGTGCTGCTGATCCGGAGGGTGTGATTTATATTAATTCGAATGAGATACCCTGGGATTTACGCATGACGGATATTGAAACAAAGAATAAGGAAATTGCATCAAATGGTAAGGCTTTATATGTTACTACGTGTGCAGTTTGCCATGGCCCTGATAGAAAAGGAGGTGGTTCTGAATTCCCGAGTTTGGTTGATATTGGTAAGCGACTAAAAGAAAAAGAAATTTTTACCATTCTCAAAACCGGCCGCGGACGAATGCCTTCCTTCCAAAGTATCCCGGATTATAAGCGTCAGGCAATTATTAACTTTTTACTAAACCCAGAAGGAAAAAATCAAATCGATCCGCATAATATGAGTAAGGAAGCGAAAGCTGCAAAAGGTTCAAACTTTCCGTATGTGCCGCCTTATATCAATAACGGTCAAATTCAGTTTCGCACACCCGATGGTTATCCAGGAATTAAACCGCCTTGGGGCACACTGAATGCTATTAATTTAAATACCGGGGAGTTTGTGTGGCGGGTGCCTTTTGGCGAATATCCTGAATTGAAGAAGAACGGTATCCCAACTACAGGTACAGAGAATCATGGCGGTCCGGTTGTGACAGCTTCTGGTTTGTTGTTTATTGGGGCAACCCGTGACGAAAAATTTAGGGCTTTTGACACAAAAACAGGAAAAATTTTATGGGAGTATCAATTACCAGTAGGTGCTTTTGCCACACCAGCATCATACATGGTAAACAATAAACAATACATTGTGGTTGCAGCCGGAGGCACTAAATACGGTCTCAAGTCTGGAGGATCATATATTGCTTTCGCATTGCCGAAGGAATAGGTATTTTTTTTTGCGTTAGGGAGTGACGAGGAAATCCTTTTTGCCCCTACGCAAAAAGATTGGAACAAAACGCCCGCTCGAACGCCCAAATACTTATCATATAAAACTTATTCAGGTTTTACTGCCTCTTTTTAGTCTGGATGGAGAAGCTTTTCCGCATAATATTTATTTAAAAATTAGAGAAGAACTTGCAGAGAGATTTGGAGGAATTACGACATATACACGCTCCCCGGTGGTTGGTTTATGGAAAGAAGACCAAGATAAAACAGTGAAAGATGAGATCATTATTTATGAAGTAATGGCCGCGGATTTAGATACTGAATGGTGGAAGACGTATAAACAAAGTTTGGAAAGAATCAATCTTGTATTAAAAATATAAACACTTGTTTTACAATATTTTATAGCTAAATAAATATACATGTGTGTAAACCTATGATTCAAAATACACGCTTTCGTTTGTGAAAACTAATGGCAGTGAAAGTAAAGCTCTAAACTTTTTATAGCCGGCTTGCCCCGGATAAAATGCATGAAGAAACATCGTTGGTTTGCCATCGGGCGCAATAACAACGGAAGGATGTCCTGGTGCCCACCAATCTTTGCTAGATTGCAAAAATGGTTGCGTCATTTTTTTATAAGGGCCTGTTGCAGATTTCGAAATGGCAACTCCAATTCCATATTCATTGGTAGAAAAATCATTTCCTGCGTAAAACAAATAATAGTTATCTAGTTGTTTAGTAACCCACATTCCTTCCACTAAATGGGCTTCCCAATCTAAATCATTCTCAATAATTTTTATCCGTTCGTTGATAAGTTGCGATCCATCTGATGATAGTTGTTGTGCATACATGGGAGTTTTCATGAATTTAAGAATAAGATCAATGTCTTCCTGAACATTGCTGGATTGATGGGTGCGTAAGGTTTCCAACTTTTTGTAAAATGCTGAGTAATTAGCAGTGACTGTTTCTATAAATAATTGTTGCGCTAAAAAGCGCTCCATAGGTTCTAGTTCCTTTAACCAAGGCCATAGTGTTTGCGTAAGGGAAGCCGTAAGTTGATCTTGAACTTCAGTAAAGAGAGGCGTTATTAATTTCGGATGATTATGAAGGAGGTTAATCAGTAAACTGGGCCAAACATCGTTATTGTCTTCTTTCCAATATAAAAATGTGGTTTCATCGTCATCTACATATATATGAGGATCAATTACATTTCCTCTAAGAAGTGGTTCCGGATCTGCGATAAAAGGGCCTTTGGGCTGGTTGCTTACTGCTTTTCCGATACATAGCTCTTTGGTGTGTTTATCTCTAGCAACGAAATAAACACGAAATTCATTACCAACCTGATGCATTTCGGCAGCCCAAAAATCGCTAATCAATTCTCCATCGATCGCCCATTTTGGTTTTTTACCTTTCGGGAAAACGAAACCAGCGCTTTCCCAATCTATTAAATTTTTAGAACGAATAATAGGGAAGGAGTTTGGTGCGTCATTAGATGTTACCACGAGATAATAGCAAGTCTCTTGCCCTTCATCTACTAGAATTATAGCCGGGTCACCGTAACCGTATAGTATCTCTGGCATTAAATTTTTAGTAAGAACTTGTTGGTAATCTACTTTGAACGATGGTTCACTCAGTAAATGCTGTCTATTTTTTGGGATTGTTAGCGAAAAATCGTCGGCTAGTTTTTTATAGAAGTTTAAATAGGATTGGTGTTGCTTGTCCTTTAAGATGTAAGAGCAAGTTTTGACTTTCCTGGTTACAGCATCATGTGTACTAACTGTAAATTCATAACCAGCGGCTAATTGTTTAATAGTGATGTCAAATTGAAAAGGAGAGTGCTTGGGTGAAAAAAGATGTATAGCCGAATTAGTACTGAATGCTGATTTTTTCGTCATTATAACCTGCTATTTTTAGAGGTCTATTTTTCAAATACCAAGCCAATTTTAAGTTTATAGGTTGAGGTATGGCATTGTGATTGTTCATACTTATTCAAATGTTTTCGGTATGGAACGATCAGAAATAGTAGCGATAACTCCAGATGAATATGATGTGGCAGAAATTATGGGTGGCTTATATGGCGATGGCATCATTGCATTAAAAGGTGCTTTCAATAGAGACTGGGTAGAACAATTAGGTGCTGAACTAGCAGTATTATATGCACAGGCATTATTAAGACCAGGCGGTGCAGTAGGCCGGGGCCCGAAACGCCATTATGTTGAAATACATCCGGAAGATATTAGCGGTTTTATTGACTTAGCCATGCACCCGTGGGTAATTGCTGTTTGTAAGGCAGTATTAGGGCCAGATTATAAAATTGTGGAGATTGGCTTTGATGTTCCTAATCCGGGTGCGATGAATCAACCCTGGCACAGGGATTTTCCAGCTCCCGAAGAAACAATCACAGGGCGCAGGTTAAATTCCCTGGCTTTTAACCTGACAACTGTGGATGTTTATGAGAATATGGGGCCGTTTCAAATTGCTCCCGGTACTCAATGGGATCTGCCGATAGACTTTCAGCATGGCATGTTTCCTTCAAAAGAATTTTATGAACGGTATGAGCAAAGGGCACAAAGTAAAATGCCAAAAATGGGGGATATTTCTGTAAGATCTGCCTTGACCATTCACCGTGGAACAGCCAATGTTTCGGATAAACCAAGGCCAGCATTGGTGTTGGGGGTTGATGCTCCCGACGGTGTAAATGCAGAACGCCATGACCTGCAACTTACCAGAAGATTTGAGAAAACCGTTCCTGAAGAGTTGCTTCAACATTTAACCTATCGTTTAGTGGATGAACTTGAGCCAATTGTTCAGGCACATACTATTGAAGGGTTGATGATGGGAGAGGCTTAATTATTCAGCAATAAGAGGATATCTTTTAATTAAAGAAAACGAAGCCACATCAAGGTGATTTGTTAATTGATACTTTAGAGAGACGCTTAGAATGATTATATAAAGTTTGCTAGATTTTGCGTTAGGGATTGGAGTGAAAATCCTTTTTGCCTCTTTGACAGGCTTAGAGTGATGGCTGGCAAAAAGATTGCAACGGAAAGCCCGCCCGAACGCCCAAACCTAATTTAAGACCCATTGACAGCGTCATTTTTGTATTAATTCATGTAATATGTTACCTCTAAATAATCATATTTCTATGAGGAAATGATAAAATAACGTTAGATATCGAGATGAGCTTTGATCTAGCTTTGTTTTACAAACGCCATACTTTCATGGTGAACCAATAGAAAACCCGTATGTATAAAATAAATGTGATGATGCTTTGGTGTTTCACCGTTTCAATGCTTCTCTTGTCGTGTAAGAAAGGAACTTCCCAGGTTACTGAAACTATCGTAATTAAAAAACCAGATACAGTGGTAACGACAAAACCGGATCCTGCAACAGTTTTGAATATCAATGCCACTTTAGTTACACTTAACCCAACATTTGAAGCTAATGCACTCTATCAGTTTTTAAGAAATAATTATGGCAAAAAGGTTTTATCGGGTGTGATGACACTTAACAGCTTTGATATGACAGATTGGTTGAAAACTAATACAGGTAAAGAGCCTGCAATAATAGGTTTAGACTTTATGCACAGTGGCAGAAATTATAACTGGTATGATAATAAACAACCGATTAAAGATGCCAAGGCTTACTGGGACAGAAATGGAATACCAGTTTTTGTTTGGCATTGGCGTGATCCATCTTTTGTGACTGAAGAATTTTACACAAAAAATAATTCTAAACCGAACGGAACTACCTTTGATATAACTAAAATAAACGATACCACTTCGGTGGAATATAAAGCCATGATTCGTGATATAGATTATGTATCTGGTTTACTTAAAGAATTACAAAATCAAAAAGTACCTGTTATCTGGAGACCATTACATGAAGCGGCTGGCGGCTGGTTTTGGTGGGGTGCAAAAGGTGCTGCTCCATGTAAAAAGCTTTACCAGGTAATGTATGATCGTATGGTGAACCACAATGGTTTGAAAAACTTAATTTGGGTTTGGACAAGAGAGCCTAATGATAATAGTTGGTATCCGGGAGATGAATTTGTGGATATTGTTGGACGCGATATTTATATGGAAGGAAATCATACTTCACAATTAACAGAATTTAATGCGATGAATACGCTTTATGGCAGTAAAAAGATGGTTACTATCAGTGAATGTGGTTCAATGCCGGATGTAGATAATTTAGTTAAAGATAAGGCAGCTTGGTCATGGTATATGCCGTGGTACGGTGAACATACTAAAGACCCTAAACATAATTCACTCGATTTATGGAAGAAAATGTTTAATCATGATTACGTTATTACATTAGATGAGATGACCTCATTAAAAAATCCGAATTGATACTAAAAAGGCTGCTCCCAAAATGTAGCCTTTTTAGTAAGAATTGGTTTTAAAAAGCAAGAGAATGTCGACTACTACAACTAACGCCAATCTGCATATCGTGAATCATCAAAAATTTATCTTTGATGATTATTAGTTAAAACCTTTTATATGTAGAGATTCCTGTTAATGCTGTTGCAAAGTTTCCTATATTGTCAATGGGTAATTTTTCATTGGAGCAGGGCCTTATGTAGCTTTTGGTATATCAGGAAAATCATCTGGATTAGGTGATGACAATACTGATATGTTTTCAAAAGATGGTTTATACAAAAAAAGTGATTTAGGCGTAAACTTATTAGGTGGCTTAGAATTTAGTAAAGGCCAGATTGAGGATGGTATGTTAGCAGTTCATTAACCAAATCTTCCCACTCTTTGTCAAGAGATAATAAGCAAACGTTTTTCCCTGCACGATTGTACCAGTAACCAGCGTTGAATTTGTCGCCTTCTTTTCGATGCAAATAAGCATGAACCCAAGCTGCAGTTTTTCCCTCCAAATGATCGATTAAAGAGTGTGCTTTTTGCCAATTGTTTTTGCCATCATACCATAACGCTTCCAGGTAAACGGAAATCCCGGTAGGAGGTAATGGTGTTTTTAAGCTTTCTTTAAAATCTAATAAGGTCATAAAATTCTTTGATAATCGAATCTGGCTGCTATTAACTTAATTAAACGATAAAGATTCAATTTTTATTTAGCAGCTGCAATAGTACCATTAAACAACATTTGTTGCCTGTCTGTACTAATTACTGTTAAAGAAGCATATCCATTTTTAGATACTTCTAGTCGCAAAAACCTTACATCGTAATTGTCATTCGGCTTGATCACGATAGACCAACCGCGTTTAGTTTTCTTTTTTACACTGTAGTCGAAGTCGGTTGATGAAAACTTAATCCCACCCTCCGAGGATCCATATGGTGCACTGTATGCTCTCCCGAAAAATGGTAAGTAACATTGAATGCTTCCAGGAGAAACAACTAAGTCATAATTAGAGCTGTTCAGCTGTATTAATCCACCGCCTAAAGGTGTAGCAGTTAAGGCTTGAAATAAATAGTGTTTGGAGTTTATTGTAGTTTCTACAGCTGTTTCGTCTTCTTTAATATCTTTAAAAGGTAAAAATGAAGTAATGATGCTGGATGTTACGAGTAACAAACATAAAAAGCCGTATTTATTCATCGGTTTCATGGGGATCTTTTTAATAATAGATGCCCCAAAACTGTACCACATCCATAAAATTGATGCCTATTTACTTGATTTTTAAAGAATTATTATCAAATAGAAATGTCGAGCACAAGGTTATAAGTATTTCATTACTTGTTACTTAAAAGCATTTAAGTTCATGCCTTATAACATTAAACTTGAAACCAAAAAGGCCACCTAATTTCTTAAGCAGCCTTTCTAAAAAGTCAATCTTACAGGTCTTATTGAGTTAAAGTGATTGTACCCATATCTTTAACAGATCCGTTTACAATAACTACGCTTTCAATGCTTTTAGGCATGTATGGACTTTGTGGAACAACATTCACTTTATAAGATCCAGCAGGCATACCAGGGAAGAAAAATTTACCCGTTGTATCTGCAATTGCACCGATTGTATCTAGTCCTGCAATAGCCATTATCATAGCATTTGACGAAGTTGGCATGATCATTCCGGTTAGCGCACCAGAAACTGCATTTGGAATAGCCCTGATTACAGGCTTTAATGAATATTTCCCGTTTCCAGTCAATACAATAGATTTAGCAACATCAAAATCCAGTTTTAATGTGTAAGCTATGCCGCCAGTTAAGTCGTCTTGAACCTTCAGTTTTAATCCTGATTGTTGAGAACTAGGAGTTGTTAGGTCATAATATATTCCACCTACTTTTACCCTATTTCCAGTTTCGTTTAATACTAAACGGATTTCCTGTAATCTGCCAGACGGAAGATCTTGTGAGGCAAGCAAAGTATCTTTACCTAAGCGAAACTTTAATATATCAAAAGGCTGTGAGCCAATTGCAATAGTCGACTCGCCTGCCGAACTTAATACATGAACCTCCTTGATACTTAAGATCACTGCATCATAAGCACCGGGCGAATCTGTCATTGTCATATTGAACCGTGTAACAGAACTTGTTTTATCACTTTTACAGGAAGAAAATAAGGCTGCTACAAGGGCTGGTATAATAAATAATCTTTTCATAATCTTTTAATTTGCGTGTGCTTAATTGAACACTGTAAAGAAGTATACAATAAGTGTGAAAGATTTCATAAGTGCCGGTCAATGGCTTATATGTATCGACGAACTGGTTCATACTCAGACTACTTTAAATTCTCGCTCAAAATTCTTATGTGTTATTAAATTATTATACCACAAAAAAAGCTGCCTTTTAGTTTAAAAAGACAGCTTTTGTACTATAAAACGGAACTCTTGGTTTTTATTTAAAAGTGTTCTCTAACTTCTCTTGTGGTTGATCGTCGGTTGCATAAGTTTTATAATCTTCCCCCTCCACATAATGTTTAAAGTTTGTAATGTCTCTACGAATCATGTTTTCAAAAACACCGTTTAACAGTTTAGCTATTCCTTGTCCAAGGCTCCCTGCCGGAGGAAAATAACTAATTTCGATATTAAGCTCTGTTCCTGAACCGTTTAAAGCATCGTTGAACTCCACTTTTCCAGCATTATCAACCATTGATCCTTCAACTGATTGCCATCCGATGTAGGTGTTTTCTTCTTCACGGGTTATTTCTGCATTCCAGCTTAATTTTACAATTTCTCCTGGTAGGTTTGCCCGCCAGTATGAAATTTTGCTATCTCTTTCTTCTACCGATGCCAGATGTTTCATGAAACGTGGCAAGTTCTCTAAGTTTCTCCAAAATGCATAAACTTCTGCTTTGGGCTTATTTACAATAAATCTTTCTGTAATGTGTATAGCGCTGGGGTCGGTACTGTCTTTGCCTAAACCCGCATATACCGGGCAATACCCTGTGGCGCCACGATAAACCAGTAAACCAGATACCAAGGCTTCTTGTAATGCTAAAAAGGGATGTTTTGTAAACGTACCAATGCTTTTATAAGCCAGAAATGCTCCGGCTAAAACTGATGCAATTCGTTCAGGAGTATTTACATTTTCACTTTCGTGAGATTCAAGCAAAGAACCTTTTAATATATTTCTTACGCTTTCAGATAATGTGTCAATCATGGCTAGAATTTTTAGTTATACTTTATTTTGATTCAAGATTTATGAGGAATAAGCTAGCATTAAACAAAATAAGTTAATTAGTAACTTGTTAATTATCACCTAAGCTATACAGTAATCATGCCGTAAGAAGTGCGGTTTTAGAAAATTTTGGATGTGTAATTACTTAGAAGGTTGAGTTGGATGATGGTTGTTTTTTACTAATTAACCCAAGTTGCTAGATATACAATTATTTTATTTAGTGTAAATGCGAAGATGAACAGTGTGATTTTCAGTAGCCACCCTTTAGCTGTTACCGCATGGAGTTTTTCTAAGAAACAATCCTTTTATTTCACTTATGGTTGTTTCAACTCTTTTGCGCATATATTCCTTAATAAAGGCAGCACTTACGCTGTCTTTTCTTATACTGTTTGACTTGCGATGTACTTTCAGC
>JAQBOG010000002.1 GCA_028288165.1 Sphingobacteriales bacterium | reverse complement strand
TACTTTGCTAATTGTGAAATAATCAAGAATACCGGGTGGCAGAACTAAACTGGCTAAACTTATGTCGTGCATAACCAGTGCAAAGAAAAGAGTTTAAATCGTTCACCCCAACTTTTCCGATTGATCCCTAATGTGATGTCCTACTATTTATTTTTATTAATAAAAGCTTAAAGGCTGGTTAACTATTTGGTAACCAGCCTTTGTTATTTTTACTTTATAAAACTATGAAACATGAAAACGTCAAGCCTAGAAATTACCGAACAGGAATATCTTATAAAATTGAATAAAAATGAATTTGATTTATCATTTATTCATCAAATAATCAAAAGAATACAATCAGAACAATTTTTTTTCAGTAAAAAGGAAGTTGACCACGAAGATGATTTTTCAATAAGATCAAAAGATATGGACAATAATCTGTACCGATTTGACAGGTTATGTGACAAATAAAACTGAATTTTTATTTCATTAAAATCTTAATTATAAGCATCAAAGCTTTGAAATTAAGATTTTTTGCTATCTGTATTTGCGGGTTTGCTGTTGTACTGCCTTATCCATTTGACCCATTTGGTCCTTCATCATTTTTATTTGTTCAGCCAAAAGCTTGTTTTTATCAGCTTTTTTAGCCTCTTGCAAATACTTAGTTGCTTCTAGCTTATTGCGTTTTGTAAGGGCAATTCCTGCTAAGCTTAATTTAGCTAAGGCCACGTTATGATCCATTGTCATACCTAAAGAAAGCGCTTTCTTAAAGTATTTTTCAGATTTCAAGGGCGCTTTACGAGATTCAATAAGGCCAATTAACAGGTTATAGTATCCATGTTGCGCTGACACTAATTGTTTTTCGTAGTCAGTAATTCTAGCTAACCATTCGCCGGCCTTGTCCATGTTTTCTTTCCGGAGGAAGTATTGAGCAATAAGCATATTTTCATTAAAAAAGAATGTAACCAATACCAAAATTGAAACGAACACTAATGGTATGCCCCATCCCCAAAATCCAAAAACCATTAATGTTACTGCGGAGCCAAGAATTACAGCTGCTATGATCAATCTTACGAAATTAGGCATTGTCTTATCTTAATGTTATAAATTTGTGCAAATATCCGGTTATTTGCCCGTTTAACCAACATCTATCATAAGAAATATGACTTTAAAACTAGAAGAAAGCTGGAAAGAAGTACTTTATCCAGAATTTGAAAAGGAATACATGAAGAGACTTAGAGAGTTTCTTCAGAAAGAACAAGCTTCTGCTCATGTTCTATATCCGCCAAATGCCTTAATTTTCAATGCATTTGAGCACACACCGTTTGAAAAAGTCAAAGTAGTTATATTAGGACAAGATCCATATCACGGCCCTGGACAAGCACATGGCTTATCATTTTCAGTTCAAAAGGGCACTCCTTTTCCTCCTTCTCTCCAAAATATATTTAAAGAATTAAAAATTGATATTCCAGAATATAAATATCCTACTACTGGTGATCTTACTCCGTGGGCAGATCAAGGAGTGCTACTACTAAATGCAACTTTAACCGTTGAAGCGAATAAACCTGGTTCGCATCAAAAATTAGGATGGGAAAAATTCACAGATAAGGTAATTGAGGAACTTTCAAATAGAAAAAGTGGAATTGTATTTCTGCTGTGGGGGAAATATGCACAAGCAAAAGGTGAGCTAATTGATTCAAACAAACACTTCATTTTAAAAGCCCCTCATCCTTCCCCCTTTTCTGCACATAGTGGATTTTTCGGGTGCAAACACTTTTCAAAAACAAATGAAATTTTAGAAAAACAAGGTTTGGAGCCTATTGACTGGCAAATTTAGAAAGGAGAGCCTTGCGAATATTAAATGTTTAATATTCTAACGGAACAGCCGCTTTCTTTTTATTAGTGGACATAATCATCATGGTTTGAAAAGTCTTGATGACGCTAATTTTACTAATCTTATCCATTATTAAACGTTCATAAGATTTAATATCCTTCACATACACTTTTAACAGAAAATCACATTGCCCAGTTACGTGGTGACATTCGGTTACTTCCTTTATAGCTTCAACTTCTTCTAAAAAGACTTGAATAGTATTGTTTTTATGAAAATCTAGTTGAACCTGAATAAACGTTTTTATCCCCAACCCTAAAAGCTCTTCATCCACCAATGCATGATAGCTTTTAATGTAGCCCGCATTTTCAAGTTTTCTAACCCTTTCTAATGTGGGTGCTGGCGACAACCCAATATCGTTTGAAAGTTGAAGGTTAGTTATTCTGCCGTTCTCTTGTAAAATTCTAAGAATATGAAGATCAATTTTATCTAGTTCATTTACCATAATAGTTCAAAAATAGGTTTTTTTTTAATAGACCAAATTAAATTTCTTAAAAACAATAGTTTAAAGTCATATATTTTAAATATAAATTTAGACAAGTCTAAATTTATATTTAGGTTTGTTAATATAAATTTGTTATGCGTTCATTTACTGAAGAAAATTATCTTAAAGCTATATACCACTTAAGCAGTAATGAGAAACTAACCGTAACCACAAACGGCATCTCTGAATTATTCAATATTACTGCTGCTTCAGTTACCGATATGCTTAAAAAACTGGCGGATAAGCAACTTATTAATTATAAAAAATATCAGGGAGTTACACTCACTAACTTCGGAAGAGACACAGCCGTTGAGGTGATTAGGAAACACAGGTTGTGGGAAGTTTTTTTAGTAGAAAAACTTGGATTCAAATGGGATGAAGTACATGACATTGCGGAGGATTTGGAACATGTCAATTCTAAAGTACTCACTGAAAGGCTAGATATTTTTTTAGGAAACCCAAAAGTTGATCCTCATGGAGATCCGATTCCAGATAAGTATGGCAAAATTAACCATCAAAAACTAGTAAAAATTTCAAGTTTAAAAACCAACCAAACAGGCACCATATCCGGAGTAAGTGAACACTCTGCGATATTTTTAAGATATCTAGAGAAATCAGGTTTAATCCTTGGAACCAGAATAGAACTAAGTGAGATCATAGAGTTTGATGGATCAGCAATGTTAATTCTAGACAAAAAAAGGGAAATAACAATAAGTCGAGAAGCAGCAAACAATATATTAGTAGTGCTATGAATGGTATAAATACACAATCAGAGTCGTTGAGCGAAGTTCATGGAACCGTCTCAACTTCAGGGAAAACCGGATGGAAGAAATTAATGGCTTTTATCGGCCCTGCCTATCTAGTGAGTGTGGGCTATATGGATCCGGGAAACTGGGCAACCGACATTGCAGGTGGCAGTCAATTTGGATATAAACTTATTTGGGTGTTGCTTATGTCGAACCTTATTGCACTATTACTCCAGTCACTAAGTTCACGCTTAGGGATAGTGCGGGGGCTGGATTTGGCACAAGCTTCTCGAAACACATACCCTCGTTTTGTAAACTACTCACTTTATATTTTAGCACAGATAGCGATTATTGCCTGTGATCTGGCTGAAATTATTGGTATGGCAATTGGCTTGAACTTGTTGTTTGGCTTACCCTTAATTTGGGGAATATCGATCACCATACTTGATACCTTTTTACTACTCTTTTTGATGAATAAGGGGATGCGTATAATGGAAGTATTCATCGTTTCGATGGTGTTTATTGTTGGCATATCTTTTTTGGCAGAAATGTTTATTTTAAAGCCTGTTGTTAGCGAAGTAATATCAGGATTAAAACCGTCAGTACTTTCAAAAAATGCCTTATATATTGCTATCGGAATTATTGGTGCAACGGTTATGCCTCATAATTTATACCTCCACTCCTCTTTAGTTCAAACCCGAAAAATTGAAAGGACTAGCAAAGGAATTTGGGATGCTATTAAATATAATTTCATCGATACAACCATCGCACTTAATTTAGCTTTCCTTGTAAATGCTGCAATATTAATATTAGCAGCAACGGCTTTCTTTAAAAAAGGATTGTATGAGGTTGCAGAAATCCAAAATGCCTACTTATTGTTGAATGATATTTTTGGCTCGTTAGCACCTACTTTATTCGCGGTAGCCTTAATAGCTTCGGGTCAAAGCTCTACTATAACCGGAACGCTTGCTGGTCAAATAATAATGGAAGGACATCTTAACTTGAGAGTTCAACCTTGGTTAAGAAGATTATTGACTCGATTATTTGCTATTATACCTGCTTTTTTTACCATATTATATTTTGGTGAGGATGCTTTAGGTGGCTTATTAGTTTTAAGCCAAGTGGTCTTGAGCTTACAATTAGGTTTTGCAATTATACCCTTAATCCATTTTAATTCGGATAAATCTATCATGAAAGAATTTACCATAAAGCTATGGGTAAAGGTATTAGCCTGGTTAAGTGCCTTAATCATTGTTGGACTAAATGTGAAGCTGGTTTACCAAGAAATAGCCATATGGATCAGCAATTCTGGAGGAAACACTTGGTGGATTTATTTATTGGTTATCCCCATCATACTAATCATAGTTGGTTTATTGGTATATATTTTTATAACGCCTTTCATTAAGAAACCAGAGAAAATATTCTCCAACATACCGCATGGACAAGCTTTAGATATTGGAAATCTTGAATCTTTTGAGTTCAAAACCATTGGAATAGCAGTGGACTTTTCTCCCAAAGATAGCTCAACCATCAGGCATGCATTGATACAGGGTGGGAAGGGCGCACATTATATACTCATACACGTTGTTGAAACAGCTGGTGCTCGTTTTCACGGAGATAAAGTTTTAGATTTCGAAACCCAAAGCGATGTTGACAATATGGAAAAATACAGTGCGAATTTAAAGCAGCTTGGATTTGAAACAGAAGTATCAATTGGATATGGAAGAGCTTCGGGAGCTATTGCGAAGGTGGTTAAAAGTAAAAATATTGAATTATTGGTAATGGGTGCACATGGCCATAAAGGTATTAGTGATTTGATTTTTGGCACTACAGTCGACACGGTAAGACATCAAATTGATATTCCTGTTTTAGTGGTGAAATAGCTTAAAATAACTACTAATTATCTGGAGGTAACTATCGATTTCTGATAATTTGGGCGTTCGGGCGGGCATTCCGTTACAATCTTTTTGCCCTGGAGAAGGGCAAAAAGGATTTTCACTACAATCCCTAACGCAAAACCTAGCATACTTATAAACCCCCTTGATAAAATGGCCTTCTGGATGCTAATGATACTTTAAAATCACACCCAGGTAAATGGTATCAGTATTAAATAGGCTCCCTCAATAAGCAGCAATAAATAGAAGTATCACAAATACCTGCAAAAGGTATGGTGCAAAATATAGTATCATATTGTTTAATAATGGGGACAATAAGATTAGGCTAGCCAAACATTTGCGATGAGATTTTTTTACTAGTTTTGGAGATGCTATCATTCACGGAAGAAAATTATCTGAAAGCAGTACTTAAGCTAACGGTTAATGGTGATACAAAAAGTGATGCGGGAACTAATAAGTTAGCCGCTTATTTAAATGTAAAACCTGCAACAGCTACAGATATGCTTAAAAAATTGAAAGAAAAGAAGCTTATAGATTACGAAAAGTATGGTAAGATAACTCTTTCAGAAACAGGCAAACTCAAAGCTGTAGAAATTATTAGGAAGCACCGTTTATGGGAAACCTTCTTGTTCGAAAAATTAGATTTTACTTGGGATGAAGTTCATGAAGTAGCAGAACAACTTGAACATATTCATTCACCAAAATTAATTGATAAACTTGATGAATTTTTAGGTTATCCATCATTTGATCCACATGGTGATGCTATACCGAATGCAAAAGGTGAATTAAGAATTGCAAAACAGAAACCATTATCAGCAGTCAGTCCAGAAACATCATGCAAAATGATTGGAGTAAGAGATAACTCTACTACATTTTTGAAATATGTTACTCAATTAGGCTTAGCCATTAATACAAGCATTAAAATAATAAGCAGGCAAGAATTTGATGGTTCAATGGAAATTGAAATGAATGGTAAAACTGCTACTGTTTCACAAAAGTTTGCAGAAAACATTCTGGTTGATTAACTAATGATAAAAAGCATTAACAATGAGTAACAACTTGAATATAAAAAATAAAAAGGCCTATTTCGAATTTCACATTCTTGATACCTTTACCGCAGGCATCAAATTATTGGGCACGGAGATAAAGTCTATTCGTGAAAGTAAGGTGAATATAAATGATGCATTCTGTTCCTTCGTTGATGATATTCTTTATGTTCGAAACATGCACATTGCCGAATATTCGCATGGTTCTTTTTATAATCATGAAGCTAAAAGAGACCGGGCGTTATTGTTAAATAAAAAAGAATTAGACAAACTCAAAACCAAAATTGAAGAGAAGGGCTTTACTATTGTTCCGCTTAAAATCTTCATCGGCGAACGTGGATTTGCGAAAATGGAAATCGGCTTGGCGCAAGGTAAAAAGATATATGACAAGCGTGAAACTATGAAAGACAGAGATTCTAAAATCGAAATGGACAGGGCAATGAAGAGATAAGCTTCCAGCTGTATAAAAGGGTAGAATTTAGGTCCTCATTTCTAAGTCTAGGGTTGCAAGCTCGTTAGGAATTCCAGGATTACCAAGCTTGATCTCCAACCAACGGTACAAAGCGAAATGTATCCAAAACTATTTTTTCATAATCTGTTTCGCTCACTTTTAACACGGTAACCATTTTTTGAGTTTTTTCATCACCTACCGGGATCACTAAAATTCCACCAACCTTTAATTGTTTTAATAATACCTCAGGTATAACGGGAGCTCCAGCTGTAACGATAATTTTGTCATATGGAGCATGCTCGGGAATTCCTTTTGAGCCATCGCCACAAAAAAATTCTGGGTGATACCCCATATGAGGCAATACCTTTTTGGTGCGATTATATAAGTTTTCTTGCCGTTCTATAGTATAAACTTTGGCCCCTAGCTCCAGAAGTATACAGCTCTGATAACCTGATCCTGTACCGATTTCAAGTACTTTATCACCCGGTTTTATATGTAATAATTGAGATTGATATGCTACTGTATATGGCTGCGAAATAGTTTGTCCATCACCAATTGGAAACGCTATATCTTTATACGCCTGATTCCAGAATGTCTCATCAAAGAAATAATGACGTGGAACTTTACCTATTGCTGCTAAAACATGTTCATCTTCAATATGACGATCTTTTAATATTTCAACTAATTTTTTCCTCGCCCCTTTTTCTCTATAATTATCAATAAACTTATGTGCCATCGGTCAAAAATAAGCTGTGAAAACTGATTATTATTATTTAAACGTTTATAGTGAATAGATAAATACATAATTAGCTTTAAATCAATTATAAATTTTTCGATTTTAGATCAGGCATTGTCAATGTAATCAAATCGGGCTAATTCATAAAAGGGCCTATAAATTTTATTAATTTCGCTAAATGTTACACATGATGTTAATGAAAAAATCCTATCTAATCCTATTTTTAACGTTTATTACATTTTCTCTAAGTGCGCAAATCGTCCGCATAGATACGGTTCAGAGTAAAATCGAATTTAAGCCAACCAAAAAGAGCTCCGCCAATGAAATTGAATATCATTATTCAGTAGCTATTAAAGCACTTACAATCCAACAATTTCCTAAGCTTTTTAAACAATTAAATTCCGATGATTATTATAAAACACCGTTGAGTGGCTTGGTATTTAAATTTAATGATAATCAAATAAGCTATAGAATTTCAGGTGATTATTATTATGATAAAAACTATATCTTTCACAATGAATGTGCTGATTGTGAAATAATGACAGGCCAGTTCACAAACTATTCATTAAAAGTTGGTTTCGAAAAAAATGTGAATATTGGGACAATTCAACCATATTTTGCTTTTGATATTGGGTACAACAACAATAAATTTAAGGGCGAAGCTATGAATGCAGGCGCAATTAATTTCACTATTCCTTACGAAGCAAATTCAAGGAAAAAAAGTGCAATACTCGGCCCCTCATTCGGTATAAAATTCAATCTAATAAATCATATCGCCATTGGAGCTGAAAGCGGGATTGACTTTCTACTCACTTACGAAACCCAGGAAAAAGCTTATAATGATGCTCAGCGCAATCGGACCTTCCAAAAGTATAATAAGGTTGAGCTGTTAATGAGACCCCTTTCTTTACTGTCGTTACAGTACAACTTTAGCCAGGAAGATTAATTAATAAGGATCTACATCTATTTGTATCAGTACTCCTTTATTTAAGGGTTCAGATTCGAACTTAACAAGAGTTTGGTGTAATACTTCTTTAATTTTAAGTATAGATGTACCTTCCTTTTCTGCCTTAATTAATATCGTTTGGATATAGTAATTTCTTACCCTACTTATCAAAGGAGCCTCAGGGCCTAATACTCTTTCTCCAAATAATTGACGCAATATTTTAGCTAGATTATGAGAAATAATTGCCAGACTCCCAGAATCTTTATGCTTAATATCTAGTTGAATTAGCCGGTATAATGGTGGATAATTATAATTCCGACGTTCTATTATCTCGGTGTTGAAAAGGTCGGTATAATCATTTTCAATAACTTGTTTTATAACACGATGATTGATGTCATATGCTTGAATAATCACTTTCCCCTGCTTTTCTCGTCTACCAGCTCTTCCACTTACTTGTGATAGCATCTGAAAACTGCGTTCAAACGCCCGAAAGTCAGGATAATTTAACATGGTATCTGCGTTTACAATCCCAATAGTAGTAACATTGCCAAAATCTAACCCTTTTGCAACCATTTGAGTACCTACTAAAATATCTACCCGCCCTTCTTCAAAATCATCAATTAAAATCTGGAAACTATTGCGGGTCCGCGTTGAATCCAAATCCATCCTCGCTATTTTTGCTTCGGGGAAGATAATGGAAAGTTCATCCTCGATTTTTTCGGTACCGTATCCTTTCTGTTCAATTTTTGCCGATCCACAAGCTGGACAGGCATTTAATACATCTTGTCGAAAGCCACAATAATGACAGTGAAGTTTTCCACTACTTTTATGATATGTTAAGCTTACATCACAATTTATACATTTGGGGGTATAGCCGCAAGTAGCACATAACAATAGTGGCGTATAACCTCTTCTGTTTTGAAATAAAATTATTTGTTCCTTGCGAGATAAAGCAGCTTTAATTTCTTCCAACAAAACACTTGTAAAATGCGATTGCATGGTTTTACGCTTCGTTTCCTCTGAAATACTAACTACCTCTATTTGTGGCAGTTTTACCCCACCGAATCTGCCTGTTAGCTCAACAAAACCATATTTACCAATTTTAGCATTATAGTAACTTTCGAAACTTGGAGTTGCTGAACCTACAATAACTTTTGCTTGATGCACATGCGCCAAATAAATGGCTGTATCTCTGGCATGATATCGTGGTGCCGGATCGTATTGCTTATACGATGACTCATGTTCTTCATCAATAATTATTAATCCCAGGTCATGAAATGGCAGAAACACTGCAGATCGAGCTCCCAACAATATTTTATATTCTCCTTTCAGTACCTTTTGCCAAACTTCGGCTCGTTCGTTATCATTAAATTTTGAGTGATAAACACCAATTTGGTTACCGAAATAATTACGTAGTCGTTCAATTATTTGAGTTGTTAGCGCAATTTCCGGTAGTAAATACAGGGTCTGTTTCCCTTCCTTGAGGGTTTGCTCAATTAAACGTATATACAACTGCGTTTTCCCTGAGGATGTTATTCCATGCAACAGAACTACACTTTTCTTTTCCAATTGATTTTGGATCTCAATTAATGCAGTGTGTTGTATATCACTTAACTCAAAATTGGGTAGAATATCCTCTTCACCTTGGTTTAAGCGACTTACGGTCTTGTCTTCCCTAATAAAAATTTCCTTATCCTGTAATGACTTTAAGGCTCCAACTCCAGAACCACTTAATTCTAGTAATTCTTCTCTACTTATATCTTTTTGATCTTTTTGAAGTTTGTAGTATGAAAGTAGAAGCTGAAGCTGTTTTGGAGCACGTTCAAGTATTTCAAATAATGATTTCCGATTTCCAGGATCTTCATAAATCGGATTTAACTTAAAAAATGATTTTTTACGAGGTTTATACTTTTCAGTTATTTCTTCATGAATATGGATAATTCCCTTTTGAAATAACGATTTTAGTAATGGAAAAACAGTTTTTTGTCCTAGAAGCTTAGTGATGTCACCAATCTTTAAATCCGGTTGCAATTCAAGCGCATCTACAATTAGGTATTCTTTGTCATTTAGTTGAGTTTTATCAAATTCATTATCAGAACGAAGATTAATAACCGTTTCACTGGCTAATTTGAGGGCCGCTGGCAGAGCGGCTTGCATCACTTCACCGATGTGGCATAGATAATAAGATGAAATCCATTCCCATAAATTAAGTTGATTTTCATTTACAATGTTTTCTTCATCCAAAATTTCTATGATATACTTCGCATCATAAAGTGTGGGAGCTACCTCAGAAACATAATAGATGATGGCTGTATAAATGCGACTTTTACCAAATTGAACCACTACCCTCTTCCCAATACCAATAAGGTCATTTAATTCATAAGGTACACGGTAAGTATACGTCTTTGATATCGCCAATGGCAAAATCACTTCAACAAAAAAGGTTTTTCGGGTAAAATCGTTTACATCATTAAATTCTAGCATTACCTATTTTTGATTGTTCCGATTAGTAAGCAAAGCCATCCTGTTAAGAAAAAAAGACCACCCAATGGCGTAATAGGCCCTAAGATGGCTGCAGAACCAACTTGAAGTATATCTTTAGTCGCTAGCAAATACAATGATCCTGAAAAGAGTATTATTCCAATAGTAAAGCACCAGGACGAAATATTTATTAAACGACTCTTAAATCTGGAACAAGAAGAAAGAAACAAAAGAGCAAAAGTGTGATAGAACTGATAGTCGACGGCTGTTTTCCAAATTTCAAGATCTGAAGTACTAATAAGCTTTTTTAAACCGTGTGCACCAAATGCCCCAAAACCAACAGCTAGGAAACCAAACACTGAAGCAATTATAATGATCCGTTTATTCATTTTGCAAATCTATCTATTTGTTATAATTAAAGGATAATAACAATAGCAGTCTTTGTCTTAAAAGTCTAATTTTGTTAAAAGCTAGCTGATGAAGAAAATTGTTCTAATAGCGTCCGTTTTGCTTTTAGTGATTATCGTGGTTGCTCGCCTCTATTTTTCGAATATTTCTGGAGGGAGCCGTTATATTGAAAAATCACTCGAATCGATTCCAAATGACGCCTCTATTATTTTTGAGTTCACAAACGATAAGGGTTTTTATGAAATTTTTTCAGGGTACACCATTTTTGACGATATTATTGGGGATGTAAAAAAAAATGAATTAATTTTTATCAAAAATCAGTTATCAAACAATCAGAAGCTGGCACATATTACCGATGGTCAAAACTTATTTTTGTCGTTATACTATGATCATACAGATTCTGTCTCATTTTTATGGATCATGCCATTGAAGGAGGATTTAACCGCTGATGATTATTCAAGGATATTTAAGGATACAGATTCTTCCAGTTATAGAGTAAAAAACGATGGTAAAAGTGTATTTATAGAATTAGTTTCCAAGAAATTTAACAAAACTTTTTACCTTGATATTAGTGACGGGATTGCAAAAGGTTCATATTCAAAAAGCTTATTGCTATCTTGTCTTGATTCGAAAAGGCCCAAAATTTCTAAAGAATTTATAACTAAAATAGCTGCTGCTAATCTTAAAAACGAGAACAGTCCTGCTAACGCTTTCATAAATTTACAAACCGCCGGGACCTTTTTAAAATCATTTTATAAATCAAAGAATACTCAAGGCCTTGTTAATAGATACGATTTACATGGATTTGCATCTCTTAATATGAATTTCAAAAGTGATGCGTTGGTATTCAATGGCTTAGTTTATCCTGATACAAACACCTTAATCTATCAAAACATTTTCCTACATCAAAAACCCATAACAAATACTATTAATAGAATTGTACCCGAAAACACTTCAAACTTCGTTGCTTATGGGTTTTCAGATTATAAATTGTTTAGTAAAGATCTTCGTGAGTTTTTAATTAAAAAGCATAACTGGGCCGAGCTTCATGCATTGTTAACTAAAATAAAAAATGAAACAGGGATTAATCTTGATCAAGAAACAGCTGAACTATGGGATAAAGAATTTATAAGCTTTCAGCTCTCCACTCAAGAGCAATTAGGATGTATAAAATTGACTAACGGAGAGAAACTGAATTTCGTTTTTGAACCGTTAAGTAGTTTTTATTCTGATAAGATAAGGAAGTTAAATTATCCGAGTATTTTGTATGCTTATTTTGGAGATCCGTTCAAGCATTACTCAAAACCTTATTATACTATAATAGATAATTATTTTATTTTTTCAAATTCTGCTGGCAGTATACAAAGGTTTCTGTCAAGTTATAATAATGATAAAGTATTATTTAAGACAACTGGTTATGTACAATTTAGCAAGTCTGTGGCTGATATGAGTAATATATTTTTTTTTGTACATAACTATAATTCGAGAAGTTATTTTAAAAGCAACCTAAAATCACCATTTTCAGAAAGATTTGACAATTCAAAGGTCGGCTTAAATAAATTTTATGGCTTATCTTGTCAATTCACAAGTAATTCAACTTATTTCTTCACTAACGTTTTTTCAGAATATAATCAGAACTTTCTCCTGAAAGAAGCTAACAAACAAGCGACTGATACAATTAACTCTGTCGTTGATCTTGATTAAGAGCTAACATAAATATATATTAAGCGTATAAATTATTTATGAAGAAAATTGTATTGGTTATATGCAGCATCATTTACTCTCAGCTAGCTTTTTCGCAGCAGTTTTCCTTATATAATTCAAATACCTTATATGATGCCTTCGAGAATCCATCAGAGAAGGCATTTCAAGCAGATAGCAGCAAGAAGTTTGCAACTAATATCTTTATACCTACCTTTGGGGTCAACGGATTTATTGCAGGGCCTGCTCAGGAGTCATTTCGCTCATCCTTATTTATTGGAGTACCAAATGCTACGAAACTAGAATTAGGCACAAACCGAGTAAACCGAGTGGTTACTCATACAAATGCATACTTACTCATGTTTCGTATTTTCAAAACTGAAAAGTATAATACTGAAATGGGCTTTTCATGGCAAGTTAGAAACGATGGAAACGCCTTAATAACGAATGAAACTCTTGCTTTGTTACAATCTTATAAGTTATTCAAAAATAGCCCGCCTGCTAATCTTCTCAACAACAAAGTGTATAATCAATCGTACCATCAGGCAAGCATTACCTATCGTGAAGATTATAATCGTAGATTATCCTTAGGAGTTAAGATTAGTATTTTAAATGGAATCACATATAATAAATTAACAACCAGTTCCTCGAATTTAAGTATAAATACCCCTCAAAATACAATAACAGCTAGTTTGAAAGGCAATTTTTTATCCAGCTTCAAGTATGATGAAGTTGATAGAAATGCATGGATTCCAAATTTCAAAAACCCCGGTTTATCAATGGGTTTTAGTGCGGGATACAAGTTTAAAAACGGAGTATTTATGCTTGCTAATCTTAAGGATGTAGGTTTTATACTTTGGAGCAAAAATTCATACAAATATACTTTTGATAGAACTGTTGTAATTGATTCAACCGATATTAAAAGCCCTGCCAAAGAATTAAGATCAGAATTTAATAAAATGATTAATGATTCGGGTAATAAAAGTGGTTTCGCCACTTCTACAAATGGAAAAGCCGAGGTATTATTGAATAAGAAGTTTGGATGGTATCAGCCTAATTTAATCGTTTCAAAAAGTATTTTAAATAGTGAGGGTGATATTGCTTTGGTGAATAATGTAAAAATTGGGAATTGGGTTTATACCGCCACTGGTGACTATAATCTTTATAATTTGTTTCAAGCCGGCGGACAAGTCATGTATAAAACGCCAAATTTTGAATGTTTTGCGGGGTCCGATCAATTATTTAAAACTGTTGAAACAACTAACAGCTTTCTTAATAAAAATGACGCAGGAAGCGGCTATACTGGTGCTTCGCTTTACTTCGGATTTGCCTTCAAATTTGGACCTGATGTAGAGCATCCACATAATGCCAATACAATTCCAGGCTTTAAGGAAGACCGCATTCAAAAAAGCTTTTTCAGACGTTTACTCTTTTGGCGTAAATAGGGTAACTACTTTACTGCAGGCGGCTTAATAAGGTATTCTTTTAAATAATAAGGTTCAAAATAAGCAACATTCTCAGTTTCATTTGCATTGAACCTATTTAACGCTAGCCTAGTAAGATTAACCGCTGAGTTTTCCATGTGTATAAATTCGGCACTAGGGTTATTACTAAAAAGCTGCTTGCACTTATCGGATCCATCACCAAAAAAAATAACCTTGTGATTTACAAAATAGTTGTTGTAAGAATTTTCATCTAAAATCTTGGCGTTAACTGACTCTATGATATTTAATTGAGTATCATATAAAGCCGTGAACACTTCCATCCTCCTCGCATCAATCATTGGGCAAAGCAGAATATTCTTGCCCAAATCACCTTTATCTATTAAATACGAGGCCATTGCTTCTAATGTTGATACAGCAATTAATGGGATATCCAAAGCGTAACACAATCCTTTAGCAGTAGAAACTCCTATTCGAAGACCTGTATATGACCCAGGCCCCATGCTAATTGCAACAGCATCCAAGTCTTTATACTTCTTACCAGCATGCAGCATTACTTCTTCAATAAAAAGGGTTATACTGCTCGCATGTATATTTCGTTCATTTTGTTCTTTGCAGCCTAAAATGATTCCATTTTCGGCCAGTGCGACAGAGCAACATGTTGTTGCAGTTTCAATTTGAAGAATCAGTTTTCCAGGCATAGTTGTATTGAAAATAGCGCTTTATCTCAAGGTACAGGATCATGACCATGGCCGCCCCAGGGATTACAGCGACCAATTCTTTTAAGTGTTAGCCAACCGCCTTTAAACGGACCATGTTTCTGTATGGCTTCGATTCCATATTGGGAACATGTAGGCGTAAATCTGCATGATGCACCTAAAAGTGGAGACAATAATATTTGATAGATACGGATTAATAATAGAAAGAAAAAACCAATCAGTCTATTAAAGAGCTTCATGAGAATGTTTTTTAGTAAATTCTTGTTGAAGCTTGCTTAATGTTGCTTTAAGCTTTTTTTCAATGAACGCATAGTCTGTAATCTCTTTACCAACATAGTTTATTGCCAATAAAAGATCGGTTTGATGTTCATCAAAATAAGTGTACAGAAGCTCGAGCTTATTGAGTCTATAAGCTTCCCTTATTCGCCTTTTAAGAAGATTTCTATCGACTGCTCGTTTGAATCGTTTCTTGGGAACGCTAATTACTACCTGTACATGGAACTTTGTTGGCAAGTTTTCTTGTAGCCAAACTATCCGAAAAGGATATAATAGAAAAGAAGAACCGTTATGATAAAGCTTCTCTAGAAGCTTGTGACTGCATAACCGTTCTTCTTTGTTAAAAGTATACATATTCTGATTGCCGTAAAACCATAAAGGTAAGCAGATTTAAAGATCTGCAATATCTAAAGGATACGATACTGCAACCAAAAATTAAGCTTTATGACGACTTTCGCTAGATACCGAAATTCTGTGTCTGCCCTTAGCTCTTCTCGAAGCTAGTACTCTTCTTCCATTTGCAGAGCTCATACGTTCTCTGAAACCGTGTTTATTTCTTCTTTTTCTTTGAGAAGGCTGGAATGTTCTTTTCATGACTTTGTATTATATATTGCTCTAAAAAACAGAGCGCAAATATAGGGTTGTTTTATCAGAAATCAAACACTACAGCTAAATAAAAAAGCAAATAAGTTTTGGTCTTTAAAACTGTTTGTTAACCAGCTATTTGGTTTTCAATAAATCTCTAATCTCCGCTAAAAGAATTTGTTCTTGAGTTGGAATTATTGGCATTGCTTCTTTAATCTCTTCTCTAACTTCTTCTTTTCGTTTTAACTTATTAATCACTTTAATAATCATAAAAATACATAAAGCAATAATCAAAAATTGAATGACTGTATTGATAAAACTGCCGTATCTTATAGCTACTTCAGCTACTTTATTTGCGTTATCGGCATCTACCAACACCAATTTTTTATCCGCGAAATCAACTCCACCTGTTATATATCCGATCGGAGGCATGATAATGTCAGCAACTAAGGATGTTACAATTTTGCCAAATGCAGCTCCAATGATCACTCCTACAGCAAGATCCATCACGTTGCCTTTTGAAACAAATTCTTTAAACTCTCCAATGAAACTCATAGATTTTATGTTTTAGATGAATAGTAATTAAAGTTAATACAAATAAATTCAAACAAGAGAGGCATTTTTTGATTATTGTAATCGTTAATTATGTAATTTTACCCATCACAGAATAACTATGCTTAGACAAAATCTTCAACAAAAATTACTTCAGAAATTATCTCCCCAACAAATACAATTTATTAAGCTATTACAGGTTCCTACCGTTTCGCTTGATACTCGTATAAAAGAAGAACTTGAAGAAAATCCTGCTCTAGAAGATCTTAGTCTTACTAATATGAATGAGCCTGCAGAAGAGTATCCAGACAAGGATCCGGATGAAGATACCTTCAATGCAGAAGAAAGTCATGAGGAGTTTGACGAATTTAATGTTGATGATTATTTACAAGATGATAATGTAAATGATTATGGCTCTAAATATGAACAAAATGGAGATGATGAGGATGAGCGTAAAGAGATCCCTATCGCTATACAAAGCTCTTTCTTTGAAAGCTTACAAACTCAACTAGACTTGGTTCCCTTATCTGATAAAGATTTTAGAATAGGTCAACAATTAATTGGCAGTTTGGATGACGATGGGTACTTGCGGCGTCCGATTACTTCTTTAATTGATGATTTAGCTTTTTCGCAGAATATAAGTGCAGAGGAAGAAGATATCGAAGAAATGCTAAAAGTCATTCAATCATTCGATCCGGCTGGTGTTGCAGCCCGTGATTTACAAGAATGCCTTTTGATACAACTTCGTAAAAAGGAAAGCACTCCAGTTATCGTCAAAGCGATTAACGTTGTTGAACATTATTTAGAAGAATTTACTAAAAAACACTACGATAAGTTAGAGAAGCATTTAAATATGAACTCTGATGAGCTTAAAGAAGTTGTTCATGAGATATTAAAATTGAATCCCAAACCAGGTGATTCTAACGCGGTTACTACCAAACAATTACAAGTTATTCCTGACTTTCACATTGCTAATAATGATGGCGTTTTATTTTTGACTTTAAATTCAAAAAATGCACCAGAACTTCGTGTAAGTAGATCTTACCAGGAAATGTTTGAACATTATGATAAAACAGCTCAAAAAGACAAAAAACTAAAGGAAGCGGTACAATTCGTTAAACAAAAGCTTGATTCTGCAAAATGGTTTATTGATGCTATTAAGCAACGTCAACAAACTCTGTTGAAAACGATGAATGCTATTATGAATTATCAGTATGAGTATTTCCTTACGGGAGATGATAAGAACCTCAGACCCATGATTTTAAAAGACATTGCAGATCGAATTGGAATGGATATCTCGACAGTATCTCGTGTGGCCAATTCGAAATATGTTCAGACTGAATTTGGAACATTTTTGTTAAAATCATTCTTTTCAGAAGCTATCCAAATGGAAGGTGGAGAAGAAGTATCAAACAAAGAAGTGAAAAAGATATTGGAAGAGTGTATTGGTAATGAAGATAAGCGCAGACCGCTAGCTGATGAAAAATTGACCGAAATTTTAAAAGAAAAAGGTTATAACATTGCTCGCCGAACGGTAGCGAAATATCGCGAAGCCATGAACATTCCGGTTGCGAGATTGAGAAAAGAACTTTAGTATGACTGGTCACAGGTTATGTTCAACCTGTTAAGGCGTAACTGGAGCTTGGCCATCGAGATCGACGGCTTCATAAGCCACCCGAACGGACGGTTCCTGCATATCAGGCCATTACTGGCCTAATTATTTGTAGAGGTTAAATAAGAAATATACCTAAATATAAGTAAATCGATTGTATTACAGTTTTATTAAAATTGTAATTTCGAAAACAATAATATCAAATACGCTATATACAAATGCTAAGTGCGTTAAGGATTGGAGTGAAAATCCTTTTTTATTCTCCATAAAAAAGATTGCAACAAAAAGCCTGCTCGAACGCCCAAGTCATGAAACGTTCATTGGAGCTGTTTACCAGTTCTTTTGCGGACAAGTAACTTTATATCGGTTATTTAATAAGAGACCCAATACTATTTCATGTGAACCATTGCTAACCGTATTAAGGTTTGAAGTTGTGTAATCATATGAGTAACTCACATTAAATAAAGAGCTAATATTAAATCCGAGCATACCGGCAATGGCATCGTCTTTTCTATAGCTGGCTCCTATCCAAAACTTATCTTGAAAGGCAACTTTGAGATTCACATCAACTGTTACCGGAGATGGCGTAACATATTTAATCATGGTTGAAGGAATAGCAGCGATATCTTCTCCTAAAAAGAATTTATATCCTGCACTGAAAAATAAATGGGGGATTTCTTTGCCTTTTCCATAATATGGAGCATCATTACCTGTAAAGGTAATTGTTCTGCCAAGTAAAGATTGGGCCGAAATTCCGGCAAAATAGGTAGGGCCATACAACCAAACACCGGCTCCTAAATCAGGTTGAAGTTTATTGTTTATGTCACCAGAAATGGCCGGATCTATTTCTACATCAGTTTTAACTTTTGAGATATCCAGATTTAGTTTTGATATTCCGCCTGCTACGCCAAATGAGAGATTTGTGCTTTCGTTAATGCCAATATGGTATGCATAAGTAAGATTTAAATACAAGGAAGATAATGGCCCTGCTTGGTCTGTAACCGCATGAAAACCGATTCCATGATGTGGTTCTGAAGCCCTGTACGTTTGAACAAAGCTCCTATTCATTGGATTAGTGCCTCCACTTTCAGGGGCGGAGGTTGCATTTCCGTTTATAAAATCTTTACCTAATGGAGCGTGAATGGAAATATATGATGTTTTGGGAGCTCCATCTAACCCTTGCCATTGATTTCTGTAGCCAAGCTTTACATCCGTATAATTTTCGATCCCCGTTAAAGCGGGATTAATAATATAATTATTGAAAATGTATTGAGTATACTGCGGCCGCTGTTGTGCGGATACAGGCAAGAAAAAACTACAAGTAATCAATAAAATAAGGTAAATATTTTTTGTCTTCATAAACGTAAAATCATCTTAAGATAGTTATAGATCCTGATATTGGCTTACGGCCTTTTTTAGGATCGATAATATAATAATAAGTTCCAGAAACTACTTCGCCATCTTTGTACCTACCATCCCATGGAGTTGCATATCCTACAGAACTATATATCTTTTTGCCATACCGGTTAAATACATTTACGGTGCAATCGGTATACGTGTTTAAATTATTTATTATCCAATAGTCATTCACACTGTCGCCATTGGGTGTGAACACATTCGGTATTTCCGGTTTTTTGTGTACCAGAACATTTATCGCACCAATAGAAGAGCATCCTGTTATTTTATCAGTTGCCGTAAGAATGTATGTTGTTGTTTCTACCGGTGAAGCAGTTGGACTTAATATATCCGCTTGTGTTTTACCGGCAACACCGTTTTTAACGTTTACATTAACTGTACCTGAGGACATGGCATAGAATATCTGCCCTCCACCTCCTCCACCACCAGGACCGTGTTCATTTACTCCGACATCTCTTTCTGTATTTCCACCGTTGCCTCCAATCGCTTCTATAGATAATTTTTTCAAACTTAATTAAATGAAACAAGATGATCGGCTTCGAAAACACAAGTGATCCGTACTACCAATGATTATGTAGTAAGTCCAAACAAACTCTTTTGTTTAAAAAAGTGTAAATTAATTCTCAATTGTGTGAAAAATAATACTAGCTATATTGATGAAGCGATTGTAAAAGTGCTATTAAATTTTAAAACCAAGAATTGTTTTATGATCAAAGTGGATTTTAATAGCTAAATAAGTGTTATCGAAACTTTTTATAAAATCAATAGCACATGCCTTATTCACATTGAAAACAGTTCATTGAACAAATTATCCAAAACTGCATTGAATACGTATTTTGTTTAAAACAAGAACATCTTCAAACGGGGAGGATGAAGATGTTCTAAACTAACCAATTATAAACCGTATGTTAATACATCGAATTAGAAAAGGTAACCCAGTAAAAATCGATTTAGCAAGTTTTTTTCAATTTCAATACAATTGCCAACAGCTTTTTCCAGAATATGTAATAGGACAGAGATATCAATAGGTTTTTAATACAAGCCTTTTCGATAATTTCCTTATCAGAATATTTTATCATGATATTGATTTTGAAATTTAACCACATGAAAAAGAATTTGTTTTGAGAGCTATCCCACTTTTTAGGCTTGATTGATTGAGCTTAGGTCGGTTGTTCTAGAGCTCTTAAAGTTTGCGTTAAGGATTGTAATGAAAATCCTTTTTGCCCTCCTACAACAGGCTGGAAAGACAAGGGCAAAAAGATTGTAATGAAAAGCCTGCCCGAACGCCCAAAATATGATCATCTAATGGCATGATGGCACTCCGAAGGTTCTAATTTTTTATTTAATTTATTATAAAAAAGCCATTTTGAAGTACAAATCAAAATGGCTTTTAGAACCAATCAATGTCAACGAAAGTAAATACTACTCCTTCAATCCATCATCTTTCCATTGTTGAATCAAATCTATTGTTGCTTGTGGTAATCTGGTTCCTTGGTAAGGCATCATGCCAGCTGCTCCCTGTGCCCGTTTTATCCGATCTAAAATTAAATCGATATTGCTTTTTGCATTGCTGTACACATTGTATTTGGTTTGAACTCCGTTAACATGACATGAATTGCAATTATCTAAAATAATTGCTTGGATATTTTTGGTGAAAGTTACAGCGGTGCTTGGGCTATTTACGGTGATGCTGTAAATGTTTGCAAAAGCTTTACTTCCAGCTGCATTAGTAGCAGTAACAGACACCGCATACGTTCCTGCTGTTACTGTATTACTGGCAGTTATTGCTCCCTGACTATTGATGGTAATATTAGGATTGGCTGGCACCGTACTAATGGTATAAGTTACCGCACTTGCACTTGTTATGGTAGGAGTTGCAGATGTTGCAGCAGTACCTTGTGTTGCAATTAAAGAAGCCGGTGAGTAAGTTAGATTTATAGGACCTGTAGACGGATTGACTGTTGTTGTGTAAATATTATCGAATTTAAACGAGCCCACTGCATTTGTAGCGGTAACAGAAAGTGTGTATGTGCCTGCGGTAAGGCCACTAGTAGCATGTAATTTACCGGTATTATCTATCGTAATGGCTGAAGTTACAGGTGAGGAAATTACTGAAAATGTGACAGGCGTACTTCCATTTATGGTTGGAACAACAGAAAATTTATCTTCTCCAGCTTCCATTGTAAGGGTGTTTGGATTGTAGGTAAGTGCTGATGGTAAAGTAGGGCTGGGTGTTACTTTTATTTTGTATACAGCTGGAAATGTTGATGTTCCTGCTGCATTTGTAGCATTAACAGTGATATTATATTCGCCAGCGGTAAGTGTTGCGTCTGCTTTTATAGTTCCTTGGCCATCAATGGTAATTCCATTACTAGCCGGTGAAGTTGTTAAGCTATAAGCGATAGGTGAAGTACCATTCACCGTGGGCTTAACCGAACTACCTACAACTCCCATTTGAAGTTCTAACTGAGCCGGATTATACGTTAAACCGGAAGCTAAGCTGGCGCTTGGTTCACCGTTCTCCTTTTTACCGCAGCAAACAAATAGAAATAGGAAGGTTAAATAGTATAAACTTTTGTTTGTGAATAGGTTTAAGGTTGGCTTTGAATACATAGCTTATGTTTTAAATGTAGTTTATAATTAACACGTAATGGCTGCCGAAAAGGTTGCCTTGAGGAGAAATTCTTTAAGTGATAGAATAGAATGATGTTTAAGATAAAACTTTAATGGTCTCAGTTCGATGATTTGATATTTCTATATAATTTGGGCTCCCGCCGAAGATATAGCTCACTTTGGAAAGAAAGCAGCGAATAATGCCGGTCCGGTTGGCACTGCGGGTTCTTTTGAATCTCAGGAAAAAAATTGGTCTTACGTTTCAAATTCACCATTCAGATCTTTCAAAAATTTCATGTATTAAGGTGGAATCAGTTCGCCACTAATAGCCTGCTTTCCTGGTAAAATAGAAAAAAATACCATCAGAAAAGGAACCGGCCATTTAATTGACCTTGCTCCAACTTTTTATGATTTGGCCGACATTAAATATCCGGAACAGTATAATGGAGTTAAAACAAACTCCCTTCCAGGTAAAAGTTTAAAGAAAATTTGCTTTTCAGCGGACAAGAACTAAACCGCCAGGAACCTATTTTCTGGGAACGTGCTGGTAACCGTGCAGTACGTAAAGGCGATTGGAAACTGGTTAGCATCTATCCGCAATACCGCTGGGAGTTGTATAATCTGGCAACAGATCGTGGAGAAACTAAAGATCTTGCTCAACAAAATACTCCTATAGTAAACGAGCTTTCATCCGCCTATTTTGAATGGGCAAAGAAAAATGGGGTGGTAAATTATGAGACCATCAAGCCAAAAGGCAGGCCGGAGTTGTCGTCTAAGCCTCAATAAGATTTCTGTTTTATAAAATGCTGGGTAAAGGGGCATAGTTTGATTATGTTATTTTCGAATTCCAGAGCTGCTCTGCTGTCAATTCAAGTTAAGTGATGAGGTGACAACACCATAGTTGTTCGGAAGATCAAGAGGGAAGTGATTTAAGATAAATCTGTACTAATTCTGGATTTCCCCCACACATTAAAACAAAGTCTTCCAGTAATGCTCTTTCAAGATTATCAATGAACTTTTGCTTCATGATCTTGTACCCCTTAAGACTATT
>JAQBOG010000003.1 GCA_028288165.1 Sphingobacteriales bacterium | reverse complement strand
CATATTTAGCACCCATCCAAAAATTATTTCATTAATATCCCAAGATTCGACTAACTGCCTATAAACAAGGACAATTGTTTTATCCTTTAAGCTATTGGAAGGTGGGGAGATTAAGCAAAGACCACCTTCATGAGGGATTGACGTGCAAAGCCCGCAGCATTGGACCTACCCAAGGCGAGGACTTGGAACAAAAAGCCCGGCCCGCAATTCAGGGACACGCCAAAAAAAAAATATACATATAATATAGGATGAATATGATATGTATATATAAGCTTTGTTAAAATTTGTTAAAACTATTTGTAAGCCCATATACAACTAATACATTCGCCAAACTGATATATTGATATAAACATCCTTATATAGTATAATTACCTATCAATATATAATTGACGATTAACCGAATTAACTTATCTTTGCAAAATGTTCCAAAACAAGCGTTTACTTATTATAAGCCTTTCAGTAGTTTTTGCTTTATGCATAATTGGCTGCAAAAGCAAATTTGAGAAGTTACGATTAAGTAATGATATAGCTAAGAAATACCAAGAAGCAGTACGTTTATATAATAAGAAAGACTATAATAAAGCTCTGACTTTATTTGAAGATCTGGTTCAAAGATATAGAGGACGTACGGAAGCGGAAGATCTGTATTATTATTATTCATACACTAATTACAGACTTCGAGACTATACTACTTCAAGATATCACTTTAAAGTTTTTGCGGATACCTATCCAAATAGTGCTAAAGCTGAAGAGTGTAGATTTATGTCTGCATATTGCTACTACCTTGAATCACCAAACTACTCTTTAGATCAGGAGAATACGATTAAAGCGATTGAATCACTTCAATTATTCATAAACTTATATCCTAAAAGCGAACGAGTTACTGAAGCAAGTAGGTTAATCAGTGATTTAAGAAACAAGTTAGAAACAAAAGCGTATGCCAATGCTAAGTTATTTCTTGAAACAGGCGAATATGATGCTCAGAATTATAAATCTGCTGTAATTGCATTTAGAAATGTTTTACGAGATTATCCTGACACTAAATTTGCAGAAGAAATAGAGTACTTAACCATTAAGGCACAATATAACTATGCGAAAAATAGTTACGAATACAAGCAAGAAGATCGTTTTAATGAAGTGATACAATTGTATAGTGATTTTTCAGAAAAATATGCTTCAAGTAAATACTTAAAAGATGCTGAAGGCTATAAAAAGGATGCTGAAAAAAGAATAGTAGAAGTTAAGAAACTTTTGGCGACTCAAGTTCCAAAAGACACAGTTAAAACAGAGGATACTAAAATTAATACAAATGAGTAATACAAAAAGCACTGTACCTAATAGTACCGTAACACGTGATGTACGTGAACTAGATAAGCAAACTGGCAATATCTATGAGTCTATTGTTATCATGTCTAAACGTGCTAACCAGATATCAACCAATATGAAAGAGGAGCTTCATGGTAAATTAGCTGAATTTGCTTCATCTAATGATAATTTGGAAGAGGTGTTTGAAAACCGTGAACAAATTGAGATATCAAAGCACTATGAACGTTTGCCTAAACCAGCTTTAGTTGCTGTAGAAGAATTCCTGAGTGATAAAATTTATTACAGAAATCCTTCAAAAGAGCAACAGTAAATTGTTCTATATTTGAGCATATCATTATGCTTGAAAACAAAAACATTATCCTTGGCGTTTGCGGCAGTATTGCAAGTTATAAATCTGCTATTTTAGTTAGATTATTAACCAAAGCTGGAGCAAACGTTAAGGTTGTTATGACTAAGGATGCTAGTGAATTTATCACGCCCTTAACTCTCTCCACGCTTTCAAAAAACCCTGTACTTACCGAATTCATTAAAGGCTCTACAGGGGAATGGAATAATCATGTAGAGCTAGGATTGTGGGCTGATTATGTACTAATTGCCCCAATAAGTGCTAATACCCTTGCGAAGTTTGCAAATGGTACTTGTGACAACTTGTTAACAGCCGTATATCTATCAGCAAAATGCCCCGTTTACTTTGCACCTGCAATGGACCTGGACATGTGGAGACACCCTTCCACTCAAAAAAACATTTATAGCCTTATATCTTATGGGAATATTTTAATTAACCCCGCGTACGGTGAACTTGCGAGTGGGCTTGTTGGCGAAGGTAGAATGGCCGAGCCCGAGGAGATAGTTGGGTTTCTAACAAAGGAAGCATTGGACAAATCTAAGTTAAGAGGGAAAAGAGTTTTAGTTACTGCGGGTCCGACTTATGAAGCTATTGACCCGGTACGGTTTATTGGTAACCATTCGTCGGGTAAGATGGGGTTTTCTATCGCAGAGCAACTAGCTAAATTAGGAGCTCAAGTAACTTTAATTGCAGGACCAACTTCACTTCAATTAACACATCACAGAATTGACAGAATAAATATCACTTCTGCGAAAGAGATGTTTGATTCTTGCCTGGAAAAGTTTCCAGAAAGTGATGTTACAATAATGAGTGCAGCTGTTGCGGATTTTCGACCAAAACAGGTGTCGGCGATCAAGCTGAAGAAACTCTCTGCAGATTTAGAGATCTCTTTGGAAAAAACTGATGACATATTATTGGAGCTTGGGAAGCTTAAAAAAGATGCGCAGCTATTGATTGGTTTTGCCTTGGAAACAAATGACGAAGAGGAAAATGCAATCAAAAAAATAAAAAGTAAAAATCTGGATTTTATAGTTTTAAACTCTCTAAATGATCAGGGGGCAGGTTTTAAAGGGGACACCAATAAAATTACCATCATCGATAAAACCTATAATAAGAAATCATTTGGTTTGAAAAATAAACAGGAAGTGGCTGAAGATATTTGTAACGAGATTTTAAACTTGATTTAATGAAATACCTTTTTATCATATTGTTTACTTTGATTGCAAATGATGTATTTAGTCAGGATATATATGCAAGAGTGCAGATTTCAGCTCCCCAACTACAAAACACCAACCAAAGAACATTAGAGGCTCTTTCATTAAGTATTACGGATTTTCTTAATACCAGACAATGGAGTAATAACAAATTACAAGTCTCCGAACGAATAGAATGCAATTTTATAATAACGATTACGGAATGGGACGGATCGAGCAGTTTTAAAGCAGAAGCTCAAATTCAATCAAGCAGACCCGTTTTCGGAACATCTTACAATAGCACTGTATTAAATATAAATGATAAAGATTTTGATTTTATTTATTCAGAAGGCCAAGCAGTAGAATTTTCAGATCAGAATTATATAAACAACTTAAGTTCGTTACTTGGTTTTTATGCGTACGTAATTGTGGGTATGGATTATGATACCTTTTCAAAGTTTGGGGGAACTGCTTACTATAACAAAGCACAAGTTGTTTTAAATAATACTCAAAGTTCGCCCAATAAAGGCTGGAAAGCTTTTGAAAATTTAAAGAACAGGTATTGGCTTATTGAGAATCTGCAGAATAGAGCCTATAATCCCATACGCGAAACTCTTTACACTTTCCATAGACAAGGATTAGATGTTATGTCAGAGAACTTAACAAAAGGAAGGAAGACCATTATCTCAACACTATCTCAATTGCAAAAGATCGATAAGCAAAAGCAGGGTTCTATACTAAATCAATTGTTTTTTACTGCAAAATCAGATGAATTTGTAAATATTTTACTGTCTGCAGATCCACAAGACAAGGTGAAGGCTTATAATATCTTATCTGAAATCGATCCTGCAAACACTTCAAAATATGAAAGCCTTAAAAAGCTTAAGTAAGTTGTAATTTATCTACTAAAAACAAGCTATCTCAAAATGCTGCATAAACTTCTCATTAGAAATTACGCATTAATTGATAATCTTGACATCTCATTCTCAGAAGAGTTGAACATAGTAACTGGTGAAACCGGTGCCGGGAAATCGATTATTTTAGGTGCGTTATCCTTAATATTAGGGCAGAGATTAGAAGGTAAATATTTCTTCAATCAGCAAAAGAAATGCGTAATTGAAGGCGTTTTTCAGCTTGAGGGATACAATCTAGAGCCCTTCTTTTTAATTTCAGATTTGGATTATTCTAAGGAAACTATATTAAGAAGAGAAATATCACCTGATGGGAAGTCCAGAGCTTTTATTAATGATACTCCGGTAAATTTAGCTCTTCTTAAACAGTTAGGAGAGCGTTTAATAGATATCCATTCGCAGCATGCAACACTGGAAATTAATAACCCGGAGTTCCAGTTATTAGTTGTCGATTCATTAGCAAATCATGAGGATTTATTGAGCAACTATAAGCAACTGTATAAGCGATTTCAGCAAATAACCAGTGAATTAAGCAAATTTATAGAAAATAGTATTCAAGCCGCCGCGGATTTAAACTATTATCAATTTCAATTTGACGAGCTGGAAGTCGCTAATCTTAAGGTAGATGAACAAGAAAGTTTAGAAACAGAGCTCAATGCTTTAAACCATGCTGAAGAAATTAAGCGTGGTTTGGTAGGCGCATATTACAAAATAAGCGAAGCTGAGGAGAGTTCTATTACTACGCTAAAGGATGGCTTAACCTTTATTGAGCAATCGGAAAAGCATTATCCTCTTTTAGCGCCAATAGTTGAGAGATTAAGAAGTACTTTGATAGAGATCAAGGACATCGCAGAGGAAATATCCCAAACAGAACAAGGAATTGTTTTTAATGAGAAAAGACTCCAAGAGATAAATGAACGTATCAATGTAATTTATACACTTCAGAAAAAGCACCGAGTTAATGCAATTCAGGAGTTATTAGAAATTCAAAAGGGTCTTTCTGATAAACTTAATTCAATTTTAACTACAGACGAAGACATAGAAAAGCTTAAGATTGAACAGGATACAATTCTAAAAGATTTGTACCAGCTTGCATTACAAATATCAGCGAATCGGTTGAACGTATTTTCGTATTTGGAGGACCAGGTACAAAATTTATTAATGGAAGTTGGAATGCCTTCTGCGATATTAAAAGTTAATAATGAAGTAGCTGGCAAAGAGCAATTGACTATTAACGGCATTGATAAAATTCAATTTTTATTTTCTGCTAACAAGGGGCAATCTGTGGCACCTATGAGCAAGTCAGCATCAGGTGGTGAACTTTCAAGGATCATGCTTTGTGTTAAATCTCTTATCGCAAAACATACCGCCTTACCAACCATTATTTTTGATGAAATTGATACCGGAATTTCTGGTGAGGTAGCCGCTAAGGTAGGTGGGATAATGGAAAAATTAGCTAAAAATCTGCAGGTAATTGCGATCACCCATTTACCTCAAATAGCTAGTAAAGGCGATGCGCATTATTGGGTGTTTAAGGACGAGCAAGACGAAATCACCCGAACGAATATTAAGAAGTTAAGCTCAAGTGAACGAGAGCTGGAAATTGCCAAGATGTTAAGCGGGCAAAATCCGGGCGAATTTGCTTTTCAAAATGCACGAGAATTACTTAAATAAAATTTTGTAAAAAGAAAAAGCCCCTAAAATGGGGCTTTTTCTTTTTCAAGGCACTCTTCTTATTCCTCTTTCTTCTCTTCTTTCTTTTTCTTAACCTTGGCCTTTAAAATTTTAATTTCGCTTGTTTCCTTGTCATAATCAACCTCAATCGTATCTCCCTCTGTTAATTCGCCTTTTAAAATTTCTTCAGCAATCGGATCTTCAAGATGTTTTTGGATAGCACGTTTTAATGGACGAGCACCGAAGTTTGAATCGTAACCTTTGTCTGCAATAAACTCTTTAGCTGCATCGGTTAAGGTAACTCCATATCCTAGGGCTTCAATTCTATCGAATAAAGCTTTTAATTCAATATCAATGATTTTGAAAATTTCTTCTTTACCAAGAGAATTGAACACAACCACATCATCTACACGATTTAGGAATTCTGGAGCGAATGCTCTTTTTAAAGCGTTTTCTATAACACCTCTTGAATGAGTATCTGCTTGATTAGTTTTTGCAACAGTAGAGAATCCAACGCCTTGGCCAAAATCTTTTAATTGACGGGCACCGATATTCGAAGTCATGATCACGATTGTATTTCTGAAATCCACTTTACGGCCTAAGCTATCAGTTAATTGACCTTCGTCTAAAACTTGTAACAAGATATTGAATACATCCGGATGAGCTTTTTCAATTTCATCCAATAGAATTACAGCATATGGTTTACGACGAACTTTTTCTGTTAATTGTCCACCTTCTTCATAACCTACATATCCCGGAGGCGCACCTACTAAGCGTGATACTGCAAATTTCTCCATATATTCACTCATGTCAACCTGAATCAAAGCATCTTCAGTATCGAACATGAACCTTGCTAATTCTTTTGCAAGCTCTGTTTTACCAACACCAGTTGGGCCAAGAAATATGAATGAGCCGATTGGTTTTTTAGGATCTTTTAATCCAGCTCTGGTACGCTGAATTGCTTTTGTTAATTTTTTAACCGCATCATCTTGACCGATAACTCTTGAGCTTACAGCATCAAACATTCCTAATAGTTTTTGACTATCACCTTGACCAACTCGTTGAACCGGTATACCAGTCATCATAGAAACTACCTCTGCAACGTTATCTTCAGTTACAGTATAACGTTTTGTCTTAGTTTCTGCCTCCCACTCGCCTTTCGCTCTTTCAAGTTCTTCAAGCAAATGTTTTTCAGTATCGCGAAGTTTTGCAGCCTCTTCATATTTTTGGCTGCGAACTACTTTATTCTTCTCAATTTTTATCTCCTCAATTTTTTGCTCAATATCAATGATGTTTTGAGGAACGTGAATATTAGTTAAGTGTACGCGGGATCCCGATTCATCTAAGGCATCAATTGCTTTATCCGGAAGGAAACGATCTGTTATATAACGAGATGTTAAGCTAACACAAGCTGCAATAGCTTCGTCGGTATAAGTAACTCCATGATGTTCTTCATACTTTTCTTTGATACGTGTTAGTATTTCAATCGTTTCTGTTGGAGAAGCTGGCTCAACCATTACCTTTTGGAAACGACGATCTAATGCACCATCTTTCTCTATGTATTGACGATATTCATCTAAAGTAGTGGCACCAATACATTGTATTTCGCCCCTAGCTAAAGCAGGTTTGAACATGTTCGAAGCATCTAACGATCCAGAAGCCCCACCTGCACCAACAATAGTGTGAATTTCGTCGATGAACAAGATTACATCTGGAGATTTTTCAAGTTCATTCATCACTGCTTTCATTCTTTCTTCGAACTGGCCACGATATTTAGTTCCTGCAACTAAGGATGCAAGATCTAATGTAACTACGCGTTTGTTGAACAATACACGTGATACTTTGCGTTGGATGATTCTTAATGCTAATCCTTCAGCAATGGCAGATTTACCAACACCAGGTTCACCGATTAAAATTGGATTATTCTTTTTACGACGAGATAATATCTGAGAAACACGCTCAATTTCCTTTTCACGCCCAACAATTGGGTCTAGTTTTCCGTCTTCAGCAGCCCTTGTTAAGTCCCTGCCGAAATTATCCAAGACAGGAGTCTTAGATTTTATATCAGACACTTTTTTAGGCTGACTGAAACTTTCTTCTTCTCTGAAATCATCGTCACCTGCAGGAGATCCTCCAGGTGCTTCATCTCTAAAACCTTCTTTATTTTGTTCCACTTCAGATTTAAATATATCGTAATTGATATTGTATTGTAATAATATCTGTGAAGCAATATTATCTTCATCCCTTAAGATGGATAATAATAAATGCTCAGTTCCAATTACATCGCTTTTAAAAATTTTTGCTTCCAAGTAAGTGATTTTGAGAACTTTTTCAGCTTGTTTTGTTAAAGGGATATTACCCAAGTTAACTGTTGTATTAGAGGTTCCTTTAACAGCATCTTCTATCGATCTACGTAAACGGGGAGTATCAACACCTGAGCCTTTTAAAATTTTAATGGCCATCCCATCTCCTTCACGTATTAGCCCTAATAATAAATGCTCCGTGCCTATATAGTCATGCCCTAACCGTAGAGCTTCTTCTCTGCTATATGATATAACGTCTTTGACGCGTGGTGAAAATTTAGCTTCCATTGAAATACCTTCTATGAGTTATTAACGCCCTAATCTATTAAAATATTGGATTAAACAATATGCGGACTGTGTAACAAGTTATCAACAATTACGCCATTTAGGTACAAATTGTTTCAAGCTAATACAACTAATTAATGTTGACATCTCTCTGACTAAAATTACGATATTTGAAATTCATTTACATACAATTATGGCAGACGAAAAAATTATTTTTTCAATGGCGGGAGTAAGTAAGATTTACCCGCCACAAAAACAAGTTTTAAAGAATATTTACCTATCATTTTTTTATGGGGCAAAAATTGGAGTTATTGGTTTAAACGGCTCCGGTAAATCATCTGTCCTAAAAATCATTGCCGGTTTAGATAAAGCCTATCAAGGAGAAGTAGTGTTTGCCCCTGGATTTACTGTTGGATATTTAGCGCAAGAACCTGAGTTAGATAACGATAAAACGGTAAGAGAGGTTGTAGAAGAAGGTGTTGCAGCAATCACAGCGATTCTAAAAGAATACGAGGATATTAATGAAAAATTCGGTCTGCCTGAGGTATATGAAAATGCAGACGAGATGGATAAATTATTAGCCAGACAGGGGACGTTACAAGATCAAATAGATGCGGTTGGTGCTTGGGAGTTGGATTCAAAACTTGAAAGAGCTATGGATGCCTTAAGATGTCCAGAGCCTGATACTAAGATTGCCACTTTGTCAGGAGGAGAACGCCGTCGTGTCGCGATGTGTAGACTTTTACTTCAAGAGCCCGATGTTTTACTACTTGATGAGCCAACGAATCACTTGGATGCCGAAAGTATTGACTGGTTGGAGCAACATCTAAAACAGTATAAGGGAACTGTTATTGCGGTAACGCATGATCGTTATTTTCTGGATAATGTTGCCGGCTGGATTCTTGAATTAGATCGTGGCGAGGGTATTCCCTGGAAAGGAAATTATTCTTCATGGTTGGATCAAAAATCTAAAAGATTAGCCTCTGAAGAGAAAACCGAAAGTAAACGCCAAAAAACTTTAGAGCGTGAGCTTGAGTGGGTAAGAATGGCACCAAAAGCAAGACACGCTAAATCAAAAGCCCGTTTATCTAATTATGAAAAACTTGCTTCGGAAGAAACCAAGGAAAGAGAAGATAAGTTAGAGTTATTTATCCCACCAGGGCCTCGTTTGGGAAATGTTGTAATTGAAGCTCAAAACGTAACCAAAGCATACGGCAATAAGGTTTTATTCGAAAATTTGAACTTTTCATTACCGCCTGCGGGCATTGTAGGGATTATTGGTCCAAATGGTGCAGGGAAAACTACACTCTTTAGATTAATTACTGGGCAAGAAACACCAGACGCTGGTACGTTTAGAGTTGGCGAAACCGTTGCTTTGGGATATGTAGACCAAATGCACGATGATTTGGATGCTAACAAATCTGTTTGGGAGAATATTACTGATGGCCAGGAGACTATTTTATTGGGAAATAAGCCTATTAATTCGAGGGCTTACGTTTCTAAGTTTAACTTTAATGGAGCTGATCAACAAAAGAAGGTAGGTGTATTATCTGGTGGTGAAAGAAATCGGGTACACCTTTCTATTAGCTTAAAGAAAAGTTCTAATGTACTTTTACTGGATGAGCCTACTAATGACATTGATGTAAACACTCTTAGAGCTTTAGAAGAAGGGTTGGAAAATTTTGGTGGATGTGGTGTGATCATATCTCATGATAGGTGGTTTCTGGATCGAATTTGCACTCACATTTTGGCTTTCGAAGGCAATTCCCAAGTTTATTTTTTCGAAGGTAATTATTCGGAATACGAAGAAAATCGAAAGAAACGGACGGGGGATATTACTCCACACAGAATTAAATATAAAAAATTGGTTGATTAAGAATAGAAAAAGAAAGGGAGGACGGAAGTCCTCCCTTTTACTTTAATAATATCTTGTTTAATAACAATTAAATAATACAGCTTATACAAATTCTGTTTTATATTCTGCTATCTTTATAATAAGCACATTACCAAATACATATGTAAACAGAATAAACGAACTTTATAAACCTAACCTATGAGCTGGAAAAAATTTAATGGTGAAGTAATTACAACTCCAATAATACAAGAGGTTGAAAAGGCTATTGAAAGAGAATATAATTTGGGCAACAAATTAAAAGTTTGCATTGGAACAGATTCTCAAGTAAAAGGTCTATTGATCGATTTTGCTACGGTGATTGTTTTTTTGCGTGAACAAAAAGGTGGCTTTATGTTTATCCATCAAGAAAGGCTAGCTCAAAAAATGAGCATCAAAGAACGAATGTTGGCTGAAGTTCAAAAATCTATTGAATGCGCTTATTCCTTGTGTGATTTGCTTGATTTATATGATGTGGATTTGGAAGTTCATGCCGATATCAATACAAGTCCGAATTTTAAATCAAACCAAGCACTTCATGAAGCGATGGGCTATATTTTAAGTATGGGGTTTGTTTTTAAAGCTAAACCGGAAGCGTTTGCTAGTTCTACGTGTGCGAATAAGATGGTACAGTGAGGAAGTATAAAGTAGCAAGTATATAGTATCAAGTACTTTGCTAGATAGTTAGAGTAACCTGTCTTTGATGACTAAGGTACCAGCTATCTTATCGTGAAGACATTGTTGCTTTTTGCCAAAAAATCCGATCAGATAACCTATTCCTAGCGTGCCGATACAAATTAATTTTGAGAGGTTTCTTAGAATGGCTTTGCCTCGGGAAATTCTTAAACCTTGCACATCACTTACTTTCAAACCTAATAACGATTTACCATAAGTTGCCTGACGGGTCGAAGATTCCATAAAAGAGCTTAGGATTAATTTGGAAATTGGGATTAAAATCAATCCTGAAAGCGAAACGGCAACCCTTAGAAACTGTTCATCTATAAAAGAAACTGCTAACAAAGCTAGCAGGCAATAAACTCCAAAAACAATTAAATAATCAATAATAACGGCTAATAGCCGAACATCCAGCGAGGCAAAGTATTGAGGAAGAGCGATCTGCTTCGTGAACCCAAAAATTTCTCTTAATTCAGGTAATTCATGCGCTTCTTTATAATCATCCATACCAGGTTTCCTGATGAAAGTGTCTGGCAAAATGTTTAATTCGTGGAGTTCTTTCAACGAATAAGGCCCTTCGGGTTTACCATTTACAACGATCACATAGTCATCCATGAATTAATACAGGTTCACTTCAAATTGGGAAATACCACCTTTTAATTTTATATCGATTTTTTTAGTGGCAGTATCATATTTTCCAGAGGTGAAGCTTCCATCCGCTTGCTTCTCAAATCCTTTAAAGTCTTTAGAAGATAAGCCGCTGTCAACCGTGATACGGCAAGGTACCGATGATGGAACGTTTATTTCAACAGCGGCTAGACCAGTTTCAACCGAAACGGAGGTTGTTGTGACAGGAACACCCAGTTTTGCACTGAAGGAGGCAGCACCTCCTTTTAATTGAAGGTTCTTGATTTTAAATGGCGTTAAATCGAAATCTGTTTTCCCAGCACCCATTTCTACATTTATATCCCAAAGAGGATTTTTGTTGATACTTATCACCGCTTCGTTGCCGTCAAAATCATTCATTTTCCAGTTACCCTTCTTCTCACGCATCCGAAAAGTAACCACTTCAACGGAATCACGACTAGTTTTTTCAAGGGTGTAACTTCCCATATTTTGTCGTACACTCGCTGTAAACAATTCTGATGAGGTATCTGCTATGAGGTAATTTGTAGCGCCGCCTTTGATGTTCAGTTCTGCACGCTGAGTGTTTTTGGTATACGCTTCTGTAAAATTATTAGTGGTGCTCCAATGACTATCTACCGTATCTCCATTGTCATTGTCGTCCTCATCATGATTATAATTATAACGATGATCAAACCAAGATCTGTGCTCTGCCCTTGGACGAGAACCTTGGTAACCAACGAATATTAAAGCTGCAACCGTTAACGTACCAACCATAAGCGAAGAGGTATTGGTATCATAACGACTGAATAACATGTTAGCACCAATTAACACGAAGATAATCGGCCAAAAACGCCAAACAGATCCCCAGTAAAAATTAATGACCCCAAAGTTTTCGAGTAAAATAATACCACCAACGAATACGAAGATTAATCCCCAAATTATTTTTTCAGTTTTCATAGTTTTTAGATTGAGGGTTGATCAGTATCTGGTTTAACTGGTTCAGATGTTGTTTCGGTATAAATGTGCTCTTTATTCATTGCTTTTTTCTGTTTTTCATTTTTCCTTGCTTTTGAAATCATCATTAAGCCAGGAATGATAAATACGAGCGGCCAAAGTTTCCCTAAATCAAACCAAAAAGGGATGAGGTGAAACTCATCTAAAAGGAAAAAACCTCCCAGAGCGATAAATATTATCCCAAAAATTACTTTACCGTTTCCGTCATGCTTCGATTTTACATAAGGGGTAAATGGTTCATCCGTTTTATTGTAGTTTGGGTTTGGGCCAGATGAGAAGTTTTTGTCTTCATACACACGATAATCTGTATTATACGGGTTGAAGCCAGAATTAAAAGGAGCGAAAGGCTTTGCAGGTACAGCTACCCATAAAATTACATAAGCCAGAACACCTGAGAACCCAGCAAACACTGCGACTACAAAAGCGACCCGTACCCATGTTGGATCGATGTCGAAATAATCGGCTAACCCGGCACATACGCCAGCTATAACCTTATCCTGCTCATTTCGTTGTAATTTCTTTTCCATGACCTTATTATTTTAATTTTTTAAAGCATTTTTTAGCTGGTACATTTTGGGAGATGGCTTGTCTAAATTTCACCCAAAACCGGCCTTATTATTATTTCATCTACGTTTGCTCCTATACTCATTTTCAGGCAAGTTAAAATAGCTTTTGCTACATCATCGGCACTCACAAACCTTTCGGCTGAGATATCCGTTCCCTCCCATGAGTCAGTTAATGTAGATCCTGGCAAAATGGCTGTTACCTTAACATGATGCTGCATTAATTCTTCTCTTAGTACCTTTGTTAGACCTAGCAACGCAATTTTTGTTACACTATAAGATGCTGCGTTTTTTACTGGATTTAAACTGGCAACAGAACAAATATTGAAAATATGACCATGTTTGGCTTCTATCATTTTTTTACCTAAAATTTTAGAAAATAAATATGGAGCATATACATTTATACTCATTTGCTTTTGTAGGATATTTTCTTGTTCATCAAATAGCAATGAGGGGATGAATATGCCTGCATTATTAACCAAAACATCAACAGATTGAAAATTTTCTAAAGCGAACGAAGCAAAATTTTCCACCTCATTTTGGATTGCACAGTCTGTTTGTAAACAAAAAAAGGTTTGGTCTGGGTAAGCACTTTCTAATTCAGATTTAAGTGAATCAAGTTCATCAATATTTCGGGCACAAAAGGCAATATTGAATTGGTTTGCCGCCAACAAATTTATAATCGCCCTACCCATGCCTTTGGTACCACCAGTTACAACAGCGTTCATCATTTTAATAGTAATTAGTTTCAAGAGGTAAATTTAGTACTAAGTAGCCATCAGCAACAGTTTTTTAACTAAGTATTTTATTGATATTCTTAAGTTAAGTTGGCGGATTCTGTTAGGCGAAGATTGAATTACAACCTTTAGATCCCATTTTTTTACAGATGCTATTGCGTTAGGGATCGTCGTGAAAATCCTTTTTCATTCTCCATGAAAAAGATTGTAACAGAGAGCCCGCCCAAACGCCCAAAATCCCATTTTTATCCCGAGGTATTAGCTGCCTTGAAAACATTCATGATACTATTAACGGATTTGCTGTATTTTTACCGTCGCAAGATTTATCGTTAGATTTTTTTTGCACTATAATTGTAAGACGCAGGGTTCTAATAAAATAAATACATGATCTTTCATCCGTTAGGGAAATATATACTATTATTAAAAGCTGTTTTCCGTAAACCGGAAAAATGGAATATCTATAAAAAAGAAATCTTTAAAGAAATGGATTACATCGGAGTTGGTTCACTAGGAATCATCGCGATTATATCTGTTTTTTTAGGTGCTGTAACCACCGTTCAGACTGCTTTTCAGCTAGTTAGCGATTTAATACCGAAGTCTGTAATAGGCGGGATTGTTCGAGATTCATCAATATTGGAATTAAGTCCAACCATTTCGGCAATTGTTTTAGCAGGAAAAGTTGGCTCGAGTGTAGCATCGCAAATTGGGACGATGCGGGTTACCGAACAAATTGATGCCCTTGAAATTATGGGAATTAATTCTCCTGGTTACTTGATTTTGCCAAAAATTATAGGCGCCGTAACTACTATCCCCTTACTTGTAATTATTTCTATATTTTTAAGTATTATAGGTGGTTACCTTGCGGGAACCCTTTCAGGAGCGGTATCGTCACAAGATTTTATAGTTGGTTTAACAACGGGTTTTATACCTTTTACTTTCACGGTTTCGATGGTTAAAGCTGTGATGTTTGCGTTTATTATTACAACTGTATCTGCTTACCAAGGATTTTACACCTCTGGAGGTGCTCTTGAGGTAGGACAATCAAGCACAAAAGCAGTAGTTATTAGCTGTATCTCGATATTATTTACTGATTACCTGATTGCGCAACTATTATTATGATAGAAACCAAAAATATTAACAAAACCTTTGGAGACAATCATGTGCTAAAAGGAATTTCAGCAACATTTAAAGATGGCATTACAAATTTAATTATTGGAGGATCTGGCTCTGGAAAAACCACGTTTTTGAAATGTATGGTTGGCTTACATGAACCTGATGGAGGGTCTGTGATGTATGATGGAAGGGATTTTACGAGAATGAACTTTGAATCGAGGATTGAAATACGGACTGAAATCGGGATGCTTTTTCAGGGATCGGCACTTTTTGATTCAATGAATGTAGAAGACAATATCATGTTTCCGCTTAATATGTTTACTACTCAGAATCGTAAGGAGAAATTAGAACGGGCTAACTTTTGCCTCGAACGTGTGAATTTGGCAGGTAAGAATAAATTATTCCCGGCGGAACTTTCGGGAGGAATGAAAAAACGGGTTGGGATTGCACGGGCTATTGCCATGAACCCTAAATACTTATTTTGCGATGAACCCAACTCGGGCCTTGACCCTAAAACATCTATTGTTATTGATGAATTAATAAAAGAAATTACTGAAGAGTATAATACCACAACTATTATCGTTACGCATGACATGAACTCTGTAATGGGTATTGGAGAGAATATCGTTTTTTTGCATAATGGTGAGAAATGGTGGGAAGGCTCTAGTAAGGAAATAGGTTCAACGGATAACCCGGAGTTAAATGACTTCGTTTTTGCAAGTAAGTTTATGAAGGCGTTGCAGAAGAAACCGTGATTAATGATTAATTGTTAATGGCCCATAGACCATAGTTGATGGTTTTGCATACTGGATACCAATACTTAATACTAGATACTTAGTACTCAATACCAATACTCAATTATTTTAAATGAAAATTACCAATAATAATTCCTCTCCTTCTGGGATTAGGGGCATTCAATTATTAAGTCCGCAAGGGTTTAAAGATTACGAACTATTAGACTGCGGAGATTTTGAAAAATTAGAAAGGTTTGGAGAGATTATTTTAATAAGACCAGAACCACAAGCAGTTTGGGCGAAGGGTTTGCCTGAAAGTGAATGGACAAAACTACATCATATACGCTTTAAAGGAAGGTCAGCCACCTCTGGGGAATGGATTAAGAAAAATTCGAAGACACCAGATAGATGGCATATTACTTATCAAAATAAGGATATCAGTATCAAGTTCCGTTTGGCTTTAACATCATTTAAACATTTGGGGATTTTTCCGGAACAAGCTGTTAATTGGGATTATATCACTAAAAGTATTAATAGCTTTCAGAATCCTGAACCGAGAATCTTGAATTTGTTTGCATACACTGGCGGAGCATCATTAGCAGCGAGAGCAGCAAAAGCCGATACCACTCATGTTGATTCTATAAAACAGGTGGTAACTTGGGCGAATGAAAACCAAGATTTATCTGGGTTAGAAAACATTCGGTGGGTAGTTGAAGATGCTCTTAAATTTGTAAAGAGAGAATTAAAACGTGGTAAAAAATATAACGGAATTATTTTAGATCCACCTGCGTATGGACATGGGCCAAATGGAGAGAAATGGAAACTAGAAGATAATATTCAAGAAATGATGCGGGATGTTGTTCAACTTCTAGATGAAGAGGAGCACTTTCTGATATTAAACACTTATTCCATGGGTTTCTCTTCGGTTATAGTAGAGAATTTAATTCGTTCTTCTTTTCCGAAGGTACAGAATTTGGAAACTGGTGAGTTGTATCTTCAAGCGACATCGGGCTTTAAACTTCCTCTGGGTGTATTTGGAAAATTTTGTAAAACTAAATCGTAACAATCCGATTTCAATTCAGTATTACTGTAAAAATAAATAATAATTAATCACTTGGTAGCCACGTATGTTATCTTTGCGAAAACTAAAAATCAAAAACCTATAAAAAATTAAAATACGATTACCATAATATAATGATAAAAAACAAACAATTAATCTTCACCGCAGCACTATCCCTTTGTGTTGCATCTTTACTAACAAGTTGCACCAGTTCAACAAGTAAAACAAATCATAACACTAAGGAAGATAGTACTGGAAAAATAACTTCTGAAGCAGAAGCTGCAGAACCAGTAACGGAATCAACAGTAATAGATACTGCGAAATATAATCAAAAATTAGTAGAACTTGCCAATGGTGATACAACAGGCAGATGGCCAGTTAAAAAACAACCATATCCCATAGCTGGCGCTATTTTACCTTTTAAACGAGTTGTTGTTTATTACGGAAACCTGCATTCGAAAAAAATGGGTGCTTTAGGCGAATATGCTCCGAAGGAAATGTGGGAGCGCTTACATGCAGAAGTTAAAAAGTGGGAGAAAGTTGATCCCAAAACACCAGTTCAAGCTGGTATACATTACATTGCTGATGTTGCCAGCGGAACACCAGGCAAGGATGGAATGTATATTAATAGGATGCCTGAGAAACAGATTGATTCTGCTCTTGCCATCGCTAAAATGCACAACGCGATTGTATTTTTAGATCTTCAAGTTTCTTTAAGCACTATACAAAAAGAATTACCCAGAATCGAAAAATACTTGAAAATGCCAAATGTTCATTTAGGTATTGATCCAGAATTTTCGATGAAAACAGGTGCAAGACCAGGAACTAAAATTGGAACTTATGATGCTGCTGACATAAATTATTGTTCAGAATATTTGGCTAGACTTGTTAAAGAAAACAATTTACCTCCTAAAATATTTACCGTTCACAGGTTTACTGGCAAAATGGTTACTAATTATCAAAACATTAAACTAAGACCAGAAGTACAATTGGTTATGCATATGGACGGCTGGGGTGAACCAGATCTTAAGTTAGGGACTTATCGCTATTTCATTCAAAGAGAACCTGTTCAATTCACTGGTTTTAAATTATTTTACAAAAACGATTTGAAGAAAGCTCCAAACCGGATGATGACGCCTGAGGAATTAATGAAGCTTAAACCAGTGCCTAGTTATATACAATATCAATAGGCCCGCCCCCCTAGCCCCCTGAAAGGGGGAATGGTTCCCAATAAGAAGAATGCCGAAGCGAAAGTTTCGGCATTCTTTTTATACACTATATTAAAACCAAACAATAACAACTATCATTTATTTATTTATAAAGTATGAATACAGAATTAGCAACTTTTGGTGCAGGGTGTTTTTGGTGTACAGAGGCAATATTTCAAAATTTGAAGGGTGTCACTAAAGTAATATCTGGATACATGGGTGGTGATCAGTCAAACCCGACTTATGAGCAAGTTTGTGAAGGAACAACGGGACATGCTGAAGTGATACAGATTGAGTTTGATCCAGAAGTAATTTCGTTTGAAGAATTACTATTAGTATTTTTTAAAACACATAATCCAACCACACTGAACCGTCAGGGAAATGATGTGGGCACACAGTACCGTTCTGCGATATTTTATCATTCTCCAGAACAAAAAGAGAAAGCTCAACAAATGATCAATACGTTGGAGAAGTCATTGGTTTTCGAAAATTCTATTATTACGGAGATCACTCCAGTTTCTGAATTTTATAACGCAGAAGATTATCATCAGAATTACTTTAATCAAAACTCGTCTAAATCTTATTGTGCATTTGTTATACAGCCCAAACTGAACAAATTTGAACAGGAATTTAAAGAGAAAATAAAATCTTAGGGAGTGGGTAAAACAGCAAAACCAGATAAAATTCTTCTTTATCTGGTTTTGCTAATTATAAATATTGCCTAAAACAATCCTAACTGCCCTTTATCATCAATTTCAATATCATTCGGATTAGTGATCTCAAAATCAATCTTTTTTATAGGTGGTGATTTTTCTGGGACAGGGGTCACTGATTTAACCTCCTCTGGCTTTGGTTTAATTTCTTCAAGCACTTCTGGAATAGTTGAAACCTCTTCCATTTCTTTTATATCGTCTTTTATATCAATTGCCAAAGACGATTTCTCACTTGCCATATGTTGAACCGGGCCATCTTGTTCGGCTAAAATAACAGGCGGTTCCACATCCTCAATACTTATCTCCTCTTCGGGTTCATCATTTAATAACAGCTGCACTTTTTTAATTTCATGCTGACTCAAGCGGTTGCCTTGCGCTTTCATCCCTTTGATATCAATAGCTTCTGCTAAATTTATTTTCACGATCTCTCCCACTTGCCCTTTTCCTTTAACAACCTCCAACTCTAACTCAGGATGTTTAATTCCAGTAATTAATATCAATTTAGATCCAGGCTCATCATTCATTACACTTGCTCGTCTGCCAACAGCTAAATTTTCAAAGACAAATCGTTTTAGATAGTAGTTTTTAGATTTACCATCAATATAAATAACAGAGAAAGCCTTTTCGGGATGGTACTTCTCAATAATCAATAAATGATCTTCAAAATGGTTGCTTAGGTCAAAACTGGTTAATTCGAAAACGCCGTCTTTATTTACAGTGAGTATCTTATCATCTCCATCAAACTCACCTAAAAATTTACCGCGGCTATCTACATTTAAACGTTTTAAGATATCATCAAACCATATTTTGCGTCCGGACAACGTTGATATGCCCTTACTCTTAAACAATATCTTTTTGATTGGGAACTTACTTAAATTATTTCCCATTGAACTACGACCTTTTATAGTCAATTCGGCAAAATCCAGATCGTATTGTAGTTTCCGGAGTTTAGAATGTGGCTTAAGTTGAACAGTTATAATTTCGGCTTCTCCATTTGGGTTTGCAGTAAAATATAAAACTTTTGAGCCCTTGGTGCCTTTTGTCAAATCATATTCTTTATCTCTTGTGATTCCTAATACAGAGAATCTTTTTACATAGGAAACTCCAGTTTCACCGTCTTTATAGACCATGTTGTAAACCGTTCGCTCATCGTTCTTTTTAAATACCTGGGCATGAATGATGTTTTTACCAGCGAAAGTTTTTTCAGCAACTTTGGTAACTACGAATTTACCATCTTCTCGGAAAACAATCGCTTCGTCAATATCAGAACAATCACATATAAATTCATCTTTGCGCAAACCTGTACCAATAAAACCGTCGATACGGTTCATGTATAATTTTACGTTTGCGAGTGCAACTTTCGAAGCTTCTACCTTGTCAAATAAACGAATTTCGGTTTTTCGCTCACGCCCTGCACCATATTTGGCTTTTAGTTTTTGAAACCATGCTATGGCGTAATCAGTAAGCTGCTTGAGGTTTTTATTAACTTCCTTAATTTCATTCTCCAGAGTTTTCATTTGCTCATCCGCTTTTTTAACATCAAAGCGGGTGATGCTACTCATTGGTTTGTCAATTAGTTTTTTATAATCTTCAGCTAGTATTTCACGATAAAATTTGCTGAAAAATGGTTCGAATAAACGATTTAAAACTTCAACAACTAATTCGAAATTACCAGCGGTTTCATATTCAGGATGCTTGTACATTCCTTCCTGAATGAATATTTTTAAAAGGGAACTGAAAAATATCTTTTCTTTTAATTCAGATAACCTTATTTCTAATTCTTGTTTTAAAAGATCTTTTGTATGCTGAGTAGATTCAGTTAAAATTGCATTTACACTCATAAAAATAGGCTTATCCCCTTTTATGATACACGTGTTTGGCGAAATAGAAACTTCACAATCAGTAAAAGCATATAAAGCGTCAATGGTAACATCGGGAGAGATGCCGGGAGCAAGGTGTATGATGATCTCTACATCCTTTGCAGTATTATCCTCAATTTTCTTAATCTTAATTTTCCCTTTATCATTTGCCGCGATGACACTGTCAATTAAGCCCCCCGTGGTGGTGGTGTAAGGAATCTCTGTAATGGCAAGTGTTTTCTTATCACGTTCTACAATTTTTGCCCTTACGCGAATCTTTCCTCCACGCATGCCTTCACTGTAATTAGAAAAGTCTGCCATGCCCCCCATCTGAAAATCAGGTAACAAATCAGGTTTATTTCCTAGAAGAACTTCTATCGACGCATCAATTAGTTCCACAAAATTATGAGGCATAATCTTAGTGGCCAAACCAACCGCAATTCCTTCGGCTCCTTGCGCCAACAATAAGGGGAACTTTACAGGAAGAGTTATAGGCTCACGATTACGGCCGTCATAGCTTGATTGCCATTCGGTGGTATCTGGATTAAATACAACATCTAAGGCAAATTTAGACAGGCGTGCCTCAATATATCTTGGAGCAGCTGCAGAATCGCCGGTAATTGGATCGCCCCAGTTCCCTTGTGTATCAATTAGCAAGTTTTTTTGGCCAATTTGAACCATTGCATCACCAATGGAAGCATCACCGTGGGGGTGATATTTCATGGTGTTACCTATCACGTTCGCAGCCTTGTTAAACCTGCCGTCATCCATTTCTTTTAATGAATGCAGAATACGTCGCTGTACTGGCTTTAAACCATCATGAATATGAGGTACAGCACGATCAAGGATTACGTACGAAGCATAATCCAAAAACCAATTTTCATATAAGCCAGAAAGTGTTGTAACGGTACTGAGAGTGTCCTCTGGGTTGTTGTTTTCTAATTCTTCACTCATCCTTTAACTAAATTCTTTATGGGATGGGTAAATATAACTTTTAAACTAAAAACATAAGTGGGAATTTTTTGAACAGTTGGTGAGAACCTTAAGTATAAATGCTGTTCAAAGAGTTTCGGGTTAATGCCTATCGGGATTAGCTTAATTAAAAACTTGGTTTCCTACCCAAATTGATACTTAAGAAATTAATTTCAACATCAATATAATCAGTTAAATAAGCTCAGCATGCATACAATATTCTTTGATAGTCGAATTAAAGATGAATACTTATAAATAATGAGATTATTATAAAATAACGTGACTTAAATTATAAATAAATAATTCCACAGATTTCATATATAACAAACCAAATATTTTTAAAGTCGTACAAGAACAGTCGACATGCTTAAGAATATTCCAATAAATTGTGGAAATAAATAAAAATTCTATATCAAAATCCTGAATTCATAATGATTAATATAACACGAACTAACTCGAGTGATAGAAATTTTAAAAACTTAATCAATGAACTAGATAATGACTTAAAAGAACGGTATTCAAATTACAGTTATAAATATGACACCGACATACAGGTTGATGAGTTAGAAACTGTAACACTTGCCCGCATAAATGAGATAACTATTGGCTGTGGCTGCTTTAAAGAAATTTCTGAGGGTACAGTGGAAATAAAAAGAATGTTTGTCAATCCTTATTTTAGAGGCTTAGGCATATCCTATAAAATTTTAAAAGAATTACTCATTTGGGCGAAAGAGCTGCATTACACAAATGCAGTATTAGAAACAGGATCCGAGCAACAAGAATCTATAAGCTTATATAAAACAAATGGGTTTGTAATTATTCCAAACTTTGGGCCTTACATTGATATCCCAGAAAGTATCTGCATGGTAAAAGCATCTAATTCACAGTAATTATGAATTAGGCTCAATTGCTTTATTTTTGGTGCTATTAAATGGAAAAATATCCGAAAATGTAATATTTTTCTAATTGAAGTCAAGCCGAACGATAATTGCCTGCTCTAAAACTTGTTTGGCTTCAATTTTGAAATACTTCTATGGGAAGGCAGATATCTCGCTTAAAATTAGCATTGGAAACCTTACACCCTGACGGCATAATACATAATTATTGTATTAATTAAATTTAATGAACAAAATAACACAAGAATTTGCGCAATCTGATTCTGAAGCACTTATAGGAACTAAAGAAGTTTCAACCAGAACAATCATGTTCCTACAGTGTGTTTTGGTCATGACCATTCCTTTAGCGGCTTTAAATTTTTACCAAGGCCATACTATCTCTGCTGTGTTAGTAGTAGGCTATAGTATAGCCGTCATATTTTTAATTTTTTTCACAAAAAGAAGTTATTTAAAATATACCCAACCAGGAACCATTCTGATAGCTAGTATTTTTTTCGGTGGGATGACCATACTACAAGGCCGGGCATCGGGAGTTCACTTTTATTTCTTTCCGCTAATATTCATCATACCATTTTTGATTGAGGATAAAAAAGATTTCAAAAAGAATATTATTCTATACTTTTCATTTTGCCTAGCAGCTTTTCTTGTTTGCCTATTTATTGCAGAAGATGTAAGTCCGTATCAGGTTATGCCTACTGATAAACTGAGTGGCAAGTACTCTCAAAACAGCATTATCTCTATTTTACTATGCATAATCTTCTCCTATCTGAGTGTTTATAATGAACGAAAATATGTTAAGGTTGTATTGAAAGAGAAACTTAAAGCGGAGGATGCTACTAAAGAGGCCGAAAAAGCTAATCAAGCAAAAAGTACATTCTTAGCTACCATGAGTCACGAAATACGGACTCCAATGAATGGGATTATCGGTATGTCTAATTTGTTATCATCTACTACCTTAAATGCCGAACAGGAAGAATATGTAAATATTATAAACACAAGCGGTGAGGCTTTGCTTGGATTAATAAATGATATTCTCGATTATTCTAAAATTGAATCAGGCAACCTGGAACTTGAGCAACAAGATTACAACTTAAGGGAGTGTATTGAGGATGTAATGGATTTATTTTCTGGAAAGGCAGCCTCGCAAGGTTTAGATTTAATATATCAAGTTGACTCTCGGATTCCTTCAGTAATTGCCGGGGATAGCCATCGTTTAAGGCAGATACTTATTAACCTAATAAACAACGCCTTAAAATTTACTCACGCTGGCGAGGTGTTTATTAAAGCGAATCTAGAATCTTCCAGTACAGAAGAATTAGAACTATCTTTTGAGGTTATTGATACAGGAATTGGCATTCCAGAAGATAAAATACCTAAGCTGTTTAAAGCATTTTCTCAAGTAGATTCCTCTACCACCCGAAAATATGGTGGCACCGGTTTAGGATTAATTATTAGCCAAAAATTGGTTGTGTTAATGGGAGGAGACTTTACCGTAAAAAGTAAAGTTGGGAAAGGCACTACTTTCTCTTTTAATATAAAAAGTAAAACCTCATCAGTTCCTCAACAGCTGCCCGTTTCTTTTAATGTTAAATCGTCCAGCAGTAAAAAGGTTTTAGTTGTTGATGATAACCCTAACTTTTTAACTATTCTCAAAAGCCAACTTGAACAATGGGAGCTTACCCCGGTAACGGCTTTATCAGGAAAAGAAGCACTTTCGATACTTTCTGAAGACAAAGATTTCAGTTTGGTGATTACAGATATGCTGATGCCAGAAATGGACGGAATGCAATTAGCATCCGAAATAAAGAAAATTGCTCCAGATGTCGCCATGATTTTATTGAGTGCCGTAGGCGACGAAAACCGATCACTTTATGCGACGGTATTTTCAACCATATTGACTAAACCTGTAAAAGAAGGGCAATTATTTAAGGCTATTCAATCAGAGTTAAGTGAAAGCAAAAATGATTCTGTATCAGATGCAGTTAACAAACCGGTCTCAATATTATCGGATGATTTTGCATTAGATCACCCTTTAACCATATTGCTTGCAGAGGATAATTTGATAAACCAAAAACTGGCAACACGGGTTTTAAATAAACTTGGTTATGTTTTAGATATTGCCAATAATGGCGTTGAAGCGGTAGGAATGCTACAAAAGAAAGATTATGATCTGATTTTAATGGACATTCTTATGCCTGAAATGAACGGATTAGAAGCAACAAAGGTAATTAGGTCAGGGGCTCAATATCAACCCCAAATTATTGCTATGACCGCTAATGCCATGCCTGAAGACAGAGAAACATGTTTGAACGCCGGTATGAATAACTATATCACGAAACCCATTAAATTAAATGAACTGATGGACATTTTAAGGGAATCGGCTATTCTAGCTAGAGAAAACAAACTTAAAAAAGTTTAGAACCAGAGCAATTAGGCTAACTAAATTTAGAAGCTGGCCTACAAATTCTTCTTCATGCAAATACTTAAATCCAAATTAACATATGGCTCATACTTCTCTGTAATGTGATAACCTGCTTTTTTATAGAGATTAATTGCTTCATTTTGCTTTGTACCGGTTTCTAAAATTGTTGCCAGCATTTTTAGTTCTTTAGCCCAATCTTCTAGTTCCGTTAATATTGCGTAAGCGATACCTTGCCCTCGTTTGTTAGGTTTAACATAAAGGCGCTTAATTTCAACAGTTTGATCATCAAACCTTTTGAAACAAGCAGCTCCAACTGCTTCCTCTTCTTGATAAGCAATTACGACGGTTTCAATGTAATCAAGTTTATTATGTTGGTCGTATTCAGCCTGGCCATCTTGGTAGCGGCTCCATAAGTCGCGATCCAATTCGATAATTAACTGCTTAAAATCAGGATTCGTACTGTTTGTTCTTTGGAGGGTAAATATAGGAAGTTGCAATTTTCAATGAGTTTTGGTTATAAAAATGGTTTTAGTACTTTTTCCCAGCGATCATACCCTTTATTATTTAGGTGGAGATGATCAGATTCATAAAGCGATAGATCGGCACTACCATCGGCGTTTACAATTGATTTACCCATATCAATGAAATGGCCTCTTGATTTATCTTTAAGAAAAGTTCTGATTAGGTTATTTGCTTTTGCGAACTCTTCATGGTACTTAGCCCGGCTGGGACTTGGTTTTATTGACAAATAATACACTTGTGCCTTCGGAAGCTTCATTTTTACCAAGCTCCAGAATTTTCTAAACTCATCATAAACTTGAAGGGCCGTTCGTCCTGAGGCAATGTCGTTTTCTCCGGCATACAAAAATATTTTAGAGGGCTTATAAGGAAGCAGAATTGATTTAGTGTAATATTGGTTTAACTGCCATATTTCAGATCCTCCGACCCCTCGTTTGATGATTTTTTTATCTGGGAACCTATCCTCAAGATCCGTCCACTTTCTGATAGACGAGCTTCCGATAAATAAAATTCCGCCTTTTTGGGGAGCATGTAGACTATCTTGCTTATGAAAACTTTTGATTTCACTTTCAAAAGGATAGGCATCTTTTGTTTGAGCAAACGAAACAGCCGAATTAAAAACAACTATAAAGTATACAAAAAACCAATGTTTGAGTTGAGAACGCATTAAAAAGATTTATGAGTTTAATTTCTGTAATTAGGAGATAGTTTCAAACGACCCTAGATTATATTATTCTTTTGCGAACATAAAAACTTTTATTCGTTCCCCTTTTGCATTTGTGGTTTCCCATACAAGTTGCTTATCTGTAATAACCACTATTTTCATTTCAGATTTTTCATGATTACTATCAGAATAAAGACTTAAATATTTACGGGCAGCATCATATTTCCATTTACTATTTTGCACCACACCTTTTTTCACTGACTTAACACTGTCATCCCAAAAAATTACATAACCTTCTTTGTCAACATCCTTCGCCCTGTAATATTTGCCATTAATTTCGTAGCTTTTTATAACCCACTCTTTAGCAATCAACTTGCTTGTTAATTCAGTTTGTCCAAAAGATTTTAACCCAATTAATAACAAAACAGTGATAAACAGATATCGTGCGTGTGTCATGGTTTTAGGTTCGTTATAGATAGATGCATTAGGTAGGGTTTCCTCTTAATTATTTCCATAATTAAGATATATAAATATATCAAAAAATGTGCTTATAACACATAAAACGCTTCTTAAATCATTTCACGAGAGCAATAACAACATTGTTTTTGCTCATTAGACAAAAGATAAATGTTCCGGCTTTTATCCCAAGAAGCTTTTCCAAATTTTTTAAGCAACCTCTGCAACTACCTTTTCAGCAATCTCTTCTTCATAATCAACTTCCAGCCTTAAATTTCTAATGATGTGCTGTTGCCTATCGGGAGTATTTTTACCCATATAGTATTCCAGCAAGTTTTTTATACTTTGATCTTTTGATAAAATAACTGGGTCTAAACGAATTTCTTTACCGATGAATAAACCGAATTCTTCGGGCGAAATCTCACCTAAACCCTTAAAACGTGTAATTTCTGGTTTATTGCCTAGTTTATGAATAGCACGCTGGCGCTCTTCATCGCTATAGCAATAAATAGTTTCCTTTTTGTTCCGTACCCGGAAAAGCGGAGTTTGTAAAATGGAAACATGCCCGGCCTTTACCAGATCGGGGAAAAACTGAAGAAAGAAAGTCATCAGTAATAAACGAATGTGCATGCCGTCTACATCGGCATCTGTAGCAACTACAATATTATTATAGCGCAGGTTTTCTAAACCGTCTTCGATATTCAACGCATGTTGCAATAAGTTGAACTCTTCATTTTCATAAACTATTTTTTTAGTTAAACCAAAACAGTTTAATGGTTTCCCTTTTAAGCTGAATACCGCCTGACAATGCACGTCTCGAGATTTGGTGATCGATCCACTGGCAGAATCTCCTTCGGTGATAAATAGCGTAGTTTCTTGACGGCGTTCATGTTTATCTTCAAAATGTATTTTGCAGTCGCGAAGTTTTTTGTTGTGCAATGATGCCTTTTTAGCCCGTTCGTTCGCTAGCTTTTTAATACCAGCGATGTCTTTTCGTTCGCGTTCAGATTGCAAAATCCTTTTTTGCAAATCATCGGCTACTGAAGGATGTTTGTGTAAATAATCATCCAGGTCTTTTTTGATAAAATCATTTACAAATGTGCGCACACTTGGCCCATCTGGAGCCACGTTTAAGGATCCTAATTTGGTTTTAGTTTGCGATTCAAAAACAGGCTCCTGAATCCTAACGGATATAGCAGCAACGATCGACGCTCTTACATCTGCAGCATCATATTCCTTCTTATAAAACTCTCTGATTGTACGAACCACTGCTTCACGGAAAGCGGCTTGATGCGTTCCTCCTTGTGTAGTATGTTGGCCGTTTACAAACGAATAATATTCTTCTCCATATTGCTGTCCATGAGTCATTGCCAACTCAATATCTTCTCCTCTTAAATGGATGATAGGATAACGGAGCGTTTCTACATCGGTATTGCGGGTTAAAAGATCATATAGACCACGTTCTGAAAAGAACTTTTTCCCGTTGAAATTTATAGTTAAACCGGCATTCAGGAACACATAGTTCCAAATCATGCTTTCTACAAACTCAGGAATATAATGGTAATGCCTAAAAATCGAATCATCCGGAATAAAAGATATGAGGGTTCCGTTACGTTGCGTAGTTTCTATTTCGGGTAAATCATTTACTAATTCCCCTTGAGCAAATTCAGCTCTTTTGGTTCGGCCATCCCGGTAAGATTGTACAATAAAACTCCCTGACAAGGCATTGGTTGCTTTCGTACCTACCCCATTTAACCCAACAGATTTCTGGAAAGCTTTAGAATCATATTTACCCCCGGTATTTATTTTAGAAACGCAATCAATCACTTTTCCTAGCGGGATGCCACGGCCGTAATCACGTATGGAAACTTTATGATCGGTTACATTAATATCAATGGTTCGGCCCGCCCCCATCACAAACTCATCGATTGAATTATCTACAATTTCTTTTAATAACACATAAATACCGTCATCATAGGCAGAACCATCACCCAACTTTCCGATATACATGCCCGGACGAAGGCGTATATGTTCTTTCCAGTCTAACGATCGAATGCTGTCTTCACTATAACTAACGTTTTCTAATGCCATTTGATTAAAATTTAATCCTATTTACAAATCTAAAGTTTTGTGATCCACTATATATAATTAAGATTTCAACATATCCACGGTCAAAATCATCAACTGTATAGTTTTTAATACACCCCCTAGAGGTTAGAAATGTCGCTTTTTACTTATTTAACTAGTTTTATTAAAACCAATAGGTAACATTTTAACGTATGTGAATCTGAAAAAGCGATTTTTTCAAATAAAAATGTCCGGAGAATAATTTTGGTATAATGTTGGAATAATCTCAATCAAATTCAGCGTTATGGTGGACAGCAAGCAAAAGAAGATTAAAACTGAAGTTGCTCACGGAAGCGATGCAGCGGAACAAAAAGGAATGGATGATTTAAAAGAGTCTGGTTCTTCAGAAAGCAAAATAAGCTCTAAAGAAACCGAAACAGCTCATGGAAGTGATTCCGCAGAACAAAAAGTATGGGATAACCCAAAAGAGCCTGAAGCATCTGGCGACAAAAGAAACCTGGAACAACTGGAAAGACAGAAGAAAGAAGCGGTAAGACGGAAAGATAATTTAACAGATAACGATAAAAACATAAAAAATTAACACATATAGCTATGAACGATATACAAACTCCTGCCTCTTTCACTTTAATAGAAAAATTTGACAATCAATTATTGGACATCTTAACAGCTGAAATTAGAGCCGCTAAGTTCAGTAAACATCATATAATGGATCAATTTAGTTTTACAAAAACTGATGATTCTTTAAAGTTTGCATCATAATTGCAAACGTAATAGTCTTGTACCCTACCTATGGGCGCAAATCGTTCTTTATACCCTTAAAAACAACAAACGCAACAAAGTCCCGCCCCCAAAGCGGGATTAGTTGTTTATAGGAGCCTCATCCCCGGCCCTTCTCCGGGAGGAGAAGGGTAATAGCATGTTTACAATATACGGATGCTAGGTTTTGCGTTAGGGATTGCAGTGAAAATCCTTTTTGCACCCTTCGCAAAAAGATTGGAACGGAAAGCCCGCTCGCGCTCGAACGCCCAAATACTACTTATTTACTTCTAATCGAACTTTACCTTATTGTTTGATATAAATCACAAAACCGCCATTGGGTTTTATCGTCAGTTCAGGGGCTTTATTCTTACTAAAGGTCATTTCCGTTTTATCGAAAGACTGTTTGTTATTTCCATCAGTAATTAAAGTTCCTTTGCTTTTGTCGGTTAAAAAACTCATATCAAGCTTTACAGTCCTTTCAGCATTCTCACCATTAATGCCAGCGATATACCAACCATTTTGTGCTTTACGAGCCAAAACAGCATACTTTCCTGGGTAACCATCAACAAACTTAGTGTCAAGCCATACAGAAGGTAATGTTTGCAGAAATACTTTAACGTAATCCGGAACTTTAGCGATGCCTTCGGGGGTTTCTGCCAGGTGCTGGATGCCCGATTGAAAAATTATTGGTAGTGCCAGTTCAAAAGCACTGCTTGTTTTACGTTCGATATTCGGGATACTCGTTAAATTCATCGGAGTGAAATCCATTGGATCGAACACGTTCCGGGTAAATGGAATAGTGGTAGCATGGGCTGGCTCTTCATCCGCATTTGCTTGATCAAAGGTGATAAACTCCTCTCCTTTTATCGCTTCTACCGTCATTAAATTAGGATACGTTCTTTGCCATCCCCTTGATAGTGTTGTACCATGGCAGTTAACCAACAGCTGGTATTTAGCTGCATCTGAAAAAAGGTCCTGATAATATTTAATGACTGATTGCCCATCCCCGCCAAAAAAGTCAACCTTTATGCCCTTAATACCCATTTCTTTAAGCTTGGCAAATTCTTTGGCCCGGCTAGCTGTAGTAAGCAATTTGTCTTTAGGAGTATATTTTACGGTATTCCAATCTCCGGCAGAGTTATACCAAAGAAGTAAACCCACATTTTTTGTCTTGGCATAATCGGCCAGTTCTTTCATTTTTTCATAACCGATATTCCGATCCCAGTCGGCATCAATCAGGCAATATTCCCATTTCATATCTGCAGCAAAATCAATAAACTGCTTTTGCACATCGTATACAATTGAACTATCCTTCAATATGATCCAACTCCAAGAAGCTTTACCAGGTTTAATGAAAGACGATTCGGCTATATAGATAGCCGGCTTTGCCAAATCAGTACCTAATGTAGATTCGACAATGGTTTTCAAACTCCCAACCGCAATAACCCTCCATGGAGTAAGCCATGGAGTTTTTGCCTCGGGATCTACCGGTCCGCCACTTCGGCCTTCTGGCGATTGAGGAAAACCAACAGAATATTCATTACCGGGCGATTTTTGTTTTAAACGGGTCGCACAATAATTTCTATCCAATCCGGCCTCCGTAATTAAGACCCAATTATTCCCGCTTTTAAATAATGCAGGATAAGCCCAACCAGCAGAATTTGGTGAGGGTTTGCCAGCATTAATATCTTTCTGATAATATTCTTCGTATGATGGATTTGTACGTTCCCAGCCCGTTTTTGCTACCGACATGGGTTGTAACCATGCTTTGGTGTCATCAGGGAAATTAAATGACGTGATTTCCTCTTCTATTTTGGTGACTCCTTTTGACGAATCTGGAAAGAAATATTTGAAAGCCAGACCATCATTTGATACCTGGAATATCACATCCAATTTATGCCCACTTCCGTTTTGTAAATGGAAAATCTGCTTATTGGCTTTGTAAGTGTTCACCTTACGCTTCGCAGTGAGCATTTCGTATTTATTAGATACCGGAACTATGGCAGATGCAGATATAATGGTAAAATTAGTGGTGTAATCATCGTCATCACGCATTAAACCCAATTTGGAACTATCCAATACCGTTTCTTTATTCAGTTTTACAGAATACCAGGCTTTTTTTCTTGAAATCTTAAAGTTTACAGAAATCTTTTTATCCGGACTTAAAATATCAAACGAGGTTTTTTGAATCGGAATTTCCTTTTTCAAGGTATCCAGCTTGCCCTTTATAGCTGATTTAGTTTTACCCTTCAATCCGGTCTCCGTCTTTTTTGTAGTATCTGATTTTACAGCTGTGCCCGCCTTCCCTTTGATCGGGGATTTCGGCGTAGCTGTTTTTTTGGTGGTATCCTGCTTATCCATCACCTTTTTCAAAACGCTTGTGTTAGGTTTTTGATTAAGAGTGCCTTTTTTTAAGGTATCTACCTTTGAAGAGGTATTCTTTTTAGGAGTAATGGGAGATTTAGCTGTTCCAGATTTTTTCGCAGTATCCGCTTTAAGTGAAGTTTTCTTGACTGGCTGTTTGATTTTCTTCAAAGAATCCGCTTTTAACGAATCTTTACGTACTGCCGTTGATTGCTTTTTAACTACGGTGGCTTTTTTGGTCGAATCAGTTTTGACGGTCTTTTTTACTACCGTTGTTTTTGTAGCTTTCTTCAAACCTGCGGTATCATTTGGTGGTACTTGTGCACTCACAGTAATTGTCGAGAGTAAACAAATAAGTGCAAATAAAGCTGTTAATTTTTTCTGGAACATGATCGTATTAAATAATCGGCAAATTGGAATAGCAAGTGCAATTTACTTACTGTAAAAAAGAAACGTGCCTGATTTTCATAAGGCACGTTTCTAAAATAATGAGTTATTAAATTATTTTGAAACGCTAAACTTATAAATAGTAGTGGTATGATATTGTTCGCCAGCCTTTACTAATGTTGTAGGGAAAGCCGGTTTGTTAGGTGAATCTGGGAAATGTTGAGTTTCTAAACAAAAACCCGATCTTTTAGCATAAGCTTTTCCGCCCTTGCCATTATGATCTTGTCCATTTAAAAAGTTACCGCCATAAAATTGAATTCCTGGTTCAACTGTCAAAACTTCCAAAACAATTCCTGTTTTTGGGCTAGTAACAACAGCAGCTGCCCGCATACCGTCTGCCTTAGTTAAAACGAAATTATGATCATAACCACCACCCATTTTTATTTGCTCTTCCGCAGCGTCCACACGATCACCGATTGTGGTTGGTTTTCTGAAATCAAATGCCGTGCCTGCTACTGGTTGCATAACTCCGGTTGGTATTAATGTAGAGTCAACGGCTGTTATAGCGTCCGCGTTAATTTGTAAAAGGTGGTCATTAATGGTTTCACTACCTTCTCCACTCAAATTAAAATAAGCGTGATTAGTTAAATTCAAAACAGTTGTTTTATCAGTAGTGGCAGTGTAATCGATTTTCAAACCATTGTCGTCTCCCAATGTGTAAACTACTTTAGCATGTACGTTCCCAGGATATCCACCTTCGCCATCTGGAGAATTGTAGGTTAATTCGAGTGTTTGATCATCAATTTGTTTCGCATCAAAAACCTTTGTATTAAAGCCAGATTTTCCACCATGCAGAGAGTTCGGTCCGTCATTCGCATCAAGTTTATATTCTTTTCCATCAATAGAAAATTTAGCTTTTCCGATACGGTTACCATATCTACCTATTAATGCTCCGAAGTATGATTTACCATCTTGATAACCTTTCAAATCTTTATATCCCAATATTACATCTGTCAATTCTCCATTTTTATCTGGAACCAAAGCGCTTACAATGGCACCACCATAATTTGTAATTGCAACTTGTACATTGTTTTTGTTTTTCAACGTGAACAAATCAACTGTTTTACCAGCTAACGTTTCTTGATATGCCTTTTTATCCGGTAGGCCAACCGCGGTGAGAGTGTCCGAATTCATTGTTTTGTTCTGGTTTGAGCTATTACATGCAGTTATAAATAAATACCCGCAGCAAACGAGCCAAATTGATACTTTTTTCATGTTTTTATTAGGTTAATATTGGTTTAGAATTAAGTTCAGATCATTTGGCTTTCTGTGCCGCTAAATTATAAATTAAAAAAAGTAATTGTAGAATACACACTATACATTATTTAAATCGGTTTGTTTGGGCGTTCGAGCGGGCTTTTTGTTACAATCTTTTTTGTTCGCCCTTCGACTTCGCTCAGGATGACAAAAAAGGATTTTCACGTCAATCCCTAACGCACCTATTCACTTCAATCATTTATACCTTCAGCTATTGAACAGATGGCCAACCTTTATTATCCCACTTCAGTTTCTCAATCCTTAATTTGGGTTTACCATTATCAGATGCATCATATCCATGAAAAACAAGGTAGTCCAACCCATCAAAATGGCAAACGGCATTGTGACCTACACCATACCAATTTGCATCGCCTTTCATCAAAATAGTACCACCACCTTTGGCCATTGGTTTTTCATCCTTGTCAACATAAGGTCCTTTTAAACTCGATGACTTTCCCATAATCATTTTATAGGTGCTATTAACTCCCTTACAACAGTAATCTATGGAAGCAAATAAATAATAATAATTGCCATGTTTGAATATAAAAGGAGCCTCAATAGCGTTTCCTCCTGCATCCACCGGATTACCGTCTACCGATGGTGGATTCGCAGAATTCAGATTTTCCTTCCTGCTGGCAATCGTTATAAGGTCTTCTGGTTTTTGCGCAATGCTCAACCTATTTTTATGAAGTTTCACCAGTTGCAAGCCATTCCAAAAAGAACCGAATGCTAAATATGGCTCTCCTTTTTTATCCGTAATTAAATTGGGATCTATAGCGTTCCAGTTAGTTTTACCCGGTATAGATTGAATGATTTTTCCATGATCAACCCACTTGAAACTTTTATCAACCGGATTTAACGTTGTGTTGGTTGCAAGCGCAATGCAGGAAGTATTTTTACCAAATGCAGAAACCGAATAATATAGATAATAGGTGCCTTTGTAATAAGAAATATCCGGTGCCCAAATGTGATTTTTGAAGCTCGGAATTGCATCAACAGCCCATTGCGGTGCTTGTGAAAAAATCTGGTTCTCCTTTTTCCAGTTCTTCATATCAGCTGATGACCAAACCGAAATACCCATGCCTGTAGAAAATAAGTAATAAGTATCACCGTGTTTAATCATAACCGGATCATGAACAGATATATTTTGTTGCAAATCTTGCGCTCTGATATGGAGGCTCAAAAAGAACAGCACGGATAAGGAAAAAAGTAATCTCATAGGTATGTATATAATTGTTTAAAACTAACCGAAAATCAATTTTTATTGCCAGAACATTGCTATGCTGATTAGGCTACAACACATGAAAAAGCAATAAAGCGAATGGTTAAAATTTTAAAAGCCGGCGTTCTATTCAGAATGCTGACATGATAATTAAAGACTTGTCACTTTTACCACATAAAAGGTATGCGGCGCAAGTGTTAGGTTCACCTTTTGGTTCTTTACAATGATATTTTTCTCAACCGGACTCACATCTTTCGGATTGTCCAAAGAATTAACTTGTTCTAAATTGCTTCCCGTTAAGGTAGTTACCATTCCTTTTGATTGAAGCTTCTTGATTCCTTCCAACGAAATAGTTGCGTCCTGACTCTTTTCGGACGTGTTTACAATTTTTATGATGTAACTGTTGGTTTTCTTGTCGATACAAGCAGAAGCGTAATATCCATCCTGACCGGTTACTGTTTGATTATTCACTAAAACTGGAACTACGTTAGTGCCTTTATTTAATGAAAATAATTTTTGAACATAGTAATTCGGAGTTCCGTATGAGCGTGTGTTGTCTACCCAAATCATATCGGGCGTCCATTGCCAACCATCCACATGTGCAAATAAAGGTGCATATGATGCCATTTGCACCACATCTGCATTTCGTTCTAAACCCGTAAGGAAAGCTGCTTCGGCAATAGCAGTTTGCCAATTGTTTTTGTTATCGATACTAACTGTTTTATCGCTTTGCGCTGCATATTCACCTGCAAAAACTTTAGATCCATTGCGTTCGTAATTATCATATCGCTTTGCGTTCGCTAAAAACCACTCTGGTCTTCTGTAGTAATGCTCGTCGATGAAATCGGCTTTCATTTTGCGCAATTCGGTATTTAGCAAATCAAAACGAGCTCCATCCGGATCAGTTCCTGAGCTAAATATCAATTTGAAATCAGGGTACTTAACTTTAATTGCTTTTTCAAATATCGTTAATCTTTCAATGTATTGTGGTCCCCAATTCTCATTACCCACACCCATCATTTTTAAATTGAAAGGTTTGGCGTGCCCCATATCACTTCTTATTTTCCCCCATTTACTGCTCACATCGCCATTGGCAAATTCAATCAGATCTAATGCATCCTGAACATACGGGCCAAGCTCATCTAAGGGAACTACTTCTGCGGTATTAAATTGGCAAGCCATACCTGTGTTTAAAATTGGAAGCGGTTGTGCACCGATATCATCACACAATTGGAAATACTCAAAAAAGCCTAAGCCGAAAGTTTGATAATAATCCGGAGCGGGTCGGTGCGCAAATTCGGTATTCCATCTGTTCACAATTAACTGGCGTTCTTCAATTGGGCCAATTGTTTTCTTCCATTGGTAACGGGTTGTAAGGTCATGACCCTCTACGATACATCCACCAGGAAAACGAATAAAGCCCGGTTTCATATCTGCTAATAATTGAACCATATCAACACGCAAACCACCCGGACGATTTTTCCAGGTATTTCCCGGAAATAAGGAAATCATATCCAGATCAATTTTCCCTTTGCCATCAAACCATATTCTGAAACTTCCTTTTTGATCTGCTCCGGTAGATTTGAAGGAGATGTTTTGCTTATTCCATTCGCTACCTGTTTTAGATGGTGCTAATTCAGTACTTCCAATCACTTCACCTTTTGAGTTTAACAGCTCTGCGTGCAACTTCATACCTGGAGCAGCTTGCCTGTACATTACCGAAAAATTGAAATCAAGCCCGTTACGGATACCCATACCCCGGAAGCCTTCATTGGTCATCGAGAGTTTTCCTTTAGCAGGATTGTTGGCGGTTACTTGCAAATAACGAGGGTTCACAGAGTTTTCAGCTTTCCTGTTAAGTACTAGCAAATCACCTTCATTAGGTTGCGCAACCGTCCAACCCATTAATGGTTTGTAAAACTCGAATGATCGGTTTTTTACCAATTCAGCATAAATTCCCCCATCGGCTCCCATGTTGATGTCTTCAAAGAAAACACCCCACATAGTAGGTTCGATTTTCGCCTTTAACTCGTTCGCTTTTACAGTAAATATTTTTCTCGTTTGAGCGTTTAGTCCTACAGGAAGCATTGAAATAGTCAAAGCAGTTCCTACAATCCAGTTTTTAATTCTCATTCTTTCGGTAAATTTTAATAGTTGGCTTATAATTTTTTAGACGGTTGAATACCTTCGGTGGTCATGATTATTCGTTTAATGGAACCGTCTTCATTGTAATATAAATTATCTACACATACTGAACGTCTGAAACTTCCACCATCACCAGGCAAACTTCCATTGTGGTAAATAAAGTAAGATTTACCTTTAAAGTCGATAATTGACTGATGGTTCGTATTTGAATTTCCAGCTACTTCATTTAAAATGCCCTTATAAATCCAAGGGCCAGTAGCTTTCCGGCTCATTGCATAGGCGATTTTTTCCGGGAACTGAATGGCGAAAGAAAGGTAATACCAGTCTTTATGCTTATGAATCCACGGTGCTTCTGTGAAGTTAGGTAGCTCCAACGTATGAATTTCTCCATCCAATTCGATCATATTTTTCTTCAATTTTGCCCAGTAGCATTTACTGTTTCCCCAATACAAATATGCCTGACCATCTACATCCATAAAAACAGATGGGTCAATATCATCCCAAAAACTTTTGGATGCGGTAGTCATATCATTGGTAATAAGGGCGCTGCCACGAGCATCTTTAAAAGGACCAATCGGATTGTCTGAAACCGCTACACCAATAGCCTTGCCTCGAATAGTGCCGTGTTCAACTGCCGCATACCAATAAAATTTTCCATCATGCTCAATTACTTGTGATGCCCAGGCATCTGCTTTGGCCCATGCAAAATCCTTTACATTCAATGGTATAGAGCGTTCTTTCCAGTTAACCATATCCGTAGAAGTATAGCATAGCCATTCATGCATCATGTAGCCGTCTTTCGGTGCGGGCGCTTCATCATGCCCCGCATATAAGTAAACAGTATCCCCATAAACCATTGCTGCTGGATCGGCTGTGTACTTATCTTTAATAATTGGGTTACCGTCCGTTTGAGCAATTGCAGGTTTGCCCAAAGCAGCTAGTGTTAAAACACTAAGAAATATTATCTTAAGCTGATTCATCAGAATTGTATGTGTTTGATGCTCATATACTATTTTTTTCTACCCCAAACATTGGTACCTTTATTTTTAAGCCAGTATAAATAACGGTTGCTTCCTTATTTTCTCAATCCAGACCTTTTGAACTACCACCTTATCGGTAAAGCTATTGCTGTATTCAATTCAAGCCAAGATGCAGTGTAAGTCTGTTTGTTTGATGCATCATCGTTAATCAATTGTCAATTATACAATTTATTTATTTCTTTTGCTGTAAAATTGACACTTAAAAGTTTATTGTATATTTATAGCAACAGTTTTAAGCCAATTCTCTTTAAAAATTTATTTTTGCTAACATTACAATAGGTTAATAATTAACAGTAGATGATTAGATATTCTGGGCAAACACGCATTCTTGTTGCAGTGGATTGCATCATATTTGGATTTGATGGGGAGCACTTCAAACTTTTACTTATTCAAAGAGGATTCGAGCCAGAAGTAAAGAAATGGAGTTTGATGGGTGGATTTATACAACCCCATGAATGCACTGATATTGCGGCGAATCGGATTCTTAAAGAATTAACAGGACTTGAGGGAGTGTATATGGAACAACTACAAGTTTTCAGTGACCCCAAGAGAGATCCTATCGAAAGAACTATATGCGTTGCTTACTTCGCTCTAATTGATATTCATCAGTATGAAACTCAATTAAATGACAATTACCACGCTGAATGGTTTTTGTTAAAAGATATGCCCAACTTGATTTTCGACCATAAAGAAATGGTAAGAGAGGCCCAAAAAAGATTGCGTTATAAAGCTGCGCTACATCCAATTTTATTTGAATTGCTTCCTGGTAAATTTACAATCCCGCAGTTGCAGAGCTTGTATGAAGGCATATACGATACGTATATTGATAAAAGAAATTTCAGCAGAAAAGTACTTTCTACCAACTTATTGATAAAGCAAAGCGAAAAAGATAAGCTTAACTCCAAAAAAGGAGCCTATTACTACATTCTTGATAAAGAAAAATATGCCGAAAACTTTCAGGCATTCTTAAACTTTATCCCGATTCCAACTCACGCGATGCTTTAGAACCAATTTAATTTGAAAAATATTTTTATAAATAAATAATTAAGTGTTAATTTGACACGAATTTATGAGAGAAGACATGTTTGTTATCGGAGTAGACTATGGAACGGACTCAGTGAGATCAGTTTTAGTAAACGCCAGCAATGGTGAGGAAATAGCATCAGCTGTTTATGCATATCCGCGTTGGCAGAAAGAATTATTTTGCAATCCGACAGAAAATCAATTTCGTCAACATCCCTTAGACTATATTGAGGGCTTTGAAATAACCGTAAAACAAGTAATTTCAAAAGCTGGAAAAACGGTTGCCAGCGCAGTTAAAGCAATAACCATAGATACTACAGGTTCCACTCCTGTAGCCGTTAATGAAAGTGGCGTTCCCCTCGCTTTGTTACCGGAATTCGAATACAATCCGAATGCAATGTTTGTATTATGGAAAGATCATACTTCCATTAAAGAAGCTTCTCAAATTAATGAGCATGCAACTAAGTTTGATATAAACTACCTTCAATATGTTGGCGGTATTTATTCTTCGGAGTGGTTCTGGTCTAAATTATTACATGTTTTACGAGTAGACGAACAAGTACGCGAGGCTTGTTATTCTTGGGTAGAGCAATGTGATTGGCTTCCATTTATGATAACCGGAGGAAAACACGCATCCGAAATAAAAAGGGGCCGTTGTTCTGCTGGTCACAAAGCTTTATGGTCTGCCGAGTTTGGCGGATTACCTCCTGAAGAATTTTTCACCACGCTTGATCCTCTATTAGCCGGGTTTAGAAACGTCGCATTTACTGATACGTTTACTTCTGATCAATCAGCTGGAAATTTAAGCGAACAATGGGCTAAACGTTTAGGCTTATCAACCGATGTATTGGTTGGAATTGGTGCCTTTGACGCACATATGGGTGCAGTCGGCGGCCAAATTGAGCCGTATCACCTAAGTAAGGTAATGGGTACTTCTACTTGCGATATGCTGGTAGCTCCGGCAGATGAAATAGCGGGAACATTAGTAAAAGGCATTTGCGGTCAGGTTGATGGATCTGTCATCCCAGGAATGGTTGGGATGGAGGCAGGACAATCTGCCTTCGGCGATACCTATGCATGGTTTAAAAACATAATAAGCTGGCCATTAAAAAGTGTTTTAGCACAAACCGAGCTTATTTGCAAAGAAACTGCGGACGCTTTAATCAAAGAAATTTCACATAAATTAATACCTGAACTTAGCAAAGAAGCTGCTAAAATTAAGGTAACTGAAAATACAGAATTAGCTGTTGATTGGTTAAACGGCCGTCGTACGCCAGATGCCAATCAAGAGTTAAAAGGCGCTTTAAGCAATTTGAGCCTCGGTTCAAATGCACCTGCTTTATTCAGGGCATGTGTTGAAGCAACCTGCTTCGGTGCAAAAAGCATTGTAGAGCGTTTTATTGAACAGGGTATCCCCGTTAAGGGCATTATTGGGTTAGGTGGTGTTGCTAAAAAATCGCCTTTTGTCATGCAAATGATGGCCGACGTATTAAACATGCCGTTACGCATCCACAAATCAGATCAAACATGTGCTATTGGCGCTGCTATGTTTGCTGCTACCGTTGCCGGGATATATCCGAAAGTAGAGGATGCTATGAAAGCAATGGGGCACGGTTTTGATGCCGAATACTTTCCAAATCCAGAAATGACCGAGATCTACTCATCACGTTATCTTAAATATAAAGAGTTCGGAAAATCAATTGAAAGTCAATCAAGTTCTATAGAATCAGAATATGAGCTCGTATAAATACATTCGGGAGGAAGCATATGAAGCCAATATGCAACTACCAGAACTTGGTTTGGTGCTTTTTACTTTTGGTAATGTGAGCGCTGCAGATCCCAATCAAGGTGTATTTGCTATAAAACCAAGTGGCGTTCCATACAAAGATTTATCTCCTGATAAAATGGTGATTGTGAATTTCGATGGCTTAACAGTTGACGGAAATCTTCGCCCATCATCTGATACTCAAACACATGCTGTTTTATATAAACATTGGAAAGGAGTAGCAGGCATTGTGCATACACATAGTAGTTACGCAACTGCCTGGGCACAATCGCAAAGAGATATCCCAATTTACGGAACCACACATGCTGATCATACTACAGCCGATATTCCATGTGCCCAGCCTATGAATGACCAAATGATTCAAGGCAATTATGAGTACGAAACCGGTTTTCAAATTATGGATTGCTTGCTAAATAAGGGTTTAACTTACGAAGAAATAGAAATGATCCTGGTTGGTAATCATGCCCCTTTTACCTGGGGGAAAAATGCTGACAAAGCGGTTTATAATAGTGCTGTGGTAGAAGAAATAGCAAAAATGGCTTTTCTCACGGAACAAATCAGGCCTGATGTACCTAGACTACAAGCTAGTTTGATTCAGAAACATTATGAGCGCAAGCACGGTGCAAATTCATATTACGGACAATAATTTTTAAAGAGAAATATTCATAGCCAATTTGTGTGTCAAAAATTTAACGTGTTAAAATAACACTAATAACTGTCGATCAGGAATAAAACAATATACTAATGATAGATTTAAAAGAACTTGAAGTATGGTTCATTACCGGGAGTCAGCACTTATATGGAGAAGAAACGTTAAGACAAGTAGCAGAACATTCACAAGAAATTGCAGGATCGTTAAGCAACGCAAATCAAATACCGGTACGTGTAATTTTCAAACCGGTTGTAAAAACGCCCGATGAAATTTACCAGGTAATACTGGATGCCAATGTAGAACCAAAATGCATTGGTTTAATTGCATGGATGCACACATTCTCTCCTGCAAAAATGTGGATCAGAGGCTTAAGCATCCTTAAAAAGCCATTATTACATTTCCATACTCAATTTAACCGTGATATTCCATGGGATTCTATTGATATGGATTTTATGAATACAAACCAAAGTGCACATGGTGACAGAGAGTTTGGCTTTATTGTATCAAGAATGCGTTTAAACCGTAAAGTAGTGGTTGGTCATTGGCAAGATCCGGAGGCTTTAGCACAAATTGGGGCTTGGACACGGGCAGCAGCGGGCTGGAACGATTGGCAAGGTGCAAAGTTTGTTCGTTTTGGCGACAATATGCGTTATGTAGCCGTAACCGATGGTGATAAAGTAGAAGCTGAAATGAAATTTGGCTATTCGGTAAACACACATGGCATTGGTGATTTGGTTCAAGTAATTAACGAGGTAACTGAGGAGGCAATTGAAAGCCTAATCAGCGAATTCGAGCAACAATATAACATTGTAGACTCCCTAAAAAAAGGTGGAGCTCAACATGAATCGTTAAGGGAATCTGCAAAAATTGAAATTGGTTTAAGAACGTTCTTACAACAAGGTGGATACAAAGGCTTTACTGATACGTTCGAAGATTTACACGGTATGATTCAACTTCCGGGCATGGCTGCACAACGTTTAATGAACGAAGGTTACGGCTTTGCAGGGGAAGGAGATTGGAAAACCGCAGCTTTAGTACGTGCATGTAAAGTGATGGGAGCCGGTTTACCTGGTGGAAATGCTTTCATGGAAGATTATACGTATCATTTCGATCCTAATAACTCCTTGGTTTTAGGGTCACATATGCTCGAAATCGACGAATCTATTGCCTCAGGAAAACCTTCGGTAGAAATTCATCCATTAGGAATTGGTGGCAAAGCAGACCCTGTAAGGTTGGTATTTAATGTTGCTGGTGGCGAAGCATTAAATGCTTCCATCATTGATATGGGCAATCGTTTTCGCTTAATTATTAACGAGGTTCAAGCTGTTGAGCCGCAAAACGATCTCCCTCATCTTCCGGTAGCACGTGTTTTATGGAAACCGTATCCGGATATGAAAACGGGTTGCGCAGCCTGGATTTATGCAGGCGGAGCACACCATACAGCTTATAGTCAAAATTTAACGGCTGAACACCTTCGCGATTTTGCAGAGATGGCAGAAATTGAATTTGTTCGTATTGGTAAAGATACCAAGTTAGATCAGCTCCGAAATGAATTGAAGTGGAGCGAAATATATTACCAAGTCAACAAATCTTAATTTGGACTACCAGTTGGGCTATTCTGGGGTTTAGTCCGACTGTATTCTGACCATTTCTTTATAAACCAATATGAGTAAATTTTCTAATTGTAACGGTGGTATTGCGTTTAGTCTGACCAAAAAATAATCCAGAACCAATTGAACTTGATAAGACGATGTTTAAGGTAGAACCTTCTACGATGGTTCTAATATTGATAACGATATTACTCTTAACCACAATTTATGTAAATTCTGGTAAACGATCCTTCGGGGTTTTTTAATTAAAGTTAAGTAAGGTTTGAAAGCGGGTTTTAAGGGGACCCGCTTTTTTTTTTGATTTTCTTTCTCTGAAGCCACTCCACGGATGGAAACTACTTTAATTTAATTACACCGGTTGCAGCCCATAGTACAAGATAACCGAATTCGTTTTTTGTCAATTTCAGTCCCTTAAGTGTACGTTTAGCATCGGAATGGATATTCAGCAGATCTATATTATGATGATCTTTCTCTGTCATATTATTCTTAGTTCCCCACTTAGCCAGGTTATGTGCCAGGTAACAAAAGTCAGGATCACTTGCTGATAAATCTTGGTAATAATCTGGAACTTCAAATCGCCTAGTTTCAATTCCATCAGTATAGGTGTATTGAATTTCAAGAAATGAGGCACCTTCTGAACTCGTTAAAGCTAAGTAGACATCAGAATACTTAGCTGCAGGAACCGCAAAACTTACCACACTGGCACCGGCTAAACTGTATGCCTGATTGTGTGAAGTATCTTTATTAGAATAATGCAATTTAATTTCTGGATGGTATTCATTTGCGGGAAAAAGCGAATTGTCTGGCAAGGCCAAAGGATCCACATCGCCATTAAATATCGCAGCGGCATGTGTTAAATATCCGTCGGCTTTTCCACCTCCATCAATCCCCTGTTTCCAGATTACTAATTTGTTATTTGTTAAGGTGGTAACAGGTCGGGCATTAAGTATAGATCGTAAATCAAATTGAATAACCCTATTTTCCTGACTTACCGGAATAACTAATGCAGGGAAAAGATAGCGGACAAAAAGAAGAACAAAAACTTTCATATCGTAAGATAAGAGTAATTAGCGTATTCTATAAAATGGTCGGTTGAAACTTAAAACAACTGTTCAAGCTTTATCGATTCCGTATAATCCTTCACAAAAAACAACACGTTATTATACTGGCTAAATTCTTGCTCCTCATGTGTGGTTGTAAGGACCACGCATTTCATTCCTGCATTTTGAGCAGACTCTACTCCTTTTGGTGCATCTTCAAACACAATACAATTTGATGGATCGACCTTTAGAAGTTCTGCTGCTTTCAAAAATGTTTCTGGGTCGGGCTTGCTATCTTTTACATCATCTGCACTAACAATGGCTCCCAAGTAATGGCGTATATTCAAATTATCTACCACAAAGTTGATGTTAAAAGGAATGGCTGCAGAACCGATAGCCATTTGGATTTGATGTTCCTTCGCCTTTTCTAGAAACCCGTCAAGCCCATCAATTAACCTTAAATGAGGGAAATATTCATTTTGATAGCCTTTCTCTTTTTCTATAGACAAGGTTGTAATCTCCTCATCTGTAAAATGATCTTTCCCGAATATCCGAACAAGTAATTCACTGTTTTTACCATACATATGATTTTTTACTTCTTCATAAGTCAGTTCGGCTCCTAAGTCATTGTTTAAGATACGGTACCAGGCTTTTGCATGAAATTCCATATCGTCAATCATGGTTCCGTTTAAATCGAATAAAAAGGCTTTTTTTGAAGGGTTCATTGGTAAAATAGTAAATTTAATGTATGACTTGGTTTAGATCGACGTTTTACTAAAGGAACTTATAGACCTGCTAGGTTTTGCGTTAGGGATTGAAGTAAAAATCCTTTTTGCACCCTTCGCAAAAAGATTGGAATGGAAAGCCCGCCCGAACGCCCAAAACGCCTCTTTCTAAAAACATTCGTAATAAACCCAATTATTAAACAAAAAGCCGGTTTGTAATTGAAATTTACAAACCGGCTATCGCAATATTGTGTATTAAAGTTTTCGAAGTCGAATAATTCTCAAGAAATGCAGGGTTCTGATTATCGGATAAGTAGGATCTAACTCGAACCATCTTTTTGCAAAGTTTGCATCGTTCGGTTTTTTGTGATGATTATTTTGAAATAATTCTCCCATCATCAAAAAGTCTAATGGCAACATATTCTTGCTATGATCATCATTATCATAGTTTGAATAACCATATTTATGACCGCACCAATTTACAATAGCGCCATGCAATGGTCCCATAACAAAATGGATTGGCAGTAAAAAGAACCAAGCCCAATGTGGAGCAAAGAAACAATAAAACGCAATGTATAATAAACCGAAGCCTATTCTACTTGCCCAATGATCACCTATCCGATCAATTAAAGGCCATGTCGGATATCTATCACGAAAAGCAGGTTCAGGTTCTATTTGATGTTTAAGGTACGCTATGTACACGTTTTTGGTACGGATCATCATTCCAAACACATCTTTGAAGAAGTGGGGAGAGTGAGGATCTTTTTCGGTATCACTATACGCATGGTGCATGCGATGTAAAATTGCGTAGGCTCTTGGGTTTAAAAAGGAAGATCCCTGGAAAAGGAATGTCATTAGATAAAAGCTTTTTTCCCAAAATTTATTCAATTGGAACATTTTATGTGAACAGTACCGATGAAGAAAGAATGTTTGGGTAAAGAGAGAGAGAAACCAGTGGGCAAAAAAGAAAATTAAAATGTACATATAATAGTTAAGGGGCTGATTCAGAAGCCAGATATAAAAAATAGAATAATTGCAATATTACGAAATTTGGAGCAGCTGCCCTAAACTTGTTCAATTCAAGACACAAACGTGACCATCAGATACCTAGCATCCTAACACCCATGAAAAAACAGGAAATAAAAAATTATTCTTTCTTTTATAAAAACGGCCTAACACTCGTATTTATTACTTTAACCATTTTTTCATTACTTGGACAGGCTTACTCCGGTTGGAAAGAACATAATAAAGAATTAGCTGAAGAACATAGCCACGAACTCAAATTTTCTGAATATTTAACCACCGGGCACTTTATTGAAGCAACTTTTGAAAATTGGGAAAGTGAGTTTCTTCAAATGGCTATGTATGTGATTTTGACAGTCAAGCTTCGACAGTTAGGTTCGTCAGAATCTAAAAAATTAGGCGAAAAAGAAGAAGTTGACCGAGAACCAAAACCCCATGCAGATGCCCCATGGCCAGTTAAAAAAGGTGGTTTCATTTTAACTCTTTATAAGAATTCATTATCACTGGCATTCATCATTCTATTCTTCATTAGTTTCGCCTTGCATGCCTATGGGAGTTTAGCGAATTATAATGTAGAACAAAAACTGAAGGGTTTACCCACAGAAACCATGTCTGAATTTATCGTTGGTTCGAAGTTATGGTTTGAATCTTTTCAAAACTGGCAGAGTGAATTTCTATCGGTAGCAGCTATTGTGTTCCTTTCTATCTACTTAAGGCAATATGGTTCGCCTGAATCTAAACCAGTAGATGCTCCTAACTGGGAAACCGATTAATAATGTAAGTTCGAGTATAAATATTAAAAGATGATTTTGGGCGTTCGGGCGGGCTTTACGTTACAATCTTTTTTGTCGCCCTTCGACTCCGATCAGGATGACAAAAAAGGATTTTCACTTCAATCCCTAACGCAAAACCTAGCATGTTTAATAAAGCCTTTATAGAACAAATTTCTGAGTGCTGAACATTTAATTGTAGAGTCGAACTCAGGTTAATAAGAACGTCAACATACATCCATGGCAAAACAAGATCAGGATACTGAATTTATGCAGAAGGCCATTAATATGGCCAATAAAAATATGTTAAGCAAAAAAGGTGGTCCGTTTGGTGCAATTATTACCCGGGATGGTAAGATTATAGCTCAAGCTGGGAACACAGTAAATATTGACAATGACCCGACTGCACATGCGGAGGTAAACGCCATCCGTATGGCTTGCAAAAAATTGAAAACTTCGGTATTAGAAGGGTGTATTTTATACAGTAGCTGTGAACCTTGCCCGATGTGTTTGAGCGCCATTTACTGGTCAAAAATTTCGTTGGTTTATTATGGAAACACAAAAATAGATGCCGAATGGGCTGGCTTTGGCGACACATTCCTTTATGAAGAGATTGGTAAAGGAATAAACGAACGTATAGTTTCGTTTAAAAGATTGCTTCCTAACAAGGCAATATTATCATTTGAAACTTGGCTTGCTTTAAGTGATGAGGAAAAAGAAGAAATTAAGAATGGAAGTCTTTGACTGTTGGGGATTGTAAGTTGTGAGATCTGAATAGCTATCTAAAGAAGTTTCATGATCGATGTCTTGAGGGGGTATGGCGTTTGCGTGAGGGATTGAAGTGCAAAGCCCACAGCACCGATTCTCCATCGGTGCGAGGACTTGGAACGGAAAGCCTGGCCCTCTTGGGACACGCCCAAATTATTTTAATAACGCTGCAATTTTTGATTTTCATAAGAGCAGCTTTACTAAATACAATCCCAATTTAGTTTCTACAATTGGTTTATTTGAGTTTATTTTAAATTTCAACTATTTGCCAATCGTAATACGCAATTTTGAGTATTCAACACGAAAGTTTCTATGAACTGGATTACAAGAGAAAGACCGAAAATTGACCGTATTGCCTGTCCTTGGTTGATAAAAAAGTTTATTGACAAAGAGGCTCGTTTTTTTTATGTGCCCTTTGCGGAAGTTAAAGAAAAAGCGATTGAATTAAATGCGACTCCTTTTGATGTGCCTGATGTAGAAATCACGCACTATGAAGACCGCTGTTCCTTTGATTATTTGGTGTCGAAATATGAATTAGATGATCCGGCGATTGAGACTCTGGCGGTAATTGTTCGAGGCGCTGATACCGACCAGCATCATATTGCAAGTCAGGCATCCGGTTTATGGGCCATATCCGCAGGCTTGGCACACAACATTAAAGATGATTACGAACTTTTGGAGATGGGCATGGTAATTTATGATGCACTTTATAGCTGGGCAAAACATTTGCAAGATGTAAAACACACTCAGAACCCCACAGAACATCTTTTACTACAAGTTTTCAATTCGTTTTTAAAACAAAAACCAGGAAAAGTAAAAATGCCTGACTGGGCGAAAGAGCTTAAAATTATTATTCAAGATCAAATAGACACCAATTTATCGTTGAGTTTAACGGCCATTTCCAGCGATCTAAATATTAATCCAGCTTATGTATCCAGGGAATTTTCCAAGTATTTTGACGATTTATCATTTGGTGAATACATCCGCAAATTAAGGATCGAAAAGGCACTCTCCTATTTGAAAACTTCCAATTACTCCCTGTCCGAAATTGCTTATTTAACCGGATTTTCTGACCAAAGCCATTTCAATCGAATTTTTAAAAAGAACATGGGTATGAAGCCGTCCGAATATCGCAAATCGGTTTTTAAAGTGAAATGAACTATCGGTTTATGAAACAGAGATTCACGGAAATGTGATAGAAGCTAATCTCTAGGGCATACGCAAGAATTACACAGAGATTCACCGAGGTTTCACAGAGATACACGGAGGTTAATGCGTAAAAGGTATCCATCTAATCTCTATCAATTTCTCTGCCTCCCATCCTCTTATCTTCTGATAATTACATTTGTTGCCTTCCCTCAATCTCTGTGCCTTCCCTCCTCTTATCTCTGTGTAACCCAAGGCCGGAATATACCTCACAAAATCTTATATAAATATCATTCTTACACGTAACCGTTGCTCCCTATTCTCCGTAATGACCATAGATTTCCAAGTACCTGGAAGAAGCCAACAAAAAAATGCACTTCTTTCAATTAGAAAAGCATACCATTCAGATTTTTTGACGGATTGTATTGCTGGATTCTATTAACACAGCATTACAATTTAAAATGAACTTTTCTCCTTCCGACAAATTAACTACCAAACAAATTAGATCCGGTTTAAACCTTGTTGTTGCCGATGGAGTGGCTACCGAGGCGATGGTTGCATTAACTGCAGGCACCTTTCTAGTCGCTATTGCCATACATCTGGGAGCTTCCAACTTTCAGCTAGGTTTACTTGCGGCCATGCCCACATTCACCAGTGTGTTTCAACTTGTTTCCGTTTGGCTGGTACATAAATTTAAAAATCGAAGGGCAATTTCTGTATTAGGTAATTTCTCTGCCCGGTTTCCATTACTCATTATTGGTTTTTTACCTTTTTTGTTTTCAAAAGAGACCAGTTTGTCGGTAATGATTTACTTGTTGTTTTTTCATTATTTTTTTGGTGCAATAGGTGGCGCCAGCTGGAATTCATGGATGAAAGATTTAGTACCCGAAAAAATACTCGGAACCTACTTTTCGCATCGAGGTCGTTTAGCGCAAATTTTAAATGTTAGTTTAAGTCTTTTAACAGCCTTTTCGGTTGATTATATTCAAATTCACTTTCCACAATACGAAATAACCGCTTACTCTCTTTTGTTTATAGTAGGAGGAAGTTTAGGATTATTAGCGGTATATTTTTTAAGTAAAACGCCGGAACCAAAAGCGAATATTGGTTATGAAAACGTAATTAAGTTAATGCATAGGCCACTGAAAGATAAAAACTTCAGGAGCCTGTTGATATTTAATTCGTTTTGGTCATTTGCTTTGAATTTAGCCACGCCTTTTTTCACGGTTTACATGATGAAAACGCTCGGACTTTCACTATCTTATGTAATCGCGTTGGGTTTACTTGGTCAGTTAAGTACTATATTTTCGATAAAAATTTGGGGTCGATATTCCGACAAATACAGCAACAAAACGATCATTAATATTTGTGCGCCAATTTACGTTTGTTGTCTAATTGCCTGGGCATTTGTCACCTTACCTACGAGCAATTATGCCGTGTTAAGTTTACTAGCGGTGATTAATATCTTTAGTGGTATTGCTACATCCGGAATTAATTTAGCCATAACCCATATTGGTATTAAGCTAGCTCCAAAAGAAGAAGGAATGGTTTACTTATCGGCACGGAACATCATTGTGGCTTTATTCTCTGCTGTAGCACCAATGATCGGTGGTTTAATGGCCGACTTTTTTGCTTCACACGAGCTAGTTTGGAATATAGAATGGACTAGCTCAGGTTCGATTTCGTTAATTCCTTTAATAAAGCTTCAAGGTTGGAACTTCTTCTTTCTGATTGGCGGCATCTTAGCTATGTTCTCATTGCGGTTTCTAAAGTCGGTTAAGGAAAACGGCGAGATCGGAAAAGAGGTTGTTTTTATCGTTATGCGGAAAAGTTTTGGTAAAAAGCTCAAAAGAGGGATACAGAGCAGAAGCGTTCAGTATTTATATGCTACCAACCCCGTAAGTGTTTCAATTAAGAAAAAGATTAATTCAATAGGTAATACCCAAAATGCGGCTTAATGACCAGTTTAATGGGAAATTATTAAATTGAAAACTCATTTAAGCTTCGAGACTCGGTCCATTTTATAGCTTCCGACAGTATCAGGAAACTTCGCCACAGATAAGTAAGTCCCTAAAATCAGAGTGATAAAAAACAAAATCTGTAAGGTGGACTTTTTCATTCTTAGTGAGAGATATCTAAGAACCTAACAACCTGATAAAGAATAAGTTTTAATATATAGCAAAAAAGCCGGCATCAAAATTTGATGCCGGCTTTGCTTTTTTAAATAGGATAGTTATAATGTATTTAAAGAGGATAGTTATAATGTAGCTGGGCAGCCGAAACCACAAGTAGTAAACACACCACAGCCAGTGTTTTTTCCTGATTTGTATACGGCTGTTACGGCTGTATGAGAAACATTTTTGTCAATTGTTAAACGGTAGTAAGAAATGTTAGAACCTGTTGTACCCAGATCAAATTTAAAGATTGGATCGGTATAGCAATCTTGGCTTTTGTCTTGCTTAACTACTAAATCTCCTGCTGCAATTGGAGTCCAGGTAATACCATCTGTGCTAGTTGCACCACTTTTTATATCATCAGAAGTAATACATTCTCCTAAATCGATATTCCAATGGCTTAGATCTTGAACAGTACCATTGTTCTTACCATTTCCAGGAGTTAAATTCCTAACTCGCCACTCCCAGGTAAATGATCCATCTCCATTGTCGGTGATTTTGTATAAATAAACATTGTAAGGAGATTCACTTGAGGTAGATACCCCTTTAGTTTCCTGCAAGCATTTTTGGGCTACCAATTTCTCAGCTTTCAAGCTGGTTTTAGATTCATCTTTTTGACATGCAAAAAATACAGTTACAACTGTAGCTACGGCAATTAAACTTCTTGAGAACGCTTTTTTCATAATGTTAATAGTTTTTAGTTTGATACCTACACTACCAACAAACAAAACATTTGTTTAAGAAATTTTATAAAAAGTTAAACATCATATAGATTTCACAATTTATCCATTAATTAATAGATAAAATAATCGATCATGAGCAAACATTAGATAATTTATTTTGAATTTAATTGGGCCCTAATGCGCATAAAATTAAAAATTCGTTCAAAAAACAGAAAACTAAAAAGAAAATAATTAAATTTTTGATAATATATACTAACAAATATGAAACTTATTCTAACTCCACAATAATTTTAACTTCTTCTTCTGCAGGTAAGGATAACATATATCTTTCTGGATGAGCAGGATATTTGGCTTTTTTTATTCTATCAGCAGAAATGCTTTCGATGCTTTTAGGAAATTTCAAATCGATATTTTGCGCTACGGCAGATTTCAATACCACTTCTACATGTTTTCCATTCCAGCTTAAAGATTTAACCTGAATTTGGCCACGAAGCAGCACTCCTTCTATTTTTCCTTTATTCCATTCTTTGGGCAACGCTGGTATTAATGAAACCAGGCCAGGTTCTGAATACGCCAACATTTGTATAATTACAGCCGGTAGCCCACCGCTAATGTCTGTATTGAACAAATTCCCTACATTATGAAATGAGCCCATACCGGTAGACCAATATTTACTTGAGAGCCATTTTACGATTTGATTCGCTTTTTCTGCTTGCCCGATGTGTGCGGCAGCCAAACCTAATTGAACCAAGCCGAAAGACATTTCACCGCCATCTTCTGCAATCCGAAATTTCATTTTTTCATCAATGGTACGATTTACTGCATTTACCAAACGTGGGTAATTAATAATAAGTGGGTCAGCAACATCAAACAAAGCATACAACTGAGACGAATGACGGTGTTTATGGTTTTCTTCTAAATCCGGCCAAAGCCACTCCCGTAATGTTCCATCTGTGGCAACTTTGTATTCAGGAAGTTTCAACAACATTTTTTTCCATATACCAATCTCACCTTCATCTATGTTTAAAGCTTGTGCTGCCACAATGCAATTACGTAATAGCTGCCTTGCTATCATTACATCCATTGTTGAATTGATGGCTGCTTGCGATGTTCCGTTAGATGGATTATTTTCAGGTGAGTACGAAGGATTAAATACCAATTTGCCATCTTTTCCTGGTTTCAGAAAATCCTCATAAAATTGAGCAGCTTCTTTCATAAAAGGATATGCGTGTTTGGCTAAAAACTCATGATCACCAGTATATAGGTAGTAATCATAAAAGCTATTGGCAGTCCAACCGGCTCCGCCTGTCCATAAGGACAAACACCATATTTCTCCAAAATCGGTATCCGTTCCCGTTGTACTTGTGTGTGCTGGAACGTGTATTCCCCTCGTTCCAAACAACAGTCGTGCATTATCCCGGTAGGTAGCTAAATTCCGTTCATGGTAATTGAAATACGCCGACATCAGCTCGGGCATATTTCCGCTTAAAACGCTGGCAATTGCAGATTGCACATTTCCGTCATGTGTAAAATCTGCAGACCATGGTGCTGTCCACGTACCGCTCCAAATCCCTTGCAAGTTTGGCGGATTAGTACCCATCGCACTAATAATATTATATCTACCGGCATCAAACATCTTTTCGATTTGCGCTAAAGGAACTTGCTTTTTTGCTTTCAAAAGCATCTCTTCGGTATTTAATACTTTATCAGAATCAGCACTGCTCAAATCAAGCTTGGCTCTATTAAATAGTTCACCATGTATTTGAGCATGGCGAGTTAACAATTCGTCGTAATTAGTTGATTTTGCTAATAATTCTGCCTTCAATAATGGGATTTGCGAAGTGCTGTAGTTGTAGGATGGATTTATTTTGACCAGAAGCAAGACCTCATCTGCTTGTGAAATAACCAGTTTCCCTTGTTCTACTCTTGTTTTACCACCTTTCAATATGATGCGGCCAACTCCCTCGTATCCTTGTAACCCCCCAGTATATTTATTTTTGAATTCGCTACGATAAGTTAGCCATTGGCTACTTGCATTGGTTTGCATATTTGCGATGCCTTGACTAACAAACTGAACTTGCTTAGCTTCAATGGGGCGCTGACTAAACCTGATAGAACAATTTATTTTCCCATTTCCTTTAATAGATAGTACGATCACGCTGTCGGGCCTGGATACAAAAACAGTTCGTTTAAAAGTGCCGGTACTATCCGTCCAGTTCACGTTTGCCTCACCACTTTCATAATTAACCGTTCGCAAATAATTTTTGATAGTTGAAGCCGGTTGTTCAATTTTAATATCAAAAGCCGGAATGAATGGATCTCTTCCAATATTAAACCCTTCAATATCACGCTGCTGAGTGGGAATTTTGGCCGCTTCCTGATATTTACCTTCTAGCAATAAAGTCTGGATCTCCGTTAATCGGCTCGCCTGATTAATGAGTTGTTTTGGCTCGTTCAGGGGTATATATAATTTAGCATGACTTAAAATCACCGTCTCATTATACGGCTGACCCATTACAAGGGCTCCCATGGTTCCGTTTCCGGTAATTAAAGAATTTTCCCAAATTGATGCTGGAGACCCACTAGAAAAACCACGAGCAGGGATTATAAAGGAAGAATTAGTTTGAGCATTAAGTGTTGTTACGCTAATTGTTATAACACATGCGATAACAAAAGAACGTAAACGGTTTAATTTTAGTTGATGGACTAACTTTTTGAAATTCATTTGACCCGATTGGATGTTGATTTATAGGATAAGGTTTTTAAGAGTGGTGGCATTTAAAGACATAGACATAAAATTCTAAAGTAATAATAACAACGTAGATACTTGAATATTATTTACTAGCGCATTTAAGCTGTTACATATGGGGCAATTTAAACGAAACGGATGGATTCATTTAATCTTAACGATTTTGTTAAAACTGGATGAAAACCCTATCGAGAACAACTCTCGACGAGGATTCTCCGAATATTAAGCTGCGTAATTAGTGGAAGAAGCTATGGGTTTTTGCTCAACAATTACGGTGCATCAGTACGTGGCAATCACTTGGAGAAAATAGAGGTCGGAAAAGGATTTGAACCAATGTAAAGGATCTTGCGGATCCTTGCCTAACCACTCAGCCATCCGACCTTGAAGACTAACCGATTGTATGAGAAAAAATATTTCAAAAAAAATATTTTTTCTCATACAATCGTCCTTAAGTTAAGGAAACAATTCTATATTAAACAAATATTTTTTTAATATAACAATTAATCAACTTTTATCTAACACATCTTCCGCAAGGTGTGATACAGGCGTTTCTGCTGCCGAAACTGATTTACGTGGAAAATTAAACAGCAAAGAAGTGATTACAGGGATAACAAAAATAGCGACTGTAAAAATCGAAATAAATAGATCTGTAGCTTCGCTATCAAGAACTTTGGCAACAGAACTTTCAGCATAAAAATGTGTGATCAATGAAGCGGACAACTTTAAGCCTAAAACTCCTATTACAATAAAGGCAATTGTCTCTAGAAAAGAAAACTTTTCCATTAGGTTTACAAAAGCCTGAGCAACAAACCTCATGGCCAAAATCCCTATAAACACACCGATATATATTAAATAAATATTATCTGTGAAAGCTACTGCAGCAAACACGTTATCAATTGAAAACGCCAAATCCATTACTTCTACCAATGCAACTGTAGCCCAGAATGTACCCATTGCTCCTACTGTAGTACGATAAATCCAGCTTTTGTTTTTATCCACTTCCTCCTCTTCTTTATCTGCATTTTTGCTTTTAAAATAATCAAACGCCAGGTACAGTAAATAGAAACCGCCCAATGGTTTAAGCCACCAAATTTTAACAAGCCAAGCTGCTAAAAACAAGCATATCCCTCTAAAAACATAAGCTCCAATAATCCCATATTTTAGTGCCTTCTTCCGTTGGTCTTTGGGCAAATCCATTACCATGGTTGCTAAAACCGCAGCATTATCAACTGACAATAAACTTTCAATTACTATTAAATTTAAAATTATTAGTAAGCCCGCATTTATGTCATTACCAAATATTGTGTGTAAAAAATCCATCGTGTTTATGTAATTATTAGTGATTCCTTCTTCGGAAATGTTTCATTATCTATAACCTGTTACTGTGTTATTATTCAAAACAATTATTACATCATATCCGTTCTAAGCATCGTTTTTAAAACATTCGCCTGAACATCAGCATTGCTAATCGTATCTAAAAAACTAATATCAGAGATTTTATGATAGCTCTCCTGCAACAAAGCCCTGATATCTGGTGGAATATATGTTTTTAACCCGAGTATAGAGCTTTCAAGCCTGTCTGACTTATATCGTAATTCCTGAATAATTGTTGATTTCTTCGAAATTGTGGTTTCCAAATCAAGCTCAGATATTTTTACAGGATCAAAGAATAAAAAGAGATTTCTAGATGGTAAAAAAAGAAAGTAGCTGTCCGTGTTTTGAAACTTATAGACCTCTACAATCACATTCCCAGCTTTTAAACCACAATAGAAATCGGTTTTAAAATCATACTTGCATAATTTCCCTAACAGCTTTTTTTCAATAAGCGCATACGTGTTAGTATAAACCTCCTCATGGCTATAGGTTACCAACTCATCAAAAAGCTCAGGAGATACCTCGTAAAAAAAATCCTTTGCGTATCTGGAACTGAATGATAAAATGTTTTTAGAGAACGGAAAGTCGGTAGAATCATCCGAAAGCACCTGATACAATCGCCTTAATGAGGTATTTATTTTAAGGGTTTGCCTTTGCTTATCCAGGTTAAAATGCTTTTCTGTATATACGCTTTCGTTCATTTTATCAATTAAATCATTGTTTAATTGAATTTCATCATACACCAGACTTACATTTTTCTCATTGTTCTTTTTGATCCTTTTTAACAGATCAATTACGCTTTGCGTAAACTGAAGATGGAACAACTCCAGTTTACTAGCGCTTATTTCAGGGTTGGTTTCAAATAAATCATGGATCACCTGGGTTCTTAAATAGATTTTGTAAACCACATCGTCTTCGAAATAATTCGACAGAATCTGCAGTTTGCTGATTACTCTAGTTGATTCATTAAGAACATTTAACAGATATTCATCCATTCGTTATTTATCCATTGATCCTCGTCACGTTTTTTTTCAATTCTGTTTCCAGAGATTGTAATTCGGTATCCAATAACCTTCTGCTTTGGGTTCCTTCCTCGTGAATCTTCTTAACCTCGTTTAACGTTTCAATTAACGATTGGGTTGTCCGTTTCAACGTTTCTACCGAAACCACCGTTTTTTCATTTTCTCTCGCAACATCTATGCTGTTTTGTTTCAGCATGTCCGCATTCTTTTGCAGGATGGTATTTGTAGTATCAGATATTTTTTTCTGCATTTCTACATTAGCCTTCTGCCTTTGTAAAGCTACAGCAATGGTTAACTGATTTTTCCAAACCGGAATGGTAGTAGAAATAATTGATTGAGCCTTTTCGGCTATAGAAGTATTATTGTTTTGAACAACTCTTATTTGAGCCAGAGATTGCATCATGATAAAGCGCACAATTTTCATATCGGCCAAACGCTTGTCAACCCGAATGGTAAAATCTCTTAAATCGGCAATTTCATAATCATTATGTGCCGACGGGTTCGCTTCCATTTGAGCCAATTGCTCTGAAAGCTCATTATATTTTAACTGACCAGATATAATTAAATCTTCCATTTGTTTGATGTAACTCACATTACTATCAAACATGGTTTGCAAGGAACTATTATCTTTAATAGAATTTAAGCGGCCCGACTTAATTTTCGTCGTAATTTTATCAATGTTACCAACTACCGTATCATACTTTTGGAAAAGCTTTTTGGTATCAATAACCAGTTTATTTAAGAAAGGTATTTTGGACAATATTTGCTTAAAAGTTCCTTGCTCTAATTCATCAACGTCAATATAATTTAGCTCGCTCAGCAAATCATTAATCAAGGTGCCTACTTCACCAGAATTAAAGGTACGTACAGAGGCTAAAAACTCGTTACTGTACTTCTCCATTGAATTCTGCACTTCAACGCCGTAATTTAAAACAGAATTTACATCAGACGGAACCAGTTCTTTGCTAAGTTCCCCATACTTCTGTTTTTCTTCTGGAGTAATTGACGTTAAATCAACATTCCCATCTTTATCCACCTTTACCGGAGTAAGTGCCGGAATGTTACTCATTGAATTCGGTTCCATTTTGTTTACTGATTATTGATTTGAAACAAGCTTTTAGTAGATAAACATCCACAACAATGCTCATTAGTGTTTTACAAGTATTGATTACCCACTGTGTTAATGGTTTCTTCTAATTTTTTGTCTTTTGTAGGCTCTCCTATTGCATTAAATTTCCAGTCGCCGTTCTTTTTATAAAAAACGCCTAATACCATAGAAGTATGGCCTGCGAAACCCGCTCCTTTTGCAATGTCATATGTAGCGAAAACTTCATTCACTCGTTTAGGAGTACCTTCATATATGCGAATGGATGCAAATGGAATGGTGCCAAAATCATGTCCACGAAAGCTGTTTAAAACAAAAGCCACGTAAGACACTGATGCATTTAAAGTCGAAAAATCAAGCGTAATTACTTCATTATCCAAACCATCATCGCCTCCCATATCGCCGGTTAAATCATCACCACTATGTTTTACTGCACCGTCTTTCGATTTTAAGTTACCGAAATATACTACATCAACCCGTTGTTTCGAATCATTGAACAAAGCACAACTTGCATCCAAATCAACCGCTTCTTTGCTTGATCCAAAACCAAATAATCCTTTTTTCTCAATTGCACCCCAATTTATACCAACACAAACTGTTTGCAGCTTGCTCCCGTTACTTTTTTCAAGATTTATACGTTGTCCTTTTTGAAGATTTATTGCCATTTTTTGTTAAGTTAAATATAGTTTTGGACGTGTCCCAAGAGGGTCGGGCTTTTCGTTTCAATCTTTTTTTGTCGCCTTTCGACTGCGCTCAAGATGACAAAAAAAGGATTTTCACTGCAATCCCTCACGCAAACCTTTTCTACGTGTTAAAATCTAATTATATTTATTCAAATAATCTTGCAAGCCACCTTTCATTCCCACACCAACTGCTTCAAATTTCCATTTACCTTCACGTTTGTAAATTCTTCCGAATTCTACAGCGGTTTCTATTGAAAAATCTTCTTCAAGCTCGTATTTAAGAACTACCTCATTCGTCACAGAATCAAAAACCCGTACAAACGAATTTCTTACCTGTCCAAAATTTTGCTTCCGGGTTTCTGCATCATGAATGGTTACTACCACACAAATCTCCGTTGCTAAATCAGAAATTTTTGAAAGATCTACCAAAACTTGCTCATCATCACCAGCACCATCACCAGTTAAATTATCACCCGTATGTTCCACTGCACCGTCAGGAGATTTCAAATTATTATAGAATACTAAATGCTCATCTGTAAGGAGCTTTTTATTCTCTCCTAATATAAACACCGATGCATCCAAATCAAAGCTTGATCCTGTGGACGACGTGTTGGTATCCCAACCTAAACCAATTGTAAACTTCGGGGCATTAATAGCTTCACGCTGCCCTTTTTGCAAGTTAATTGCCATATTATGCTAATTTATAATTATTTACGTTTAACTGTTTTTTAATCAAATTAAGATTATTTGCATAAGCTTCAATCGTATGATAGCTATTCCCAAGTGCCATATTATACAACAGATTTATAAATTGATCTGTTTGATTATTTAAGAATATTAAAAAGCTCTCGGCATTTGTATTTAGTATGTACTTCACTATCCGGGTATTGATGCTAAAGTTGCCGCTTTCAATAATATCCTCCAAATCAAAAACCGACTTTACATCAAAATAATTTAAATGGTTCTCAATGTTCGGATGGATTGCATTATTCACCAATTCTGCAAAATATAACATGTGAATATCGTTTTGCAACTGATACTCATCAACCATCTTTAAAATCATTCTTTCATGGCTTCCAGTAATGCGGATATCATCTAAAAAAATCAATGTTTTACCAACCAAAAATTCCTTATCAATCTGAAAGGAATCATTACTGATCAAATTAATCCGCTGCTCTGCATCCAGTTCCCCATAATCTTCTTTATACGTTACTGTTCTATGAACTTTAGCTTCCTGAACTACCGGAAAACCATGTTCTGCTAACCACCGGTTCAGATGAAAAACAAAATAATTTTTCATAGCAAAGGTAGCTGTTGGTATAAAAGAATACGGGCTTGATATAACTACAATTTGTTTATTAATAGGATTAAGCTTTAAATATTCTTGAATGAAACCGTCTGCCAGATTTATCCCAAACGATTTTGAAACGGCATCATCACCAAATTTAAATCTGCTATAATCTTGAGGACTAAACCCAAAATTAACCGAATCTTTAATTTTGTGTAGCGAATATGTTAAGGCTGTTGGCATATTAAAGTGTTGATAGATACATTATTTGAATTAATGAGTAAGCCATGTATTCCAGCAATCTCTGCTCCCTTGATATCCGCTTCTGGATTATCACCAATATGTAAAACATCGGTCAAGGAGCAGTTGGTTCCAAGCCCTGAAACTCTTTGAAGCATCAACTTAAATAATTCAGTATTGGGTTTTGATAATCCCTCTTCATCAGAATATAGTTGAAAGTCAAAAAACTCAGACAGTCCAATTTGCTTTAAAATTTTTCTCAATGTTCTTCCTCTTATGAAGCCGGTATTACTTAATATATTGATGGTACAAGCCACATTTTTCTTTAGATGCGCTAAGGTGCTGATTGTTTCATCCGAATAAATTATTGGCATGTATTTAAACAACAACTCCTCCATTTCTTCGTAAACCAGTTCGATATCTACTGTCTTAAAATCGTTTGAAAAATTTGATATCATGTTAATGACCATCAAGTACATTTCATCGGCATCGATATTTTTACCAGTTCTTTCGTTGATAGCATTAACCATCAAATCTACCTGCCTAAAAATCAAAGCTACCTCATCCAATGACTTTGTATGAGGATTAAAGCGCTCATGAAAAATTTTGGTCCGTTCTTTTTTAAAAAGGGGGTTCGATTTGATTAGCGTTAACCACAGATCGAATGAATAATGTTTATAATAGGTCATTTAATCATTTCAGGTTATAAAGATTGGTAAACGATCTTCACAAACCTATTTTTAATTGGTCAATATACCGAACGCTCTAAAACATTATGCTTACTCCTAATCTCAGATTTATTTATCTTTTGCAAGGGGATATCCTTTACTGATCCAATCAGTTTTGATGTTTGTTTCGAGGTTCAGCAATTTGGCATTTGTAAAGCCCATATCCTTCAACATTGTAAATGCCGGGCGTACATTCGGGCATTTGCTAAACGGGCAACATCCGCAATAAAAAACGATGAAACTATTAGCAGGCAAATCTTTAAGTTTCTTCTTTAGCAAAGCCAGGTTTTCTTTTTCACTTGCTGCGCCAAGTTTAATAGCTCCTTTAATATCTTCAACTACACCAATATTAAAAATCAACGGCTTTGCTGCTTGAGGATCTTTTATAATAGCTGCTAAGCTAGCAGGCTGAATTACTTGACTTTCAGCCCATGGATTAGCTTGCAATGTTTTTTGCTGTAACGACGGAATTTGAGCTTTTACGAAAAACCCGAAAAGCACCATCAGAAATGTAAATGAAATACGTGCTATTATAACTTTCATAATCTATTTACTTTTTATCCAGAAAGCTATGTCATCAATTAGGGCTTTTGACACATTGGCTGGAACCTGATATTGAGCCACGTTACCTTTTTCTGTTTGCGCAGTGAGCAAGTGATTTAATTCAGGATAAAGTTTAAAGCTGGCATTTTTGTTTTTCACTAATCCTGCTTTCCAAATATTGAAATCCTGAACCGATACTTGGGAATCAAATCCTCCCTGTATAAATAACATGCGTTGACTTAATTTTTTGGCCGTATTTACCTGATCATATTGGTTCAAATCTACCCAGTAAGCAGCAGGTATCCCCAACAGTAAAGAGTCAGCCTTTAAATTTCCAATTTTAGATATCCTGGTTTTTTCTATTTGTTGTAATACACTTTCCAATTGTTCTTTGCCTGCTTTTGAGGTATCACCTGAACGTTCAAAAAAGTATCTGTTTTGTTCAACCATTAAGTCTGTTAGTTTTCTGGCCGGAGCAGCGGCAAAAATAAGCCCTTTTATATCTGGAACAATGGTTGCCAACTTCGGAGCTAGCATCCCGCCAAGGCTATGCCCCATTAAATAAATTTGTTTTTTATCAACCTCTGTAATGGTTTTCGTTAGATTGACAGCAGCCAGGGCATCATCTAATACCTCTTCTTTTACGGTAAATACTCCACCGAATTCCCCTTGGTAGATCATAGTTCGTTTTACATATCTAACGGTGGCAATACCCTTTGCGGCAAGGCCTGCGGCAAGATCTTTAAAAGGTTTTGTTGCCCCAATTGTTTCATCCATATCTGCAGGGCCTGATCCATGAACCAAAACAACTACTGGAAAATTAGTCCCGGTTTTAGGAGTGGTTAATAAGCCTACCAATTTATGATTGCCTGATGACACATAGATCTCTTTCTCATTGTATAACGCTGAATCTGCATACAAAGGCTTTTGATAGGATACTACATTTGTTTTAGGCGTTAAAAACAGTCCAACCAGCTTCTCCTGTTCGTTAAATACTAAATTAAACCCTTGAGTACCCTTGGTAAATATTCCCTCTAAAACTACGATACTTAGTTCGCCCTGTTTTTTATTCTGGCTAATGTCTATGGAGGTAAAGTCGCCAAGACCAACACTTAAGCGGGTCCATAATAATTTCAAACTTGCAGGTTCAATCTGCGCTTTCACGCTTTCATCGAAATAGCTCTGGGCATCCACAAACCTTTCTTCTTTCATCAACTGAAAGAATTCATCAGATTTGGTAAAAAGGTTTAGGATTCCTTGAGAAAATGACGCCGTAGCATAAAATAAGGCGATTAATACTAAAAATATTTTTTTCATGAATGGTTATTGGTGCTAATAGTAGCACTGCTCTTTTGCTGATGTTTAGTCAACCTGTAAATATTAATCTTATAAAGATATCGGGTCGAAAGATAAGATTATAACATGAGAAAATAAGTGGTGAAATTAACTCCTCAGATCTTGCCCGAACAGGCAGAATATTTAAGCTAATACGTTAATAAACAACCGTTTTAACGGAAATACACGTGGAATATTATTTTTTAACCGTTTAAGAAAGTCCATGCAACTATTTAAGAAGTTATCAATAGACCAGAAACTAATTGCATGTCAAGACACATTGCCGAGAAAGACAACGAATTCATGTCTTTGCTTCTATTCACAGCAATACCATATAACATCATATGCTACCTAAGCGAAGAGCTATCAGTCTCGGTTAGGGGTTATGGAAATTTACAGAAAGAGGACGATTAGTTTTGAGATAGTAAATCGAGATACTTAAAGCCGATTTCTTTAACCAGTTCTTCATCAACTTCGCAGCCTTGAACTTTATACCAGCTCCCGGCTAAATAATCGTATTCCATTTCAAATGTTTTAGATCTCGGCAAACAACACAAATACACAGATCCTTTGTTATCATCTTCTAAACAACCTATTCTTACAGGAATGGTCTGATTGTGGTAATTAACTGTTAAAGAGTTCATTGTGTCTTCTTTTAATTTTTTACAGGCATCAGTCTTAAGCATTTATCAAACCAAACCTTTAAACAAGTACCTGTTACAATGTAACTTTTACTGGTTGTGAAAAAATACTGTTCATTAGACAAGTGCATGGACATATTGACAATGTAACAATTGAGTGACGTCAAACAATTAGGGAAAAAATGAACTATAGACAATTTGTTTGTAGTCATTTTTGTCAGTATCGATGACTATTTTAGACGGACATTTAGATAAGAAGGGCGAATCACATCAAAAGGCTACATATCGATTAGACTTAGATTTAAATTAATCAAAAAACAGCTTTAAACAATTGAATTCAACACTTAGGAAACTATTTTTTTACTACTTTTAGCCCTTGACAGATTATTTATACTAATTTTCTATTGTTAAATATCCATTAAATCGGGGTAAAAGCAATCAGTTAAAATATTTTAAATTATGGCCGAAACTATATCCGAACTACTGAAAGGAAATAAAGATTGGGTTGAAAAATCCCTGGAAGCAAATCCAGATTTCTTTTCGAAACTTGAAAAAGGCCAATCTCCAAAATTTTTATGGATAGGCTGCTCAGATAGTCGTGTTCCTTCAACCGAGATTACCAATTCTTCACCAGGATCTATATTCGTACAAAGGAATATAGCTAACATGGTGATACATACTGATTCAAATTTATTGAGCGTAGTTCATTACGCTGTTAAGGTGTTGAAAGTGAATCATATAATTGTTTGTGGCCATTACGGATGCGGCGGAATTCTTGCTGCTATGAGTAATGAACACTTTGGCTTTTTAGATAATTGGCTGGTTCATATCAAAGATGTTTACCGCTTGCATAAATCAGAATTAGATGCAATTGAAGATGAAACTGAAAGAGCGAGAAGATATGTTGAGTTAAACGTGAAAGAGCAAGTAAACAACCTGTCTATGGTATCTTTTATCCAAGAAGAATGGGATAAAGGCGAATATCCCTATATCCATGGCTGGGTTTACACCTTAGGAACTGGCTTAATTGACGACTTGAATTGCTCTATAAATAGTTCTGCCCATCTAGACCAGGTTTATAGGTACAGCCCTAAAGAAATAATAAAATAATAGGAGTTTTAAACGGCGACTCTGCTTTCTGCAACTGGAATAGAAAAGTGAAAAGTAGAGCCCCTATCGATTTCGCTTTCTACCCATATTTCACCACCGTGTTCATTGATGATTTTCGAAGAAATATATAATCCCAAACCCAATCCGGCGTAGCTCAATACTACTTCATCATTGCGGTGAAACTTTTCAAATACCTTTTGGATATTTTCTTTTGACATTCCAAGACCTTCATCTTTGATGGATATAGTAATTCCTTTTTCTTTAGATAAGGTAGTTTTAACGGTTATCTGATCAGAATCTGGAGAATACTTTGCAGCATTCCCTAAAATATTGGAGAAAACCTGTTCCATTCTGAAAGTATCTAAGGAAACAAGTGCATCTTCCCCTAAAACCAGTTTCACTTTATGTTTAGGCACTGCATGCCGTATCAAAGTAACAACTTCCTCTACGAATGTGTTTACACTTAGCAATTCCATCTTATAATCCAGCTTATCACGTTCCAGTTTAGAAACATCTAACAGTTGTTTTATTAGGGAATTTAATTTGCCCGCCTGATCTTCAATTTTACTAATGAAATTTTGAACCAGGGCGCTACAATTTTCCTTACCGGATGATTTGGCTAATTGTGCATACGCTTTGATGATGGTTACCGGAGTTTTTAGCTCATGACTTGCCATCGAGATGAAATCGTTCTTTTTTTCATCCAGATATTTAGAATGCCTTAACTCTTCCTCCTGCTGCTTGGTTAATTGATCCATAGAACTCATTTTCCGTTTAACCGCTTCATAAGGGGTAAAAGGCAATATATTCTCAAAATGGTTAATCAACTTGGCAATACTGGCAGGAGTTATTTTGATGGAGGTTGGGATTTTTATTTTAAGCTCAATAATCCTTTTATGTTCTACGATAGACTCCGTATAAGAGGGAACCAGTTTCTGCGCATATAAAAATCCAGTCTCCTTAGAATTACAACAATCTTTATCTCCACACTCAATTTTAGCTTGTAAAGAATAAGTACTTGTTTCTTTAAATAAGCCAAGAATAATTACTCCGGTATTTGTTCTTTCAATAACTTCTCGGGCAATTTCTGAAATAGCAGCCGCAAATACAGTTTGTGTAGTTAAGGTTAACTGTAAATTTTCACCTAAGCTTACCGCTTTTTTATGGGCCAGAACTAAATCCATCTCATTTTCGAGGGTAATCCTAACAATCTCAATCATATTAATTTTTTATTTTGCCGATAACAATAGACATATCATCCGTTTTACGAGCATAATCTTTATAGATGGCCGCCGCTAAAATTGTTGGATCACATTTATGAATTGAATTATATTTGGCGGCTTCCCATCGTGATTTTAAACCGTCAGAACAAGCCATAAATTGAAAGTAATCGTCTTGTGAAAAACTTTGATTATCCATTCTGTTCGGAATATTGTGCCCGATTATCCCATTATAAGACATTACATTTTTATAGCTCAATCCATTCATTAATTTACAAGCAATGTTGCCTATACCTGCAACACTCCATGTTTTATCATTAAAATTATAAATTATAATGGTGCCTACTATACCTCGTGTTTTGAGTATAGCTGCATGCAGAAATCGTAAAATTTCTACCGGTGTATGAAATGGGCAAACCTTAAAAGCATTAACCGCTTCATTCACCGCTCTATTTGCTTCAGGGCCATGCCCCAAACCATCGGCAACCAATATTTTAAAATAATCCTTTGTTACTTTGTAGTACGTTCCATCCCCACTCACAGTTTCACCGGGTTTAGAAACAATGATAGATTTTATTTCAAAATCAGTGTTGATGCGAGATGCGGCGCTATCTTTATATACTCTGCTTAAGGCAATGGTACCCCAATCTCTTTGCGTATATATATCAAACGTATCAGAAAGTCTTTTTAAACTTCCTAAACCTTGTCCTAAAGTTTTCGTGGTGGATACCCCATCCTGCAACATACGTGGCAAATCGTTTATTCCCGGGCCATTATCAATACTGATAATTTCCAGATATTCTTTTGAGCTTTCCTGAATATTGGCAAAAAGAATTTCGCCACCGGATGCATGCTTGTGCAAATTGGAGGTTAGCTCTGATACAATAATATCTATTTGGGCGATTTTATTTGCACTATAGCCAGAATCAACCGCTTGCTTATGAATTCCCTTTTTTAAAATTGCAAAATAGCTCCGATCATCTGCTCTAAAACTTATATGAGTAGCATCAACCATTCGCCCATTTTATCACTGTTATGGTTGTTCCTTGGCCAAGGATACTTTTTATATCAAACTCGCTTACCAGCCTTTTAGCTCCTGGCAAACCTAAACCCAAACTTTTCCCAGTAGAGTATCCGTCTTGCATCGCCAGTTTTATATCTAGTATTCCTGGCCCTTTATCTTTAAATGTTAGCTTAACGCCATTGTCTCTTCCCCGTGAAATGATTTCTATTTCGATTTCACCACCGTTGGCATATTTCAACATATTACGAACTAGTTCACTTGCTGCTGTAATTAATTTGGTTTGATTTACCAAGCCCATCTTAATTTTTACTGCAAACTCTTTTACACGATTTCTGAAAGGAACCACATCCTGATCCTTTTCAACTTGCATTCTATCTTTCGATAAGGTGATTAGCATTTTTAGGAGTCGAAATCGTCTTCCTCTTCATCTTCGTCTTCGCCCTGCGAACCGATCATGGAGGTTAAAAGGTTCATCCCTTTTTGCACGTCAAGTGCTGTATAAACACCTTTTAGCGGAAGACCTAGTTCTATTAAAGTGATGGCCACAGCTGGTTGCATGCCGACAACTACGGTATGTGCATCCATTATTTTACACATGCTAGCAATGTTTCCAATAATTCTGCCCATAAAGGAATCTACAATGGAAACTGCCGAGATATCTATTAAAACCCCTTGTGCAGATGTTTTGCTAACCATTTGTACTAAATCTGCCTCCAGATTTAATGCTAACCTATCATATAAATCCACTTGGATGGTCACTAATAAAAAGTGGCCCATTCTGAGAATTGGTATTCTATCCATTTAACTTAACTATTTTTGTTCTCTTTGGCTACTACTGCTTTTACCTCTAATCTCATACTTCTAAAAGCAAACTTTAATGCACTGGCTAATGTGGCTTTGGTAACGATATTAGATAAATCTATCCCTAAATGAACAATGGTTTGGGCAATTTCTGGCCTGATACCACTTATAATACATTCAGCACCCATTAAGCGGGTTGCACTTACTGTTTTCATTAAATGTTGCGCAACCAATGAATCAACAGCAGGCACTCCAGAAATATCTAAAATGGCAATGCTACTTCCTGTTTCAACAATCTCTTGAAGTAAGTTTTCCATCACAATCTGCGTACGTGAGCTATCCAGCGTACCAATAATTGGCAAGGCTAAAATTCCGTCCCAAATGCGTATTACAGGTGTAGAAATTTCTGATATCTCGTCTGTTTGTCTTAAAATAACTTCTTCACGTCCTCTTATAAAAGTCTCAAAAGTGATAATACTGAAATTATCCATCAACCTCGTTAACTTCAAACTTTCACTAAATAAAATTTGCGGATCCGAAACTTCCTCTTGAAGTACATGGATGAGTGCTTCTTTTAAACCAATGATAAAAAAAGCAGTTTCTCTTGGATTGAACCCTTTTTTTGCCTGAGAAAATGAAATACCAGCTAATATTTCGTTTACACCATCAAAATCAGGAGAGTGAGGATTATTTATATTTTCTTCATTAAGTGAAGACATTAAGTTGTTAATCAACTCTTCACATGAAGAACGAAGATCTTCATTACTGATTAACTCATCCCTTAAATCCGGGCTATTAATTTGTGTTTTTATCCATACTTCCAGAATTTGATCTTTCTTTTTTTGTAGGATTTGAAAAATATTATCTTGCATTTATAAGATTGTTTGAGGAGAACTTAAAAAAAATGAATTTTTAAAGTTAGTATTATATTTATAGATACTAGCCTCTAAAAAATTGTGCTTTACCGAAACGGGTATTAAATTTTCTCGAGAGCTACTGCACTATATGCGTTTAACTTAAAGTAATAAACGCCAACCTTCATTAATATAATCTAGCTTGGTTTTTTCCGACTATTCCAATGCATTTATTGCCTCAAAAAATAAATTATTGTAGCGTTATATTTTAAGTTACGTACAGTAAAGTACAGTACTATATAAGAACTACTAACCTGCTCATGAAAAAAAATCATCTTACCGGTTGCTACATAAGCTATTATATCTTCCTGTAAAAAAGACCTCATTACTAGTAAAGTTCTAGAATAATTTGGGCGTTCGGGCGGGCTGTTCGTTCCAATCTTTTTTGTTCGTCCTGCGCTACGCTCCGGATGACAAAAAAGGATTTCCTCTTCCATCCCTAACGCTAAGCCTAGTACATTCAATTAAACTAATTCCACATCGCTTTTCATTCAATTACAGAGGGTTATAATTAAATATCAAATTATCACTAAAACAATTTGTTAATCTTTTATGGAATTTTTTTTTTACTTTCATCTACATTTAAAACGCGTGAATGAAAAAAGTTATACCGTCAATACTATTTCTGTTCCTTGCCTTTCAAGGTTTTTCGCAAACTAGATTATCCTCCAGCAGACAAAGCAGCTTTTATACTTACATCTACAAGATTAGTGATACGGATGCAAAACGATTTTACGAAAAGGAATTAGATGAAATCGGCGACGGGACTTTAACCAAGCCGGTTGATTCATTTAAAACAGATGACTAGTAGTTTAATAATACCTTTTATGATAGCCAAAACCGGAAGCTATCCCAACTGCAGCATAACTGTTTTTTGAGATATTACCATAAAGTTTAAGCCCAAAACTACCTCCTAACCCGGTGGGTCTTCCTACCGGGATCAGGCCGTAAATCCGGTATCTTTCTTTATCTTTTTTAAACCACTTAATTGTAAACTCATACGGTAATCCTATATAAGTAGACTTAAATTCTTCTCTATTCGGTCCAATATCAACAAAGTGAGTTCGTTGATGTGAGACAACCCTAGTGAGAGGTTCATAATCGTTAAAGCTGGCAATAAATTATTGAATTAGTAATTCTACCTCTCGAAATTTTATAAACTTTTATCAGAATCTTATAAACTCAGGCAGAACGTCGAAACTATCTTTGTGTTGTTAAATCAGACAACATGGCAACCTTCAATAATATCGAAACAGAAACATTTCCTGTGATAGGCATGACTTGCGCATCCTGTGCTACGAGTGTAGAATCAATGATTCAGGCACAGGTGGGCGTAGAAAAATCGGAAGTTAATTATGCAACGCAATCGGTAAAAGTGAGCTTCCATCCAGATGTTGTGCAGCCTGAAGGTTTTCAAAAAGCAGTCCAATCCATTGGTTATGATCTGATTGTAGACACACAATCTGGCAAAGAAAAACAAGAAGCTTTACAATATAAAAATCACCAAACGTTACGAAACCATTTTATAGCCGCAGCGATTATAACCGCTCCAATTGTGATCATCGGAATGTTTTTCATGAATATCCGCTTTGCGAATTATTATATGCTGGCTTTATCCACACCGGTAATTTTTGTTTTTGGTAAAAGCTTTTTTATAAATGCCTGGAAGCAGGCCTCCCACAGAAAAGCCAATATGGATACATTGGTGGCCTTGAGTACTGGCATCGCCTATTTGTTTAGTTTATTCAATACGTTTTATCCTGAGTTCTGGCATAACCGAGGCTTGCATTCGCATGTGTATTATGAAGCTGCTGCCGTGGTGATCGTGTTTATTATGCTTGGTAAACTTTTGGAAGAACGGGCAAAATCAAATACCTCATCAGCTATTAAAAAATTAATCGGGCTGCAGCCAAAAACGGTATTACTGATCACTGACAACGGAGAGAAAGAAATTCCGGTTGCTGAGGTACGTATTGGTGACCGCATTTTAGTGAGATCGGGTGAAAAAATTCCTGTTGATGGTAAGCTTTACGAAGGCAACTCTTTTGTGGATGAAAGTATGATTTCTGGCGAACCTATCCCTGTGTTAAAAGATATGGGCGACACCGTATTCGCTGGAACCATAAATCAAAAAGGCAGTTTTCGTTTTACAGCCGACAAAGTAGGTGGTGAAACGATGCTGGCACAAATTATTAAACTGGTTCAGGATGCGCAAGGCTCTAAAGCACCTGTACAAAAACTGGTTGATAAAATTGCTGGGATTTTTGTCCCAATTGTTATCGGAATTGCAATTCTTTCATTGTTTGTATGGCTTGTATTTGGTGGTCAAAATGCGTTAACGCAAGGCTTGTTAGCGATGGTTACGGTTTTGGTAATTGCTTGTCCGTGTGCTTTAGGATTAGCGACACCCACCGCACTCATGGTTGGGATTGGCAAAGGCGCAGAAAACGGAATATTAATTAAAGATGCAGAAGCTTTAGAATCCGGGTATAAGGTAAATGCGATTATATTAGACAAAACCGGAACCATTACTGAAGGTAAACCAACAGTAACTGAATTGATTTGGGATGCTAATTTACCTTTGAATCAGCAAACTCTTAGCGGAATTCTACTATCGTTGGAACAACAATCAGAACATCCACTAGCTGCCGCAATTGTTCAATATTTAAGAGGCGGAAAAACAAATGCTGTAGCTGTTACTGATTTTGATAGTATTACTGGTAAAGGTGTGAAAGCTGAATTGGATGGCAATAAGTATTGGGCGGGAAGTCACAAAATTTTGTCTGATGAACAAATTTCTGTTTCGTCTGACCTTCAAAATCACGTTACAGAATTACAAAAACAAGCACAAACTGTTATTTACTTTGCAGATACGAAGCAAGTTTTAGCGATTGTAGCCATTACAGACCGGATAAAAGAAGGCTCGAAAAAAGCCATTGAACAGTTAATGAGTCAAGGAATTGACGTTTATATGCTCACCGGCGACAATCATGAAACCGCAGCAGCTGTAGCTTTACAAACCGGAATAAAAAAATACAAGGCGGAAGTTTTGCCTTCTGATAAATCTGATTTTGTCAAAAAATTACAGTCCGAAGGAAAAGTGGTGGCCATGATTGGCGATGGCATTAACGACAGTCAGGCGTTGGCGCAAGCTGATGTTTCCATTGCCATGGGAAAAGGTTCTGACATTGCAATAGATGTAGCGAAAATAACGCTGGTTTCCTCGGATTTACAACAGGTTTCAAAAGCCTTAAAACTATCAAGGCTAACGGTAAAAACGATTCGACAAAACTTATTTTGGGCTTTTATTTATAATTTGATTGGCATCCCAATTGCCGCTGGATTACTTTATCCGGTTAATGGTTTTTTGTTAAACCCGATGATAGCCGGAGCAGCTATGGCTTTAAGTTCAGTTTCTGTGGTAGCTAACAGCCTGCGATTAAAAATTGCAAAGCTAGATTGAAGATAGGTAACATATCTAACCACTGAGTTCGATGACAAGGTGCTTGAAAAATAGCAACCTATCTTTATCACTTCGCCCCAAGGAAAGATCTGGTGCGAGGGTTGGGAAATAGCAACCTTAATAAATAAAAGCCGAGTATATCTCACCACTGCGAGATGACAAAGTGATATTAAAACAATTAATATTTAAAACAAAATGGAACAATTAAAATTCAAAACAAATATTAAATGTGGCGGCTGCATTGCTACCGTGACTCCTTTTTTAAACAACCTTTCGGAGATTAATAAATGGGAAGTTGATACTCAAAATCCTGATAAGATTTTAACAGTGGAAGGGAATGAAAATTTAAAGGAAAATGATATTATCAAATCTCTTGAAAAGGCTGGATATAAAGCTGAAAGAGTATAATTATTGATGATGCTGCACTCTCTCTCCGTATCTTTGATGTTCATCTAAACAGAAAATTCCATGTTATTACATATTAAAAATATGGTGTGCGACAGATGTATCATGGTAGTACGTCAGCAACTAGAGCAATCAAACTTTATCGTTCAAGATATTTCTTTAGGTACCGTAGAAATACAACCAGAGCCTATCGAAAAACAACTTCAAGACATCGCTTCTAACTTAAAAGTGTTGGGTTTTGAGTTGATTGATAAGCAAAAAGATCAATTGGTTGAGCGTATTAAAAACGTCATTGTCGAATTGGTTCATCATACCGATTTAAGTCAAAACCACTTGAATATGATGGAGCAAATTGCCAATCGGTTAAATAAAGATTATGCCTATTTAAGCCGTTTGTTTTCTGATTCTGAAGACACTACCATTGAGAAATTCATCATTCAACAGAAAATTGAAAAGGTGAAGGAGCTTTTGGAATATGGTGAGATGAACTTAAATGAGATTTCATACCAGATGGGATATAGCAGTAGTGCTCACCTTTCGTCACAATTCAAAGCGGTAACCGGAATTACTCCGAGTGTTTATAAAAGCAAAAAAAGGAAAGATAGGAAGGCGTTGGATAAGGTTTAATGGTTAATGGTTAATTAGTCCATGGTCGATAGGCCATAGTCCATAGTGGAGATGAAGAATACCAACCAACAACTCACAACCTACAACTCACATATTTTTTGTCTGGATCAGGATTTTAGGATTGAAGGAAAAGGGGGATTTTTTACAACTCAAAACTTACAACTCACAACTCACAACTCAAAACTCACAACTCACAACTCAAAACTCAAAACTCAAAACTCACAACTCACAACTCACAACTTACAACTCACAACCCACAACCCACAACCCACAACCCACAACTCACAACTCACAACTCACAACTCACAACTCACAACTCACAACTCACAACTCACAACTCACAACTCACAACTCACAACTCACAACTCACAACTCACAACTCACAACTCACAACTCAAAACCTACAACTCACAACTCACAACTCACAACCCACAACCCACAACTCACAACACTCACAACTCACAACTCACAACAATGAAGAAAGTAGGCCTGATCATTTTTATAAGCTTCTTTGTAAATCAGAGCTATTCGCAAGAATCACACACGTCTGAGTTGAAGCCTTTGCTTGAATCATATTATGGGATAAAAGATGCTTTGGTGAATTCGGATGCGAGAGGTGCAGGTTTGGAAGCTAAAGGGTTTTTGAAGGTAATGAATGGTGTGGACAGTAAAAAACTTAATGCTACTGAAATAGGATTGTATTTACCCATGAATGATGAGTTGCTGTTGGGTGCCAAACATATTTTGGAAAGCAAAGATTTGAAGAAACAGAGAGAACAATTTTCTGCGCTTTCAACGAACTTTTACCAATTGATTAAGGGTTTAAAACTGACCAGCGAACCCATATATTACAATTATTGCCCAATGAATGGAAGCTATTGGCTAAGCAAAGAAAGTATTATTGTGAATCCTTACTATGGGAAAACTATGCTTACTTGTGGTAAAGTTGTTGATACTGTTGCTCCTTAAATGAGAAGAACCAAGTTTGTATTAGAATAAAAAAGGAGTTTAACCTGATCGGCTAAACTCCTTTTTTATTAAATGTAATCTTACAAATTAACCTGTTGAAGCTGTTTTAGGTGCGATGCTAGTGCGTTAAGGATTGTAGTGAAAATCCTTTTTTATTCTCCATAAAAAAGATTGTAACGGAAAGCCTGCCCGAACGCCCAAATCTATATTTTTAAAATTAGTTACTTAACAAATCAACATATTTTATCTTCTCGGGGAACCAAACCGTCATTTCACCTTTGCCGCGGTTCGCCCAAGAATAATATGGAATAATAGTCACCTTTTTTTCTTCTGTGCTGATTTTTTTGCCGGCATCATCTACATTTATAAATATTGCTGGGGCTTTTAAAGTCATCACGCCGTTTAAAAGCTCTTTATTAAATTCAGTTGTAAAAGCAGCACCTACCGGGATGATAATATTTGAGGCTAGGCCATAATTATCTTTCCACTCGGCACAATACATTAGCGGGCCACGTTGCAAGGCCACTTTTCCGATATTATTTACCACCTTATCCGTTGCGGCAACCCGTTTAACTTCCATCGGAAGATTCACTTCTACCCGATCGTTCTTTTTCCAGTTTCTATTTAATACGGCATAGCCCTTCTCCATTTTGTATTCGGTAGGAGTACCATTTATCTTAATTTGAATTTTGCTATCCGACCGGGTTTTGTAATTATATAGTTCGGAAGGTATCGCCTGATTTTGAGCCCAACCCGGAATCCGGATTTTAAGTGCGAAATCAAGTGATGATGCCGGATTTACAGTAAATAGTAAACCTCCATCCCAAGGATAATTATTTTGTTGAACTAATTTTACGGCTTTACTATTTACAGTCATATCTGCAGAGCCGCTTATAAATAAATTCACGTAAACCGAATTGCCACTTTGCGCATACACATATCCCGGCAACGAAGGTAAAAAACGGGCAATATTTGTTGGGCAGCAAGAACATTCAAACCATCCTGAACGCTCACGTTCCATCGCCGAATGAGAGAAACTGTGTTTTATTTCCATGGCGTTGGTGTAGAAGAACGATTTCCCATCTAAACCTACTCCCGAAATTAAGCCGTTGTACAAGGTTTTTTCAAGTACATCCATGTATTTCGAATCGCCATGAAGTTGAAACATTCGCTGATTCCACATCGCATTGCCAATGGCAGCACAAGTTTCATTGTAAGCAGTTGAATTCGGCAATTCATAATCCCCACCGAAACGTTCGCCAGACGGAATCGAGCCGATGCTTCCTTGGACATACATTTTTTTGCCTGTCATGTTGCTCCAAATTTTATCGATGGCAGATAAATAAGAGGTATCACCAGTAAGTGCAGCAACATCGGCCATGGCCGAGTATAAATACATCGCTCTCACTGCATGGCCTTCTGCCTCATTTTGCGCAATCACCGGCGCATTATCTTGCCAGTAACTTCCATTTTCCCAGGGGTTGGCACTTTTTGGATCGTACTTTCGTTGCCCACGTTGATCAAGAAAAAACTTAGCCAGATTTAAATATTCCTTTTTACCACTGATGCGATACAATTTAACCAGACCCATTTCTACCACCTCGTGGCCTGGGGGAACATGGAGTTTATCGTTACCAAACGTTTTGACTAACAAGTCTGCATTTTTGTAAGCAATATTTAATAAATTCCTTTTTCCGGTTGCCTGAAAATGAGCCGCCGCAGCTTCGAACAAGTGACCAGAGTTATATGTTTCGTGGCTATTGTCGTGTTCGTTTACCCACCTGTCTTTACCGGCCCAAGCATGCGGGTTCAGTGGATCAATCGTTCTGGCTGTATATAAATAACCATCGGGCTCTTGTGCTTTGCCTACTATTTCAATAAGGGAGTCTACATACTTATCAAGTTTCTTATCCGGATGAACCGCCATTGAAAACGATGCCCCTTCTACTGTTTTATAAATATCCGTATCGTCAAAAGGGAAAACGGTGCAAAATTTATCTTTCTTTTCGGCAGCCATTTGAAAATTCTTCACCCGGCCCGTAGTTTCACAACGTTTAAATGAGGCCGGAATAGTAACCGTCCGGTTAGTTTCTATGTGCGATGTCCATAACTGATCGGTAAATTTTACCTGCGTAAACGGAACTGCTTTAATGGTATAATCAGTTTGTTGTGCCTGTATTTGCAAGCAAGCAAAAAGAAGTGCACCTGTTAATAATTGACTTAAATATTTGCCAGTCTTCATTCAGATTGATGATTAATAATCGGTTTAATACTTGGAGGTTTATTGGCAATAAAAATAAGTGTTTATTTTACACTTTAAAAAATAAAAATGTAAATCTATTTTAAACACGTATCGAAATAACAGTGTTTACCTGGAGTTCGATTTTGAAAAACGCGGTTCGGACTAAGAAAGGTGTTATTGCATGTATTTTATTAAACTTGCTAGGTTTTGCGTTAGGGATGGAAGAGGAAATCCTTTTTTGTCGTCCCTGGAACGAAGTGGAAGGAGCGGCAAAAAAGATTGCAACGGACAGCCCGCTCGAACGCCCAAATTATTTCAATACGAATAAATAGCTTGAAATACCCGATTTAACTAATAGTATCCTCAAAGAAAGGCTTCATTTCATCTTCTACGTTTTTACGTAAAGCCATCAATTTCACCGCGTATTCTTTCAAGGCAACTTGCTTGGCTGTTTCGGGTAAAAATGGTTTCACAGCTATGGAGTTCGATTCATTATTTACAGCCACGAAAACTACAATGCAGTGGGTATTTTTAACAAACTCGTCTGCCTTTACATTTTTAGAGAACACATCAACCGCAATGTGCATGCTGGAGTTGCCGGTGTAAATTAGGTAGGCATGGGTTTTTACAATGTAGCCAATGTGAATAGGTTTTATAAATCGAATTCCGCCTACATACACCGTTACGCAATACGATTGGCACCATTGGGAGGCACAAGCGTAGGCGGCCTGATCAATCCACTTCATCACCACTCCGCCATGAACTTTGCCACCATAATTTACATCATTCGGCTCGCTTAAAAATTGAAGGGTGATTTCGGAATTCATAAATGAAGTTTTATAACCAGACTCTAAAAGTACTGATTTACATAGATGTGATTTACATAACTTCAGAAAAAATGGCACAAAAAAAGAGCCTGAGAATCAACGCTCAGGCTCTAACACACACACTTGTCATGGAAATTATCGGACCGCAACTGCAGTAATAAACTTACCGCTGGCGTCAAATTGTACTGCGTACTTTGTTAAATTAGCGTCAATAAATACCAGGTAACCTAGGTTAATTCCGTCTTTTTTAACGTTAAATGCTTTTTTGAATACATACGCTGGATATGTATCAGTAAGGTATGTTTGAGCAGAAGCTGGCAAAGAAGTTAGTGTTACTTCTTGATCTTTCCCTTTCGGAGCTGGCAACTTGTCTCTTCTGATAAATCCGTTGCTTTTATTAAATATGGTAGCATACAAACCGTTGTTCTTGCTTATTACTACGGTACTTGAATCACGATTTTTTTCCGCATGCGCTAAAGTATCTGCGCTATAATTAGCAACGAAATACAATTTAATTACGGCTGGCAAAGCACTGATTGCAATGGTATCTCTGTTCAATCCATCACGATGGCCAAAAAGATCTCCTAAATGTCTTCCATGATCATCACCATCATGCTCTTTTCCGCGATGAGGTCCCTTATCATCACCGGGATCAAATTCATGCCCTTCTCTTAATTCCATCACTTTAACAAAATTACCCGAAGCATCAAACTTGATGGCAACTGGATTCGAGTTAAATAAAATGGCAACAATGTAACTATCGAGCGTGTTAGTGGTTTTATTAGTAATACTAAACGCTTTTTTGAAGGTATATCCTGCATAATTAGTGCTTAAATAACTTGTAATTGCAGCACTCAATGACGCATTCGCAACCTCTGTTTTATCGTTTCCTCTTTTGCAACCTTCTACCACGTACACCGAATCTGTAGAGCTGGTATTGCCGGTTATAGAATTAGTGGAAGCAATTGCTATCGCTTCCGAAGCAGATAAGGAAGTTTGGTCTGCTGTAACAGCTGTGTCTTTTTTGCAAGATGCGAACGACAGTAAAACACCGATCGTGATCAGGAATAAATAGTTTGAATGCTTAGTTTTCATTTTCTAAAATTTTAAAGGTTATATCGCTTATTCTTGATTTAATTATACCAGAGAATCATCGCTTAATCCTTAGTATTGCCGACTCTCAACCAACAGTATAAAGGTGCAAACAAAGCTTCCATCCAAAAACATTGTGTCGATGAACGGCGATCTTGTATCGACAACTGGGTTTCGAGCCGCCTTATCTGCCTCAAAAGCCACTTTTCCCTTATTGTCAGGCAACTCATCACCAAGGACGAGAGAACTTAGAAAAATTAATTGCCGCCTACGTTCTATTGTCGCCGTTTCAGAAATGGATTTGGGCGTTCGGGCAGGCTTTTCGTTACAATCTTTTTCTTGGAGAAAGAAAAAGAATTTTCACTTCAATCCTTAACGCAAAACCTAGCAAGTTTCATAAATACCTCTTATAACGTCTTCCTGAGTCCTATTCATTCCCTTTAATCAAACTTAGATTTCTTGAAAACAAAAAGCCGACTGAAGCCGGCTTGAAAATTTTATAAGGAAGTTATTAAGATTATCTATTTGCCCGGCTAAGGCCTTCATTGCTCGAAGAATCATCAGGCTTAATAATAAGTGCTTTATTGAAATACATTTTTGCTTCAGCCTTTTTACCAGCCATCAAATTTGCCCAGCCCAGCATGTGGTTGCCATCATAGTCAAACGGGTATAAATCAACTACCGCTTTGAACAACTTAATTGCCCCAGCAAAATTTTTGCGATTATAATAAATAACCCCCGCCCAATAATTGGCTTGCGTATTCTGCGGATCAATTTTGATAATGTCATTATACTGAGCCAACACCTTATCCCAACTTTGTAAAAAGGAAAGCGGTTTTACATAACCAAATTTGGCTTCGATAGAATTTGGCTTCAGATTAACTGCTCTGGAGTAATAAGTTTGAGAAGCATTATAGTTCTTGTTCACATAATTTAACCAGCCTAAGCGGATATTTACTTCATAACTTTTCTCTGAATAATAGGGCGCAACGTCGGCAATTGCAGCTTGGTAATCTTTTTTGTTTTCATTGGCGTAGCTGTTCCGGAAAGCTTTCTGCAGTGCCGCATCTGATTGTGCGTAAGAATAACTTACAAAAAACACAAAAATGGACGTATAATATAATCTTCTTAAAATTTCCATGTTAATCCTCCGGTTATCGAATGTTGATTATATGTATATAGCTCATATGCATTCTCTTTTTGTTCATACGTATAGTTCAAATGTAAAAGCAGCTTTAATTTTAAGGGAATAAATGCTGTTGAACCTGCCTTAAACAGCGATGGATCAATGGAATTGTAAACGTACACCGCATCTGCATCTAGGTAATTATTAAGTTTACCCAAGGTCACATTCGCTTCAAGCCATAAAAACTTAGCAATCTTTGAACCAGCTACTTGCGTGAAAACGATCTGGTTTGAGGCCGCTTGATTTTGAACACTTACTCGTAAAACCGTATACAGGTTCAAATTCCCTTTAGGATAAATGGTTAACCCTGCATTGTACTGTTTTACGTTTACACCTGCTAAACTGCTTAAATTTACATCTCCTTGTATTTCATAATACGGCATAGAGTACGTTAAACCTCCCAACCCAATATGATTTTGATAGGTTGTTCCGCCGAAGTCATTGTTTAAATAATGGTAAGCACCCAGTAGTATTAAGGAGGAATTAATTGGATAGCTCAGTTTGCCATAATACTCTACTTGCTGATTATCATTTAAAGTAAGACGCGGGTTTCCTGAATTTAAATTAGACCTAATGGTTAATTGTTGCTTATATAAGGACATCGCTTGTTCCAGCTTCAATTTTAAAAATAAACGGTTACTCAGATGAAAGCGATAGTAAGCACCGGGGTTCCGTAATACATCATCAGGCATTTTGTAACTACTTTCTACACCCACTCGCAATAAACCAAAAGGCTTGATCCCTGAGTTTATAAAGAATGAATCTCTGAGCTTAGAAGCATGATAAGAAGCTTCGTCATTGCGATTCAAATATTCATAACACCAGTAAGAATATAATCGTGCGGTCTCATTAAAAGAATCATTTTTCAAGACCTGCTTATACTGATTCAAAGCAGCACTATAATTCCCTTCCACAAAGTTCGCATAGGCTATACGTAACCTTAAATAAGGGAAATCTACACCTTGCTTAAGTGCATTTTCTCCAGTTGCTTTCAAATCTTTCCAGTTACCCAACATATATTGCGCATACGTCATACTGTCTGCCTTATCATAAGTAATTTGCTGCGCTTTGGTGTTTTCAGAAAGCGCAACAACTAGTAAAAGTAATATTAGCTTTCTGAACACCATATTAAATTAATTTCTTTTCCTTTTGAGCTCACGCTAAAGCTTTTAATGGCGTTCTCTTTTACATGTATCGTGGCGCTCATTACTTGCGTACTCCTTCCAAAAAGTTCTTTGCATTCTTCTGACTTGATCATAAAACCAGCCTGTTCATAGGTACATTCGCTTACAAATTTTTGCTTTATGAATTGATAAAAAGGTGCTACTATATCATGAACCCAAAGTTCAACTTTGTTGCTACTCAGATGCAAAGGAAATTGATCACATGCTTTTACGTATGACTTTGATGAAAATATTACTTTATAAGCTGACTGATAAAATAAGTAAAGTAATGAATTTTGGCTACCATAAAAACTTGTGAAATAGAATACGGTTCCGTTATTAACAAAGTAAGCGGTGGCACCCGACGTTAGACTATAGATATAGGACTGGTTTAATGCATCTGTGAAAACTTCCCAAACTTCTTCTTGCCCAGTATTCGATTTTACCGTTGCTGAGTATCCCGGCTGGAATGAAAAAGCCTTTTTTAACGAACCATTAATAACCGGGGCTTGAACAATAGTTCCTTCTTCAGGAACGCAAAAATTATTAAATTTAGGGACTGAGTTGGGTTGAGTGCTAACAAAATAAGCCATCGGATATTCAAACGTTTTAGAGCCAACATACGGTGCCAACTGGGTTTGGAAATGCAAATGTGGTTCTGGTGATCTTCCTGAATTCCCACAAAGACCTATTAATTCACCTTGTTTTATAAAATCACCAACATTTACTTTTATAGATGCTTTTTTCAGGTGTGAAACTTTAGAATACAATCCACCGATATGTTTAATCACTACGCTATTTCCCCAATTTTGGGCGGTGTTTAACACGTTAATTTCATTGTCATCCACGTGATCAACCACATCTTCAATAATACCATCCGCACATGCTAAAACGGGTTTATTAAAACAATAATAGTGTTCACAGTTACTTCCAGAGCTTATGAAAGTATGGCCAAGCTCGTCTTTAACCACAAAATCCAGTGCTTTTGCCCATTCGCCTTTATGTGTGATATCACCATTATAACCCTGAGAAACTGTCCAACTTCCCATAAATGGCAAATTCAATCGCAGATAATTTAGATCATGCAATCGTTCTTTCCCATTCAAAAATTGATACAAATTTACTTCAGGCGAATAATGCTGAAAAGGTGTGAGTGCCAACTTACCCGGATTAATTCGCAGCATAAAAAAGTAAAGCAGGCTTAATGTGACTATGCAAAATGGCATAGAAAAAATCGGGAGATTTGGAATTCCTAATAAATTAGTGAGTGCATTTATTAGTAATATGGTCATGGGCACGGCAATGATTGCCCACACGTATGATCTTACGGAAGGTATAAGGAAAAAACCTCCAATAGCGGTCGACACCATCATTAAATTGCTCCCTAAATGGTAATAACTAATCTCATTCAAGTACGTCCCCGTAAGAGAATTAAAAACACAAGCTACCGTAAAGCCAAGTACCATCAAGGTGAAGGTAATACGGGAATGTAAAAACAAGCCGACACTCATTATCATCCCACAAAACACACTATTTTGAAAAAGAATGGCACTCAATGATCTGAAAAACAAATCAAAGTAGTATGGCACCTTTACCGATTGAAAATAATTTATTAACCCCGTAATACTTTCTGGCTTGGTGTTCTGCATTTCATTAAGCAACACGCTATTGATTTGCTGTAATCCCATTGTAGCAAAACCATTTACTGCCAACAAAACTATCCAAAACGTAAAAATAAAAGGTATTGTAAGCACCGGTAAGCCATATTTACCCAATAATGAGGTAATCACAATGGTAAGTATAACCACGAAAAAACACGCCGCGGTAATCCAGATCCAGAAGGATGGGTTAAGTTGGAAAAACGAACCAAAACCGATCCCGAGTAGCAGGCTATTGAAACTGTAAAGCCCCATCCGGATATTTTCTTTTTGATAGCCCAAAAGGTGAACCAATGTCAACGAAAATACTACGCAGGCAAGTCCGGCGATACCTGCATTTACGTTAAGGAATGACACTACTAAAAGCAAGAAACCGAATACTTTATTCTGAGAAAAAAAAACAACAGAATAGCTGTGCAGAACTGAGGTTACCAATTCTTTAACTGCTTTTTGTCCCTTCAGGTTATTGATCACCAGCTTTTGTTTATTTTTTGTGTTGAAGATGTACCGGAACACTTTCAGGAATTTCCATATATTTTAATGTTTCAGCCTGGCGAATTTCATGTGTCTGACCAGTTTCATCAATCAAAACTACAGCGGGCCTTGTGCTAATAAATTGCATCCATTGCGTCATGTTATACGCTCCAACCTTGTGTACTACCACTAAATCTCCTGGGCTTAACAATGGCAGGTTTATGCTTTCGCGGATGACATCAATGTTCATACACATAGGTCCGTAAAGAATAGTTTCTTCAGTATAATGCGTAAAATCTTGGGCCGGACTGATGTGGTGATCGTACCAAAAAGAAGTGAACAACAGATTTACACCAAAGTTTAGAATGGTTGCCCTGCGCCCATCACTTAATTGTTTGTTTGCTATAACAGAACCGAGAAGATACCCTGCGTCATCAATTAGTGCTCTTCCCGTCTCTAAAATCAACATCGGAAGCTCATTTTGTTGAAAGCCATAGCCTAAAATAGTTGTCGTGATTGCTTCTGCAAAATCATCAATGGGTGGTACGGTATCAACACCGGGCAAATATGACCCCTTTAATGTGTTTGTAGATGGGAAACCTCCTCCAAGATCTAAATACTCAATTGGATTTTGCAACTGGTTTTTACATTTCATTGCCAAATCGCAAAGTTTGGAAGTGGCTATCGCATACGCGGATGTAGATAACATGAACGTACCTATATGGCAATGCAACCCAACTAACTGCATTTTACCTAAGCCAACAATTTTCAGAATGGCATTCCACGCCTGACCATTTTCATAATTGAAACCAAATCGATCCCAAAGTGGATAAATGCCTGTATCCATGTTTACACGGATGGCTACTCTAGGCTTTTTATTAAGCGCTTCACAAATATCAATGAGTTTATATAGCTCTTCAAAATGATCAATATGAATCAGTGAATCGTTTTCTATAGCAAGCTTTAAATCTGCCTCTTTTTTTTCAGGTCCATTAAAAATAATATGATTTCCTGCTACACCGTTCCCAATTGCCTTATGATATTCGAATCCAGATACAACTTCTGCCCAACTGCCCTCCTGGTGAAAAACGTTACATACGGCATTTATATAATTAGTTTTATAACTCCATGCAAACTGAACTTTTGGATAACGGGTATTAAAAGATCGTACAGCCGATTGATAATTCTTACGGATTTGTCTTTCGGATAATACAAAAACTGGTGAACCATATTTATCTGTAAGGCTTTTTACAGAAACCCCATCAATAAATTTAACTGGTTGAAAATCTGAACGGCTTCCGAATTTGTTCATCACACCAACGTTCATTTTCTTCAAATAAGGACGTTCGTATCGTAGCTTCATTCTTTTTTAGATGTGAGATGTTAGATATGAGATGTTAGATATGAGAATTTTAGATTTTAAACTTTGGCTTTCGACTTTGGCTTATGACTTACAACTTATAACTTACAACTTATAACTTTAAAGTTCCCCAAGTGCTGAAATTTGTTGAAATTCAGTAATATCTGTAATATGATCCCAGGCATAGCGAACAAACATTTTACCCGGCTGGTATGAATCAAACGGTTCGACCAATTCGCCAAACGCCATTTTTACCAATGCAGCTGGCTGATTTTGCCCTGCTGCTGCCGTTAAGTAAACCCATGCCGGAAACCTCGGATTAATTTCCATTATAAAAAGTTTTCCAGCCGCGTCTTTCATAATTTCCAGTTCACAACCACCTTTCCAATGGGTTGCTTTTATAAAATCTCTGCCCAAATCAAGTAAGGTATTATCTTCCAAGGTAACCCCGGCCCATGCTTTTCCTTTATCTGTAATGTATAATTTCCTCATCGGGATCACCGAAATGGCGTTTCCTTTTCCATCACCAAGAGCCGCAATATTTATCTCAGTGCCTTTTACAAATTTCTGAGCAATAACGGGAAGCCCCCATTTTACGCTTAACAAACTAAATGCTTTCGAGGCTTGTTCCAACGTATGTACAACCGAAGCTTCGTAATATTTCCCTTTTACTACTAATGGATACCCTAAATCTGCTGCTACTTTTTCAAGTTCATCTGCCTTAAATATAATTCGATCTTCTGGAACTAATAAATTGTGTTTTTTACCAAATTTTGCAAGATTGATTTTTTCCCGGATTTCTAGTTGTTTGTGTGATGGAAGAAAGGTTTTTATACCTAGTTTATTTAAGTCTACGCTTATTTTAATGAAATTATAAAGCTCCGAATCGAAATTTGGGATAACCAAATCAAGCTTTTCCTTTTCATGAACATATTGCAGGCGCTCTAATAACGGGCCCGCCCCTGCCGTTGGGTAAGGGATTTGATATGTTTTGTCAACCTGACCATGCAGATAAATTCCAGGCTCTAATGATTCATAACATAATCCGATAATTCTCAAGCCAGTTCCCAAACCTTCCCGCAAAGCTCTGATAACAGCAAGGCCGGGGCCAGGGCTGTCAATCGCATTTAATGCAGTTATTGCAATTACGTAAGGTATGGGTTCAATCATTTGTTAGTCCGAAATTATAAATCAAGCAAATTAGCATCCTTCAATTGCAATAACCAATCTTCCCAGTCGCGTTCAAGTTGAGCTGGCTCTACCTCATAATTCTCCAGAATAATCTCCTTAATTTCTAAAGATGTTTTCCCACTCTTCATGAACAACAAAATTTCTGCTCCGATCGGATTACTTGAAAATGAATCGCCAGTTGACGGGTTAAAAATAAACCCGTTTTCACTGGTAGCTATATTCTTTTTAATTTTCATTCAGCGAGTATTGAGATGTTCGTATTGAGTATAGCGACACGCCACTTTCGAAGACTTGATGTTCATAATTTATTTAGACCACTCTTTGATAAAGTCACTATAACTATCGCTTACCGTTAGCTCGGCATTAGCCAATTTAACTTTGCGATTATGAATTACTTTGATCTTTTTCAAAGCCACAATATAACTTCTATGGATTCGCCTAAAACCTGTGTTTGGCAGTTTTTCTAACATTTTTTTCAGCGTCATTAAGGTGAGTACAGGTTTGGGAGCACTTGTTAAATAAATCTTAATATAATCTTCCATACTCTCTATGTACTCTATGTCTTTCAGCTCAATCTTAATCATTCGGTATTCGGAGTATACATAAATACTCTCATCCGACTCAGAATTATCCGAATTTTTATAATTGTAATAATCAATAGCCTTAGTAACCGCAGCAGAAAAACGCTTGAAATCAATAGGCTTTAAGAGATAATCCAGCGCCTGTAATTCAAACCCTTCAAAAGCAAAGTTTTTGTAAGCGGTTACAAAAATCACCATAGGCTTTTTAGTTAAAGAACGTACCAGGTCAAGCCCGGTGATATCAGGCATATTGATATCAATAAACAACAGATCAACGGAGCTTTTTGCAAGGAATTCTGCTCCGCTTACGGCATCTTCAAATGTATAAATGAGTTGTAATTCCGGAAATAAAGCCACATACTTTGTGATCAGTTCAAGAGCTAATGGCTCATCATCAATGGCAACACATTTTAATGACATGTTTATATGTTAGCATTCAAGATTTAAGTCTACTGTGAACAGACCATCTTGATTAGTAATTTTCAAAGTATGCTTATCGGGATACAAATAATCCAACCTTTTCCGTGTATTTGCAATACCAATACCAGTGCGCTTATGCGATGATTTATTCTCGAAAATTCTATTTTGACAAAAGAAATAAATCTCATTTGGCTCTACTGATATTTTAATATGGATGGTGGTTTCCTGATGATTACTGACCCCATATTTGAACACATTTTCAATAAAAGTAATGAGTATCAAAGGAGCCATTCTTTGCTGAAAAATGGTTCCGGTTCGTTCGAAAATAAGTTTTGTTTTTTTCCCTAAGCGTAACCGTTGTAAATCTATATAATCATTAACACAATCAACCTCATTTTGTAGAGAAACATAATCCTCTGCCACATCATCGGTAACATAACGCATAATATTTGATAGTTTCATGATACTTTCCGAGGTGTTTTCACTATTTGTTACGGAGAGAGTATAGATATTATTCAACGTATTGAATAAAAAATGCGGATTGATCTGAGCCCGTAAAAAAGACAGTTCAGCATTAATTTTGCCAGCTTCTGCACTTACCTTGTGAGCTTCTGAAATTACCATTTTCCGTTCTGCACTTTGCCATTGTTGTACGGTACTTACCGCAATGCTCAAACCCATAACCATCATAAAAAGCAATAGGCCAACCACATCAACATTTCCGGTTTGATGGATAAAAACAACACTATGGGTAGATTTAAAACGGGCGTCCTGCATTCGTAAATCCTGATGTGGCAAAGGCCCAAATGGAAGATTTCTTTCACTTGGCATCAAAGTATCCAAGCTTGCTGGGTTGTTATTAAGTTGATCTGTTTGAGACAGGATGTTTTCTTGAGGCGGAGAGGTAGTTGTAATCACTTTCGGGCTTTCTCTCAGATTGTGTCCCAGCAAATTATCAAATGGTTGAAGAAAATAAACACATCCAAAAAGGAGCAATACTACTCCGGTATATTGAACATATTTTTTTTTAAATACCAATCCAGGTATCAAGAACCATGAATTTAAGTAAAACATCACAATGTATGTTAAACAAAAAAGCCAGTAATAGGGAGATAATATAATTTCATAGGTGCTTCCAATATTATCCTGAGTACGATTCATGAATAAAAGAGGGAATCCAAGAAATATGAGCCAGCCGCTAGTATGAATATAAAACGAAGTAGCTCTGGAACGATACATATTACAAATCAAGTAAATATTTGCGATTTTCCATCTGTATGTATCGGTAAATCTGACTTATGTATAGATGAACAGCTTTTTGAGACTTTCCTTTTCTTAGTCCAAATAACAAGATCAAGTAGGTTTAACAACCCGGCAGTAACTATTAGAAAATGTTTTGGGCGTTCGGGCGGGCTTTACGTTCCAATCTTTTTGCCCAGGAGATGGGCAAAAAGGATTTTCACTTCTATCCCTAACGCTCTAGCAAGTTTAACATAAAACGTTGCTTATTTAAGATCTCTCAAAAAGCCGTTTATCATTTCCTTGTTAATAGGCTTATTGGAAAATTTCCTCACTGACTTATAATTTGCAATTCGGTTTAAATCAGATTCATTCGAAGAAGACGAGATCATGTAGACGATGTAACGGTCTTGAATTTCTTGAGAAAGCTGCTCAAATGCCTCAACAAATTGGTGCCCTGTCATTACAGGCATTTGAATATCAAGAATAATTATAGTTTTAGAAGTATTAAAAATTTCATTTCTTTTAATGTATTCCAGTGCTTTTATTGGCTCAAGAAAAGACTTGACCACTAATGCCTTCCCAGAGTGTTTGATCACCTTTTCGGCTACAAAACAATCGAGCTTGCTGTCGTCAACTACAATGAAATTATATTTAACACCATCCATGATTATTTATTTTGGATAGTTACTTTAAAAGTGGAGCCTATATCAATTTTTGAATCTACTTGAATATTACCATTTAACTTCAGCAATGCATCTTTCACGTTATACAAACCGAAACCCGAACCTGGTTCTTCAGATGCAGATCTGTAAAACATATCAAAAATATCATTAATATCATTTTCAGGAATTCCGATGCCATTATCCTTAATACAGATAGTAGCCATTCCAGTGGCCACCTTAATATCAAGTTCAACAAATTTATCTTCGTTACCTTTCTTTTGGTATTTGAAAGCATTTGTCAGCAGATTATGAAGAATAATATTCATAGATACTTTATCACATCGGAAAGTTTCCTCCTGTTGTACATTCGCATTAAACCGTATATCCTCCCCAATGGATGACTTTAAAGACTTTTCTTCAATTTTAATAAGCTCTTCAAAATCTATTTCTTCAATTTTTAATTCGCCCCGTTTAAGGTTATAGTAGTCATGGGTACTTTGTATAAATCCGTCTAAGTTTTTAACAGATTCTAGCATCATATTTAACATGGACTTCAATTCACCGATATCATCAATTTCTTGTGCAACTTCAATAGCTCCAAGTATCCCCATCAAAGGCCTACGCATGTCATGTGTAACACTGTGAGCAAATTTATCTAACTCGATATACGCTTTTTTCAGCTCTCCATTTTTGATTGAAAGCATCGAATTAAGCATGTAAAACTTGTGGGCTTCATTAATTGCGGCAATAATATCTGCCACAGACCATGGCTTTTGGACATATCGAAAGATATTGCCATGGTTTATTGAATTAATTACCGCTTCAATATCGGTATACCCCGTTAATAAAATCCGAATGGGATAGGGAAACTCATTTTTAATATCTTTAAAAAACTCAACTCCGGTTTTATCAGGCATCCGCTGATCACAAAATATTACCCGGATATCAGGGTTTCTAATTAATAAATCATGAGCTTGGATAGTATTGTGGGCAATCAGAATGTTGTAATCCATTCTGAATGATGCTTTAAAACCTGTTAAATTATTTACTTCATCATCAATGTATAATATCTTTATTTTCATAGGAGTGTATGCTTTTCTAGGTCTTTGTAGAAGGTAACAATATGATAAATTCTGTTCCGACGCTAGGAGTAGAGTTTATTTGAATTGATCCATTATGGTTTTTATCATGGTATAGGTTATCGACATGCCAAGACCTGTCCCTTCTCCTACATTTTTGGTGATAAAAAATGGTTCTAATATTTTCTTCTTTGTATACTTATTCATTCAAACGCCTTAATCTTCAATTCTAATCAAAATATTCACTCCGTCAAACTCAGTTTTTAGTTTTACTACTCCTTGATGATAATTGTTACCATTTTTATTACTTGCGTATATAGCATTTGACATTACATTAACAAAAACTTGATTCAGCTTCGCAGGATAACACTCAATAGCAGGAATATGTTCGATCAATACTAACTTTAGATGTGATAAAATTTCTAGATTTTATTACATCGTTTATCCTTTGCCATTTGTAGGATCTTCAGGAATAGTAATATATTCACCAATAATAAAAATAAAAATAATATTTCCTTCGCGATACTGAAGGGGTTTTTATGAAAATGTAGTTGCAACACAAGAGATACAAGGTAGATTTTGTACATGCTTAACCATTACCGTGGCTACTTTACGAGCCGCAATATATTTTGTTATATTAAATCGCCTTGAGTGAATTGTTAAATTCGAATATTAGAAAAGGATTCTTTTAAGCATTAATTGATCTTGGATTCCCTGCTTTTTGCAGTATAGGTAATTGAATGATAAATTCTGTACCTACACCAACTGTAGAGTTTATTTGAATTAAGCCGCTGTGCTTTTTGATGGTGTTATAAGTGATAGACATACCCAGTCCGGTTCCTTCACCTACATCTTTTGTGGTAAAAAACGGTTCAAATATTTTCTTTTTCGTGTTTTCATCCATCCCAATACCGTTATCCTCGATTCTAATTAAAACACTATCCCCTTCTACTTCCGTTGTTAATTTCAAAAGCCCTCGCTGATTATTAGTGCTATGTTTATTAACTGCATATATCGCATTGGAAATGATGTTCAGAAACACCTGATTTAACTTTCCAGGGTAACATTCAATTTGAGGAATGTTCCCCAAATTACGTTTCACCTCAATTTTACTATTGCTGAGCAGATTATTTACCAGTATCAGTGTAGAATCTAAGCCTTCATTTATATCCGCATATTTAAGATCGTCTTCATCCAATCTAGAAAAAATTCTTAAGCCTTTAATTATTTCTGCAGTTCTAGAGGCACCATCACCTATTCCTTTTAACAAACTACTAATTTCAATTTTTAAGTAATCAAAATCGATATCTTCTTTATAATTTTCAATCTGGTCTTTCTTTTTCTTAACCGGATTATCAGATAAGCCAACAGATTCCATCGTGTCGATCATGTCCAGTAAAATTTCTACATCCCGCTTCAACGGGCCCACATTAGACGTTACAAAGTTAATTGGGTTGTTAATTTCATGAGCGATGCCAGCTGTCAATTGACCGAGCGACGCCATTTTTTCGGATTCAACCAATTGGGATTCAGCCTCTTTTAAGTCTATTAAGGTTTTATGCAATTCATCATTAGAAGCGATTAACTCCACCGTTCTTTCATGAACTTTTGCCTCCAAAATTTCGTTTTGTTCACGAATTATCCGTTCGTTCTCTTTGGCAATTAGGAGAGACTCTGCTTGTGAAGCTTCTTTTTCCTTTTTTAGCGTGTTTATTCTATCGGCCAAACCAAAAGAAAGCAAAGCCATTTCAATAGCTGAAGCAGCTTGCATTGAATAGCTTGTAAAGGTATTGTACGGTAATATATTATAATCCTTTAGTAAAAAAACTATTGCACCTGCTACCAATATCGACCAGGCAGAGAAAAAGAATACAGCAGGCTTGTACCCTTTTATCATAATCATAAAAGAAATAACCAGAATAAACAAGGTGGTGATACTGGTTACTATTTGCATAATGGTAAAGCCCAGTAATTCGGCACCAGCAATAGTAACACCGATTGCTGCTATAAATAGGCAAACGAGTACGGTTAGCACCACATTTAATCTGGGTGTATTTACTTTAATATGTAAAAAGCTCTTAGTGACCATTAAGGCACCAATACCACTCAAAGATGCTAGAATAATAACACCCTTCAAAGCAAATTGGGGGCTCTGTGGCCATAAATACTGGAAAGTATATCCTTTTATGCCCAACTGTGTAAGCCCCACAAGTGCTATGTAGAATACGTAGTATAAATAGCTTTTATCTCGAACAGAGAAAAAAACAAAAAGATTGTACAGAAACATGATCAACACGATGCCGAAGTAAATGCCGTTAATGGCGCTGTCTTCACTGATGTGTTGCCATATTGGCGTTGAACGGCTTAAATATAGAGGCAAAATAATTTGTTCAACACTTTTAACTCTGACATAATAAGTGTTTGTGGCACCCTGCGGTATGCTTAGGTCATATATAAAGTTTGGTTGTTTATATTTTCTCTTATTAAAACTAAAGCTCTCACCTAGAATTTTACTTCGGTAAACACCCTTAGCGGCGGGTGCCCAAAACTCAACTACATCCAATATGGGATAAGCCAATTCTAAAAATAAATTCGGATTGTTCGTTGTGTTTGTAATGCTAAATTTTATCCAAATACTTTGTTCATGTACCCCCAGATTAGGCACATTCCCACTTACTCGTTTAAAATTAGTGGCCGATGTGGCTTTTTTAAATGAAATTTCTTTTGAAGTAATAAGATAAGAGCTTTGAGAACCAATTAAGGTTCTTTTTAAGCTATCTGTGACTATGATCTGCGAATAACTGTTGGATATAAAATTTAAAAATAATATAAATACCAGGCAGGTTTTCTTTATCATATTTTCTATTTAATGCAGTTAGCTATAACCATATTTAAGCAGCATGCAAAATAACCGTTTTCATCAGAAGTTTTTAGTGAGTTTACAAACTCCTCATTTTCTGCCTTTGATAAATAACCTTTATCAGTAGCTTCATTCAGAATATGCTCAAGCCACAAATACTCATTTGCCTCGCTCAATGATTTTAATACGAATGAAAATATACTGATGCGAATGTCATTAAATCCTGCACCTCTAAGATATGAAGTAAGTTTCCTGGATGCGTAACCATTATTTATTTTTATTTCAGTTAAATAGTCGGTTAACTTCTTAGCGGCATCTGTATGTTCATTATAAATGGTAAGCCCAGCCCAATCTGTTTCAACAATAACCAGAGGATGATCTTTTTTTAAAACTCTATACATTTCAGCGACGGCTTGCTCAGGATCTTTTAAATGTTGTATAAGTCTTTCAGCCCGCAAACCAGTAACAGATTCATCCGCTAACGCGATGGAATTGACTTCACTAACCGAGAATTCAACATTTTTTAAATCCCCTTTTGAGGAATTTGCCTTTTGGATCATCACAGGATCATGATCAATCCCCAAAACATTTATTTGCTCGCCGAGCAGATTAGCCATATTAATTACATCCATGCCGGTACCGCATCCTACATCAACTATGAGTCCTTGATGATAAGTTGTGAAAGGTTTGTAGGAAAATTCTTTTAGATTTTTCAGGAATTGACCTGTATTCTCAAGATACTTGATATTGTAATGTTTCGTAGACATAAATGATAGTTAGGTAGAATTACATTCAATAAACTTACATAAGATTTAGGTCTGTTATATTTATTGATTGCTTAACTTTATTTTTTTGTGAATTCGCAATTACTTCCCTTAAATTCCATCGATCGAGGTTCGGAATCTTAATTTTATAATGGATCTCTATTTCCTTTTTTCTTAGAACTTCAGTCCTTATTATATTTAAGTATTGTCTTAAACAAAAAACTGCATTTCTTTCCTCATCAATAGCCAGACTTAAGGTATCCGTATCTTTTAAAATCATGGTTGTTGCAATCAGATCCAGCTTGGGATAATAAAATGTACCACCATTACCGATACTAGTTTCGATTATGTATCCAGAATTAAATCCCATATTAACTGTATATGGAGCACATAATGCGAATAATGTTTTTAAACCGATTTGTGTTGCGATGGCGACGCATGCTCTTGATAAAAATATACTCCCAACACCGTATCCGGCTATTTCCCTTGAATTCCACAATCCACATAATTCACCGGTACCTTCTTGTGCATATCTCCAAACCAAGTCGTAAATCGCCGGATCTAGTGATCCTGTTGCCTCTTCAATAGGTAGTGGCTGAGTTCCTCCAGCGGCATGAATTCTGGCTCCTCCGTAAACTTTTTTACCATCTAAAGATTCTACAATTAATACAAATGCCGCCGGATTCGCCATCCATTCATTTTTAGATGATGTTACTTTAGTAACACCAATGCTTGTTAAAACGTGGGTATGCCCTTCTATAAAACGTTCACACGCTTCGGGATCATCAATGGCCCTAAATGCTCTTAGTCTAACTTTTGGATTGTCTTTATTTAAACTTTCTTCCATGTTCGGCTACATTTTTATGTAATCTCTAATGGATCACCATATTTTACTATATTCTTGAGATACTATTAAGATACTATTAAAAAAAATACTTACTTTGATTATAACAAATTCGTCAGGTTTTACGTATATAAGTTACCTTATTAAAGATTAACTTTAATGAAGCAATTACTTTATTATATCATACCTTATAGTCAAATCTCATCTTAATAGTTACATCACATGGCCGACAATAAAATAAATATACTTTATGTAGATGATGAGGAAAATAATCTGTTATCATTTAAAGCGAATTTTAGGTTTAAGTATAATGTGAACATTGCTCTTAGTGCAGAGGATGCGATGACCATATTGGAAAAAAAACCGATCGAAATTATCATTACAGACCAGCGTATGCCCAATATTACCGGCATTGAATTTTTAGAAAAAGTTTTACAGATATATCCTGATCCCATTCGTATTCTTTTAACTGGCTATGCAGATATGAATGCTGTAATTGACGCTGTTAATAAAGGTAAAATATATCACTACTTAAGTAAACCCTGGAATGAAGAAGAGCTTGACTTAACAATTGCACGAGCTTTTGAAGTTTACCAGAAAAACTTAGAAACCAAAATAATGAACGAGAAATTATCCCTTTCGAATGATCAGTTAGAATTTTTGTTGCGACAACGTTTGCTTTCATAATTATTAAACTTAACGATCATTCCTTTTTAAGTTTATAATTGTAATTTCTGGCCAAATACCTATTCGTCCTGAAAAGCCAAGAAATCCAAATCCCCGATTCACATACAGATATCTACCGTTAAAATGGGCGAGTCCTGCCCAATTTGGATACCTGTACTTTACAGGGCTCCACTTAAAATTTCCAATTTCTATTCCGAATTGCATCCCGTGTGTATGGCCCGAAAGTGTCAAATGTATTTTTAGGGGATTTGATTTTACCTCAGCATCCCAATGAGAAGGATCATGCGACAATAGAACTTTAAAATCATCCTGCCTTAAACCATTCAAGGCTTTCTCCAAATCGCCTCTTTGTCCAAAGCCATGACCCCAATTCTCGACCCCAACTACCGAAATGTGTTGGCCATTTTTATGAATTACACGGTGTTCATCTAATAGTAATTCATATCCTAGTTCTCGATGGTAAGTTTTCAAAAGCTTCAAATTATTGTCCTTTTCAAGTTGATTTGGCCATGCCATATAATCTCCATAATCATGATTACCTAAAACTGAAAAGCAACCATAAGGAGCTTTGATTTGTTTAAATAATTCAAGATAAGGTTCAATTTCTGAGGCCTTATTATTCACCAAATCACCAGTGAATAGGAACAAATCAGGCTTTTGAGCATTGATTAGATGAATACCCTTCAAAACTTCTTTCGGATTGTCAAAACTTCCGGCATGAATATCAGAAATCTGGGCAATAGTAAAACCATCAAAAGCTTCCGGCAAATCATCAAAATAAAGTGTTTGATGGTGTACCTTATAATGATACTTACCGGAGGTTATACCAAATATGAAAACAAAGCAAGAGGATAAAGATGTTAAAAACCCCAAACTGCTGAACCAAATTGATCGCATAGGGAACAACATATGGTGATGAAAAATAGATTTTGAGAAGTATAAAATAGCCCGATAAACATCCTCTGTGAATAAGAAAGCGATAAATACAAGCTTACTAAACAGCAACGCCAGGAAAATATTCAAAGCTAGCTGAAAGGAAGAATTCATTTTTCTATCTGAAAGTGCTTTAGAAAATACCTTGGTAAAGTAAAATAATACACTTAACGAAAAGACCCACCAAAAATATACAACTAATTGACTTTCTGTTGTTATGGTTAGGAAAAGCACTTTTATACCGCTAACTACATAGCTATCAATTATTAGATAAAATAGGGCGAAAATTATAATAGGAGAATAGTTCGTTTTAGGCATAAACTGTTGGCGGTTTAATGTGTGTGTGGTTTCTAATTGATTTTACTTTTGAAAGGTTTGATTTTTGAATGAGGCACATGTTACAGCCAAATCTGACTCTAGTGTAATTTTCTGTACTAAAATGATTTTAAAACAATAAAATGCATTTACCTTTGGTTCGTAATATTCTCCATACTCAATTTTTGCTGTGATCCATGCTTTTTAATAAGAAGATAGTTGTTGTAATGCCTGCCTATAATGCCGCAAATACCTTAAAAGTAACTTATGACGAAATTCCATTCGAAATAGTAGACGAAGTCATTTTAGTAGATGATGCGAGCAAAGACGAAACTGTTACCGTAGCAAAAGAGCTTGGTATAAAACATATCATCCGTCATGAAAAAAATTCTGGATATGGTGGTAATCAAAAGTCGTGTTACAACAAAGCGTTAGAACTGAATGCAGATGTTGTGATTATGCTTCATCCAGATTATCAATACACGCCGAAACTCATTTATGCCATGGCCAGCATCATTGCCAATGACTTGTATGGAGTAGTAATGGGCTCAAGAATTTTAGGCAGAGGAGCTTTAAAAGGAGGAATGCCGTTATATAAATATATTGCCAACCGGTTTTTGACCTTTACACAGAATTTGCTAATGAATCAGAAACTTTCTGAATACCATACTGGTTATCGTGCCTTCAGCAAAGAAGTTCTACAAAAAATAAACTACTCAATCAACTCAAATGACTTTGTGTTTGATAACGAAATGATTGCCCAAATATGTTATGCAGGTTACGATGTGGCAGAAATTACCTGCCCAACAAAATATTTCCCAGATGCATCATCTATTAATTTTAAAAGAAGTATGGAATACGGCTTTGGGGTTTTGCGTGTTTCTATCGGATATTTTTTTCAAAAGCTAGGTTTGGCAAATATTACTATTTATAAACCTCGCGTTTAAAGAATACAAACCCGTTTTCTTCGCCGATTTTTTGATATCTGGAAAGCTGTTCAAGCTTGTCTGTATATTGTATTTTTGTTACAAAATATACTACTTTATCATTTTTCCCATTTAGCAGCCAATTCACATCCCGGGAGGTCGGATTGGTTACTGGTTTTTTATCCGCATAAAAGTAATGGGCATAACTTTTAAAACCCATTACCTGAATATAACAATCTTCATTTTTTTTACTTTCATAAAAACGGATTACAGCGCCCTGTGAGATAGGTTCAATTTTAGGAACCAGCAAAGCGGATGCGATATACATGGTAATAGTAACAGAAGCAAAAAGCGTAAATACAGCCATTTCGATCTTCTTTTGCTTTACAAACACGAAAGTAATAAGTATTCCAGCCAGTAAAATAAGTCCCCCGATGCTGTCTAAAAAGCTCCATGAAACTTTTGCCTGCAAGTTTGCTACCGCGAATGGATCTTTGATTAATGGAATAAACTTTTCCTTAATCATCATTAAATAAGGGAGAGCGATCAAAGCAGAACTAACAATTACACCGAAGAAGATAATTCCAATAGAATAAATTCTCTTCCAATGAGTATATCCTTTGAGCATATAATGGATAGCATATGCCGCTAAAAATGTTAGTGGAAAATAGCAAAGTGAAGAATAATGTACAATCTTCGTTTTAACCAATGAGAATAAAATCAAAACTACCCAAAACAAAACCAGCATCCATTTCCGGAAATTAACTTGCTCTTCTGTTCCGTTTTGTTTGGACGCGATGCCTTTGATTGCAAAAATAGAAGCAGGGAAACAACCAATTAAAAGGACGATCCAATGATAAAAAAATGGACCACCATGACCAGCATCCTGAGTTTGTAAAAGCCGAATTTGATAAGTAATGAACGTATTAATGAACCAAAAGCCGTTATGATATATCTCTATCCCAAACCATGACATCCCGACAAGGAAAACAATTAAGGCAAATAATAAAAGCTCTTTAAAAGACAGGTAGGCTTTAAATTTTGAAAGGATAAGAATGACAAGAGCGCATAAAATTAACACCAAAAGCGCTACCGGGCCTTTTGTAAGGATCGCTAAACCTAAAAAAACACCACTAATAATAAGGTACTGATTCCGTTTAGTGAAACTTCTTAAGCTAGTAAATGATAAGTAGTAGACACTTAAAAAAATAAGTAAGTTAAAAACAGGATCAATAATGCCAGACTTGAAGTACAGGAAAGTTAAGAATGTGCCGCAGTAAATAACAACCCATAGCACCCCGAACTGTTCATTGAATATCCTTTTTCCCGCTCGATAGAGGCAAAGTAAAGTTAGTATCCCGCAAAGGGCATTAGGCAGCCTGGCAGCAAATTCATTAACTCCAAAAAATTTCATCGAAATTGCTTGCAGCCAAATAAATAAAGGTGGCTTCTCCCAGAAGGGCAGGTAATCAATCTGGACACTGCTATATTTTTTGGTAATAAGCATTTCACGAGCAGCTTCCGCAAAATTGATCTCATCCCAATCAAACAAATGAACTTTACCGATGAATGGAATAAACAATATGGAACCTATTAATACAATTAGTAGTTCGGGTAGATATTTAGGATAAGATTTAGGTATAATCATAAATAATGATGGTCAATTACAAAAAGTCTTCCCGGCAGGGAGTAAAACTATCAATCAAGACTCCTTCTTCCAGGCAGACAACACCATGTGTTAAATTAGATGCCACATAAAAGCAATCTTCGTCAGTTAATGTTTGGCTTTCACCATTTATTATTACTTCAAAACTTCCTGATATAATGTAACTGGTTTGAGTATGTGGATGATGATGAAGTTTGCCTACTGCCTCCTTTTTAAAAGCAACTTTAACCGTCATTATATTAGCATCGTAACCAAGAATTTGCCGGGTTACACCATCAGCAACTTCTTTAGATGGCAATGAATTATGATCTATAAACGCTTGGCTGAAAGGATGATACATTATTTTTTGTTAACTCTTAGTTAGCTCACCTCTTAAATCAGTTTCTAAAAGTTCAGCAATTTCTAAATTGCTCCTCCCCGAGCCAAGTAAATACATCGTTTTGGTAACAGCAGTCTCAAACGTCATATCGTACCCGCTTACAACACCCATTTCTTTAAGTTGTTTACTTGTTTCATAAACGCCTAATTCAACAGTACCAACTTTACACTGTGAAATATCTAATATCAGTTTCCCATCTGCAATTGCCTGTTTCAGTAAGTCAAGGAACCACTCTTGGGTTGATGTGTTGCCAGATCCGAATGTTTCCATAATTACTGCCTTGCACTCAGCCGTTAATGCGGCTTTTACAACTGGTGGTGTAATTCCGGGGAAAAGCTTCAAAACACCAATAGCACTATCTAAATTGGTATGAACAATCAAAGGATCACCTTCAATTGGCTTTAGAATATCGTTCCTATAAAATTTTAAATATACCCCAGCTTCAGCTAAAACAGGGTAATTAGGAGATCTAAACGCCTCGAACTTAGCGGAGTTATATTTAAAAGATCGGTTACCGCGAAATAATTTATAATCGAAATAAATACAAACTTCTGGCACTCTGGCTTTACCTTTTCTTTTTTCCGCTGCAATTTCTAAAGCAGTTATCAGGTTCTCTTTCGCATCCGTGCGGATACCATTTATCGGCAATTGTGATCCGGTTAATATCACGGGTTTACTTAATCCTTCTAACATAAAGCTTAAGGCAGATGCTGTGAAAGCCATGGTATCAGAGCCATGTAAAATTACAAAGCCATCAAACTTATCATAATCACGTTCAATGAGTTGTGCAAGTTCAATCCAAATTTCTGGATCCATGTTTGACGAATCGATCAACGGATCAAATGAGTGCACCGTTAACTTATATTGAAGGCGTTTTAATTCCGGAACATTATCTGTAATTTGTTCAAAATTGAAAGGAACAAGTGCCCCCGTTTCAGGGTCTGTGATCATCCCTATTGTACCACCGGTGTAAATTATTAATACATTGATCATTACAATTCTAAGAAATAGTGGTTAAGTAGCAAAGTTAAAATCTCATCTGTTAAAAAGATGTTTTCTGTTTATTTTTAAAGAGCTATATCCACATTGTGTGAAGAAGCTATTTATATATTAAAAATTACCCTCGAATTATCAGTTGTAATACGAGCAACTTCCTCAATGGTTGTGTGATGCAGATCAGCTACCTTTTGGGCAATATATACTAAATAGCTACTTTCATTTTGCTTACCACGAAACGGAACAGGCGTTAAATAGGGTGAATCCGTTTCCAATACCAGGCTTTCAAGGCCAAGTTCGGCTACTACCTTATCCAATCCTGCATTTTTGTAGGTTACTACTCCTCCAATACCCAAATAAAATCCTAAATCAATAATTTTTTGGGCCTGATCAAGGTTGCCAGAAAAGCAGTGGAATATCCCTCTTAATTTGGCATCCTTCTCCTCTAAGAGTATCCCATATATCTCATCAAAAGCTTCGCGGCAATGAATTACAATCGGCAAATTAAGCGTTTTTGCCCAAGCAATTTGAATTCTAAAAGCTTCCTTTTGAATTTCCAAAGTAGTTTTGTCCCAATATAGATCAAGTCCAATCTCTCCAATTGCATATATTTTACGCTGACCTAGATAACTGTATATCATATCGAGCTCGTGCCTAAAGTTATTTAAATCGTTTTCAGCTTCTTGCTTTACATCACAAGGATGAAGGCCCAACATGGGGAAACAATTTTCGGGAAAAGCATCAGTTAAATCGAAAACCAAATCGATTGATCTGGAACTTACATTTGGCAGGAATAACCTTTCAATTTGATTAGAAAAACATCTCTGCATTAATTCACAGCGGGCATCTGGATCTTTTTCGTAATATAAATGAGTATGCGTATCTGTTAATACCATGGCGCAAAAATACACAAAAAAGCCTTCAGGATCAATCCTGAAGGCTTTTGATACTTATAAAAATATACTTGAGCTTATCTCGGTTGTGGTGCACCCGGAGCCATCATTGGCATTGCCGGTGCAGCACCTGGTTTACCTTTAATAACGTTTACCATTTCGATTTCAAAAACCAAAGGAGTAAAAGGCGGAATTCCTTGATTACCTTGCTCTCCATAGCCCAATTTAGACGGAATGATCAATGTTGCTTTGCCACCTTTGGATAACAATGTAACTCCTTCATCAAAGCCTGGAATCGCACCTCCCATACCTACAGGCATTTTCATTGGTTCGTAAGGGCGTTGTGGATTGTATGTCCCTTCTTTTTCTGCGATCGCTTTAACACTTGTATCAAAAACTTTTCCGCTTAAAAATTTACCAGTGTAATT
>JAQBOG010000042.1 GCA_028288165.1 Sphingobacteriales bacterium | reverse complement strand
GGTCATCAGGAAGAAGGGATATGATTTTTTTGACTTCCACAAAGCAAAAATCAGAATCCTCATCCTAAATTTTGGTCTTTTTTATCCCCTTAAGTGGATAAATACAATCTTCCGAACAACTATGGTGACAACACCGACCACAATGGAATAATTACGAAGGTTCCAGACTTCATTCCTAAACCCAGAATTTTATAATAGTGTAAGGCAAACCTACTGCTACTCCAACCCCATATAAAATATCCAACCAAAAGAAAGAACTAAAAGCACTGAAGAATGATTTAGTGCTAGAGAAGTTTAAGTCAATTAATAGTTTAACTACAATCAAATAAGAATTTACATTTGGCATTGCTTTTAGATTATGAAATCTTAATACTAGGTAGATATAATCCATTTATATTAAAATCTGCTTTCTCATTTCTTTCGTACGTGATATACTTATATTGATCTAAACAGCCACATGCATCTAATAAAACAAGAACAGTTTTTACCCATAAGTCTGGACGAGGCCTGGAACTTTTTTGCTACTCCAAAAAATTTAAATGAGGTTACTCCTGCGGATTTGGTGTTTGAAATAACTTCTGTTCTTCCCGAAAGGATGTATACCGGATTGATTATTACTTACCGAATTAAACCGATGCTTAACATACCAATAGACTGGTGTACAGAGATAACGCATATTAAAGAGAGAGAATATTTCGTTGACGAGCAGCGCAAAGGTCCGTACAACATTTGGCACCACGAGCATCATTTTAGAGTGGTTGACGGTGGAGTTATCATGACTGACCTCCTGCATTACGACATAGGGAAATCCATTTTGGGACTAATTGCAGGAAATCTATTTGTACATAAAAAGGTCCAGAAAATTTTCAAATACAGATATCAAGTGTTAGAGAGATACTTTAATCAAAAATAGGATATTAAGTCATAGCTCGTCTTTAGATTCAGGCAAACAGTAGTTTTCATACATCGTAACTCAAAGCATGCCAGCCGTATCATTGTCGTAAAGCCCCTCGTAAAATGTCATATATGCCCCGCCGATATTTAAAGAGCATCTGTACATTTAAATACTAAACTACTAACATGGAAAATTCAGCTAAAACAAACGTGGAAGCACCACAAGCATCAATAAATCAGGTTGGCCAATATGCACCAATTAATGGCATTAACATGTATTATGAAATTCATGGTTCGGGTGAACCACTGGTTTTGATACATGGAGGCGGTTCTACCATTAATACTACGTTTAGCAAAATACTGTCCATGCTTGCAAAAACGCATCAAGCTATTGCGGTCGAGTTACAGGCTCATGGCCGCACAAGCGATCGTAATAGTCCCGAAAGTTTTGAACAGGATGCAGATGATGTGGCGGAACTTCTAAATCAATTGAATATCCCTAAAGCGAACATCTTTGGTTTCAGTAATGGCGGAAGTACCACCTTGCAGATAGCTATAAGGCATCCTCAGATAGTAAATAAGTTAATTGCCGTTTCGCCTATGTACAAAAGAGATGGAATGCATCCATGGTTTTGGCAATTTATGGAAAACGCCACGTTTAGTGATATGCCCCAACTTTATAAAGATGCTTTTTTAAGCTTAATCCCAGATCCAGAAAAATTGCGAAACATGCATGATAAAGATTTGCAGAGAATGTTAAGCTTTAAAGACTGGGAATCGCAAGCCATTCAGTCCATCACCTCACCTGCTTTGATTATAGTGAGCGATCAAGATGTGGTACGCCCGGAACATGCCTTAGAAATGGTTCAATTATTACCAAATGGCAGGCTGGCTATCTTCCCTGGTATTCATGGTGCCTTCATGGGCGAAGCAATGGCGCCAAATCCCAATAGTAAAGTACCAGAACTGTTTGTCGAGATGCTAAACGAGTTTCTGGAGGAACTTCCATCTTAGCAACTTTGCTGGCCGATCCAAAAACCGTTCGGGATTTAATATCAAAAGCTTGATCTAGAATCATACCTCGGGTTATCCGAAAACTTTAGGCTGGTGCTACTATCATTTCGCAGCCCCGTCTGCCGCTATAGCCCTCATCCTTCGGGGCTGCCGCTTCAACCGGGTTTATTTAAAAGAGATTTCTGCAACTATTTTAAGACAGTAAATCCCCTAATTAACCTGCGAATTCCTCACTAAGGCTCAATTAAAGGTGCTAAAAATTTCCAATTATTTATTCCAATTATTGTCCTGTAAACTTCATTTATTGTAAATTATTATTTCGTAAATTTAGTTACCTATTTAATCATCAGCCTATTATCAACCACAATTACTTGGTAACTAAAGTAAAATCTCCTTGCATCAACAAATAAATACCTACAAAAAATGGATGAGCAACTTTTACAAATCCGCGATCAGCAAAAAGCATCCTGGAACAAATTTTCTCCAGGATGGAAAAAATGGGATGAGTTAATGATGGATTTCATGAAACCAGACGGCGAGGAAATTATTCGTTTACTACAGCCCAAAGGAAACGACATTATCTTATATATTGCATCCATGCTTACAGGCGGCAAAGTGTTTATTACAGACTTAGCGGAAGATATGCTTGCGGCAGCACGTGAAAATGCAGAGAAAAAGAGGTATTAAAAATATTGAAACCTATGCCTGTGGCATTTGTGAACTTCCGTTCGACGACAATACGTTTGATGCGATTAGTTGTAGGTTTGGATTTATGTTTTTCCCTGATATGCTCTTCTTGCAGCGAAAGCAATGGCTAGGGTTTTAAAACCCGGAGGAAGAATAGCAGCTGCAGTTTGGAATGGTCCAGAGAAAAATTTTTGGGTTACTGCCATTGCTGGTACCATTAATAAGAATATGGAGCTTCCGCCCCCTCCTCCTGAAGCCCCCGGAATGTTTCGATGTGCTAAAAGTGGTTTCATTGAGGATTTGTTTAAACAGGCTGGCTTAAAAAATACGTCACAAACCGAAGTTGCCGGAAAAATGAAGTGTGTTACCACAGATGTATATTGGGATATGATGACTGAAGTGGCCGCACCTTTCGTGGCTGCTCTTAGCAAAGCAGATGATGCAATGAAGGATAAAATTAAGAATGAAGTTTATCAGCTTGTCAAAGAAAAATATCCGGATGGAAACGTTGTTATAGATTCAAGTGCGCTAGTAATTTATGGAGAAAAATAGCTAGGTAAAGTTTATGCTAATACCTAATAGCGCATCTTTCGCTATTAATAAAATTTTGCCCCAATTTGTAAGAAACTATTAACCGCTAAATTTCCTTTTTTTTCTTGGGTTTCGTTTCCATCACCGAATTATAAGCGGTTAATAAAGCATCATTTAAGAGTTCGATTGGAACCTTGTTTAACTCAATGGTTGTCCAACCCTGTAAGCCGAACTTATTAGGTACCGGATAAATGGCCGTTTTACCAAACGAGCAGAAAACCGATTGATCAATTGGTGATAAAACAAGATTAGCAGTTTCGCTTTCTTCATGAAGTGTAGCAAAAATCTTTCTTCCAATGACTTTAAATGCAGTCCTATCGAAATGAGGCTTTGCTTCAGTATTCGGAAACGAAAGAGCAACTTCTTTAAATGTGTTTATATCAACCATGGGCTTTAATCGATTTTAATACTGAAATACAGTCTAAATATCGTCATCAATAACCAGGTAAGCTAAAGAAAAAAGTGAAGCCTTTTCCCTCTGCTGTTTCAAACCAAATATGGCGGCCAGCTTTGTTAATGATCTCCTTACAAATATACAATCCAAGACCCAATCCCACGTTCGCTTCCCTTTAATCTATTGGATGGAACTTATCAAAAAATGGCCGAAATGTAAAGAACGTGCCCAGACGCAAGTAAAAGATTGCCAGTGGCTCAGGCAGCTCCGTGGTTATGGTCTTTTACGTAAGAGTTTTATCCCGGATAGATGACTAGATAATATTACGCCCTTTCAGGGCTTGGAAGTTTATGGATATGCAGGTACGCATAGGGCTTCACCCCTATGTTATACAGATAGCGAACTTTCAGCCCTTGCTATGTCGACACTTTTTCTACCATAGGGCTGTAACCCAGTGTACAGAGATAGTAGACTCTCAGCCCGTGCTACATCGATAGTTTTCTACAATAGGCTTCACTATATATTTATAGATAGCTAATTTTCAGATTTTTAAGTGTAAATACTACGCCCTTTGCTTAAAGGAAATATGGGAACCAGATATAGTAAGATATTCCAGGCTAAATGAAATGATATACTATAACAACTTACCAGCAGCCATATATAAAATGCGAATACTTGAAAGAATCACGATGATACCTACGCCGATAAACATTTTTTTCACTGGTAATTTTCCTGCAAGTTTTGCGGCAATTGGAGCTGCTATCAGTCCACCGACTATTAAGCCTAAAATTGATTGCCAATGACTTACACCTAGCATAATAAAGAAGGTTACTGCACTAGCAAAAGTCACAAAAAATTCTGTTAGGCTCACAGAACCAATTACATAACGAGGACTTTTACCCTTAGAAATAAGTGTACTAGTAACTAATGGTCCCCATCCACCACCTCCAAATGAATCTAAAAAACCGCCTGCTCCAGCTAACCAGCCAACACGTTTTACTTTCTTAGGAGCTACTGTGGTTTTAAAAGCATTACTTAAAATCTTAAAACCTAGAAGCAGTGTATAAATTGACAAAATTGGCCTTACCCAGTTTGCATAATCTGCATTGATGGTACATAGTAAAAAGGCACCGATAATCGATCCGATTACTCCGGGAATTAACAAGTTTTTGAAAAGCTTTTTATTTACGTTTCCGAATTTATAATGGCTGTATCCTGATGCACCACTTGAAAACATTTCGGCAGTATGAATACTTCCGCTGATGGCCGCCGGATTTAAGCCTCCCGATAAAAGTATGGTTGTAGAAATAACACCGTAGCCCATGCCTAATGCTCCATCTACTAATTGAGCCAGGAAACCAGCGGCAAGCATCCAAAGGAAACGATCATCAATATAAATAGGAAGATCTTTTATAACTGCAATTGCAGGAGCTAAAGGCCAATAAGAAAACAGTGCATGGCCGATAAACATGAAAGTTAAAGCAAATAAGCACCAGTTTGCAATTTTGATCCAATGCTTTTTTTCTTTCACTATCTTTTGACTGGAGTTCACGTAATCAGCTCCAATACTATCTATATGTGTGTGTTTAAAATTTTGATGATTTGTGCGGTGTAATAGAAAATCACTTTTCAATTCATCATCAACCACATGTACAAGTTTACCCTTTGATTTTACATCTTGATAAATTTCATCGTTAAGTTGTTCGTCGTCAAGAGCAAGAATGATTAAACTAAATGAATCAAGGTTTTTTAATGAATAAGAGTCGGCTATAAATTTGACATTTTTAAAAAATGACAAACCGTCTTTTAGCTCCTGTACAACAGGCTCAGCGCATAAGAGATTAATTTCTGAAAACCTCCCAGCTATTTGATTAAGTGTTTTTAATGTAGAGATGCCTCCTCCAATAACTAATACTTCTATTTCACGGCTTTTAAAATATAGGGGCTGGGTTGCAGGCGGATGATTATCTACCAAGGTTAATTCTTCAGTCATATTTACAGGTTGGATATAAACTGCTCAAAAATACAAATAACTATTTAATATACTAATTCTATAGACTTAATGTTTTAAATAAATAAAAATGAATTATTGCTTTTCTAATTTGTAAAAATTAAAGACCAAATTAATTGATATAATTCGTTAATAGTAATGATTAATCAGCAGCAATTACTCCAGTAATCCATGCGATTTTGATAGAAGAAATATGATACTGGGAAGCGAAGTGGTAATAGGAAAGAATAAAAGTAACTCCTACCCTTGTGAGCTAATTTCAATGATGTTAAAGCTGTCCATTCGTTTCCTTGAGCTTCTTGTTTAAAACTCAATACGTATGAATGTTGCAAATTTTGCTCATCAATTGCTGATTGATCTTGAATTGTTTGAGAATTGTTTAGATATCGAATACACGTACCAGTTTCTTTGTCAAACAGGTTTAATCTAGTAGATGTTTCGACCCATAATCTTCACTAGAATTTAAATAACAAATTAATTTATAGGTAATTCTTTTTAAATAATGAATAAGTTGACTACGTGAAAAAGTTTTATTGTTTGGAGTTTTTTGGCAAATTTTTAGTTACTTTTAAATGGTATCTATCTCAATATCAACCCGAAAATCCTATGAAAAATTTTAAAACTACCATGGTAGCATCTGCTATACTGCTTATTAGCGCATGCCAAAAAAATGATGTTGTTAATGAAGAAAAATCTTCCATTACTACTTCCAATTTAAAATCCAACACCTTGCTAAGTACACCGCGATCTCTAAATGGATTATTGGGCAAAAAAGTGAGTATATATTCAGCCGAGTACATCACGTCTGGGCAGGGAAACCAAGTCGGTCAAACAGTTTATTTCTCAGATAGAGGCAATAAGCAATTGGAAGCTGATTTTGTACCTGGATTAAGTTTGGATGGAACTGACAATATTTCTTATTATGTAGACAATAATCGCCCATCTGCAGATTTACCAGTAAGTGTTACAGAAAGTGCAATTGACAGGGCAATGAAAACGTGGGATAATGTACAATGTTCAAACCTCGGGATATTTAAAGTACCCTACAATCCGGCCATTACCACTGGTTTCGTATCTGCGATATTGGGCTATGGAGGCAGTTTTGACTATGTTGCTGACATTACTCACGCAGGATGGTTACCCAAAGGATTCTTTGATTCCCTTGCACCACAAGGGGGCGACTTTATATTAGGAGTTACCTTCACCTTAGTATTTGAGGGTGATGCAGACAACAACGGGAAGCAAGATGTGGCTTTCCGAGAAATTTATTACAACGATGGTTTCCAATGGAATGATGGGGCTCATTACGATGTAGAAACTATCGCACTGCATGAATCAGGGCATGGTTTAAGTCAAGCGCATTTCGGAAAGGCTTTTAGATCTGGCAATGGAAAACTTCACTTCGCACCATTAGCAGTTATGAACGCTGCGTATTCTGGCATCCAAACAACAATCGGCAAAACAGATCTTGCCGGTCATTGTAGCAATTGGGCTTCATGGCCCAATAAATAATTTTACCAAAAAGGTCCTTTGCGTTCTTGCAAAGGACCTTTTTGACATTAGCAGGAATATAATTCTACAGGACTTTTAAAACCAATGACTTCAACTGAAGTCATAAGTGGCTGGATCGATTACATATATTTTGAAAATTGATTTATCCTTTTTAAAAAAGAAAATTCTCGTTTTTTCTGGTGGTAAATTAATATCAGGAAGCTGATTATATGCCTCAAAGAAATTAGTATATGCTTCTTCAATAGATTCCTGCTCTCCTACTTTTATCCAAATGTCACCAAAGCTATCCTGACTAACCGTTTGTTTCGGAAAGGCATGTGATAAATTTGTCCTTAATCTATTCTTAAACTCATTCATAATTTTAAATACTGTATTTCATAAAAGTTTAGACAAACATGTTGCCATTCTACATCAAAAGCTTCGTTTCGTGTAAATTTGACATACACACAAACCCGCTCGAAGAAACAATATAAAGAAGTGATACAGGTTACTTTAATATTATCAAACTAATAGTTTAGGCTTTCGAAGCCATATTTGGCAGTACTCCAAAACTCATCCAGTGCGATAATTCTTGGTTTAAAAAAGGATATAAGACTAGGCCAATCGTTTTTATTTAAAATATTTACAGGACATAAAGTCTTAATGATTTGGCTATGAACTTTGCCCTCTTTTGTGTAGACAAAAGGTCGCCATTCCCATTCTTCATTCAAAGCATCATGTAATAAGGTTTTATATGCTTCAAATTGAGAGAAAAATAATTCCTGAATCTCGGTATCTGGGTGAGCTATCTGAAAACAAATAGAAGCCTCATTCTTGTCAGCTTCTAATTTGATAAATACATGTTTTACACCAGTTTTATAGTTAATCCAATTTATTTTTAAGCCTTCTGTAGATTTTTGTGGGGAGATATATTTACCAAAGGTTGTCCAGAATTCTTGCTTTATTTTAGAGGATTCTTCTCTTGAATACATACTTGTTGAATAAGATGAATATCATCACTTAATTGCCATAAACAACCTGTTCCAACGAATTTTATTTAAAACTGAACCTTCAGAATCATAACTAAACCATACAAATAGCGCTTTCCCTACTATATGGTCTTCCGGCACCAGTCCCCAATATCTTGAATCTAATGAATTGTGCCGATTATCGCCCATCATCCAATAGTAGTTTTGTTTAAAGGTGTATGAGTCAGCTTTTTTGCCATTTATAGAAATTTCGTTGTTGTTTATTAACGTCACCTTATTCCCCTCGTAATCCGAAATTGCTTTGCTGTATAAAGGTATGGTGGTGCTGTCTAATTTAACTGTCCAATTTTGCTTCGGAATAATGAACGAACTCATATTATCTTGGTTCCAAGCGAAACGAGAGTTATTCGGGAATATCTCAGAATCATACTTTCCTTTTTTGTTGTTAAGTTCAGAAATACCTTTTACAATTGGCCATTTCTTAACCAGAGCCGCTTGCTCTCTGCTCATTGTAAATATATAATCATCTGTACCAGTGTATTGCTGAAATTCAATCCTTAAATCATGAAGCGTTTGTGCGTTGAAAGCTGTACCGTCAGAATGAACAAGATAGGTTGTTTCGCCAAATAATTTATTTTCTGAAGGTTGGCCATTTATAAATACTTGAGCATTCACAATGCTTAAAGTATCTCCGGCTATTGCAACACATCTCTTAATTAGGTTTTCACGTTTGTCAATTGGTCTGAAGTACGGAGCAGTTCCTTCTATCGGTTTATTGAATACAACCACATCCTGACGCTTTATGCTACTCAAACCCGGCAAGCGGTGGTAATCTAGCTGTATACCATCCCAATAGGCTTTGGTTCCGATTATAGGAAGTGTATGATGCGCAAATGGAAATGCAACTGGAGTTATTGGAGTTCGAGCTCCGTAGCTAATCTTACTCACAAAAAGACAGTCTCCAACCAACAAGGTTTTTTCCATGGAGCCGGAGGGAATTGCATACGCTTCGATAAATAGCCCACGGATTAAAGTAGCGGCAATTACAGCAAATAGAATAGCGTCAAACCATTCTCTGCCTGCACTCTTCTTCTTTTTTATAACTTCCGCTTTTTGAGGTACGGATTTATCAGCCTTTGTGCTTCTCCAAAATTTCATGTTCATTCTGTATTATATATTAGAATAATTAGAACGAAAACCTAATCACTTGTTACCAAGGTTTAAGTGAATAATCAATTTATACTAAGTTGTGTTTTTAACCACAACTTAGTATAAAATTACTATATAATTCTGATAAATAGCTAATCATACATTAATACCTAAAGTTTTAATTGTACCTTCTGACCAGTTTTAACTGCCAGATAGATTGCGTCAATTATCTTTAAATCTTTTAAAGCCTCCTGGCCATCAACTGCAACAATTGGTGTTTTCCCACTCAAAATAATTGCTGCCATTTCATCCATTTGTACGGTTTGATGAGTTACATGCGGCTGTGTCAATTCGCCTTTATGGGTACGTCCTTTTATTGGCCCGTAACCTGTAGAAGGTTGCATTTCCGCAAATCCTTTGTCACCATTCAGAAAGAATCGGTCAAGATTACTCATACTGTAAGTTGATAAACAAGACGCTACAGCACCACCGGGAAACCCTAATTGAAATTGAATGGTTTCGTCAACACCTTCCTTAAATTTCACAGGGTCCGTTTTAGTTTCCTGAGCGGTTACCCAAATTGGGTCTTCACCAATCATATATCGGGCACCATTAATAGAATATATGCCAATATCCATCATTGATCCTCCGCCAGATAACTGCTTATTTAATCTCCATTGAGTAGGGTCGCCGATTCTAAAACCGCTTAAACCTTGAAAAAACAACACCTTTCCGAACTCGCCTTCATTACGCATCCGAATTACCTCTAAGGTGTTAGGCTCAAAATGCATCCGGTAACCCACCAATAACTTAACTTTCGCTTTAGTACAAGCGTCAATCATCTCCTGCCCTTCTTTTGCATTTATGGCCATTGGTTTTTCACAAATTACTTGCTTCCCTGCTTTGGCAATTCGGATAACCTGATCATGATGCAAAGAATTTGGGGTAATTACATAAACTGCATCAATATCTTTATTGTTCTTAATGGCATCGAAGTTCTCGTAGTTGTAACAATTTTTAGCCGGAATATTGTATTTGGCTTGCCAGTCAGTAATTTTGGATGGGGTTCCACTGATAACACCAACAAGTTTGGCCATTTTGCAACTTTGCATGGCCTCTGCTACCCTGGTACCATAGCTTCCTAAGCCCATTATGGCAACTCGAAGAACAGGGCCCTCATAGGGTTCTTTATAAAAATTGGCAATGGTTTCTGAACTAGTAAAAGACAACAATGGCAGTGCTAGCGCTGAAAAAGTAAATTTTTGCAAAAAATCACGACGTGTATTCATAAAATGGCTGGTTTATATACAATTCTATGAAATTATTATCAAGGTGACACTCAGGCAATAAGTATTTTACAAAGAATTTATTTAAAAACTGCTTTTCTATATTATTGAGATAACTTAATACAATTTTGGGTTAATATCACACACTCAATCATCACCAACAGTATTGCAAAGCAATCTAATTTTATGTTTAGCAATCCGTGTTAATAGGTGGCAGAATTATACTTTCTTTTTAATTGTGCAATTTCATAGTATTATCTAGTATTATCCATCATACAGGATTTGAAAAATATCGAGTAAGATATGCATGTGGGCGTTTTAACACGCTGTCCGTTAAATATTTTTGGCTGCCACCGCACTTTCTTATCAATCGCCAAAAAGGATATCACTTCCATCGTTAACGCAAAAACCCGAATAAACCTGAAACCCAATATCCTCTTATAGAATACCTTTAACCGTTCATTCTTTCAGTACGATAATATCTTTAATCAGTAAATTATCGTGGTAAACAACCAAAATTGTTGGTTGGATATTTTTGCCGGTAACCTTGTTTTTGATATTAAAAGTATGCTTCATGCTGTAGCCGATAATAGACTTTTGGAAGGTCTTTTTAATGTTCTCTCTATTTGCACTAACGGAGTCTAATCGATCGTAAAGAAGTCGAAGTTTACGATCGGCATTTTTTTTGTCAATCAGTTTGCTATTTCTTTTAAAAACTATTTCGTTAATCTTTAAGGAGATTTTATTTGCCAGATTTGTTAGCCTCACGTACGCGGTGTCGGTTTCAATACTGCTATATATGGTATCGATCTTGCCAAAACTCACCGGGTTATAACCCTCAAACAAGGCCTCATTTGCCGTACTGGTATAATTATCTGCAATCTTATCTTTCATAATCTGTTCGTTAGACCTTTTACAAGAAACGGCAGCAATGAAAATTAAAAGAGCTATCAAAACCAATTTTATCGGCAACATATTAGAGATTGTAAACAAGTGCGTTGAAATTCAAATTTCCGCAAAAATTGATTCTTGTTCATGAGATTGTTCCCTCAGCTGATGTTATGTAAAATTTCTACACATATTATGTAAAGCATTAATTAAATTACTTTAATTGAAGAAAAACACTCTTAGCTATATTTATCGGTTCCATTTAGTTTTAAGATCACAAAATGGCGTCAAATCAAATTTAATCAGCATTCATCAAATGATTTCCAGACAAAATTTTTGCAAATAAAATGTGTATTTTTTTGTGTAGTTTAGGAGAAATATTAATTTAGGCAAATACAATTAATCAGGCTCCGAAACAGCTAAATTGATTAAGATTATTGCATCAAACTTTATAACAGGCTCGATGTCAAATACTTAGTCGTTATTATAGCTTTTAAATTGCGTTTACTTACATAATGAAAAGAGACTTTACTGAAATCAAAGACGAATGTTTAGATACATTTAAAAACAACATTGTAAATCATATAATTAACGCTGTAGACAGTAAGTATTTTGATCGAAGATTCCAGCTACTTTATATTACCGAATTAGATAAATTTCAGAGCGATTTATTTTATCAATTAGATCAAAATATTGAGTTACGAACTCCAGGGGAGTTTCAAAGCATGGAGCAGGCGATTCAGGATGGCATTAAAGAAGCTTTAGCTATTTTTCCTGATAACTTGTTTAAGGAAGTTGTTTCCACTAGCATACAGACAGAGCCGGTTAAAACTCACTAAAGCTTTCAATCGAGATCGGCAATAATATTCTCCCATTATAAAATCGGCATTAGCCTTGCTTAAAGCGTTTGATGAAGCAATTTTGTCTCCTTTTAACATCCTGTCTTCTTTTAGTTTATTGCAATCCCCCACATCCCCGAATTGGCTCTCGACCAAAACCCTCGTTTAAGCAAATAACTGGTATAGATTATACTGAAGTAAAGCGAAAATTCGAAACAGGCGTTTCATTTAACGATCAAGGTTATCAACTGCATCCTTCGTGGCGATTACATCTTTTAACAAATGATTCGGTAAAGCTTTACAACCCACAAGAAAATCGATATTATAATTTTCATGTTCATTTCGATCATGATTCTGTAATTAACATGGCTCGGGTGTGGCTTAAAGTTAAGCATGTAAGTGTAGATAGTTTAATTTTCCAAGTGTTACGTTTAGATGGAAAAGTTATAAATGATGAACGTTCTTCGGTCTTTATGACTTTTTACTCTAATAAATACATAAAGGAGAAGCTTAAAACTATTGCAGAAATTTTAAAGAATCCTAGTCTTGATGACACGCTTTTTATTAAATCAAAAGTTATTTCATCAAGAACTGATCTTAAAAATGCTTTTGCGGCGACGTCTCCGGTAAAGTTTCAAAGTAAAAGTCCAATTTTAAAGGTAATGCCACAGCCGGGTAAAACCGATGCATTTAACTTCATTACCGAATCAGACGATTACTTATTGCCGCAATTTAATATAGAAATAAACAAGGCCTATAACGACTTTAACTATTCATTTTCAGTTATTGTAGATGAAAAAGGTAAACTACATTTTCGAAAATCGTTGGTGTACTTAATGCCCGAATTTGAACAAAAAAGAATCGAAATCATGAAGGGCATCACAGATGTATATCTCCAAAACCTCTTAAAAATTACTCCCGGAAGCACATTAGGAATACCACATGCCAGCATCGTTGAAGTGTATGTAAAAGGTATTAAAAAGTAAGAGCCTCCTTTCCTTTTCTACCTTTATGATAACAAGGTCATAAGGATAATAGAAACGAGTTAATCGGATTTATTAGGCCATCTTTCCTTTCGAGAAATCTAAGTAGAGGAATTTTATTTTCCTTTGCTTAACAATATCAAACCGAAACCTATTGTGGCCAGTACAACAGCTGCTTTACCAATTGGAGCGAATTTCTGTCTATAATGATAATTCCATCCTCCGAGAACACTCGTACCGTACTTAACGGGCGCAAATAAATTACCAGTGGTAGATGGAATAGCATCTGCCTGTTGAAGATACTTTTCAATTGCCAGATTAGTGAAATACCGGGTTAATGCCGGGAATAGTGAGTAAGAAAGTTTTAGAAATGGAGCAGCCAAATCGGTTGTGGTTCTATTATGTGGGTTAAGAGCTAATTTTACCATCGCGTTTGCTATACGTTGTGGGTTATAAACGGGTAGAGCAGGCTTAATTACTTTTCCGGTATAATTGGCTGCATGCTGTATTCCAGGAGTATCTAAAAAACCAGAAAATATATCACAAATATGTATTTGGTTCCATGATATTAACTCGCCCCTGAGAGCTTCTGAAAATCCTAACAATCCAAACTTACTAGCAGTGTAAGAAGAAGCATAAGGTGTGGGAAGCCAACCTCCTACTGAGATGTTGTTAATGATTGTGCCCGAACCTTGCTTTTTGAAATAAGGCAGAACCGCATGGGCTCCATACATGTAACCGAGCAAGTTTGTTTGTATTACTTTATCGTGAATTTGAATAGGAGTTTTATCAAATTCCCCTGCCGCTAACACACCCGCGTTATTAATCCAGATATCGATTCGACCGTAAGCTTCTATTGTTTTTGCTGCAAGATATTTCACCTCAGCAATGTCTGTTACATCGGTGGTTATGGCTATTGCACTGGCTCCTAAATCTTCACACTCTTCAACTATTTCTGAAAGTGCTTCGGAACTTCTGGCTGCCAAAACCAGATTAGCATTTTGTACGGCAAAGTTTAAAGCTGCTGCTTTACCGGCCCCGCTTGAAGCTCCAGTAATAACTATAGTTTTGTTGGCCAGCGAGTAATTTTGTTTATTTCTCATAAACGTTTTTCTTAAAAATGATCAAACTTCGAACCATTTTAATTTTGATTTATTTTTGGCTACCATTCCATCACAGACAGCACTTTGGTTTTATACAGCGTTTCAATTTGGTTGTTAATTGCCCTTATAACTTTGTGGGACGTTGATTTTTACAATATGCCCCTATGAGTCAAAAACGACTATGGTACAATTTACTTATTTATTGTTTATCTATTAAGTTAACTTTAACTTATAACTATAAATTACTATTATCCAACTATTTATATTGTTTTAATAATGTATTA
>JAQBOG010000041.1 GCA_028288165.1 Sphingobacteriales bacterium | reverse complement strand
GGTCATCAGGAAGAAGGGATATGATTTTTTTGACTTCCACAAAGCAAAAATCAGAATCCTCATCCTAAATTTTGGTCTTTTTTATCCCCTTAAGTGGATAAATACAATCTTCCGAACAACTATGGTGCTATCACCAACAAAGGCGGAATATTTTTTTGCCAGATTAAAGAGATAAAGAAATCATGAGTGGTAGTGTCACCTAACAATCTCACTAACCAAGATGACAGGACTAATATTAGTGTAATTAGGGAAATCTGATCTTATCGCATCTCTATTTGGTCCGATTGCTGCCTGATAGTCGCCTAAGTTTTTTACATAGAAGGAGCCAATAGCCATAAATGGTAATGGCGTGTTGGGAATACCGCTGGCAGAGCCTTTTTCAATCGTGTATTTAACTAAATTTGATCCTAAAAACCCTGCTACCATAGGCATGTGCTTGGTTTCATAATACTCCATATCGAAGGTCTTGCCTACCGCAAACGGGTACATAATGGACACTTTAATTAATCCTTTTTCTACAACTGCTGGGCTGTTCTCTTTAGTTTTGACTGATTGCATTTCTTGACTTAATGCTGCCAGACATGTGAACAGAAGTAAAACTGATAGAATGAGTTTAAATTTCATAATTGATTTTTTAGTAATGTAATTTAAGTGATAAAATTTTTAGTTTAAAGTCTTATATCACAAATATCAAGGCAAATTCTATTTTTTAAAAACGCTATTTTTTGATGAAAACAATCGATAGTAACGATTTAGAAATATCGTGCTGAGACAGATTAATACTTCTTTAAGGTACTATTAAAAGAACACTTCGGTTGAGGCAACCAACGAAAGAAGATCTAGTTGTGGTTCTGTCTCTAAGCCGCTAGCCAAAAGTTCTGCATCGAACTTTTTAAACGACTCCATTGATGTTAATACTTCATGGGCTTCCTCGTTTTCTAACTGATCGAAGTGCATAAACGTTTTTCCATCGGCAAGCAGCCAAGCACCGTACTTAATACTAGGATGATTAAGCTCTTTCAGCTCTTTCACGATACCAGCGATGTTTTTCTGGTTTTACAGGTGCGAACGCTGCTGTGGTAGTATAACAAACCCGTACTATTTTCATAATCTATAATCATTTAATATCAAAACTAGCCGATAGTAAGACATTATGAAACACCTAATAACGACAATTACAGGGTGCATTACGACAAAGGAAAATAAATACTTATGAATTCTCTGAGGCATTAAGCTTAGTAGTTTTGTTGCTAACAACACCGACAAAGGCGGAATTGGTAAAAGGATATTGTTCTTTGTTATAGCTTCTCCTGCTCCGTTTTTATCTTCAAGAAGTTTTAAGCAGGTTTCTTTTATAAAATTTCCTTTTTACATTAATGAGGGATTAGAGGTACTAGCGACACGCTGCGCCAGCGGGGAAACACGAATAATTAAGAAATCAGATAATTCACTGCCATTCTAATATCAAATTTCAGTTGGGGCTGCAGTAACAAGCCATCTCATTCCATAAATTTGGGCCGAATGAAAAAAATTGGATTTCTATCGTTCGGACATTGGTCCGATCATCCTGCATATAAAACCCGTACAGCAGGTGATACCTTGCTTCAATCCATAGACCTGGCTGTTGCAGCGGAGCAGCTCGGTTTAGATGGCGCCTATTTTCGGGTACACCATTTTGCAGCCCAATTGGCGTCGCCCTTCCCTTTGCTATCAGCCATTGGCGCTAAGACAAGCAAAATAGAGATCGGAACTGGTGTGATTGATATGCGGTATGAAAACCCGATGTATATGGTGGAAGATGCCGGTGCCGCTGATCTGATTTCAGAGGGGCGATTACAATTAGGGATCAGCAGGGGCTCGCCGGAACAAGTCATCGACGGCTGGCGACATTTTGGGTACGAACCTGCCAAGGGTGAAACCGATGCGGATATGGGGCGCAAAAAGGCTTTAGAGTTTTTGGATAAACTAAAAGGTGACGGATTTGCCGAGCCTAACCCGTACCCGATGTTTCCCAATCCGCCGGGCTTGCTACGCTTAGAGCCTCACTCGGAAGGATTACGGGATCGTATCTGGTGGGGCGCTGCATCTAATGCTACGGCTGTTTGGGCGGCCGAAAACGGAATGCACCTGCAAAGCTCTACCTTAAAGTTCGATGAAGGCGGCAAGCCTTTCCATGTGCAGCAGGCAGAACAGATCCGGATTTTTAAAGAAGCATGGAAAAAAGCAGGACACCAACGTGAGCCAAGGGTCTCTGTGAGCCGATCTATTTTTGCATTGGTAACCGATCAAGACAGGTATTACTTCGGCCAGCAAGGTAAAGCGGCCGATACTTTCGGCTATATAGAGCGTGATCAACGGGCTGTTTTCGGAAAGAGTTACGCGGCGGAACCAGATAAACTCATCGAGGAGCTGGCCAGGGATGAAGCTATACAGGAAGCAGATACGTTGCTTTTAACCATTCCTAATACATTGGGTGTTGATTACAATGTGCATGTATTGTCCTCCATTTTGGAACATGTAGCTCCTGGACTGGGTTGGCGTTAGCATTGAGCTGTCCGCAAGACTAAGGGTTTACAGATTTTCGTTATGAAACTAATATTTGTTTCATTGCTGAAATTGCTACCACCCCCAACCCCCTCCTAAAAACAGGAGGGGAGGTATAACGAACTAACAGATGCTTGATAATCGACGATTTGTGAGCATGATTCTCCAAATTTTATGAGTACCCAGCTTGCGTGAGGGATTGGAGTGAAAATCCTTTTTGCCCCTCTTACTTCGGGGCAAAAAGATTGTAACGAAAAGCCCGACCCTCTTGGGGCACGCCCAAATTGATATTATAAAAAAATCTATAGATCGAACTAAGGTTTTCAATTAATTATACATTACAAACATTGCCTTTTTCTTCGTAGATAACTAACACCCTTTCTTCGGTGCAAAGTTTGTGATTGTGCTACCGTTATAGCACCAAAGACCATCATTATTGCCAAGCCAGAGATGGCCTTCTTTATCTTCGAAAATAGAACTAACATCCTTAAAAGATTTGCCGTTCTGGGTGAAAACAGTAAATGTTTTTCCATCATAAACGCAAGCATCGCCCTTTGTGCCAAACCAGAATTTCCCTTTTTTGTCTTCTATGATCGAACTAACATTATTATCGGTCAGTCCTTCTGTGGTAGTATAATTTCGAAATGTTTTTCCATCGTAACAGCTTGCGCCACCTTCAGTGCCGAACCAGATATTACCAGCTTTATCTTCATAAATACAGGTAACGTTATCATTGGCAAGCCCCTCTTTGGTTGTAAATTTTTTAAAGTCTTTTCCATTGTAGTAGTAAACACCTGAACCATTAGTTGCAAACCAAGAGCTTCCTTTTCTATCCTCAAAAACAGAAACAAAGCGGCTCGGATTTACTTTAATCGCTTTTCTGTTAAACGAATTTCCATTGTATAAAATTTTATCCTGTAGGAAAGCAAACCAATTGTTGCCATAGCCATCTTGGGGGATAGTACGAGTACTATCGGCACCTCCATTAGATGTGATTACGTCTTGGGATTCAGACTTGATAGTAATCGTTGGCAAATCTGTTAAATTTTGTTCCGTACAGGAAGTGTAAAAAAAAAGCATTAAGAATAAAGCATTGACGTGATTGTATTTCATGATTTGTTATTTTAAGTTTAGGACATATTGGTTCAGATGTAGAAGTAATTCCGAAACATTAGGACTTTCCTTAGATTAGTTGTTTATTTTTTGCTACGAGTTTTTGTAGAGTTTGGAATTTTTCAACATCCTCTATTGGGTATGGCATAAATCACGTTGCCTGAGACAGATAAATTGAAGCCCTTATTTTCTATAGAAGGAAGTAACAGTTTCCACGTTTTACCCATGTCAGCTGACCGGAATATGCCATCTGGGCGACCACATATTAAATATTCGCCCACTTGTTTGATTGATGAAATATACAATGAAGGATGAAGTACGCCTATTTGTTTGATGAATGAAATATTACAAGGAAGCTGAAGTCCTTCACCTATGGCATTCCAGGTTTTTCCACTATCCAATGAAATGTGTGTTCTGTTGGTTTGGGTTCTTGTGTTGTAGACTATAGCAGCAAATCCTCCATTGATACATTCTACAGCGATACCAGCACCCCCTTCACTAATCACACGATCCCAGTTTTCACCATCATCGGTCGATCTTAATATTCCTTGTGAGCTGGCAGCCAGGAGTACACCGTTTGACTCTGCCATTTTCATTACCCAGCCTCCAACATGCACATATTTCCAGGTTCTTCCACTGTTCGTGGATTTATAAACGGCGTTGTTGGAGCCTAGGAAAATGGTGCCTCCAGCAGTTTCAAAAACGCTGGATACTTGTTTTTCGTGAAACTTCGTGTACATCCAATCTACCGTTTCATTTAAGCGTACGGCTTGCTCTTGAAAATTCGTGTACACGGGCGACCAATTACTCGTTTCATTTATTTTTCGTAAAAATTGGCCCCTAAAACTATATGCGAATATCCCATTATCGCCAGGGGTAATGGCTCTCTGTCTACCAGGAATAATCTCTCTCGTCCAAAAAGGAGTTGTGGTATTTAGTCCACTGTGATAAATGCCATTTCCGGCGCTTATATAAACCCCACTGTCATTTGCGAAGAAACTATCTCCTCGCACACCTTCTTTCTGCAATTTTTCAGGCAAGCCTTCGCTAATGTCCTGCCATGTTTGTCCACCATCAGTAGACTTTAAAATGATGTTGACAATCCCCGATGATTTACCCTCTTTTATTGGTTTCTTTTTAGCTTCTTTTCCTTTTAGTACAAAAAAAGAATTTAGTAGAAATAGTACTATAAGGCTGGCAGGAATAAACACAAATGATCTTTTCATTTTTTTAAATTTAAATGTGAAACATATTGATTAGTAAAGTAGAGGGTCAGGCAATACACATTATTTCTGATCCTCTTTACTTTTAAAGTCCGTAATGGTCTTTCCATCGTAACGGCTTATTCCACTTCCAGATGCGAACCAAATACTTCCATCATTAGCTCCTAAAATCCCGAAAGGCAGATTTCTAAGCCCTTCACCTTTTGTCTTTATTTCGGTTACATGTGGCTTTCTATCAGATAATGACTGTTCATCATAACGAAAAATGGGTCCCCCGGAACTAGCCAGAATGTTTCCTTTTTTATCTTCGACAATAACACCGGCACCGGTCTGATTAATTTTGGTAAAAATACTGCCGTTATAGCGCCAAAGACCATCGGCAGCGAACCAAATATTGCCTTTTCTGTCTTCGATTATACGCCAAACGTTGTTGAAAGCTTTGCCGTCTTTATTGGTGACAGTGGTAAATGTTTTCCCGTCATAAATAAAGGTATTACCCCTTGTGCCAAACCATAATTTCCCGGTTTTGTCTTCAATGATGGTATGAATATCATTATGCAACCAACTATCTTCCGGAAGCCCAGATTTGTAAGCGGACACGTGTACGGAATCGGCACCACCTTGGGCCGGTACGTCTTTCATTTTAAAATTTCGAAAGGATTTCCCGTCGTAACGGCTTGCTCCGTCATTTGTACCCAACCAAATATTGCCGGCCCTGTCTTCATACATACAAAAAACGTGGTTACTGGCAAGTCCATCCCCGATTGTAAAATTTCGAAAGGATTTCCCATCATAATAATAAACCCCGGAACCAAGGGAAGCGAACCAAAAGTTTCCTTTTCTATCTTGCAAAACAGAAATAAAGCGGGCCGAACTTACTTTACCTGTGATATTGGAAAACGATCTTCCATCGTATCGATAAACACCGTCATTCGTTGCAATCCAGATATTGCCTTTTCTATCTTGTTTGATATCAAAAACGCCACTGTTAGGCACCTGGGAAGTGATTGAATCTTTCGTTTCGGACTTGATATTTTCTTTTGGGAGGTCTGTTTTGTTTTGTCCTTTACACAAAGTGCAAAAAACAAACACCAGGAACAAAGTGTATACGTGATTGTATTTCATCATTTTTCTTTTTGTTTCCGTGGACAATGCATGCAAGCGAAAGCACCACGAAGTGTGAATTTATGAGAGCTTGAAAAGGATTTGTTTCAATAGGTTTACTTCTACAAACCTAAGTCCCGGCTGAACTAGTTGCTAGTAAATTATTGTAAAACGAATTGTAAAGAGTGTAAAATCAGGTGTGCATAAAGCTGCCCCGGTAAATAATTCATATTTTTACGTATGACCTTACGGCCTCTATACTTTTTTATTGCTGCGTTCCTGCTTATCGTTGTTTCTTTGGTTGCAGGCTTCAAGTCCGGCGATGCTGATTTTGCGTCTGCCAAAGAGCTTATTGTGATGAGGGAGATAGGTCATGAAATTTTACTTAGTTCCCGGGATAGTAGTTCGAGAGTTTTGCCAGTTAAAAAAATCGAAGAAAATAAATACCAGATCGAGTTTGCGAGTACCCTACAATTTACGCCCGATTCTATTGTACGGATTATTCAGCATGCTGTGGAAACAAATAAGCTGCCCGGGGATTACATTGTAAACGTGGTAGAGTGCCAAAAGAATCAAGTGATATTCGGATATGCGATTCTTCAGACAGAACAGACGAATCTCGTGCCTTGTAAAGGCAGGCCGCAGCCAAAAGCATGTTATTCCATTCATATTACGTTCCGGAATACAGGTTTTAGTTCTTTAACTAAAAACTATTTGATTAAAGCTGGTGGTTGGGCAGCGTTGATGTTAGTTCTCTCGGGTCTGACAATTGGTTATAGACAGAAAGGCACCGATAAGACCATCGAGCAAGAAGCCCCTGCAATCACCTCTGCAGTGATTTCTATTGGTGGCTATCAATTTCATAGTGAGAAACAGTACCTGGAATGTAATACAGAACAAATTCAGCTCTCCGAGAAAGAATCTAAACTATTATATATTCTTGCAAGCAAACCTAATAGCCTTATCGAAAGAAGTGTACTGCAAAAAGTTTGGGAAGATGAAGGTGTAATTGTTGACAGAAGCTTAGATATGTTTATTTCCAAGCTTCGTAAAAAACTCCAAAGCGACTCCTCCGTCAAACTAGTTAATATCCATGGCAAAGGATATAAACTGGAAATAAATAAAGGTTAGGATTGGCGTCTGCAATAAGCCAATGTTGATTAATTCACAGGATGACACAAGGTACAAAAGCTACTTTTATGCGAGATAACTTTTTTCTGTAAAAATACTCCCGGTTTGCCGATGATTTAACTCCGATCAATCTAGCAAAAAGACTATCATCATTTCAAAATTACCAGTTGAAGCAGAGCGTCTGGATCGATGCGTTTTTTTCAACATTCATGTTATCACTGGAATTCAAAATGACTGAGCTTGTAAAACTCCCGCATGTTTTTTGTATGCTTAATCAAATCCTTTGAAAGCGGGATAAGAAATCATAACATCGCTTAATTAAAAAATTGAAATATGCAAAAAGCACAATCTATTGAAAGTGTACTCAACACGCCACAAAAGAAGCTGGCTTTCTTTCAAAACTTGGTTCTATTAGCTGCAGCTGATAACGTACTGGAAGAAGATGAAAGTAATTTATTGCTTAATATAGGAAACAGATTGGGCCTTACCGCGGAAGAAGTTTTGCCTATGGTGGATAATTTATCGTTGTTGAGCTTTATCATTCCTGAAGAAGGTGTTCAAAAAACTCTTGAACTTCAAACTTTAGTGCAGATGATGACTCAGGACGGGCAAGTTCATGAAAGAGAGTACGCAATGTGCCTTGAATTTGCAAACCGTATAGGTTACAGCAAAGATATTCTCGATGATTTGATCCAAAAATTTTCTGACGAAGGTACAGCAAACAGTTAGGAGCGTGTTGCCTTAATCATTAATCTTTATTTCAAACTCTCTTTAACTGATCTTATCAACGGCTGTAATTTCATTGTTAAAGCTCTTTAAACGGGCAGCGAGGTTTTTTTTGGTTATTGCTAAATCAAAGCCAATACAAACCCAACGACTTCAGAAAAGCTTCCTGATTTGGGTCTCCCCTGGTAGTGCGAGCTTTTAGCCGTATTTATTTCCATAGTTTTGACTCTAAGATTGGCTTTGAAACCAATCTTGAACGAGCTACAAGCTCACACCAGCAAACTAATCTGCACACTTGGACTAGCGGAGGAGTCATAGACTTCCGCATGGAATACCTGATTTGTTGGTGACAATACCAACAAAGACGAGCCATTTACTCTCTTGACGTAAACAACCTCTTTTTTGACGCTTTTATACCGTACTTATCTTGCAGCTAAATTTGTACGTTTGGATACTAATAAATCACTTATGCCGAAGTGCAAGGACGAAAATTTCCGGAAAACGGTATAAAGGCGTTATGTAACAACGGCTTACAAAACACTTTCAGATTTCATTGGGCCAACATTGTTATATAAAAACAACTCAAAATAAAGCTATGGCACTAATCAATCCTCACATTAACTTCAACGGAAATGCCGAAGAGGCATTTACCTTTTACAAATCAGTATTTGGCGGAGAGTTTGCAAAAATTATTCGTTTTAAAGACCTTGCAAGCCCTGAATTCCCGGTAGCGGAAAAAGAAGCAAATAAACTGATGCATATTGCTTTGCCTATCGGTAAAAGTAATATGCTGATGGCAAATGATGTTCCGGAAATTTTTGGGAAAACAAACGAAAATGAAAACAGAAGTAAAATTGTAATAAGTGCGGAAAGTAAAGAAGAAGCCGACAAATTATTTAATGGGCTTTCAGTAGGAGGACAAATAGAAGGGCCTATTGGTGATAGTCCGTGGGGTACCTATTTTGGTTGTTTTAGAGATAAATACGGTATTGAATGGATTGTGGAATTTGACCCAGCATATAACGGAAAAGTATAGACCGAAACGAACGAACGGATAATAAGGTATTTGCAAAAGGAGGGCCAACGGAAGTACCTTGAACATTTGTACTGCTATCAATATCTGTGCAAAATGCAAAGCTGCTAGCATTCTAATGCCCGCCCATTGCAAATCTTCTAATCAGTGGCGGTGGTTGTACAGAGACAATCCCCGACAGGAATAAACAGAAATTAAATTTAACATTAACAAAAACTATTAAAAAATGGCGAAGCAAGTTTTTATCAATTTTGCAGTAAAAGATCTGCAAAAATCTATGGACTTTTATACTGCATTAGGTTTTACAAACAATCCTCAATTTTCGGACGATGCTGGAAAGTGTATGGTTTGGAGTGAAAACATTTTTGTAATGCTATTGACACATGAAAAGTTTTCAAGCTTTGCAACCAAACCAATTGCAGATACAAAATCAAGCTTAGCAGGACTTTTTTCACTATCGGTTGACAGTGTTGATGAAGTAAATAGCATTGTAACAAATGGGATAACAGCAGGTGGAATAGAACCCACTGAAATGAAAGATTATGGTTTTATGCAACAACGTACCATTGAAGATTTTGATGGGCACACTTGGGAAATTTTCTACATGGACGTTACTAAATTTCCAACCGAACAACCCGCGGAACAATAACAAATAAACCGAGCTGTTCGAAATGTTCGCGTTTGGCGCAAGTATGCAGCATGGCCTTGTGCCGGTTGAGTACTTGTGCCTTTCATTTCATCAATCTGTTATTGCCTCTACCAATTTTATATCAATCATCCCTTTTTTCAGCCATAGTAATCTCTCGCACTGCTGTATAATCAATCCTCCGGCTTATCTACGATGCCAGCTGCTACGGGATTGTTATGCGTATAATCTAAACTTTATGTTTTTCTGGATATTATGAAAACGATTGGGTGGTTATTCTGCTACCAAAACTGAAAACCTATATTGTTGCCGTTCTTCCTGCCAGCCCTTTCCATCATCCATAACATCCATTCTTTCCTGCTTTCCTTCGGATGTAGCAAAATAGCTTGCCGTAGTTTTTCAGATGTCCGCCGCTTCCTATCACGCATAATATCTTCAAGCTTATTTTTATTTGTACCAATAATCGTATGCACATGGCTCGTCATGATGCACCCACCGCATATTTCAAGTCCCTTTTCTGCCATACAATGTTTTCCAGCTATCCAACAGGATTTGTTTGTATTCATGTATTCATCCCTAATAAAAATAGCTGTTCAGTTAATAAGGAAAAGCTTACAAACCTCAGTTCGATTTATAATATAAAGAAATATAGATTTTGGCGTGTCCCAAGAGGGTCGGGCTTTCCGTTACAATCTTTTTCCCCTGAAGGAAAAAGGGCAAAAAGGATTTTCACTACAATCCCTCACGCAAACCGAGCAAGCGTTCAATGAAATTTGATTAATAACGCCAGCACGGTTCAATTGCAATTTATTAATCGAGCTCAGGTTACAAAGTAATCTGGTATTTCAAACAATGCATGGTCTTCATAGCATGGAAGGCACAAGTAGCCATTGCCCTCTTTGCACGCCCTTCATACTGGCGCCAAAAGGGGGCAGAATATAGATGGATGGCAAAATAGCTAGTATTAGCTATTTTAATTTGAAGCCACGATAACTAATTTCAATCAATTTAATAAAAAAAAGAATGAGAGCTCAACAAATTGTAAATACACCATTCATAATTACAACTGTGACTATCAGTTGCATATATCTTATTATAATAATTTTGATTAAAAACTTCTTGGGTGAAGAAGTTGCTGGAGTCGCGGGAGTCTCACTTACTGGCTTAACAACTGCTCTCTATAAAAAGTTCGAGACCGTGAAATTTGAAGAGGTAAATAAAGTTAGGTCTAATTCAACAACTACCAATAATATAAATTATTGGAATCTTTTAGCAATTGTTTGTTTATTATATGGTGTTGCACAATTAGTGATTTCAATTAGGAATAACATCTATTTCTTCCAACATATCGATTTATTAGAAATGAGAAGATTTATTGGAAAAGGATTTTTTAGTAAAGATAACTTGCATCTTTATACACAACCATTTGCTTTTCTCTCATTTTTTATTGGCGGCTATGTTTATGGGAAAGTATGGAGAGACCCAAAATACTCCACCATCATAACTGCTACCTTTTTACTTACCTTATTTCAGTTTTTACATTTTTTTGTAACGAGACTTATTTACTTAAAGAATTTTGAGTTTTTAAAAAATCTGTTGGGAAGAGAATTGGATAAATACGTTTTTGCATTTGCCTATATCATTTTTGCCTATTTAGGATTGCTATTATACTTTAAAATAAATAATATAAAAAGCACGACCGCAAGACTCGAGAAGTTGGATTATGTAAAAGAATGATATACGTCAGATAAAACACCTTATTCGCAAAATTTAGTTCTTTCTTAGTCGGCCGCTAAACATTTAAGAAACCCTATCTGTCCGCACAGTTCCGCAGGGCTCTACGGATTCATAAATAGAAAAGAGTTTCTGACTCGCTTACACAAAATCAATTTCAATCAACCCAATTCCTTCCGCATAATAATCAATTCCCGACGAATAGACATAATCTTGCTCGTATCTAACCAAACCTGCTCTTACTGGATTTTGATGAAGATAAATTAATCGTGTTTCAGGAATTTCGTTTGTATCGCATTCTATCGGATGATTATCTTGTTGCCAGAACTGATGATCTTTATTTCTATTATTTTTCTCACCAGCATCTTTAAAAATCCACAACATCCAGCTTTTTCTACTTTCTTTAGCATTCCCTGAAATCGCCTTGATTATATTAGTTGAGGTAAACTTCTTTAAATCTCTCAATATGTCTGAAAGTTTGTTCGGCTCTGTAGCTGATATTATTAAATGTACATTATTGCTCATGATGCACCAGTCATGAACCTTTAATCCTTTCTCTTTCTGACAGTGTTTTAAACTTTCTACCAGTATGTCGGCATATTCTCTTCTAGAAAACACATCATTCCATTGAACCACCGAAGGTGATGAAATGGACAGCATGCTGGTTTCTAATTGTATAGCCACGGTCTGACATGATGTAGTATTTTGGTTATAAGGAGTCAGAGACTCCGTTTTATTATTGAATCCGTTGAGGCGCTAAAGCTTAACTCTACGGACAGAGGGGTGCCACAATAGGTAGTTTGCTTTAAGTAATAGATGGAAAAGAGATCCCCTTAATTTTACTATAAAGTTCTACGGCATATAAATCTGTCATGCCAGAAACAAAATCAAGTACGCACTGAATTTTAAAATATACATCCTTTTCTTCAGTTTGAAACTGGCGAGGTATGAGTTTCACCAGTTTTTTATAATAATGCGTGTTGTTGTTTATTAACGCTGGTATAAACTCTTCTAGCAGGCCAGCCATAACCTTGTAACCCGAAACCTCTTTTTGGATAACAGATGAGTAATTATAAATTTTTTCTTTGGAAATCTCTTCAATCTTAAGCCACGCAGCACAATAGTTAGCAGGCAAAGCATCTGTCAAGCTATGATTAAAGTCCCCTTTCAAAATCTGAGCTTGTTCAGTGTAAAATATTTCTGAGCAAGCCATTATTAATGTATTGATTGCTTTTGCTCTTAAGAGACTAATTTTGGCATCTTCATCCTGCATTTCACTGGACAATCTTTCTTCTATGTCTGAATCACCACAAAAAGGTAATAATAGCTCTTTAATTTCCGCAAAACTTAGTATCTTAAGTCGATGGGCGTCTTCAAGGTCAATTATATTATAACAAATATCATCTGCTGCTTCGACTAGGTATGTTAACGGATGCCTCTTATATATAAGTGGTTTATCGAGAACCATTGCAAGCCTCAACTCGTCGGCAATGGTCTTGAAAGTCTCTTGTTCTGATTGGAAAAACCCATACTTCTTCCTAAATATATAACTATCCTCATGTCCTGCTATTGATGCACAAGGATATTTAGCAATAGTTGCGAGTGTAGAATATGTTAAGGCAAAAGCACCATTTCCTTTACCTTTAAAAGAATGTGTCAAAATGCGAATAGCATTCGCATTCCCTTCAAAATGTATCAAATCATTCCATTGGTCACGATTTACCTGACCTTGATAAATTTTTCCATCTCCATCTGTAAAATATCTCGAAATAGCAGCCTCTCCGGAATGTCCGAATGCAGGATTTCCGAGGTCATGAGCCAATGCAGCTGCTGCAACGATGTTCCCAACCTCGCTTAATAAAGGTAACTCAGAGTCTGCATTTGGATTTTCTTTCTTATACCTATTATAAAATATTGTGCCTAAAGACCTACCTACACTAGCGACTTCTAAACTATGCGTTAGCCTATTATGTACAAACACACTACCTGGCAAAGGAAAAACCTGGGTCTTATTTTGTAAGCGCCTAAAAGGCGAAGAAAAAATTAAGCGATCATAGTCCCTTTGAAATTGAGATCTTGCTTTATCATTATCCTCTACCAAAGCTTTTTCACAGCCCCATCTTTGGGCGGATAGCAGGTGTTTCCATTCCATAAGTTTAATTGTCTTGTTAGGTTGATTTCAATTATGATTTTAGTTGTTCGCTATCAATTAAATAATATGATGTAGCTGTGGATTTATTGATTCTCCGATGATTCAATATCTAAACCTAAATCTTGTTTTACTCTTAGATGCTTAAGACAACCCGGACATATCCCGCAGGGAATATTTGCAGTATGACATGAATGCCCCCACAATAAAATTTCCATCGGAACCTTTGACATAGTTATAAGTTCAGTTGACATCATATGAATTGATGGACATGTTACTTTAATATTGCCTTCCTGATATTGCATTAAATCATTGATTTTATCATAGAAGCTATTGGTACCATCCTTATGGAAGGAGTCCGTTTTTACTGACCCTAAAGCTAACTCTGATATGTCCATGGCTATTCCCTTCATACAAGCTAGAGTAATTAGAAGTTGGTTTCTATAAGGCCACCATTCTGTTGAGGGCGCTATTGCTAAGGTTTTATTATTTGATAAATCACCACTTCCTAAGCATGTGCAATCAACAGTAATAACCTCATGGTGTATATTTAAAAGTTTACAAATTTTATCAGAAACAGAGATCTCTGTTTTAGCTGGTTTTTGCCCGTAATCAATTGTAAATGCAATGTCTGGTCTAATTAAATAGGCTAAAGCAATTGAATCTAGGCCACCGGAAAGCAAGATTCCTTTATTCATTATCTGCCAATGTCCAATAAGCTTTGTAAATGGCAGTGCTTAAGTCTTTTACAAATTCGCATTTACAGCCTTTTAGCATAGTAAGGGAATTTTCTGACTCGTTTTGCACATATCCAATTATGGGTATTTCCTTTGCAGCTGCATATCCCGTTTCAAACAACGTCCCCGAATCCATTCCGTCTAATACAGCAAATACTAGTGATGATTTCTTAAGAGCTTCAATATCTTTAATTGCTATTTCTTTACCGATTCCATACCCAACGTCATGCAATGGAGAAAAAACATTGAGCCCCATTTCCATTAAATCACGCCTAATTCTATCAATTAGCCATCTTTGGCTAAAGGTGAAGAACGGACCTGCTAAATAAATTTGTCCTTTCGGACGCTCAGTTATATTTAAAGGGATTATGTTAGGGTTACTTTCAAATTCATGAAATTGATAATCTCCGCAGTTGCAGTATTCAGCTGTAGCGTAGGAAGCCTTTTTTGCTGCCTCAATAACATTTATTCCAAGAAACCAGTTATAAGAAAATGTGGCAGCGAACACATCGCCAGACCCAATGCTCCACACATTATCAGTTCTGTAGACAGTAATATTCGTTGATTCATTTTCTTTCGAAAATATGCAAGCTCCCATTGCTCCCATTTTTAAAATCACATAATCAGCTTTTTCAACTATAAAAAAATAGTTTTTGATATCATCTAACACTTCAGACTTTGCCCAAACAACGGCCTCTGTCCAATTCAATATTATTACAAGCTCCGTTGCTTGTGAACCTGATAATATAAACGATTGCGGATTTATAGGTGATTGCGGATCGTACACTACTTTATTGCCAACAACTTTAGCCGTTCCTTCAATGAAGCCGTACATCAAGATATTTTCAGCATTAACATCAAGATGGTTTTCCGATTTTACAATTGTATCTAAGCGAGGAAAAATACGAGAGTTAATCAGCGGATAATCATAATAAAACAATGGAGTTGTATTTATCAGATCAAAATGATTTGTAAGCCCCTTGTATAAATCACTATAGGAATTTAAATAAGCTTCTAATTCCTTTTCAATAAAAGTAAAGAAGTCGACTTTTAAAGTTGAATCAAGACTTAATATCACTTTACATGCTCTCAAGCCAGAACCGTAAGTTTCTTGAAAATGAGGTTCTAAACATGTTTCGTGGTAGGTTCCACCAATGATGGTAATCATGAAGTTTTTATTCTAATCTCACAATTACCACCATTTATTTTTAAAACGATAGCAACAAACTTTACACCTTCATTGATACATTTAATAATTCTATCACGTTGCGTAACTAAAAGCGACCCAACGAGCTCACCATTTGCATTAAACACCTGAAGTGAAGCTGGTGTAATGAGTTGGATTTCCAACTCATCACCAACTTTAGTATTCAATATAACATGGCTCACAGGACTTGATAGGCTCGTAACCATTGATAATTTGTTACAATCAACATCTTGATTGCTCTTAATTTCGGGCATGTATCCACCTCCGCCTCCTGACATAATTAATTTGTTTACTTAATGAGACCCTAAATTACACACTTTTCACACTTTACCAAACTTAGTTTCTTTATGTTTTAATTTGTTGATAGAATAAAAAAATTTTTAATGCAATGATTTATATATAAGTGAAAGTAGCATATGAATTTAAAATATTAATTGACAAGAACACATATCCATAAAGCAAAACCCAAACAGGCCTGCTGGTTCTTATGGTAAGCCACGGTTGGACATGATGTAATTTGGTTTTGGTTATAGCGAGTCAGAGACTCCATTTTACTATTGAATCCGTAAAGGCGCCAAAGCTTAACTCTACGGATAAAAAGGTAGGCTTTTAAGGAAGATATCCTCTATGTCTTCTACTAACAGATGTTTCGACTGATAAATCGTTGCTGAAAGATCAGGATAATACTTGTAACTGATGTGCACAGGACGAAAGCTGCATGAAACTACTTAGTGCAAATGGGAATCAATCACTTCCGTAAGGTGATACCTAATTTATTGGTGACAACACCAAAAACGGCAGAAAGGTGGAATGATTAAGGTGCCCACGTAAGAACGAAAGGGAATATTACTCAAGGATTTTATAATTTTCAAACTTAATCTCTAAACCCTATCAGGTCAGGCCTTCCATAATGGGTATAGTATGAAAATTCTAAGTTAGTATCTTTTACAAATAACTTCATTTCGGGCGAAAGTTTAACGCCGTTGTTTAGCAGCTGGTGAAATACTTCATTTCGGTCTTCAAACCTATGTAACTTTTCAAGCAGTTCAATAAAGACTTTCTCCTCATCATCCGTAAGTTCACGTTTCAACTTCTTATAACATTTGAATCTCGCTTCCCATATCACTGAGGTTCTTATAGCAAAACTTACAAAATGAAGCCAATTACCTGATGCCTTTCTCTCGTTAGCAGAATTCAAAAGGGTAAGCATCCTTAAATATATAAATGTCCCTTTGTTCATATCTATCGGCAAAAAAGTGCCTGTAACACTTAACGCTCCAACCTGAAAGAACGCATCATGCAATTTGTTGACGTTGTCATAATTAGGATTGCTGTTGCAGCAAGCCAAAAAAACAACTGGCGCATAAAGTTCACTTACGATGATATCTTCAGCATAAAGCCGCGTATCTCCTAACTTGAGGTAACAACTCAATGTTTCGAGTTCGAAAACACAATGGCAATCGAATATTAAAATTACTGGTTTATGGCAATCAAGCAAATCGCTAACCTCTTGGCCACTAGAGGCGAAGCCAATGATAAAACCTTGCTCTTCTCTATAAAGCTGGGCCATTTTAATACTTTCATTAAAAAAGGTTTTGTCTTGTTCACTGCCGCTGAAGATGACCAATGTTCTTTTCACACTATTGGAACCAAGCTTAAACCTAAATTTGCTGAAAGCTGAATAGTTATTGATTAGCCCTTGTATGTTGGAATCTTGCAATCGGCAAACATCGCATAGGAAGTTTAAGGGGATCCCTTTGATTGTCATCCATTCAATAGGGAGATCGGATATGACGAGGATTTGTCCATCTCGATTGCTGAGGTAGTCTTCCAGTTCCCTAGACAAAAAAGTCTCGTTCAGTTTTTTTCCAAATTTAAGGATACTCTTGTATCTTGAATGGCTCGTTAATATTCCAGTCCGTTTGCCTAAGCTGAACATCGATAACATTCTATTTAATATCGAGCTTCTAATAGGAAACCTTAGTACAGGTGAAAATTGGAAAGTCGAATGGAGATATCCTATTCCATCCAGGATATCATATTGGCTTTTCAGAATCTTTCCAGAAAGTTTTTTAAACTGCTCTTCATCCAAACCTTCTTCGTTATCTAAAGTGAAGATATAATCGTCTCTTTGTTCGGCAAGCAATATATTTTTTATTGGATTATTTTGGCTGCGTTCTAATACTTTTCTAAGCACGGGGTTATGAAATGGAAAAATTAAAATTAAAGTAGGAAGAGACCATCTCGAAGAAAGATGATTTTCCATGCCCCATTCTAAATGAATATCATCCAACTCCTCTAGTGATCCCAACAACATTGATTGTCTGTCAATATCTGAGGCTGTTGCCCATTTATCATGGTGCGAAATGTAACTGATATTATCAGCCTTCAATGAATTGATTACATTGCTAACAATCGGCTTGAAATGAAATGAGTGGTCAACAACATGTGCGTCATGTGGTATTTTAAGCTGTAGTTTTTTTGGCAGCTTACAATTGTGAGACACATGTTTCGATAGTATCTTAACATCTCTATGAAGTAAGCGATAAAAGCCATAATGATCTATGAAGTTTTGAGAATCACCTTGTACCTCCACAAGCGCTTCATCATTGTAAATTGAATAATAAATCGGCAAAGACATTTCTATGCGCAGTGCATTTAAAAAATCTCTGGCCTTAAACCGCAATTCCCAAGGAACAAATAACACACAGATTCTTTTTAAATGAGCTAAAATAGCCTTAAATCTTTCGACCCTTCCTTTCCGTAGAAGTTGTGCAATAGGAAGAAACAGAATTTGAACACCCATGTCATTCTGTTCCTTTACATAGTCAAAATAATCAAAGTTTTGTCTGAATTGTAGCAAGTCTTCAGGATAGTAACGTAACGTATTCAAGATTACCATCTCAAAACTAAAATTCCCTGATAATATATCATTGACATCATCACGACGGATTACTACGTATTGTATCTTTGTAGCACTCATATTTAGGATGCTTTGGGTAAGCTATAAGAAGTGTTTGTTAATACTCACCACATCGGCGTATTTGCTAGAATGCAAACTCAATCTCATAATCAAACGTTAGGTTCATTATTTGCGGGAATATACTTTTCACCTTTTTCCCATGCCTCAGCAATCTTTTGATAATTTGGAAAGTCAGCTGGTAAGTCCCTTGTCCAGTTTTCAATAAATTTTGGATTATTGCTATTAGGTTTGGGATTAGCAGTAGTCATTTTAGCTTGAACTGGTGTTCTCACGGCATCTCCCATAATTACAACATGTTGTTGAGGTAAGATAGGAAGTTGTTGTAAAATATCCTCATTAGCCGCTGAAACCAATTGTCTAACATATTTTTGATCTTCGGGATTTTGAAGCCTGTGAATGATAAACGAATTGCATTGAGATAATACAGTCTTGGATAATTCAGACGGTCTCTGACTAGAGACGAGCAACGAAATTCCGTATTTACGACCTTCTCTGGCAATGCGTTCAAACACTTTTTTCGCTATTGAATCTCTGTCACCTCTATTTTTTTCTGGAATATAATTTTGCGCTTCCTCAAGAGCAATAACCATAGGTAACTTTCCTCGGTCACTTTCGGGAAAACGAGAAACAAACTCCAAAATTAGCCTGCCAATTAACCCCGTGATTGTCTCTAAAACTTCATAAGGTAATAAAGACATATCAATAATTGTTATTTGGCTTGGTTTGCCTTCAACCAGCTTTTCGGCTTCTTCTTTTGCTAATTGTTCTTTATAATATTGGGTGAATAAATCTGTATCCTCTGTTTTATAAACTTTACAAAAATCTCCTAAAATAAAGGAGATGAATTTTGCCAAAGCGTTTGTAATCTCCTCGGCTTGAGTAAGCAACAAAGGTTGGGAAATTCTTTCATCACCTAAATACGATTGTAATCTTAATCTCAGTGTTGAAACAAATTCTCTTAACCTATTACTAGAATTTTCATTCTCATTAATTGCTTCTTCGAAAAATCTCTCTAATAGCTCTTTAAAATTAAAAAATATTGGTAAATCTATGTTCCGTTCTTCGGCTACTTCAAGATTTATAACCGATGTATTATAAGTAGATAACTCTGCTTTAATAGTTACAGAACATTCATTTAATACAAAAGCGCTAATAGTTCCTTCAACATATTGTTTTGGTTTGGAGAGCTTGCTTTTTTTTTCTTTAATCAGATTACGTAAGGCATTTAATATATTACTTTTATCGAAATCGGTTTCTAATCTTAATAATTCTATACCAAAATCCTCGAGCTCGAAGAAAACTGTGTTTTTGATTTTGAAATCATTTTCATCACATTCTCTTACTATAGACTGTAATTTCGACATATATGCTTGCGGTATTAATTTCTTTACCGACGCAACAGTTTGATTTTTTGCAAGTCCCAAAGCTCTTTTAAATAAAGGAGCTTGCGTCCCAGAAGTTGGTTCAAATAAAAAATCAAAATCAGCGAAGTTCATAAACCAGAACGGGACTTTCATCCCATTTTTATCTACATGAAAGGCGTTAACTTCATTTAAATTCTTATAAGGATTTTCTTTTGTACCCTGAAAAGCTTGTTTATATTCACCGTTTGTATCAAATATTATTATGTGAGCATTTTGCAGCTTCTTTCCATTATATTCAAATTCAAACATACTTTGAATAATGGAAGCGAACGTGCATGATTTACCCGAACCTGTATTCCCTAATATTGCAGCATGCTTTCCAAAAAACTTGTCGGGATTAATTTTGATTCTATAGTCTGAAAAGGAAGGAGATGTTCCAATTGGTAGATAATAGTCGTTCTCAAAATCAATCGATTCTTTTTCTTTTTGGTCGAAAATATTATCAAGATCTTGTCGGGTAACATACCATACAGGATTATCGAGAATCGGATAATTGTAGACACCTTGAATATATTTCCCATTATTTTCAATTGTTCCAATCATTGTTGCAACTAAATATCTTGCAGATTTGGTCAAGAATATTGCTTCTTTATTCTTCCCCAGTTCAGTTTCGTCAATTGCTCTAACACTCGTAACCATCGCCACAATTCTATCTGCACCTATCGGTATTATCACATACGAATTAATTCGGGCCACTTCATAGATATCTTCATAACCACTTTTATAAAGGCTTTTTAGGTCATCTTCCAATCGGATATATGCTCTAAAGCTATCTACAGAAATGACTTTACCAATGTTTCTTTCACTCATGGTTCGATGCTTTAACAGCTTCTTCTGTTGTTTGATTGGATGTCTTTGCGCTAAATAGTGCGTTTAATGTATGAGCAACTTTTTCATTGTTGTCTATACTGTTAAAATTGGGCATCAACGTATCAGAAAATGTCAAGAAGTCCCCAAAAAACTCTCCTTCAAGTATAATAACTCTTGGATCGTTAAGTTCTTTCAAATTATTTATGTACTCACTCCGTGTGCCTTGAAAATCAACAACGATTAGTGTAAATGTTGGATTAGATAGGGCTTGGTAAATAATGTCATTAAAATGGTCATCACCGAAAGAATATCCAACAGTTATGAGAACAGATTGCGATTGTGTAATAGTTGAAGCAAATTGCCGGAACAATTCTGAATACGGTAAATCAAGAGTGTAGGACTTTTTAACAGCTGACGGGTAGATTATTATTCACCTTTCTTGTTTAGTAATTCGATTAATTCCAGCGGTTTTTCTTCAATTCCATAAAGATTAGTGGCATCTCTGGATTCAGAATTGACCCAAGACAAAGAACCGTGCAGTTTAAAATATCGTACTACCTTTTCAATTCTTTGAATTTTTCCAGAAGTTGTGGAACCAGGATAGAAAATATCATATTCAAATGTTTCTGGTTTAAAAAATCGTTTATGGAAGCCAGAGAAGCCATCGATATAATGAACTCCTAATTTATCAAATGCATATTCAAAGGCCAAATCATAATTCGCTGTAAAGATATTGGCTCTTCTTAGATTCAAAGGCCGTTGAAGTAAAGCCTTTATAAATTTTTCGTGAAAGATATATCTACTTTGAGTTTCTAACAGAGCGCCTTGCTGGTTTTCCTTTTCAAATTGACTTGCTTTTTTTCTATCTATTATAGTTTGAGAAACTTCTCTTTTTTCCAAATTGCAAACATTAAACAAACCTTCCTTAATTGTAGTTATTAACTCAGCATACTTATCTGTTCTTTGTTCACTTTTTTCTTCATTCAAAACGAAATCCAGTGCAATCAAATAGTTGAGAACCTTTTCATATTCAATGAAAATTTCTTTAGATTCAATATCACGGATAATGTCATCGACAATTTCAAATTTCCATCCTCTTTGATCCTTGAAGGTCTGTGTCTCGTCAATCAAATTTTCTTTTCCAAACTTTAAAAAATCACCCTGCAATTTTTTAATCACTATGATAAATTCATCACTTATTCCATCAAGAATTGCATTTTGCTCGTTGATGTATGTTTCTATTTCTACGGGAAAATTGCGAATTGCCACTGCTCCTAAATGAATTGAAGTTCCGGAACCAAATAGGAAACTGACATTGTCTAGCTCAAGATAATTTTTGAGCATCAGTTTGATTTTATCGATAACTTTGGCTTGGTCATCATTTTCAGCTACCCAGTCAGATAGTTTGTTCGTACTACCAAATAGTACCTTGTTCTTAGTTGGGTCAAAATGTGTCATTAAACTCTTTTAATTAGTTGACATTTTCATATGATTCTACAATTATAATTTAAACTAGACCAAGGTTGAACTTTGCATATTATCCATCAACATATCCCTAAAAACCTTAGAAATTCCCCTAGTTTGAATTCTTATTGTTAATAGGTATTAAATAAGTGCTTAAATGTTTTTCCCAGGATTCAACGTCATGGTGGATAAGTCTTGCGAGGAATGCTGAATGTTCTCTCGCTGTCGTTTTATTAAAATCTGTTCTATTTTCGAATTCTGATAACTTAAAAATATATGTTGCATTTCCATTGTTCAAGTTTTCTAGAATTACAATATCATCATTTCGAAACTCAAACTGGAAGTACTCGTTGAATCCACCCTCGCCATCATAAATGTCAGTAATCTTAAAGTTTTGTAGAATAGCAAATCGATAGCTTCTACCAGCATCGTCTAGCTGTTCACCAGAATTCAGCCTTTCTTTAATATCTGTTAACTTATCTTTAATCGATCCTATGCCTTTCTCTAAAACTTTTCTGGAAAACGTGGAGGTAGGTTTTAAAATGGGAATAAAAGTTGGATGATAAAGCTCATAATATCCAGCCAGCGCATTACAAATGTTCATTGCTAGTTTTTCGCTATAATAGTCTACTTGAGAATCAGTATATTTTAATAAACCAAAATGTAAAACCAATTCTCCGAGTGGTGATTTAGTAGTAAACAATTTCAATTTGGGTCCTTGTATGTGTTCTTTTTCCCAAATATTAAAGATTCTATCATATTCTACTTTTGTACCGTCTTTTCTGGTATAACTAATGTGCTTTTCAACTTCGATTTTACGCTCGGGTTGCTTTCTGACATTTCGCCCGTGAATATTCTCTCTTAGTGGTCCAGCAATCCCCCTTACTTCTAGCTCGTTAATATTACCCTTTATTAGTTCAAGGAGATCACCGTAGGTAACTCCATCATTCGTCAAAGTTTTACTTCCAAATCCAATAAAATACTCATCCCTGTCATTTAATAATATCGATAGATGACTTTTGGGGTTTACGACTCTTGCCATAGCTTTTTTAATTAAAATTAGTTGGTTTCAATTCTGTCATTAAACCATTTGTTTGTATCCGAATCAACAAAATATACATAACACCCTTTCATTCCTCTGGTCATCAATGTTCTATAGGTATTCTTAATAATCCGATCCAACTTTTCAGTGGTTTCAATTGGATCTTTTTTCATTAATGATTTGTACCCTCGCACCGACGAGTCATTTTTAGAACGTTTTGAAGCATCTGTAATCACTTCGCCATGACGAACAATAAGATCCTCTCCTACTATCACACCGATATAATCTACCTCTAAGCCTTGACAGGTATGAATACAACCCACCTCACTGACTGATTCGGGACTAACAATCCACAAGCTTCCATCGGTTTCAAGATTCCACCGCATCGCAAAATCATTGTCAGGAAATGAAATATCAAATGCTTTTGGATCTTTCTTACTTGCCCAGTCCCAGCAATAGCCTGCAACTAAACGTGCTTTGTTATTAATTTTATTCTTTTCAAAAATCGCATCTCGTAATTCAGCCGGAGAACTAAACACTTTGAAATCATATTCTTTGGTATCCAAGATAGTATTGGCCGTTTCTTTTATCTGCAAAGTATTATCGAGCCAGGCTAGGTAGCCATCTGAACCATTACATCTGAATTGAGAGCTTAAGTTTAGCTGGTGAACTGCTGCACCTTCTTTTTCAATGTATTTTAGTAGCTCGTTTTTGTCTCCAATGTCATGAAGCGTTACTTTCTGATCTTCATCAATGAAAAATACCGAAAAGACACTCGCTTGTATAATCTCCTTAATCTGATTTTCGCCAAGGTTCTTGAACATTCCTGACTTTTCATTTAATCGGTGAGCTTCATCAACTATTAAAGCTTCGAATACATTTTCTTCACAGCCGATGAAAGCACCAGAACCTGTAAATAAGTTACCTATGACTGTCTTTTTAAGTGTGCCCGTTAACTTAGCTTGGTAAACGGCACGTGGTGCTGCATTCTTTGTAACATATCGGGCATTCAAACCCTTTTTGAGTAAGGCAGTAAGTAGATTTACGGCGACAACAGATTTTCCTGTACCAGGGCCACCTTCAACAATCAACACGTTTTTATTGCCGACACTAGATTGCTGAGCTAGTGCTAAAGCTGTTTCATAAACCACCTTCTGATCATCAATCAATACGAATTCTTGATTGCCTTTGATCATCGAAGCAATGCTGTCTGATAAGCTTTTAGACGGTTTAATTTTGCCCGCATCAATCCGGTACATGATATTAGACTTATCACCGTATTTAACAAACTGCTTTATAAAGTTGCGAAGCTTTAGCGCATCCGACTTTAGGAAAAGCGGAGCCTTATCAATGTATTCTTGATAAAACGGATGGTTAATTATTCCGTCATCAGTATAGTTATGTAAATATGCACAGGGTTGAAGTTGAATATTGTCTTCATACACAGTCTGATTGAAGCCATGCAAAAGTGCAGCATATGACCATGCCTGATAAGAAGGATGTGGGGTTAATGTGTTACCACCTTTAAACCGAGTTTTCACCAAGCTATCTTTATCTGTCAGTTCCGCTTCAGACCATTGCTTTAATTCGATTAATATAGCATGATCTTTTTTGTCAGCATTTTGACCAGTAATAATAAAGTCTAGCCGTTTAGAAGTTTGTGGAATATGATATTCAATAGCAATATTGCAGTCATCGGGAATATCCGCATCATGTAATACATTGCTCATATATTGCAATGAGTTTTTCCACGATGTAAGTTCACTTAAGCCAACACGTTTAGCACCGTATGCTACCATATCTTCGCGAACGATATTTTCAATATCGTTAGAAAGTATATCGTCTAGAAATCCGCGTTTTGTTGTTTGATATATTATCATTACAACTCGTCGTACTTCTTAAAGGAACCTTTTACTTTATCAACCGGATACTTTTCAGCATTCTTCTTGATCTTATTCAGCACTATTTCGTTAATCTCAAACCCATAAGTATTTGCAAGCAGTAAAGCGTATCCTATTACATCTGCAAGCTCATCTTTTACCTTTTCTACGTTTGCATCCTCAGGATTTTTCCAAAGAAACAACTCATTTAGTTCAGCTGCCTCAATAGAAAGAGCCAAGGCAATATCCTTTGGGTTGTGGTATTGTTTCCAATTACGTTCATCCCTAAAAGAAATCAGTGCAGTTTCTAATTCTTTCCAGTCACTCATAGATCAATTTAAAACTAAATTAATAAGAGGGGAAATTAAACAAACAATAGGGAGTTTTCGGGATTATTGGAAAATTATTTAACTACTAACGAAATAGTCAGTCGTTCCGTATTGTTTTTAACTCGCTATACCCCTTGCGTTACTACTGTGTACCCACATCTATTGCCAATCTCCATCCGTAATAGATTGCATTAAATTTATCTAATCCTCTTTTTAAGACAATAATTCCAGGTTTTCCTTGTGATTCATATCCTTTCCACCCCCCTAAT
>JAQBOG010000040.1 GCA_028288165.1 Sphingobacteriales bacterium | reverse complement strand
AGTTCGACCAAACAGAAAAGTTCCACGGATAAAGAAACTAAAGCGCAGAGCAGGTAAGTATCAAGCCTTAACTAATTATAAAAGAGCGATGTAATCCTTAACTTAATGACATTGGCCGGTATCCGCTTCAACCGCGTTTAAGGTTGAAAGGGTAGAGGGTTTGGCTAAAGTATGTGGCGGTAGCAAGGTGGATAACCAATATGTAACTAACCATAGTTACGTTAAGAGGTAGAAGTAAGTAAAAGGTTAGCAAAGAACTTCCACAAAATTTAATACAGTTACTGTTAATAATCTTGTATACTCGTCTTTGTTTTTTAATCCAATTACTACTCATTTAAAATGAAGCAAATTTTATCCTTTTTAGCTTTTCTATTTCTATCAGGCACCTTGTTTTGCCAAACTTTTAAAACGTCAGGAATAATTACTGATGGTTCGAAACAACCAATTGTATTTGCTACAGTAAGTGTTCCATCCAAAGGTTTATTTTTCCCAACTAATTTAAAAGGTGAATTTTCTATTACCTCTAATGAAGTTAGTTTATTAGATACTATCTTCTTTTCTTGTATTGGTTTTAAAACTATTAAAGTAGAGGCCAATAAATTAGTTGGAAGTAATAAGTCAATAGTTTTAAAGCAGCATATTCTAGAATTAGCTGAAGTTACAGTCTCCAATAAGAAGACTGTAATTATTAAAGTTGGCAGTAAATTAAATTCCTATTTTGCAACATCACATGGTCTTCCCGGCAAAGAAACTGCAATGTTTATGCAAGGCTCGGCAAATATTAATGGGTATATAATGAGTGTCGCTTTTTTTTTAAGAGAAGGGAATGTTTTTTCAAAGATGAAGGGCGATGCTACGGCCCCATTTAGGGTAAGGATATTTGAAAGAAACAAAATAACTGGTGCTCCGGGTAAAGAACTGATCAACGATGTGATAATTACTTCATCACCTAAAAAGAATCACTGGCATACTATTGACCTATCAAACTACGAGGTTAATAATCCTGAATATGGTTTCTTTGTATGTTTTTCCTTATTGAGCCAAGATTATTATACTCGCCTTAATGATTTTTATTATAAAAAATTTGGGTATACTGAACAATGGCAAATACCTTATTTGACCGCAAGTCAATTTGAGTTTAAGGAAGATTTATCTTACAGCAGGTCACCCACCTATAATGATTGGCGCAAAGAAATCGATAGAAGTCATCACTTTAATTACCTTATCAGAGCGACTATACAAGCATTATAGACTATACTGCGATTGGTAAATCAGTAAAAATGATTTTTTTAGATGGGTAAGAGGCTTAGATTTCATATAGATATTTTATGTCTGAATATTTGGAGACTTAGCAGGTTTTGCGTAATGGAAGATATGCCGGCCGGCCGGAAAGTTTAGTTAGGGACAATTATCTTAATACTAATCCTACTGTTTGTCAGATGGATGGTTTTCGCAGAGATGCCAAGGTCGCATGCCTGCTCACCTGTTCTTAGGAAACTCCGCAGGATTGATGGGTCAAGGATTTTGGTTTTGAAGCGAATTTCGGTTTCACTCCGGAATCCCAACCATCCCAACCCCTCATAAAACAGGATGGGAGGTATGGTGTTCATTTATAGCTACTTATATATACTTTTCAGCAGGAAAGTTCAATGAGTATAATTGGTTTGGTGCTAAAATTAAAGAGTTGTCCTCAGTATTGTAGTGAAAATCCTTTTTGCCCTCTTCCTTAGGGCAAAAAGATTGTAATGTACAGCCCGCTCGAACGCCCTAATCTCATTTTTTATAATCGCGGTCAGTTTAAGTATTCTTGCCTTTCTGATATTCTAAGCAAACCTTAATCTTAAAAATTCCTCCTTCGTTTAAAAATTATTAAAATAAAATTATTTAGACATAGGTGCTAGCACGTAGAAGTTGTACTTATATACAAAACCAAAGAAATGCCAATTTCACAAGAGCTTTTTGAAGCTATCGAAAGCTATATAAACCAATGTGCTACTGAGCAGGAGATTGAACTTGTTAATGAATGGTATCACTCATTCGATGACCGGGAAGTAGTTATTTATTCTAAAGAAAGTAACCTTAAACATAAAGTAGATTTAATGATTAGGGAGCGCTTGGCTAAAACTACTGGACTAAGCCATTTTGCACAGGTTCCTGGTAAAACTATTCAGATGAGGGAATCTATAAAATGGGTTGCAGCAGCAGTAGTATTGTTAGTATCGGCATTTTCTCTTTATTTTTATAAGACAAACCAAGATGTATCACCAACAGCTAATGATATTTCTCCAGCTAAGAATGTTGCACAATTAACCCTGGCAAATGGCCGTAAAATCTTATTATCAGATGCTGTAAAAGGGAAACTTGATGAAGAGGCTGGAGTTCGTATCGAAAAAACTGAAAACGGACAACTTGTTTATACGGTAATTGGCTCGAACAATTCAGGTGAAAATAATGAGGCTTTTAATACAATCGAAACCCCTAGGGGTGGTAAATACAAGGTGAACTTACCCGATGGTACGCAAGTATGGTTGAATGCAGCATCTTCGCTTAAATACCCAACAAGATTTACCGGAAATTTAAGAACAGTAGAATTAGATGGAGAAGCTTATTTTGAGGTTGCTCATGATAAGGCCCATCCGTTTAAGGTAATTACAGATAAACAAATTGTTGAAGTACTAGGTACGCACTTTAATCTGAATAGTTATGCGGACGAATCTTCGGTTAAAACCACTTTGTTAGAAGGTAGTGTTAAAGTTTTAGAACTTAAAACGAAACAAACTCAATTATTAAAACCAGGTGAGCAAGCTGTGCTCGAAACAGGTAGTTTAGAAGTAAAGCAGGCCGACTTGTCTTTAGAAATGGCCTGGAAAAATGGTGAATTTATATTCAGCAGTAATGATTTTAGAGCAGAAATGCGAAAAATTTCCCGTTGGTACGACGTGGATATTGTTTATTCACCCGATGCACCGGATGATTTCCAACTTGGAGGATTTGTTTCACGTTCAAAAAATATTTCTGAAGTTTTAGATCTAATTGAACTTACAGGAAAGGTGCATTTTAAAGTAGAAGGAAGGAGGGTTCTGGTCACAAAATAATTACTATAAACCCCTTAATCAAAAGAAAGCCAGCAGTGCTTGTAACACCACTGGCCGTAATCGATTAAGTCAATAAAATATCCTTAATCTAAAGAAATCCCAAAGTGCTTGTAACATCTTGGGAGGTAGTGGATTAGGGCAATAATAATTACTAGCTATATACTCCTAACCAATTAACCAAATGTATGAAATTTATTACAGGAACTTAGGTGTCCTGAAATGGCATGTCCAAAAATTAGTTCGAATTATGCGATTTGTTACTATTTTACTCTTTATGGGCATAATGCAGTTAAACGCAGCCAGCTTTGGTCAAGGCATTACGCTCTCCCAAAAAAAAGTAACCTTAGAGAAAATCTTCAGGGAAATTTATAACCAGTCTGGTTATGATTTTATTTATGACAGGAAAGTTCTGGCTGATAAAAAAGCTGTAAATATTCAAGTGAACAATAAGAGTATAGATGAGGTGTTGTCGATTTGTTTAAATGGACAACAATTGGAATATACTATTAGAGAGAAAACTGTTGTAGTCAAAGAAAAGATTGCGACTAATGCAGTCAATACTCCAGCACTAAGTGGACGTAAACTTGAATCAGCGGCAATAGAAAAAATAACTATAACAGGTACAGTATCAGATAGTTTGGGAGTTAAGCTTCCGGGTGTAAGTATACTGGTTGCCAACAAAGCCAAATCTGGTACACAGACAGATGCAAACGGAAAATTTGTTTTGGATGTAGAAGTGGGAGATGTTTTGCGGTTTTCTTATATAGGATATAAATTCCAGTCTATAACTGTTACGGCAAATAGGCAAGTTTATAATGTTGTTTTAAAAGAAGATAACCTTTTGCAGGATGTGGTAATTACTGCCTTTGGTAAAAAAGAGCGACGAGAAGCACTTGTAGGTTCGGTAACTTCTATCAAGCCGGGTGAATTGAAGATTCCGGCAAGTAATTTAACAAATGCTTTAGCTGGCCAGGTAGCAGGTGTTGTGGGCTACCAAAGAAGCGGACAGCCAGGACAGGATAATTCTAGTTTCTTTATCAGGGGAGTAACTACGTTTGGCTATAAACAAGACCCATTGATTTTAATTGATAATATAGAAGTATCCAGTTCTGAACTTGCACGTATGCAGGTAGATGATATTGCCAGTTTCTCTATTTTAAAAGATGCCAGCGCAACTTCGCTTTATGGTGCAAGAGGTGGTAATGGTGTCATTTTGATTAGTACAAAAGAGGGTAAAGAAGGTAAACCAAGGATAAGTTTCAGACTTGAAAATTCGAGTTCTCAATCGGCTATAACTCCTCAATTAGCAGATCCAATTACTTATATGAAACTTTTTAATGAAGCTTCTATTGGTAGAGATCCTTTATCACCGTTACCATTCAGTCAAAACAAGTTCTTAGGTACACAAGCAACAATAAACAAAGCTCCTGGAAGTAACGAGTATGTTTATCCAGCTGTTGATTGGATGAAGTTATTGTTCAAAGACCAAACATCTACGCAAAGAGCTAACATGAATATTGCCGGTGGTGGTGGTGTTGCCAGATATTATATTGCCGGATCTTATAATTTGGATAATGGAATTATGCGTGATGATGCACAGAATAATAGCAATACCAATGTTAAATTTCAAAATTACCAATTACGTTCAAACGTTAATATTGATTTAAGCAGAACTACGGAAGTGGTTCTGAGAATATCAGGTAATTTTAGTGAATACAATGGTCCATTAGCAACAGATGGTGGTTTCTCAACCGATTTGTACAATATTGCTATCCATACAAGTCCGGTTCTGTTTCCTGCTTATTTCCCTGCAGATCAGGCAAACGCAAACACACAACATATATTATTCGGGAATGTTGGTGGTACAAGCAACAATAGTATTTTGTATAATAATCCTTATGCTGCATTGCTTAGAGGCCATAAAAATTCTTCTGAATCAAAAATGTCTGCTCAGTTAGAATTAAATCAAAAGCTAGATTTCTTAACAGAAGGTCTTAGTTTCAGGTCTATTTTCAACACGAATCGGTATTCTTACTTTGATTCACAGCGAGCTTATTCTCCATATTATTATAATTATAGCGATTATAATAAATCGACAAATACGTATACATTAAACTGGCTTAATTCAAATCCAACTGGTAGTAATGTTGGGGTTGAATACCTGAACTATATTCCTGGTGGATCTAATTTAAACACCTTTATGTATTTTCAGGGAAGTCTTGATTACAACAAGAGGTTTGGAAATAATAATATAAGCAGTACGTTAATTGGAACTGCACAACAAACCAGATATTCAAACGCTAATACTTTATTCAAATCTTTGCCTTACCGGAATTTAGGTTTAGCAGGCCGCTTAACTTATTCATTTAAAGACAAATATTTTGTTGAAACTAATTTTGGATATAATGGTTCAGAGCGTTTCTCAAATACCCACCGATATGGGTTTTTTCCAACAATCGGGGGCTCTTGGATTGTTTCTGAAGAAAAGTTTTGGGATAAGCTAAAGCCTATTGTTGATCGCGTTAAACTTAGAGCCAGTTATGGATTAGTTGGTAATGATGCCATTAGTGACAGACGTTTCTTCTATTTATCTGATATTAATTTAAATGGTGGAGGTAATTATGCTTCGTTTGGAACCAACGGTTATTCTCGAGACGGTGTGTTTATTAATAATTATGAAAACCCGGATGTTACCTGGGAAACGTCACGTCAAACCAATCTTGCTCTTGAAATGTCGCTATTTAGAGACTTTCGTTTAATTGCAGAGGTTTATAATAATTTAAAATCAGACATTTTAATGGATAGGTCCTCCATTCCGGCTACTATGGGATTAGAATCGTCTATAGGTGCAAATCTTGGTAAAGCCCAATCTCGTGGGATTGATCTTTCATTAGATTATAAAAAGAGTTTTAGTAATGGGATTTCAACTGCGTTAAGGTCAAACTTCACTTTTGTAAAAAACAAATATGTTAATTATGAAGAGCCTCAATACACCGAAGCATACAGGTATACTACCGGTCAGGGAATTGGAAGACGCTTAGGTTTTGTTGCCGAACGTTTATTTGTAGATGATAAAGAAGCTCAAAATTCACCTTCACAAATATTCTCATCAAACGGTCTGCCTCCAAAGGGTGGAGATATTAAGTATAGAGATTTAAATAATGATGGTAAAATAGATTTATCAGATCGTACATATATTGGGTTTTCACAAACTCCCGAAATAGTATATGGGTTTGGAGCGTCTACTTCTTACAAAAGTTTCGATCTTTCTGCTTTTTTTCAAGGACAAGCCAGAGCTTCATTTTTTATAGATGCGGAAAGAGTGAGTCCGTTTGTTCCTAGTCCGGATGCTTATATTCTTGGTAATACACAATTACTACAGGCATTTGCTGATAATCATTGGTCACCCGATAATCAGGATTTATATGCTATGTATCCGAGAATGTCTACCACAGCAAACCAGTTAGAAAATAACAGGCAAGTAAGTACTTGGTGGATGAGAGATGGAAGTTTTATGAGGCTAAAATCATTAGAGCTAGGTTTTACACTCCCTAAAAAAGTGGCTACCCGGATGAAACTAGCCAATGCCCGGATTTATTTTAATGGACTTAACTTATTCACCTGGGCACCTTTTAAACTTTGGGATCCAGAACTTGGCGGACAAGGATTTAATTATCCAATCCAAAAAGTGTATAACATAGGTTTAAACGTGAATTTGTAGACCACAACTATCCAATATATAAAATATGAAATTGTATTATAAATACATATGCATGATAGTTGTTATACTGTCTAGCATATCCTGTAAAAAATATCTGGATGTAACGCCCGACAATGTAGGGACTATAGAATATGCATTCAGAAATAGGAATGAGGCCGAAAATTATCTTTTTACGTGTTATGCTTACTCGCAACGTTTAAATGATGTTTCAACTAACCCAGCCTTTACAACTTCCTCAGAAATTATTTATCCAAATAATTTAAGCAATTATTTAGGTTATAACACAACGGGATTTAATTTGTTAAGAGGCCAACAAACTGCTTCTAACCCAGGTTTAAATGCTTGGGATGGACAAAATGGAAGTTATAGTATGTACAGGTCTATTCGCCTTTGCAACACTATGCTCGAAAACATCGATAAACCTATTGATTTATCAGATTCTGAAAAGAAAAGATGGATAGCCGAGGTGAAATTTCTAAAGGCATACTATCATTTTTACCTGATGAGGATGTATGGCCCTATTCCACTAATTAAAGAAAACTTAGCTATAAATAGTTCTACTGATGAAGTAAGAGTAAAGAGGGCACCGGTTGATGAGGTGGTAAATTATATTGTTTCATTATTAGATGAAGCAGCTCCTGATCTGCCTGGCGTTATTCAAAATCAATCTTCAGAATTGGGTCGGGCAACTAAGGCAATTGCACTATCCTTAAAAGCCGAAATTCTGTTAACTGCGGCAAGTCCATTATTTAACGGAAATCCAGATTATGCAAATTTTAAAGATAAAGATGGAATTAATCTTTTTTCAACTTCAGTTGATCTACAAAAATGGAGTATAGCAGCTGATGCTTGTAAAGCGGCCATAACGGAGTGCGAATCACGCGGAATGAAACTCTATCAGTATGTTCTTCCAGCTAACGTTGGTAGACTATCTGATTCATTAAAAACGGTTTTATCTATTCAGAATGCAGTTACAGAAAAGTGGGACATGAATCCTGAAATGGTTTGGGCTAATGCGCAAACATTTGGTGACCAGGGCAAGGCTACTCCACGCTTAACAGCTAAAGCTGTAAACAATGCATTTTCTAATCCAAGCACCTTCTCGGTACCTATTTCTACTCAAGAATTATTTTATACAGATAATGGAGTGCCCATAACGGAAGATACAAACTGGGATTATTCGGGAAGATATACCATCCAAACAGGCGATTCTAAAAACAGATATTATATAAAAGAAGGCTATGAAACTATCAAAGCACATTTTGCCAGAGAGCCTCGGTTTTATGCTGATGTAGCCTTTGATGGAGGAATTTGGTTCGGTAACGATGTTTATAATCAGGATAATGCTTATTTCGTACAAGCACGTGGAAGTGCTGCATTTGCTGGCCCTAAAGATTTTGTTAATCTAAATGTTACAGGTTATTGGCCTAAAAAGCTGGTGAATTACCTGTCTGTTTATGATGATGGGTTCAATCAAGTAGGTTTTCATCTTCCTATTATCAGGCTGGCTAGTCTGTATTTGTCATATGCCGAAGCTTTAAATGAGTTTTCTGGCCCGTCTAATACTGAAATATTTACCTATGCAGACCAAGTTAGAGCACGGGCAGGTTTGAAAGGTATTAAAGCCTCATGGGCAGCATATTCTAAAACCCCAAATAAGCCAAATACCAAAGAAGGCCTTCGCCAAATTCTTCACCAGGAACGAAGAATTGAATTGTGTTTCGAAGCACAAAGCGGTTGGGACTTAAGACGCTGGAAAGAACTTCAGGAAGTTTTGAGTAAGCCTATTCAGGGGTGGAGTATTTACCAAGATCAGGCTGTAAACTATTATCGTCCACAAACGCAATTCTTGCCAGTATTTGGCGAAAAGGATTATTTGTGGCCAATAAAGAGTGATGATTTGATCCAAAACCCAAACTTGGTTCAAAATCCATACTGGTAGTTTTTTGTTTTAATAAATTAATAAAGAAATTATGAAAAGTAACAAAAAATATTTAACAGTCAGGTTATTACAGCTCTTTTCAGTAATGATTCTGTTTTTAGTAAATGCTTGTAAAGAAACGGACGGCTTTAACCTGCCTGTCTCATCAGATACAAGCAAACCAGAAGTGGTAACCAATGTTAAAGTAGACAATTTCAACGGTGGGTCTTACATAACATATACACTTCCGAACTCTTCAAATTTGCTATATGTTCTAGCAAAATACTCTATTAGAGACCGTGTTTTGTTAGAAACAAAGTCAAGCTATTATTCTGATTCTATCACAGTAGATGGTTTTGCAGAGAGTAAAGAGTATGATGTTACTTTGTATACGGTAAGCAGGGCAAATGTTATGTCTGATCCTATTACCGTAAAAGTTCATCCTGAAACACCTTATTACAAGTTAATAAAACCCACAGTATCAACTACTGCAGATTTTGGAGGTATAAACATTGCCGCTTTAAACCCAAACCGGCAACCAGTAGGGATGATTTTATTAGCATTAGACTCTACTACAAGCAACCTTGAGATTCAAGATCAGCATTATACCAATACCGATACCATCAATTATTCGGTAAGGGGTTATGCTCCTAAGCCAAGAAAGTTCGGAGTATATATAGCAGATCGTTTTGGTAATAACTCAGATACTTCAATAGTTACTATAACGCCACTACCAGAAGCGTTATTAAATAAGAGTAAATTTTTTAATTACAGGCTGGCATCTGATGGTGATCTTTATACTGATGGCGGTTGGGGGGTTGAAAGATTGTGGGATGGTAATGTAGGTGAGCCTGGATGGCATACCGTTGCTTCATCGAAAGGTATGCCCGCTGTGGTTACATTTGGTTTGGGGGTATCGGCAAAATTGAGCCGTTTTATCTTATGGAACAGACCTAACGAATATTCTTACAGCCACGGTAATGCCAAGGTCTTCTCACTTTGGGGCTCAGATAAAGCGGCTCCACAAGACATTAAATTACCTAAAACTGCTGCTGTTGGTACAGTTCTGGGCGACTGGGTGAATTTAGGTAATTACAATTTTCCTAATCCTCCATCTGGTTTGGCTGCAGGTGCTGCTAATGCTACAGATAGAGCTTTTGTAGCTGCTGGGGTTAATTTTAATATCCCGATAAGTAGCCCTAAAGTACGCTTTCTTAGATATTCTGTTTCACAATCATGGTCGGGTGGAGAATTTGCGCATGCAATGGAAATTTCAGTTTATGGCAACTCATTATAATTAGATAAGGTATTATGAAAAGATATATTTTGCAAATTTCCCTGTTCTTATCCTTGGGATTACTGCTATTAGGTTGCGATAAGAAAGATACAGATTTTAGAGCATTTTTTGGTGACAAAGAGGTTGTTTACCCAGGTGTAGCCTTAAAAGTATTTACCGCATCAGGCAAAAATAGGGCGGCTATTCTATTTAATCCAAGTCCAGATCAAAGCGTTAAGAAATACGTGGTTTATTGGAATAATAAAGCCGATTCGTTAGTAGTAAATGCTACAACTCACAACACGTTGGATACTGTAAAACTTCTAATTCCTAATTTACAGGAATACGTTTATTCATTTACAGTATATTCTGTTGATGATAAGGGGAACCACTCTGTGCCACTTTCAGTTAACAACATAAAAGTGTATGGCTCTTTGTATGAAAATGGTTTGCTTAACCGTGCATATAACGCTACCAACCCATATTTGTTAAATGAAAGCAACGGATCTGTTAAATTAAATTTTACTCCAACAGATACTATTGATGGATTTAATATATCAACATTGGTTAAATACACCAATGCGGCTAATGTAAGTGTAGAAAAAAGCATGCGGCCAGATAGCACTGTAATTACGCTGCCAAATTATAAACTTGGGTCAGCTATTCAATACAGGTCGTCGTATGTTCCTAAGCCAGGTGCATTAGACACTTTTTGGGTAGCAAATTACAGTACCTTTCCTCAAGTTTATTCAATTGTGCAATGTGATAAGGCGCTTTTTAGAGAAGTTAATCTTCCAAATGACATAGGAATTTATCAATCAGATACCAGAGTAAGTAAACTTTGGGATGGTAGTGTTGGTCCTCAGGGTTATCCCAATATTTTTCACAGCACGGATAACGGAGCTTACATGCCTCATGTTTTTACGTTTGATATGGGAAAAGTATATAACAAATTGTTTCAAATGGAAGAAACAGGGAGGAATTGCTGCGGTAATCCGGATAGGTTTGAGGTATGGGGAATTGCAGATTTAACCAATGCTTCCACCGCTTTAAGAGCTGATAACTCTGGATGGAAAAATGAAATGACTGCTAAAGGCTGGACATTATTAAAAGATGTTATTCGTACAGATGATGGATCAAACGCCATGAAATTTGATCTTTTAAACAATGCGCCACCTATAAGGTATATCAGAATAAGGGTAATTCACACAGTAAATAATGGTAATACCAGCAATCTGAGTGAGCTAACTTTTTGGAATAAACAATAAACATCCTTCATTTCTATTGAATTGCTTTATCTATAATTATAGATAAGGCAATTCAATTATAAAGAGATTTATGGTGAAACATACTTTTTGAAATCACTTTCAGTATATTAAAAATTGATTTCGATTAAATTTCTTAAAAAATTAGCTTTGGGCGTTCGGGCTGGCTTTTCGCTACAATCTTTTTGCAAGGGCAAAAAGGATTTTTACTTCAATCCTAATGACAACTTTTCGGTTGCCACTAATAAATTCCCCAGATTTTTTCGGGCTGTCCCTCCCTAACGCACAACCAGCTAAGTTTCAAAACATGGACGTATAAAAATCTATAGAAATCTAATCACTCTTTTTTAGGTCACACTCAGGCCACAACATTGATATCATCTATATAATGAAATTGAAAATTTTATTTTTTTTGGCTTTTACTTTAATTCTTTCAGTAAAGGTGTCAGCTCTAGATATACCTTATGGTAAATCAGGCAAAATAGTTTATAATCTTCCTTCGGGCACATTTAGCGTATTTCAAAACTCTGTGCTCATTCTTAAAAGCGGTTTTTCTACCATAAAAAATCATGATAAATTAATTAGTTCAAAAGATTATAATCAAAATACCTATTCTAAAATAAACTTTAAAGACGGCTTTGGTACGGGTGTAAAGTATACTATTTTTTTAAAAGCGAAGGGCCTTCCAGATCTGAAACAAGTATTCTATACTTATTCAAACAGGTCCTATTTTATGTGCGAATTAGAGTTGTCTGGACAGGCATTATCATCCAACCAAATAATGCCTATTCAGGGAGAAATTGTAATTGCAAATAAGGTAGAAAAAGAAGAATTAAGAAGTCTGTATGTCCCTTTTGATAACGATACTTTTATTAGTTATAATACTCCAATACTAAAAGCAGACACTATAATTTATAGCGCAGAGGTAAGTGCCTTATACAATAATATTTCCAGAAAGGGAATCATATCAGGATCTCTAGAACACGGAAACTGGAAAACAGGAATTAAAACTTCGGAAGATAACCATGGAGTTATTTCATTGGATGTAATTAATGGTTACACAGAAAAAAGTTTAACCCGAGACGATATTCCTCATGGAAATATAAGTGGCACAATCATAAAATCTTCAAAAATATTTTTTGGATTTTTTAAGGATTGGAGAACTGGGATGGACGAATTTGCTAAAGCCAATAGATTAGTAGAGCCACCTATAGTTTTTAAATGGAACCACCCTACGCCAATTGGATGGAACAGTTGGGGCGTTATGCAAGGGAAAATCTCGTTTAAAAAAGCATCCCAAGTAGTTGATTTTTTTGCGGATAGTTTAAAGGCATTTAGAAACGAAGGAATAGCTTATATCGATTTAGATTCCTATTGGGATAAAATGATTAAAGGTGGATTGGAAGGAGATTACTCTGAACTTAAAGCTTTTGCAGATTATACTAAAAAGAAGGGATTAAAACCCGGAGTATACTGGGCTCCATTTACCGATTGGGGCTTTAAATCAGGTGCCAACAGAAAAGCAGAAGGCTCATCATATACGTATGGCGAAATGTGGACAAAAATTGGCTCTGGCTTTCATGATTTTGATGGAGCAAGAGCACTGGACCCCACACATCCCGGCACACAGAAACGAATTGCCCTGGTAATTGGTAAACTAAAAGACTGTGGATTCGAAATGATAAAAATTGATTTCCTTGGTCATGCAGCCGTAGAATCTGATCATTTTTATAATCCTAAAATTACTACCGGTATGCAAGCCTATAAATTGGGCATGGAGTATCTTATAAAACAATTAGATAGTAAAATGTTGGTATATGCTGCCATTTCTCCAAGCCTGGCTTCGGGAAGATATATTCATTCCCGGCGCATTGCCTGCGATGCATTTAAATCTATTAAAGACACAGAATATACTTTAAATAGTGTAAGTAATGGCTGGTGGCAAACGTATTTATATGATTATTTAGATGCAGATCATGTTGTTCTGGCTACTGAAACTGAAGGTGCAAATAGAGCAAGAATGATATCCGCAGTTATCACCGGAACTATGATCACCGGAGATGATTTTTCTGTTGATGGGCAATGGAAAGAAAGGGCAATGCGGCTTTATCAAAATCCAAAGATTTTAGAAGTAATAAAGGATGGAAAAGCTTTTAGACCCATAGAGGGAGACAGAGGTAAGTTAGCCTCCGAAATGTTTATTAAAAAAAGCGGTAATAATATTTGGCTTGCAATTTTTAATTATGAGAATGCCTCCAAAACTTATAAAATAAACCTAAATAGGCTTGATTTACCTGTTGATGGAGATTTTAAAGCGGAAGATTTAATTAATGGTAATATTAATTCATTTAACAACAAAAGCATTTTAAATGTAGCCGGCGGAAATGCCCTTATTCTAAAAATTACAAAATAACATGAAATACAACATTAAAATTGGGTTGCAATTCCTACTTGGCAGTATAGTTCTTTTCACCGCACCTCTTTATGCACAAGATAATACACCTAAACTATGTACGTATGTAAATCCTTTTATAGGTACTGGGGCAGTTAATGGTTCTAGTTTATCTGGCAATAATTTTCCAGGAGCTACTGTGCCTTTCGGTATGGTGCAATTAAGTCCCGACACAAAGGATGCGCCAGACTGGGGTTCAGCTTCGGGTTATGATTACAACGATAAAACTATTGCTGGCTTTAGCCATACTCACCTTAGCGGAACAGGTGTTGCCGAGCTTTTCGATATTTTAGTAATGCCAACCACTGGTAAAATAAATACGGTAGCAGGTGATCCTTCAAAACCCAATAGTGGCTATAGTTCTCGTTTCTCACATGATCAAGAATCTGCCAGACCAGGATATTATCAGGTTAAATTATTAGATTATGATATAAACGCCGAGCTTACCGCCACCACGCATTCCGGGTTTCACCGTTACACTTATCCGAAAGAAAGCCAATCTCATTTGGTGATAGATTTAAATCATTCACTTAATAAAGGAAGTTGGTCAACCCGCGTTATTCAATCGCAAATCAAAATGATAAATGACCATACCGTAGAAGGTTATCGGGTGATTACGGGTTGGGCTAAAATGCGGAAAATTTATTTTCACCTTGAATTTTCAAAACCAATTATTCACCAGGTTATGGTAGATGGAGGTAGTTCGTTTGATAATACAACGTTGATCAATGGAAGTAATTTACGGGCTGTTTTTGATTTTAATTCTAAAGATGGACAGCCTTTGCTGGTTAAAATTGGTATTTCACCGGTAAGTATTGCAAACGCTAAAAACAATCTGGACGAAGAAATTAAAGACTGGGGTTTTGATAAAACAGTTTTAGCCGCTGAAAACAGCTGGGAAAAAGAACTAAGCAAGATTAAGGTTGAAGGGTCACCCGAAAAAATGAAGATTTTTTACAGCAGCCTTTATCATTCCTTTCTTCAGCCAAATTCCACGTCTGACCTAAACGGAGATTACAATGGAGCAGATTTTACAACCCGGAATCTAAGTAAAGGTACTTTTTATTCTACTTTTTCTTTGTGGGATACTTACCGGGCGGCACATCCATTATATACACTGGTACAGCCAGAGCGTACTGCAGACTTTGTAAACAGTATGGTGCAGCAGTATGATAGCTATGGATATTTACCCATTTGGCAGCTTTGGGGGCAGGAGAATTATTGCATGATTGGTAATCACTCCATCCCGGTATTAGTTGATGCTATATTTAAAGGAATTAAAGGTATTGATACCGATAAAGCCTATGAAGCTGTTAAGCAATCGTCATTACGGTCGCATACAAATTCACCATTTAATATTTGGGAACAATATAAATACATGCCAGAAAATCTGCAAACACAGTCGGTTTCAATTACATTGGAGATGGCTTTTGACGATTGGTGTGTAGCACAGCTCGCTAAAAAATTAGGTAAAACAGAAGATTACAACCGCTTTATTCAACGGTCGCAGTATTTTAAAAACTTATACGATAGCAAATCTGGATTTTTCAGAGCAAAAGATGATAAAGGAAAATGGATCGAACCTTTTAATCCTCTTCAATACGGTTCTAACGGTGGGCATCCGTTTACAGAAGGTAATGCATGGCAATATTTTTGGTATGTACCGCATGATGTTAAAGGCTTAATATCGCTTTGCGGAGGAGATGAAAAGTTTACAGAAAAACTGGATACATTCTTTAATCTTAAAGATTTAACCGGCGAGGTAAATGGAAATGCTTCTGGTTTTATTGGGCAATATGCACATGGTAATGAACCAAGCCATCATGCGGCTTACTTATACAATTATGCAGGACAACCCTGGAAAACTCAGTATTATGTAGCTAAAGTAATTAATGATTTATATACCAGTACATCTTCTGGCTATGCAGGTAATGAAGATTGTGGGGAAATGTCTTCATGGTTTGTGTTTAGCGCCATGGGCTTATATCCCGTAAATCCAGCAAGCGGCGTATATATTATCGGATCTCCGGCTTTAACCAAATCTAGCATGAAGTTGTCTGGTGGTAAAACCTTCACTATTACAGCTAAAAATCCTTCAGCTAAAAATGTGTACATCCAATCGGCAAAGCTAAACGGTAAAGCTTATTCAAAAACATATCTCACTCATAGCGACATTAGTAAAGGAGGCTTATTAGAGTTTGTAATGGGAGACAAACCAAATAAAAAATGGGGTTCAAACCTGGCGGACAAGCCTGTAGAATCTGGCTTTTAATTGGAAAAGAAAATGATTAATCGAATGAATAGTATTAAAATTAGCAAAGCAGGCAGGCTTTTTATTTTGCTGATTTTGCTGCAGCTAACGAGTTCCAATTTATATGCTCAAAATCTGTTAATTCCTATAGAAACAATACATAATGCTCTTGTTTTACAGGTTGAAAATAACAAAGATTTAAACATTGTTTACTTTGGAAAAAAACTGGCAAGCAGCACAGAATATAACAAAATAGCTGCAATGTATAAACAGACCGGAGATTATACCGGCCAGTTGAATTCGGCTTACACTCCCGCTGGTTCGCGTAATTTGGTCGAGCCTGCTGTAGCCGTTACTCACGCAGATGGTAATAATTCTCTTGATTTACGATACTTAAGCCATACAAATAATAAACTCAATGAAAATGTAAGCTTGTTAAGTATTCGTTTAAAAGATCCGGTTTACAATTTTGAAGTAACACTTTTTTATAAATCGTATTTTAAAGAGGATGTAATTGAGCAGTGGACTGAAATTAAACATACAGAGAAAGGGAGCGTTGTTTTACAAAAATTTGCCTCGGCTAACTTGCATCTAAAAGCAGGCAGTTTTTATTTAAATCAATACCATGGTGATTGGGCAAAAGAAATGCAACCCGAAGAATCCAAACTCAGCCATGGCATAAAAACTCTGGATTCTAAACTCGGCACCAGAGCCAATCTTTTTCAGCCATCAGTATTCATGATCTCAATGGATAAGCCAGCAACAGAGGATGAGGGAAGTGTATTATATGGCGCTATGGAATGGAGTGGCAACTTTAAAATAGATTTAGAGCTAGATTATCAGGACAACTTGCGAATTATAGCAGGGATGAATAATTATGCTTCACCCTACACTTTAAAGCCAAATGAAATTTTTAGCACTCCGGCATTTCTGTATACTTTTTCTACTAGTGGAAAAGGAGATGCAAGTCGTAAACTGCAAAGCTGGGCACGTAATTACAAACTACTTGATGGCAAAGGTACTCGTCTAACTTTGCTTAATAATTGGGAAGCAACTTATTTTGATTTTAATGAACAGAAGCTGGCTGAACTTTTAAAGGATACCAAAAAACTTGGGGTTGATTTCTTTTTGTTGGATGATGGTTGGTTTGGAAATAAATATCCCAGAAATGATGATCATGCTGGTTTAGGCGACTGGCAAGAAAATAAAAAGAAACTTCCAAACGGCATTTCCTCATTGGTTAAAGAAGCTCAAAATGTGGGCACTAAATTCGGTATTTGGATAGAGCCAGAAATGGTTAATCCCAAAAGCGAATTATATGAAAAACATCCTGACTGGGTAATTAAACAACCTAAACGGGATGAATATTATTTCAGAAATCAGCTGGTATTAGATCTGAGTAATCCAAAAGTACAAGACTTTGTTTATGGAATTGTAGATGGTCTTTTTACAAAAAATCCGACTCTGGCTTACATTAAATGGGATTGTAACGCGGTGATCTATAATGCATACTCATCCCATTTGAAAAACCAGTCGCATTTTTATATAGAGTATGTTAAAGGATTATATAAAGTGCTTGAAAAAATAAGAGCCAAGTATCCTAAAGTGCCGATGATGTTATGCTCTGGCGGTGGCGGCCGGGTTGATTATGCTGCCTTACAGTATTTTACAGAATTTTGGCCTAGTGATAATACGGATCCCTTGGAACGCGTTTTTATGCAATGGGAATATTCATACTTCTATCCGGCTATCAGCAGTTCAAACCATGTTACAGATTGGGGGAAACAACCTATCAAATTTCGTACGGACGTTGCTATGATGGGCAAGCTAGGTTTTGATATCGTGGTAAGCAAGCTTGGAGAAAATGATCTTAAATTTTGCCAGGAAGCAATTAAAACTTATGATGCAGTTAAGCCGATTATCTGGCAAGGCGATCAGTACAGACTGAGCGACCCAAAAGAAAATAGTGTGGCCTCTATCGCTTATATCAATGAAGCTAAATCAGCGGGAATAATTTTCAACTACTTAGTGAATTACAGATATGGAGCTAAAAGCACACAACCCATCCGTTTGAAAGGATTAGATCCAAACAAAAAATACACTATTAAAGAAATAAACCTTTATCCCGGCACTAATTCATCCTTAGATGGCGCAAAGGGGTATTCAGGAGATTTTTTAATGAAGATTGGATTTAACCCGGATGTTAATTCAGGAAGAAGCAGTGTGATATTGAAAATTGAAGAATCAAAATAGTAAGTTTAAATCTATCTAATTTTAGAAATAAGGGCATCTCTAAAAACTCAAAATCCTTCTCTACTGGAGAAGGGAAGGGATGAGGCTATTAAAAAAGCTGTTTTTAGAGATGCTCATAATATAAATATGCTATGAAATATCTAAGTGTTAAATTGCTGTGTATTAGTTTGCTTCTGTTTGCATTTAACAGTGTACAGGCCAAAATAACCCTGCCATCTGTGTTTACAGATAACATGGTTTTACAGCAAAAAACGGAGGCAGCCGTTTGGGGCCATGCAGATCCTGGTAAGACTGTGAATATTACAAATACCTGGAGTAAAAAAAAATATTCAACCCAGGCCGATAAAGAAGGAAACTGGAAAATTAAGGTTTCAACACCTGTATATGGTGGGCCATATATCATGACGATTTCTGACGGTGAGCCTACTGTTTTAAAAAATATTTTGATTGGTGATGTATGGGTCTGTTCAGGGCAATCTAACATGGAAATGCCTCTGGCAGGCTGGGGTAAGATTAATAATTATCAAAAGGAGCTAGAACAAGCAAAATATCCGAATATACGCCTACTGCAAGCTGTCCACGTAACAAGTGATTTACCTCTGGAAAATGCACAAGTGAGTAATGGTGGATGGCAACCTTGCACTCCAGAATTTGTAGGAGAGTTTTCGGCCACGGCTTATTTTTTTGCCAGAGAAGTATACAACAAAACAGGAATTCCAATCGGATTGATTCATTCATCTTGGGGTGGCACAGTTGCAGAAGCTTGGACTAGCAAAAATACGCTTGTAAATCTTCCGGACTTCGCAGAAGCAGTGAGCAAGATCGGATCAAATGGAATGAATCAGGAGCAACAGTTAAACGTATGGAAAAAAGCAATTCAACAAGGGGATGCCGGGTATAAAGAGGGAAAACCAATATGGTTGGCAAAATCTTTAGATGTTTCTACATGGAAAACTATTTCTTTACCTGCTTTTGTTGAGCAATCTGTATTGCCTGATTTTGATGGTGTGGTCTATTTTCGTAAAAAAATTATCATTCCAGAATCTTGGTCCGGTAAAGCTGTTAAAGTTAGTTTAGGAACAATCGATGATAATGATATTACCTATTTTGATGGAGAGAAAATAGGAGAAACCGAAGGATATAATATAGCACGTAACTACATGATTGCTCCAGAAAAAATGAGTGCAGGGGAGCATGAACTTGCCATAAGAGTTTTTGATGGCGGAGGAGGCGGAGGCATCTATGGCGAAAAAAATATACTTGCGCTTACGTCGTCTAATAATGAACGAATATCATTAGATGGAGACTGGAAATATAATGTTGGTCTAGACCTAAAACAGGTAGGACCAGCACCATTATCATCACAATCTCCAAACCGGCCGAGCGTTTTATTTAATGCAATGATTAACCCTTTTATTCAATTCAATATTCGTGGAGTAATTTGGTATCAAGGCGAAAGTAACTCTAGCAGAGCAAATCAATACAGGGAACTGTTTCCATCTTTAATTAAAGATTGGAGGCAACATTGGAAGCTGGGAGATTTCCCCTTTTATTTTGTTCAGCTGGCTAATTATGCCAGGGGAGAGGGAGATGCGCTTTCGTGGCCCGAATTAAGAAATGCTCAGCTATCAACACTTTCTTTACCTAATACAGCTATGGCAGTAAGCATTGATATTGGTAATCCTGACGATGTACATCCAAAAAATAAACAAGAAGTAGGCCGGCGCCTTGCTTTAATTGCATTGGCCAAAACTTACAGACAAAAAATACCTTATTCTGGTCCGCTTTTAGAATCGCATGTTGTAAAAGGGTCGGAAATTATTTTAAACTTTAAATTTGCTGATGGAGGTTTAAAAATTAAAGAAGGAAATGAACTTATAGGGTTTACTATAGCCGGGCAGGATCAGATTTTTTACCCGGCAAAAGCAAGTATAAAAGGAACCCAAATTGTAATTAGTTCTCCGGATGTACCAGTTCCTATAGCAGTACGGTATGGTTGGTCAAATAATCCAGGTTGTAACCTGTATAATGGGGCAGGACTTCCAGCATCGCCATTTAGAACAGATAAATGGCAAGATAGTACTTACGGAAAAAAATAATTACGCTTGGCTTTTAACACATTTTTTATTTGCTTTTATAGAGAATATTTGGGCGTTCGGGCGGGCTTTGCGTTACAATCTTTTTGCCCGAAGGAAGAGGGCAAAAAGGATTTTCACTTCAATCCCTAACGCAAAACCGGCTATTCTCCAAACATTCAGCTATAATACATCTATATGGATTTCAATCATTCTTTTATGTCGAACTCAGGTTATCAATCTTCTAAAATGAAAGCTTTATACATCAACACACCACACAAAATGCGTCTAAATAATAGCCGGATAGTACTATTTTTAATGGTAATAATGTACCATTTTATTCTAACAACACATGAACTGCATGCTCAAGGAAAGGCGCAGGATCAGTCAGCAACGTTAAAATTGTTGGATAATAAACCAGCTAAAACATGGATGACAGAGGCATATCCTATTGGTAATGGCCGAATAGGGGGAATGATTTTTGGCGGCGTAACACAAGAGCACATCCAATTTAACGAGATGAGCTTATGGACTGGGGATGAAAACGAGACTGGCTCATATCAGGCATTTGGTGATTTGTTTATAGATTTTACTAATCAAGGAACAAACACAGATGTACCAACAGATTATCACAGGGAACTGGACATAAGTAAATCTTTACATCGAATAAGTTACTCTAATAATAACGTACAGTATACACGCGAATATTTTTGTGATTTCCCAGACCAAGTGATGGTTCTGCGATTTACCGCCAATAAAAAAGAGGCATATTCTGGTATAATAAAGCTTAAAGATGCTCACAAGGGGCAGATAACCGCTCAAGGAACTACTATACAAATCTCAGGTAAACTTGAAAATGGTGTAGTTTATCAGGCGAACGCCTTATTAAAATTAGAAGGAGGAACAAGTGTTGCCGAACCTGATGGAAATGGAGGGTATCAGCTTAAAATAACCAATGCCAATTCATTTACCATTTTGTTTTCCGCAGCAACGGATTATAGTAATAAACGTTCACAAGGCTGGAAAGGCGAAGCTCCTGATGTAAAGATTAAAAAGATTTTGTCTGCTGCTTCTTCTAAATCATATCAATCTTTATTAAGCACGCACCTTAAAGATTATACAACACTTTTTGGCAGAGTAAGCCTTAACCTGGGTAGCAGCTCTATATCAACGCTTGAAATGCCAACCTACAAACGTTTAATAAATTATAAAAAAGTAAGGGATCCCCAACTGGAATCTTTAATTTTTCAATATGGAAGGTATTTACTAATCAGCTCATCAAGAAAAGGTGGATTACCGGCTAATCTTCAAGGCTTATGGAATGAAAGCAATAATCCACCATGGCGAAGTGATTACCATTCTAACATTAATATTCAGATGAATTACTGGCTTGCTGAGCCCACTAACCTTTCTGAATGTCATTTCCCCTTTTTGGATTACATTAATAGCATGCGGGAAATAAAAAAAATTAATACCCAAAAACAATTTCCTGGTGTTCGCGGCTGGACGGTTAAAACAGAAAACAATATTTTTGGAGGCGAAAGCTTTTTATGGAATACTCCCGGAAGTGCCTGGTATGTACAAGCAATCTGGGAACATTATGCTTATACTAAAGATTTAAATTATTTAAAAAGTTTTGGTTATGATATCCTAAAAGAAATTACAGAATTCTGGGATGATCATTTAAAGCGGAGGCCTGATGGTACGATCGTTTCACCTCTGGGCTGGTCGCCAGAACATGGACCTACCGAAGATGGAGTTACACATGATCAGGAGATTGTATATGATTTATTTACCAATTACATAGAGGCTGCCGATATTTTAGGTGTCGATAAAACATACCGTGATCATATTGCAGATGTTAAAGCCCATTTATTGAAGCCAAAAATTGGCAAATGGGGGCAGCTACAGGAGTGGGAAACAGATCGCGATGATCCCAACGACAAACATAGGCACGCCTCTCATCTTTTTGGCCTGCACCCGGGCAGACAAATAAGTCCGCTTACTACCCCTGAACTAGCAAAGGCTGCGAAAGTGAGTTTACTGGCACGAGGTGATGCTTCTACAGGCTGGTCTATGGCATGGAAAATAAATTTTTGGGCTCGGTTAATGGATGGAAATCATGCTTACACTATTCTTAAAAACTTTATTACACCTGTAGGAGGAGCTGGTGTAGATTACAACGAGGGCGGGGGAATTTATTCAAATCTTTTTTGCGCACATCCTCCGTTTCAAATTGATGGCAATTTTGGTTTCGCCGCTGGCGTTACTGAGATGTTGATGCAAAGCCAAACATCCGAAATACAACTTTTACCTGCTTTGCCTGAAGCATGGACTGATGGAAGCGTTCAGGGTTTACGTGCCAGAGGAAATTTTGAGATTTCAGACCTGCAATGGAAGAATGGAAAAATTGTACAATTAGCCATCAAATCACTTTCAGGTGGCGATTGCAATATCCGAAGCCTAAATCCTTTAAAGGCAAACTTTAAATCGGTAACAGATAAAAGTTCTGAAAAAGATTTCAAATACAGCTTTAAAACCGAAGTAGGTAAGAGTTATAAATTTGTTTCAAGTAATTAAAGCACATAAAGAATAATAAGTTTTTAAGAATTTCCACATCTAAAATCTAATTACTAAAATATAAACTTCGTCAAATAAAAAAGGTCTTTTCCGCAAGAAAAGGCCTTTTTTATGCTTAAGATACAATTTTTATAGCTCCGATATCTGATAGTAATAGTCTAACATCGCCATTTTAGTTTTTATTGATCGTCCGTTTGCAACGAATATCTTTCAAAGGATATGCAAAGCGTATTAGCGATTTTTAGGAGAAGTGGAAGAGAAATATACTAGCGATTTTATTGTATCGTGCAAGACTTGCATCATCTTCCGTGGCAGTCATTTTACAGATATCATTTATTTATAGATTAAATTCCATAAGATTAATATGTCACTAATGGCATCTTACAGAGATATTTTTATCAATTTGAGCGATTAATTCTAAATGTCATTAATTTCAAATGTTCAAAATTCTTGGGAACTATCAATCTAGCTATGTATATCCAATGATTGGAAAAGCTTATCTGAAAATATAAAATAGTGCCGCCATAATTATAAACAACGTTACCGAGAGAGTTTTGTAATTACCTATACCTTTCCATCCGCTTGCACTTAGGGATTCAAACGGTGATTTCCAGTATAGTAACCGGCTTTCGGAGGTATGCTGTACCGGGTAGATAAAAGAAAAAATCACTTGAATCAGCATGCAAATGCAAAACAGATAAAAGGCCATCATCATAAATGGAGTATGCCCAATGATCGTATCCGGAAATAATTTATTAACAGCAAATACAATTACCCCTAAAGCAGAACCTATCCATAATGTAAGTTTCGCTGATTTTGCAGATGCTTTTTTCCAGAATACCCCAAGTACAAACACACAAGTTATAGGAGGAGCAATATGCGCAATGATGTCATTTAAACCATTAAAAATACTTTCATAATGGTTTAGTAAAGGCAATAAAGCGAGTGATAGTATTAGGGAAATACCAGCTGAAATTTTTCCGATTTTGATTAGGCTTTTATCGGTAGCCTCTGGTTTGTATCGCTGATAAATATCATAACTCACCATAGTTGAAATTGAATTGAGTGCCCCTGATATTTGGCTCATAAGGCCAGATAGAAGTGCTGCAACCAATATTCCTATTAATCCGGTAGGTAAAAGCTGCGTTATCATTAAGGTATAAATACCCTTACTGTTAGTCACTTCTTTACCTGATTCGAGAACTTTTAAAGAAGAAATATCCAGCCCTCCGGTTTGAGCCAGAGTATAGGCAAACAAGCCGGGTAATACAAATATAAATACCGGCAATATTTTAATAAATCCGCAAAAAAGAGGACCAATGCGGGCATGATTTTCATTCTTTGCGCCTAATACTCTCTGTACAATTGTTTGATCAGCGCACCAATACCAAATACCTAATACCGGATAACCGAGAAAAACTGCATACCATGGCATTCCGCTACTATCCCCGTGAGGGCGCATCATAGATAGCTTATCCAATTGATTATGTGCCTGCAGTACATTATACATCGGCTCCCAGCCACCCATTTTATTATATGCAGCTATACTAATAATAACCGCCCCTGTTAATAACACTACTGTTTGAATAGATTCCGTTATGACAACCGCTGTTAGTCCGCCTACGATGGTATAAATGGCAGTTATTATAGAAATGACTATTACACTGGTATACATATTCACTCCGAAAAGCGTTTGCAGAACAATTCCACCCGCTAATAAGGAGAATGCGATGTGAATAACAATGGCTGATACTACAGATACAATGGCCAGCCAGTCTCTGCTATCCCGATCATATCGTTTTTCAAGAAAATCAGGGAGAGTTGCTACCCCCGATTTAATATAAAACGGAGCAAAGAAAAGTGCCAGAAGTATTAATGTAAAAGCGGCCATCCACTCAAAATTGCCATTAAGAAGACCAGTATCAAATCCGCTTTGCGCCAAACTTACCAGGTGGACACATGAGATGTTAGTGGCAAACAATGCCAGTCCGATCATGGGCCAGCGCAATGTTTTACCAGCAAGGAAATAATCTTCTGCAGTATTATTGTTCTGCTTATTTTTTTTCCGGTGTTTTATGCCGGCCCACAAACCAATTGCAAATATGGCCGCAATGTATAAAGCACTAATGGTAAGATCTACTGAATGTATCATTAAATAGAAATGGTTAGTTGTTTAATGCAATAAGGTCGCAGCTGCTTCCGGGCTCTTCGGGTGTGATATAAACACCATTACTGATTATTACAGGATTTGTAAAGTGTTTTCGCAGGTGTGGGATATGTTCTAAAAACAATGCCTCATGCCCCAGTGATATATGATTAAATAATACAAGATGCTGGTGAAGCTGCCCCATATCGCCTACATGAGGTACTACCGGTATGCCATATTTCTTACATAATAAACTTACTGTAATAAATTCACTTACACCACCCACACGTACTGCATCCACCTGTATAAAAGAGGCCGCTTTTGTTTGAAGATAATTTTTGAAAATTATTTTATTGGGCACATGTTCGCCAAGTGCAAGTTTAACCGGAGCGATGGCATCAGCCAGGGTTTTGTGAGCCAGAACATCGTCAGGATGGGTTGGTTCCTCAATCCAGTACGGGTTCATGCTTTTTAATTTCTGGCAAATATCAATGGCTTGCGGAAGGTTCCATTGCTGATTTGCATCCAGCATAACCTTCACCTGATCACCGGCAACTTCCCTTACAATATGTGCTCGTCTTATATCTCTTTCCGGATCAGCCGAACCTACTTTTAACTTCATGGCAGTAAATCCTTCTGCTATTGCTTTGTGGCAGTTTTCACGTACCTGTTCATCAGAATAATTGAACCAGCCAATAGACGTATCATAACCCGGATACCCAGATTTCAATACCTGCATTCTGTCTGATCGGCCTGTTTGCTGTGAATACATTAGTTGTAGAGCCTGCTCTTTGGTGAGCTCATCTTCCAGGTATGAAAGGTCAAGCGTATTAATAATTTGTTCAGGAGACAGATCGATCAGTAATTTCCACAGAGGAACGCCACGTTTTTTTGCCCACAGATCATAACATGCATTGGTAACCGATGCAAGGGCCAGATGGACTACTCCTTTATGCGGGCCGAGCCAGCGAAATTGCTGATCATTGGACAGTTGCTGAAATAATGTCCCAAAATTAGCCATTGTCTCTTCAATGTCTTTTCCTGCTAATTTTTGAGCATAATACTCTGCAGCTTTGCAAACCAGATCATTCCCTTCTCCAAGAGTAAAAGCAAATCCAACTCCGCAAATTCCGCTATCATCAAAAAGTCGTGTTACTGCATAAGAATATATTGGATCACGATGAATGGCGTCACTACCTGCGTTGCCATCTAATTTATAGCGGGCATCATCTACCCTAATCTTTTTTATCATATGTATTCAGAATTGAGAGATTTAATGGAAGATTTAAATAATTAGTTGAGTTTGTGAATTAGCACTACAATGATCAAGGCATACTTTTTTTGTAACCCAATTCTGCCCCACCAGTAACAGGTAATATACACCCAGTAATAAACCGGGCTTGTTCCGATATCAAAAACAAACAGGCATCTGCAATTACATCACCTTCCGGACAATAACCCAGCGGATGGATATCATTTAAATACCCTTCTATTGTAGAAGTATTTGGCTGCTGCTCGCTCCACGTTCTTAGCATGGGTGTCCATACTCCTGCAGGCGCTACCGCATTTACTCTAATCCCGTAAGAGGCATAATCCAGCGCCATTGATTTGGTTAGTGCATGGATGGCACCTTTTGTAGCACTATAAGCAGCATGTATTTCCTGGCCTATTTTGCCAACAAGGCTTCCTGTGTTCAGAATGTTTCCTTTACTTTTTTTAAGTTCATCAATACCATATTTGGTGGTATAATAAATGCCTTTAACATTCACATCAAACAGTCTTTGCCATTCTTCATCAGTAGTTTCATGTAAAGCTTTTGAAGGGTTAGAAATGCCAGCGTTATTATGAATAATGTCCAGTCTACCAAATTTCTTTATTGATTCTTTAACAGCACTTTCTATTTCCTCAGATTTTGAAACATCAGCATTGATGTACTGGATATTTTCACTGTTTAGATGCTTGCTTGCCTGCTGAATGCTTTCATTACAATTGGAAACAATGGTAAGTTTTGCACCAGCCTGCTGATATACTTTGGCGCATTCGAAGCCTATTCCTTCTGTACCGCCTGTTAAAAAGATAACCTTGTTTTCTAGTTGAAGCATGGTAAGCTATGATGCTTAAATAATTAAAATTGTTTTTTTCTGAATAAAAGTCCTGTTAACCAAACGTTACTATATTATAATAGAAATTAAGTGAAGGGCTATCAAAATAAGATTGTCTGAAATAAATTTCAGTTGATCTCACTTTTTCAAATTCAGCTGAATTTTTTGGTTAATTATTATTGGCATATTATGTTAGTTTCAAAAGTATTAGTCTGGGAGAGGTATAGGAATAGGATATTCCTTTATTTTGATGGATAATTCAATGAAATTGGCGTGCTTACTTTTCGCTTATGAAATTGGATGTTAGTTGCAGAGGGTTGACATTTTAATTTTAAATGACTATCATAGCCAAAAAATATTTCGATACATTATAATGGAATATTCTATTATATTTTGGTGATATGAGTAGTATTTTAAAAAGGAGAGATGGCTTTCAGGGAGAGAAGCTTATCAATATTCCTGAAAAAGTATGGAAAGATGCATTGAAAAAGAACCCTGCTCCGTTTCAAATTTATATTCCTCAAATCGGATACTTTCCAAAGGCAGAGTTTCATTACCGGGAACGGAGAAAGGGCTGCGAAGATAATATTCTGATATATTGTATTAAGGGTAAAGGACATTACATAATAGACAACACACGTTTTGAAGTTGTTGCCAACCAATTTATTCTGCTTCCTGCTACTGATAAATATATGCGTTATTGGGCAGACCACGATGATCCGTGGACCATATATTGGGTGCATTACACGGGCGCTATCATTCATGAATTAAATAAATCTCTTAATATAAATATTTTTAAAGGCCCTGTTCAAATTCCCTTTAATGTTAAAGCTATAGAGATTTGGGAAGGCATTTATCAATGCCTTGAAATGGGATATAGTATTGATAACTTATGTAATACCAGTTTTTGTTTATATCATTTACTTGCCTCATTTATTTATTCTGAGAAACATATTTTAACAGAAAATGGTGGTCAGAAGGACATTATTACAGAATCGATTATCAATATGAAATCTAATTTGGATAAAAAACTGACAGTAGAAGATATGGCTGGGTTACTTAATTTATCCAGCTCTCATTTCTCTAATGTGTTCCGTAAAAATACGGGTATGCCTCCTATAGATTATTTTATCAATTTAAAAATGCAGCGGGCTTGCCAGTTGTTATATGCAAATGAATCCAGAATTAAGGCTATAGCTATGCAATTAGGTTATGATGACCCTTATTATTTTTCGCGAATTTTTAAGAAATATATGGGGTCTTCCCCAGGAAAATATAAGTTGTTATCTAAGAAATTGATATAGATGAATTACTGTTGTTATTTACAGCCTGTTCAAAAGCCTGCACCTGGTAAGTTTATCTATAATCTGATAGGTTGTAATGGAATATTCTTTTATATTGTAGTAATATGAGCAGTGGCTTAAAAAGAAGAGATGGCTTTCAAGGGGAGAAACTGATCAGTATTCCTCAAAAAGTGTGGCTTGATGTTATAAAGAAGAATCCGGAACTTTTTCAGATTTACATTACCAATATTGGTTATTTTCCACATGCAGCGTTTCATTACCGCGAAAGAAGAAAAGGATGCGAAGATAATATCCTTATATACTGTGTTAAAGGTAAAGGGCATTATGTTATAGAAAATACCAAATTTGAAGTGGTAGCCAACCAATTTATACTTTTACCTACAACCGAGAAGTATATGCGTTATTGGGCTGATAGAGAAGATCCATGGACAATTTATTGGGTACATTTTACTGGTAATACAATAGGCAGTATTAATAATTCTTTAAATATTAATATCCTTAAAGGTCCGATTCAAATTCCTGTTAATTTGAAAGCTATTGAAATATGGAATAACATATATCAAAGCCTTGAAATGGGATATAGTATTGAAAATCTATGTAATGCTAGTTTTTGCCTTTATCATCTAATTGCCAGCTTTATATTTCCTGAAAAGCATATTTTAACAGAAAATGGGGATAAAAAGGACATTGTTACCGAAACAATTATTAACATGAAATCCAATTTGGGCAAAAAGCTAACTGTAGAAGATATGGCTGGTATGCATAGTTTATCAAGTTCTCATTTTTCTAACTTGTTTCGTAAAAATACTGGTATGTCACCTATAGATTATTTTATTCATTTAAAAATGCAGCGGGCTTGCCAGTTATTATATACAAATAATTCAAAAATCAAAGATATTGCGATGAAATTAGGCTATGATGATCCGTATTATTTTTCACGCATTTTTAAGAAATATATGGGAACATCTCCTGAACAATACAAATTATTATCTAAGAAAATGGTATAAGGATGTTTTCTGTTCTTATCTATCATTTGGTTGAATAGGATGTGAAAAGCCACTAACTCTAATATAATCATATTCAGAACCGATAGTTAAGCCATCCTATCCTATCATGCCTAGGTTACTGAATTTTTTCAGAACCCATTTCTGTAAAGAAGAACTCTTGATCTTCCTCTTCTTTCTAATAAAGCATAATCCACCCTATCAAAAAAGTTGTTCATTTAAAAAGAGATAAATGGTTTATAATGTTATCAAGCCCATTATAAATCCTAATCCTACACAACTTCCTTTCCCCCCAAGCTGTTACCAACAAGCAAATATGGAGTAACATGGAGGAAGTTTTTCATGCCGATGGAGCATTAAACTTATAAGTTGATAGAATTGTCCATCATTTTTAGAGTATTATCTATTTCCATTTGCTTTTGATGGTAATACATTTATGAAATAATACCCACTTATAAACCAACAGTAGAATTTTCTCTATTATTTATTAAGAATTGTGCTATTGCAGCATTTAAACGATTCATTTTAAAATATCTTATAAAAAGCTCAATGTAAATTTTGCTCATTTATAACGATTATCTGAATGGTTTTTTGTCTGTACTTGGGTTATAATGAAAGAATGATTAAGTAAACCACATTCAACGGTATCATTTTAAAACTAACCCAAAGTTGATTATATGAAAACACAACTACCATTTGCATTATTTTCTGGTAGAACCAGCCAGAAGATTAAATCCATTTTTATTCTATTTATTTTATTCCTTTTGCATCAAACAGGTTTTGCCCAACAAGTATGGTACGAGGCAGAAGCAGGTGTACGTTCAAACGGAGCAGTTACTCAGGCTTGTAGTACCTGTTCAGGAAGTCAGCAGGTCGCTTATCTTGGCGGAGCTACAAATGGAACGCTCGTTATTTCTGTGAATGCAGCTACTGCCGGTCAATACACTCTTTCTATAAATTATTTAAGCGGAGATACCAGAGACTTGTACGTGACTGTAAATAACGGACCTTATACAGGAATATCCTGTTTTTCGGGTAATTGGACCACCGTTTCTACAGCTACACTAATTGTTAACCTCCAGGCAGGTACTAATACAATAAAATTAGATAACGGATCGGGCGGATACGCTCCAGATATTGATAGAATTGCAATAAGTCCTAAAGTTTATGAATCTGAAGCAGGGGTTCTTGCTAACGGTTCAAATATTCAAGCTTGTACTTCATGTTCTGGTGCAAACATGGTTGGCAATTTGGGAAATGGTTCTGTTACGCATACTGTTAATGTAAGTGCTGTCGGTAATTACAATTTAACAGTTTATTACGCTACAAATGATCCAAGGTCATTTTTTGTAAAAGTGAATAGTGGCAGCGCTACAGAATTAGCTTGCATGCCTTCCGGCGGATGGGGCACAGTGGCAAGTGCAACAATTATAGTTCCCCTGGTTGCAGGTAATAATACTATCAAATTGGATAATCCGGGTAGTTGGGCACCAAATGCAGATAAAATAACTATTAGGCCAGTTGATCCTTCTGTACAAAACCTGAGCTTTGGTACTAACAATCGTATTGAGTATAATCTTGGTACTGGTAAGTACAACGTTTTTTTTAATAGTATCCAGGTAATTACAGATGCTTATGCTTCTGCAAAGTCAAACATCACGCATACCAGTACGAATTATGCAACCCGGACTTACTCTTCATCTGCCATATCTGATGCATTTGGTTCAGGTACAAAACATGTTATTTCACTGTCTGGTAACGGTTTAATACCGATGCAGCAAATTTTTTACGTATACACCGGAAGGAATTACTTTTATACAGAAGTTGTACTTAACGGATCTGGTGCCAATAGTTATTACATGGCTCCTCTAATCTCAACCAACGTGTATTTGCCGGCTAGTGGTGATAATCGCGTTTTATGGTCTCCTTTTGATAACGATACTTTTATTAAATACGATGCCTTATCCATGGGTACCGTAAATACCACCAGTTCAGAAGTTAGCGCTATTTATGACAACACCAGTCGAAATGGTTTGGTACTTGGTTCAGTAGAGCACAGCGACTGGAAAACAGGAATCCAGGTAACCGGATCTGGGAGAAATTTATCTCAACTATCAGCATTCGGCGGCTTTACACAGGAAAGTACCACTCGTGATAAAAAAGGGCATGGATGGGTAGGTGTGGGAACTTCTATAGCCAAATCTCCTAAAGTTATGGTTGGGTTTTTTAACGATTGGCGTGCCGGATTAGAAGAGTTCGGAAAATCTAACCGGATTGCAGAACCGCCTTATGTATTTAACTGGACACAGCCAACTCCTTTTGGATGGAACAGCTGGGGCTCCATTCAAAGTAATTTAAATTTAACTAACGCTAAAGGTGTTGTCGACTTTTTTAGCAATAGCCTAACGGGATTCAGAAATGGCAACACTGCATACATTGACCTTGATTCTTATTGGGATAATTTGAATGATGCTGAGCTTAAGCAATTTGCGGATTATTGCAAAAGCAAAGGTTTAAAACCCGGAATATATTGGGCTCCCTTTGTAGATTGGGGTAAAACCAGCCGAACTGTAGAAGGAAGCAGCTATAATTATACAGATATCTGGACCAAGGTTAATGGATTATACCACGATCTTGATGGTTGCCGAGCCTTAGATCCTACACATCCGGGTACAAAACAGCGTATAGCTTATATGATTGGCCGGTTTAAAACAGCAGGTTTCCAAATGATTAAAATAGATTTTCTGGGTCATGCCGCAATGGAAGCTGATAGCTATTATGATGGTTCAGTTCAGACTGGTATGCAGGCTTACCGGAAAGGAATGGAATATTTGATTGATCAGCTTTCTGGGCAGATGCTGGTGTATGCAGCAATTTCTCCAAATCTGGCTTCAGGACGTTACGTACATACACGTAGAATTGCATGTGATGCATTTTCATCTATTGCCGATACAAAATATACTCTTAATAGTACCAACTACGGCTGGTGGCAAACCTATGTATATAAGTATATAGATGCCGATCATATGGTTTTGGGTAACGAAACGATAGGTACAAACCGTGCCAGGGTTACTTCAGGTGTAATTAATGGCACTTTAATAACCGGCGACAATTATTCTACAACCGGACAATGGACAGGCAGAGCACAAACCCTTTTACAAAATCAGGAGGTTTTAGACATTGCCAGGAACGGTGTAGCATTCAGACCGGTAGAAGGAAATACAGGAAATGGAACAAGTGAATTATTTGTTCGTCAGATTGGAAGTTATTTTTATGTAGCTGCACTTAATTATGGTACTACCTCTAAATCTTTTACATCCGCTTTTAGTCGTTTGGGCTTGCCAGACGGAACTTATTCTGTCAAAGAGTTATACAGCGGAACAGTTTCTTCAGCTACTAATTCTTTAAATTTTACCTTGGGTGCTTCTGATGCATCAATTTATCGTATCAGTCTAGGTTCCGCATCTCCATTAATGAGCACAAAAACTACTGATAGAGATTTGATACTTACACCTGCAGATGATAATTTAATAGGAGATAAAATACAAGCTCTTCCTTATCCTAACCCAGTTTCGAGTATTTTAAAGTTTAACAACGATATAATTATTTCAAAAGTAAAAATTAGCTCGGTCTTAACTGGTCAAACAATTAAAGACATTTCAAAAATCAATAACAAATATTTTGAACTGAACATGTCCACTTTTATAAGCGGCCTTTATATTATAACTATTACTGATACATCAGGGGGTGTAAAAAGTTATAAAATTCTTAAGGAATGACAGTTCAAATAAGACTGCTTCTGAGGGGGGGCAGTCTTTGAAAATATTTTACAGCTCTATGCAAAGACTGTAGTTGTTAGTTGTAAACAACAAACCTGGGATATCGGAGACCTTAATACTTCAGATACTCCAGGTTTTTTTATGACTTCTTTTGTCAGTAAAAATAGACTCTCTGAATTTCCTCCAAATTTTAGAATTAACGATTACTTGCTACTTTCCAAAAACAAGTAATGCAAACTATCTGGATGGTGTTAATTGCAACTTTCTTATGGGAGCTAGTTAGTAGTTTCTATTAAACAAGCGTTTCCGTTTCATACCTGTTTACCTGTAAAGTAATTAGGTCAAATTATTACAGCAGAAATAGGCACCACATGCTGTTTAATTAAGGAAAATAACTTTAAAATCATCATATAATCCATCTATTTTAAAGGTTTATCCATTTCAGAGAATTTCACATTGCATACATTTATCAAACATAGATTAAACCAATTAAACCCAATTTTTAAATTATGAAATGCTTCAATAACAGGATGAGGGAAATTTCCCTGTCACTGTCTCTCCATGAGTATGTACTCATTTTTTCTGCTTGTTTGTCAGATCCATTTGATTAATGAGCCAATACATATTTCCCTTATAACTCAATTTTTAAATTATTTAAAAGAAAAAAGTATGAAGAAACCTTTTTACATGTATTAAAAGTTTTATCCTTTCCCTCGATTTAACGAGCAAATGGAAAGGTTTATTGTTCGGGGTAATATTTCAGCTCTGGAAGTTTCCCTTTATTTTTTAAGTAAACAAATATGAACCAAATTTTATGAAGTTAATTTACGAATTCAGTAAAAGTCATTGGGTAGTAAATAGTTCTAGAAAGTCAACAGTAGCGTTATACTGTTTGGCTCTGGTGCTTTTTATGGTTATTAGTTCTAACTCGTACTCACAGACTCGCCCCAAAATAACAGTTACAGGAACTGTAACAGATTCCTTAGGCGGAAAATTAATAGGTGTAAACGTTATCTCTGAAACCCAGAAAAACGTAGGCACCAGTACAGATGTAAATGGAAAATTTATTTTAGATGTAGAACCAGGTACGGTTTTAAGAATATCTTATGTAGGATATAAAGAGCGTCGGATTACTGTTAATGAGAATAACCAAGTGTTAAGGGTTATTTTACAAGAAGCAGGTACGTTAGAGGAGGTTATAGTAACGGCATTCGGTAAAAAACAAAGAAAGGAAGCCATTGTAGGTTCAGTAACCTCAGTAAAGCCCGCCGATTTAAAAATTCCTGCAAGTAATTTAACCAATGCTCTTGTTGGTCAGGTGGCTGGTATAATTGGCTATCAAAGAAGCGGCCAGCCAGGGCAAGATAATTCCGACTTCTTTATTCGCGGAGTTACCACCTTTGGTTATAAAAGAGACCCTCTTATTTTGATTGATAATGTAGAATTGACGTCGTCTGATCTTGCTCGTTTACAAGTGGACGATATAGCCAGTTTTAATATTTTGAAAGATGCAAGTGCAACAGCTTTGTACGGAGCAAGAGGCGCAAATGGCGTTATTTTGGTAACTACAAAAGAAGGTAAGGAGGGCCAGGCTAAAATCAATTTCCGATTAGAAAATTCTTTTTCGCAATCAGCCCAAACCTTGGAATTGGCAGATCCTATTACCTATATGAATCTTTACAATGAAGCCCTTGTAACTCGGGATGCTACCGTAGACCCTAGATTCACAACAAATGATATCAGAAATACTCAGGCTACCGTTAACAATGCACCTGGAAGCAATCCATATGTATATCCAGCGGTAGATTGGTTGAATTTGCTATTCAAAAAAAGAACGTCAACCCAACGAGCAAATATGAGCGTTAGTGGGGGTGGGGGAGTTGCCCGCTACTATGTAGCAGGTTCCTATAACCTGGATAATGGAATATTACGTGAGGATTCTAGAAATAATAGTAACAGTAATGTGAAATTCCAAAACTATCAGCTCCGCTCTAATGTAAATATTGATCTTACAAAGAAAACAGAACTTATTATTCGTTTATCTGGTAATTTCAACGAATATAACGGCCCTCTCTCGGCTAATGGGGGGTTTTCAACAGATCTTTATAACGTAGCAGTACATACAAGTCCTGTTGAGTTTCCGGCTTTTTATCCGGCAGATGAAGCTAATAAAAATGCTCAGCATATATTGTTTGGGAATGTAGGTGGCCTGGCAGGTAATAACTCACTGAATGCTATATCCTATAATAACCCTTATGCAGCCTTGTTAAGAGGGCATAAAAACTCTTCAGAATCCAGAATGTCGGCTCAGTTTGAATTGAATCAAAAGCTGGATTTTTTAACGGAAGGCCTTACTTTTAAGAGTATTTTTAATACTAACCGTTATTCTTACTTTGATTCTCAAATGGCCTATTCTCCATTTTATTACACGGCTGAGAATTATAATAGACAAACAGACCAGTATTCATTAAGATGGCTTAATTCAGCAACAGGAAATGGTGTAAGTAATATTGCTCAGGAATACCTCAGCTATAATGCCGGTGAGCCAAGTACTAATACTTTTATGTATTTCCAAGGATCGGTAGATTATAACAGAACCTTTGGAAACCATACTGTGAGTAGTACATTGATAGGAACAGCTCAGCAGACACTTTACTCCAATAAGAAAGATCCTAAAACAGACTATACGGTTGCAACCTTACAGTATGCTTTACCTTATCGGAATTTAGGATTGGCTGGTAGGTTAACGTACTCCTTTAAAAGTAAATATTTTGTTGAAACTAACTTTGGCTACAATGGCTCAGAGCGTTTTTCTGAAAATCACCGGTTTGGGTTTTTCCCAACTGTTGGAGCAGGTTGGGTAGTTTCAAATGAAGACTTCTGGAAAGGCGGTATTTCTAATGTGGTAAATCGCTTAAAGCTAAGAGGAAGTTATGGCATTGTAGGAAATGATGCTGTGGGTAACCAGCGTTTCTTTTACCAATCTGATGTTAATTTAAATGGTGGTGGTAACTATGCATATTTCGGTACAACTAATTATGCCCGAAATGGTGTTTATATTAATAGTTATGAGAATAGGGATGTTACCTGGGAGACTTCGAAACAAGCAAATTTAGCATTAGAACTCACTTTATTCAAGGGGCTTGATATTGTTGCTGAAGTTTACAATAACGATCGTTCTAATATTTTAATGCTTCGTTCGGCTTTGCCAACTACTATGGGATTGGAAGCTTTTTTCCAGGGTAAGCCAGATGTTAGTGCGAATATAGGAACTGCCAATTCAAAAGGAATTGATCTTTCTGCAAAGTATAATAAGAATTTTGGTAAAGGATGGGTTAGCTTCATGTCTAATTTTACCTTTTCTAAGAATAAGTATGTTAACTATGAAGAACCAAAATGGGCGGAAGCTTATAGACAGACATCAGGCCAATCTATCAACAGAAATTGGGGATATATAGCAGAACGCTTATTTGTGGATGATAAAGAAGCAGCAAACTCTCCTCAACAGATATTTTCTACAAACGGTAAAGCTCCAAAAGGGGGTGACATAAAATACAGGGACTTAAATAATGATGGAAAGATTGATGGTGCAGACCAAACCTTTATAGGTTTTCCGCAATCACCAGAAATGGTGTATGGGTTTGGACCTTCTTTCGGCTACAAAGGTTTTGATTTATCTGCCTTTTTCCAGGGACAGGCAAACATGACCTTTTTTATTGATCCGAACAGAGTTAGCCCATTCATCCCTAGTCCGGACAATTGGATTTGGGGAAATACGCAATTATTGAAAGACTTTGCAGATAACCATTGGTCTGAACAGAATCAGGATTTGTATGCTTTATACCCAAGACTGGGCCTTAATAAGGTAGATATTGAAAATAACTTGCAGAATAGCACCTGGTGGATGCGTAATGGCAGCCTATTAAGGCTTAAATCTGTAGAGGTTGGCTATACTTTACCTAAAAAGATTTCGAAAAGTATAAGATTAAATTCCTGCAGAGTTTATTTCAACGGCCTTAATCTAATGACTTGGAGTCCGTTTAAAATGTGGGATCCTGAACAGGGAGGTAATGCCTTTGCTTATCCTATACAAAAAGTGTTTAATGTAGGATTAAACGTCAATTTATAAAAAGTATTAATTTATAAATACCCATAACATGAAATTTTATTATAAATATATCTGTTTGGTAGCTTTGGTTCTATCAAGTGTATCTTGTAAGAAGTACCTTGATGTAACTCCAGACAATCTTGGTACACTAGAGTACGCCTTTAGGAACCGAAATGAAGCAGAGAACTATCTTTTTTCTTGCTATGCTTACATGCAACGCATGTCTGATGTGGCTACCAATCCCGGATTTACCATTTCTTCAGAAATTATATATCCGGATAATCTGACTAATTATCAGGGTTTTAATACCACTGGTTTTAATCTGATTAAAGGCAGACAAAGTTCTGCTAGTCCGGGGTTAAATATTTGGGATGGTGAAAACGGTAGCTATAGCCTCTTTAGATCTATACGATTGTGCAATATTCTGCTCGAAAATATTGATCAGCCTATTGATTTATCTTCATCTGAAAAGCAACGGTGGATAGCTGAAGCCAAATTTTTAAAAGCATATTATCATTATTGTCTTTTTAGAATGTACGGACCCATTCCTCTTATTAAGGTAAATCTTCCAATTGTTAGTTCTACGGAAGAAGTAAGAGTAAAAAGAGCTTCTACAGATGAAGTTGTAGACTATATAGTATCATTATTGGATGAAGCGTCTGTGGATCTTCCGTCAGTAATTTCTAATCAGGCAAAAGAATTAGGAAGAATAACCAAGCCAATAGCTCTCTCTGTAAAAGCAGAAGTTTTAGCTACAGCTGCCAGTCCTTTATTTAATGGTAATCCTGATTATGCATCTTTTAAAGATAAAGACGGGGTAAATCTATTTTCTACCTCTTATGATGCTCAAAAATGGAAAAAGGCTTCAGATGCTTGTCTGGCAGCAATAACAGCTTGTGAGGCACAAGGGATCCAATTATACACTTTTACCCCTCCAGTTATTATTGGTAAACTTTCAGATTCTTTGAAAAAAGTATTAACTATTCAAAATGCTGTTACAGAAAAATGGGATGAGAATCCGGAATTAGTATGGGCTCAAAGTCCAACTTTCGATTATCAAGGTTCTGCTACCCCCAGACTTACTCAAAAAGCAACAATAAATGTTTTCTCAAATCCTTCTACTTTTTCTGTTCCCATTCAAACTCAAGAACTTTTTTATACAGATAAAGGCGTGCCTATCAATGAAGATAACACATGGGATTATACCAACCGTTATACCTTGAAAACAGGAGATGAGCCAAGCCGATTTTATATAAAAGAGGGATATGAAACTGTAAAAGCCCATTTTAATCGCGAACCCCGGTTTTATGCAGACATAGCCTTTGACGGAGGAATATGGTTTGGTAATGGCAGATATGATCAGAATACGGCTTATCATGTACAATCACGCGGAAGCGAATCATTTGCCGGTCCTAAGGATATGATCCGGTTAAATAGTACCGGTTACTGGCCTAAAAAATTGGTTAATTACTTGTCTGTTTATGATGAAAATTTCTCTCCGGTACCTTTCCATTTACCTATTATCAGATTGGCTGGTTTGTATTTATTATATGCAGAAGCCGAAAATGAGCTTAGTGGTCCGACAAGCCCAGCGGTATACACCTATGTAAATAAAGTAAGGACTCGGGCTGGTTTACCTACGGTACAAACTTCCTGGACTAATTACTCTAAAAATCCGGGTAAAATAACTACCAAAGATGGAATGCGTCAAATTATTCACCAAGAAAGAAGAATAGAATTATGTTTTGAAGCACAGAGTGGCTGGGATCTTCGCAGATGGAAAGAATTACAAAGTGTACTTAGTAGTCCTTTACAAGGGTGGAATGTATATGAGGCAGATGCGCTTAATTTCTATCGCCCACGTACGCTTGTTAATCCTGTTTTTGGAATTAGAGATTATTTATGGCCAATTAAAGACAATAATTTGGTAGTAAATCCTAACCTGGTTCAAAATCCTTACTGGTAGACTCTATTCACTTACAGATTAAATAATTGAAAAAATTATGAAAAAATATATAAACTACGACATTAAAGTATTTCTGCTTATGTCGGTTCTGTTAAGCATCTGCCTAAGCTCCTGTACGAAGATGGACGGGTATAGTGATCCTATTTCCACTGATAAAACAAAACCAGGACTTGTTACCAATATTAAAGTAAATAATTTTAATGGTGGGGCACATATCACCTACACTATTCCTAAATCGGATAATCTTTTATACATCCTGGCTAAGTATAAAATTAATGATCAAACTTCCCTGGAAACTAAGTCGAGCTATTATTCTGATACAGTTACTGTAGAAGGATTTGCTAAAAGCACAGAATATGATGTTACTTTATATACTGTGACCAGGGCAAATGTAATGTCTGATCCTGTTACAGTAAAAGTGCATCCTCTAACACCTCCATATCTTTTGGTAAAGCCTACAGTATCACTTTCTGCAGATTTTGGTGGGATAAATATCAAAGCAACCAATGCAGTTAAAAAACCGGTAGGTATAATTTTGCTTTCTATAGATCCTACAACCAATTATCCAGATGTAGTCGATCAAAATTTTACAAAAATTACGGATGTGAACTATTCATTAAGAGGATATAGCTCTACGCCTAAAAAGTTTGGTATATATGTTACCGATAAATACGGAAATAGCTCTGATACCACCATCCAAACTGTTACTCCTTTATTTGAAACTCAATTAGACAAAAATAAATTTTTTACTTATCGGTTACCAAGTGATGGCCAAATTGGTTATGGCTGGGATCTGCCTTATTTATGGGATGGGAAAATAGACGGTAATGGATGGCATACTAATTCTGGCAGCGGATTTCCGATAGTAGCAACATTTGGTTTGGGCTTAAGTGCTAAATTAAGCCGATTTGTTATGGTGGAGAGGTTTAACGAATTCGCTTATGGTCATGGTAATCCTAAAAATTTCTCTATCTGGGGTTCTAATGTAAATCAACCACAAAATGCTGTATTGCCAAGAACAGCGCCGGTTGGGACCGTAGTAGGCGATTGGATAAACTTATCGAACTATCATTTTCCAGATCCTCCTTCGGGCAATCCAAGTACCTCACCCACTGCAACAGATGAAGCTTTTGTGAGAGCTGGAGTAAACTTTAATTTACCTATTAGTAGTCCTAAAGTAAAGTATATCCGTGTGTCAGTTTCTGACACCTGGTCTGGAGGTGATTTTGCCCATATTATGGAAATGACATTCTTTGGTGATCCTAATTGATTATATAATATTAAAAAAATAAGAATATGAAAATTAATTTTCGCGTTCCCTGCCTTTTTCTGCTTTCTATAATCCTTTTTGGTTGCGGTAAAGAAGATACAGAGTTTAAATCCTTTTTGAATGATAAGGAAATAATTTATCCTGGGCGTATGTCAAAAATTGTTGCATCTCCTGGAAATCAACGAATCGGTCTTGCCTGGAATCCAAGTTCAGATCCAAGTATAAAAAAGTATGTTATATATTGGAATAACAAGAAAGATTCTCTGGTAGTTAATGCAACAAATCATAACACATCAGATACGGTAAAAGTAATTGTACCAAATCTGAACGAATATACCTACTCTTTTACCGTGTATTCTTTTGATGATAAGGGAAACAAATCTATTCCCCTGGAAGTAAATAATGTAAAAGTGTTTGGTAGTGCTTATCAATCTAATTTGCTTAACAGACCTTATAATGCAACCAATCCATATCTTCTAGATGAGACTACAGGGTCGGTTGCCCTTAACTTTAGTACTCCAGATACCATTAATATCTCCACGGTAATTAAATACACTAATAAGTTAGGTGTTGTTGAAGAAAAACAACTGGGGCCACAGAGTAATTCTATGACTTTAACCAATTATAAAGCAGGAACAATTATTCAATATAAATCCTCCTATATTCCAGTTAAAGGGTCAATAGATACATTTAATGTGGCAAATTATAGCGAGTTTCCTCGTATTTACAGTTACGTTGAGTGTGATAAATCTCTTTTTCAGGAAGTACGCTTATCTAATGATGTAAATACATATGAAGGTCAAACCAGCATCAGCAAGCTTTGGGACAGAAGTGTAGGACCTCAAGGATACCCTAATATTTTTCATAGTGACGGAGCCTACATAGCTCATGTGCTTACATTTGACATGGGGAAAATATATACAAATCTGGGAAAAATGGAGGAGGTTGGAAGAAATTGCTGCAACAATCCTGATAAATTTGAAGTGTGGGGTATTGCTGATATAACAAATGCTGCCACTACATTAAGAGCAGATAACTCAGGATGGAAAAACGAAGCGATTGCTAAAGGCTGGACTTTACTTAAAGACGTAATAAGAACAGATGATGGAGTTAATGCGCTTAAAGTAGACTTAATTAGTAATCCTCCACCGGTTAGATATATACGAATAAGAGTATTGCATACTACCACGGGTTCAAGTTATAGCAACATGAGTGAATTGACTTTTTGGAATAAGCAGTAAAATTTTAAAGTAATTAATTGTCAAATTTGTCACGTAGATTATTTGACAGTTTTACCCTTATTTAATAACAAAAGCATGTTGAGCAACCCCAATGAATAGCCAGGGAGTTGTTCAGCATGTTTTATTTGTATACATATAATAAATAAAAAGGATGCCATTTCTTTGCTTCTTTCATTCTCTTAATTCAAAGGTTTTAGTGCGACAAAGAGCCCTCTTTATGGTGATTACATTGTGCTTAGTTTATACGCTAGGTCATGCAACGGTGAAATCTGATGACGGTAAACTTTTAGCTCCAACTCCTCCAATGGGCTGGATGACCTGGAATTACTTCGCAGACAATATTAATGAGAAAGTTATTATGGAAATGGCAGATGCCATGGTAAGTTCAGGTATGCTGAAAGCTGGTTATAATTATGTTTTTATTGATGACGGTTGGCAGGGAGGAAGGGATAATAAAAATAATATCATTCCTGATTCTAAAAAATTTCCATCCGGGATTAAAGAACTGGCAGATTATGTACATAGTAAAGGACTAAAATTAGGTATTTACTCTGATGCTGCGCCTCTAACCTGTGCCGGTTATACAGCCAGCCTTGGTTTTGAAGAACAGGATGCTAAAACATTTGCATCATGGGGTATTGATTATTTAAAATATGATTATTGTGGTGCCCCTGAGGATGTAGAAACGGCTAAACAGAGGTATAAAAAAATGGGTGATGCATTACGGAGAAGTGGTAGGGAAATCGCTTTTGGGATTTGCGAATGGGGCCAACGCAAGCCTTGGTTATGGGCAGCAGAAGCTGGGGGGCAATTGTGGCGTACCACGAATGATGTTAGGGATAAATGGAAAAGAAAGCCTACAGAAAACAGTGGGGAAGGTATAATGAATATCATGGATGTAAATGCATCGCTTGATAAATATGCAGGTCCGGGTTATTGGAATGATATGGATATGCTGGTAGTGGGTTTATATGGGAAAAAAGGTCCTTCCGGGGATTTGGGAGGAACAGGCTGCACTAATACAGAATACCAGAGTCAGATGAGTTTATGGAGCATTCTTGCTTCGCCTTTGGCAGCTACAAATGACATCAGGAATATGAATGCAGAAACCAAAAGAATATTACTAAACCAGGAAGTAATCGATATAGACCAGGATGTATTAGGCAAACAAGGGATACTAAAAGTTAATAACGAAACCTGGAGTATAATACTTAGGACTCTCGCAAATGGTGATTATGCATTGGCAATTCTAAATCGTAGTGATTCTATTCAAAATACAACCATCAATTTATCAGAATTTGGATTAAAGAGCACTTATTACATTAAAGATCTTTGGCAGCATAAAGTTGTAGCAAAAGGTAAAAAATGGAGTGGCAGTGTTAATAGCCATGAAACAAAGCTGTTCCGCTTAAAGAAAATAGATTGATTAAAAATTTAAACTAGGATAGGTGATGATAAAGAAACAAGTAAAGATCTGTTAAAGCTTCTGGTCATTAACAATATGATAAAACAGTGCTGCTAATAATAAAAAAGTAAGGGCCATGCTTGCCCAATTGTTAAGTTTTTAGTCAATAAATAAAGTACGCGTTCAGGCTACCAGATTAACTGAACAATTATTAATTTCTACATTTTTGAAATAAATCCATAGTGCCAACAGAGCTCCAGTTTCTAAATCCAGAATGTTTAATTTAAATATTATTTATTTGCTTTAAATAAGTGAATAATCAATCATGTCATTAATAAAGTGTCTTCTGTTGTGTTTCTTGAGGGAATAATTTTTTGTTTGAAATAGTATAATCCATCTAATTTAAAGATTTATCCATTTCAGTAAACGTTTATCCATCCTAATTTTACTTTAATCTTAGAAGATTATAAACCAAAAAAACTTAATCATGAAACGACTTACTAACCTACGGGTAGGAGATTTTATCGTATTTCCTCTGCTCTTTCGTTCCTTTTTATTTTATTTTTTTTCCTGCATCGGGAAGTTTTTAACAGCCTGCTTATTTTTAACTCTTTTAGCTGGCGGGAATGCAAACGCACAGTCAGAAATTATTCAGGGAACAGTATCTGATGCCACAGGGCCATTACCTGGAGTTTCAGTAAAAGTTCAGGGCGCCACTACAGGTGTAAGCACTGATGT
>JAQBOG010000018.1 GCA_028288165.1 Sphingobacteriales bacterium | reverse complement strand
AAGGATTGTTTCTTAGAAAACTCCATGCGGTAACAGCTAAAGGATGGCTACTGAAAATCACACTGTTCATCTTCGCATTTACACTAAATAAAATAATTGTATAACTAGCAACTTGAGTTAATTAGTAAATTCCTTCTTATACTGTCTTTACATCCTTAGTATCATAATCATCAATATCAGTAATATAATTATTTTGTACTAAAAAGTCGAACAGTGGCTTGGCTTCTGGAGAAACAGGCATATTACGAGTAGTGATAATTTGACTATTATTTTTATCTAAATAAGGATAAGCGTACAATTTCACATTTTTGCTAAACAAATCACTTATGTAAGCTAACAGCTCATCTGTGTAATGACTTCTATAATTACTTGAATTAAATATGTTTTTCAAATTAGCAATATTGGTTGAGATACCGACACTATTTGGCTTGCATCGAGCTAGGTATTGGGCAAGTTTATGATTACGAGTGAAATTTGAAACGATAACGTGATTACCTGTTGCACATAATTCTTCAGCCCTCTTAGTAAACAGATCCAAATCTTCATTACTTAAATCTGTATGATCGTCTAATAAATTAGTCATCAAAACTTCTATCATAACAATTATATTATCATCTGATACTTGCTGCGATCGTTTAAATTGTTCAACGGCTCGGTTAAAGAGGTCAAAGTTTGGTGTTGACTTTTGCCCATATTTGGTACGGAGAATCATGACATCTTTTTTATATAAAATATCTTTTGATTGCTCAGCTCTTCCGTCTGGATCAAAAATAGCTGCACCAGAAAAACCCTTTGCTAATAGATATAAATTTACTAAACGGTCATTTGCAGTCATGAAAAGAGGGCCATTAACGCTAACCAAATCTATTTCAACCGAGCCGAATGATAAATTATCTACCAGGGATTCAATCATCTCCTGTACATTTTCATGGTAGTAGTAAGCAGCATAAACTAGGTTAACACCTAGAACACCTAAAACATTCTGTTGTAAACTACTATCGCTATCAAGTAATCGAACATGGAAAATAATGTCATTTGGCTCACCACCTGGAGAAGTTTGATATCGAATTCCTAACCATCCGTGAGGATCGTTTGATTTATTAAAATTTAACGTAGTAACAGTATCAGCAAAAGCAAAAAATGCTTTATCATCATATTTAGGCCCAAATAACCGTTCAGTTAGTAACCCAAATTCGTAGTGAATCATTTTATCCAAACGAGATTTAGTCACATACCTTCCTGACTCTTCAGCACCATAAATGGAATTACTAAAAGCCATATCGTAAGCCGACATTGTTTTCGCTATGGTTCCGGAGGCAGCACCAGCCGTAAAAAAGTTACGAGCCACTTCTTGTCCAGCTCCAATCTCAGCAAAAGTGCCGTAAATTGTAGGATTCAAATTGATTTTTAATGCCTTTCGTTTTGTTTCTAATACTTCTCTAGCCATTTGGTAAATTTACAAACATTTGGTTTTAACCCTATAAAAAAGAAAAGGCATTTGAAAAATCAAATGCCTTTTCTTAAACAATAAAAATCAACCTTATTTAATATTTATCTCTCTGGTTTGAGGAATTGCTTCTTCCTTTTTAGGGACGTTAATTTTTAATATTCCATCAATATATTCAGCTTGAATATCTTCATAGCTTGCAGATTCAGGAAGTGTAAAGGTTCTTACAAAGGAAGTATAACTAAATTCCCTTTTATTGTATTTTTTAGCTTCTTGAGATTCAGTATTCTCTGTTCTCTTCTCTACATTAATACTTAATAAGTTCTTTTCTAGGTTGATTTTGAAATCATTTTTTTCTAAACCAGGAGCTGCTAGTTCGATGTGATACTCTTTGTCTGATTCGCCAATGTTAACAGCTGGAACTCTAGAAACCATACGATCAGATACAAATGAATCGTTAAAGAAAGATTCGAATACATCGCTTAATAACGGATTTAAAGCATTTCCTTTGCTTAAATTGTTTCCAAATTTTACAAGTGTCATTTTTAATTCCTCCTATTAATTATTTATTTATAAGCCGTTATTCAAATAAAATACCATTTGATTTTTGGTATACTTGTTGGCTACAAATAGGACAACTTTACAGAATAAGTTTATCACACAGACATTATGTCACCAAGCAAGGAAATTAAGGCATTAGAAGGGTTCAATTTTAAAACAAGTATTTTTATTCGATTCGCTGATATTGATTTGTTTGGACATGTAAACAATGCCCTTTATTTAACCTATTTTGAAATTGCCAGAACCGCCTACTGGAAGGAAATAATTAATTGGAATTGGGATGTGATGGGAATTATAATAGCAAATGCTGAGATCTCTTATTTAAAACCCATTCGTCTGAATGATGAAATTCGTGCATATGTTAAAACTTCGAACATTGGAAAAACAAGCTTCACGTTAAAATATGTCCTAGTTAAAGTTGCAAATGGCGAAGAAGAATTGTGCACAACTGGCAGTACCATATGTGTTACTTTCGATTATGTAAATAATAAACCAGCACCTATACCTGAAGATAGTAAACTAAAAATGGAAACATTTGAAGCTTTAAAATCCTAAAACTGAATAATCTCCCTTATACTTAATAACACTTCATTTATCCTCTTAATTCTTTTTTTGTTTCCATACACTTCCAAAGTAACTATAAGCCTTGCATCTCGTTTTGAAACCTGCTTGCGCCTTGATTTCAATTTTTTGGAAACTATCATCTTTTCTACCATTTCCAGATTTGAAATATCTGTATCATGGAAAACCAAGGTGAAAAGTCTCTTGTGATTAATTATATCTATAATAGTTTCCACATACACAAATAGTGATAAAATAACCAGCACAAATACTGTTATCAACATTCCTATTTGGTATTCTTTTATACCTATCATCATTCCAACAGCGGCAGAAATCCATATTACGGAGGCTGTGGTCAAACCCGTTACCGAAAAATTATTCTTAAATATCACTCCAGCACCTATAAAACCTATACCGGTTATAATATTTGCAGCTACCCTATCATCACTTCCCGAACCACCCATTTTCTGTGATACCATGGTAAACAATGTTGATCCTAAACAAATCAGAATCATCGTTCTAAAACCCGCTGATTTGTTATGATACTCTCTTTCTATCCCCAATAAGCTCCCACATAAAATGGATATTAGTACAGTGATAACTTCGGTTGAATCTATAGCCATTTAATTATGTTACTATTTAAAAAATCTTTCCTGGATTTAAAATGCCTTTAGGATCAAAAACTCCTTTAATGCCCCGCATAAGGCTTAAATGCAATTCTGAATACTTTATTCGCATATATTCTTTTTGAACTAAACCAATTCCGTGCTCACCTGAAATTGTCCCACCTAATGATACCGTCAGTTCAAAAATTTCATTAATTCCTTCCTTTAATTTTGTGTTCCAGTCTGCATCAGACATCAAACCCTTTAGGATATTAATGTGGAGGTTTCCATCACCTGCATGACCATAACAAATTGATGAAAAACCGTACTTATTGCCGATAGCTTTAATACCGTTGATGAGTTTAGGTAATTCGGCACGAGGAACAACGGTATCTTCTTCTTTGTAAACTGAATTGGATTTTACCGAAACAGGCATCACACGGCGAATCCTCCATAAATCGTCTTTTTGAGCAGCAGTATCGGCGAATAGAACTTCAGTACAACCATTCTCTTCTAAAACTTGATTTATTATCTCGGCTTCTGCAAATAGCGTATCTAAATTGTTGCCATCAACTTCAATCATTAAAAATGCATTCACTCCTTCTTTAAGATCAAATGGAATATGATCATATTCGATAACCCATTCTACACCCCGGCGTTCCATAAACTCAAGTGCGGATGGAACAATCCCCGCTCTAAATATTGCCGAAACAGCAGCACATGCTTGTTCATTAGTTGAGAAAGATGCCATTAAAAGTACATCAGTTACAGGCTTGGCTATTAACTTAACCACAATTTTAGTGATTATTCCTAGAGTACCTTCAGATCCGATCATTAACTGAGTCAAATTATATCCTGATGCGTATTTAAGCGTATTGGCTCCTGTCCAAATAACCTCACCTGAAGGTAAAACTACTTCTAGATTCAATATATACTCTCTAATAGTACCATATTTAACAACTCTTGGACCGCCACTTCCGTGAGATACATTTCCGCCAATAAAACAAGAACCTTTACTGGATGGATCAACCGGATAAAGCAATCCTTTATCAGAAACTGCATTCATAAAAACCTCTGTTATAACACCTGGTTCTAATGTAGCTTGAAGATTACGTTCGTCAATATCGAGTATGTTGTTAAGGTTCTCTAAGGATAATAACAAACCTCCATAAATTGGCAAAGCTCCACCACTTAAGCCGGTGCCTCCCCCTCTTGGGGTTACACAGATATTGTTTTCGTTACAAAGTTTAAGCAGTTTAGATATTTGATTAACACTATTAGGTTTTATAACTACTTCTGGATAAAATCGTAAATCTTCCGTTTCATCATGGGAATATTTATTAATACTTTCAGAATCAGTTAAAACATAATTATCACCAACGATCGTTTTAATTTCCTCAATTATACTGTATGAAACGGTATTAAAATTCATATTAACGATTAAAGCTTAATTCAATTATTGAGCTGTCTACTTGTCCACGTAGAGGTGGATGCATTTTTCGGATAGAAACTTTTATAACTTTTACACCCAAAAATTCATGCCGTATTTGATCAAGTATCGAGTGTGCCACAGTCTCCAATAACTTCTGAGTGTTTTGCATTTCTAAAGACGCAATTTGGAATAACCGCTCATAGTTTATTGTATTACTTATATCATCGCCCCCATTTCCATATACATCACTTTCTGTTTCTATGTTGACATAAAATTCACAACCAAGAAGCTGTTCTTCTTCATAGAAACCATGAAAGGCAAAGAAACGAATGTCTTTCAATATAACTCTTTGTTTAATGGTGGCCATATTTACAAAAATATACTTTTTGCTAAAGGATTACCCCATAACGAGATTTAAATAGAATTATGTAGAGCAATAATTCATTACTGACATTACTGAATCTACCTGTTTGGCTAACGATTTAGGTAGTATTCTGCATTTCTTATTTTTTTCACACGAAAAAAGCCCGTACAATTTCTTGTACGGGCTTGGTAAGATTTGGCACCGACCTACTCTCCCACCTGTTACGGCAGTACCATTGGCTCTGGCGGGC
>JAQBOG010000031.1 GCA_028288165.1 Sphingobacteriales bacterium | reverse complement strand
GGTGTTTTAGATCCAAATAATGATCGTAAAATTATTGGCAATGGTCAGGCCGATGTTCAGGGAGGTATTACCAACCGATTTACCTATAAAGGTTTTGATTTTTCGGCAGTTGTTTACGCACGCTTAGGCGGAACATTAATTAGCCAGGCATACCAACCACTTGGCGGGTACTTGACAAATATGGATGGTAAACGTAACGGTTTAGCGGTTGATTATTGGACTCCAACCAATCCGACAAATGAGTTCCCGATGCCAGCAGCAACCATCAGCTCACAACAAACAGCTTATACCACTCTTGGATATTACGATGCAAGTTTTGTGAAGATGCAAAGTATCAACTTCGGATATACTTTGTCAGGAACCTTAGCTAAAAAAGTGAATGCGCAAGCGATCAGACTTTATCTGAATGCACAAAATCCATTCTTCTTCTATTCGCCATACATCAAAAAAGGTGGTGTAGATCCAGAAGCAAATGGCACCGGAAATCAAGGTGTGGGCGATCCGGGTAACCTTGGAGGCAGAAGTCCATTAACTATCGGAACCAATACGCCGCCTACAAGAGCATTCATATTTGGTCTAAATGTATCTTTCTAATTATCAGAACCATGAAAATTTTCAAAAAGAAATATAAAATAGCTTGTATTGCATTAGCACTCTTTGCTTCAGCATGTACAAAAGAATTACAAGAAAAGCCATATACTGCTTTTACAACAGAATACTTCAAAACAGAAGCAGGAATCCAGGATGCCATCAATACTTTGTATGCGGGTATGCGTTACAATTATGGCCCGAATGGTGCTTTAGGTATCACAAACGTAGGAACAGATGAATTTACGTATGGTGATCAGCCTCGTACAGGAGCTGATGGTGATGTTTTACAATTAGGTTCTTACTTAAATTTATCACCTAATAATGGCTCTATTCTAACCCCATGGAATCGTAACTATAGCAACATTAATCTTTGCAATGGGGTGATTGCTTTTTCGGAAGAAATGAACCTTCCAGCAGACAGAAAAGCTACCATACAGGGCGAAGCACATTTTATCAGAGCACTATATTATATGTTATTGGTTCAGCAATTTGGTGCGGTTCCGGTTAATTTAGGTGCAGGTGATTTGGCCTTCAATGACAATCCGGGAAGAGAATTTTTCAGAGAGCCTCGTGAAGAATTGCTGGTTAAAGATTTCCAAACCATTGTTGATGATTTGACTTTTGCAACTCAAAGATTGCCAGATCAGCGTCCAGCTAATCAATTCAAGTTATCAAAAGCAGCAGCATTTCATTTACTTGCCAAGGCATACGTTTATAGAGGTTATTCAGCTGCTAAGCAAGCAACAGATTTTCAAAATGCTTACAACGCTGCTAATGAACTAATTACTAATAAAGGTAAATACGGCGTAGACTTGTTACCAGATTATGGGGATGTGCATAAAGTTGGAAACGATTACAATAAAGAAATCTTGTTTTCTATCGAAAGATTAACGCAAAATAACGCAGCAAATGAGGTTGTTAATCCAGGGTCAGACTTCTCCGAAAAGGTAAACATCGCCAATAACATGTTTAACGCCAATTACCAATCGGTTGTTCCGGCGAGTTATCCGAACGCAACCATCGCTGGGAAAGGTTTAATTGATAGTCGTCCGTTAATCTATGGTCGCCCGTTGAGACGCTATGCACCTAACAAATATGTGTATGATATTGCATTTGCCGAAAAAACGAACGACAGCCGCTATGAGAATTCATTTCGTGTAGTGTGGAAAGCAGCAACCTTCGAAAAACAAGGAACAGCTGCATACGATACGTATGTAGCAAAAATGTCGGCAATGGGTTTTGCTTTAGGAGATACCGTTATTTATTTGGCTCCAACCAATGAAATTGCAGCTTCCCTAAAAGCATTGTCAGGCACTGCTAAAAAGAAATATTGGGTGGTAGCACCAAGCGAATACTACTCTGGCGCTACTACAGGCATCCAAATATATCCGAACTTAAAAAAATATGATGACCCGAACCGGGCAGCATTTAATGATGTATCTGGCAGGCCATTTATTGTAAGCAAACTATCAGAAGTGTATTTACTTGGTGCCGAAGCGGCGATGCAAATCGGAAATCCTGCAAAGGCAGCAGAACTAATCAACGTTTTAAGACGTCGTGCAGCTTATCGCACAAGCAGAAACGGCAGGACAGCAGATCAAAATACAGCGGATAATGTTGCAGCAGCAAATGCTATGGATATTACAGCAGCACAAATAACTCTTGATTTCATTTTAGAAGAGCGCACCCGGGAACTTTGCGGCGAAAGCGTTAGATGGCCAGATTTGGCAATGAGAGGAAAATTAGTAGAACGTGTAAAAGCATACAATCCAGATGCAGCACCGAATATTAAAGATTTTCATGTGCTTAGACCAATTCCACAATCGCAATTGGATGCTATCAGTAATCCTAATCCACAATCATTACAAAACCCTGGCTATTAACAGAAATTATGAAACTATCATGAGCATAGCTCTCCTAAATCGGATAAATATGCTCATGATAGCTTTATAGCCATTAAAAAGAAAGATATATTATGAAGATACATTCATTAGTCTATTGCGCAGCTTTAGCGGTAGCAACTTTTGCTTCTTGTAAAAAGGGCGACATATATGGAGCCACAGAAAACGTAGGCAACTTTTCAGATACAACTGGTTCATTAAAAAGCTTAGTGAATTTCCCCATAGGTATGGCTGTTGAATATCCACTGGCTTTATCAAATGCACAATATTGGGGCACAGTTGGTCATGAGGCAAACATCATCACTTTTGGCAACGAATTGAAAAATAGTTCGATTGTAAAAGCAGACGGAACGTACGATTTTTCAACTGCCGACGCTTTTCTGGCAAAAGCCACTAGCGCCGGTTTACAAGTTTTTGGCCATACCTTGGTTTGGCATTCACAACAACGGGCAAGCTATTATAATTCATTGTTAGGAGCCGGTAGCGGCGGTGGTTCTTCTTCTGCTCCAAATCTGATGCAAAATCCTGGTTTTGAAACGGCCGCAACAAATGGCGATATCGCAGACGGATGGCAGGCATTAAACGGCGGGACTCAATTTTCAATTACCACTGCCAGTGTGAATGCAGGCACTAAAGCGTTACAAGCGGCAGTACCGGCGGGCGGACAAAATTATAATACACAAATTGTTAACAGAACAGCAATAGCCGTAGTTGCAGGTAAAACATACACCATTTCCTATTATGTGAAAGGTGCAAGTGCGCAGAATGTTCAATTTGAGATTAGAGCATCAAATGGTGCGGTTGATTATCAAGGCGGAAAACCAGTAACAACCAGCTTTGCTAAAGTATCTTATAATTATACAGTACCGGCTGCTGTAACAACTATTCAAGTAGCTTTTGATTTAGGCGGAACAGCAAATACCATTTACATTGATGATGTAAGCGTTGTGGATGCTAATTATGTAGCTCCATCTTCAAACATTGCTATTAATCCAGGTTTTGAAACTGCGACTACCAATGGAGATGTAGCAGAAGGTTGGCAGGCATTAAACGGTGCTTCACAGTTTTCGATCACAACTAGCAATGTTAATTCGGGTACAAAGGCTTTGCAAGCAGTAGTTCCGGCTGGTGGGCAGAATTACAATACCCAAATTGTTACACGTGCTGCCATTCCGGTTACAGGGGGCAACTCGTACAATATTTCTTATTATATAAAAGGTGCAAGTGCTCAAAATATTCAGTTTGAAGTTCGTGCATCTGGTGGAGCTGTTGATTATCAAGGTGGTAAACCGGTTACAACTAGTTATGCTAAAGTTACTTATGTGTACAAAGTTCCGGCAGGAGTTACTAGTATACAACTTGCCTTTGATTTAGGAGGTACTGCAAACACCATTTACATTGATGATATTACCATTGCAGATGCGTCTATTGTTCCTCCGCCATCAAGTGCAGCTTTAGTTGGAATTGTGGACGAAGCAATGAAGAAACACATTCAAACAGTTGTTGCCCACTACACAGGTAAAATCAAAGCTTGGGACGTAATTAATGAGCCGTTTACTGATGGTGGTGGCGATTTAAGAAATAATACAAACACGCCATCAACTGGTCGTACAGATGTTTTTGTTTGGCAAAATTACTTAGGCAGAGAGTATGCTACTAAGGCATTCCAATACGCAAGAGCGGCTGATGCGACGGCAGATCTTTTTATGAATGATTTCAACTTAGAGTCTGACGCGGCAAAAATAGATGCATTTGTAAAGCTAGCCGGCGAATTGAAAACAGCAAATGCAGGCATCACTGGCGTAGGTACGCAAATGCACATTGATCTCGCAAAAGCAGATTACGGATTAATTGCAAAGAGCTTTGAGAAATTAGCTTCTACCGGTTTGAAAGTACGCATCTCTGAATTAGATATCCGGGTCAACGGAAAAAATGCGGTAGACTTTGTCCCTTCAGAGTTAAACTTAAGGTTACAAGCGGCTATGTACAAATTTGTAATTGATAGTTACATCAAATACGTACCGGCCGAGCAACGTGCTGGAATTACTTTTTGGGGTGTGCATGATTCGGATAGCTGGTATAATTCAACTGCCAATGCTGCTAAAAAATTATATGAATTCCCATTACTGTTTGACGCAAACTTTGGTAAAAAACCGGCTTACAGTGCTGTGAAAGAAGCATTAAAAGCGGTACAATAATTAGGCTAGCATACCTATAAGGTCTTCAAGACCTTATAGGTATATGCTTAAAAGAAACTGAATTCTTAGGGGTAAGGATTTGGGTTAGTTAGGGAGTGAGTGTTAGTTAAGCAAAATGCGGTAGGGTCATGAAAATGACCTCCGCAATTTGTAATTAAAATTCTGTAATTTTTATGCTGTTCAACTAATGTAACGGTCAACCTATATCATTCACGAGTATCTTACATAATTAGATGAAGCCAGTATGAAAGCATTTTTAATTTGTCTTATTTCATTTTCACTTTCCTTTCAAATTGGGTTTTGTGATATAAAGCTTCCCCGCTTAATCAGTAATGGGATGATTTTACAAAGAAATGCCAAAATCAATGTTTGGGGTTGGGGTTCGATTGGTGAAAAAGTATCCGTAAAGTTTAACAACAAAGAGTATAAAACGGTTACGGATGCAGGCGGAAAGTGGAAAGTTACGCTTCCGCAGATGAATGCCGGCGGCCCGTACATCATGCAGATTGATGCCAACAATCACATAACACTTACTGATATTTTACTGGGAGATGTTTGGGTTTGTTCAGGTCAATCAAATATGGAGCTGCCCATGTCACGAGTAAAAGTGAAGTATGAAAAGGAAATTGCAAATGCTACTTATCCGAAAATACGACAGTTCAATGTGGCCACTACCTATAACTTTAAAGAGAAACAAAGCGATTTTACTTCTGGAGATTGGGTAGCTGCAGATCCAAGAACGGTGCTCAACTTTTCGGCCGTTGCCTATTTCTTTGCAAAAGAATTATATCTGCAGTATCAGGTTCCTATCGGGATTATCAAGGCCAGCGTAGGCGGATCTCCGGCTCAAGCCTGGTTAAGTGAAGAATCATTAAAAAAGTATCCAGAATATCTGGCTTTAACCAATCGCTATAAAGATAGTTTGGCGGTTGATAGTATTAAGAAAGCCGATGCTGCAGCAGTAAACAACTGGAACAAAAATATTGATGATCAAGATTTGGGATGGAATTCGGAATTTAAATGGTTCAACCCAAATCAGGATGCATCACAATGGAAAACGATGAAAATGCCTGGCTTTTGGGATGAAGATGCTGGTTTTCGTTCAATCAATGAAGCTAGCAATTCTTCGAAGAATACAAACGGTGTGATGTGGTTTCGAAAAGAAGTTATTGTACCACAATCAATGATCGGTAAACCAGCTAAACTGATTTTAGGAGCCATTATAGATCGTGACCTTGTTTATTTGAATGGAGAATTTGTAGGGACAACCAGTTATCAATATCCGCCACGGCGATATGAAATACTTGTTGGATTATTGAAGGCAGGCAAAAACACTATTGTTGTTCGAGTGATCAGTAATACAGGTTTGGGTGGTTTTGTAAAGGATAAAGAATACAGTATCAGAACAGATAAAGAAACAGTTAACCTTGCGGGAGATTGGCAATATAAGATGGGCTACGTTTCTGTACCGATGCCCGGCGGTGGCACCACATTCCAATATCAACCAGCCGGATTATTTAATGCCATGATTTCGCCTTTGGGGAATAATACTGCTATTAAAGGGGTAATCTGGTATCAGGGAGAATCAAATACGTCCAATCCGAAAGAGTATCAATCTATTTTCTCAGATGTTATTAAAGATTGGCGATTACACTGGAATCAAGGAACTTTTCCATTTTTATATGTGCAACTGGCCAATTTTATGCAGGCTAAATCCGAACCCACCGAAAGCGAGTGGGCTGAATTGAGATATGCTCAACTGAAAACCCTTTCAGTGCCGAAAACAGGCATGGCGGTTACCATTGATGTAGGCGAATGGAATGATATTCATCCATTAACTAAAGAAACAGTTGGTAAAAGACTTGCTCTTGCTGCTCAGAAATTAGCCTATGGAAATAGCAACATCGTTCACTCTGGCCCAATCTATCAATCAAAAAAAATCGTGGGGAAAAAGATTATTTTATCCTTTACAAACATCGGTTCTGGATTGGTTGCTAAAGGTGATCAAGAGCTTAAATATTTTGCCATTGCTGGCGCTGATAAAAAATTCGTGTGGGCAAAAGCTAAAATTAACGGAAACAAGGTGGAGGTTTGGAGTGAATCTATCCCTCATCCTGTTTCGGTTAGATATGCCTGGGCAGATAATCCTGATAAGGCAAATTTATACAATAAGGAAAACTTGCCAGCCAGTCCGTTTACAACAGATTGAGCTGTCAGCAATGAGTAGTCAGCTATCAGCTTATAGCATACTTTCATCTCGACGGAGGAGAGATCTGGCTGAGCATTGGAAAGCAAATTTGTTTATTTATCACCATTTTTAATGAAGTCGAATTTCATACCTACAACTTAGAACCTACAACTTACAACTCTCATTACAACTCATTAGAACCCATGAAAATACTAATCTACTCAGCGGCCTTACTCATTTTAGCAGGATGCAAATCCCGTAAGGAGCAAACCACCACAACCAGCAATAAAGGCTTAAAAGATTATTACCAAAGCTACTTCCCGATAGGCGTTGCAGTTGGCCCGCAATCTTTAACTGGCCCAAATGCCGAGCTTATTTTAAAAGAGTTCAATAGCGTAACGCCTGAAAATGCGATGAAAATGGGGCCAATTCATCCGGAAGAAAACCGTTACTTCTGGCGTGATGCGGATAGCATTGTGAATTTTGCTCAAAAGAATGAGATAAAAGTTCGTGGCCACAATTTATGCTGGCATGAGCAGGCGCCGAAATGGATGTTTAAAGATGATCAGGGAAATGAAGTTTCTAAAGAAGTTTTATTGAAGCGTTTAAAGGATCATATCACGGAAGTGGTAAGCCGATACAAAGGCAAAATTTATGCTTGGGATGTGGTAAACGAGGCAATTGATGACGACAGTACCAAATTTTTACGGAACTCTCTATGGTATAAAATCTGCGGCGACGATTTCATTATTAAAGCATTTGAGTACGCCCATGCTGCTGATCCGGAAGCACAATTATTTTACAACGATTACAATACGGAACGTCCTGAAAAACGGGAGCGGATCTATAAATTATTGAAACAGTTGGTAGATGCTAAAGTGCCTGTTCACGGGGTTGGCTTGCAAGGTCATTGGTCGTTATTTGAACCAACTCAACAAGAACTTCGGAAAGCAATTGAGCAATTTTCATCTTTAGGTTTAAAAGTGCAGGTTACCGAATTAGATGTTTCTGTTTATTCATGGGAGAAAAATCAACGTCCACTAAGAGATGGGGAAAAGTTTGATTTAACGTCGGATCAGGAACAAAAACAAATGCAGGTTTATAAAAACGTATTCCAGATTTTTAGAGATTATAAAAGTGTAATCACTGGAATTACTTTCTGGAATATCTCTGATCAACACACCTGGTTAGATGAATATCCTGTTAAGGGAAGAAAAAATTACCCTTTATTATTTGATCAAAATCTGCAGCGTAAGAAGGCTTATTGGGAAGTTGTCAATTTTAAAAAGTAAGTTTTTATGAGTTCCTATTTGATTCATTTCCTCAAGGTAAGTGCGTTTATAATTACGCTTATTGCTAGTCAATCTTGTTTTGCTATTTCCGATACCTCATACGTTTCCACACAAAAGGGAACCGGACGTTTTCGGCTTTTTGCTTCGGGCAAGGCGGCTGATATTTATGTGAGTGAGTCGGATTATTCCGGCGTTGTAAGGGCTGCTAAAGATTTGGCTTCAGATATTGAGTTGGTAAGTAGCACAAAGCCAGATGTAAAGATCAACGCTGCTAAATTCTCAAACGAAATAATCCTGATAGGAACCATTGGCAAAAATCCATTAATTGATAAACTCATTAGGCAAGGGAAACTCAAAGTCTCCAGTATTGCCGGGAAATGGGAAACCTCACTCACTCAAATTATTCAAAACCCATTGCCTGGCGTAAGTAAAGCTTTGGTGATTGTAGGTAGTGATAAACGCGGAACGATTTACGGAATTTATGATTTATCACAACAAATAGGAGTATCGCCATGGCATTGGTGGGCGGATATTCCGGTAAAAAAGCAAGCTGCTTTGTATGTGCTGCCTGGGCGGCATTCGCAAGGAACACCGGCTGTAAAATATCGGGGAATTTTCATTAACGACGAAGCGCCGGCATTATCAGGTTGGGCCAAAGATAAATTTGGAGGTTTCAATCATCAGTTTTATGAGAAAGTGTTTGAATTGATTCTTCGAATGAAAGGGAACTATTTATGGCCTGCTATGTGGGGAAGTGCTTTTAACGACGATGATAAACTGAATCCTGTTAAGGCAGACAAATACGGAATTGTAATGGGCACGTCGCATCATGAGCCCTTGGTTCGTGCTCATGATGAATGGCGGAGATATGGTTCTGGGAAATGGAACTACGATCAGAATGAGGCCAACCTGAAAAAATTCTGGAAAGATGGAATCGCCCGAATGGGAAACTATGAAAATATTGTTTCGGTGGGGATGCGGGGCGATGGAGATGAACCGATGTCGCAAGGAACAGCGATTGCTTTATTAGAGCGAATTGTAGCCGATCAACGGACAATTATTAAAGAAACTACAGGTAAAAATGCTGATCAAACGCCGCAATTATGGGCTTTGTATAAAGAGGTGCAAGAGTATTACGACAAAGGAATGCGGGTGCCCGATGATATAACTTTGCTGTTATGCGATGACAATTGGGGTAACATCCGCAAGCTTCCAAAGCTAAACGAGAAACCCAGAAGTGGCGGTTATGGCATTTATTATCATTATGATTATGTAGGCGGGCCGAGAAATTATAAATGGCTAAATACAAACCCAATTTCTAAAGTGTGGGAACAAATGAATTTGGCTTATAATTATGGTGCAGACCGCATTTGGATTGTGAATGTGGGCGATATTAAGCCAATGGAATTCCCAACGGAGTTTTTTTTGGATTATGCATGGAACCCCAAAAAATGGCCAGCCGAGCGGTTGCAAGAATACACGGAAACTTGGGCTAGTAAACAATTTGGACCGAAATATTCAAATGAAATCGCCGAGATTATTTTAGAATATTCTCGCTTGAATGGGAGAAGAAAACCAGAACTATTGGAACCCGGAACTTATAATTTAGCTAATTATAACGAAGCTGAAACAGTAGTTGAAGAATACAATCAGTTGGAAGAAAAAGCTAGAAAAATTTATAATTTAATGCCTTTGGAGTATCAGGATGCGTATTATCAATTGGTGATGCATCCGGTGGAGGCTTGCGCAAACTTGAATGAGTTATATGTTACGGCAGCTAAAAACCGGTTATATGCTGAACAAGGCAGAGCCAGTACAAATGCGTTTTGCAGCAAAGTGAAACTGTTATTTAAGCGTGATTCGGACATTACAAACTTCTACAATACCAAACTTGCGAATGGAAAATGGAACCATATGATGGATCAAACGCATATCGGTTATACGTATTGGCAACAACCGCCGGTTAATAAAATGCCGGATGTGAAGGAAATGGAAGTACCCGAAAAGCCGGATTTAGGTGTAGCGCTTGAAGGTTCATCTTTAGCGTGGCCAAAAGAAAAGTCAACCGCGAGTTTGCCCGTATTTTACAATTTCTTGAAATCGAAGCATTATATAGAGGTATTTAATCGGGGAAAGGAAAACTTGGATTACAAGATTGATATTCCTGTTTCTTGGCTTAAAATAGATGCATCGAACGGGATTTTAGAAAGCGACAAAAGATTGTGGCTAAGTGCTGATTGGGCAAAAGCTCCGGTGGGCATAACGAAAGTTCCGGTAACAATAAATTCGGGCGAAACGAAAGTCACAATTAACGCAATCATAAATAACTCGACTTTCGCTGATAAAAGGGGCTTTTTAGAAGCTGACGGACATATTTCGATAGAAGCGGAACATTTTACGAAAGCGGTGAATGATCATGACATAAAGTGGAAAGTTATTCCTGGTTATGGTCGAACTTTATCGGGAGTGATGACTGCTCCTGTTACCGTAGCAAGTGAGATTGCTAGGGGAAATTCTACTCATCTTGAATATCTGGTAAACATTGCAGATACCGGATTAGTTCAAGTTCAAACCTATGTTTCTCCAAGCATTGATTTTACCAATTCTGGCGGATTGAAATTTGCAATCTCATTCGATAACGAAACTCCGAAAATCATCAATCTTCATGCTGATAAGTCTGAAAATGCCTGGAATAAATCTGTTGCAGATAATATTTTTACCATCATATCTAAACATCAAATTAAAACACCTGGAGAACATACCTTAAAGTTTTGGCGAGTGGATGCAGGCGTTGTTTTGCAGAAATTGGTAATTAATACTGAGGAAATCAAGCTGAGCTATTTAGGGCCACAAGAAAGTCTTTATATGAAATGAGGAGTGAATCCTCATCTACAAATTTGTATGGGTTCGCTTTTTGCCTGCTTGCACCTTTTTAAATGCTCTAATTTTTTAAAATTGTCCCAAAGGGATCCCTCCGGGAATGTGAAAATCCTTTTTGTCCTCTCGACAGGCATAGAGATAGAGGCAAAAAGATTGGAACGGAGCCCAGCTGCTGGAAGCATCATATCGTTGGGCAGTCGTTAGGTTTTGAAGAGAATGGAGTGGACCGCTAGCTCCTAATAGATTTCATGGTATCGCTATTCATGAAGGCTTCTTCTTTAAGCAGTAATTTTTCGCTTCGGTATTTAGCAAAATTAATCATCATCACACTAACTAAAATTACTGTTAAGCCTGCAATTTGAAGTATTTGGATGGTTTCACCAGCAAATAAAACACCTAATAATACGGCAACAACAGGGTTTACATACGCATATGTACTCACCTGGATTGCTGGCCGTACTTTCAAAAGCCACACATAGGCACTAAAACCAGCAATAGATCCGAATACAATTAAATAAAGTAGAGATAGCCAGGCTTCTATACTCACCGATGTAAAATCAAAGTTTCGGGGTTCTCCCATTATTAAGCTTCCCATGATAAAGGCTATAGAAGCTCCAAACATTTGCCAGGTAGAACTTACAATTGCTGCACCTCCATTATTGCTATATTTAGAATACAATGATCCGCCCGCCCAAGAAACTGCCGCCAACGTTATTAAGGCCATTCCACCAATTTCCACGTTGGCGCCACCACTAATTGAAGATTGGATGCTTTTATAAAACAATAAAACGACTCCCACGAAACCCATTATTAACCCTAAAACGGTTGACTTGTTCCGTAGATTTTCAGACCATTTAGGCTTATCAAGTAAAACAAACCACAATGGCGATGACGAAATGGTGATAGCTACTATAGAGCTTGGCATGTATTGCTCTACCCAAATTACCGCACCATTTCCGATAAATAAAAGCAATAATCCGCTTATTATAGCAGGCTTTATTTGAGCAGCAACAAATACCTTTTCTCTTTTATAGATGCACCAAATCAGCATGATTACGGAAGCGGTAAAAAACCGGACAGCGCCCAACATAAATGGGGGGAAACCATGAATGGCTTGTTGAATAAAAAAATATGTGGAACCCCAAACGATATAAACAATGGCAAATGCCAGAACCACTTGGATAGTTGAAGCGGGGTTATCTTTTATAGATGATTTAACCATACACCTTTTGACTTTGTGAACTGCAAAAGTAGTGGTTGGTTATTAATGATTAAGGGTTAATTGTTAATTGTTAATGGAATAGGACGTGGATTTGACGAGCTTCTTTTTCTAAGCCGATTGGTTTTGGTTATCCGTAAAGAGATAAAAAGAGAGCTGTCTATGTGAGCGAACTTTGTTGTTTTAATGTTGAGATCTAAACTAGTACTTGGAAAGTTTGCTTAAACAGAAAAAGCCAGACTTGATGAGTCTGGCTAATAATATTTAGAAACAAAAGCCAACCTAATTGGCAAATGATTTATTCTTTAATATAAGGCATTGATAATACTTCAGATTCACCTTTTACATCCATTACAAAACGGATTTTATCACAAATCTTATCTTCTTTAAGGTCTTTGAACCGTTGAAGATCTGCAGCAATTTCAGCCAAAGTCATATCAGACATCATAGATAACATATCTTCTTTTGAGAAAAACCTAAATGCCATCACCGCACCGTGCGAGAAAGACAAAATTGAGTTAGATATGTTCTGTGGTTCTGCTACTTCAAATGCTGATTGTAATTTCATGTGTGCTTATCGTTGGTTTTTTTTCTACGTGAAACAAATGGTAAGGGTTACATTATCAACAAAAAATTGTGTGAAAATCCTAAACTATTTTTCAAATATAAAAAAAAGCCGCATATATTTAAATAAAACGGCTTTTTATTGCAGAAATACTATAAATCAGCAGTTTACTACCAATTGTAACAATATAATTATGTAAATCTTTATCACACTAATTCACGGTTATCATAAGCGTTTGTCTTAAATCTTTTGATGAAGATCCCACTTGTACTTTGTATTCCCCAGGCTCTACAACCCACTTATTAAGTTTTGTATCAAAGTAGGCCAGATCATTTACATCCAATAAAATTGAAACTGAAGTTTCCTGACCAGGAGCCAACGAAACCTTTTTGAATCCTTTCAATTCTTTTTCGGCTTTTAAGATATCAGATTTTACATCTCCCACATATAATTGAACAGTTTCCTTACCACTTACCTTCCCTGTATTTTTCAACTTCAAGGTCGCTGTGATCTTATCCCCTGCTTTGTATACTTGCCTGTCGGTTTTTAAGCCCGAATAAGCAAAGTTGGTGTAGGATAAACCATAGCCAAAACTATAAAGTGGATCAATATTTTTAGTATCATACCAACGATATCCTACCAAAATACCTTCTTTATATTCGCTCGTTAAATTTTCTCCAGGAAAAGTATTTAAATGATGGGCTGGAGAATCCCCTAGAGAAACCGGGATAGAGAAAGGTAATTTGCCGGATGGATTAATAACTCCAGTCAAAACATCAGCAATCACATTTCCATTTTCAGAGCCATTGAACCAAGACCATACAATGGTGTTATTTGATTTCTTAATTTCACTTAAATCATACGGAGCACCTGCGGTAAAAACAATTATCGTTTTCGGATTTGCTTTTGTAACCGCCCTTATAAGTTCAGGCTGACCAAATGGAATATCCAAATTCTTTCTGTCGGTTGCTTCAGTTTCATACTCACGGGTTGAGCCAACAAACAGAATTGCTACTTCCGAATTTTCAGCTAGCTCTACTGCCTCGTCAATTAATTGTTGATTAGTAGCATTATCCGGTTCTCCTCTTTGCCCGTTAGTTGTGGGTAAATAAGCTGGCTTATAGCCAGCTGCATACTTCACACTTGCTAATTTTCCGAATTTGGACCTTAAGCCTTTTAGAGCGGTTACTTCATATTTTGCCTTCACTCCTGCTCCAAAACCTCCAGTTGAAAATTTGCGTGTTGCGTTATCACCAATTACCGCAATGCTTTTTACAGCAGATAATTTCAATGGTAATAATTTTACATCATTTTTTAGAAGCACAACAGCTTCAGAAGCGATGTCATAAACAGCTTTCGAATGTTTTACTGTATTCATTTCGCCTGCAGAGCGATTTTTTTTCAAGGAAGTTTGTTGCATTACCCATAAAATTCGACCAACTTTTTCGTTGATTGTTTTTTCGGATACCAGTCCTGCCTTTACAGAATCTAAAAGCGGATTTGCAAAAAACCATTTCTCATACGTTCCGTCAGAACCCATTTCGATATCTAAACCATTGTTGGCTGCTGCAACAGTGCTGTGTGTACCTCCCCAATCAGATACAACAGCTCCTTTAAATCCCCATTCTTTTTTTAGAATTGTGTTTAATAAGTATTCATTCTCTCCACACCAAACGCCCCTAAACTTATTATAAGCAGACATAATTGTGTAAGCATTGCCTTTTTGAACGGCTGCTTTAAAGGCAGGAAGATAAATTTCGCGAAGTGTTCTTTCATCCATTACTGAATTAACGGTATTACGATTGGTTTCCTGGCTGTTAGCAGCGTAGTGCTTAATACATGCTGCAACATGCTGACTTTGAATACCTTTCACTGATGCAACAGCAAGCTGTGCATTCAAAAATGGATCTTCAGAATAATACTCATATGTTCTTCCGTTTAGTGGAGTACGTGTAATATTGAATGCTGGAGATAATACAATTTCCTTTTTACGTGCTCTTGCTTCCTCACCCATTGCTTCACCATAACGATATAACAGTGCAGGGTTCCAGGTTGCTGCCATTGCCGAACCATTCGGAAAAAAAGTAGCAGAATCGGTTGTCCATTTAGCTGCGTTCCAGTTATCCCGATTAATCTCTTCACGGATACCCAAGGGGCCATCAGTATAAGTCAATTCAGGAATGCCCAAACGCGGAACGCCTGCTGTAGAAAAAAAACCGTTGCCATGAAGCATGGCAATTTTTTCTTCAAGCGTCATTACGCTAATGATGCTATCAATTTGACTGGTAAACTTCTTAGGTTTCACCTTGTCAGCAGGTTTCAATGCAACTATTAAAAAAGAAAGAGATAAGGCAGAAACTGAAAGAATAATGGATTTTAATTTCATTGAATTGGAATTGAGGTTTATGGCTGATTCCTTAAAAAATTATGATAGCAAAAAGCAGTCAGCTTATTTGACTGTTGAATAGTTTAAACTAGGAGTGATATGCTGCTATAAATAATTGAAATAAGACTATTTATTAGTAATTTTTGATTGCAAAGCTTCTATGGCGTTCGCCATATAAACCATTGGTGCGTTCCAGTTTATAGCAATTTCATTTGAGGCGTAAGAGGCTTGTACATCAGCAAAGGCGGTTTCTGGTTCTGTAAAATCGTATTTCACTTTATCCTGCATCCCTGGGTTCGGGCCGCCAGAAAGTAATCCCGGAACCGGATCTGCAACACCATCTGAAACTGATGGACGATGATGCGGGTGCATAACCGGTTTACTGCCGATACCAGTTAAAAACGAATAACCAGTTGCATTTCGTCCCAATATGTAATCCAAATTAGTGAGTGCAAAGTTTAAGTATTTGCTATCTCCGGTTAATTTGTAAGCGTTAATTAAAACAATACCTTGATTACATGCAACAGCACTGCTTCCCCAAATAAAATCCCGTTTTGATTGCCCCATTACCGTTGCAAAAGCATTTGCTGGCACATTGTTAATAAAACGATCAGCCATTTGAGTAATTCTATTTTTCAAGGTGTCAGCAAGCGATGGTTCATTAGCTGGCAATTTGCTTTTGTTCCTGGTTAAGGTATAATATCCTAGCATCCGCACTTCGTTCCATGATGGAATGCTGTACGGTGCACTTAACCCAGCTTTGATATCCGTAAAGTAATCGCCTTTCCCGGTGGTAACAAACAGCTCTGAAGCTGCCCAAAACCATTCGTCGGTGAGTTTTTTATCGCCGTAAGCGCCCGTTGTAATTTTAGGCTCAAACTGCATGTTTAACGCATTTTGGTTATACTCTAAGGCTGGATTTTGTTTTGACCATTGCCAGGCTTTTTCTGAAGCCCATAAACAGCTGTCGGCTAAGCCGGGCAATTCCTTGTTATATTTCTTTAAAATTCTACTTGCTTGAGCAGTAACTGCAGCAAAGTTTAAAGCAGCTCCAGTGCCTTTTTGAACCACATATCGAGGCAATTTGGTTTGTCCGGGCATATTATCCATCGCATCAAAAGCGGCATTGGTACATTTATGATAAACACCTCCATCATTCGGGTCTTGCATGGTAAGCATCCAACGTAAGTTGTAAATGGCTTCATCTAAAATGTCGGGTATTTGATTGTCGCTTTCTGGAATATTTATATTCAACTTGTCGAAATAGGATGGAAAATCTTCATATGCTGAGAACAAAGTAGAGGTACTAATCCCGCTATTTACAATGTATTTGTTATAATCTCCTGCATCATACCAGCCGCCTGGGCTAGAGATGACGGTACCTTCGGGCCTGTGTTTAGTAGCGGCTGAAGCATGAACTAAAACTTCTGTATCGGGATGCCCGGCTGGTCGTGCCCATTTCCCTGCATATTTCTCTATTAAAGGGGTATTTGAACGTATAAAGTAAAATCCTTTTAAAGAGGCCGCTGCTGCGGGATGATTTACCTCATTTTGGATATTAAACCTGTAAGAATCGGGCAAACCTTTCACCCGAATAACGTAAGCTCCTGGTTTTTTTAATAGAGAGAAGTTGGCCTGTTTTGTTTTTAAAGACGAATTAATTGATTGTTTTGTCTCAGACAATTTTCCGGAATAGACAATTGCCTGTGTTTTGGTCGAAATAATATCGAAACTGGTTGCAGAAACATCTTCTATAATCACCGCTATTTTAGACGCGTTAGGATAAAATCCTAGTTGATTTATCGCAATCTTTTGTTCCTGCTGAGCTGAAGAAAGTTTACCGTAAATAATTATTACAAGTGTTAAAAGGTACTTGTTAATCGTCATGACCAGATCGTTTAGTTATTTAAAAAATGGGAATTTCCAGAGTTCAAAAATATCGCTACTACAACGCTAACGAAGCATGCAAATGTTCATGTTTGGGTTATGAATTGTTAACCAGATTTACAATTAGTGCCTTTTAGGACGAATAGGTAGGAAATTTAGAATTGCACTTTTACGAATAACTGATTGATATATCTATTAAGGGTAGATTTGGATACGCTATGGAATAATTTGTACAAGGACCATTGCCATGTTTAACAATTAGTTTTTTAATTAGCAGCTCACTAAATAAGCGCTTTACCGTCGGATTTAGTGCGAGTAATTTTTTAGCGATTTCACCTGAACTACAACCGGGATGATTACTAACATATGTAAGCAGAGATTTTTCTTTGGGTGAAAGCAACGTATTCATACCTTGAATTTATCCAGACATACACCTAATTTAATAAAAATGATTTGATACGATATTTATACGATAGGGGTTAATTCAACTAGAAAGCATTACACCCTTTACTTTTTCAACTTATAAGCCTTTAAAGCCTGTTGATTTATCCCAAAAAAGAGTGTATTATTTATCATTAAAACGCTACGCACATCTCCCTTCAAATTAAAGCCAGATTGTTGTTGACTTACCGTTTTATAATTTCCTGCACCATCATTTTGTAATAGCAAGCCGTAGTTCGCATCATATTTACCAAAACGTAACCGGGCCTGATTCATATTACCGCAAAGCAGCAAATCTTTCTTCCCATCATTATTATAATCTAACGAGGTGATGGTATAAACTGGAGCAAACTGAGTCTCGATAGGCAGCTTTTTTTCACTAAACTTGCCCTTTCCATTATTCAAAAACAGAGTTGTTTTTAAGTTATTTGCAGATAAATGTTTAGCACCCTTTAATTCGTCGGCAGTAAAAATATCTTTTAAAGTTGCATCGGCATAGCTGGCATAGTCTGCGAAACGATTCCTGGTCATGCTGATTTGATCAAACAACTCATCGCGGGTAACATAGGGATAGCTTTTCCCTTGAATATAGAAACACAAAATAGGATCGACTGAGCCATTATCGTCAAAATCTTTATAAAATAACTCGGCAGGTTCCTTATCGCTTACTCTGCACTGAGAATTTAATCCCATATTCCCAGCCATTATATCCGGTTTACCATCGCCGTTAAAATCGTCAACCAGTAGTTTGTTCCACCAACCACTCTGTTTTTGACTGAAATAATTCTCAGTAACATCGTTTAAATGTCCTGATTTGAAGCTAAATATGCTTATTGGCATCCACTCACCAACTACTATGAGCTCTTGTTTTTTATCGCCATCTAAATCTAACCAGGCAGCGTCGGTAACCATCCCGAAGTTTTTCAAAGAAGGTGAAATTGTTGAAGTTTCATCGCTAAAATGGCCTTTTCCGTCATTGATCAAAATATAACTTTGAGGTGCTTCCGGGTACCTAACGGGAATTACTCTCCCACCGATAAATAAATCTAATGAACCATCGCCATTCATGTCCGCAGCCCGAACACAGCTTTTGCTTGATTTCATTACCGGAAGTGATGATATGCTTTTGGTAAAATTTCCTTTTCCGTCATTTAAATAAAGCCGGTCTTGAAGTGCCTCATCATCTGGAATGAAATTATTATAGCCACCACTCGCAACATACAGATCAATCGTTTTGTTTCCGTCGGCATCAAAAAACAAGGCATCAGCATTGCTACTAATCTTATCGATTTCGAATGCAGGAGTAGATTTCAAATTGAACGAGCCACCTTTTTGTTGAATAAACAAGGCAGAAGTCTGACCAGAACCTCCACCAATAAATACATCTTCCAATCCATCTGCATTCACATCTGCTTTAGCCATGCATGGGCTAGAAAACGACATTGGGTTTACCAGTAATGGTTGTCGCTTAAAATCATTTAAGCCATTCTTTTGATGCGTAAAATTTAATACCGATTTAACTTCTGTAAATACTTGCGAACCGGTATTTTTTGAAGAAGTAGCTGGAGAAGCATCCGTTTGTTTCAAGGAAATTTGCTGATTTACTTTAATATCTTTTAGAACTTGCTGTTTTCTATCGGGCCAAATAACCTTCAACGAATCAATTTTATTTTCTTTCCCTACGCCAAAATTCAAAATTTCAGACACGCTCGATTGATATCCCCGTGAAGGCATTTGTTCGGTAAATTGTTGTTTGCCTTTGCTATAAACATAAACTTTTGCCCCAAAACCAGCTTTATTTTTTCCAACGCCTTCTAATTTAATTTTTAGGTAGTTGTTTTTGCTCAATTTATTCGTTTGGTTTTGATAAATAAAAGCAGATTGAGCCAAATTATTTACAACCATATCCAGATCACCATCGTCATCTAAATCTGCATAGGCAGAACCGTTGCTATTTGAAGGAGCAGTCATCCCGGCAGCAGCGCCCAAGTTAGTAAAGGATAAGTCGCCGTTATTTTTAAATAGATAATTGGTGACATTTGAAGCTGGGATTTTACTCAAGAGCTGCAAAATATCTGGTGCAGTAACTTGCCTGTTTAACGATTTGAAGAAATCCCCTTTAAATTTTATAAAATCCATACTGGTGAAATCTTTCAGGAAGCCGTTACTTACAAAAAGATCTTTTAAACCATCATTATCATAATCCGCAAATAAAGGTGCCCAACTCCAATCCGTATTAGAAATACCGGATAACTGACCAATTTCACTAAATGTGCCGTTCCCATTATTTAGTTGAAGCATATTGCGCATGTATTGGTTATGAAAACCAGACCGTTGAAACAAGGCAAAATTCTCGTAATTGTCTGCAGCAAAAAGCGTTTTCTGCCGATGATTATCCTCCGGAAGCATATCCAAACTGAAAATATCTGATAAGCCATCATTATTGATATCCGCTATGTCATTTCCCATTGAGTATCTGGAAATATGCCCAATAGAACTTTGAATTTGATCGGCAAATGCCCCTTTGCCGTTATTAATGTACAAGTGATCTGGTGCCGAATAGTCGTTCGAAATGTAGATATCAGGCCAGCCATCGTTATTAATATCGGCAATACCAGCACCTAAGCCGTAAGAAAAGGCCGACTTTTCGAAACCAGCTTTGTCAGATACATCAACAAAATGCCCATTATCATTTCTTAAAAGTTTAGTGCGCATATTAGGTTCAGCATGCTTTTTAATCTCGGCGATATTAGCATCATCCAAACGATCAAAAATCATGTGATTATGATTTAGCATCAGCATATCCAAATCACCATCCCGATCATAGTCAAAGAAGCTGGCATTGGTGGTGTATGCAGAATCAGCTAAGCCATATTTTGCAGCTTCATCTTTATATGCAGGAATGCCTGCAGCATCAATTCCCTGGTTTATAAACAGTTGATTTATGCGGCTGGTTGCGGGCAGATTTCCGGAGTAGCATGCATAGATATCCAACAAGCCATCCCCGTTTACATCGGCCATAGTTACACCCGTTTTCCAGGTACCCTGGTTATTTCCGCCAACATTCGCTTTAGAGGTAATATCTTCAAATTTCATATTACCCTTATTCAGATACAATCGGTTACTCGTCATGTTACCTGAAAAATAAATATCCGGCTTACCGTCATTATTCACATCACCAACAGACACGCCGCCACCGTTATAAAAGTATTGATACATCAGTACGTTGGCATATTCATTTTCCTTCAAACTATTATTGAAATCAATATTTGTTTGCTCTGTGGTCAATAATTTGAAAAGTGCTTTTGAAGAATCAAACGGAATATCGGCTTGGTTCTTCTGCTGCTGTTTACATGAAAGGATTAGAAACAGGGTACTGAAAAGAATAACTTGAATAACTGATTTAGGGGAATACATCTGCTGAAGGCAATAAATTGGTCAATAATTTGCAAGAAATGGGGCTTATTCCTAGCCTTGAAATTACATTATAAAACCGGATAATAAAAAATAGCATAACAGATTTCCCGGCTATGCTATCAACCTAAGTTTGATTGTTAGTATTTAAAAATGGTGTCTTGGGCGTTCGGGCGGGCTTTCCGTTCCAATCTTTTTGCCCGAAGTAAGAGGGCAAAAAGGATTTCCACTTCACTCCCTAACGCAAAACCTAGCAAACTTCATAAACACATTTCATGAAACATCTCTCTGATTATTAATCATCAATTACAAGATCGAACCAAGGTTATTATTTGGCTTGTAGGTTACTATTTTTTCTTTTCTGCTACCAGGTAAACAATTGATCTGGAAGGCACAGAAATTTTAATACCACCAGCAATTAATGCGCTGTTGGCGGCTATACTTGCATAACTTGAAGGACCACCAGCATTGCCCGATGGGCCATTCCCGTTTATTAAAACCTTGCGTGAAAACTCACCATTATCATCGCCACCTGTTAGGGTATAATAGTAGTATTTCGTCCCCGGAAGGAAATTGGCAATTTTGATTTCAACTACTTGCGTCGAAGTACCCTTGTTTATAACCACTGCTCCCGCTTCGCCAGATGAAAATGATGAAGCATAACTCAGAATATCCGAATTACCCTGAACAGTAGAGGTAACCATTCGATCACCGAAGTACTTTTGAAAATAATACATATGGTAAAAAACGGGACGTGGGTTCCACTTGGAGTCCCCACTTGCAGCTTCGCCCAAGCTGAACATCCCGTGATCATCACCATTGTCGTAACCGTTCGCAATGTCCCATCGGCTGGCCATTCCATAATTGTTTTTGATAAGTTCCCCAAGTACAATGGAGGCGTGCATACCAGCAACGTTAGATACCATTTGTTTAGAACCCGTCGCAAAGATATTCCACTCTGTTAAGGCAACTGGCCTTTGATTAATAGCACCAGTAGTTCCGCTTTGCTTCACGTAATCTATCATATCCTGGGTAACCTTAACACCAGTATTTAATATGTCTGCAGCATTAGAGTTAGTATTGTAGGGTGTATAATAGCTGTGAATGATGTTGTAATCCGGGGCATTACCTGCTTCTGCAAAAACTCCCTGGTTCCAGGTTTTATCTGTTGCCGGCGACCACGATGCCGGTGCTTCCTGTAGTAGTTGTGCCCCAATATAAATGGTTGTTCCAATTTCTTGTGCGGCCTTTTTCATTGAATCTGCAAACACTTTAAAATGCTTGCCATACAGTGCACCGGTAATAATTTCAGGTTGCGCATCTTTATTTAAGGATAAATCAATCCGATGACCAGCTTGCCAGGTACCATTACTCTCATTACCCACTTCCCAGTATTTAGTGCGGCCATTATCATATCGTACCCAATCTGCGGCCAGGTGTGCTGCAGCAGCAACCGGATTTGCGCTAGTACTGTATCTCGCATAAGCGTAATTAACGGTAATGATACCGGTACTTTGAGTTTGTTGAAGCATGGCGTAGTAGTTATCAACCGATAATGTCCAGCTATCATTATTTTTACCATACCAATAACCCGCATCTTGACTTAAACCTTCAGCATTTAATAATTTTTCAGGAGCGTCTGCCGGTCTCTGCCCCGAAGCTTTATTCCAAATATAAATGCTGCTGATGTTACCTCCCGGGAAACGGATAATATTAGGAGAAAGTGTTTTTAAATTATTAATGAGTGATGTTTCTGTTACCATTTGCCCGATGTACGGATTGGTATTATTACCAAAAACGTATTTAGAAACCTTGGTAATTACTTTACTAACATCCACAGTTACGGTAGTTGTAACCGCTGCAGTTGGTTTTGCTGCATCTTTACTATCAGGAGTTGAAAATGTTCTGGCTGTCCAATCATTGAGAAAGAAACCGGCAGTTTTAGCGATTTCTGGTTCGTTTGGAGTTGCTGGATTAACCACCACTGGCGGATCAACTATTACTGTGCTGGTATCTATTTTCTTATTCTTTTTGCAGGCACACAATACAAAGGCAGCTATGACCACTATATATTTTAATTTCATACATCTGATCGGAAAGATCTATTTGTTATTATAAACAGCACAGCCCACAGATATTCATCGTGCGGGCTGTGCTAAACATTTTACTAGTTTAATAGATTTTTAAGTTATTTAATTTTTACAATCCGGATATTATCAAAAGCGGCGTTAAAAATCACAATTGGGTCTGCCTCAGAAATAAAGCGGTATGAGAAATTTACTTTGCCACCTGCTTTTACCAAATTAGCCATCGTTACCGCATTTGCTCCAGTGCCCTCTACACCATTCACTGCTTTTCTAAATGCAGATAGAGGAATGGTTATGGTTTCCCATTTATTTTTGGTATCGAAAATTTTGTCCGTAGCGGTTGCATATGGCATATTTCGGTAGGCATAATCGTCACCAAATCTTAAAACCTGGATTCCGGTTGTCCATGGTTCCTTCGTATTTATTTCAAACTTTAAGGCATAGTTAGAAGCCGACTCGGATAATACCGCATCACTGAAAAGGGTAACTTCCGTAAAATTGCCAGAACGGTTTCCGTTCCACCAGCCGCCATCTGCTGCACCTACTCCGCCAAAAATATTTTGCAGGTAAGCGCCTCTTGTACCTGGGAACATAGATTTATCAGCCGTTCTGTTAGCGCCCCACCATGCCCAATTAAACACGTCTGCCTCACCTCCTTCTCCACTTGTTAAGTTACTGATAACACCAGCGCCTTCATGCAAGTTATATCCTTTAGAAACTACTGTACCGTATTTGGCTGTAATAGTTAAATCGCCAGAAGCCGAACCAATATCCGAAGGAACGGTAAGCTCAACTATAGAACCGTCGGCATTGCTGGTAACTGCCGTTACCTCTTTATTTCCTGGGAAGGTAACCTTGGAAATAAGCCATAGATTTGAACCTAGTATCGTCAACTTTTCTCCAGGTAGCGCATTTTCATTGACAATACGATTTACAACCGGTGGCGGAATAGACAACACGAAATCATAGATTACTTCGCCATGAGATGTTACAATTCGAATCTTATTGGGCACATCTGGCACCGTTGCTTCAGTTGGAGCCTTCGTTGGAATAGTTACAATCACATTATCGTTTGTATTGTAGGTTGAATTAAAACTCGCCTCATAATCGTTGAAGTAAATGTTTTTTATCCCGCCAAGGTTCTGGCCTTCAATTAATACCTGCGTACCCGGATTTGCCTGAGTGAACGTACTATCCTTTTTTTCCGGATTGATCAATCTGATTTGGGTAATGACAGGCGTACCGCTGGAAACGGCTGTTCCCTCATCGTTTTTTTTGCATGAGGTATATAAAAACAGGCAGGTAAGCAACAGGCTTAATACCCTGAAACTTCCTGTTATGTTAAAATCTTTGCTTTTCATCTTTACTTATTTTAAAGTATAAAACTATTTACCGAAAGTGTATGGAACCGGAGGCTTGCCTAAGTTTGGTGCTTTGGTTAACTCTACAGACGGAATTGGCAGACGGAAATTACTTGCGCTAACCGGGTACACTTCTGGAGTCATGGAAGTAACTGTCCAAGAAACTGCATTCTTTTCTGCATTCGGAACAATGCGGTAACTGGTGCTTCTGTCTTGGCTGTTTAATATCGCAAATGCTTTTGTTGGGTTGAAATAGTAAAGTCTTATCAAATCGTACCAAGCCATCCCCTCCATAGCAAATTCAAGCCTGCGTTCTTTGTAAATATCATCCCACGTAAGTGATGCCTTTGCCGGAACTCCCGCTCTTGCTCTAATTAAGTTGAAATATTTTAATGCTTCAACATCACTGGTTGATGCATTGTTTCCTAAAATGGCCTCAGCATAAATTAGATAAACATCTGATAAGCGCTGCATATACGTACAATTTTCGGTATGCTGCTGTGTAACCTTTCCATCATTATCTTGGGGGCGGCCGACAACATATTTTTTAACCCATGCACGGTTATTATATCTGCCCGCCGTATTGTTATTCCAAGGTACATCAAGTTCCTGAATTAAGGTTTTACCTGGATTGTTCACATCATCAACCTGTTGATGGATGTAAGAATAATGATCGCCCGGAAACATAAATGTTGCTTTCCGGCGCTTATCTCCAGATGAGGTAATATTGATAACATTTCCTGATACATAGTTAGGGTCATACAGTTTCAATTGATCTGCTGATGCTCCTAAATCACCGCCCCATCCATCTGCAAATCCGGTTATGGCAGAACCAAATGCTAAAAATGCTTGCGTGCTGTTTTGAGAACCCCAATCACCGTTATATGTCCATTGCAATGAGAAAAGACTTTCTGCATTGTTGTTGTTCTTGGTCATAAATAGGTCTTCATAGTTAGGCATTAAAATGGCACCGCTCTTTTCGATTACATCTTGCGCAAAATATTTTGCGCTATCTAAATCGGTTTGTCTGCGGGTACCACCAGATGAACCAACTCCAGAACGGGCTAAGTACATTCTAGATAGCATGCCTTCTGCAGAATATTTATTTAAACGTCCTTTGATGGCTGTAACAGGTAAATTTTCCGCAGCAAAACGGATATCCCGGATAATAAATTCCCAAACAGATTCTTCTGTATTCCGGGAAATTGTGGTATCCTGAAGTAGGGTACTATTGTCGGTAATAACTGGAATTGGACCCCAGTTTTGCACCAGGTAAGAATAAGCAACACCACGCATAAAACGTGCTTCGGCAATTGCCTGTTGCTTTACCGATGCCGGAACTTCTGCAGATGCATACTTGTTAATGTTGCCGATAGCGGTATTTGCCTGGCCCACTACATTGTAAAATGATTTCCATGACGATGCATTTTCGCCGGTAATAGCCGTTGTGTTCATGCGGATATTATCTACCTGATATGAACCGGAGGTTAGAATACCGCCCCGACCGTCGCCGATACCGTGAGATGCCTTATCATTATAAGAGAACCAAACAATACCGTAAAGCGGTGCAGTTCCGGCAAGTACTTGGTCTGCCGTTTTATAATAGTTAGCATCAACAATTGAATCTTCAGGCGGTCGCTCCAGAAAGTCTTTTTTACAGGAAGCAAACGAAACGGCTGCAATTAAAACCATCCCTATATATTTAAATTTTAGTCTTGTCATTGTCTTCAGTTTTATGTTCATTAAAAATCAACACCAATATTAAATGTGTAAACAGGTGTTAACGGATACCTTCCAGAATCTACACCCACTAGCTGATCGCCTGACTGAACATTACTGCCAACGTAAGCACCAACTTCCGGATCAAATCCTTTGTATTTAGTAAACGTTGCCATGTTCTGGATACCAACTGTTAACCGTGCGCCTTGAACAATCTTTTGTTTTTGAAGCCAAAGTTTAGGGATGTTGTATCCAAGAGAGATATTTTTGATGCGCAGATACGAACCGTCTTCAACAAATTTTTGCGTAAACCGACCACCGTTTCCATTCACATCATTACCAGATATCCGCGGAACATTTGTGCCTGGATTGCTCAAAGTTGGGTTAGCTGCATCGCCCGTTAACTTTGCATAGTCAAATGACTCTGCAAGCAGGTTTCTTCCAAGATTAATGTTGTTAGGATTGGTATTTTGAAAACGCAGGTAGTTATACACATCATTGCCTACCGAGCCTGTTAACAGAATGCTTAAATCAAAGCCTTTTAGCGTAAAGCTGTTGGTGAAACCAAAAGTAAACTTCGGCCAAGGATTACCAATAAAGGTTTGATCTTTGAAATCTATTTTACCATCCCCATTTACATCTTTGTACTTAACGTCTCCAACCCAAACGCCACCATTTGCACGTATTGGCAACGGAGTTGTACCGTCTGACTGTGTTGGAAGTGCGCTGCTATTGATTTCTTCTACGCTTTGGAAAATTCCTTCTTGAACGTATCCAAAAAATTGCCAAGGCGCTTGCCCGATAACCGATCTTTCTGTAAAGCTACCGGTATACCATGGGGTACGGTCAATAACTGCTGCATCAGAATAAAACTTAGTAACCTTAGTTGTAAACTTCGAGATATTGAAGTTACTTTTCCATGAAAAGATTTTGCTATCCATGTTTACCGTTGTTAATGTAAACCCGAAACCTTTGTTATTTAAGGCTCCAATATTAACAGTTGGCGGTGTAATAGCACCTTCTCCAGAAGTACCCATATAATCAGGTAGCGGATTGAGCATTAAAAGGTTACTGGTATTCTTATTATAATAATCTCCTTCTAACTGTATTCTGTTCTTTAAAATATTTAAGTTGAAGCCAAAGTTTACACTCTTCGTTTCTTCCCACTTCAGGCTTTCGTTACCGTATTTACCCAAAATAAAACCGGCTCCCCATGGAGTAGTTACTGAACGCAACGGACCATAAAATTTGTCAGAACCCTGGTTACCGGTAATACCTGTTTCAAAACGTAATTTAAACTCGTTAATGAAGGTAAGATCCCTCATGAATTTTTCTTGAGATACCCGCCAAGCCAGTGATCCGGCTGGGAAAACACCCCATCTATTGTTAGGACCAAAGTTTGATGAACCGTCTGACCGTACAGACGCCTGCAAAATATACTTATCCGCAAAAGAGTAATTAACTCGGCCAAACCATGATTCCATACTGCCAGAGCTTTTACCGCCACTGGTGGTTTGTCCGGTTGCGCTACCGATGTTCAAATCCGGAATTTCATTGGTTACAAAACCCAACCGTGAGCCAGAAACATTTTCCCATGTCCATTGCTGCGACTCATGACTAGCCATGATACCGAAATCGTGCTTGCTAATTTTAGCACTATATTGCAATAATTGGTTCAGATTATAGCTGGTGTTGGTAGAATTACCGTCACTTAAGCTCGCAGTACTGTTGGTTTTAGTTCCTAAGCGGTACGTTGGTGTAAAATTGTGCATCTTATTGAAGCCAATATTACCATTTGCACTTGCCCGAAAAGTAAGCCCTTTAATAATTCTAAAATCGGCATTGAAGGCACCCTGACCTGTTCTCCGGATGTAATCATTTTGAGTAAGGCTGGAAATGGCAACCGGGTTTAACGGGGTATATTGTTCGCTGTTTCCGTTAGTAGCATCGGCACCGCCCCAGCTACCATCCGGATTTTTAACCGGAATATTTGGCGCCAAATTGATGGCATTATTAATAACATCACCTTGAGTGGTACTTAAACTCTCATTGGTTTGCGCTAAGTTGAAATTAGACGAAAGCTTTAACCATTTACGGGTTTCGTTATCCAGATTTAACCGCAAACCATACCGCCTAAAATCAGATCCAAGCGCAATACCGTCTTGATTATGATATTCTGTAGATAGATAGAAAAGTGTTTTATCGTTTCCGCCTGATAAGCTTAATTGATGTTTGTTTAGCGCTGCAGTTTTGAAAAGCGCATTCTGCCAGTTTGTTCCAACACCTAATATGGATGGATCTTGAAACTCTGCCGGAGCATTTCCTCCTGCCAAAGCACGTATCTCATTCGTCATTTGGGCATATTGGGATAAAGTCATGGTTGACAATGCCTTCGGTTTATCTTGAAGATTATACAGATAATTGTAATTAACCTTCATTTCACCAGATTTTCCGCGTTTTGTAGTTACTATTACCACCCCGTTGGTAGCTTTTGAGCCATAAATTGCCGACGCAGAAGGCCCTTGCAACACATTGATGCTTTCTATATCACTAGGATTTAAGCCTGCCAACGCATTGGTAGAACTGGTTGCACCGTAAGAAACAGTTGAGGGCTGAATTTGAACACCATCAATTACATACAACGGTTCTGTACTTCCGTTAATGGTATTTACACCACGGATGTTAACAGAAATACCTCCACCTGGCTGACCAGAATTTTGCGTAACATACACACCAGAAGCTCTTCCCTGAATGGCTTGCTCAATCGTGGTGTTCACTGTTTTATTAATGTCAGCAGCAGAAATTGCAACTTGAGCACTGCTCAAATCCGTTTTCCTCATGGTTCCGTAACCTACTACAACCACCTCAGATAACGATTGTGAATCGCTTTGTAAGGCTACATCTATTTTAATGCTTTGGCGCACAGTTACTTCTTTAGTAACATATCCTAAAGATGAAAATAGTAGCACATCCCCTACTTTGGCGCTAATTGAGTATACGCCGTCAATATTTGTGCTTGTGCCAACAGTTGTACCCTTTACTTTTACAACTGCACCAGGTATTGATTCAGAATCTGAAGCACCGGTTATTTTACCAGTTATCTGCTTATTCTGTGCATAAGCAAGATTACTAAGCAAAATGGTAGAAATGACCGCCCAGAGAAAGACTTTCATTTTTGTAATTGTTTTTTTCATAATAATTGGTTTAATTTTTAATGATGCTTTGAGGTGCATCTGATTGGTTTTTGCAATCTTTTTCCTGTTTTTAATTCTGATTTTTGCCGGTTAGTAAACCAAAATCCTTTCTTTAAATTCTAGAGGCGTTTTTCTTCATAGAGATTAGTGGTTTATTGTAGTTAAATAATTAAGCGAAAGAATTTACAACTAGCACTCATTGAGAATTTAGATCAGCATGTCATACATATAAAGGCGTGAACGACGACTATGTACATCTCAACTCGTATTTTATAATTGAAGTATCCTGGTAACAGACACCTACTGGTTTATTGATAATTGGCTACCTTTTTAAAACACCAGACCCTTTTTTAAAAAGGTTCCGGTGCAAGAAAAAAGTGGGGGGCATATAAATTATCTGGTTTGTAAATTACAGGAGGATGCGGCAATGAAAGGTATTTAATTGTATGTGATTAGGTATGCAAATGTTAACTGCTTCAAAAGCCAACTCACAAGCAAACAACTAACAAACAGCTAGTTACATAAAACTATTGTCAATAAATCAAATGGAGTATATATTATTTCGTCCCTAACTTTCCAAAAATGGGCTAAAATAATGCACCCACCCATAAACTTAAATGGGTTTATGAACAGGCAAACCGTTGTAAAAAAAGGGAAGTTTATGTAGCTAGAAAGTCGAGTATTACATTTAATTATCGAAACAAAAAGACGCCTTATGAGATGTGCTTTGGGAACGGATATGGTTAAAAGCTTGGATTTTTATCAAGCCAAACAAGTAAAAACTTTTATGGTTAGTTTAGCAAACTTGCTTTGGTTTTATAAGCTATTTTTTGATCCCATTTACATAAGACGATGGCAGAACGCCAAATTCAGACTTAAATAGTTTAGTAAAGTATTTGGGGTTATTAAACCCAACTTGATAGGATATTTCAGCAACCGTAAACTCTTTCTTTTCGAGCATTTGTACCGCTCGATTTAACCGGATGGATTTAATAAATTCAAACGGGGTTTTGCCTGTGAGTTTCAGTATTTTTTTATACAGAGCAACCCTACTCATATTCACTTCGCTACTTAATTCTTCAACAGAGAAATCTGCATTTGATAGGTTTTTTTCTATAACCTGAAGCACTTGAACCACAAATTTTTTGTCAGGAGAATCAATATCTGCTACCGTGCTTTTGATATCGATGTGTTTTTGGTAGGTTTTCTTAAGTGTTTCTTGTTGCAATAACAAATTACGAACCTTTGAGAGTAGTATATCTAAATTAAATGGTTTCGAAAGGTAATCGCTGGCACCGGTTTCCAAACCCTTTAATTGATGTTCTTCGCCCATAAGAGCTGTCAAAAGTATTACTGGCAAATGTTTTGTTCGCTTATCGGCTCTAATTTTTTTACATAAATCTATCCCATCCATTTCTGGCATACTGATATCACTAATAATTAAATTGGGGTGTGTTGCAAGCGTTTTTTGCCATCCTTCTTTACCATTTACCGCCTCGGTTATCTCAAAATGCTGACTTAGGTTTTCCTTTAAATAGCCTCTGAAATCATCGTTATCCTCCACTAATAAAATAGCAGGTAATCTAAGAGTTCGCCTTTCGATAGTGGCATCATTAAACTCTATGTTATTTACATCCAGCTTTTCCTCGCTGATATTGTTTCTTAATTCTGGAACAGCTGGCTTCATTCGAGATGCTTTTACAGGCAATTTCACGATGAAACAACTCCCTTTTCCTGGCTCACTTTCTACATCAATAGTTCCTCCATGCAAATGCACAAACTCTTTTGTAATGGATAAGCCGATGCCACTTCCCTGGTTAATAATGAATCCTGGCACTTCGTTCTGAAAAAACCGATCGAATATTAAATGGTGTTTGGCAGGCTCAATTCCAATTCCAGTATCTTGAATTTTTATTTCTAGTTGCTTTTTATCCCGCTCGGAAACGGATTTAATTAAGTTAAGTTCTACATTAACTCGCCCATTTTCGGGAGTAAACTTAAATGCGTTTGAAAGCAGATTAAATAAAATTCGTTCAATTTTATCATTGTCAAAAACTGTTTCAAGAAATTCTACATTCGACTTAAATGAAAACCGGATATTTTTCTTTTCGGCCAAATCAGTAAATGAAAAAGACAACTCCCTGATTAACTTAACAATATCTCCATGGCTGGGAAACAACTTCAATTCAAGGTCTTCTAACTTTCTGAAATCGAGCAGCTGATTAACCATATTGAGTAACCTCCTGGCATTTCGATAAATTAATTGAAGTTGGCTTTTTTGTTCCTGATTTTCACCTTGTGATAAAATTTTCTCTAAAGGCGTTATAATGAGGGATAGCGGAGTTCTGAATTCATGGCTTACATTGGTAAAGAATTTAATTTTCATCATATCCAGCTCATGCATTCGTTGTGCTTCCTGCCGTTCTTGCTCAATTAAAAACTCGTTCTTTAATTTAGTAATTCCGCGTTTTCTTATTTGCATCAGGATGGTGAAAGCAAGCAATGCGTACAGGATATAAGCGAGTGGAGTTTTCCAAAAAGGTGGAAGTACTTTGACTTTAAGGGTAAATACTTTGCTTGTTAAATCGCCGTTACCAATGGCATATTTTACTTTAAAAGTATAGTCGCCCGGGTCAATGTTTGTAAATGTTGCTTTACGGATTTTATTATCGGCAGCAAGCCACTCCTTATCGAAACCCTCGAGCATGTAACTGTATTTAACCTTATCGGGATTAGAAAAATTCAGGGAAGCGAATTCAAAAGAAAAAACATTTTCATTGTAATTCAAAACCAGCTCACGGGTTTCATTTATTGATTTTTCTAATATCACATGCCCTTCAACTTCATCACCAATAGCTACGCTTTTATTAAATATTTGAAGATCTGTCAGTACTATTTTTGAAAATTCAGTGATAGTTTTAATCTTTTCTGGCTGGAACATGTTAAAACCATTTGCTCCCGCGAAAATCAATTCACCTTTTTTAGTTTTAAACGCAGCACGATCATTGAAAGCCCGGCCTTGCAAACCATCTTGCTCATCATAATTCATGAACTGAAATCGAAGTTTATCGGGAACAGATCCTGTTATGAAAATGTGGGAAATCCCGTTAGGTGTACTTACCCAAATCCCATGTTTATTATCTTCCTGAATACCCAAAATAGTATTATCAGGTAAGCCATCCTCTGTTCTTAGCGAAGCTATTACCTGTCTTTTTGCATTAAATACATCTAAACCATCACGAGTTCCTACCCACATTAAGCCCCGCGAATCCAGCAAAATATTATTCACATTATTATTACTGATACTGGGTAAATTATCTGCATGTAGGTAGTGCGTAAATTTCTTAGTGGCAAGCTCCAAAACATCAATTCCATAAGAAGTTCCTACCCACAGATTGCCTTTACTATCTTCTACAATTGAAATGATGTCGTTAGAATGAACCGAATTAGCTTCCCCTTGGCGGTGATGATAAAAAACGTTCCGTTGCCTGTCAAAAAGGTCCAAACCTCCGGCTAAAGTACCCACCCATAAATTTTTACGGGAATCTTCCATTATTTCCCAAACCCGATCATCGGCTATTGTATTTTGATTTGCATCGTTATGCCTGTAATGCGTAAAGGTTTTTCCATCAAAGCTGTCTAACCCGCCTAAGTAAGTGCCTATCCATAACTTCTGCTCATGATCAATAAATAAGGTGACCACTACATCATTACAAAGACTGTTGGGGGTTTTAGAGCTGTGCGTATATCTTTTAAACTGCTCAGTTTGCCTGTTGTAATAAATGAGTCCACCTCCGTTTGTTCCTATCCATAAATTTCCCTTAGCATCTTCTGCAAAGCGATTTATATCATTATAAGGCAAACTATTTGAGTTTGATGGTTGCCTGGCGTATAACGGAAACTGAATCAGATTTTCATGATAATAACTAATCCCTTCCTTATAAGTACCTACCCAGATAATGCCAGAATTATCTTTGTACATACTATAAATACTGTTTTGAGATAAGCCTTTATCATCATCCCCACTTAAGAGATAGGTAATAATAGATTTATTTTTATCCAGGATATTGATTCCGCCATGATCAGTACCAATCCAGATCTTACCATTATTATCTTGTAAAACGCTGTTTATTACATTAGAATTTAGCCGCAGATGAGGATCATCTTTGTGGATGTATCTTACTTTATTGCTACTCGTATTTATATTTAAAAGACCCTTTGACTGCGATAAGTTATAGAGGTATAACTCGTTTTCTTTGTCGATAAAAATTCGATAATCGGCAATACCCGAACCGATGTTTTCACGTGAAATTGCATGGATGCGATTGAGAACTTTATTCGTTTTATTATCAACTAGTTCAATTATTCCATTTACATGCACTACATATAAATTACCAGTGGCATTTAAGGCAATTGAAGAAATTGGAGATTCATCAATTAAATGTGTACTTCCTTTTTTACTTTGATAACGGAAAGCATTTTTACTTTTTACTGCATACTTATATAAACCGTTCTGCGCTCCAATTATCCAAAAGGAGCCCAAATTATCATGTATAACGCTTTTAACATTGGTTTCATTAACACCAATGCTTTTGAAATAGGCTGTCGGATTCCGGTTGAATTTTTCGGTAACCGGATCATAGATATTTAACGCCAATCTAGTTTGTACCAACAATTTTTGTCCGGGGCCTTCAAATACATTGGTGATATAATCGTCATTTAATGATACGGTATCCCGAAGGTTGTGCTTAAAAACTTTGAACTTATATCCGTCATAGCGATTAAGGCCAGCAAGTGTTCCAAACCACATGAAGCCTTTACTATCCTTATAAATAGTGTTTACCTGGTTGTGCGAAAGACCCTTATTAATATCAAGATGGGAGAACTGGTATTGTGCCTGCAAAGTATTGCCTGCGCATAAAAACAAGAAGGAGATTACTATGAAGAGGTATCTCATTTATGGGTTTAGTCGGTAAAATTGGTGGTTAGGTTCAGGCTCCCAAATTGATTCGGTCAATCCTTCATCAGTACGAAATTACTCAATTATTAGTTAATCAAACTTCCATTATGTAACTGATTTCATTGCATGCGGGAATGCATTTCATCCAAATCCGTATAAATAGCGTAAAAAAATAGCTAGTTAAGTTTTTGATAGGTTCTCCACCATAGGTCGGGCATCTCACCGACCATCGCTGTTTGATAATCTTCGTATTGGCAAGGCACTAAATGGTAACGCTCATTTTTTGAATTTCCTGTCGGATATGGAACCTGCATCCACCAACGATCCGTTTTTTTACTCTTCACAAAAATCAGTTCGTAGGTTCCTTCTTTTAAGCTCGCCCTATAAATTAGGTATTGCGATTTCGGCTGTAATGGTAAATCTTTTTTACGATTGTAAAATCCATCGGCAAAACACCAAATCATTTGAGCTAAAAGCATTGCAGTGGCACCATTGGTATCAAATGCCGGATTAAACTCATAAAAACCAATAGAAGTAAGCTTATCATTCATACCCGCATACCGGCAAATCTGGCAAGCTTCTTCACCATATAATCCATTGGGGCCGGCATTCGCATTTCCACATGCATCAGAAAACCGAATAGCCGACATATCAAAACTGAGCATGTTTGCATTCCTGATAATGGGTTCGGTTACGTTAATTTTTCCTGAAATATCGCCCAAACGATGCACATCGAAATAAAGCACTTCCATCACTTTTAAACTATCTTGATTCACAAAATAAGTTTGATAACCTATATTACTGTAGTTGAAAAGGTAATTAGGCTGGTGTAAAAATATTTTGTTTAAGTAAGCGTCCGAATTGGTTTCAATAGTTCCGTCAGCACTTTCATTTAAGTCAAATTGCGAATCGACTACCACCAAATCAACTTTTTGCTCCAGCTCTTCATAAGCCATGTATTGAGCATAAGTAAGATCTTGCCCACCACCTATTACAACCGGACAAATATTACGTTTAATTAAATCAGCAATTACCATTTTTAACGCTACGTAGGTATCAGATACCTTGCTACCAGCTTTAATATTGCCCAAGTCAACTATTCGTGTGGTGTAATTCCCGGCATTTAAGCGGTAAAATTTTTCACGCACATAGTCTGGAGCTAATGCGCAACCAACGTTATCAATTGAATTACGATCATCAAGCACACCTAAAATGGCTATATCGTACTCTCCGTTTACAATATCGGGGAACTCAGAAAAGTAGCTATCAATCTTTGACCCAAACTGGCTATTAAAAAAGCCCTTTTTGGGCGTTAAGGTTGATTGATTTAAATGAGTAAAAAAGTCACGTAAAGGCATATTCAATGTTTAGAGTGGTACCGATTAAACACAGAGTCAAAGTAAATGAAAGTAGAAGATTTAAGCACCAAACATTTTAAAATTGTTTACTTAAACAATCTCGGTTCATAACTGATAGAATGACAAGGCTAAGTGCTGTGTCATTATTGGCTGATCTGGATCCAAAGTTTCCCAAATATCCAATTATTCATTTACTTTTGATAACTTAATATATCAACACGGAATGATTTTAGTTACCGGCGCAACCGGATTTGTAGGTTCTGAATTAGTAAGACAATTGCTAGCAATGGGCAAATCGGTTCGAGCGCTTAAACGTGAAAAATCTACCATTCCGGATATCTTAAAATCACAAGCCAACCTGATTTGGATAACAGGTGATGTGCTGGATTATTTTTCATTAGAAGAAGCTTTCACAGGAATCCAATACGTTTACCATTGTGCCGCTTTCATCTCGTTTAATGCATCAGATAAAAAAGAAATGATGCGAGTAAATGCAGAGGGCACTGCACACATTGTTGATCTATGCTTATCTCATCAAGTTAAAAAGCTCGTGTATGTTAGCTCTGTGGCTGCCGTTGGTGATGCCAAAGGCCATAATGAAATTACCGAAAAAAATCATTGGGAATTTAACGGAACACAGAGTGCTTATTCCATATCAAAATACGCTTCTGAAATGGAGGTTTTTCGTGGCATTGCTGAAGGACTAAAAGCTGTCATTGTAAATCCATCTGTAATAATCGGGAAAAATGCAGGCAAGTCAGGTAGCGGGGCACTCTTTACGCTTGTAAAAAAAGGCTTAACCTATTATCCTACCGGGACAATAGGTTTGATTGACGTGGAAGATGTTGCCAGAACAATGATTACTTTAATGGATGAAGAAATCACGAATCAACGCTACATTATCAATGCAGAAAACTGGAGCTACCACGATTTTTTTACAGAGATTGCACATCAATTAAAATTGAATCCACCCTCAAAACCCTTAAAAAAGTGGATGGCTCAATTAGCGGTTTTGGGCTCATCAATTTCGGGTTCAATAACAGGTAAACCCTCACAACTTACGGCAGAAACTGCTCGAAGCGCCTTCAAAGAACAATTGTTTTCAAACACGAAAATTAAAAATGCTATTGGCATTGAATTTAAATTGATACAGCAAACCATTGCAGAAATCTGCGCTGAATTAGCCCACTAGCCTTATTTTAAGCTTCTTTTTTAAGTCATAAAACTAACCCCATAATATGAAGAGTACGGTTATAAGTTCTTTTTAATTTGCCTTTCATATATTTGCGGGCTAGCAATAAAAACATTGAAAAACTTTTACATCATAGATTTTGATAGCACCTTTACCCAAGTAGAGGCATTGGATGAATTGGCACGTATCTCTTTAAAAGATCATCCGGATAGAGAAGCTATATATAAAAAAATTGAAGATCTTACCAATTTAGCGATGGAAGGTAAACTTTCATTCCGCGAAAGCTTATCTAAAAGAGTTAGTTTATTAGAAGCCAACAAATCTCACCTTAAAGAATTGGTAAAGCATCTTAAAACGAAGGTGTCAGCGTCATTTTCACGCAACAAAATATTTTTTAAAAAACATGCCAGTGAAGTATTAATTGTATCCGGCGGATTTAAGGAATTTATCACACCCGTTGTTTCAGCCTACCACATCGCTAAAGAAAACATTTACGCCAACACATTTTTATTCGATGAACATGACAATATCATTGGCTATGATGCAACTAACCCACTATCAAACGAAGGCGGTAAAGTAGAATTATTGAAGCAGTTGCAATTACCCGGTGAGATATATGGCATTGGGGATGGTCATTCTGATTTCCAGTTAAAAGAATTTGGAATGATTAAAAAGTTTTACGCCTTTACCGAAAACATTGAACGTAAAACGGTAGCTGCAAAAGCAGATCATGTTACGCCAAGCTTCGATGAGTTTTTATATGTAAACAATTTACCTCAGGCAATCTCTTACCCTAAAAACAGGATTTTATGTTTAGCCATTGGCAATGTTCCGGAGAAATCATTGGAGTTGTTAAAAAAAGACGGCTTCGGGATTCGTCATAAAGACACCTTTGAAGAGAAATACGTTGCCGATGTGGGGATGATGTTATTAGCCAACGGAGAAAGTATCGCTGATGATGTTTTAAAACGTGCACTAAAACTAAAAACCATTGGTTATTTAGGAAATAGTGCAGGTAAAATATCTCATGAGCTATGTACAGAAATGGGAATTGTAATATTTGACAATCCAAAGCAAAGTGCCGGTAATGCGGAGTTCATCCCTCGTAGAATTAATAACTTCATCAACAAGGGTCATACAAATTACAGTGCAAACTTTCCGAATATTCAGCTACCGCGATTGGCAGCCAATGAATCTGGATCACTTGAAGCACACCGGTTAATTCACATTCATAAAAATGTGCCTGGAATTATGGCACAGATCAATAATGTTTTTGCTACTCATCAAATAAACATTGTAAGTCAGTTTTTAATGACTAATCCACAAATAGGATACGTAATTACAGATGTTGGGGCTCAATATGATAAACAGGTTCTTAAAGACCTCAAACAAATAGAACATACTATTAAGTTCAGAATTTTGTATTAACAATAAAGGCCAGGAAACATCCTGGCCTTTATTGTTTGAAGGTTATTATAGTTCTATTTGACTATTAGATATTTTTAGCTTTCCCAAAATTACTTTTGATAGATTCCTGGTATTCTTTAGCTGCTAGGTTATATTCTGCCGTCGCCGCTTCCACCTTCTCAATCATTCTACTGTCTTTCCGGTTCTCTTTATCTATTAATTCTGAAATTGCTCGCTGGAGGATCTCCTTTTTGTTTTCGTATTCTTCTTTTAATTTATTCAACGAGAGGCTTTCCATTTTCATTACCAAATTTTTAGAGCGACTAAATATTAGAAAATAAATTATAATATAAAGAAAAAATATGTGAACGGTATATATTCTTGATTAAACGGAAAATGAAGACCTTTTTTCGAATAGAATTGGTTTAAACATCTAGTATTCGGCTATTAATCTTTTATCTTATCCACCGATTAACTCTCGGGAATTATTTGAATCTCAAGATAATGAAAGTGTAAATTCACCATGACCCTTTTCACACCGTAAAAAAAAAGCAATCTTAATTTTTAATTAATGCTCAAGCCCATCTCTATACATCTGGCTTTGAACTAAATACAGAAACTCTATCTTTAAAACCACTATTTTCGTATTTTTACGGCTCAAAAAACGTGAGTATGATTGGCACCCTTGATATAGCAGTTAACAAAATCCCCGTTTCTAAACTTGATCAAACTGATTTTAATGACTTGATTTTTGGTCATACTTTTACGGATCACATGTTTGTAGCGGATTATGAAAACGGTGAATGGAAAAATTTCCAGATTGTCCCTTACGGTGATTTTCCAATAAGCCCGGCAGCGGCAACTCTACATTACGGACAATCCATTTTTGAAGGCATCAAGGCCTACAAACATGCCGATGGTCAAATTTCGATATTTCGCCCTAACAAAAACTTTGAGCGTTTCAATAAATCAGCTGATCGCATGTTGATGCCACAGGTTCCTGAAGAAGTTTTTATGCAGGGAATGAAACAATTAATTGACCTGGATCGCAATTGGGTACCCGACAAAGCAGGCTCTTCTTTATATATACGTCCATTTATGTTTGCTTTCGACCCCTTTTTAGGAGTTAGGGCATCAGAAACATACAAATTTATGGTTATAATAGGCCCGGCTGGTGCTTATTATCCAAAGCCAGTACGTGTTAAAATTGAGATGAAATATATCCGCTCTACTGAAGGTGGAGTTGGTTTCGCTAAAACAGCGGGCAATTACGCTGCTTCGTTATATCCAACCCAACTTGCTTTAGACGAAGGTTTTGATCAGTTAATCTGGACTGATGCTTTAGAGCACAAATACATTGAAGAAGCTGGTACTATGAACGTGATGTTCGTAATTAACGACATATTAATAACGCCTTCAACACGGGATACAATTTTAGATGGGGTAAGTCGCAGTACTATTATTGACCTTGCAAAATCATGGGGAATGAAAGTGGAGGAACGAAAAGTTTCTGTTGAAGAAATAGTAGCAGCAGCTAGAAATGGCAGCTTACAAGAAGCTTTTGGAGCAGGTACCGCAGCAACCATTGCTCATGTTTCTGAAATTGGTTATCAAGGAGAATTATTTACGTTACCGAATCCTGAGTCAAGAGTGTTTTCAAACAAGGCATTAAAAACTCTGGATGATATCCGTTATGGCTTATCACCCGACGAATTTGGTTGGAATTATACCGTTTGACATTGCCAAACTAATATTTTAAGCCGCCCTTGGGCGGCTTTCTTGTTTGTGCATTCTTGTAACCGAGATGTTGATGCTTCCTAAATTATTTACCTCAACGTATCAATAAAATCTTACAACAATATGGCTGACAAACTGTCATTTTATTTAATAATATTGTACTTTTGTACCCCTAACAGTTATAATTATGTTTGATCTGCAAGTAGAATCTAAAGTTCATGATGAGGCCCGCCAAGGAGAAGCTTTAGTACTTGATAAGCTTGAAAATGTTAATGGCAGAAAGCTTTATATAGAAAGTTATGGCTGCTCGATGAACTTCTCTGACAGCGAAATTGTAGCTTCAATTATGCAGGATATGGGGTTTACTACCACACCTGATTACAAAGAAGCCGATGTAGTTTTCATCAATACTTGTTCGATTCGTGATAATGCGGAAGTAAGAGTTCGAAACCGCTTGAAAGAATTCGGAGCAAACAAAAAAAGGAAGCCAGGAATGATGATCGGCGTGTTGGGCTGTATGGCTGAACGCTTAAAAGCAAAATTTTTAGAAGAAGAAAAATTAGTTGATTTAGTTATTGGTCCAGATTCCTACCGGGATCTTCCAAATTTAATTAACCTGGCAGATGAGGGTAATCGTTCGGTCAATGTTCTTTTATCCCGCGAGGAAACCTATGCAGATATAAGTCCGGTTAGATTAAATACCAATGGCATTACTGCCTATATTTCTATCATGCGTGGTTGCGATAACATGTGCTCCTTTTGTGTGGTGCCATTTACCCGTGGAAGAGAACGGAGTCGTGACCCTTATTCGATCGTAAATGAAGCTACTGATTTGTTTAATAAAGGATATAAAGAGGTTACCTTATTGGGGCAAAATGTAGATTCGTATAAATGGGAGCCCCACCCTAACCCTCCCCAGGAGGGAGGAAACACGAACGACTCCCCTCTCTTCGGAAGAGGGGCTGGGCGTGAGGCTGTTAATTTTGCCAAACTTTTAGAACTTGTTGCATTGGTAAGTCCGAAACTTAGGGTTCGTTTTTCAACATCCCACCCGAAAGATATTACCGATGAAGTGCTGTATACCATGAATAAGTATCATAATATTTGCAGCCACATTCATTTACCGGTACAATCGGGCAATACCAGAGTGCTAGATTTAATGAACCGTACTTATAGCAGGGAATGGTATTTAGAAAGAGCTACTGCCATCAGGCAAATTATACCGGATTGCAGTATTTCTACTGATGTAATTACCGGCTTTTGCACAGAAACTGAAGAAGAGCATCGAGATACCTTAAGTTTGATGGACGAAGTACGATTTGAGTTTGCCTACATGTTCACGTATTCTGAACGACCAGGTACCTTAGCCGCTAAAAAGTTTGCCGATGACGTTCCTGAAGAAGTAAAAAAACGCAGGCTTACAGAAATAATTAACAAACAACAAGCAAGCTCACTTGAAAGAGTTCAAAAACAAATAGGTAAAATTCACGAAGTTTTAATCGAAGGATTCTCCAAAAAATCAAATACCGATTTTGCTGGTAGAAATCCTCAAAACACAACGGTGATATTTCCAGTTGATAAGCGATTTAAACCAGGTGATTATGTACAAGTGTTAGCAGAAAAATCGACTACTGCCACCCTAATTGGAAAAATTAGCCTCACCCAACCCTCTCCAGAAGGAGAGGGCTAAAAAATAGTTTGAGAGTGTGATTAATCACAATACTTGATACTTGATACTCAATACTTGATACTAAAAATGGATGTTCAGGATATAAAAAACCGTTTTGGAATAATAGGAAGTTCACCCTTGTTGAACCGGGCAATTGACATTGCAAGGCAGGTAGCTCCTACAGATATTTCTGTTTTAATAACGGGTGAAAGCGGAAGTGGTAAAGAAGTATTTTCACATATAATACATTCATTATCAGCCAGAAAACATGGCCCATTTATCGCGGTGAACTGCGGCGCCATCCCGGAAGGAACCATTGATTCTGAATTATTCGGACATGAAAAAGGTTCATTTACAGGAGCACATGAAGCACGCAAAGGTTATTTTGAGGTAGTTAATGGTGGCACTATATTTCTAGATGAAGTTGCCGAACTACCGGTAGGTACGCAAGCAAGGCTTTTAAGGGTTTTAGAAACCGGAGAATATATAAGAGTAGGCTCATCCAAAGTACAGAAAACGGATGTTCGCGTAGTTGCAGCAACCAATGTAGATGTATTTGATGCCGTAAGAGAAACGAAGTTCAGAGAAGATTTATATTATCGATTGAATACGGTTCCGTTAAAAATCCCTCCTTTAAGAGAACGTAAAGAGGATATTTATTTAATATTCCGGAAATTTATTGCTGATTTTACTGATAAATACCGGAGCCCTTCTGTGCAACTTGAACCAGATGCGCAGCAAATGCTTATGAATTACAGCTGGCCAGGAAATGTACGGCAGTTGAAAAATATAGCAGAACAAATTGCCGTTTTAGAAAAGGAACGTAATTTAACAGCAGCACATTTATTAAATTACATTCCAATTGAAGCAGGTAGCAGTACCTTGCCCATGCGAATTGCAAAAAACGGGAAAGATGATTTTTCCGAACGCGACATTCTTTACAAGGTTCTTTTTGACATGAAAAAAGACATGGTAGAATTAAAGAAATTAGTGGTGGACATTATTCAAAATGGAAGCAGTCCGGAGGTTTTTAATTCAAATCAGCAAGTGGTAAGCCAATTGTATCGAGATATTGAACATCCTCAAACTAATCCTGATACTTATCAGCCCCAATTAACCATTCACCAGCCCGGAAAAGAAAAAGAGTTCGAAGACACGCATCATTCCATTGAAGTGGAAGAATCGCTCTCACTAGTTGATAAAGAATCTGATTTGATTAAGAAAGCGTTAAAAAAGCATAAAGGAAAACGCAAATTAGCGGCTAACGAATTAGGTATTTCTGAACGCACACTTTATCGAAAAATTAAAGAACTTGATTTAAACTGATGGCAACTAATAATGGATAAACGTATTCCGAAATATTTCACGATGCTACTAATTGTTTTTTTTATGCAGTCTTGTAGCTATACCTTTACCGGCGCCTCCATTCCTTTGGCTATGAAAACCGTTTCTGTTCAACTATTTGAAAATAACGCAGCCTTTGTTGTACCAAACTTGACCGTACAGCTCACAGAAGCTTTTAGAGACCGTATTCGAAATCAGAGCAGTCTAGATGTGATAAAATCTGAGGGTGACGGAAACTTTGAAGGGCGTATAACCGATTATAGTAATAAACCTATTTCGGTACAAACGAGTGAGCAATCGTCGCGAGGGCAGGAAAGATTAACCATTACTATCAGTGTAAAATACACCAGTTCCCTAGATCCAAAGTCGAGTTTTGAAACAACTTTTACGCGTTTTGCAGATTATACGCTAACGGCTGGTACATTTCAAGCGCAAGAACAAGAACTCATAAAAAAGATCATTGTACAATTAACCGAGGATATTTTCAATAAAGCTTTTGCAAATTGGAAATAAACTATCTCAATTTTTACAGCGAGTGCAACAAATAGACTATCAGGAAAAAAGCAATCAAGAATTGAACGGGTACTTTGAAAAACCTGGCTCAATTACTCCTGCCGATGCTGAAAATATTCAGACTCTGGTAGAAAAGTATCCATTTTGCCAACTTTTCCACGCGTTCCAGGCACTTGCAGCTTCAGAAAAAGATTTTGATTCTACGCTTTCCAAAGCTGCGCTGTATTCTCCGGATAGAAAAACCTTATATACCATCATTAACAACCCTTCCAATCTTACAACGCTTGCGATTCCTCTTATATATAGAGAAATAAATTCAGCTGAAGCTATTCAACTTCCAGAAGAAATTATTTTTGAAGTAAAGGAGGACGAAACTGAGATTATACAGGAGACTTCTGAATTAAATTCGGAAAATAATGATCACGAAAAATTAGTCGAAGAGGAACAAGTTGAGTTAAATTCTGATAATAGTGAGTTAGCTGAGATTGATTTCCTTGTTGATGAGCCCTCAAGCACGGAAGAAAGTTCATCAGAAATAGATACAACTGCCGAATCTACAGCCATTTTACTGTCGGAAGAATTGCCTGCACAAGATGTTGTAAACGAGAATGCTCCTATGGCAACTACTTTTCGTTCGGAGGAAGATAAATTGATTTTGGGCAATATAGCGTCTACAAACTTCTTTGCGATTGAAGGAAGCCGATTGGATGTTAGATCGACAGAAAATACAAGGGAAACACGATCAGATTCTAAACCACTAGAAGAAGAGCAAGGTAATTCTACGGAAGAACAAGTTTCAAAATACGATGATGACAAACTTCCATACACCTTTTTATGGTGGTTACATAAAACTCGTAAAGAGCATGCCCATACATATCAGCCCTATGCTCCTCCAAGAGCTAACAAGCAGTCATCACCAGCCGTAAAAGCAGAAGAACTGAATCATCAAATCATTGAAAACATCTTTCATACCCAATCTCCAGCTCCTATTGCCGAAACTGCACTTCAGCTCGAACAGCCGTTTAGCCGACTAGGTGTAAAGAATAGGGATGAAGATATTATTGAGAAATTTATAAAAGAAGAGCCTCAAATTAAACCGCCATCACCAGATAAACTGGATATGGAAAATAAAGCCCGACGCAGTGCAGAAGACCCGAATGACTTAGTATCTGAAACTTTAGCTATCATCTATACCGAGCAAATGCTATTTAACAAAGCCATTGATACTTACAGAAAATTAATTTTTAAATATCCGGAAAAAAGCACTTACTTTGCCGACCAAATTCTTAAACTCGAAAAGAAATTAAATTAAACATATGTATACCTTCTTAGTTATCGTTGCCATTGTAGTTTGTGTGTTGTTAGGATTGATGATTTTGATTCAAAATCCTAAAGGGGGAGGCCTTTCATCTGGTTTTTCAGGTTCAAATAACATCATGGGCGTACAACGTACAGGTGATTTTTTGGAAAAAGGAACTTGGGTTTTGGCTATTACATTAATGGTTCTGGCTTTATTAATTAACCTTACTATTCCTAAAAGTGGGGTTGCTAATCCAGATAATGATATTCAAAACCAAATTCAAGCGCCAACTACTACCACACCTATCGCTCCTATTCTTCCACCTGCTGATAGTTCAAAAAAATAAGCATACAATCATTCTGATATTGAAAGAGGCTTCCTTAAACAGAGCCTCTTTTTTTGTTTACATATGTCGTAAAACTGACAGCTTGACACTGATCTTTTAAGCAGACTATTTAAGCTTTCAGGCTTAAAATGAAATAATGTCAAGAAAGTAGTTCAAAAGACCTTTGGCATAATTACTGACTAAATCGGTTACAATAAAACACGTAAATCAAAATCAACATAATTAGACTTATGGCATTAACTATTAAACCTAGTGCGGACAGAGTAGTAATAGAAGCTGCTCCTGCTGAAGAAAAAACGGCTTCAGGTCTTTACATACCTGATACTGCAAAAGAAAAACCACAAAAAGGAACTGTAGTAGCCGTTGGCCCGGGCAAATATGCAGACATGACCGGAAATTTAATCCCTATGGCTTACAAAGTAGGTGATGAAGTTCTTTATGGAAAATACGCTGGTACTGAAATTACACATGAAGGTAAAGAGTACTTAATCATGCGTGAGTCTGATATTTTCGCAGTCCTTTAGGAGATTTGAGATACTAGATTTGAGATATGAGAACTATCCAAATCAAAAATCAACAGGTAACAGCAAACAAAAACAATAAATGTCGAGATTATAGACGGAGCAATGTCTCACATCTAAAATCTCACATCTAAAATCTAAAAACAATGTCAAAACAAGTTAAATACAACGTAGAAGCACGCGACGCCCTGAAAAGAGGTGTTGATATATTAGCTAATGCAGTAAAGGTTACATTAGGCCCAAAAGGACGTAACGTAATTATTGATAAAAAATTCGGTTCACCTGCAATCACTAAAGATGGTGTTACAGTAGCTAAAGAAATTGAATTGAAAGATCCATTGGAAAACATGGGCGCTCAAATGGTTAAAGAAGTAGCATCTAAAACTGCAGATATTGCAGGTGATGGGACAACTACTGCAACTGTTTTAGCTCAAGCAATTGTTACAGCTGGTATTAAAAACGTTGCGGCTGGTGCAAATCCAATGGATTTGAAACGCGGAATTGACAAAGCTGTTTTAGCAGTTGTTAATAACCTAAAAGAGCAATCACAATCAGTTGGCGAAGACAATAACAAAATCAAACAAGTAGCATCTATCTCTGCTAACAATGATGAAGTTATCGGAACCCTGATTGCTGATGCAATGGCTAAAGTTGGTAAAGACGGTGTAATCACAGTTGAAGAAGCAAAAGGTACTGAAACTGAAATGAAAACAGTGGAAGGTATGCAATTCGATCGCGGTTACTTATCTCCGTATTTTGTTACTAACGCTGACAAAATGGAAGCAGAAATCGAAAATCCTTACATCTTGATCTATGATAAAAAGATCTCTTCGATGAAAGAATTGCTTCCGGTTCTTGAAAAACAAGTTCAAACAGGTAAACCACTTTTAATTATTGCTGAAGATCTTGACGGTGAAGCATTAGCTACATTAGTAGTTAATAAAATCCGTGGTTCTTTGAAAGTTGTTGCAGTTAAAGCTCCAGGATTTGGTGATCGTCGTAAAGCAATGCTTGAAGATATCGCAATCTTAACTGGTGGTACTGTAATTTCTGAAGAAAGAGGTTATAAATTAGAAAATGCTGATTTAACTTACTTAGGTCAAGCAGAAAAAGTTGTTGTTGATAAAGATAATACCATCATCATTAATGGTGCAGGTAAATCAGAAGATATCAAAGCTCGTGTTAACCAAATTAAAGCACAAGTTGAAACGACAACTTCAGATTACGATAAAGAAAAATTACAAGAGCGTTTAGCTAAATTATCAGGTGGTGTAGCTGTATTATATGTTGGTGCTGCTACCGAAGTTGAGATGAAAGAGAAAAAAGACCGTGTTGATGATGCTTTACACGCAACACGTGCTGCTGTTGAAGAAGGAATTGTTGCTGGTGGTGGTGTTGCCTTCATTCGTGCAGTTGCTGCTTTAGCAGACCTTAAAGGTGTTAATGAAGATGAAAATACTGGTATCCAGATCATCCGTCGTGCTATTGAAGAGCCTCTTCGTCAAATCTGCGAAAATGCAGGTATCGAAGGTTCTATCGTAGTTCAGAAAGTTAAAGAAGGAAGTGGTGATTTCGGTTACAACGCTCGTACTGATGTTTACGAAAACTTAATAGGTGCTGGTGTTATCGATCCAACTAAAGTTGGTCGTGTAGCATTAGAGAACGCTGCTTCTATCGCTGCTATGTTGTTAACAACAGAATGCGTATTAGCTGACGATCCTGAAGATGAAAAAGGTGGCGGAATGCCTCCAATGGGTGGTGGCGGAATGGGCGGAATGATGTAGACCCCCTAGCCCCCTGAAGGGAAAACAAATATTCAAAAAAAACCTTTCTAGAAATTCTAGGAAGGTTTTTTTGTGGAAAATGAAATTTGGGTGGTTCTTGGGTTGGGGTAGCCCTGCTTTACACTGTAGTCCTCATGCTGCGAAGAAAGCAGCATTCCGGGCTGCCGTTTCAATCAGGTTTAAAGCGAATGGGCAATTTTTCATCGGGTGGTATTCAGCAACCTAACCAGACCTGTGGTTTTGAAAACGCTATAGATCTTTAACCAATGGTTATTTATTATAGATATGTACAACAGCATAACATAAGAAACATTGTTTTAGATTACCAAAAAAGCATGATAGTTAAATTTTTTATTATCTTGGTCAAGATTTTAAAAACTTCACTTAACCATTCCATTAATTACTAAAATGTCAGACAACGAAGAATTCCCAGTTAAACAAATTAAGTTTTTAGGAACGGGTGGCAACTTATTTTCCATTTATATTGTTAATGCAATTCTAACGGCTATAACCTTAGGCTTCTATTATCCATGGGCTAAAGCTTCCACATTAAAATATATTTATGAAGAAACTGAGTTAGAAGGTAATCGCTTTAGATTTCATGGAACGGGTAAGGAAATGTTTTTAGGTTATCTAAAAGCTGTAGGAATTTTTGCTGTGCTTTATGGGCTTATAATATGGGCTGCCCTTTCAAAAAACCCAATTCTTACTATTTATGTGATGGTATTCATTTATGTTATTCTGCTGTTCCTTGTTCCAGTAGCTATACATGGTTCGATGAAATATCGATTATCCCGGTCATCCTTTAGAGGAATTCATTTTGGATATAGAGGAAAAATGGTTGATCTATTAAAGAAATTTTTAAAAGGAATTTTTTTAACTGTTATAACTCTCGGCATTTATTCACCTTGGTTCACCATAAGTATTCGGAAATATGTTATTGAGAATATAAGGTTCGGGGATATCAAATTCCGCTATTTAGGTAAAGGTTCAGATTATTTTATGGTCATTATTGTTGGCTATTTTTTAACAATAATCACATTTGGAATTTATTCTTTTTGGTTTGCAAAAGACCTTTTCAACTATTATGTGAATAACATTGAATTAGAGCAAGACGAAAGAATAATTATTTTAAATTCAACTGCTACCGGAAGTGGTTACTTTAAGTTAATAATCGTAAACGTCTTAATTATCATATTTTCATTGGGCTTAGCTACCCCTTGGGCTACCGTTCGCACACTCCGTTTTATATTTTCTAATGTTTTAATTATTGGTGAACTTGATTTAGACAATATAAAACAGACCGAAAAATCCTATAAAGATGCAACGGGCGAAGACGTTCTTGATATGATGGATATTGGGCTTGTTTAACTATGGATAGCATTCCTGTTTTATTTTATGATGGGCAAACATCTATAGAAAGGAAAGCCTTACTTATTCTAAGGTCAGATTCATGGATCATTGATTATTCCAATACCAATCATTTAACTGATCCTGTAACTTGGGAATTAGATAAAATTGGCAAGTTTGAAATTGTAAATGGCAATTATGTGTTTCGGTATGGCACTTTCCCTCAACAGGTTATTATACTGGTAGAACCCGATTTAATATCACAATTTAAACATCATTATCCGGAAGCAAAGTTCTTAAATGAGGACAAGTTTAAAATTAAGGGTTGGAAGAAAATATTGGCAGCAACGCTTACTCTGATAACCCTTTTACTTTCCGTATATTTTTTTATTTTACCCCCTATTTCAGAGTTCTTTGCGGATCAAATCCCTCAAAACACGGAGATTGATTTAGGAAGTACAATGCTTAACAGTTTTATGTCTGGAAGCGAAGAAAATAGAACACTGAGCGTACTTGTGAATAAATTTTCAAAAAAAATAGATTTCGAAACCTCTTATCCCATCAAAATAACAGTTGTAAAAAGTAATGAAATTAATGCATTTGCTCTTCCGGGTGGCAACATTGTTATTTACGAGGGCATTTTAGAGAAAATACATTCCGCCGATCAACTCGCTGCACTTTTATCACATGAAGTTGCCCATATAGAATACAAACATTCCATTAAGTCGATAAGCCGAAGCATATCAGGTTATATTTTTATATCACTCATATTAAACGATATAAACGGATTCACTACCGTTATTGCCGATCACGCTAATACTTTAAAAAGTTTAAGTTATTCCCGTCAATTAGAAACTGACGCCGATGATAGGGCAACACAAACACTTGATAAAAATAACATCAGTCAACAAGGAATGGTTTCATTACTTATGATGTTAAATTCTAAAAGCGGCTATGACTATCTAAAATTTTTAAGCACACATCCTTTAACGAAGGATAGAATTTCAAAGGCCAAAAGAATTGCACACGACCAGAAAAAAGTAACTCCAAGAAAAGACCTTAATGCTGTATGGAAAGAGGTAGAACGGTCGGTTAAAGAAAATTAAAGTTTAATTGATTCTATTCAATTACTGTTATTCAATTATCATACTTACTAATTTTACTTAAGCACCTTTTGTATTGCTGGTGAAATCATGGCAGCCCAGCCTGCATACTTCTGGAAGAAAGATGTAGATCATCTTATGCAATTAGCGTATTATCATTTAATGCTGAACATGATTCTGGAGTAATATCAACGAAAACGATTCCCACTTTAAGGTTTCTTCTTTTTTAATAGTATTAAAATCGTCGATATGGTTACTTATTTGATAATCATCATTTAATTCGATACCATACGAGTTACCCCCAATCTGGTAAAGATCTAACAAACACCCGTTCTTTTTTCCATCGGCCAATTGCAAGGCGACATCTATAACTCCACTAATTCTTTGCGGACACCCGACGTTTGAATAACCCGGTGCTGATTATTTACACCAATTGTAAGCGTTACGATATCAAACTTTTAGTTAAGAGCAGCCATGCTGATGCCATGCTTCAATTCGCTGGTTGACCAACCTGTACAAGCAATGATAGTAGGTTCGCCAAAGTTCAACTTAGTCTTCTTCAGATCTTGTACGAGTTGGTGTAAGGTAAGATTGTAGCGGGGTTACTGATTGGCCAATTGTATAAGAGTCACCTACTGCTAAATAGCTTTTGAAAGCAATTTCTGTGTTTTTTGGGTGTCCAAGTTTACTGTATCCACTTTCGGCTTTGGAAAAACAACCATGGAGTGCGGTTGATTGGTTTCTTTCTAGCTGCAAGTAATTGACAAATAAGCGTATAACGAACAGAAACAGTCTCATAAATTATGTGATTGAACATTGAATCCGTTATTCGATCTATATTGAAAGCAAAGCAACTATCCTTAAAATTGGATTATTACGTTTGCTATAGCGTTAGGTATTGGCGTGAAAATCCTTTTTGCCCCTATCGCAAAAAGATTGTAACAGAAAGACCGCCCGAACGCCCAAATCGCTCTTTACATTCATCGAATTTCGTTATAGCTAAATTGCTACATCATGTCCATTTCAAATAATACGGAAATATGTTGTTTTAGGATTTCCTTCACTTCATTTATATTTACTTTCTTACCCAATTCCCTTTCCATTGAGGTTACATCCTTATCATCTATGCCACAGGGAACAATATTTTTGAAGTAATTAAGATCTGTATTTACATTAAACGCAAAGCCATGCATGGTTACCCAACGGCTGCAACGTACGCCCAATGCACAAATTTTACGTGCCCTATCATTGTCAGCATCCAGCCAAACACCTGTAAAACCAGGATAACGGCCGGCTTCAATTCCATAATCAGCCAAAGTCAAAATCACTGCTTCCTCCAGTGTTCGTAAATACAAATGTATGTCCGTAAAAAAATTGTCGAGATCAAGAATGGGATAGCCCACAATTTGGCCAGGCCCGTGATAGGTGATATCCCCACCTCGATTTATTTTGTAATAGCTTGCTTGTTTGTTAAGCAAATCGGCCTCGTTTAGTAATAAATTCTCTGGCTTCCCGCTTTTACCTAGTGTATATACATGCGGATGCTCTACAAAAACCAGGAAGTTATCGGTTAAGTTAGTAAGATTTAGTGTTCTGTTTTGGACTTTGGAACTTACAATTTCAGAAAATAATTGCTCTTGATGATCCCATGCTTGTTGATAGTCCACCAGGCCCCAATCTTGAAATTTTACTTTTTTATTTTTCACAATAGCGCTATTCTGTTACGTAACCAATCATGTACTCATGAAATTTTTCATAATGTACTTTAAAGTTAGTTACGTTGTTTTCGATTTCTAATTTGGCATCAAAACATCCGCTTTCACTATAAGGGAACGGGTGTAAATAAATATGATCAAGAAAAGAAACATTTCGTTTACCTTGTAATTTGTAAATAGCTTCTTTGGCGCACCAACAGATGTACATGTGTTCAATGGTGTGTTGTTTATCAATGAAATCTAGTTCTGACTTGTTCATAAACTTGAAGGCGATGCGCTCAATTTTGTTCTTAATTAATTCAATATCGACCCCTACTGCTTTGGTTTTACTTATAATTACCGCCGCATAATCAAACGAATGACTCAAAGATATTTGATGTGTCAAGTTTTCTAAATAGGGTTTACCGTGCTCATCAATACGGCAATCTATATATTGATCGGTATTTAACATCGTACGAAGCAATACCCTGGTGCTTAACCAATGTAAATTTCTTTTACCATTGTTAAGGGTTTCTAAGAAGGAATTTTCATGATCCTTTAATTGAAGCTGATTGTAAAGCTCTTCTGCCGATTCCTCAATTTTCCAAACGGCGAATGAAGTATCAGGATCAATTTGTTTGCGATAAGCAAGTGCCATATTTGAATTTAAAATACTTGTAAAACTATCTCAAATTAGTTATATTTTAGCTTAAACTTAACGTTAATTATGATACTTTCTGATAAACTGATTCTTAGAGAAATTGAAAAAGGGTCGATAATAATTGAACCTTTTGATATTACTTGCTTAGGAACCAATTCTTACGATGTGCATTTAGGAAAGTATTTAGCTACTTACAAAAACAGGGTTTTGGATGCAAAAGCTCATAATGAAATTGATCATTTTGAGATTGGAAAAGATGGTTTTGTGTTACAACCGGGTACTCTTTACTTAGGAGTTACGCTTGAATATACTGAAACTCATTGCCATGTTCCGTTTTTGGAAGGAAAATCAAGCACAGGCAGATTAGGCATTGATATACATGCCACTGCTGGCAAGGGTGATGTTGGATTTTGTAATACCTGGACTCTGGAGATATCATGTTCCCAACCCGTTAGAATTTATGCAGGCATGCCGATAGGGCAATTAATTTATTTTGTGGTGGAAGGCGAAATAGAGACTATGTACAACTCGAAAGGCAATGCTAAGTATAATAACAAGACCACCAGACCGGTTGAAAGCATGATGTGGAAAAACGCTTTTTAATGTGGTTGATTTTGGGATAAGTAAAGTCTTTAATACCGACTAAAAAATGTTGCTGATATTATAAAAAATCGCCGTTTTTTTAGTAAATTAATGCTCTATTTCCGTTCTATCCATGAAAACCCGACTTCTATTTCTATCATTATTTTTAGCAGTTATTGCTTTTGGCTTTGCAGTGGATGATGAGCCAGTAAAAAAAATCCTGACTCAGTTAGATAAATATAGAGCAGAATATCCCCAAGAAAAGGTTCATATCCATTTGGATAAACCATACTATGCCATTGGAGACAACATTTGGTTTAAAGCCTATGTAGTTAATGCGGAGAAAAACCAACTTTCTAACCTAAGTAAGATACTTTACGTTGAATTAATTAACGAAAAAGACTCTGTGAAACAGTCCGTTATGCTGGATGTTAAAGCTGGCTTAGCCTGGGGAGACTTTACCTTAACCGACTCGTTACGTGAGGGTAATTACCGGATAAGAGCCTATACTACCTGGATGAGAAATTTCGGAAATGAGTATTATTTCGACAAAACGATTAGCATCGGAAATTCAGTATCAAACAACATTTATACGGATGCTAATTATACATTTTCAAAAATCGGTGCTAATAACCACAAAGTAGTTGCTGATATTAAATACACGTACCTTGATGGTATACCTGTTTCGAAAAAGGAAGTTACTTATGATGTTCAGCTTAACTTCAGGAGTGTTGCAAAGGGGAAAGGCACAACGGACAGTATTGGAAATTTTAAGATAACTTTTAATAATAACCAGCCATTTATACTCAAATCGGGCAAAATATTAACCATTATTAAGCTTGAGGAGAGCATGGTTAGCAAGATCATTCCGATTAAAGCTACTTCGAATGATGTGGATGTAAAGTTTTTTCCTGAGAGTGGCGACCTGGTGGCCGGCTTACGCTCAAAAGTAGCCTTCAAGGCGGTTGGTGCCGATGGGTTAAGTATTCCAATCTCTGGGTTTATTTCAGACAATAGTGCAGCAAAGGTTTCTGAATTTGAAACAGAGCATGCTGGAATGGGATCATTTGCCCTTTTCCCGGAAGCAGGAAAAGTTTATACTGCTCATGTCAAGTTTGAAGATGGTTCTGAGAAAACGTATCCACTTCCGCGAGTATTGCCTCAGGGATATGTTCTAAGCGTAAATAATCTAGGCCCAGATAAACTCATAGTGAAAGTTCAGGCTTCTCAATCCGTAGTTTCTGATAGTGAGGTTACGCTGGTTGCACAGTCAAATGGCAATACTATTTATATTTCAAAATCAAAATTTGATTCTCGCACCTTGCTAGCAGAGGTTCCAAAAACCCGCTTCCCGACTGGTATAATTCAGTTTACCCTGTTCTCCCAACAAAATGAGCCCTTGGCAGAGCGGCTTATTTTCATGAATCATTCTGACAATTTAAACCTCACTTTAAAATCAGATAAAGTTGTTTATTCGAAAAGAGAAAAGGTTAAAATTAACATTGATGTTAAAGATCATACCGGAAAGCCAGCTGTTGGAAGTTTCTCTTTGGCGGTTACAGATGAATCAAAAACACCATATGATGAAAATAAAGAGACCACCATATTGTCGAATCTCCTACTTACATCTGATTTAAAGGGATATATCGAGCAGCCTAATTACTATTTCTCTGGCATTAATGACGCTAAAATTAAGCACTTAGATAACTTAATGCTAACACAAGGGTGGCGCCGATTTACCTGGCGCAATATCCTGGCGAATAATTTCCCGAACCTTTCTTTTCAGCCTGAAAGTACCGTACAAATTAGCGGTTCTGTCAGAACTATCACCGAGAAACCTGTTGTTGGGGGCAAGGTAACTTTGCTTTCATCTGAAGGTGAGGTTTTTATGATGGATACTCTTACGGATAAAAGCGGACGTTTCAACTTCCCAAACTTGTACTTTAATGATAGTACAAAATTTGTAATACAAGCCCGAAATGCGAAAGGCAAAAAAAATGTAGTAATCGAACTTGACAGAACGTCTCCGCAATTAGTAACCAGAAGTAAAAACGAAGCCGAAATTGATGTAAACATTAATAAAACGCTGGATGTTTACTTAAAAAATAGTCGAAATCAGTTTGATAATTTAGTTAAAAATGGACTCAGGAACAGAAGTATTATGTTAGCTGAAGTTAAGATTGTAGAGAAGAAAAAACTTGCAAAAAACTCATCGAACTTAAACGGTGCAGGAAATGCTGACAATATTATTACGAGTGAACAGCTTAGATCGTGCTTGAGCTTAACCCAATGTTTACAAGGAATGGTATCCGGTTTAGTTATTCAAAATGGCATTGCTTACTTAACCAGAAGCATGTATTCCTCTTTTAGTGGTTTAGTGCCTATGCAATTGATTATTGATGGCATGTATGTGGATGCTAATTTTCTTGACAATATTAACCCAATAGATGTTGATGCAATAGAAGTGTTAAAAAGTGGTGGCAATACAGCAATCTACGGAATTAGAGGTGGCGGCGGTGTATTGATCATAACTACCAAACGCGGTGAACGAAACTTAAATTATAGTCGATATGCTTCAGGTATAGCCAGCTATAACCCCAAGGGATATTATAAAACCCGCCAATTTTATAGCCCGAATTATGCAAATCCAAAGGAACAACCTGAAGTAAAAGATTTAAGAACAACTATTTACTGGAACCCTAACATTATTACGGATTCACTTGGAAAAGCTTCTGTAGAGTTTTATAATGCCGATGGAACTGGAAGCTATAGGGCTATTATCGAAGGACTAAACGCAGATGGGAAACTAGGTCGTTACATATACAAATATACCGTTGAGTAAGATCCTGGAGATCCATACATATGAATACAATTAAAGTTACTATACGAGAAAAAACCGCCATTATTACGCTAGACAGAGGAAGATCAAATGCAATTAATACCGAAATGGTGGCAGAGCTTTCTCAAATGATTGAAAACATAGAACGCGATGATTCCATTTTAGGTGTTATTATTGGTGGGAAAGAAGGTTACTTTTCTGCAGGCTTAGATCTTATTGAGCTTTACAATTACAATGAAGTAGAGATTAAAACATTTTGGGAAGATTTTCTAAATCTTGTTTCCTCGCTAACTACTTTCAAAAAACCGCTTATAGCTGCCATTTCAGGTCATGCTCCTGCCGGAGGATGCCTATTATCATTGTGCTGTGATTACAGAATTATGGCGGAAGGCAAATACATTATTGGGCTGAATGAGGTTCCTGTTGGCTTGATTATTCCGGAAAGTATTTTTGCGATCTATTCATTTTGGCTAGGAAAAGCTAAAGCATACCGTTATTTATTAGAAGGGAAATTGTTGGGGCCTGCAACGGCATTGGAGGTGGGCTTAGTGGATGAAGTTGTAAACATAGGGAGCATACTTACCGCAGCCGAACGGCAAATGCAAAAATATATCATGCTAGACGCAAATACCTGGAGACACAGTAAATTAAACATGCGTACTGAACTAATTAAGCAGATTAGCCAAGACCAAACAGAAACTATCGAAAAACTATTAAAGCAATGGTGGTCTCCACAATCCAGAGCCATTATAAGCACCATTATTAAGAACCTAAGTGCATCAAAATCTTAAACGTAATCTGAGTTATATTAAAATTGGGCTTTGGGCGTTCGGGCGGGCTTTCCGTTACAATCTTTTTTGTCATTCTTTCCGCTGCGCTTCAAGATGACAAAAAAGGATTTTCACTTCAATCCCTAACGCAAAACCTAGCATGCTAAATAAATAACTTTTTATAAAACGTCATTCTAATCTGATAATCATTTGAATATTGAACTCATTTTTATAATCCACTTGCCTATCAAACAACCTTTCATATGGCTAATACAGAGTATGTAAAAAATGGAGCATTGAGGGATGACGCTCTTAAAGGTCGAACAATCATTATAACAGGCGGCGGAACAGGGCTGGGCAAGGCCATGAGCACTTATTTTTTACAATTGGGCGCCAATGTGGTTATCACCAGTAGAAATTTTGATGTCTTAAAAAATACCGCTTTAGAACTAGAAAGCCTTACAGGTGGAAGCGTTTTACCACTCTCTTGTGATGTTCGGAATCCGGAAGAAATTGATGAGGTACTTAAGCAGTCGATCGAACATTATGGTACCATTCATGGCTTGGTGAATAACGCTGCTGGAAATTTTATATCTCCCACCGAACGATTATCACCAAACGCATTTTCGACGATCATTGATATCGTATTAAAAGGAACAGTAAATTGTACCTTGGCTTTAGGCAAACACTGGATAAATGAAAAGCAACCGGGAACCGTTTTAAATATCATTACTACTTATGCTTATACGGGTTCTGCTTATGTGGTGCCTTCTGCTTGCGCTAAAGGTGGGGTGCTAGCTTTAACCAGATCTCTTGCTGTGGAATGGGGGAAATATGGTATCCGAACCAACGCCATTGCTCCTGGGCCTTTTCCAACTAAAGGAGCATGGGATAGATTGTTACCTGGCGAGATGGCCGAAAAGTTTGATTTTAAAAACCGTGTTCCACTGAAAAGAACAGGTGAACATCAAGAACTTGCAAACCTTTCTGCTTTCCTAATGTCCGATTTTTCGGGTTATATCAACGGCGAAGTTATCACCATTGATGGAGGCGAATGGCTTCAAGGTGCAGGTCAATTTAACGGTTTAGAATCAATAACTCCACACATGTGGGATAATTTAGAGAAATTAATACGAATGAAAAAAGGAAGCGAATAATGACTGATCGAATAAATATATCTTCAAAAAGCCCATGGGAAGACGAAATAGGTTATTGCAGGGCGGTAAGAATAGGCAACTTAATAGAGGTATCGGGCACCACGGCCATGGATGGGGACAATTTGATTGGAATGGATAATATGTATGAGCAAACAAAGTTTATCATCCAAAAAATTGAAAAAGCACTGTTAGACGTTAGCAGCTCATTAAAAGATGTGATTCGTACCCGGATGTATGTTACTAATATCGACTTATGGCAAGAAGCTGGACGAGCGCACGGAGAATTTTTTAAAAAAATTAAACCAGCTGCTACTATGGTGGAAGTAAGTAAACTCATTTCACCTGGCTTGTTAATCGAAATTGAGGTAACTGCCGTGGTACAAGACTAAAAAAATAAAATTTTGGATTAAAGTTTATGAATGTTAGTTATTTTTGTAAAATGTCAACAGAAGTACAGGAAGAAACATTCACGTTAGAAGAGATTTTAGCTGGTATAAAGCTGAATCATCAATTAATTCTTTGGAATGATGATACCAATACGTTTGAACATGTTATAAATTGCCTGATAAAATATCTTGATTACACAAATGCGCAAGCCGAAAGAATTGCTTGGACAGTGCATAATGATGGCAAGTGTATTATTTTGGAAGGCTCACTAACGGAAGTAGAAGTATACCGTAAAATTTTAAAACAAGAAGGGTTAACTGTCACGGTTGAGTAACCTGAACAATTAACCAGACTTCAGAACTTTATATAAAATTCAGTTCAAAGATTCAAATACATTTTCTGAATACGAATCAGAATGCAACCTGTCATTCCTAGTATTGTTTAGATCGGGGACGCTTTTTTGCGTTTCCTGGGCAAGTAATTCATTATACTTTTCTAACAGCGAAATATATTTTGTCATCCAAAAATGAACTGAATTTGGATACGTTGATTCTTCTTCATCAACGGTATCAACAAGCCGTTCCATTATCTCAAATCCTCTATCACCAAATGCTTCAGGTAAATCTACAGAGAAATCATGCCCCAGTACATAACCGATCTTACATATAATTTCTAAGCGTAAAGATTTTTGATTAAACCAGTTATAAACTGATCTTCTGTTTACACGCATGCGCCTGGCAAGCTCACTAATGCTAACCTTATTGCGACGAACAGCCCGTTCTACTATTTTTCCTGTGTGTTGTTCCATAAGTAAACTATTATTTGAGAAGCTTCGAGTTACTGCAACGGCTTAAATAACAAAGTAGTCTCAACATATATAGTAAAAGTCAAAAAAGTGATTTTTGTTTGTTGAAAGAGTATTTATTACTAAATTTTTAGATGTTTCTTAATAGAAGCTTGTATTATGACTTAATAAAATATTATACTTCGGCAAAAACTGTTAAAGTATCCAATTCTTCATATACTGAGTTATTACTTTTGTATTCAGGTACTATTTCCTTCATTTTCCTCACAACTTCATAATCGTTGTTTGCTTTGTTAAGCTCAATTAATTCGCTAATTACCTGCATCACATAATCATATGGGTAGGTAATTACCTCAGAAATTTTAATTTTCTGATGGTGCGTAGGTATATTGTGTTCCTCAGCATTCAATAATTCTTCGTATAACTTTTCACCAGGTCTTAATCCTGTAAATACGATTTTTATATCTTTTTCAGGAACCAACCCAGAAAGCTTGATCATATTCCTTGCCAATTCTACAATTTTGACTGGTTTACCCATATCAAATATGTAAATTTCTCCACCCTTACCCATCGCTGCCGCCTCCATTACTAATTGAACGGCTTCTGGTATAGTCATAAAGTAGCGGGTTATTTCAGGATCTGTAACAGTAATTGGGCCGCCTTTGGCTATTTGTGCCTTAAATCGAGGAAGTACAGAGCCATTGGAACCTAATACATTTCCAAATCGGGTAGTGATGAATTTTGTTTGATTATCTCGGCCAGATAGTACACCAGAGGACGTTTTCAAGTTAGGGCTAAATTTTCGATTGAGCGCTTGTATATAAATCTCGGCAATCCGCTTCGATGCACCCATTACATTGGTTGGATTAACTGCTTTATCGGTTGAAATCATGATAAATTTCTCAACCTTAAACTCAATGGATAAATCAGCTAAATTTTTTGTACCTAATACATTGGTCAATATCGCCTCTCCCGGATTGTTTTCCATTAATGGAACGTGTTTGTATGCAGCTGCATGAAAAACAATTTGTGGCTTAAATTGATCAAAGAGCGACCACATTCTTGCCCTATTTTGAATGTTAGCCATTACCACCTTATACTTGGCTTCCCCATTATTATCATCCATTTCCAATTGCAATTCGTGCAACGGAGATTCAGCTTGATCACACAATATGATCTGCTCGGGATTGTAACTCAGTACCTGACGTACAATTTCAGAACCTATAGATCCGGCTGCACCAGTTACCAACACCCGTTTTCCCTTTATTTCATTGAGGATGTTGTTCTTCTTTAAGATAATAGGTTCACGTTGCAGCAGATCTTCAATTTTCAAATCTTGCAATTGGTTTAATTGAAGTTTCCCATATAACCATTGATCTGTTGGCGGTACTGTCAGGATTTTTATTCCCAATTCAATGCATTTATCAATAGTATAACGTTGATGATCGGTATTAAGCGTATCACTTAAAACTACCATCTTTTCAACCCCACATTTATTTCTTAGTTCTGTCAACTCCGACGAAGAAAATACCTTCTTCTGCTCAATGTGCATATTTACCTTATCAGGATTGTCATCAATAAAGCCAATTACATCGAACATAACATCTCTATGAATTTCAAGAGCTTGTTTTACCAATAAAGCTGAACTGCTTGAACCATAAATCAATGTGACTTTTTTATCACCCGTATGCTTGTTATTTATAAAATTGAAAAAGCTTTTAACGCTTATTCTCAACATGATAAGTAAAGAAGTAGAGGTAAAAAAGTTTAATAATATGGCTAGATATAACTTATCCCAGGTTAATTTGAAATATGGAATAATCACAAAGTTTATGAACAGTATATATAAAACTGTACTTAATGAAACGGCTGAGAATATTCTTAATATATCGTGTGTATTTGAATACCGGATAATACCCGTATGAATTCGCATTTTAAGAAATACAGCTATCGATATAATGGTATAAGCGCCGGCGTAAATAAAAAAGTTACCTCTTAATAATTCTTGGAATTCAAATTGAATAACTATAAAAAAAGAAACGGCAACAGACCAACTAACAATCACTTGATCAATTAAAAAAATTAGCCACTTAGATAAGGCCTTGTCCCCAAAAATTAGATTTTTCATTGTAGTAGATTTATAAGCAGAGGTAGATCTATTTTATTCAACCAAAGACAATGTAAAACAGCTCTTTATCTTTTTAATTACAGATCGTATTTCATATTCAGACAAGTTAGAACCGGAAGGTAAACACAAGCCTCGTTTAAATAAGTTTTCACTAGTACCATCACCATAAAAATCAAAACTTGCAAAAATTGGCTGCATGTGCATTGGTTTCCAAAGCGGTCTTGATTCAATATTTTCTTTTTCAAGCGCCAAACGAATTTGTTCACTTGTAATTTTATTTTCATCCTCAGGTAAAAGAATAGCGGTTAACCATCTGTTTGAGAAGTAATCTTCATTAGGCTCCTTTTGAAACTCTATTTCAGAAATTCCAGTAAGCATCCTCTTATAATAAGTAAAGTTTTTGCGTCGTTGATATACCCTTAGTGGAAGGACTTCCATTTGCCCTCTACCAATACTTGCACATACATTACTCATTCTGTAATTATATCCAACATGCGAATGCTGATAATGTGGTGCCGTATCCCGTGCCTGAGTTGCTAAAAATTTTGCCTTAGTAGTCCATTTCTCATTGTTTGAAATCATGGCTCCACCCCCCGAAGTAGTAATGATTTTATTCCCATTGAATGAAAGGATGCTTATATCACCGAAGGTTCCCGCTTTTTTACCCTTATATGTGGAGCCTAACGCTTCTGCAGCATCTTCGATTACCGGAACGTTGTACTTTTTGGAAATTTCCATAATACAATCCATTTGCGCCGGCATTCCATATAAATGAACAACAATGATCGCCTTTGGCAGCTTTCCTTTTGCAATCCGGTCTTGAATTGCCAATTCTAAAAACTCTGGTGACATGTTCCAGGTTAGTTCTTCGCTATCAACAAATACGGGTGTTGCACCCAAGTACATGATCGGATTTGCAGAAGCAGCAAAAGTGAATGATTGACAGATGACCTCATCTCCAGCTTGTACACCTAATATTATAAGAGCTAAATGTAATGAAGCGGTTCCAGAACTTAAAGCAGCTACGTGGGTTTTCTCACCCATATAATTTGCTAAATCTTGCTCAAAACCGTCAACATGCGGTCCTAATGGAGCAATCCAATTAGTATCAAAAGTATTCTTAACGTATAGAAATTCGCTTCCTCCCATGTGCGGGGATGATAACCATATCTTTTTATTCATAGCTTAGAGATTTTAACCCTTCTCATATTTACCCATCCATATGAGAATTGGAAAGTATTAATAGTAACATCAAAACAACCTATTTGTTTGTTAAAAGTTTACTGACTCCCGATATAGGGGAAAGAAGTTTGAACTTGGAACAGAGGTATTGAAATGGGTTTTAACTAATTCTTCATAAGCATCTTCATCAGCCACATAACGCCATGTTTTGAAGCTTAAATGTTTATCAGAAAAACCAGATTTAAACTCAAATAAAGAATCTTCTTTTCCACCAACCCCTCCGCCAAGGTGTAAGTAATTCATGCCCCGTTGTCTGCCCATTAAGGTGGCTTCATCTACTAATAATTTCATCGGCCCTTCACTTAAATATTTATCATGAGTTGCTGCTAAATGAAACTGCATTAAATTATTTGAATACACTACAAACGCCCCGGCAGTTACTTCATTACCATTATAAAGCAGTAATAACTCACTCTCAAAATCGATGGAATCCAGCATATCAAAAAAGTACTTTTCGTTAAAGTGGTAGTATGATTCTGCCTTTACTCTGGACATGTTTGCATTGTAAATCCGTACAAATTCCTGCACTTCAGAATTACTATCGCCAATTTTCAAGTAATATCCTTTTTCGCGTAGCTGCCTTATTTTAGATCGGTATTGTCGTCTATATTGCTTGCGTTGGTCATCTAAAGAAACTTGAAGATCAATTGCAATCGTTTTACCATTGTCAAATATTCCCCCAAATTTGTTAAGTAAAACTTCGTGATTAATGAGTGGGTGTAGTCTGGTAAAAACAGACACGTTCTTTCCTTCTTCCAAAAAATTTAGAAAAGACTGTTTGAAGTTATCCATCGTCTTATCATCCAAATCGTTAAAATCTACGTTTGAAATTGGCCCGGCGTAGCCATAAACTGACGTGCAATCATTTAGATCAGTGCCCGAGATAGGCCGTCTTAATAGGGGAAGTGCAATAATGGTTTCACCTTGCTGAAAAACAAAAAGTATTGGCTCGCCACTTCTTTCTAAAGAATGATAATACCAGGTATGGTAAAAATCATAAACCTTGCACGAATGCACGTACATGCTCCAAAGGTCTTTTTCCTTAAGTGTTAACAGAATATATGACATACTTTCAAGTTGAGTAGTTTTCGGATTTAAAGGTTCTCTAATTATCATCATAAATACGTAATACAATATTATATATGCTCCTTACTTAACACTTGCGTTGATATCAAGCTGGTTTTGCCAACAAATGGTTTGCCTGCGTACAGTGTATAAATTTTCCTTCGATCGTTCAATATCTAATGGTTCCATATAACTGGTCGGATCAACCACTACATCTTTTGCTGATAGAACATTTTTTATAGTGTGTAAAACAATCTTCAAATCAAGTAACAATGTTAAATTCTTTACATAATAAACATCCTCTTTTAATCTAACCTGCCAACCTGTAAGATTTCTGCCATTAATTTGCGCCCACCCAGTTATACCTGGCCTTACCGTATGCCTAAGTTTTTCTTCCTCACTGTAAAAAGGCAGGTACTGAGGCAAAAGGGGTCTTGGGCCAATTAAACTCATATCGCCATTAATCACATTTATTAATTGAGGCAGCTCATCCAGAGAAGTTTTTCTTACAATTTTACCTACCGCAGTTAGGCGCTGATGGTCAGGCAAATAATTCCCTTCAGCATCTACCTTATCATTCATCGTTTTGAACTTTAAAATCTTAAATAGCTTTTCATCTTTACCGGGCCGTATTTGAGTAAAAAATGCCGATCCGTTATTTGCAATGAATAGCACCAACATTACTATTAAGAACAATGGAAGTAATAACATCATTACGGTGATGGCAATAATTAAATCGAAAGCTCTTTTAAAATATAGCTTGTACATATTATAATCTCGAATTTAAATTCTGTAAGACGCCTTTTGCATTTAAAATAGTTTTTCCGGGGTTACCAACCACCGTTGAATAATCAGGAACGTTTCTAATTACTACTGCTCCGGCACCGATGGTACACCATTTACCAATTGTTAAATTGGGGATTACAACTGCGCTCGCCCCAATATGAGTACCCTCACCTACTTTAACGTTACCACATAAGGTAACATGAGGGGAAATGTGAACGAAATCCGCTACGATGTTTTCATGATCAACGCTCGCACCTGTATTGATGATCACATGATTACCTATTAAAGATTCTGCCTGAATGATACATCCTTGCATAACCACAGTTCCATGACCGATAGTACATGATTCTGATATGACTGCACTTGAATGAATAGCTATCCCAAACTCAACATTTAATTCTTTTGAAAGTCTTGCTCGTAATTCATTATCACCTATGCTAATTATTAAAGGTGCATCAAGAGGTGTTTCTTTGTTATTAATTACTTCAATTCCTTGAAGTTCGTGTATTAGAGGATTATCATCAAATAACCCGTGTATTGGAATATTTTGATCTTTTAAAATATCAAGTATTACTTTAGCATGTCCGCTTGCGCCGTATAAATACATGTTTTACTCCTAATTAAATTTATAAAAAGTCAATTTGCGACTACCACTTATCTTTAGTAAGCCTTTCTCCATCCGGTATAATTAGTTTATATTTAATTGACGATACTCTCTTAATAACTCACCCCATATATAATTTTGATCATACCTGCTTAAAATCATTGCCCGGCTATTTTTAGCAAGCTTTGTCCTTAACTGGGTATTATCGTAGAGTTCTGCCATAGCATTCCGTAGCTTTTCTTCACTTTTAGGAGGAACAATAATGCCGTTTTCATAATCAACGATTATTTCGTTACAACCATTTATATCACTAACGATGCTCGGCAAACCCATGGCGCCAGATTGCATAACCACATTCGGAAAGCCTTCTCTATAACTAGGAAACACGAAAATGTCACTCACAAACAGATAAGGCCTAACATCTTTTTGGAAACCTACCCAAATAATAGCTGGATGATTCTTCACTTGATCATCCGTGTAAGCGTCCAGGGGGTCTAAATCATTTTCAAAAGGTCCTACCAATATCAACCGTGTTTCAGGCCTGGTTTTATTAATCTCTACAAACGCATTTACTAATTCTTTTAAGCCTTTATCTTTCACCATTCTCCCAATAAAGCAATAAACAAGAGCCGTTGGCGAAATACCATGCTTTTCCCTAAGTTTCATTTTTGCCTCTAAAGCAGTAGTGTCTTTATCTATAAACAAATTTGGACTGAAATAGCTCGTATCAATACCGTTAGAACTTCCATTACCAATCACATGCAATTTTGAAGACTTACAATATTTATTTTCCAGTATTATTTCCTTCATTTGGTTGGAGTTAGGATACACTTTAGTAGCAAATCCGTAGGTAATCTTTTCAATCACATCCAACATTTTTCGTTTTAATCCGGTGCTTTCCAGAAGCGGCATCCCGGCCACGGTATGTAATCTTACAGGCACTCCGGCCATACTTGCGGCAATCATTCCTAGTAATCCGGCTTTCGGCGTGTGCGTATGAACGAACTTAGGCCGCTCCTTTTTAATTAGTTTATATAAATTCCACAGGGCAATTAAATCTTTAATGGGAGTTATTTTACGAGTCATTTCTACAGACACTGTTTTCACCCCTGCTTGGTCTCTTACCTGATCAAGCATTTCCCCTCCAGATGAAACTGCAATAACTTCATAATAGTTGGACATAAACTTTAACTGACTCTTTAACAGAATCAGTAATGAGACCGGCACTGTTGTAATACGGATTAATTTGTCCATTTTTTAGATAGTGTATTTATACAAACTAGAAATAGTGAAAACAGTTTTAAAGAAATTCAATTAGCACTATTCAATTATCCTAGTTTGGCACCTAACCAAATCGAATACCTCCTCTTTTTAACTAAATAGTAGTTTACTATTAACTTTTAGTTCGACTATAGGTATTGTTATAAAATAAGTTTTAGGGCGTTCGGGCGGGCTTTCCGTTACAATCTTTTCGCCCCCTGTCGCTCTTAGCCTGACGGAGAAGGGCAAAAAGGATTTTCACTACAATCCCTAACGCAAAACGTAGCAAACTCATTAAAATCTTTATGACGCTTTTATCAGCTCAGCGCAGCATCTAGGAAGTATTTTGGTTTTCTTATTTGGAAGAATTTAGATTTAACCTCATCATTATTAACCTTTAGTTCAGAATCAGTAAGTGCAAATAACATTGCTTTACTTAGTTCATCAACATTGTTAGTAGGTACGGTGGTAATAAATGGAATATCTTCAATTCCACCAGCGCATAAAGTAGAAACCACATGATCGTTTAGAGCGATCATTTGAAGCAGCACATTCGGGAATCCTTCAATTAACGAAGAAACCACACATAAACTTGCATTCTTAAAATATGGATATGGATTTGAAACATGTCCGGCCAACTTGATTCTCTTTTGCAAATTAGGGCTACCAATTAAGTTTTCAAGATTAGCTAATTGAGGCCCATCACCTAATATAACGAGGTTCACATCACTAATTTCGGCCGCGATTTTGGCAAACGACTCTATTAATATATCAAAGCCTTTTAATTCAATTAGCCTCCCTGCAGCACATATGTATTTCTGTCCAGCCATTTCAGGCAAGGGGTTATCGGCTAACTTATAAATCTGATCAAGATCTACCGGATTACCAAGTACCAGTGCTTTATCACGATCAATAAATGCATTGTGTTCTAACAGCTCTTTCTTCATTAACTCAGATTGGCAAATAACCTTATTAACACTCGGGTAGCCTAAGGAGTACATCATTTTATAAGAAAAACGCTTAAGACCAGAATACCTGGTAAACAATAAAGTGGATTCGCGTACAATTAACTTAGATTTTAAGTAACCAATGCGCTTCAATATTCCTAAATATGCATTGAGATATGGATGTGAGCTTACAATGGTATAATCTTTACGATATTTATAAATCGCTTTTAAAAGCACCAGAAAACCGATGGCAAGGGGCTTTGTAGTTAAATAGAAATGTTGTGATGATTCATTTGTAGGAAGGCATTTTTCAAAAACACGTTTCAAAAACAGTACCGGGCTTTTGTTTACACTTGAAATAGTATTGATTACATTCTCAGCTCCTCCCATGTAATTGGTCATGGAAACAAAAACAATCTTATTGGAATTTTGATTCATTTATTAGCTACTTATTCATCTACAGCAACGAAAAACTGTAATTTATATCACTAACAAGAAATCGATCTTTGTGTTTTATATATTAATGAATGGCCGCTTATAATATGCTCAGCCAACTATTAATGAATGAGAGATAAAGCTGAACCTCCGTTAAATTTGATGTTTAACAGTTTGTTAATATCAGGCTTGGAAAGTGATCGCCCATTCGATAAAATTTTGGGGCCTACAATAGAAACACGGAAGTTGGGCTGGTTTGTAGAAAAATATACCGGAAACCCGCTTTTAGGATTTTCCCAAATTGGGTTTAATACTTTAATATTAGCAGACATCGTGCCTACTGAAGGTTCAAACCTACTCACGCAAACAACTTTGAAAGAACTATTTGCCGAACCTCTATCCAAATGATTTTGAATAAGTATATCAGCAACCCGATTACCATTCCCTAGCATTCTTCTAATTCCGATTTGAATCCCAAACTTTGTATTATATCTGGTAATTGGATTCAAAACACGAATATTACTCATAATACAATCCGGATTATTAGGTTCAAAATTTATTCCCGCCATGGGTTCAGCCCCATTTGAATTAGATGCTGTAAGATTTTCAAGCAATAAGTTGTCAACCGATATGATTGATATTCCGTCCCGACGATTTCTATCCAGAACGGTATTCCTTATTATAACATTCTTTGAGCTATACTTGCTTTTATATTGTCCAATATAAATTCCGTCGCCCCAGCAGTTGCTAATTTCCGCGTTATTAATAGTGATATTATTTGAACCGCGAATACCTACACCAATTCCTGCTTCACCTTTCTCCCCTAAATGATAATTACGGTCGCCAATAATCTTAGGGTTTTGTAACACTACATTATTTACATTTTCAATGTTAAAAATATTGTAGAAGGTTTTGTTGCTTGGCTTTAATCGTATCTCCGATCCTTCTTCAAAAATTAATGTTCGGTTTGAGGGAATATTTAAACCACTATCATTAACCAATAGCGGGAAGTCAGGAAAAATGAGCGTTTCATACTTATCAATGGCCTGTTGTATATAATAGGTGTAATCTACACTTCCGTTTTTTACATAACCTAAGGGCAGGTTGTTTATTAACAAAATGCCCTTAGGTGTTGATTTTTTGATTTGGCTTACTCTTGCCTTGTTCGATCTGAGTTCTGTAGGATATTTTTTATAATATGGCCTGCTACCTTTTTTGGAATGGGTACCATTGCTAATAAAAATTAAGGTATTTAAACAAATTGCAATGCTTAATATTAAATAGCTACAGATAGAATAGATCATTTTACTGTTGTTATTTAGTTAAAGTCAAAGTACCTGTTCCAACTGTTCCACGATCAAAAATTGCACTTATTTGACTCCATGACAATAGGCTAGAGCTTGGGTTATAAACGTCAGGTGATGAGATGTATAATTTATAATTTGGTTGATTGGTTGAGTAATACATGGGAACTGCCTGAGTATATTTCCAACTTGGGTTTACCACTTTAATTAATCCAGACATTACACCTGTGCTAGCTGGCGTAGTGCTTGTACAAACCGCTTTAAAAGCAAGCTGCCCTGACTTAGTATCCACATGGTTAGTGAAAGTAAATGAAACGCTCCTATCACCTTGTCCTAACATTCTCTTTGTTCCAATTTGTATTCCGTTCCCAAGATTGTATTCTGTTACAGCGTTTGTAACATTGATATTTTTCATCACACAACTCGGGTTGTTTGCTTCAAAATTGATACCACAATACGGTGATGTACCATCAGAATAACCAGCATAGCAACTTTCAAGTGTTAAGCCATCGACAGAAATTATTGAAATCCCGTCTCTTCTATTTTTCTTTAAAACCGCATTTTTTATCACAATGTTTTTGCAATTTATTTTGTTCTCAACTTGCCCTATATAAATTCCGTCACCCCAGCAGTTGGTTACATTTGGACTATAGACTGTAATATAACTGGATCCTCTTATTGCTAGACCAACTCCAGCTTCGCCGGTTGTGCCTATGTGTTTAGCTCTATCGCCTACAATAACCGGGTTGTATAAAGTAATATTTGTTGATCCGCTAATCCTAAGTATATTGTAAGTTGCCAGAGAAGTTGGTTTAAGTATTAATTTAGAACCAGTTAAAAAGGTAATTGTTTTGTTAGAACCGATTACCAAGCCCTTATCATTAACCATGATAGGAAAAGCAGGGAAAACTAAATTGCTATATTTATTTAGTGCACTTTGTATATAAGAAGTGTAATCTCTTGAACCATCCTTTACATACCCTGATGGCAGTGATTTTTCTATGTAGTAGCTGGCAGAAGTAACGCCTGTTAATCCTAGAGATTGATCCCGTAAACTCAAGGTTGAAGTTGAATCAGCGGCAAATTTTTGAGGCTGGATTTCTGTAATAGAATCTTTTTTACAATAAGCGAAGAAAAATAAAACGCTTAGTAGTGAATAAACTTTAACTTGTTTGGCATGAAAATTGGAAATGATCATAGTATAATTTTTAAGTATTTTCCTGAAAAGAGAGTAAGAGAAATTATGTTATAGGGCATTTAATATTCGCACTATTAGATGCCTTATTTAAACTTAATTGTTTAATGGTTGTTAATATTTAAAGTTGAATACTCTTTCTTAGAGGTTTCAGACTTTCTATTCCGTTTTATGTAATTCTATTTTTTATCTATCTCAATCATTATTTGCAATATTTAATGGTGAACATTTTAGTTTATTAACATGGATTATGGTAATCGATTTAACCTTATCCTTTATAACATTTTTGTTTTATTCCAGATTTAACGAGATAACATTCTTGTTATTATACGCTTAAATATCCCGTGGATATAGTTATAAATTCTACAACTAAATATTTTAACTGTAGTGAAACCAAGTGCCTCTGTAACATAAAAGTTATATTCAATCGCCACCGAAAGGTTTGATTTTTGCCATTAAACAAACTAAATTTTTTAAATTCAGTTAATTTATTTTTTATTAAATTTTTTTAAAAAAAAGGAAGGCAGGTGTAAGTTTTAGGCTTATCCCAGATCAATTGGAAAAGTTGGGGAACGATTTAAACTCTTTTCTTTGCACTCATTATGCACGACATAAGTTTAGCCAGTTTAGTTCTGCCACCCGGTATTCTTGATTATTTCACAATTACCAAAGTATCTCAGTCAGAAACAGCGATTACTATTCATTTGAACGAAAACAATTCCAAACC
>JAQBOG010000017.1 GCA_028288165.1 Sphingobacteriales bacterium | reverse complement strand
ATAATTTCGTTGCTTATCTTCATATAATTTATACAAAAGTTGTGGTTGTCTGATATCAAAAGCCATGCTTATTTAAGCTATTTGTACAGCTTAAAGAAAATATATTATCGCCCAAAAATAAAGAAGCCTGAGCTAAATCGCTCGGGCTGAATCTGTTGTTGGCAGTGATTAAAATTCCAATTGGTAAAGTAAATTAGGGAACATGCCAATATCAATTAATTAAATAGCTGTTGACTTGAATTAGACTTTTAAACGTTTGGTGAGACTCATAAAGACGGATTATAAATGCGTTTTTATAAACTTGCTAGGTTTTGCGTTAGGGATTGCAGTGAAAATCCTTTTTGCATCCTTCGCAAAAAGATTGTAATGTAAAGCCCGCCCGAACGCCCAAAACACTAATCATTTGTAACTATTTTTAATTTGACAACAGCTATTAAATGGCATCAATTTCTATAACTGCGCTGTATAACCTGTTTATTAAAAAATCAACGATATCAGCTGCAAATAAAGCTGTTAAAAAACTATTTTCAACCACCAAATTTGCCTTGTTATTTTCAACAGCAAACAACCAATGCTTACGACATATGCAACCTGCAGGGCAATCTCCAGAGCCAATAGTAAAATCAATGATTGTTTTGGATCGATCTTTTGTGTTTTACCTATAACGCCTAAAAATCTATTTGATGGAACGAAATGATACTTTGGAGAAAAGCACTGAGGGTATTAATTTAAATGAGCTGATTCCTTTATTAATTTCCAGCTTTTGATATAAAAGGCCACTGTCCGAAAACAGTGGCTGACATCCACCTTTTTAGCTTGAGAGTGTTAATAGATGTTGCCAATACTCTAAAAGCGACTTCAGTGATTACACATGGGAAGCACTAACCGAAATTCCTGAGTTTAAAGTACCTTACATACGAAGTTACTAATTATATAGATTTACAGGGTTAAAGACTTGTAGGAAAGACAGGCTAAAGCATCTTTTGATAAGTCTTCAAGAATGGGATAGTTAATTAGTTAAAAATTTGCCCTGTACATTAAGTTCGGAAAGAAGGCGAATTGCTTCACATACACTCCTCGATTAGTGCCGAAAAATAGCTACTACTAGCTATTGAATTTGTGCCTCACTACCATTACATTAACTCATTAAAGCATTTGTATGAGTAAGATGTTTACTTAAAATTAACACTCGTTTAATAAAGTACAAGACAGATCCTGTTATTATAGCTATTGGCACCTCTCTTAACCATCCATATGCTTAGGGCTCACACCTATTTAACTTGTAATTTACTATGGATCAGGTTATGGATCTTACTGCACGTGCGGTAACCTTTATTGTTTTAATTCAAGACACTTTAATTCTGCCAGAGCCAATAATCCCGAAAAAAAATGAGGAGCTTATTGAAGAAAAAATTGACAGCTACAGCAAGGAACAAAAGGTATTTCACGATTTCATAAGATCAAAAGATAAAATTTTAAAAACAGAGTGTTTTGAAAAAAAAGCCCGGGAAGTTACATGGGTAAGTATGGAAAAACCGGAAGACGAGGTACGAGCCGAAACGTACACCTTTGATCGATGTGAGGCTTTGATCCATTGGTTAAATACCGAACAGAATACACCTCTTGTTAAAAAGAATCTGCAATCATATCAGCACTACCCTTCCCCTTCGCTGTGGCGTGAAACCATCAGAGAGATTTTGTACCAATACCCCGAACAGCGAATAGAGCTGGCAAATGTGCTTCATTATTTACCCTTATATCTTGTTTTAGCGTTGGGTGGTGCACATCTTACAGCAAAGGAGCAACGACTCTTGCAAATATGGACACATAACAAACGAGAACTGGAGCTTGAGAAGATCTTATCAAAGATGGACATGAATCAGTTCGACAATTTGGTTCAGAAGGTCCCAGTATTTGAATCGAAAGAAGTAGAATTATTAATCTCCAATGATCAATTTTTAACAGACAGGTTGGACTACAAGGAAGTTCCGCTTCCCTTCGAATATATTTTACTTAAGGAACTGGCAGAAATTACTAAAAGCCGTGATTACCGTTTCGAAGAATTATGTTCTAGTGCAAATTTTAACCTTTCAAGTACTCGGGATGAACCAATAGAAACAGGGACTTTTGAACGTGTTTTTAGAATCGCATTCAACTATCCGGAAGAACGAAAATCGCCGTTCATAAATTTCGAAGATAAGGTAGAAACAAATAGCTCGGAAGGAGCCTATGCTCCTGATATATATAAGCGATTTATTCCTGCAAATGATCCTTTTACAGAAGCGAAGCGAATGCACCTGTGGGCTATCGCTTTTTCTGGCGGAGGGATACGTTCGGCAACATTTAACCTGGGCATTCTTCAAGGTTTAGCAAAGAAAGGCTTACTTTCAAAATTTGATTATTTATCTACCGTTTCTGGCGGAGGATATATTGGAAGCTGGTTTATTTCCTGGATCGCAAGGAATAAGTCGTTGGTAAAAGTAAGTGACCGCTTAAATGCAAAGAAATCTTCTGATCCTTTTGCGGAAGAAGTGAGACCTATTCGTTGGTTGCGGATGTACAGCAATTACCTCGCTCCACAATCGGGTATTATGTCTGTTGATTCGTGGACAGTTGGTATGACGATTATCAGGAATATGCTTATTAACCAATTAGTGATATTGGCGCTGATACTCACCATATCTTCTGTTGGTAATTTATTGTTTAGGTTATGGTTTAAAGTTGATTTTCCTTTCCAAACAGGGAGTGCCATCATTATATTAATTGCAGGATTATTAGCTGGGCTTGGGATGCATTCGTATCATAAAGAAAACTTCCCAAAAATACCTTTAGGAAGCAATCTCAAGCATAAATTAACCAAAGTACTTTTATTTGTTGGACTCATTTTTTCTTACATGTCGAGCGCCTGGATTTATAATCGAGCCGTTTACTCACCAAATAAATTTCAGGAATTCGTTCCCACCTTTTTAAGCTTTCAACCAATTTTATGGGTTGGTTTCGCGTCTCTGCTATTGATTGCCCTTATGGGGCGGTACGATAAATGTATCCCCGAAAAAGGGGCTAGAAAAGGATTTGCCATTGTATTGGCGATACTATTTACATTTTTGGCTGCCCTTCTGGGTGTTGTTTTGCTGGTATTGGCTAGCCAGATACTTCAGCAGATTGGTGCATCAAGCAATATGTACGCTTCAAAAATCGCGTTTACCATTGGTCCGCCACTTATTCTGGAAGTACTCAGTTTAACAATTATTTTAAGGATGGCCTTTTTAGGAAGTTATTTTCCTGATGAACGGCGGGAATGGTGGGGACGGATGGGTGCTGAAGCGCATAGAATTTCCTTGATCTGGATCATTTTTATAGGTTTCACGTTTCTGGGGAAAGCCCTTTTCGATTATTTAAATGAGCATAAAGAAGGAATAGCTTCCTACTTTATTGCAGGCGGTTGGGGAGCCACCGTACTTGCGGGTATAAAGGCAGCCTTTAGTCATAAAACTTCCGGAGACAAAAAAACGAAAGGGTTTACAACTTCTGCCATGGAGATTTTGGCCTTAATTAGCCCATACGTTTTTGGGCTAGGCTTAATCATTCTCCTTCCGGGGATTATTGAATTTATAGAAGATAAACTGGAACTGGGAAGATCACTTCAGAAAGGCTTTTTAGTAACCGGATGCCTCCTTTTATTAACCCTATTTTTATCATGGAGAATAGGTGTCAATCAGTTTTCGATGCACTTATTTTATAAACAGAGGCTGGTTAGGGCTTTTTTGGGGGCAACTCGTTCAAGAACTGATCGTCAAAAAACTGCTAACCCTTATACTAATTTTGACAGTGCAGACGAAATATGTTTAAAGGATTTTCATTGCGGGAAAGGCTATTTTGGCCCCTACCCAATCATTAATACAACCATTAATGCCACACACTCTTCCAGTCTGGACCGTCAGGATCGAAAAGCAGAATCCTTTATCTTTTCTCCTTTTTATTGTGGTTTTGATTTCAGTTTAACACGATCTCTCACAAACACCGTTAATAAAACGTATGACTTTGCTTATCGGCCTACAAAAAATTATGCCTATACCGATGGAGGCCCTTTTCTGGGTACCGCGATGGGTATATCTGGAGCAGCTGCAAATCCAAACCAAGGCTATCACTCCTCCCCTGCAACTTCCTTTTTACTCTCACTTTTTAATGTACGCTTGGGTTGGTGGATGGGAAACCCGAGAAAAAGTAACTGGCAATCTGCCGACCCTAAGTTTGGCCTGAGTTATATCATTTCAGACCTTATTGGCAAGTCGGATACGACCAATGAATACGTTTGTTTATCAGATGGTGGGCACTTTGATAATATGGGTTTGTATGAATTAATTAGAAGAAAGTGCAGATACATCATCCTCTCGGATGGAGAACAGGATGCTACGTTTTCATTTGAAGGTTTAGCCAACGCAATCAGAAAGTGCAGAATTGATTTTGGGGTTGAAATAACGCTTGATGATATCGCGGGAGTTGCCCCCACCGCTGACAATATCTATTCAAAACAACATTATACGGTAGGCACTATAAAATATCCCGGCGAGGAAATACCAACCGGGTTACTGCTATATATTAAATCGTCGGTTACTGGCCATGAAACGATAGATATTAAAGAATACGCCACAAAAAATGATGGTTTCCCACATCAAACAACTGGTGATCAATTTTTTGATGAAGCGCAATTTGAAAGCTATCGAAAACTCGGCATGTGTATCATCGAATCGCTTTGGGTTGTGCATCCTTAAAATGAGCTATTAGTAGCTATTGTACTTACTAGCATAAAAGAGATTTTTTATTCAATACAAGATTACCTAACTACACCAATTAACCCGTTATCACATGTTTACAGTTGACTTTTCTATCGATCTTCATTGCCATCCCACCTATAAACCGATGGGAAAAACCTTTAAACATACCAAGTATGTTCAAAGCGATGACCCCAATGATGAAACTAGTTTGTGGAACTATAATCCTCCTTCTATTACAGACAAAATACTAAACGAGCTTTTTAGTGTTACTAAATTTTCTCAAGCCAATTTAACTGCCGCTTATTACGGTCGTGTATGGGTTTTATCAATCACCCTGGGATCTATTGAGAAGTGGTTCTTTAAAAATAAATTAGGCACCGGCTTTTTAGCAAACATTGTAGATAATTTCGCAGCAGGTATTGGTTTGGCTGGGATAAAAGGCATAGAAATAACAAATGACTATTTCTGGGATCTGCAAAATGAAATTGATTTTGTAATAGGCAACGATGAAACAGTAATTGAATTAGACGGTAATTTTTGCCAATACAAAATAGTTAACACCTTCGCTGAATTGCAAGAAGTTATTCAGCAAAATATAGATAGTATTGAAGATGCAAATCGTAACGGAGGTAAAACTGTAAAGCCGATTACCATTGCAATCATCTTATCAATTGAAGGGTTGCACACTTTAAATTGCGGATTAGAAACTGCCTGTGATCCGAACACCGTTAGAGAAAATGCAATTGCCTTAAAAAACTTACCATTTAAGCCTTGGTTTGTTACTTTTTCTCACCATTTCTACAATGAGCTTTGCGGTCAAGCCAGAAGCTTAAGTGGCACAATAGCTAAATTATGTGACCAAAGTAAAGGTCTGGGACAATCATTTACCGATTTAGGCCGGGAAGTATTAGAAATTCTGCTTAACGAAGAAGATGGTAAACGGATTTTTATCGACATCAAACATCTAAGCCCTATAGCCAGAGTCGAATACATGAAAAGGAGGCAGGAACTCGATCCGGAAAACAAGATAATTCCCATCATCATCAGTCATGGCGCTTGCACAGGTTTACCAGACATGGGCAGCACCCGGTCTGAATATCCGGAACTAGGTAATAATTTCTGTAGCGATGAAATAAATTTTTACGACCATGAAATAATTGAAATGGTTAAAACTAATGGAATATTTGGTTTACAGCTTGATGAACGACGTGTGGCCAACAAAGAGGCTATTCGGAAAACTAAAAATTCATTCTTCAAGAATAAAATCATGCATTATCGAAGCGAATTGCTTTGGAACCAAATTCAATATATCGCTGAGTTATTAGATAATAACGGGTTTCCAGCCTGGCAACATGTAGCCATTGGTTCTGATTATGATGGGATTGTAGATCCACTTAACAGTTTCTGGACCATTGAACAGTACGAAAATTTGAAATCACACTTGGAAAGACATGCATTTAACTATCTGCAAAACGAAATAAACAGGCTGCAGCTTGCCCAAAATCGGAATATTACCGCAGATCAGATTGTGAATAATGTTTTCCAGATGAATGCTTGGGATTTTTTAAAACGCTGGTATTAACCTGAGTTCAATTTATAAATGTAGGGTTAGTACGGAGGAAGATGGTATAAAATGTATAAGTGAGAATACTAGGTTTTGCGTTAGGGATTGAAGTGAAAATCCTTTTTGCCCTTCTTTCTTCAGGGCAAAAAGATTGGAACGAAAAGCCCGCCCGAACGCCCAGAAGCAAATTTAAATAACTTTTTTGAGATGCTGGAGAGAACACTAGCACCGGGTTGACGCCGACGTTGATGTCCCCACCAACGTCTTAACTTAATGACATTACCCGAACGCCCGAAAGCAATTTGTAAATAATTTTTAAAATTGAATACTAGTATTAGTAATCTATCTACTATGGACAATAATAAGATTTTTCATTTAGGTCTGTGTATGGCCGGTTCGGTTTCTGCGGGTGCGTATACTGCAGGTGTGATTGATTTTTTGCAGGAAGCGTTGGAAAATTGGGAGGAAGAACGAAAAAATGGCGTTAATACTATTCCTGATCATCAAGTTGTTATCGACCTTTTAGGTGGAGCATCGGGAGGTGGAATAACATCTGCTCTTACGTTTTTCGGATTGAGAAATAACATGCCGCATTCAACGCTGGATGCTGATGGCAGAACTTTTACTATTGATAAGGATAAGAATATATATTGGAAAGTATGGGTGGAACTTACTAAAAGCGATATCCTGAAAGAGCTATTGATGGATGATGACATTAAAGAAGGCTACATCCCATCTTTACTAAATGCAAACTTTGTGGATGAAGTAGCTACAATTTTCGAGGAATACATCCAAAACGGGGAAGAGAAGCCTGAGCTGCCTGCTTACCTGAATGAACGAGCCGAGCTATTTTTAACACTTTTTAATGTGACAGGTATTAAATACAAACTGAAATCTAAATCGCCAGCAGCAACAGAACAATTCATCTCAGAACATCGTGATTTATCTCATTTCAGATGGAGCGACTTATATGAAGATGATGGCCGGATGGAAATTTCTTTTGGTACCGCTAAAAATTTGAAACCCTTATTACAATCAGCGAAAGCTACTGGTGCATTTCCGGTGGGTTTAAAAGGACGAATTGTTGAAAGAGAAGCAAAGTATATTTGGGACAATCCCTATTTTCAAAAAAATGGAAAGTTCGACAGAACGAGTATCAAATTGGGCGATCAGATTACTCAAGATAGTGATATATACAAAACCATTAACGGAGATGGTGGCACTGCAAATAATGAACCCGTTGAATTTTGCAGAGATCTGCTTCTGAACATCCGGGTGAAACAGTATGAAGACATTCATGCAGAAATAAATATCGATACCGCTAATCCGACAGAAAAAAGCATTCAAAAAAAGAAGCTAACTAATTCATCGGTTTTATTAATTGACCCTTTTCCATCGTATGATTTTGAGTTAAAAACACCTGATGATGAAGCAGCTCACCTATTAAAGTATTTGCCAAAATTCATTTTTGCACTGAACTCGCAATTAATTTTTGACGCAAAGGATGCTTTTGAAGCGTACGATATTAAAAATTACGGCTTACATGTGATTGCGCCATCGAGGGAAGGCGTGGCAAAACCTGAATATGCAATAGCTTGCGGATCATTAAGTGGTTTTGGAGGCTTCTTTAACAAAGATTTCCGAATTCACGATTACTTTTTAGGCAGACATAATTGCCAGAGTTTTTTAAGGAAATATTTTGTAGTTGATTTAAATGAAAGTGATCCTCAAAATGTTCAATGTGTTCAATCTATTATTGATGCCTATAAAAGTAACCCAGCAGCGGTAGAACGATTTTCATATACAGACGAAACTGGTAAACAACTTGTCCCGATAATTCCTGACGTAAAACTTGCATCTCCTGTAGTAGTTATGGAAACTAATAATGCAGATGGAAGCAAAACTATTCGATACGTTGACCCAGATCCTTTGCCGCTTTATAAATTAGAGAAACTTAGCGCAAACTATTTTGATGAATACCGCGAGGAAATAAAAAAACGGATTCGAAAAATAATAAATAGCTTATTTGATGCCGGTGGCTTCGCTGACCTTGCAATAAACATAGCAGCAAATGCATTTGATGATAAGATTGCCGACAAGATTTTGGATTTTGTGATTAAAGATTTAAAAGAGCGGGATTTATTGAAGTAGGTTAATATCAGCAACAAATTCAACGATCTAATCGTCATAAAGTTTGGAATTGATGGCATACGGATGATGGAAACGATATATAGTGCATTTTCCCCTCCTCATCCATGAAATCAAAAAATTAGGACATAAAAAAAGCTGGTTCCCCCAAAAAGTTCCAGCTTTTAAAAAATGCCACTACCATCCGGCAGGGTGGCAAACATCTTTTAGCTTGAGAGCGTCATGGAAATGTTTCCAATATTTTAAATCAGAATTATAATGTCAATGATACTTAGAGTAGTATTAATGCAAATAGTTTAATTGAACACTTAAAGTTAAAAAACATTCTGAAAACAGGTGTAAAATACGGCAATTGTGTGTAAAACACCTGTTCGTGATCAAATTTTCTTTGTTGACATCGCTTATAGCTAGCTTAGGCAGATGCGTAACGTGTTGATTATTGAAAGGGATGACTTTACATCTGAAATTTTATCCGACTGCTTAAAAACGTTAAACTATATCCCATTTATTTATAACCCAGCTTTAAGTTTCAAGAATAATATTACCACCTTTAAACCAATGGCTATTATTTTCAACCTAACATTATTTCAGAGCAATAGCTACCTACCCGCTTTAGAGATAAAACAACACTTAACATCTAAGCCCTCCCTAATATTAAGCTCAAATATCCTGATAGACCCAGACACCTTAAGAAGCTTGAATGCCGATTTTTTTCTGCATAAGCCTTATGATATCGAAATACTGGCTAATGTATTAAATAGAGCTTTTGAACATACTGCTAAAATAGCTGAGTGATTATAAGATAATATATTGCTAACTCGATCTTGATAGACTTGATTCAGTCTTCAATCTTCACACAATAGTTGTTTCCATATTCATTTCAATCTTATTTCGTTTGGTTCAGATAATATCATTGTTTTCGCACTTTTCAGTGGATACTTTTCTTCAATAAGTGAACTGGTCACAAAATTTATAAAAACTTTCACTAACCAATCGACTTATATGTATATCAACTAATATAACGATGAAACCACTTAATACATCCGCAGCCCTTGACTACTTTGTTTACATTTTTTTACTCATCGGACTCCTACTAGGTGCAGGAAAGTTTATATTTGAATAATAATTTACTTAACTATTTCAAATAAAGCATATAACGTAACCAAAATCCGATATTTATGTATTTTTAATATATGGAGGAGAAAGACCATGTTCTTTCTAAATCTATACTTAATTTAGTATTTCATTGGTTAACGCTCTTGCCAATATCTACAACAATTTCAACCTCCAATCTTCCAAAAAAAAAGGTTAGACGTTTAGGTTTAGAAGTTTTTTTTAGTGCGGCCAATCGTACCTTTTATAGCAAAAAAGAGATTGTAGGTAAAACCGCTTTTTTCTTTATTACTTATTATTTGGTTCTATTACTTGCAGGTAGTATAGTATGGAAGTATTTTATTTGATACTTTGAGCTATCAGCGGTCAGCACTCAGCTTTAAGGAGCCAGTTAGCTGCTGGCTACAGAAATTCGCCTTTACGTAGGTGTGTTTTGGAAATTACTCAAAATTATCAAGCTGAATATCTCTTATTCTAAAATGTATGTTTCCCTCGCACAAACCAGACCTTTCCTAGGCCGAGATGATAAATATTCAGCAATGTTGTCTCAGAATGCAGTGGTGCAATCTATAACACGCCAGACTTTTTGAGTTTCTATCCTTCGCACCAAATCTTTCCTTGTGTCGAATTGACAAAAGAACAAGATAAACGAAAGTCTAAGTAATTATGAAGCCCAAGTAATTATACTACTTAAAAGCCATCCTATTGAACGAAAAAACCCGTATTCGCAGCAATCAAACAGGTATTTTTAATATCTAAATGTTTTCTACTTTGTAATTGTTCAATAGTTAAAACAATTAAATAAGTACTATGATTATTCATTTTTGGGGAAATGAAACCTTATTGGAATTATCCCATGTAGAACTCTTACTGGAAGGGATCCAGGAAAGAATTAATAAATTAAACAACAGAATAAACCACACAATAATTGAAGACTTATCGGAAGAAATGGTTCTTTCTGATCATCTAGCTACTATAAGCCAAAAAATCGCAGACTTGCAAAACGACATAAAAGCGATTACACTGCCCCTTGAAAAAAAAGGTGTCGACTCTCCAAAAAACAGAAAACTAAAAGTAAGTTAATCATCCTACCCATAACCAGGCTATGGAATCACAAGTAAAAAAGGAGCACTATCAAACGTTCATTGAGAGAGCCTTCAAAGCTGAAACTGCTGACAATCATGAATGTCGGTATTTTGTTGACCTACAAAGCATGGACGAAAATTCGCCGCTTTTTCGGACGCATTTTAAACAAGTTCAGAAAAGGATAGCCGAAGCGGTAAATCGTCTCCTATCTTCTCTTCCTATACAACAGGAAAAAGCCGATTTGACAGTTATGAAAAGGAAATTATTTGAGGCCACAACCATATCAGAACTAAATACTTTATTAGATTTTGGCGTAAATAGAACATTCCGTTTTGGACTTCTTCCCCGGTTATTTACGTAATAATATTCATTTTCCTGAATCCCTTTATTCTATGCAATGTGCTACATCAAAAATATTCAAGCATTAAAATTTTAAATTTGCAACACCTTTTGTCAAGCTTCAATTACCCTCATTCTCAGATTTAAGAATAGATCCAGTAATACTCCTTTATTTAAATTGAAAGCTTTTGTCACTCGTATTTAAGTGTTAAATGTCTAACCGTGAAGGTTCAATTTTATAAATTTTATTACATCTAAAAAATCTAACCAATGAAAAATTCGCACAGAAAATGGGCTTCATTAACCGCTCTGGCTGCCCTCATTTTAATTACAGCCAGTTGTTCAAAAAATGAAGTAGCACAACCTACGGTCACTTCCGACCAATTAACTCAAGTCAAAAATGACGATTCAGAAATTCATTATGGTCCCGCCGTTACAATAGGAAATAAGGAAGCCAAGGCTTGGGTATCCGTAAATAAAACAGGCGACCCGATTGCGATCGGGGTTTCCCTTCCCGGTGAGACAATTTTTGATATAGGCGCCGAACCGAAAATTTACACCCTTCATTTGCCGAAAGATATTAAAGTTGCACCATATGATCACATCGATTTTAACTGGAATCCAGAAGGGCATCCCCCAATGGATATTTACACCGTACCACACTATGATTTGCATTTTTACATGATATGTGAACAAGACAAAGCCAAAATTGAAGGCCAGTTGCCTCCTTACATCGCTCCAGCTCCAGCGGCGAAATACATACCAGAAGCATATGTTGAGGGGCCGGGAGTTGAACCACAAATGGGAACCCACTGGGCGGACGCTCTTTCACCCGAATTTAATGGTAAGTCCTTTACCCGTACCATGATTTTGGGAACGTATAATGCAAAGGTAACTTTCTTTGAACCGATGTTTACCGTTGACTATCTAAAAACGAAACCGAATGAAATCATTGCCATACGTCAACCAGAAGCATTTGAAAAATCAGGTTATTACGCTAAAAATTACAGCTTTAAATATGACGAGAATCACAAGCAATATATTATTGCTTTGACTGATCTTCGCCACGAAAAAGGCAAATAATTCTATGTATTACATCGCCTTCATGCAGACATTTATTTGAGGATTTGCAAAAATAGCAAGTTCAGATTGCAAGCTAAAACAACTAGTTAATTGTTGTTTTAGCTTGTTTTATTTTACGCCAAACTGCTCGACATATCTTTGTCAACATTTTTTCAAAATATATAAGCAAAAAATCAAAAATTTAATCATCCCAGTGGTTAATTTCTGAAGTTCTGCGTGATCATTAACCCCTGCCTACTGTCCTCTAATATTCCAATACCAACACGCCCAAAGTATTTGTATAAGATGTTTGCCCGATGCCCGGGTGAATTCATCAAACCCATGTGAGCCACCTCTAGTGTTGGAGCCAAGGCAAGATTCTCTCCTACCGTTAAAAATCGAACACCTGCTTTGCGAACCCGATCAGCGGGCGTTTCACCTTCTTTATTGACATGTGAGAAGTAACTTTTGGCAAACATATCCTTGGAATGAGCTCTGGCAACCTTACGAATTTCAGGATCTGCTTTTAAGGCGGACAATCCCACTTTTTGCCTTTCTTTATTAATCATCTTCAGCATTTCCGCTTCCAGATCTTCTCTGATTTTTGGATTTTTTACAGAAAAAGGGAGTTTGTAAGATTTCTCAGATCCCGGGTTAACAGTGAAGTTTTCGCTAGAACGACTTACTGCTTTCGCAAATACCGGAGCTAATTTACCTTCTGCCCATTCTACTGAAGGAGTTAATGCATTTACAATGAAGCTTTCACGAGTTTTGTCAGAATACTCCATAAACAAAGGGCTCGATATAATTACTGCACTGATAATCGCTGCATAGATGATCCCATTAAGTGCGCCCGGAACCACACCCAAGGCTTTATTGATTGCGTTCTTGTTCACCTCCACCGAGAGCTTTTGAATCATCCTCACCGATAAGGCACCAAGAAAAGCTCTGGCAAAAATGAAACAAATAAAGAAAGCCATGGGAAGTGCCCAAACACCGATGGTAGTTAAATAGTGTTCGAAAAAAGCGGCAATATACTCGGAAGTCCAAACAGCGAAAGCAATGCTCAGAGCAAGTAATAGCAGATCAATCGCTCCAAGGATAAACCCCTTGTTATAGCCATAATAAACGCTTATTAAAATTACTACGATTAGTAATAAGTCTATCAAACCCATAACGTATATATTATTAAAGTGATCTGTGAATTTAATAGCGAGAGAGTACTAATTTATAAGTTTTTTGCATGGTTTTATACCAAAAAAACAGACTTTAAGCAGTTGTTTTGGTTGTTAAGGTCAGATGAAAGCATTAAGCACTTTGTCATTTCCAAACCAATTAGTGAGATCTCTTACAAACTGTGGCTCTTTTATATTACTATTCCTGCGCTCAAACTGGATCTCTTTTGGGTATGAGATGCTAAAAAACGACACCAGCATTTAACAAACCCACCTTCAACCTTTTTTCTTTTTAGAAGATTTTGCACGAACATTAAAATCCAGGCACAGCTTCACCCAATACATAAGCTCACTTTGTTTTTGTATTAGCACATCCTCCACAAAAACATAGTCTTTCATCGGTTTACCGTTATCCATAGTGGATAAGTGGTCATAATTGTCCGAACAAATAATATACAAAAAAGGCTTGCCCGCTCAGTGATTTTCCTCTCCGCTCTTAGTTTTATATATAAATGTAAAGATATGAGCCCGCCCGAACGCCCTAAACAAATAAAATCAGTAATCTCAAGAAAAATTAATCATCGATTTTGTGGCTTATTTGCCATTCAAACTTTTAGCATCCGATTCTTTAATACTGATAGCCACACCCCCACCAGCACCTAAAACCTGCTTCAGCTTACTGGTAGATGTAATTGACACTTTTCTTACGGTGTAACTTTGAGCATTTTTGTTCCAGCTGGCATCTTTACCATCGGCATAAATGGTAGCTTCATACTTTTTGCCTTTTGGCAGGTAGTTGAAGGTGATGTTTGCTGTACGTGAATTTTCATCGGTAATACCGCCTACGAACCACTCATTTTTGTTTTTTGCTTTACGTGCAATGGTGATATAGTCGCCAGGTTCTGCTTCTAAAATATAGGTGTCATCCCAGTCAATGGCTACATCTTTAATAAACTGGAAAGCATCCGCATAACGGGTGTAATTTTCTGGCATATCTGCCGCCATTTGCAAAGGGCTGTACATCGTTACATAATAAGCCAATTGCTTCACCAGTGTAGTGTTTACCTTTTGACTACTGCCTGTTCCGTAATATGAAAGCTCTGTTTGCAGAATTCCGGGAGTATAATCCATTGGGCCGCCCATTAAACGGGTAAACGGAAGTATGGTAGTATGCTCGGGAGCCAAACCGCCCATGGCTTCAAATTCAGTACCGCGGGCAGATTCTTGTGCGATCCAATTGGGATATGTGCGATTCAATCCGGTTGGGCGAACTGCTTCATGGCTGTTAACCATAATTTTATATTTAGCGGCCGTTTTTGCCACGTTAATGTAGTGGTTTACCATCCATTGACTGTCGTGATGTTCGCCACGTGGAATAATTTTGCCAACATAGCCGGTTTTTACTGCATTGTACCCGTTATCGGCCATAAACTTAAATGCGGTATCTAAACGTCGTTCGTAATTGGTAGCCGAACCAGATGTTTCATGGTGCATCATGATTTTAACTCCTTTAGATGCTGCGTACCGGTGTAGTTCTTTCACATCAAAATCCGGATATGGTGTAACGAAGTCAAAAACATCTTCTTTCCAGTTGCCAAACCAATCTTCCCACCCTACGTTCCAACCTTCCACCAAAACCGCATCAAAACCGTTTGCCGCGGCAAAATCAACGTATTTTTTAACGTTTTGAGTAGTAGCTCCATGTTTACCACTTGGGGCAAGTTTGCTAAAGTCATCACCCATTTTTACATTATTTTCGTTGCTATATGCCCAGGTGCTTTTACCGGCCACGAAATATTCCCACCAAACGCCAATGTACTTAACTGGCTTTATCCAAGAAACATCGGTATATGCAGTAGGATCGTTCAGGTTCAAAATCAGCTTGGAGGCAAGAATCTCGGTAGCTTTATCACTCACCACAATAGTACGCCATGGGGTATGTGTATCTGTTTGCATGTACCCCTTGTTACCCATAGGGTCCGGACATAAATGCGAGCTTAGCTTAAAGTTAGTGGCATCCACATTTAATGCCATTGCCGGATAATTAATCAGCGAGGCTTCATGAATATTTATATACAAGCCATCGTCTGTTTTCATCATGGATGGTGTTTGGATTGCCAGATTCTTTATAGGCTGTTGGGCATGAATATCTATAGTGGCTTTTTTCATTAAGCCAGGTATTTCTGATAATTTAGAAGTAGTATAGGCATACTCATTACTATCATAATCTCCAGGAATCCAAAATGTTTTATGATCTCCCGCCAGGTTAAATTCCGTATTTTCTTCCTTTATCGTGAAGTATTTCAGGTTTTCTTGCTTAGGAAATTCATACCTGAAACCTAAGCCATCATTAAATAAACGGAAACGAATGAACATCGTACGGTTCTTCTGATCTTTCTGAATTAGCTTTACCAAAAGTTCATTGTAGTTATTTCGAATCGTTTTTTGTTCGCCCATTACTGGATTCCAATTTTCATCAACAGTATTTTTCTCAACTTTCAAGATTTCAAAACTAGTGGTAAATGATGCCACATCCACGGTTTCAATTCCTAATGTACTTGATTTAATTACGGGCTTTTTTTTATAGGATAATTGATACGTTGGAGTTCCATTCGCTCCCAATTTAAACGTCATTGATAATTGGCCGTTTGGCGATGTCATCTCCTGAGCGTTTATCAATGTTGAGATGAGGCTAAAAAAACAAATTAATACGAACTTATACATGCGTGTACTTGATTTATAAATATGATTCTAGATTACTGGTTTGAGTCTTCTAAAAATGAACGACTCTACTTGGTATATAAACAGACTAAACATCGTGGGGGCAACTGTACTATTCTGGTCTACTTTCAAATGTAAAAAATATATTCAAAACCTCAACTAAAAAAAATTTATCCTATAAAAATTACAAGTCGAAGCCTAATAAATGCAACCTAGGTGCATTATCTAATTTTAATAAGTGACTTACATGGGGAGGGACTTCTTTAAAATATAATCTGTTTATTTAAGAATTTCCTAAGATGAATATTTATGTATAAGATAGAAGTATGTGTAGTACTTAAATGTTATATAATCATTCTGATTGCTTTAACCACGACTTTCATATATAAATCATACAATTCTTATCGAATGATTAATCACTGATGAACAACAAAAGAGTGTCACATAATATGCACACTTTGTTACACAAAAAAAATTAAAGGTTTTAACATTTATTCCATAGTTCATAGAAATAATATCTTCTTCCTTCTAACCAAAGGCATTATTTCACTTTAATTTAAGTTACCGGATATTTGATACCATTGGCACATAGCTAAAATATTTCGGTTACTTCCAAACATTTTCCCACAAACTGTGTAGTTATAGTACACACATTCTAAACCCACTATTATGATTTTTGAAATTGAAAACCAAGTTATCGTGAAAGCAACTGGCGAAACAGGAGAAGTGATTAATAAAGAAGACTTAAACAATGTTTATGTCATCATCAATAGCAATATCAAGCTATTTAACATTACAGAATTAGAGTTTAACAACCGTAATTGATTGAAACTTTTTTCTGAAAGATACACGCTATAACTTTTGCGCTTCCTATGAATAGCTTAGATACTACCCAACCCACAAAAGAACATTTTTATTACCTCGACTGGCTTAGAGTAATTGCCTTTTCCATCTTACTCCTGGAACATAGTGCTGAGGTTTTTACCAATTGGAATTTCTGGATTAAGAATAATGAAACCTCCCAGTTCTTAAGTTACTTTGTCGCTTTCTTTCTTCCCTGGCGGATGCCCCTATTATTTATTATTTCTGGTGCCGCAATTACGCTTTCCTTTAAGAGGAGAAACGTTTCTGAGGTTTTTATGGAAAGGGTTAAACGGCTTTTATTTCCATTACTTGTTGCCATATTTTTAGTCATCCCTCCACAGTTGTATTTCATAAGGGCTTTTAAGGGTAACAATGAGGGATTTCTTGAATTCTTAACCAATATTTTAACCTTAAAACTCAACTGGTCTATTAATGGGAATATTCACTACCTACATCTCTGGTATTTGGCGTTTGTGTTTGCCTATAGTATCCTATTATTACCTCTTTTAAGCTCCTTAAAAACAGACAAAGGCAAAGAGTTAATTTCTAAAATCTCAACTATTATTTGTAACCCTTATTGTTTGTTCTCTTTAGGCATCCTGCTTACATTTCCCTTTTACCTGGTAAAGCAATTTCATGTAAGTAATACTATCGCTATTTTCTTTTACTACTTTCCGTTCTTCATATTCGGATCTGTATTTGCCACCAACAAGAGCATTTTACAAGCAATTAAACAACACTCAACCAATGCGCTTATATTGGCAATGGTAATTACAGCCAACTTTTATATTTTTTCTATAATAGAAGATAACCCTCATGCTTATTTTCTTAATTATGGCAAAATAAACTCGGCACCTCACTTATTACTAAAATCAATGAATCAATGGTTTTGGGTTATTGGATTGTTCGGTCTGAGTATGCGCTTTTTAAACAAGGGTTCTAATGTATTAAGTTATGCTACAAAAGCTGTTTATCCGTTCTATATTTTTCATCAAACCATCATTATAGCAGTTGCATATTATGTTGTACAAATTTCGGCACCACTAAGTGTTAAATTAATCGTCATCATATTCTTCACTTTCTTTGTTATTTTAATTTTATATGAATACTTTCTTAAACGCAATCCCATTACTCAGTTTATGTTTGGGATAAAAGTGAACATCTCGAAAAGAGAAGCTTTAGTTAGTTCTCCCGATCAAATTACAGGAGCGAGCGTCAACTTAAATAATCAAAACAACAGGCAAAATAGTTCAGATCAAATCATTAATAAGCATACAATTGCGGGACAATAAACCGGTTAAAAGTCAATATTACTGGCCGATGTTTGATTAAAAACATTAAAAAATATGCTTTGGGCGTTCGGGCGGGCTTTCCGTTACAATCTTTTTGTCCTGGAGAAGGGCAAAAGGATTTCCACTTCAATCCCTAACGCAAAACATAGCAAGTTTAAAAACGAATTTATATTAACTACTTCAGAGTCTTGACGCTGTATTTAGAGTTGAATCAGGTTATAAAGAAATCAGTCGTTTTAAAACAAACAATAAAGGGCAAACAGAGCTTATAATTTTCTCCTGCAAAAGCCTATCTTTGCGGTTCGAAAAATGAAGCATATACGTAATTTCTGCATAATTGCACATATAGATCACGGCAAGAGCACTTTAGCCGATAGATTATTAGAATACACCAACACAATTACCAAACGTGAGGCGCAAGCACAGCTTTTGGATGATATGGATTTGGAGCGTGAACGTGGTATCACCATAAAAAGTCATGCTATTCAAATGGACTACATTCAGGATGGGCAACAATACACTCTTAACCTGATTGATACTCCGGGACACGTTGACTTTTCATACGAGGTTTCCAGATCAATCGCCGCCTGTGAAGGTGCTTTATTAATTGTAGACGCATCTCAAGGCATTCAGGCTCAAACAATCTCCAATTTATACCTTGCTTTAGAGCACGATCTTGAAATCATCCCTATTCTAAATAAAATGGATCTTCCTGGTGCAATGCCAGAAGAAGTGAAGGATCAAATTATTGAATTAATTGGATGTAAAAGGGAAGAGATTATTCCTGCTTCTGGTAAAACCGGGTTAGGAGTATTTGATATTTTGCGTGCTATTATTGAACGTGTTCCCCCACCTGTTGGCAATCCTGACGGAGAATTACAAGCTTTAATTTTTGATTCTGTTTTTAACTCTTTCAGAGGTATTGTAGCTTACTTTAAGGTGTTAAACGGGGAAATTCGAAAAGGCGATAAAGTAAAATTTGTTGCTACGGATAAGGAATATATTGCTGAAGAAGTAGGAACGTTAAAACTTACTCAAAAACCAAAAGATGTTATCAAAACAGGCGATGTTGGTTATATAATTTCCGGCATAAAAGAAGCCCGGGAAGTAAAAGTGGGTGATACCATTACTCATAAAGACAGACCAAGTTCAGAACCTATCAAAGGCTTTGAAGAGGTTAAGCCGATGGTTTTTGCGGGTATTTACCCAGTTGATACCGATGAATACGAAGAACTTCGGGAAGCCATGCACAAGCTTCAATTGAATGATGCTTCTATTGTTTTCGAACCAGAATCATCTGCAGCTTTAGGTTTCGGTTTCCGATGCGGTTTCTTGGGTATGCTCCACATGGAGATTATACAAGAGCGCCTTGAACGGGAGTTTGACATGACCGTTATCACTACGGTACCGAATGTATCGTACAAAGCATTCACAACCAAGGGTGAGGAAATTCATGTTAATAACCCTTCAGATCTTCCAGATCCAAGTAAAATGGATTTTGTAGAAGAACCTTTTATAAAAGCAAACATCATTACAAAATCAGAGTTTGTTGGACCAGTAATGTCTCTTTGTATCCAAAAAAGAGGAACCATTGTAAATCAATCTTACCTCACTTCAGATCGTGTGGAATTGGTTTTTGAAATTCCGATGGGTGAAATTGTGTTTGATTTCTATGATCGTTTGAAAACCATTTCTAAAGGATATGCTTCTTTTGATTATCACCAAATTGGTTATCGCAAGTCAGATTTAGTACGGCTAGATATCCGTTTAAATAGTGAACCAGTAGATGCTCTTTCATCACTGATTCACAGAAGTAATTCGTACGATTTTGGTAAAAAGATTTGTGAAAAACTTCGGGAATTAATTCCAAGACAGCAATTTGAAATCATCATTCAAGCATCTATTGGCGCAAAAATCATCGCCAGAGAAACGGTGAAAGCATTGCGTAAAGATGTAACTGCTAAATGTTACGGTGGTGATATCTCGCGGAAGCGTAAACTTCTTGAAAAACAGAAAAAAGGTAAGAAAAGAATGCGCCAGGTTGGAAACGTAGAAATTCCACAATCGGCATTCATGGCAGTTTTAAAATTAGATTGAGCAAAATAGTATAAAGTAGAGAGTATCAAGTATCAAGTACTTGAACACCGTAATAAAAGACTTACAACTCACAACTTATAACTTACAACTTCCTTTCACATGGAATTACTAGACGGAAAATACGTTTCAGAAAAGTTAAAACAGGAAATTGCTGTTGAAGCCGCTGAAGTACTGGCAAAAATTGGTCGTAAGCCACATTTGGTAGCCATATTAGTGGGCAATGACGGTGGAAGTGAAACGTATGTTGCCAGTAAAATGAAAAATTGCGAAAAAGTAGGGTTTAAATCTACCTTGGTTCGCTTTACTACCGACGTAACTGAAGCTGAGCTTTTAGCTAAAATTGACGAAATAAATAAGGACGCCGAAGTTGACGGATTAATTGTTCAATTACCATTACCTAATCATATAAGCCCGGAAAAAATAACCGAACAAATCGACTACCGTAAAGATGTAGATGGTTTTCATCCGGTCAATTTGGGCAGAATGCAGCGTAACCTACCCTGTTTCATTCCAGCAACACCTTACGGAATAACCATGATGCTTCAAGAATATAATATTGAAACAAGCGGTAAACATTGTGTAGTGGTTGGCCGAAGCAATATCGTGGGTTCCCCCATGAGTATTTTAATGGCTCGTAACGCACATCCAGGAAACTGTACGGTAACTATTTGTCACAGTCGTACACCAGATATCAAAAAATTCACGCTTGATGCAGATATACTAATAGTTGCTATTGGTAAAAAGAATTTTATTACTGCTGATATGGTAAAACCGGGAGCAGTAATTATTGATGTGGGAATGAACAGAGAAACTTCAGAAACTACAAAATCGGGTTATAAACTTTTTGGGGATGTAGATTTCGAAAATGTAGCACCTATAAGTTCTTGGATAACTCCAGTTCCTGGCGGCGTAGGTTTAATGACAATTATCGGGTTACTGAAAAATACCTTAGTTTCAGTCAAAAAGGAAGTTTACAGCTAAATAAATAGCAAACCTTAAAATCAGGAGTTATTTTTGATAAAATCAGTAATTATTTTAATAATCTGATCATCTGTTAAAGATAAACACTCATCCCAATAGTCTTTATTTTCACCGGTATTAAAGTCGTCAATTGCTTTTAGTGAAGGGTTACCAATTGATTTAAAGGCTAAACTATAGTTCTCAAAATACCGGTGTACTATGGGTTTATCGTAAAGTTTAATTAAATCATGATGTGCAGGGTATGATTTTAACATTTCATATTCCTTTTCAACAACTTCCCTCTCTCCTTCTATAAGTGACAAAGCGTTACCATTAGCATATACAACTAAACTAGTTAAGTTTTTTAGTTGCCTATTTTCACGCAATGGTTGTAGTAATTCCAATAGTTTATCACCCCCAAAATTTTCAGTGGCAGAACTGACAAAAATTATAGCATGCAGCGACTGAGTTGAATAAGACATAAATTTGGTAAAATATACTCCCTTACGGTTTATATGATCGTAAGTTTCGTTTATACGACCTAAATGATGTAAAACATTGAAAAATATATATTTAAAAACCAGGCAGCAGTCTGGAAATTTCTCGCAGACAGCTATTCGAAAATAAATCACTGTTGCCTCAAAAAGCTATTTAATGTTATTAAATTCTTAACTGCCTCGCCCATGGTATTATTAAAATTGATGTAAACAGTTTTACCTTCTTCCTTCCAATCCAAAATATACTGGGCATATTCGTATAAAAAATCATCAGAATAACACCCACGATAACCACCAGCCGGTCCATGAAACCTCAAATACACAAAGTCGGCAGGAGAATCTTGAAGCGGAGCAGCCGATTTGGGTAAATCATGAATTACCAAATTACTATTGAAGCGATTCAATAAATCATTTACCTCTTCGTTATACCATGAACTGTTTCTGAACTCTACAGCGATGCTCCATTTGTTATCTAAATTCGCATTTTGTATGCATGTGAGCAGCTGTTCTAATTGATTTATTTTAAACATACTGACGCTTGGCGGAAACTGCACCAATAAACAACCTTCCTTGTTTTCAGCTTGCGCAATGGTTTCCATGAAACGATTTACATCTGCAGGATTAAATTCGAGCTCTTTGGCGTGTGTGATTTCCTTCCATAATTTAAAAGTAAAACGGAAACCCGCTGGTACACTTTCAGCCCATTTCCGTACGGTGCTTGCCATCGGAATTTTATAGAACGAACTATTAATTTCTACACTATTAAACAGCGAAGCATAATAAGCAAGGCGACTTTTATCTTGAAACTCTGGTGGATATAATAATTTATTGGCAACGGGAAGCACTATTCCACTGGTACCAGCGTATATTTTTATATCAAATGGCATGAGCATTTCTTTTTCGTAAATCACTTTTGCTTACAAAAAAGTAGCCACTATTTATTGGCGTACACTTTCATTTTGATTTGAAAAATCCTGCATCAGCTGTTCTTGCTTAAATATGTTTGCAAAAACTTCGTACGAGTGCAATCTGGCTTGTTCATCAAAAATATGCGAAGTTGCCATTACCTCATCCACACCTGTTTTAGCTATAAATACGGCTAAGTCTCGTTGAATTCTTTCCGGCCCTCCAATAAATGAATACGCCAACATCTGATTTACAGCCTGCTCCTCATATATATCCCAAACATCTTCCATGTTCTCAACAGGTGGCTGTAAAAGCCTTCTTTTGCCAGTAATCACTCCCATAAAAAACTGCTTTACAGAAGTTGATAAAAAATCGGCTTCTTCATTTGTGTCTGCAGCTACCACGTTTACACATGCCAGCACATAGGGAGTTTTCAAATGCTCAGATGGTTGAAAATTGTCTCGATAAATTTGAATGGCTGTTAAAAAATGTGCTGGCGCAAAATGGCTGGCAAATGCATATGGTAAACCCATTGCGGCAGCTAAACGGGCACTATCATGGCTAGAACCAAGTATCCAAATAGGTATATCTAAACCTTCGCCCGGTATGGCTCTAACTTCATTGGTACTATTTTCTGCCGAAAATAAGGTTTGCAGGGTTTTTACATCCTGCGGAAAATAGTGAGCAGAATTAAAGTTCTCTCCACGAATCGCTTTTGCTGTTAATTGATCAGTTCCAGGTGCCCTACCTAAGCCTAAATCAATTCGACCTGGATAAATCGATGCAAGCGTACCAAATTGTTCAGCCACAATGAGTGGCGAATGATTAGGTAACATAATACCACCCGAACCTACTCTTATGGTAGACGTACCGCCAGCAATGTAACCAATCAATACTGCGGTTGCCGAACTGGCCACATTCACCATATTATGATGCTCTGCAAACCAGTATCGGGTATAACCTAACTTTTCAACGTGCTTGGCAAGCGTCAGGCTCTTTTTAAATGTATCTATCGGTGTTTGTCCTTCAATAACAGTTGCAAGGTCAAGTACCGAGTATTTTATATCTTTTAATTGCTTTTTAGCCATTTCAATATGCTTTAAGATGGAAGGATTTGTAAACCCTCCATACAAAAAGCAAATTTAAGGTATATGACTATAGCTGTTTAGATCAACGATTTTTTATGACGCTATGTATACATAGCTTATTTAGTTTACCTAGTTTACCTCCGTATACTTTTTAAAATTGTCAATTATCATTTGCCAGCCAGTACGCTGTAGATCATCCGAGTTTTCAGTTTCTGCTTCGAAACTTTCAATCACTTTCGTTTGGTCGCCTTCCGGTACAAATTGTATTTTTACTTTTCGCTCATCACCTAGCGTATACTCAATAAGCTTGTGCTCTTCGATGTTAGTATATGTGCCGCCAAAATCAAATTTGAAACTTTCGTCTTTAGCGGCCATGGTAAAATTGAAGGTTCCACCAATTCTTAAATCATTTTCAGCGTGCGGAGTATGCCAATCGTCTGATGCATTATTCCAATTTTTTACGTGTTCTGGCTTTGTCCAAAACTCCCAAACTTTTGCTACAGGTGCGTTAACAGTGGTCTCCACAGTTATCACGGGCTTGTTTAATGTTTCCATATTTATGTGTTATATTATTTAAATGTATGTAGTTCAAACCTTGTTTCTAAATAACTATACAAAAGTATTAAGTATCGGTTTAAGTGAAATGGTCAAGAACGACAATTTTAGGTCGTTCCCCGACATATTTAATTTGATTTATAATCCAATTTGTGTTTTGTGAAAAGCATACCCTGTAAGTATCAGAATGGTAGTCCGGCTATGCGCTGTAGCCCTCATACTTCGGGGCTGTCGCTTCTATCCGGTTTATTAAGTTCCAGCAGTGCTTCGAAACATTCGACAGTTACTATCCCACTCATCATAAAACGGATTTTGCGTTAAGGAATGAAGCGGCATCCTTTTGTTCTCCACAAAAGATACAGCGGAATGCCTGACCTTCTTAGGGAACGCCCAAATACTTCTTAGTTGTCTATAGTTTATAATTCCCGTTATAAAGTTGAGCAATCATTTCTTTTCTTTGGTCTTTTAAGGAATATTAAGTTTTCATTTTATTTCGAAAAGAGAATCTAAATAACCCAATAGCTTGTTCATTCTCAATGATAATTGCTACCTTAATTTCATTCAAATCAATACCTGTCGATTACATCATCTATTTATGGAACTAAAAGGAAATACAATTTTAATAACTGGTGGAACCTCCGGAATCGGTTTAGCTTTCGCAGAACAATTTTTATCAAATGGTAGTACGGTCATTATTTGCGGCCGACGAACCGACCGGCTTGAGCAGATAAAAGAAAAGTATGCCGGAATTATTACCAAAGAATGTGACGTTTCAGACAGCTCGCAAAGGGAAGAACTGGCTGAATGGGTGATGCATAACTATCCGGACGTAAACTTATTAATGAACAATGCCGGAATTCAATTAGCTACCAACTTGACCAAGCCGGTAGATTTGGGAAGATTACAGTCAGAAATAGAAATTAACTTTGTAGCACCCGTACATTTAGCTTCGTTATTTGTACCACACTTATCAACAAAACAGGTAGCAGCCATCATCAACATTTCTTCCGGACTTGCATTCGTGCCCATCGCTTTTATGCCTATTTATTGTGCTACAAAGGCCGCAATACATTCGTTAACGCTTTCATTAAGATATCAACTCAAAAATACTTCCGTTAAAGTATTTGAAATTGCACCTCCTTCTGTTGATACGGAATTAGGGCATGATCGTCGCGAAGACAAAACACAATCGCATGGAGGTTTACCCATAAACGATTTCATAGAAGAAGCGATGCTTGCTATCAAAGACGACGTTTATGAAGCTCCTATTGGTCAATCGAAAGGCCTGCGTATTAAACGGGAAGAGCTTTTTGAAGTAATGAATCCTTAATGGGAAACAGAAAAGGCTATAAATTTAAAGACCAAATAAATTCAACAAGCTAGTTCTATATACTATGTCCATTTACACTATACTCAAATTTGCTTTTTAAGAATACTATATGCCAATGAAAAATTTAATAGGAGCTGTTCTCTGTGGTGGAAAAAGTATCCGAATGGGAACAGATAAAGGTTTAATCCCAAAAAATGAAGAAACATGGGCTAGTGTGACCATTAATAAGTTAAGCTATTTCGACATCCCGGTAGTGCTTTCAATTAATGATACACAACAGGAAAAATATATAGCGAAATTCCCTTCAAACCACTTAATTATTGACCATAACATACAGGCCAAGGGTGCTTTACAAGGTTTACTGAGCATACATTTAGAATATCCTGAAAAAGACATTTTGCTACTAGCGTGTGATATGCAAAACATGGATTCGGAAACCATCCAAAACCTTTTAGGCATTTATATCTATGAACCCGATTTTGATTTTTATGCCTATCAGCACAAAATGGCCTTTGAACCTTTTTGTGCTATTTATACTTCTAAGGGATTAAAACCAATTAAAAGTTTGGTGGATGTACATGCACTTCAAAACTTTAGTTTTCAGCACGTTTTGCACGCCGGTAAAACAAAATGTATTGACATTGTTGATAATAGCTCTTTTAAAAATTTTAATAATGCAAGTGATATTGAATGAGGTGTGGAGTATCGAGTTTAGAGTATATAGTATCAAGTATATAGTATCAGGTATCAAGTAAGTTTAGCGAGTATAAAGTAACATTGCCACATAATCATACATTTATAAAATCTGTATGCGTGCATGCTTTTTTGAAAGTGCGCCAAAGTGGGTGAGCGGTTGATGCATGTAAGAAATAAACTGGTAAAATATCTGGGCTTAAAAACATCTGGTGTTTTAGATAAAAAACAACAAAAGACGAATTTTAAAGTGGAAGTTGGGAATGGTTTAGGGCTATTTAAAATACTGAAAAAATCACCTCAAGAAGTAATGATGTGAGAAGATGATAAACACCTAAACTTTCGTGTCTCTTTGTTGTTAACAAGGAAGACAGTTCAAATAATTACCATATTACGCTATCAACTACGGTAAAAATGAACAATTTGTTAGGCAAAGTGTACTTTTTGTCAGTAAAACCTATACATAAATTAATTGTTCCTGTGATGTTAAGAGGAATTATTAGACATTTGCAAAAGCCGGAGCTCAATTAATAAATTCCGGATAATGGCCTATTCTATGAAAAATATTGAAATTTTTGATGGTCAGCGAGCTCAAACCTACGACAGCACCATTAATGTATGGTTTGATCAGTATGAAACGTTGATCAATCTGTTGAAATCGGTAATAAATACGAAACTAGCAGAGCCTAATAAACCCTACAGAATACTAGTATTAGGTTCTGGTACCGGCAATGAATTATTGCAGCTTGCAACCGCTTTTCCTCAATCAGAATTCGTTGGTGTTGATCCATCTGCGCAAATGAACGAAATTGCTAAAGAGAAAACTAAAGGCTTAAATAATGTTCAGATTGTTGAAGGAACCATCGATAATTTAGAGGGTAAATTTGATGCGATTACTTCAATACTCGTTACTCAATTTTTTGAAACATCTACCAAAAAACAAATTATCAGAAGCATTTATGAAAAATTAAACCGTGGTGGTTTTTTAATTCATGCAGATGCTTTTGGAAATAGCAATCAAGTAGATACAAACTTCGAGATATATAATTCATTTTTACGATTTAAACATGATTTTGAAGGTTTAAAACAAGGTCTGGACCAGGTAAAAAACAGCTTAAACTACATTGAAGAAAGTAGAATGGAGTTTTTATTTAAAGAAGCAGGATTTTCATCGGTGACCAAATTCTTCCAATGGCTAATATTTGCAGCTTGGCTAATTGAGAAATAGATCTAATAACCTGTATTATTGTAAATATTTCCTTTACGGATATTTGAATACTTAAAAGGTTTGGTTCATGTTAATTGAAAAAATCACTACAGGTGAAACTGGTATTGTTACGTATGGCTTTTCTCCACCAAAGAAAAACAATACGGAAGAGAAGATCAGAGAAATTGCACAAGGTTTTATAAACAGAGTTGCTGAACTCGAAATTGATGCGGTTGTTTTGTATGATATTCAAGATGAAACAGATCGAATTAGTGACGACAGGCCTTTCCCGTTTTTACCCACGTTAGACCCGCATGATTATAGTAGTAGCTATCTAAACGCCATAACAACCCCTAAAATTATTTACCGCTGTATTGGCAAATACACCCGTGAACAGTTTGTAAATCATTTAAAGGATGTTGAAAGTAAACCGGGGTATCATCCAGAAGTTTTCGTTGGAGCTTCTTCCTGTGATCAAAGCATATCTCTATCACTTGCTGAAGCTTATCAAATTATAGCAGAGCGCAAAAGCAACCTTGTTTTGGGCGGCGTTACCATCCCCGAAAGGCATCAAAAAAAGCACGACGAACATATCCGGATTATAAACAAAACGGATAATGGCTGCCAATTCTTTGTTTCTCAAGGAGTTTACAATGTGCAGGCAGCAAAAAACATGCTTTCTGATTATTACTACCATTGCCTAAGCAATGAAATAAAGCCTGCACCGATTCTTTTTACGCTAGTTCCTTGCGGGTCTGCAAAAACCATCACTTTTATGAAATGGCTGGGGATCAGTATTCCAAAATGGCTCGAAAATGATTTAATGAATTCCGAAACCATGTTGGAAGATTCCGTAAAACTCTGCCTGGATATTTTTGAAAATTTATCGCAATTCGCAGCAGAGAAAAACCTACCTATCGGTTTTAATATCGAAAGTTTATCTATTCGGAAAACAGAAATCGACGCTTCGGTTGAACTTGCTAAGGAAATCATAAACCGTATTAAAAACCGTAAACAAGAACTTATTAAGTTAAAAGAGCTGGCTTTGTAATATTTAGCCATTTGAGACATCATAATGGCTTTATGGATATCCACAAAATTATATGATCCCGAAAATATTTGGCAAGAAACCGGCTGGTAAGGTTTTATATAAACTTAAAAGGTCGCCTAATTATAAAAATGGAGCTTTCCAGAATTTGTCTCCAACAGAAGTAACCCTGAAAAGTACTTCTATTTTGAAAATGATGAAAGATTTTGCAACTAAACCAAAATCTGCAGCACCTCCAGTTACACTCCCATCTGTAAAGACTGATTTAACCGCTTTAAAGGCTGCTTCACCTACCATTGTTTGGTTTGGACACTCCTCCTACCTGATTAAATATGAAGAGCAAACTATTTTAGTAGACCCGGTGTTTAGTGGAAATGCCTCTCCTGTTTCTTTTTTTGGAAAATCGTTTGCAGGTTCAGATGTGTACACGCCCGAAGATTTTCCTGAGATAGATATCATTATTTTGACTCATGATCATTACGACCATCTGGATTATAAAACGATACTAAAATTTAAAAGCAAGACGAAGCACTTTTATACACCGCTTGGAGTTGGCGAACATTTAAAACATTGGGGGGTTGCGGAAAGTAAAATAACCGAATTAGATTGGTGGCAAAAAACGCCAATCGAAAAGGGTGAATTGATAGCTACTCCAGCAAGGCATTTCTCTGGCCGAGGTATCACACGTAATAATTCTCTTTGGTCATCATTTGTATTGAAACTGGCTGATTATTCCATTTATATAGGCAGCGATTCAGGTTATGATTCGCACTTTAAGGAAATAGGCAATTTATATGGTCCCTTTGATATCGCCATCCTAGAAACCGGGCAATACAATACCAATTGGCCATACATCCACATGATGCCCGAACAGGCCGTTCAAGCCGCTATTGATTTGGGAGCAAGCGTTATATTACCGGTTCATTGGGCAAAATTCTCCCTGGCTTTACACAATTGGAACGAACCCATTCAGCGAGTTATAAAAACAGCCAGCGACTTAAATGTGAAAGTGACCACTCCTTTAATTGGAGAACCCATCATTTTAAAATCTTCTTATCCTGATAAGGTATGGTGGAATTTGTAATAAATGACTTAATTAAACGTCTTACTATCTAGTTACAATCTCTATATGAAATCAAGACTTATTAAGGGTTTTTCAGTATTGGCAATTATATCATTAAACATTGGCTGTGACCAAGTTTCAAAAGATATTGTCAGAGAGAAGGTTGAATATAACGCTAGTATCATACTAATTGACAACTTCTTAACGTTAACGAAGATCGAAAATTCAGGAGCATTCTTAAGTATGGGAGATGCGTTGCCTTCCGTATTGAAAACGTTGTTGTTATTGATACTTCCAATCGCTGCTTTACTATATGGGTTGGTTTACGTGTTAACGAAAAAGAACTTAGCTCCACTAAGCATTCTTGCTATTTGTTGCGTAATTGGAGGCGGTATCGGCAATATATATGATCGTTTTTTATATGGATCAGTAACCGATTTTCTGCACATGGATTTCATGATTTTTCAGACTGGAATCTTCAATATGGCCGATGTTTCTGTAATGGCAGGTATGTTTTTACTCGTACTTGAGATGTTTATTGTTAAAAAACCACTTCAAGGTTTTAAAACCACGTAATTTCAAGCCGTCTTGGTTACGTTCAATTGTAGTTAATTCTGAATTTATATTCGTAAACTAATTAACCAATTAAACTAAACGGCTGTGAACTACATATTATCATTATTGTTTTCTCTCGTTTTACTATAAAACTTAATTAAATATTAAATCAAGGTTTCACTTTAATATTCTTAGTTATATATTAGGCGAAACAGTGTATTTAGTTAAACGCATTGAAATTTACAGCCAACCTATGAATGAATGGATTACAAAATGGCAGGAATTTTTAAATCAAAACCCTGTTCTAAACGTTGTTGAAAGACAACAAACCTTAGCATTGCATGATACAAGTCCTGAAGAACTTGCTACCAACGAAGTTTTTTGGTCAAAAGTTAGAGATAGTTTCCCGAAACCTGATGGAGTTATAAACTTGAATAATGGAGCGGTTAGTTCCGGCCCATTTGTAGTTGAAAAAGCCTTTACATCCTATTATGCCCTGATTAATACATCACCAAGTTATTACATCTGGAAAGTGATGGAAAATGGTCGGGAATTGATTCGTGATGGCTTGGCCAGATTAATTAATAGTTCTGCCGAAGAAATTGCTATTCTCCGAAATACCACTGAAGCATTAAATAATGTAATTTTTGGAATTAGCTTGCAGAAAGGCGACGAAGTAGTTGCTTGTAAGCAAGACTATGCTAAAACCGTTTCATCTTGGAAGCAACGGGAACTAAGAGACGGAATACTTATAAAATGGATAGAGATTGATGGAACTGAAAGCAATGAAGATATAATTGCCAAGTATGTTTCTGCCTTTACCAGCAAAACCAAATTTTTGTCGCTTACCCATGTAATCAATTGGAATGGTCAAGTTTTACCAGTAGAAGCCATTATTAAAGAAGCTAAAAAGAAAAACATTAAGGTAATGCTTGATGCAGCTCACAGCTTCGGTGTTTTGGAAACAGACGTTAAAAAACTAGACTGCGATTACTTTACAACCGCATTACATAAATGGTTATCTGGCCCAATTCCCTCCGGCTTACTTTACATAAAAAAAGAATTAATAGCCGAAACATGGCCACTGGCTTCGAGTAATACACCACTTTCTGAAAATATAAGAAAATTTGAAGAGCTAAGCATCCAGCTATTGCCTAATGTTTTAGGTTTGGGATATGCTATAGAATTTCACTTACACGTAGGCCGACCATATAAAGAAGAGCGCCTTCGTTTTTTACGAAATTTTTGGGTTAATCAAATTTGTAAGCTACCTGGAATAAGCTTCAAAACTCCTTTAAATGAGGAACAAAATTTGGTGATGGTAAACCTAAGTTTACAGGGATGGGAACCATTAGCATTAGAGACAGAGCTACTCAATACCTATCAAATTCATGTTGGCTCTGTGCTATGGGATAAAATGGAAGGTATTCGAGTTACTGTTAATATTTACACGCACCCAGCAGACATTCAAAAATTTGTTGAGGCCTTAGTAAAAATCACGTCTAAACAATTAGATCTGGTAAATCATGAAAACTGAAATTAGAAATTTAGAAACAGAAATTCTGTCTGATAACTTTTTTAAATTGAAGAACCTAAAATTCGAATATAAAAAAGAAGACGGCAGCTGGGAAAATCAAAAAAGGGAGGTGTATCACAGTGGTAATGGCGCTACGGTTTTACTTTATAACAAAGAGGAAAAAACGGTTATCCTCATTCGGCAGTTCCGAATGCCAACCTATATAAACGGAAACGAAAGCGGTGTGATGATCGAAGCCTGTGCAGGTTTACTCGAAGATAATAATCCGGAAGACTGTATCATAAAAGAAATTGAAGAAGAAACGGGATACCAAGTTCCCCATGTAAAGAAAATAATGGAATGTTATATGACACCAGGCTCTGTTGCAGAAATGCTTCATTTTTTTATAGCAGAATACTCCAAGGATATGAAGGTTAGTGAAGGTGGTGGCTTAGCGCATGAGCATGAAAGTATTCAAGTGTTTGAAGTGCCCTTTAGCCAAGCTTTAAATATGGTTAAAACTGGCGAAATAAAAGATGCCAAAACGATTATATTATTACAGTATGCTCAGATAAATAAGCTTTTATAAATTTAAAAGGTGTTATATTATTACGTCAACCTTAACACATCAATGAGCAAGAGTCCGGTTCATGCTACCGAAAAAGACAAAGAAGTTATCAGAGGCCTTTAGTATAATTGCTGAATCTCATTGCTAACCATTGCAATTAGTCCTGAATTAAGTGTCAAGGATTGACTTGATGAATGAAAAGTTTAGTTCCCATCAATTATCATATCACTTCCAGAATACTTTGAAATTTGCCGACAAAAATCAAACCCCTGACATACTGCTGTCAATCCCACGTAATACTTTTGGGGTAATTAAAATCTTAAATCCATGGAAACTATCCAAATCTCTCCTTTTTACATCGTTGGCATAACAGTGAGAACTACTAATGAAAACGGAAAAGCAGCTCAAGACATCCCCGAATTATGGACCCAGTTCCTAAGTAACCAAACTTCGGATAAAATACCAAACAAGGTAGATTCGTCCCTTTATAGTGTATACACTGATTATGAGAAAGACTATACAAAGCCCTACACTACCTTGCTTGGTTGTAAAGTTTCTTCGCTTGAAAATATTCCAGAGGGAATGAGCGGAAAGGAAATTAAAGGTGGCACCTATGTTAAGTTTACCGCTACAGGAAATTTAAACGAAGGTATCGTTTTTAAAGAATGGGTTTCCATTTGGGATTCAGATCTCAAGCGAAATTACTCAGCCGACTTTGAGGTTTATGGAGAAAGATCACAAGATCCCACCGATGTAGAAGTAGATATTTTTGTATCAGTAGAGGCATAAAAAAAATGCAGGCTCTTTTTGCCTGCATTTTTTTAAACTTTTTTTGGAGGCAAATTAAATGCTACAGCCTCGTGCTCAAAATGACCTTTATGTGAACCATCACAAAATGGTTTATTTTGCGACAAACCGCATCTGCAAACTGATACGATAGTTCTTCCGGCCAGATCATATATATTTCCGTCCTTATCTACTATTTCGAAGTCGCCATCTATTTTTAATGACCCGTTATTATTTACTGTTAATTTTGTTTTAGACATTTCTGATTTTTAATGATTGGTTGCAAATATATAACAATTAAAAGCCAGAAGATTAGTTTTAGGGCGTTCGAGCGGGCTTTTTGTTACAATCTTTTGTCCTGAAGAAAGAAGGTCAAAAGGATTTTCACTTCAATCCCTAACGCACCTAGCATTCGAAACACTCCGTTCTTATAAAGTTAATGAGTTAAACAGAAACAACATTATTCTTTTACTTCACTATCGTTGAAGTTGAAAAAGCTAATTATCCAAAATAAGATGAACAAAAGTAAAGCAGATAAAAGTTGTAAGGTTCTCATAGATTGACGGAATAACTCCAAATTATTAAAAGTTGAAACACCAATTATTTTGCCACTTCTTCCACAAGCCACTAAAAGACAAGGTTTATGTTACATTCTGTGTCATTTTTCTCACTTACTTGCTATCTAATAAACCTCATAAACCTCGTAAGTTTAAAATGTTCCGCATACATTGCAAACCGAACTGTTAGTTGAGTTTCCTTCTAGTTTCAATCATTCCGTTGAACGATGGTGATTTTATAATATGAATAGGCTCTGCAGATGGAGTTGTAACTGCAGAAGTACTCATACTTGTGTTGTTCTTTACAGATGATACGATGGTACCATTTGTAATGTAAGCCAAGGCTTTAGCAGTCAAATTCTCCTGTGCATCGCCAAAATCGTGAGTAACATCATCAATTCCACTTATATCTACAGGCAATCCGTCATAGTAATTTCCTTGCCCTGCAGAATTTTGAATATTGAAATTCGACATATAAATCGAATATTTATCAATTGTAATTGGGAAAAAACCAACCGGCTTGCCATAGGTTTTAGAGCCAACCAGTTTCACGTTCATATGTGGCCTTAAACTATTAATAACCAGCTCACTAGCCGAAGCTGTATTTCCACTAACTATAAAAATTACATTATTAATATTATTCAAACTACCTACCTTTTCAAACTTATAAGTATTACCGGCTACAGAATAATCTATATCAGCATAATTAGCATTACGACCTTCGTATTGTATGGGTTGCCCACTGCTATTATATAATATTTGTTTAGATAAAACACTTTTAGCTTTAGCATCAGCACTATTTTTTAGACCTTGCATCCAACTATTATAAAACTCCACATACATTACCGAACCACTTTTAGCTGATGGTGCAATAAGGTTAGTCATATGTTCGGCGGTTTCTACATAGCCACCTCCATTGTACCTAAAATCCAAAATTAAATCTGTTACCCCTTGCGATGCAAAATCAGCAAAAATAGTTTCGAGTTCAGCTCTTGACTTTGGCAGTGTTGAAAAGCGAGCATACGAGAGGTAACCAACTTTTTTGCTCCCAGAGGTTAAAATTGATTTTTTATAAACAGAACTACTTGTGTAAGATCTTCGCGTTAAATCCTTAGTATATTCGGTCCCATTCACTCGCCTGATATTTAAAGTGATATTATTTCCGTCAAAAGCATTGCTTATATCATTTAGCGCATTTTGTGAAGCTGCACTTGCGGTCTTTCCGTTTACTTTTAAAATACGATCGCCTCGAACAACACCCGCATCAGCTGCTGGAGAAGAGGGAGATACGAGTTTTACCCGAATGTCACTTGATGATATGGACGATAGATCTATTCCAAAATCATCACCATCTCCATCTAGAGTTACGGAAGCTTGTTTTTGATAAGTTTGTGCAACAGCTGATGATCCATTATTATCTTCAACTAGATAAGAATATTTAGAACTAGAAGGATGTTCTGCAGAATATTCATAGGGCTTAGTTGTAGATGGATTAATTTTAAATTGCGTAATATCAAATAATTCATCTTCCAAATTCAATATGGGAGCATCAAAACTATTATAACCTCTAGGATTAAATGCATTAAACGACGGCAATGCATCATTCCATAGATAAGCTTCCTTTGCGTATATATATATAGAATCAAGTGTTAGTTGAGTCCGGGTACTATTTGGCGCTGGTGGTGGTGGAGTCTCTATTATTGGAACTGGATCAGGTGTTATTGTTGACTTTTTACAAGAATATATTAGTAAAATAAAAGAAGTAAGTGCTATTAGTTTATGGACTTTCATATTGTTAAACAATGAAGTTTAAAGCTGTTAAGAGTTAGTTACTAGATAATAATACGTCATAAGTGATGAATTAGTTTATAAACGAAAGTAAATGGCTTTAATTATGACATTCAAATAGTTATAACCAATATCCCATTAAGATGTTTTAGAATATACAGTCATATCCCCCATTAAGCAAATTAAAAACATAGAAAGTAAACGATATTAATTTTTTTCTGCAGACATTAACACCTTCGATAATCCGGCTCCGGCCGCTAACAATTCATTTGTGATGGTCCGTGTGTACGTTTTTATCTCTTCTTTAAATTCCGCTACCGAAGCGCCTGAACGAATTTCTTCTAATCGCTTCTCCCAGGAACCGGTTAATTCAGCCTGCGCAATTTTTTTATCCTTCACCACTTCATAAACAGCCAGACCTTTGCTGGTTGGAACCAAGTTTCGCTTTTCGCGGATAATATATTCACGGGTAATTAACGTTTCTATAATATTTGCCCGGGTTGCCGGAGTTCCTAATCCGCCTTCTTTCATTGCATCCCGTAACTCTTCATCTTCAATCTCTTTTCCGCAAGTTTCAAGTGCTTTTAATAAACTAGCCTCGTTATATAACGGTTTTGGTTTAGTTTGTTTTTCAAGAAGTTCTTTTTGAATCACTGGCAAGTTCTCTCCAGCTGTCACTTTAGGTAATGTGGCGTTATCCTCCTCCTTCTTGTCTTCATCTGGCTCGTTATAAACCGCACGCCATCCGGCCGAACGAATCACCGTACCATTTGCAACAAATAAAGAGCCCGATTCAATGGTTATTTTGGTGATCTCTTTTAAACATTCTTTATGAAAAGCTTCAAGCATCCTACCAATAATCATATCATAAATAGCCTGTTTATCAGATGATAGATGATATGCCTTTTCACCAGTTGGTAAAATAGCATGGTGATCTGTTACCTTTTTAGCGTTCACACTCCGTTTGTTTAGCGGCAAATTATTTAATAAAAATTCAGCCTGTTTACCCAATTCTGGATGGCCTTTTAGGTTGTCTATCAATTGTGGAACACCAGCAAAAACATCATCGCCTATAAAACGGCTTCCTGTACGTGGGTAGGTGATCAATTTGCTTTCATACAGGTTTTGTAAAAGGGTAAGTGTTTGATCGGCTGTAAAACCCTTCTTCTTATTTGCTTCTTGTTGTAAACTACTTAAATCATGTAATAAGGGTGGTTGTTCTTTTCGCGGTTTGGAATCTACTTTTAGAATTCTGCCACCTTCCTGATGTCCCGAACCTACGTCCAGCACCTTGTCAAAAGCTTGTTGCGCCTTGTCTTTTTCTTTAAAGTTATCTATGGAAATCGCTTTAAAAACCTGTCCGCTTTTATCTAGCTGAATACTAATCTGGTAATAAATTTGGGGAACAAAATTCTTGATTTCAATAAATCGGGCACAGATCATCGCCAGTGTGGGGGTTTGTACACGCCCTAAAGACAATACAGAACGGTTCCCTGCAGAAATACTCAATGCTTGAGTGGCATTCATACCTACTAACCAATCAGACTCAGAACGGCAATGGGCAGAATTAAAAAGGGTATCGTAATCTGAACCGGGTTTTAAATCTCGGAAGCCTTGTTTTATAGCTTCATCAGTTTGAGAGGAAATCCATAAACGCTTAAATGGTTTTTTGCATTTTAGAAAATAATAAATATATCTAAAAATAAGCTCGCCTTCCCTCCCGGCATCTGTTGCAACAATAATTTCTGTAGCGCTATCGAAAAGCATTTTAATAGTATCGAGTTGTTTTCTGACACCAGGATCTTCTACTAAGCCGTCTTTTGTTTTTATTTTACGAATGGATAATTTGAACTTTTGGGGAAGCATCGGAAGATTTTGAACCTTCCACCCATAAAATCCATAATCCTGAGGAGGTGCTAGCTGCAATAAATGCCCAAACGCCCAGGTAAATGAAAATCCTTTCCCTTCTATATATCCATCTTTCTTCGTAGTGGCACCAAAAACTTTAGCAATCTCTCTCGCTACCGAAGGTTTCTCTGCAATTATAACTTTCATTTTTGGGATATTTACAACCCACAAATCTTGGTAAAAAAATTGGCTTCTATAACTATTAACATTTCAAAATAGTATTCCCCGCTGTAACCTAATAACTTAAAATAATTTAAGAGGAATGAATAATTGTGATAGTCATGTTTGCACGGAGTGGCCTAGCCTGAGATTTTTATAATGAATAAGCTTTTGAAATATGTATAAAATAATAAAGCTGGCTACAACCTGTTGTACCAGCTCTATATTCTTAAATTACGCTCTCGGTTTCTTATACCCATTTTGTAACGAAATGTTACAAAGAAAGTGAAATTATCTTTTTTGTTGAGTATTATTCTAAACCTGTTCTAAATTTCCTCATAAGGTCTCCATAAAACCAGCATCAGGCGCTAAATTAGCTATTGCAAATTTTTGAGGTGTTCCGTTTTATGCAAAACCGTAAGATATCGTTATTAACAGGTAGTTTTCTTGCGTTAAGGATTGAAGTGAAAATCCTTTTTTGCATTCCTGCAGCGTAGCGGAAGGAATGGCAAAAAAGATTGAAACGGAAAGCCTGCCCGAACGCCCAAAACCAAATCTTTAAATGATTAATTGATCAAAACAGTGTTTCGATTTTTGCAATGATGCCTGGAGGATTCAGCTTAAGATTTAGGTCCTTATTAAACTTTTGTATGGTATAATCTCCTAAAATGGGTGTATCCTTTTCATCATGCTGATGCAGGAAGAAGTAAAGAGACTCCAAACCATTGTCCTTCCATTGTTTAAGTCTTTGTGACCACTCATCAATTCGAGTATAATCGGTAGCATGTAAACCATTACCTACAAACCGGATAAAGGCATGTGGAGTAGGCAATTCCATGTGTACGCAATCTCTACGGCCCGTTGCATCAGTAATTACAGTGCCTTTGTTAAGTTTCTTAAAAAGTTCAAAAACATCTTTTCGTGCGGCATGGTCTGAATACCATTCTGAATGGCGTAACTCTACAAATACGCTAAAATCTATTGGCAGTTCTTCCAGGTACTTTTGCAGGATATCAAAATTCTTAGGACCAAAATTGTCACTTAGTTGAAGGAAAGCCGGCCCTAAATACTTGCCAAAAGCAGATATATTATTCAGGTATGTGTTGGTCAATTCTTCTGCATTTTTTAACCGTTTTAAATGGCTAATACCTCGGGTAAATTTGGGGCAAAACTTAAATTCTGTGCCGAATTTTTCAGCCTTTTCTCGCCAAGTTACTATCTGACTTTCTGGAGGCATGTTGTAGAAAACAGCATTTAGTTCAATGCTATTGAAATGCTTAACGTATTCATCTAAAAATTGTGCTTCCTTGGTTTTTTCGGGGTAAATTAACCCTACCCATTCTTTTCTTCCCCACTTGGCACAACCTACATAAGCATCTAGATTAACATTTTTTGACGCATTGTTAAACGTAGAGTTTGTCAATTCTGTATCTGGAGGCAAGGTAAAATCAACGCTTAAAATTTGCTCCGGTTCTACTTTTCCGAAATCCATATAGTAATTTAATAGTATGTTTTGGGTAATGTCAGTGGATGAATTGGATGATAAATGGGCGAATATACTTCGTAAAGTAATTATCCAGTTCTCCGTTTTAAAATTACTTCAATTTTACTAAAAAACCGACGAACCAGTATTGTCTTAATATTATTATGAAATGGTTAGTCGCTTATCAGGATGCTTGCTGACATAGCTATGTACTAAATTTCTAATATAGTCATTGGATGGGCAGGGCTTCAAGTGATCTTTTAACGTAGTAATATCTGTAATTTGTACCGATTCATCAATATAACCAAATCCATAGAATTGACCTTGCTCCATTAATATACAGCTGTTTTCATTTATAGAACGGCCGTGGTCAATGATGGCATAAGTTGGCAACGAACTTTTTAAAAACGCTAACGCTTCCTTTACCCTAACATTATACGCCGAAAATGATTCCTTTTCTTCGCAAGCCCCCAAGCAGTAACCTTCTGAAACACCGACACAATTTGTATTACTTTTTTGAATAAAGCACAGTTTCGGACATAAATTGAACTTTGTTATTAGTTGTTTCAGCAGGCTGTAACCATCTGCCAGGTAATTAAAGGTATAAATTGGAGGGGAAAATTTTTGACGTTTATCAATTGCTAATCTTAAAAAACCGTTTTGCCCTTCAAAGCAATATAATCCATACGCATATTCGTACCTTTTTTGTGATCGGTTGTAAGCCGGCCAAAGTCGTTTAATTTCGGTGGTCTCTAGGATAAAAGCAATAAGTTCAGTACCGCAAGTCTGATGACTGATAGCATGAATATTACGCAAAAACTCTTGTTTCTGACTGCCGGGGCTATTGTTTGAGAAATGGCTCAACACTCTTTTCCGTAAGCTTTTGGCCTTCCCTACATAAATCACTTTCCCTTTTTCATTGTGGAAATAATACACTCCCGGACTGTTTGGTAAGTTAACAACTTGATCTTTATGCAAGTTGGGTGGTAGTAATTGTTCTTTAGAATGTTGTTTTAAGGAATCTGCTATGACATTATTTAGGTCTCTTGAAACTAATATACCAAACAAAATGGCCGTAGCTTCCGCGTCTCCTAAAGCTCGGTGTCTATTATTGATTACAATGCCCATTTGGCTGCAAAACTTCCCAAGTCCGTATGATGGTAAGCCGGGTACAATTTTACGCCCTAACCTAACAGTACATAACTTTTTAGCTTGTAAGTTATAACCACAATTAGCCAGGTGATATTTAATAAAGGAATAATCGAAGTTTACATTATGGGCGACAAAAATTTTGTCGTGTAAGAGATCGAAAATATGAGCTGATACTTCTTTAAACGAAGGAGCATTTTTTACCATCGCATCGTTAATTCCTGTTAATGCCTGGATATAAATTGGTATATGAACCCCAGGATTAATAAGTGTGGAATAACGCTCAACTACCTCAAAACCATTATAAAGTAAGATAGCAACCTCTGTAATGCCATTTGCACTTGCGTGTCCGCCTGTAGTTTCTATATCAATAATAGCATACATCATTCTTATTTTACTAATCTAATGCAAAGCTACGAAATCGATGTTGACACTAAGAAATTTAGTAATTTAAAATAATAAGCATAGCCTTTGAGGATTCCTATTTGCTTTTCAAGGGTGTTAACAGATATTCAAGTCCGTTTAATTTAATTTCATAAATAGTTGATAGCAACATACCTATTTTACTTTCAGGAAAACCTTTTGCATGGTACCACGATAAGTATGGCTCAGGCAAATTACACATTAGCCAACCTTTGTACTTACCATAAGGCATCCGTTCTTTGACAAGATCCAATAATATCTGTTGATTCATTACTGTTAGTATAGGGCTAAAGCTAGCTTCTTGCCCATTGTGTGACTTATATTAACCTTTTTTAAAATTCTGAGTGTGAAATATACGTTAAACTACTACACATTCGTTAAATAAAAAGACTGATTAAAAGCTATCAAGTAAGAAATTGAAAAAAAATACATTTTCAACCAAACTCTTTTTACTAAAGCGGTGTTAACTAATTAATATATTAATATTTTTTCTTGGTATTCCAAAATTCTTATTGATACAATATTTAGATCTAACGTAAAATTAATGTTAAACACCAGATACTTTATCAGAAACTAATCGTCCAATTAATGAATAAAGCCATTTTTATAAACAAAGACGGAACCCTAATCAAAGATGTTCCCAACAATGTTAATCCCAAGTTTGTATCTCTAAATGAAGGGGTAATTGAAGGTTTAAAATTACTTCAAGCCAAGGGATTTTATTTAATACTAATTACAAATCAAGAAGGAATTGCTTACGGACATTTTAAGGAACAGGCGGTATTAGGTGCGGTATATCGTGTAGAAGAACTGTTAAAATTTAAAGGTGTTTATCTTGATGGTTTTATGTTGTGCCCACATCACCCAAATGGTAAAGTTAGGAAATATTCGGTTGAGTGTGATTGCAGGACACCAAAGCCCGGTTTACTCATTAATGCTGCTAAAAAATACAATCTCGATTTAAAAAGTTCGTGGATTATGGGAAATAGGTTAGACGATATTGAAGCCGGCAATTTAGCAGGTTGTCATACGGTGTTGATCCAAAAAGAAGTTGCAACAAGTGTTGATACGGAAAGTGATGAAGTTAGAAAACCAGGTGGTGTGTTTGTAGATATTGAGAAGGCTGCAGAATTTATTGTAACACATAGCCAGTAAGACGTTTACTTATACAGCTTCATGGCTATTTTTTCTAAAACTATTTTGGATAATAGCCATGCTAGAAATACATTTAATTTATTTAACCAACCTGCAACGATTTCGGCTTCGTTATTAAACATTCCATCAACTGCAATAATAGCAACTTGTTTAGGAGTCATGTTTGCTAATTCCGCACTTTTTTAGCTCCGTTCCCCAATATTTGCACGAAATAATAAAATCAGTATCAGTGGCTCACAGATCGTGCAACAGGATTGCGTTGCTTATTTAAACTACAGTGTTAAATATATTTTGAAGCCACAATCTTTTTAGACGCCAACCATAAAAGATACGTGATAACCGGTGCGCAAAACACATCCGCAGTATAATGAACATGCTGTACAAGCACCAAAGCACCAATCGCAATGGTAGCTAATAAAGCCAGAATTTTATCCCACCTCTTATTTAGACATAAAAACATCAGGAACATTGCCGCTGTATGGCCGGAGTAAAATAGATCTTTGGTGATGAATTTAGGACCGTAAAATGCGTTGCTAATAGGATCTTCGATCGGAATTAACCCCATTGGAGCGTTTAAGGGAATTAACCCAATGGAAATGAAGCGGGTAAGATTAATTAGTATATAACCCCATAAAAAGGTTATAAATATTTGAGGATCTGCTTTGAAACGGCTAAAGGTTAATAAAGCCATCGACCAGATGATTATAAATATGTAAATGGAAACGTCTGTAGCTGGAACTTCTCTCAACAAATAATCGTTAATTAAGATACCGTTCCGTAACTCAATTGCCTGATAAAAGAAAGGCAAAGCGATTAAAATTATAGAAATAATTGTTAGCCCGATAGCTAATTTTCTTTTGTACTCTACTGATTGCCAGGATAATCCCCAAGCACTTACTGCGGTTTGATCTGTATATGACATAGAACTTAAAAGTGGGGCAAAGTTAGACGATTTTACATTACAATAAAAATTTTTTATAATCTCAACGTAAACTAATTGTTAACGATAATTTTTAAAGGCGGTTATAATTGCTAAATTTTAAATAAATACGCCTTAAAAGCACTAAATCAACAAATATTATTCCTGCATAATTTATAACTTTATCAAATAACACAACACTTAAGAAGATATTTTTGTTGAGATATTAATATGTCCCATTTTCACAGTTCTTATTAAACAAATTCTACATGAATAGAAAAATACTCTCACTAATTGTCTTATTTATCACTCTGAATGCCTGCCAGTCGAGTAAGAAATCTAATGCTCCGGTTATAGGTTTCGTTGATGCTTTCGAAGATGCCACAATAAAACAGGCAAAAACGGGATTTATAGATGCTTTAAGCAAAAACGGATTCGACGAAAAAAAACAAACGATTCAAATTAAGTACAGAAATGCTCAAGGCGATATTCCTACCCTTACCCAAATCGTAGATTATTTCATCACAGAGAAAGTCGATTTAATAGCCACAAACGTCACTTTATCAACCGTTACAGCTGCAAGAAAAACTTCAACCATCCCTATTTTTATGATGGTATCATCTTCACCAACCATGATGAAGCTGAATCAAAGTTATAGTACTGCACCCGATAATTTAAAAGGTATATATGAAAACCTCGCCTATATTGACACTTCTTTTTCGATTATTCCACAACTTATCAAGCCTAAAAGCAGCAAGTTAGTTGTTGGCATGATTTACAATCAATCAGAACCTCAATCAGTTATCGCTTTAGACCGCATAAGTGGATTGTGCAAAAAGTTAAATATTAAGTTAGAGTCATTACCCGTAAATACATCCGCGGAAGCTCAACTAGTGGTGCAATCTTTATTATCTAAAAATATAGATGCTTTTTTTGCAAATCCTGACAATACGGTATTTGCTTCCTTCGAAACGATCTTAAAAAGCTGTAACAATAAACATGTTCCGGTATTTACAAGTGAAGCTGGCTTAGTTAAAAGAGGCGCCGTAGCCGCTTTTGGTGCAGATTTATACTTATGGGGATACCAAGCTGGTGAACAAGCTGCAGCCTATTTAAAAAATAAAGACCTAAGTAAATTACAACCTGAATTGGTAAAGGTGCGCAACAGAGTGTACAATCCTGCAGCAGCGCAAGCATTTAAAATTGAAATTCCGTCCACATTTAAAGCAGTAAAATAGGCGGATGGACTTTTACCTTACAGCAATTTTACAAAGTTTATGCTTCGCCGGAATCGCTTTAGGCATTTTCATCTCGATGAAAATATTTAAGATCCCGGATATTACAACAGATGGAAGCTATACACTGGGGGCTGTAATAACAGGAACACTGCTAAGTCATAAATTACCTGTGCTTGCAACATATCCAATAATAATGATAAGCGGTGCAGTGGCGGGTGCATTAACAGGATTGATTCATACCAAATTAAAAGTGAATGCTCTCCTTTCGGGGATAATTGTAATGACTGGCTTGTATTCTATAAATCTGACTATTCTTGGAAGATCGAATTTACCTTTATTAGATGTTGAAACTGTTTATGGTTTCACAAATTGGTCGACAAATAGCATTCTTAACTCCTTGTTTTTATTACTGATTTTCACCAGTCTTTTAATTTCCATTGTGGGATACTTGCTAAAAACAGACTTTGGTTTGGCTATGCGTGCAACCGGAAATAGCGAAACCATGATTAGAGCGTTAGGTGTAAATACCGATCGAATGAAAATAATTGGTTTAGCTATTTCAAACTCCTTAGTAGCAACAAGTGGTTTCTTGATGGGTCAATTACAAGGATTTGTGGACATAAGCATGGGTATTGGTATTGTAATCGTTGGTTTAGGGTCAGTAATCATTGCGGAAACAATTATTAACTGGCTAAATATCACCTCTGTATGGTTCAGTTTGCTGATAGTTGTTTTCGGCGCTGTTATTTTTCAATTGGTACTTGCTTTTACCCTAAGTGTCGGGATTGATGCTACATTATTGAAGCTTGTTACATCAGTATTTGTATTACTAATTGTGAGCTTACCACGCATCTCATTCAATAAGGCAGTATGATTAGAATAGAAAATCTAACCAAACGTTTTAACCCGGGTAAACCCAATGAAACAATTGCCTTAAATAATATCTCGTTACAAATCAATAAAGGTGAGTTTGTTGTGATTGTGGGTGCTAATGGTTCGGGTAAATCTACATTGCTTAACGCGATCTCGGGAAGCCTCCTAGTTTCATCTGGAGAACTATTCATTGAAAACGAAAAGGTAACAAATCTGCCTGAGCATCACAGAAGCCAGTGGATTGCCCGTGTTTTTCAGAATCCATTAAGTGGCACAGCATCAGAATTAACTATTTTAGAGAATTTCAGGCTAGCCTCAATCCGAACCCGTCCTAAAACATTAAGAATTGGGATGAACTCTTCGTTTACCAATCAAGTAAAAGAAAAAATTTCGTCGTTAGGAATGGGGCTTGAAGATAAAGTACATTTACCTATTGGAGCTTTATCAGGCGGACAAAGGCAAGCGCTAACAATTTTGATGAGCGTAATGGATGAGCTTAAAATTCTGCTCTTAGATGAGCCTTCTGCCGCTCTTGATCCGCGTTCGGCGGAAATGGTTATGAAAATTACCCAAGAACTTATCGATACTCATGCTTTAACAGCGATACTTATAACACATAACATTAAAGATGCCTGGCAATATGGAAACAGAATCATACAAATGAACGAAGGAAAAATCATTAGAGATCATAATTCAACTCAAAAACCAAATATTACTTCATCAGATATCTTTAATTGGTTTTTGTGAGAAATAGGAATAAGATTAATAACATATACTTCTGTATTACAACATATAGTATCTAAGTACTTTTTAGTTTATTTTAGCAATAATGTTTCCAGTAACTTCTAAGCTTCCAAATGTACGCACCACGGTCTTTAGTGTCATGTCAAAATTGGCCACAGAATATAATGCAATAAATCTTTCTCAAGGTTTTCCAGACTTTGATTGTTCGCCTGAACTTATAAATCTGGCAAATCAGTATATGCTAAAGGGCAATAATCAGTATGCACCTATGCAGGGCATTTTACCTCTAAGAGAAAAAATTGCAGCGAAAGTATTTGATCTTCATGGGGCCAACTATCATCCAGAGAATGAAATTACTATTACAGCAGGTGGAACCCAAGCCATTTACACCGCGATTGCTGCAATGGTTCAGCCAGATGATGAGGTGATTATTTTTGAACCAGCATATGATAGCTATGCTCCTACCATTCAATTACAAGGAGGGCTAGTAAAATCTTTAGAACTTTGCCCACCAGATTATAAAATTAATTGGGAGGTGGTAAGGAAACTCATCACTAATAGAACCAGGATGATAATTTTGAACTCCCCTCAAAATCCAACTGGAACTATTCTGGATGAAAACGACATTAAACAGCTCATTAAACTTATTACAAATACAGATATCCTAATACTAAGCGATGAGGTGTATGAACATTTAGTGTTTGATAAAAAACAACACCTTAGTATGGCCAGGTATCCTGAATTAAAAAACAGAAGCTTTATTACCGCTTCATTCGGGAAATTGTTTCATAATACGGGTTGGAAAGTAGGCTATTGCATTGCACCCGAAAAGTTAATGACCGAATTTCGAAAAATCCATCAATTTCTAGTTTTTAGTGTGAACACTCCTATTCAATATGCTATTAGTGATTTTTTAGATAACAAATCATACTATATGGAGCTGAGTAATTTTTATCAAGAAAAACGAGATCACTTTAAAAATTTATTAAAGAGTACACGTTTTGATATTCTGCCCTGCGAAGGTTCTTACTTTCAATCTGTTCAGTACCATAAAATTACTAGTGAGGGTGACCATGATTTTGCAATACGTTTAATAAAAGAATTTGGCGTTGCAGGGATACCCACTTCTGCCTTCTATAAAAATGGTGCAGATTATAAGGTTTTACGTTTTTGTTTTGCTAAAAAGCAAGAAACACTGGATAAAGCCGTTGAAAGATTAATAAAAGTTTAACTGAATACAATATTTTAACAAAACCGTATCAATTAAATAAAAAAAATGAATTCGCTGAAAATTACCACCTTCCAGGCATACTTGTTTTGGGAAAATATTGACAAAAACCTTCAGAACCTTGCTTTAAGGCTATCTTCTATTAGAGAGAAAACAGATTTAATTGTGTTACCGGAAATGTTTAGCACGGGTTTTTCGATGAATACCGAAAAACTGGCCGAAGAAATGAATGGTAAAACAATGCAATGGATGCATCAGCAAGCACGGAAATTTGATTGTGTTGTCACTGGAACGTTAATCATTAAAGAGAATTCCAAATTTTATAACCGACTGATTTGGATGAAATCTGATGGTACATTTGAACAATATGATAAAAGACATTTATTTAGTATGGGTAATGAAGACAAGCATTTCACACCTGGCAACAAAAAACTATTCGTAGAACTTGGCGGATTTAAGATCTGTCCGGTAATTTGCTATGATCTGAGATTCCCTGTGTGGCTGCGAAATAAGGAACCCGAATACGATATTTTGTTAATTGTTGCCAACTGGCCAGAAAGGAGGTCGCTACACTGGCGCACGCTTATTCCCGCCAGAGCGATTGAAAATCAATCATATGTAATAGCGGTTAATCGTGTCGGACATGATGGTAACGAAGTATATCATTCTGGGGATTCAATGTGCATAGATCCAACAGGAAAAGTCGTGTATTATAAACCTAATGATGAAGATTTATATACTTTTTCGATATCAAAAGAAGATGTAGAAAGAGCACGTAAGGATTTTCCGTTTTTAAATGATGCAGATGAGTTTAAATTAGGAATTATATAAAATTTAAATTATGTAATTTTGTTCCTCTAATTTTAACATATCCTATTTCATTATCTGACACATACTACCAAAGATCTTTAACATGGAAATCAAACATCGTGAAAACAGACACAAAGGATCTTTTTATATGGAAGATAATGGAGTTTTGCTTGCTGAAATGACCTATAGTTTTGCCGGCCATGATAAATTGATAATCGATCATACATTAGTTTCGCAAAAGATACAGGGCCAGGGAATTGGAAATTCATTAGTTGATGCAGCCGTAGCCTATTCGAGAGATAACAATATTAAAATTGTTCCATTATGTATTTTTGCCAAATCGGTTTTTGACAAAAATAGAGCTTATGATGATGTGGTTATTCGATAAACCCTTATTCTTCTCGTAATAATTCTTCTTTACTTCTAATTAGTCCTTCTAATTCCTCTTTACTTAACTCGGGGATTTCCAAGTCTAGAGATTTTAATGTTTCTTTTATTATCTCGCTGATTGCCATTCGAGAAAACCACTTTTTATCGGCGGGAATTACATACCATGGAGCATGATCTTTACTAGTTTCTGTAATTGCCGACTCGTAAGCGTTCATGTAATCAGTCCACTTTTTACGCTCTTCAATATCAAACGAGGAAAATTTCCAGTTTTTAAACGGTTCATTAATTCTATCCAAAAACCTTTCTTTTTGTTCTTCTTTAGAAACATTCAAAAAGAATTTTATAATTACAGTACCATTTCTGACAAGATGTTTTTCGAAATCACGAATGCTTTCATACCTTTTCCTCCAAAACTCCTCATCAATATCTTCAAATGATAGGCGATCATCATGATCTGTAATAATGTTTGGGTGAACTTTACAAACAAGTACATTTTCATAGTGAGATCTGTTGTGAATACCGATCATTCCTTTTTTAGGTAAGGCCTTCGCATGTCGCCATAAAAAATCATGCTCAAGTTCTTCCGAAGAAGGCTGTTTAAAGCTATAAACTTCGCATCCCTGCGGATTGATTCCGCTCATTACATGTTCGATGGCACTGTCTTTACCAGCGGCATCCATTGCTTGAAATATTAATAATAACGAAAACCGATTACTGCTATATAACTTTTCTTGAAGAACTTTCAATTCAGCTATATTATTACTTAAGATTTTAGTAGAATCTTCTTTTTTTAAATCGGATGTGTAAGCAGTATTGTGATCTTTTAACTTAAAATCAGAATCTGCTTTAATTTTACATTTTTTAACAATATTGTCCATGCTCAGATATTTGATTTGTTTATTATTGTGAACTGAAAATTTTATTAAATTATATTCGTTATCCATCAATGTACCGTTTAAAAATATACTTATTTATGGTATTAACGGGGCATTTTATACATATTTACCTTCATGTTTAAAAGAATAAAATTCAAGCCACTACGCTATCTAATTATTTGTTTATACTTTATAATACTTTTTTTCTGTGCTATTGAGCTGAATTTTTTATGGTTGTTTGGTTATTCTCCTTCAATTAAAGATATTAAAAGTCCCAATATGCGAATTGCCTCTGAGCTATATACGGCAGATGGCAAATTGATAGGCCGATATTACAAGGAGAATAGAACCCCGGTAGAATACTCCAAAATTGCGCCAAGTGTTATAAATGCATTAGTAGCAACTGAAGATGTACGTTTCTTCAAGCACAGCGGCGTTGATTTTTTGGGTGTCATATCCAGTACGATTTCTACTGCTCGGGGTGATAAACGGGGTGCTAGTACAATTACTCAACAACTTGCTAAGAACCTCTACAGTACCAGAAATAAAAAATCGCAAGGCTTTATCAAAAATGTACCTCTTGTCAGAACAGTGGTTTATAAGCTTAAAGAGTGGATGACTGCTTTAAAGTTAGAAGGACAATATTCAAAGCCCGAAATTTTAACCTTGTACTTAAATACAGTTCCATTTGGAAACAACACGTTTGGTATTAAAACAGCAGCAAAACGGTTTTTTAATAAGCAACCGGCTGAATTAGAAGTTCAGGAGTCTGCAACGTTAATCGGATTGTTAAAAGCAAACACCACTTATAATCCAATCCGAAATCCGGAAAAATCCTTAGAAAGGAGAAACGTTGTTTTGTCTCAAATGCAGAAGTACAATTATTTAACTGCTGCTGAATTGACAAAATACATTGCATCACCGTTGGTAACAAAAGAAGGTGAATTTGAAGATTCTAGCAATGGAGAATCTTATCTAAAATCTGCAGTAGCCGGTTATATAGAAAAATGGTGTGAAGAAAACGACTATGATTTGTATGAAGGGGGCTTAAAAATTTATACGACCATCGATTCCAAACTTCAGAAATACGCGGAAGAAGCAGTGGCAAGTCAAATGAAAAGCCTTCAAAATAGATTGCAAAATGCTTGGGGTAACCAAAAACCTTGGCATGATTCGGAGGGTAAAGAAATAGAAGATTTTGCTTTGAATGCCGCAAAGCGATTACCTATTTATAAATTTCTAGAAAAAAGATATAACAACAACATTGATTCTATAAAAGCCTACTTGGCCATTAAAAAAGAAATGACTGTTTTTAGTTATGATAAAGAGGGAGAAAAAAAGGTTAACTTTTCTACCATTGATTCCCTCGAATACTATTCAAAATTACTAAATACGGGTATGATGACCCTTGATCCGTTCAACGGACACATTAAAGTTTGGGTTGGCGGAATTGATCACAAATTTTTTAATTATGACCATGTTAATCAGGCTAAACGTCAGGCAGGGTCTACCTTTAAACCATTTGCTTATTTAGCTGCTTTAGATAATGGCAAAACTCCTTGCGACATGTACATTGACAAGCCTGTTAAAATTGTTTATGACGATAATAATAAAAAGGAAGTTTGGGAGCCTAAAAATGCTAGTTTCAGTTTTTCTGGACAAGAAATGACCCTAAGGCATGCTATGGCTAGATCTGTAAATTCAATAACAGCCCAAATTACTGAAGAAATTGGGTGGGATAAAGTAGTTGATTATGCACATCGATGTGGGATTGAAAGTCCTTTAAAATCGGTTCCTTCTGTAAGTTTGGGTTCAAATGATGTATCTGTATTTGAAATGGTTCGTGCTTACGCTACATTCCTTAATAAAGGCATGAAAACAGATCCAATCCTGGTTCAAAAAATTACCGACAAAGACGGAAATGTATTGAAAGAATTTAAAAGTACTCCAACTCGTGCCATAAGTGAAGAAATAGCCTGGTTGATGATGTATATGTTAAGAGGTGGTATGGAAGAACCAGGTGGAACTTCTCAAGCATTATGGGAATGGGATCTTTTCAGAAAAGGAAATCAGATTGCTGGCAAAACCGGTACCTCATCAGATTATGTGGATGGATGGTATATGGGGCTCACTAAAGATTTAGTAACTGGTGTATGGGTAGGCTGCGACGAAAGAACTGTCCATTTTAGAACTTCTGAAACTGGAGAAGGGTCCAAAACGGCGCTTCCGATTTTCGCTAAATTTATGGAGAAGGTATATCATGATCCCTCAACAGGAATTTCCGAAGGCCCTTTTCCAAAGCCTACGGTTGAAATCACCAAGGAATACAAGTGTGTAAGTCCTATTTATTCTATAGACACTTCAGATTCTTTGGATGCTGACAGTTCCTTTATAGATTCCTTAGAGCAGCCAATTGAATTTCCGGATACCAGTTCTGTTGAACCCGAGGCTGGTAAACAACCCGACAATAAAAAACCATCTACAACTGATAATCAAGCTATTGAACAAAATCAACCCACAAAATCTGAACCTTCCAAAACCAAAAAACAGCTTCGGGAAGAAAGACGTCAAAAAAGACTTGAAGAGCGGCAAGAGTAATCAAAATTGGAATAATTATCGCACCAATTATTTCCAAATCGAAATCCATAGTTTTTACGTAATTTAGAGATACCATCAAAATATTTATTTTATGAATATTCAGTCTACTATACAGTTCCGGCCGTCATATTGGTTTACTTCGTCACTACTATGCCTCCTTATTTTTAGCTCCACCCTCGACGCCAATGCACAGTATTTTGGACAAAATAAGGTTCGATATAAGAATCTTAAATTTAAAGTGTATCAAACTCCGCACTTTGAGATTTATTACTATCTAAAAAACGACAGTTTAATTAAGCGTTTTGCAAAAGAAACAGAAGTTTGGTATGATCTTCATCAACAAATTTTTAGAGATACTTTTAGCAAGAAAAATCCACTTATCCTATATAATAACAGTCCGGAGTTTCAACAAACAACCGCTCTTGATGGTGAAATAGGTGTAGGAACAGGTGGTGTTACTGAAGGCATGAAAAATAGGGTTATCATGCCATTAACCCAATTAAACAATCAAACCAGGCATGTATTAGGACATGAGCTGGTGCATGCTTTTCAATATCATTCATTGATAGGTGGCGATTCAACCAATCTTGAGAATATTGGAAATTTGCCTTTGTGGATGGTGGAAGGGATGGCAGAATACCTGTCTGTGGGTAAAGTGGATGCATATACAGCTATGTGGATGCGAGATGCATATCTTACTAAAGACATACCCACTTTAAGAGACTTAACTACTTCTAATAAATACTTCCCATATCGTTATGGACAGGCATTTTGGGCTTATATCGGCTCGACTTATGGTGACACTGTGATTGTTCCTTTTTTTAAGGAAACTGCTAAATCGGGTTATCAATTAGCAATAAGACGAACGTTTGGGTATGACGAAAGAACACTCTCCAGTTTATGGAAAACAAGTATAGAAAATACCTATAAACCTTATTTAAAAGATACCGCCCAAATTCCGATTGGCAAACGCATTGTAGATGAGAAAAATGCGGGTGAGCATTATAACGTTGCTCCATCCGTTTCTCCCGATGGAAAATACGTTGTTTTTCTTTCTGAAAAAGATCTCTTAAGTATCGATTTATTTTTAGCGGAGGCCAATACTGGAAAAATACTTCGAAAATTAACCAGCAAAGCTCGTAATTCCCATATTGATGAGTTTAACTTCATCGAATCTGCAGGTGCCTGGTCTCCAGACGGTAAGCAGTTTGCATTTAGTGTTTTTGCAAAAGGAAGGAACCAGATGATTATCGTTGATGTTGCTAGTGGTCGTACGGTAAGGACAGCATCAATGGGCAATGTCGAAGAATTTTCAAATTTAACATGGTCTCCTAACGGAGTTGATATTGCCTTTACAGGATTAAAGGAAGGCCAAAGTGATTTATACTCCTATAACCTTAAATCGAAAAAAGTAACTCAGCTAACAAACGATGTTTATTCAGATTATCAGGCGAATTATTCTAATGATGGTAAAAAGATCGTCTTCAGTAGTGATCGTTCCACCTTCGATAAAGCAGCCAAAGGAGTAGACATTACTTTTAATTTAGCAATCTTAGATTTAGGCAGCAGTGAAGTAACAGATATACCCATTTTTGACGGTGCAAATAATTTAAATCCACAGTTTTCTTCAGACAACCAAAATATCTATTTCCTTTCGAATAGAGATGGATTTAGGAATATGTATCGCTATAGCATTCCTACAAAAAATGTGGAGCAGCTAACAGACTATTTCACAGGCATAAGTGGAATTACAGAATTTTCGCCGGCATTGAGTGTATCCAAAAAAGATGATATCCTATATTCGTATTACCGGGCTCAAAAATATTCACTGTATATAGCAAAAGCTACCGACTTCAAAGCAAAACCTGTTGATCCGCAAGCTGTTAATTTTGACGCCGCGAATCTCCCTCCTGCTCAATCTGTAGGCGTTGATATCATTAATGCCAATTTAGATAATTTTGAACGGTTTGAACAAATTGCTTCTAAGACTATAAAGAACATTGGGTATAAGCCAAAATTCAAACTTGATTATTTAGCAAATACAGGAGTAGGTGCATCCGTCGGTGGACGTTTTGGAAGTGGTGTTTCTGGTGGAATACAAGGTATTTTTAGTGACATTTTGGGGCGAAACCAGATTTATGCTACCGTTGCTGTAAATGGTCAGATTTACGATTTTGGTGGTCAATTCGCTTATATGAATCAGGATAGCCGGATCAATTGGGGTGCTGGCATTTCGCATATTCCGTATATATCCGGATATCAAACTTATAGTGTAGACCAAAACACAGGAGACTATGTAATCAATAATGATATAATTAGGACTTTCGAGGAAAGAGCACAGGTATTTGGGTCGTATCCGTTTTCTAAAATACATAGATTTGAACTTGGAGGATCATTAGCCTATTATTCATATAGAATTGAACGGCAACGGACTTTCTATCCAGCTAATAGTTATGCATATTACGAACCTTATAAAAAGTTATCTAAAGAAGAAGCTAGCCAATCTTATGGTTTCCCTTTTAATAATCTGAAAGTAGGTGGAATTGACATTGCGTTTGTTGGAGATAACAGCTTTTCAGGGATTACTAGTCCATTAAGTGGCTTTAGATATCGTATTGGAACAAGCCAGCAAACGGGAGATTATAAGTATGGAACCTTGCTTACAGATTTAAGGAAATATGCCCGGTTTAAGCCTGTTACTTTAGCTGCAAGACTTTATACCAATACCACGTTCGGCCGGGATCAGGAGCAATATTTTTCGCAACAATTCATAGGTTATCCTACCTTGATCCGTGGATATGAATATGGCTCGTTCATGAAAACAGGTGCAGCAAATGCAGAAGGATTTAATTTATATCAATTGGTAGGAAGCAAGGTTGCTGTAGCGAATTTTGAGGTCAGATTGCCATTTACTGGACCAGAGAAATTAGCTGCCATAGAATCCAAATTTTTATTTTCGGACCTTAACCTATTTTTTGATATCGGATTAGCTTATGACAGTGATTCGAAAGTGGCTTTTAGATCATCTCCAAGAGGAATTGGTTCTAGGCTAGATCCGTCAAATCCAAATTCTAATACATTAGTTCCACAATATTATGAGCGTGTTCCCGCTATGAGTGCGGGTATATCGTTACGTGTGAACGTTTTTGGTTACTTAATTGTTGAACCATATCTAGCGATGCCTTTTCAAAGAACAGATGTTAAAGGTGGAGTGTTCGGTGTTAATTTATCGCCCGGTTGGTAATAAATTGGTTTGAAGAATTTTTAAGCGGCTCTGGCCGCTTTTTTTATTTAATGTTTTAAACAAATGTATGATTCGTTTAAATATTCTTTCGTCAAATAATATCAAACTACATAAAGTTCTTTTAGTCCCCTTTTTTTTGATTTTGCTTTGTGGCTGCCAAAATCGGGAAAATACAAGCTCAAAAAAATATCCAGCATATAACACCGATGAACAGTGGAAAAAAGTACTGAGCCCAAACGCTTATGAAATCATGGTTGAAGGTGGTACAGAACCAGCCTTTAACAACTCATACTATAATGAACATGATACTGGTACATATGTTAGTGCCGCTACAGGAGAACCTTTATTTAGCTCTGAAGATAAGTTTGAATCAGGAACAGGATGGCCAAGTTTTACTAAGCCCATTAAACAGGATTTTATAACAATTAAGAAAGATAATTCTTTTGGTATTGAACGAGATGAAGTGGTTGAAACTAAAACCGGTCTTCATCTCGGACATGTATTTGACGATGGTCCTGAAGATAAGGGTGGCAAAAGATATTACATTAATTCCGCTGCCTTAAAATTTATTGAATACAAAAAATAAACATTCATTTTTCGCGAGTCTTATGAAAGCATCGCAGCAGCAGGCCTAATTTGTATCCCTGTTCTAAGAATGTTTTCATAGTCTAATCCTACAGTTAAATCAACCCAATCCGCATTTACCGCTCTTATTAACTTATCCTTTTGAGCACGGGTAAACTTGCTTATCAAACTAAACCGTTGAATCGCGTTAGATTCAGAATTTAATTCTTCAAAATAAACTAATCTGGTTAGCTGTTGCCCGGCATCGAAAAACAGGTTCGGCATTTTGCGATAAAAAGCCATTGTCTTCATTAAATCCGTACTCATTCCAACGTGTAAACAGCTTCTGTTACGATCGGTTACTAAATAAACATACTTTTTCATCTTCTTTATTTTAAGGCGTTATAATTTTTCTATACTTCTTTAGTATTCAAAATAATTTGCTAATTTTATGAGCATAAATTTACTAACAAATTTAGTATTACCAAATTTATTTTTAAAATGGCAAATATTTCATCAAATCTTAAATACCTAAGAAAGAAAAAAGGGCTCACACAGCAACAGTTCGCTGATTCTATGGACATTAAACGTTCATTAGTTGGAGCATATGAAGAAGACCGTGCAGAACCTAAATACGAATTGCTAAAAAAATTCGCAGAGTTTTATGAACTTTCAATGGATGAATTGATTAATGAAACCATAAATGATAAATGGAAACCAAAACCAAAGGGCGATCCTGCGAACATTCGGGTACTAAGTATTTCTGTTGATAGTGAGGATAGAGAAAACATCGAACTTGTACCAGTTAAGGCTAGTGCTGGATATTTAAATGGATTTTCAGATCCTCAATTTATTAGTACGTTACCAAAATTTCATCTACCCATGTTTCGTCAGGGAACTTATCGTGCTTTCGAAATAAAGGGCGATTCTATGCTCCCTCTTCAATCAGGAACCATCGTTGTTGGTGAATATCTTGAAAATTGGAATGAACTGAAACCGAATGACACCTATGTAATTATAAGTAAGGGTGATGGCCTGGTTTATAAAAGAGTCGGGAACAAATTCAAAGAGAACAAATCACTTAAACTGATCTCAGACAATCCAGTTTATGAACCTTACAGTATTGCTGGAGAAGATGTATTAGAGATTTGGAAGGCTAAAGCATACATCAGCATGTCATTTCCAGAACCGGCTCCAGAGCCAACTTTAGAAACTATCACAAGCATGATGTCGCAAATGCAGAAGTCTTTAAAAAATCTTCATGAAAAATCTTAACAAATTTTAACATATCATCATTAAACTTTAGCCCCGAAATAGTATCTATTAATTAAACAACGAAAAAAGATAGATATGAAAAAGCTAATGATAACAGCCGCAATTTTAATAAGCTCAATTTGTATTAGTTTTGCTCAAGAAAAAACTTCTACGGATAATCGCGAAAGAAAAACACCAGAAGAGAGAGCTCAATTAATGACAAATGGTTTAGAAAAAAAGTTGGCCCTTTCTGCAGATCAAAAAGCGAAGGTATACCAAATAAACCTTGAACGTGCCCAGAAAATGAATGAATTCCAAAGTTCGAATTCGAATACGGAAGACAGAAAAAAACAGATGGAAGTTCGTAAAGAATTAATGGAAGAATCAGATAGGAAATTGGTTGAAGTACTTACTGAAGATCAAAAGAAGACTTACCAAGAATTAAAAGATGAAAATAAAGCAAAGTTAAAAGAGCAAAGAGGTGATAAAAAAGGTAGAGACAATAGAGATCATAGCGAAAACAGTTCTAATTAATAGCCGATACATTTGTTGATTACAAAAGCGATCTTTTATGGTCGCTTTTGTTATTTTAGTGCTTTATTATTTCATTATTGGAAAATATTAACAGCTTCATAAATACTCGTCTGTTGCGAAGAAAAGAACAAGACGCTTTCAGAACGTTAAAGCCTAATAATAATCTGATTGACTTTTGTTCAAATGATTATTTAGGCTTTGCGAGATCAACCTCCTTAAGGAATATATTTGAAGATACGCTTAGAACCCTTCCGAACTATAAACTTGGTTCAACAGGTTCTAGATTATTGGCCGGAAATGATGATTTCACTGAGGAGCTCGAGTCGGATATTGCACAATTTCATATCGCAGATACTGCTCTGATCTACAATTCAGGCTATGATGCTAATCTTGGCCTTCTTTCTTCTCTTCCCCAACGTGGTGATACAATTATCACTGATGAGCTGAATCATGCTAGTATTATTGATGGCGCCAGATTAAGTTATGCCAATCGTTATATCTTTAAACATAATGATTTAAATAACTTAGAAGATAAACTTAAAGTTGCTAAAGGACATATATATATTGCTGTAGAGAGTATTTATTCAATGGACGGTGACGAAGCTCCGCTAATTGAAATTTGTGCCTTATCAAAAAAATACAATGCAGCAGTAATTGTAGATGAAGCACATGCAACCACTATTTTCGGAAACCAGGGGAAAGGTTTAGTGGAGGAATTAAATTTACAAAAAGAAGTTTTTGCTCGGATTATAACCTTTGGAAAAGGATTGGGAACTCACGGCGCTGCAGTACTCGGTAGTATTTCACTAAGAAATTATTTAATAAATTTTTCTCGATCCTTTATTTATACAACTGCCAGTCCATTCACTTCTCACCTTTCAGTTAAATTAGCCTACCAGTTTCTACAACAACAAAATCATCAACAGCTTATTCATGATAGAATAAAGCTTTTTAGAGAAAACTTGCGTCCTGAAATTAACTTAGTGAGAAGCAGATCAGCAATTCAGGCAATTATTATCGGTGGAAATGCAGAAGCAAAAATGATATCCTTAAAACTCCAAGCTGACGGTGTTGATGTGAGAGCTATTTTAAGTCCTACTGTTGCAGAAGGATCTGAGCGATTACGGATTTGCCTGCATAACCATAACACAATGGAGCAAATTAAAGCCTTAACCGAAAGCCTTAACAAATTAGTATGAGCCCAAAACCGATTTTTATAACTGGAATCAGCACGGGAATTGGAAAAACAATTACGTCAGCTGTTTTAGTTGAAAAGCTTAAAGCAGATTATTGGAAACCTATTCAATCTGGTGATTTGAACGATTCTGATACACTAAAGGTGAAAAGCCTGGTATCAAATAAAACGTCATTCTTTTATCCTGAAGCTTATCGATTAACTCAACCTTATTCTCCTCATAAATCTGCAGAATTAGATGGAGTAAGAATAAATCTCGATAATTTCGTGGTTCCAAAAACCAGCAATCACCTAATTATTGAAGGCGCAGGAGGTTTAATGGTCCCTTTAAATGATAAGGATCTAGTGGTCGATTTGATAATTAAATTCGAGGCTGAAGTAATTTTAGTTGTTCAACATTACCTAGGAAGCATTAATCATACACTCCTTTCTATCGAATTATTAAACGCTAGAAATATAAATCTAAAGGGAATTATTTATAACGGAATTAGAGATGAACATTCTGAAAAAGCAATTCTTAATTTTTCGAAATCACTAACTTTAGGGCGAATAAATAACTTCGACATACTAAATAGGGAAACCATTATAGCTGCTGGAAGTAGTATTGATATCGATTAGATTTTAAATATGGCATCCGCCTATCTCAATTCGAACCTCTAATATCTATTTAATGAAAAACATAACAGTTATCGGGTCTGGAACCATGGGAAATGGAATAGCTCACACCTTCGCACAATTTGGTTACACTGTTTCACTAGTAGATGTTAGCCAAGAGGCTTTAGAAAAAGGGCTAAATACCATTTCGAAAAACTTGGAACGGCAGATATCTAAAGGCACTATTACCGAAGAAGTGAGAGTGAATACCTTAAACAACATTCAAACTTTTACTGATCTAAAATCGGCAGCGAAAAACGCGGATCTAGTAGTTGAAGCTGCTTCCGAAAATGAAAGTTTGAAGTTGAAAATTTTTGCTGATTTGGATACTTTCTGTAAACCAGATTGCATTTTCGCCTCTAACACATCATCCATCTCTATTACTAAAATTGCCTCCGCAACTAAACGGGAAACGAACGTAATTGGGATGCATTTCATGAATCCTGTTCCCTTAATGCCATTAGTTGAGATAATAAATGGCTACTCTACTTCATCAGAGACAACTTTTTCGATTTCTGAGCTTGCAAGAAAGCTTAACAAAACGCCCGTTTTAGCTAACGACTACCCAGGTTTTGTAGCAAACCGAATTTTGATGCCAATGATAAATGAAGCTATTTATGCATTGCATGAAGGTGTAGCCGGAGTTAGCGAAATAGACACAGTAATGAAACTCGGGATGTCACATCCCATGGGGCCATTGCAGTTGGCTGATTTTATAGGCCTCGACGTTTGTTTATCAATCTTAAAAATTTTATACAATGGCTTCGGAAATCAAAAATATGCTCCTTGTCCACTTCTAATTAATATGGTTACTGCAAATCAGCTGGGTATTAAATCTGGAACCGGATTTTATAAGTACACATTTGGCAATAAAGACTTAGTAATTGCAGATAAGTTTTCGAGTTAACCACACCTGGTTTTCCTCTGGGATTATAATTGACCTCTGGTATTATAATTGAATGGTAATAAATACTTCCAATCGATTATATAACCTATTTATTGAATGCCATGAAAAAACACTTTCTAATTTCTTGTATAACTACTGTTTCGATCCTCATTAATTCTTGCGCCGTTAATCCCGTGACCGGAAAAAAAGAAATCGTGTTAATGTCGGAAGCGCAAGAGATTGCTATGGGTAAAGATGCCGATCCACAAATTGTTGCCCAATACGGGTTGTATGAGAATAAGGCGCTGCAAGCTTTTATTAACGAAAAGGGTAAGAGTATGGCCGCCATATCACATAGACCCAATTTAAATTATGAATTTAAGATTGTTGATTCAGATATTTTAAATGCATTTGCAGTTCCTGGTGGGTATGTATATTTCACCAGAGGCATTATGGCTTATTTCAATAATGAAGCACAATTTGCGGGCGTATTAGGCCATGAAACAGGACATATAACGGCTCGCCATGGTGTAGCACAACAAAGGAATGCGATGCTCGGCCAAGTTGGTTTAATTGCAGGAATGGTGATTGCACCCAAATTAGGTCAGTTCGCCGAGCAAGCCTCTCAAGGACTTGGTTTATTAATGCTAAAATTTGGTCGGGATGACGAACGTCAGGCAGATCAGTTAGGAGTTGAATATTCATCAAAAATTGGATATGATGCTCAGCAGATGGCTAATTTCTTTCATACGCTTGAACGCGATCAAAAGAGAAGTGGCGCTGGTGAAATCCCTGATTTCCTGTCTTCTCATCCAAATCCGGGCGACAGATTTGTAACTGTTGGCAAATTAGCGACAGAGTGGAAGCAAAAACTAAGTTTGACAAACGCACAAATCAACAGAAATAGTTATTTAAAAAGAATTGAAGGACTTGTTTATGGTGAGGATCCAAAACAAGGCTTTGTAGAAAATAGTATTTTTTATCATCCGGTATTGAAATTCCAATTTCCTGTGCCAACTAATTGGGCTTTACAAAACAGTCCACAAAGCGTTCAAATGGCTCCAAAAGGTGGTAAAGCTTTAATGTTGATGACCATTGCTCCCGGAAAAACACTGGAAGAATCGGCTAGTGGAGTTTTAAAGCAATATAATCTCCAAGTGGTTGATTCCAGGCAGACTACAGTTAATGGCTTACAAGCAATTACGATGGTGGCTGACCAACTACCTCAACAACAACAGCAACAAGCTCAACAACAAGCAGCTACTGTTAGAACCTTATCATATATTATTCATTATGGGGATTTAAATTACCTACTTATCGGAGTTGCAGGAACATCCGACTTTAGTAATTACTCATCGCTATTTACAAATACAATGCAGAACTTCAAGGAATTGAGAGATGCTTCTAAACTTAACAAACAGCCTGAGCGTATTCGTATAAAAACGGTTAATCAATCAATTACATTGGAGCAGGCATTGCGTCAATACAAAGTAGCCTACAAACGATTAGAAGAGTTGGCTATATTAAACGGAATGGAATTAAAAGACAGGATTACTCCCGGTACCATGATTAAAGTGATCGAAAATTAGAAGATAACTTTAAATTAGATGTAAAATCCGGCCTAACCGAATTTTACATCTTATCAGGAACCTCAATACCCAAAAGCTTCATTCCCTTCTTCAAAATAGTTGCAGTTGCTTTAGAAAGAGCCAAACGGAACTCTTTAATTTGAAGATCGTCAGCTTTTAAAATTGGCTCTTCATGGTAAAACTTATTATAAAGTTTAGCCAGTTCAAATATATAGTTTGCAATTAAGGCAGGACTATGATCTTGAGCAGATGCTTCGATAATTTCGGGATATTTACTCTGCAGTACTATTAAATCTCTTTCCACATTCGTTAAAGCAGGTGCATAATCGGATTTTTTTGCATTCTCATACAAGCCTTTTGCTAAAACTGAGCAGATTCGTGCATGTGTATATTGAATAAAAGGACCAGTATTTCCTTGGAAATCAATTGATTCATTCGGGTCAAATAACAGTCGCTTTTTAGGCTCTACTTTTAAAAGGAAATATTTCAAGGCTCCTAAACCTATCATCTCATACAGACTTTGCTTTTCTTCGTCAGAAAATCCTTCTACTTTACCCAATTCTTCAGTGCGAGTTCGGGCAGTTGCAATCATCTCATCAACCAGATCGTCCGCGTCTACAACGGTGCCTTCGCGTGATTTCATTTTCCCGGAAGGAAGATCAACCATACCATAAGAGAGATGATATAAACCTTTAGCCCAAACTTTACCGAGTTTCTCAAGAATTAAAAACAAAACTTTGAAGTGATAATCCTGCTCATTTCCAACAACATAAATGGATTGATCCATTTTAAAATCATCATATTTTAATTGGGCAGTTCCTAGGTCTTGTGTAATGTAAACTGATGTTCCGTCAGCACGTAAAACTAATTTTTCATCTAAACCATCAGCAGTCAAATCAATCCAAACAGAACCATCTGGTTTACTAAAAAACACTCCTTTTTCTAGTCCTTCGTCAATTATATCTTTCCCTAATAAATAGGTATCAGATTCGTAATAAAATTTATCAAAATCAACTCCAAGCTTTTTGTAAGTAGATGAAAAACCGGCATACACCCAAGCGTTCATTTTCTTCCAAAGCGAAATAACTTCAGCATCTCCAGCTTCCCACAATAAAAGCATTTCTTGTGCCTTACGGATCAAGGGTGCGTTCTTCTTTGCATCCTCTTCCGTTTGTCCAGCTTCTTTTAGCTCTTCAATCTGTTTTTTATACTCTTTATCAAATAGCACATAGTATTTCCCAACTAAATGATCACCTTTCAAATTATTCGTTTCCGGAGTTTCGTTATTTCCAAACAATTGCCAGGCAAGCATTGATTTGCAAATATGTATGCCTCGATCATTCACTAAATTTGCTTTAATAACATCGTAACCATTCGCATCCAGAATTTGTGCAACTGAATAACCTAACAAATTATTACGAACATGACCAAGGTGTAAGGGTTTATTTGTGTTCGGAGATGAATATTCAACCATTACCTTTTGACCATTCTTTGGAAACTGACCGTAGGTAGGTTGTAGAATAGAACTTGTAAATAAGTGAAGCCAAAAGTTATCAGAAACGGAAATATTTAAAAACCCTTTAATAACATTGAAACCAGTTACTTCTGGTAAGGTATTTTTTAAATATTCACCTAAATCATTACCAGTTTGTTCAGGTGTTTTTTTAGAGATGCGTGTTAACGGGAAAGTAACGATAGTTATTTGGCCTTCAAATTCTTTACGAGTTTCCTGCAAAGCGATTGCTTCTTCAGATATATCAGTATTATAAAGTTCTTTAATTGCTTTGAGAGTACCTTGTATGATAAAATTCATTCGCCAAAATTAAGTAATAAAGCCATTATGCCCGAATTATATTCTGATTATTCTGATAGATTTGTATATGATGAGTGATATATGATTTTAAAAAACGAAAATTTCGAATTAAACATTACATCAGAAATAGGTACACTACGCTCTGTTTTAATACATAGTCCTGATAAAGGTCTCGGGCGTGTGGTACCTTCTAAAGCACAAGACTGGTTATTTGAGGACATTGTTCATCTTAAAACAGTTCGTAAAAAAGAATATGACTACTATGTTAAATTGCTTATGTATTTCCTTGATCCGGAGATGATTAAAGGGCACTTAATTAGTATTGATAGTGATGAAAAGAATAGAGAATTTTATAAACCACATCATTCCGGCTTTCATTCATCATTAAAAGTAATAGAACTTGAAGTATTACTTGCAGATATTTTGGAGGTTGAAAGTATCAAAACAAAATTGGTTGCTTCGGTATGCGCTATTGAAGGTTGTTCCTATCAATTTCAACAACAATTAATTGAAACATCTCCAATCGAATTAGCCAAAATTTTCATATCCGGATCCTTAAAAGAGGGGCCGATGATGTTCTCTCCTATCCCCAATCTTATTTTTACGCGAGATTTGGGCATTATAATTAACAATCATATTCTTTTGAATAAGCCGGCTAAAAAGGCTAGGAATCGAGAAACACTTCTTACAAAATATATATTTTACAACCATCCGATTTTTAAAAATTACGTTAATAACATACTAGAGATTCCCAACTCTGTTCAGCAATTTTTGAGGCCTGGAGAGGATAATACCGATAAAACTACTCTCGAAGGTGGTGATGTAATGATGGTAAGTAAAAACCACCTACTAATGGGTTGTAGTGAACGTACATCGCCTAATGGGGTTAATGAGGCTATTAAACTTTTGTTTGATATGAATGTGGTAAGTAAAGTCAGTGTTATAAAAATTCCACCGCGAAGAGATTTCATGCATATAGATACCATTTTCACACAAGTAAAGCGGAATATATGGGTTTTATTGGGATCTATTTCTAACCCAACTAAACCGAATAAATCAGAACCATTATACCATTTAACAGATACAAACTCTAAGGACAAACCAGAAATTTTACAGTTCATAAAAGATCAGAAGAAACCAAACAAATTTGATAGTATCGAAGATTTGCTGAACGATGTTAGTCGTAATGACTTGAATAGTGAGGAAGAAACCGAATTTATTTATAGCGGCAATAACGTATTCCCCTATGACGCCAGGGAACAATGGACTGACTCTTGTAACCTTCTGGCTTTGAAAGAAGGCGTGGTTCTTGGTTATGATCGCAACGACAAAACAGTTGAGGGATTTGTGGAAGCAGGCTTCAATATTATTAATGCTTCAGAATTGGTGAATAGGTTAGAAAACGATGAATTAAATGTCAATGATATCGAAAACACATTAATCCTAATGCCATCTGCAGAACTGTCACGAGCCAGGGGCGGCTTTCATTGTATGAGTATGCCGCTATTTAGAAGCGAAATTGAGAACTTATAGTTATGTCTGCTGCTTCATCTATATTAATGATCAGGCCAATTAAATTTGGTTTTAACCAACAAACAGCTGAAAGTAATGCCTTCCAAACATATGATCCAAATACTGCTAGTATTCAGCAAAGGGCTTTAAAAGAATTTGACGCATTTGTAGACGTGTTGAAAGCTAATGGGGTAAATGTTATTATCATTAACGATACTAATACGCCTCATAAACCGGATTCTATTTTCCCAAACAATTGGATTTCTTTTAATGATGATGGTCGAGTTTTCCTTTTTCCAATGGAAGCAGAAAACCGGCGACTTGAAAGAAGAACCGATATTATCGACTATTTAAAGGAGCATTTTAAAATTCGCGAAGTTATTGACTTGAGCTATTTCGAAAGTCAAAGTAAGTTTTTAGAAAGCACGGGAAGCATGATTTTGGATAGAGATAACCATATTGTATACGCTTGTGTTTCCTCAAGAACCGACAAAGAGGTTCTTGATTATTACTGTAATCTAACTGGTTTTAAGCCGATTACATTTTCTGCAATTGATCTGAATGGCATCGCTATTTATCACACGAATGTGATGATATGCCTAGCAGAAAAGTTCGCGATTATTTGTTTAGATGCCATTTCTAGCCAACAAGAACGTGAGCTTGTTATTAATTCATTAAACCAATCACATAAAGAAATTATCACCATTTCATTTGAGCAAATGAACGATTTTGCTGGCAATATGCTGGAGCTTCAGTCAAAAACAGGAGAAAAATTATTAGTAATGTCAGAAAGGGCATACAAATCTCTGGACAAGAAACAGTTAAAAACACTTAACAGAAATTGTAAAATCATATTTTCACCATTAACAACCATTGAAAATATTGGCGGAGGAAGCGCTCGTTGTATGATTGCTGAAATCCATTTACCGGCTGAGTCATAAATTTATACAGTAGCGTGTAATTTTTGATTATTTCGTTCGAAATTTCACATGAAGAGCAGACAAATTCATTTTAAAATCACATTTTTGCCAAAATTTAATTAATGCAGAGCTATCAGGAATTTATTGACCTAAGTGTAGGATTTCCACAAGAAGGTTTCGAAGTTATCGATGATGAATTATACTTCCATGATTTAAATCTCATGGAAATGATAGAGACTTACGGCACACCACTTCGCTTTACCTATCTTCCGATTATAAGTAAGAAAATACAGCAAGCAAAATTGCTGTTTAAAAAAGCCATTGTCAATAATAACTACAGAGGTTCTTATAAGTATTGTTATTGTACCAAGAGTAGCCACTTCAAACACATTGTGGAGGAAGCGCTAAAAAATGGTATCCATATCGAAACATCATCTGCATTTGATATGCCAATGATTGATGCTTTAGAGAAAAAAGGGAACCTAAGGAAGGATGTTACCGTAATTTGTAACGGTTTCAAAACCTTTCAATATAAGCAGTACATTATTGATATGCTGCATGATGGATATACTAACATTATCCCAGTTTTGGATAACAAAGAAGAGTTTAATATCTATGATGATGAACTTGACATTCCTTGTAATCTTGGGATACGGATTGCAGCCGAAGAGCAACCTGATTCGCAATTTTACACTTCGCGTTTAGGAATAAGAATGGAAGACGTTATTGATTTTTACAACAATAAAATTTCTTCAAAACCAAACTTCAAAGTTAAATTACTCCATTTCTTTATAAATTCTGGTATATCTGACACACCATATTATTGGAACGAACTTGAAAAATATGTAACACTCTATTGCAAATTCAAAAAGGTAAATCCTGATCTAGATACCCTGGATATTGGCGGTGGAATGCCTTTTAAAGATTCTTTGGTTTTCGATTTCGACTACGAATACATGGTAAACGAAATTGTTAAACGAATTAAAGAAATTTGCGCAGAGAACGATACCATTGAACCAGATATTATTACCGAATTTGGAAAATATACTGTTGCAGAAGCTTCAGGAATTTTATACAAGGTTTTAGGCCGTAAACAACAAAATGACCGTGAAAAATGGTTAATGTTGGATGGTTCTTTCATTACAAACCTTCCCGATGTTTGGGCCTTGAACCAAAAGTATATTCTTTTACCTGTTAATAACTGGGATTCTGAGTATGAACGTGTTAACTTGGGTGGTATCACTTGCGATGGCCAGGATTACTATAACCAGGAAGCACATATGAATAGTGTTTTCATGCCTAAAACACGTAAAGTACAATATCTAGGTTTCTTTAATACAGGTGCTTACCAAGAGGTTTTAAGTGGCTACGGAGGTATTCATCATTGCTTGCTCCCATCTCCGAAGCATGTTATCATTCGCAGAAATAGAGATGAAACCTTCAACTTTGAAGTTTTTGGAGAAGAGCAAAACAGTAAACAAGTATTGAAGATTCTAGGCTATACGGCTTAATAAGTCAATTCGACTAAATTAATATTCGATAGTCCATGATTATTTGTAAATCATGGACTATCTTCATTTCATAGCCTAGGCTTGCTTAATTTAGAATACTTTAGCAAAGTCAAAAAATATGCAGATTTTTTCACTTCTCATCGGAACATTACTCCTAGCATCATCATGTGGCGATAAAAGTCAGAAAAGTCTGACTGATGCTAATTATACCCCAAAGGATACCACCAAAAATGTAATTGCCGATAAGTTAATTGTGCTGAAGTTCATGGCCAATAATCAACCTTGCACAGCAAACATCAGTACCAAATACAGAGATTTCAACAATAAAATGGACTATTCCCTTTCTGTTTTTATTACTGTCAATCAATCGAAAACCAAAGAAGGGGCCATAAGTGTGAGAGATAGTATTCAGTTCAATAAGCTCGAACAGGATATCTTGAAAAGCATTTCCAGATTCTCTACTTGCTATATTGGAAACACCGATATGAATACTTATCGCGATTTCATATTTTATATAAAATCTAAAGATCAAAAGGATTTTAGCTCACAAATAAGCAGCTTGAAAACAAAGTATCCAGCAATCAAGTCCTTTGTTTTCGAAGAAGATCCTAAATGGGAGGCAGTTTCTGAACTCTATAGTGCTTTGAAATAATTAAGCATCAAACTTTTCGAGAAGTTTTAGTAGAGTTGCAAAATCTTTAGGATAAGGAGCATCAAAGGTCATTTCTGTATCCTCACTAATCTTAAACGTGATCTGTTTAGCATGTAAAGCAAAACGTTTCATGATAGGTAATTCTTCTTGCTCTTTACCCAAACGATAGCCTCTTTTTATCTCTGATAAAAAAACTGGTTTTCCTCCATACATTTCATCACCTGCAATGCAAGCCCGTTGAGATGCTAAATGGATCCTTATTTGGTGCATACGACCTGTTATAGGACTACATTCTACTAAGGTGTAGTGTTTAAAAAACTGAAGGGAATTAAAGATGGTTTCCGCCTTTTTCCCCTCTTGTTTGCTAATTGCCACATTTTTATTTCCAAGATTCAAAATTGGCAAATCCACGGTTAAATTCTCAAAAACATGTGTTCCGTTTATAATGGCATGATAAATTTTTTTAACTTTCCGATGCTCAAATTGCATTGAAACAAAGCGATAGGCTTCAGGATTCTTAGCAATAATTAATGCCCCAGAGGTTTCTTTATCTAAGCGATGGCAGATTTGAGCGTCATCAGAATATTGCTTTGCCAGCCTTAATAAGTTAATATCCCCGCCTTCCCGTTCATCAAGCGAACTTAAAAAAGCTGGTTTATTAACTACAATCAGATCATTATTTTCAAAAAGGATTAGACCCTCGAATTTTGGATACTTCACACAAATAAATTAAGGTGCAAAAGTACGGTTTTTAAGGAGAAATGAGCTATTAGCAGTCAGCTATCAGCTCTATTTCCTGTTAAGAGCAATGTTTAGATTAATGAATTTCAAACTTATACCCTACTCCTTTTACTGTTGAAATATAAGTTTCGCCGAGTTTTTCGCGAATTTTACGAATATGAACATCAATGGTTCTGTTGGTTACTACTACTGAATCTTCCCAGATACTTCTAAGAATAACATCACGAGTATAAACCTTGCCAGGCTTTGAGGCTAATAAGTAAAGAAGTTCGAACTCCTTTTTAGCTAACACAATTCGTTCGCCATCACGATATACTAAGAAAGCTTCACGGTCAATGGTTAGGTCAGAAATTTCGAGCTTATTATCAATTACTTCCTCTGATTGTACATTACGCCTTAATATAGCGTTGATACGGCTCACCAAAGCTCTTGGTTTGATTGGTTTAGCGATATAATCATCGGCACCCACATTAAATCCGGCAATTTCAGAATATTCTTCACTTCGGGCAGTTAAAAACACCATGAAGGTATTTTTAAACTCGGGCATTGTTCGCATAATACGACAAGCCTCAATACCATCCATTTTAGGCATCATGATATCAAGGATGATTAAATCGGGTAAGTTTTTCTTAGCAGACGTAACAGCTTCTTGGCCATTACTTGCAGTGAACACGTGGTAACCTTCTTTTTTCAGATTGTATTCGATTAGTTCCAGAATATCTGGTTCATCATCAACGATCAGGATCTTATGTTTAGCAGTGCTCATAATTCAATTTTGTGTGTTGCTAAATTACCCTGTCTAAGCCATCAAATTGTTAAGTGCTTATTAAGTAATTGTTAAGTGTTGTTAAGCGTTAACAATCTATTTACTTCAAATTAGTCTTCAAAAAATTTTCAAGCTTCTCTCCTCTTAAATTTTTTGCAACGATCTTTCCTGTCGGGTCTAAGATAAATGATGCTGGAATACCTTCCACTTTATATAATGCAGCAATTTTGCTATCCCATCTTTTGAGATCAGATACGTGCGTCCAAGCTAAATTGTCGTTTTTAACGGCAGTTAACCAGTCAGCTTTACTATCATCTAAAGATACTCCCAAGACAGTAAAACCCTTGTCTTTGAACGCATTATATGCCTTTACCAAATTTGGATTTTCTTGTCTACATGGTCCGCACCAAGAAGCCCAAAAATCTATCAAAACGAATTTACCTTTAAAATCACTTAGCTTAACTATTTTACCTTCTGGAGTAGGTAATTCAAACAAAGGTGCAGACTGGCCGACCGATACCTTTTTGATCTCGGCCATTTTGGTAATGAAATCCTTAACTGGCTTATTATTAGGAAACTTAGAGCTAATATCGTCTGAATATTTTATTAATTCTTGTTCGTACGTAGATGCATCAATGGTTCCGATAGCATAAAAACCGACTAAATTATCTTTGTTGTTGTTAGCAAACTTTAAAACCTCTTCAGAATATTCAGTCATATTCTTTTCAAATTGTGGCATTAAAACACTAGTAATGGAATCTTTCAACGAAGGATTTTTTTCTACTACGCGGCTAAATTCACCTTGAATTTCTTGAAAAACCTTTCCGTATTTAGTATTAATCGCATTAAACTCCTTTATTTTGTCTGCATTCTTTGATCCTTCAATTTCATAGCTATTGTTAGCATCTTTTAAATCAGCCGTAAAATCTAATTCATCCCCATTTTGAGCAACTACCAGATAGTTTTTATCACCAACAGAGATATTGTAGAAATTAGGATCTACAGAAACCCTTCTAAATTTAAATTCTTTATCTGTATTCAGCATAGATGAATCTACAAGTGAATCGCCTTGATAAAGCAATACTTTTTTTACATCACCAGCATTTAAAAGTTTTCCGGATATACTGAATTCGTCATTTTTTTTACAGGAAGCAAAAGCTAACAGTATGCTAATTATAGCCAACAGATTTATTCTTCTCACGTTATTTTTCTAATTTTTGAAGTACTAATTTATTTGCGTCCTGAGGATTGATTTTACCTTTTGATTTCTTCATGATCTCCCCCATAAACAATCCAACAACACCTTTTTTACCATTGTGGTATTCTTTCACTTTGTCAGGATATTTATTCAAAACTTCTGTTATTAAGTCATCCAAGCCATCAACACATTCGTCGATCAAAACATTAAGTTGTTTTGCTATACTCTCAACAGATGAATTGGGATTATCAAGCAAAGCAGGAAAAACCTGTTGAGAAGCAACGCTGTTATTAATTTTCCCACTATCAATTAAGGCAATTAATTGCCCTAATACCTTGGGTTTAATGGTAAATTCTGTGATGGAGATACTATTTGAATTTAAATAAGACTTCACGGTACCCATCATCCAATTTGCAGCAGCCTTATAGTTCGATGTTACTTTGGTTAGCTCATCGAAATACTCTGCTAATTCCTTTTCAGATGTCAACACATACGCATCGTATTCTGATAAATTTAAGTCATTAACATACCTTTTCACCTTCTTTTCAGGTAGTTCTGGCAATTGCGATAAAAGCTCTTCAATATACTGCTCAGATAGTACTAATGGTGTTAAGTCGGGTTCAGGGAAATAGCGGTAATCGTTTGCTGTTTCTTTGCTTCTTAATAGAGAAGTGATTCCGGTGTTGGCATCGAAGTTTAACGTATTTTGCTCTATATAAATTCCGTCTTCAATGAGTTTAACCTGCCTGATATACTCATGTTCAATGGCTCTTTGCAAGTTACGAACCGAATTTAAGTTTTTCACTTCGCAACGGTTACCGTATTGTTCACTGCCTTTTAAACGTACAGAAATATTTGCGTCGCAGCGGATACTTCCCTCCTCCATATTTCCATCACAAATATCCAGATACTTAACTAGTTTTCTGATTTCACCTAAGTAAAGAGCGGCTTCCTCGGCCGAACGAATATCAGGTTCTGATACAATCTCAATTAACGGAACACCTGCCCTATTTAAATCAATCAGCGAATCAACAGGATCTTGGTCATGCATGCTTTTTCCTGCATCATCTTCCATATGAATCCTATTTATCCGGATATGTGCCTCTTTGCCACTTTTGGTTTTTATGTCAAGATACCCTTCTATGCAAATAGGTTTACTATCTTGAGTTGTTTGAAAACCCTTTGGCAAATCGGCGTAAAAGTAATTTTTACGATCGAAATGATTCTCCAAATTTATTTTACAATTGGTAGCAAGCCCCATTTTAATGGCGTATTCCACAACTTTTCCGTTGAGTTTTGGCAAAGTTCCTGGCAGGCCAACAGTTACCGGATTTACATGCTCATTTGGATTAGCTCCAAAACCAGCTGAATCTGTTGAAAATATTTTACTTAAGGTAGATAACTGCACATGTGTTTCTAAACCTACAACAAGTTCGTATTTTTCTAATAAGCTGTCGGCAATAGCGGTCATTATAAATTATAATATAGGTAATATTAATAGCAAAATATCCCAAATATACGCTTTTAGCTGTTATGAGGGCTGTTAAAAACACATTATGAAAATTACGAGCTATAAAAGTAGCTTACAAAGCAAAAAGCTTACACCGCTCAGACAGAAAATTAGACAACCTATTAATCTGAGTTCGATATGCAAAGTATCATTAAGATTCAGAAAACATAAAAATGTGATTAGGAAGCATGCTAGGTTTTGCGTTAGGGATTGAGTGAAAATCCTTTTTGCCCTCTTTCTTTGGGCAAAAAGATTGTAACGGAAAGCCCGCCCGAACGCCCAGAAGCAATTTTTAAACTATTTTCATATTCGAACTAGGTTATTTGCATGTTTACGATAAACGTGTGGTGATTTTTTCATAAAGCAATTTCTGATCAACAGTATTTACGGATATGTTACACAAAAGTTTAAACATCTTTTGGTGTCTCATGCCTGCCAGTCGTTAAAAAAATTCCACTCCATATTGTTAAATCAGTATTATGGCATAACTGTAGTCAAAATCAGGATTTACTGGATTTGGGGATGAGCAGGATTTGGGCGATTTATTAAGTACTTGCTTTTTGTATTCCTAGTCGGAGATAGATTTCCCCTTGTGGCGACAAGGGGCCTAGCCAAGCTGGGATTTTTTCAGAAATATGTCTTCTTTATCGGCTGTATTAGCGGAGATATTTACAGTACATCTTTTAATTTTCGGGTGAAATCAAACTGATATTTATCGGGTCCTAACCGAGCCATTTTTATGATCTCCTTTGCAATGCTCATTTCAAAGAACTATACTTTTATCTCCCACAATTTGAGTGGATGACAAACAATTCGTTTTCATAAATTCTAAAGCGCCAAATCGGCTTTCGTTTAATAATGAAGGGGCAAATACCCAAAAATCATACCATTACTTAAAGTAATACAGTTTTATAAAATAATGTAAATGAGATATTTATTATTACTTATATAAAATATAAATTCACATTAAATATTTTGTACTTATTTAACGAATGATTTTCAGGAAATGCATCGGTTAACTTTTAACGAAGATAAATTGGGCACTTTTCAGCCTTAAATACTAGGAGGTATTACTGATTTTGACAGGTTCTTTTAACCATGTCCCCCGGACTTTCCAATGCGACGTACAGCAAATTAGCATGAACAAAAGTCCCTCCAGTTAGCTACTGAACCTGCATTTTATTAACCGATCAAAAGTTCAAAAAGACCTAAAAACGGCTTACTTAATTTGCAAATAAGAAGATCAGTTTCAAGGGTAGATTGCTCTTCTCTTCCTGTAAAATCAAGAGCACCATCTAGTCGTCTTTGATACTTCCGAATTTTAGGTGTTCATCTTTTTCAAACCTTACATGAATCTGAGGTCGCACTTCTTGTCTTGAACTTTCCGGTAAAGTATCCAGTTTTTGAACGACTCGGAGTCGAATACGTTTTGATTAATTGATAAATCAATTGCTTTTGTCAACCTTTGTAAAGTGATTTATCAGGTTCAGTTTTTCGGAGCTGATTGGCTAAACCGCCAGTTTGCAAATCAAGTATGTGGGCAGTATTGTCCTGACTAAATAGTAGGCTTTCTGCGGAACATTCCTATATCCTGTTCGCATTAATTTTTAATCCTGGCTGCAACTATTCCACACAGCACTCACCTCTTCTTTCCAAACGTTCAATGCATATCTCGGACGCTTCCAAATCATTCGCCATATTTCCGCTTGGCTAGTCCGTTTCTTCAGCCACTCATCTAGATTAAGAGACAAATTCCTTCTTAGCTATCGTTATGATTTATCTCTTTATATCCCCTATTCCCTTCCGGTAAAAATTCCCCTTACTCATTTTCACCGAAATAAAACTTCTGTTCACCGAAAAGTTAAATGCGCTTACCTAATTGTGATTTGCCAGCGTTGGTTCTCGACCTACATTTGAATCAACAAACAGAAAAGAAAAATCTAAAATCACACACAATGAAAACTTTAAAAACTTTAACAGCCTCTTTATTCATGATATTATCCGTTAGCGCATTTGCAGCAGATGGTGTAAAAAATGAAAAATCAAAAATTGATAATACCCTAAATACTTATGTGGAAGCTGTAGCGAATGGCAAAATGGAAGGCTTAGGTGATATACTAGATGAAACCATGAAATTCACTGTAATAAGAGCGGACAAGGTGGTTAACTACTCTAAAACTGACTTATTAAATTATTTGAAGCATTCAGAAAACGTGGTACAAAACTGCACTACAGATTATGAAGTAGAGAAAATCAATTCATCACAAGCGATCATAAAAGTGATCATGAAGTATGAAGGTTTTACAAAAATTAACTACATCAATTTAGACAAAACAGGAACCGGCTGGAAGATCACCAACATTTCAAGCAGTTACTTGAAATAAGACTTTATTACACGCTAACCTTGCTAAGGCTTCGAAACGTTTCGGGCCTTTTTTCGTTTATATAAATTTTCCAGTTGATACTAGATTTTAACCATTACACTTCCTGAAATTAAGTCGTGAATAGCTCTTTTAGATGGATTGGAATGGACGGTTAGAAATGAGATCCATCCTAAAAGTATTTTAAACAGATAACGTATAATGGCTTGGAGAATATTTATCCGACTACTGGTATCAGCATAGTTTTTAACCCGAATGTTTTTAATGTAATTACCGATTGTACATCCAAATACATACATAACGGTTCATACGCTATAAATAAACCAACCATGAGGCTAATTCTGACCCAATCTGGCACGTTAGCAAAGCTGTCTAAAACGTACGATGCGATCATCATGATAACGATAATGAACAACATATCGATAAAAGTTGATTGAAATCTGGCTACTAAACTTGGTTGCTCTTCTTCCATAAAATTATATAGGTTACAAAAATGAAATGATTCAAGGGAAAAATTTTATAATGATAAGAAAAAATCTGAATGCTAGCTGCCTATTTATTACATATCTAAAATAGGTTATTTGTGCATTTTTTTTAAACAAAAATGTCATAGAAATTCCAACCTTCCACCCTAAACCTGGGTGAAACGTTTACCGGCCCTGCGCCTAATGCCTGTGGCGTATGAGTGCAACACGGGACTGCCAAAAGATAGCAGCAGAACAGAATCTTTTCATAACCTTTACTTCACCACCACAGAAAATACTAAGAACTTCAATTTTGCCATCACCTCGTATTAGATTAAGGTTAGCCAAAGAATATATAAATTAACCACCGAATCGCTTGGTTATGAATTGTATTAATTCAAAAATTCCTCTAAGTTTAATTCTTTTTAGATTAAATTTTAACCATAGTCGGTATCGGGATTTGATTACTGACTCTGGTTCGATGTTCAGGTAAAACGGCGATTTGTTTTGACGATAGGCGCATTTTAATATAGACGCACAATTTTGGGAAGAGGCTTAAGATCTGGTAATTGTGCTGGAGTTTTTTGAGAAAGCCTTCATGTACCAAGTCAAAGGGTTTACAAATCTCTCCCCTTCTTTAGATTAGGCTTATTATTAAGTTATTTTGTAATCACCCTTTGGCTATCAACGATATAATTATCGCGTTTAAAACGTGTTATTTAATTTAACAGGAAAGCAAGTTTACTTTAATAGCTGTCATAAGATTTAACGATAAGGGATTTACAGTTTGAACTGTAAATCCCTTTACTTCTTAGTATTCATAAAAACAAAACACCTTGAAATGCGCTTGATAATTCACAAACAAGAGCAAAATCTAAATTATTAATTCTTCATTCTATTTGCTTCAGATTCTAAACCTGTAGAACGACGTCTTTCTGGTTTAACGTCGTTACTTCCAAACCGGTAACTCAAGCTGAAGTTTACTACACGACTCTCCCATTTATTCATGAAATTAAAATTCATGTTTGAGTAAGTAGTAGATCCCCGATTTCGTTGTGTATTAAATATGTCGTTCAAATTCAATTTCATATTCACCTTGTTGTCCTTAAACGATTTCTTTAGTCCGACATTTACAGATGGGGAATTTTTGATCCGGAATATGCCATATTGTAGCGGCGACATATACCATGCTGATAACTCAGCACTTACCGTTTTGTTAATAGTAAACTGGTTATCAGTGTTTATTTGAAAAACCGTTTGACTCGCTTTCAATCGCTCACCAAATAAATCAGCAGTAAAGCCCATGTTAAAAACCTGTGCATTATTATTCATGTTCCACCATTTTTTAACAGGAACTGGGGAATAAACATTGAACGAAAAAACTGTTTGATTATTTAGGTTTCTTTCCTGAGCGTAGGTAATTTTCGTTTCGTTGTTTTGCTCCGTGATTTGAGTCATAACATTAGTGGTTTTGCTATAACCCAACGAAAATGTGGTAGAACCTTTATACGTATATGAAAGTTGCGATGAGTTGGTAAATTGAGGGCTCAATTGCGGATTACCTTGCATGTAAGTGTATTTATCAAGCAGATATATAAAAGGATTTAAATTATCATAGCTTGGTCTATCTATTCTTCGGCTGTAAGAAAGGCCTAGTTGATGATCTTTCCCTAATTTCTGGCTGATAGATAAGCTTGGGAAAAACCGGATATAATCTCTTTTAACCACACTATCAATCGTAATCGAGTTTCCGTTCGAGTTGGTATGCTCTCCACGTAATCCCATTTGCACCGAAGTAGTTTTAAACTCTTTGTTTAGGTTCACATAGGCTGCATTGATGTTTTCTTTGTAGATAAAATGATTTGAGCGGTTTTTGTCCGGACTCCAAACTGAACCAGACAAAGTAGCAAACTGTAAATCATTGTCTGTAGTTACCCAACTGCTTTTCCAGCCGGTTTCTAATTTCAACTTTTTATTTATTGGATGGGTATAGTCAAGCTTTGCAGATTGTATTTCAATTTTAGCTGGCGCTAAGTTGTTAATATATTCTACACCTGGATTGTTGTTGAAATTAAGGTAATAACTATCCCTAAATTCATCCATTCTGCCATTGTATTTTGAATAATCGGCATCAAACGTCAACTCTCTTCCTAAAGTATCGAGTGTGGTTTTCAAATTAAAATTGTATGCATTATTAGCATAATGCTGCTTATTTCGACCGTTTACATTGATGCTACTATCAAGACTTGAGCTACCATTAAAAATCAGGGTTCCACTGTTCGAGAGTTCATTGACAGCGTTATTATACCCATTTATTAGAAAACCAATCGTTGTATTCTTAGTCAAAAACAAATCCACTCCGGCTTTATAACCGTTGTTATCACGTCTGGAATTCCAATCGTTATCCTGATCAAAATTGGTAATCACACCATTATTGGTAACCTTCCGGTTCAACTCAAAAATATTTTTGTTTCCGTTGTTGCTGTAGTTATAATTACCGAATACGTTTGTTTTCCCTTTTCTAAAATTCAGGTTGGTGCTACCATTGTATTTAGTGGTTCTACCATATCCGGCACCGGTAGTTAGACTTCCGTTAAAGCCCATACTTTTATTCCGTTTGGTTTTGATGTTGATAATACCACCATTTCCGGCAGCATCATACTTTGCGGAAGGGTTCGTTATTAACTCAATGGTTTCAATTTGAGAGCTTTGCATGCTCCGAAGCATATTTGCCAAGTCGGCATTACTCATATAAGTAGGTTTGCCGTCCAGCATCACTAAAACGCTATTTTTCCCATTCATGGAAATGTTATCGTCTTTATCCAATGATACTCCGGGCGCTTTTTTAAGAACTTCTAAAGCGTTATTTCCTACAGCAACCGCACTTCCTTCCACGTTTACAATTAGTTTATCAGCTCTTCTTTCTATAAAAGGCTTTTTGGCTGTAACTGTTACTTCGTTTAAGGTTTTGCTTTCTGAAGCTAAGGTTATTGTGGGGATGCTAATCGTTTGTTCGCCACTTACAGACACAACTTTACTTACCCACTTTCTGTATCCAAAAGAATGTACAGCAATCAGAAAATCGCCTGATGATACTTTTTCGAATTTATAATCGCCGGCGGCATCTGTTGAAGTGGTTTTCACAACGGCCGAATCTTTTGTATTTAACAAGCTAACGGTTGCAAAGTCAATAGCTTTTTGTTTTTCATCTATCACTTTGCCACTAATGGTTGCTTTTGATTGAGCACTTGAAAAAGCTGGCAGCGTAAAAAGTGACAGTAAAAACAGACTAAAGGGTAATAATTTTTTCATAACACAATTTTTAGGTAGACTTTTGGTCAATAATTAATTCAAATAGGCAAAACTTTCATTTTATTTGCTGTTTAACCTTTTGGAGATGTAATTATATGACGCAGTAAATTAGAAGAGGTTACAGGTAAATTACCTTTTTTTGCAGTAGTAAGATAGCAGTCAACAGAATGCACGAGGACAACCAATTTCTAGTAGGTTAAAAATCACTAGAGCTATAACTATTTTTCAGTATGTTTTTATCTACAAAATAAAAGAGTACCGAATTAAATTTTAACTTCTTTAATTCAATATGTATGAAAAAGAATCCAATCGATACGCTCATAAAATATTTACCTAAGTCAAGAAGGAATAAAATATTAAGCGTTTTTTCTGTGCTGATTAATGTGAAAGACTTTATTTCGATCTTCTTGATTTAGTTAATTTATAAGCGCTTAGTAAAAGATGCTACATTTTGCACCAAGTTTATTGCTTCGAAGGGCTCCTTCTGGGAAAAGTTTAATTTCGTTTTCATTTTTTTGATCGAGTTGAAGAACGAAAAGTGCTATTCAGTGAGTGCCCACTGGAAAACGAAAAAGCAGAAAGCAAATGTAGAGACAAGCATGAAATATAGCTCCGCTTTTTACACGGAGCTATACTTATTAAAAAGAAACTTCCTCGACTTCTTCATCCCATTCATCATTTACCGTAACAGTAAAACTGCTTTTTGGAGAAGATGTGGTGAAAAAGTTTCCACTTAAAAGTGTTCGTTTATTTTTAAAGCATCGAACATTCGAAACGGTTTTAGAAGCAATTAAGACGTTAGAAGCGTCATAACACTTTATAATGACGTCAAGCGGAGTAGTTGTATTATAAATCATTTTATCAAAATGAAAATTTGATTGGCTCATTTGGCTAGCAGCAACCGTTGATAAATAATTTTCGTTTGATATATCATCTGTCCAACTAAAGCCAGACTCGGTGCTAAATTTGAACCCTTCGTTCTCATTAATAAAGAGAAACGCAAAATGATCAGCATTTGATGGCATTGCATCTAATATCGATATTTCAATTTTACCTATTATCCGATCTAATTCAACTTGTTTTTCAATGTCTTGTTCACCAACGGTAACCGAGTATTTTTTGTAAAATGAGTCACAAGCTCTTGACCAGGAGTCTATTCCTCGGTTATCGATAAAATGAGCCTCACTAAAGGGTAGGTATTGAACCCCTAATAGTCCTTCAAATCGGCTATTGATTGAAAACTCGTTTTCTGCACCAGCAAACACAATAGTATAAGTTCCAGCAGCTAATGAATCGGTGATGCTGCCAAAGGGGAAAACACCGGCATATTCTTCATAATGTTGAGGGCTAGGAGTTCCATCATACAAATATTTTGAAGTCATCCCGTTCGCCCATTGTTTTCGCCTGCTCACTTCCTGCCTGGCAGAGTTGTAGGCGATGTAGTATAGGTAGCCAATATTGCTATCCAAAGACGCTAAGTGCTTGGGTGAATTCAATATGCCAGAAGAGTTTTTTCTCACCATACTTTCAACGGATTGTTTGAAATCCGAGACGTTAAATTTTACTGCGTACTTTTTCGAATCAGTTTTAATTTCACCTTCATTAATCGATTGGTCTTTTTTACAAGAGAAAATCAAAAGAGGGATAATTGCTGTAATAGTTAATAACTTTTTCATAATTCATAGGTTTATATATTAGTAATTTAAATTTAAATAGAAACCCAAGGCAAAAAATTGCCTAAGCTCGATTGAGTAGTAAAATTGAGTAAGTGAGAAGTGTCCCTTATTCTAGCGGGGCTTGCTGCAAGACCAAGAAATTAATATCACTTAATTTTTGTTTTGTCCTGTGTATTTTTTCATAGTTACCGCGTGAAATAAAAGCCGTTTACTTGCACGATTGTACAGAATAGCTCCTAGTTACATTAATAAAAGTAAGTATGAAAAACCCAATCTTCCTTTAATCTTCTTGATCTAGTTACTCTACAAGTCCTTTGTATAGCATGCTAGGTTTTGCGGATTGTAGTGAAAATCCATGTTGTGTTTGTCGTTCTGGCGTAGTCGAAGAACGACAAATACAAAAAGATTGAACGAAAGCCCTCTCGAACGCCCAAATTCATATTCTAAAGCTGATTAATAAGAAGAACTGTCAGTAAAATCAGAATGGCATGGCCTTCGCTGATGCAAACACATATGAATAAACTTCATTTAAAAGCATTCAAAAACACGTTTATATCCAACTTTTCAGGTGATCAAAGCGGAAGCGTTATTCCAAGGCAAACGCCAGGAGTTTTATACAGCAAAGCGGTACCAACACCGGTAAAAAATCCAGAACTTTTGGCTTGGTCTGATGAATTAGCCACTCAATTAGAAATTGAATATCCTGACAAGGAAGACATCGATATTTTAGGCGGCAACCTAGTTACTCCTACCATGTATCCGTATGCTGCATGTTACGCCGGACATCAGTTTGGAAACTGGGCTGGACAATTGGGAGATGGCCGAGCAATCACGTTAGGTGAATGGGAAATCTCAGAAAACAAAAGTTGGGAACTCCAGCTTAAAGGAGCAGGTCCAACAGCTTATTCTCGTAGAGCCGATGGAAGGGCTGTTTTACGATCTTCTGTTCGAGAATACTTGATGAGTGAAGCCATGCATTACCTGGGTGTGCCAACTACCAGGGCTTTAAGTTTGGTTACCACCGGAGATCAAATTGTACGCGATATGTTTTATGATGGCCGTCCATCTTACGAACCTGGTGCCATTGTTATGAGGGTTGCACTTAGCTTTTTGCGCTTTGGGAATTTCGAAATGCTGGCTGCCAGAAACGAAACGGATAACCTGCAGAATCTTGTTAATTGGACTATTAATCAGCATTATCCACACATACAAGGCGATGATAAAATATTAACATGGTTCGCTGAAGTAGTTGACAAAACAGCAAAAATGATTGTTGAATGGTTACGGGTAGGTTTTGTACATGGAGTGATGAATACCGACAATATGTCAATACTTGGCCTAACAATAGATTACGGTCCTTTTTCTTTTTTAGATAATTACGATCCGGATTTTACACCAAATACTACCGACTTACCAGGCAGAAGATACGCCTTCGGGAAACAAGCAGCCATTGCTTACTGGAATTTGGGATGCTTGGCTAATGCCATCTCATCGTTAGTCCCTGATAAAGAAAAGCTCATTCAAGCAGCAGAAGCCTTTGAAGATATTTACTATCGTGAATATTATGGCATGATGGGTAATAAATTAGGGCTCGATCAAATTACCCAGGATGATGTAAACCTCATTATGGAATTTGAAGATGTGCTAACATCTATCCAGCCAGATATGACCATTTTTTACCAATTACTTATTGACTTGCCCTTAGATTTAGAAAATGAAATTGAAATAGTTAACCATTTTAAGCATAGTTTATATCATGAACTTCAACCGTCCGAAATCACAATTTTTTCTCAATTAATAGGTAAATATCAGCATCGAATTAAACAAAATACGTGTTCCAGAGAGAACTCGTTAATGCGAATGCGGAAAAGTAATCCACGCTTCATCTTAAGAAACTACTTACTTCATCAAGCAATTGAAGAGTTAGAAAAAGGAAAAAATGAATTGTTTATAAAATTACAGGATGCGATGAAAGATCCCTATTCTAAAAATTACGATGAGTTTTTTGTAATAAGACCGGATTGGGCAACTCAAATGGCTGGTTGTTCTATGTTGTCTTGTAGTTCTTAATTGAATTGGTTGGGAATGGATGCAGGTTATTGTTTCAATCACTCATAATAAGCCTGTTGTAATTATAGCAAATATCAAGCATTATATTCTGATAAAACAATAAAGCTGGCAACCACTCAGTGATTCCAGCTCTATATTCTAAATTAACGCTCTCGGGTATTTATACCTTCATTATGCTTGCAGAGTTTCCATTAAATGCAGCTAGTTCTCAACATTTTGTGGAAATCAGCGTGTAACCTTCATGTAGCAAGTAGCAAGCTATTATAAATAGAAACAACCTACTCAACCTTACTAATCTCCACCCTTCTATTTTGGGCTTTGCCAGCTTCTGTTGTATTTGATGTGATTGGTTTACTTTCGCCGTAACCAGTTGCAATTAAGTTGCTAGCACTTACGCCACTGCTTACTAAATATGACTTTACTGAATTGGCCCGGTCTGTTGATAACGTTTGGTTACGCTCAACGGTTCCTTCAGCCGAAGAATGCCCATCCACATTGAATTTTACAGATGGATCTTTTTTAATTGCCTTTGCTATTTGATCTAAAACCGGATAAGAGAACGTTTTCAAAACCGAAGAATTGAATTCAAATTGAATAGTCTTGAAATCATAATTAATTTTTTCTGGTACAGCGGCAGTTTCTTCCTCCTTTTCAATAGCTGTTTCAGGTACCGGTTCAGCTTTTGCTTTTTCTACAGTGGTTGTTTCTGGAATTGGCGCAGTCTGAGCGATTTTCTTTGTTTTACATGAATAAAGAGAAAGAACTAAAACAGCCATTACAAACGGCGTCGAGTAAGATTTTAGATATTTATGGAAGTTCATACGTTTAATATATTTTGTTTTGTGACCGGAAAGTTAAAAAGATTAGAACAAAAGCCTTTAATTATAAATGTAATTAATCTGGTACTGCAACCCATAATAAAAAGCGAGAGCACGATTTGATATTTTAGTCAAGTTTCGGGGGATTAGAATTACACTTCAGTAAATTCCCAGGCACTCTTATACGCATTGTGTTTTTCAGAATAACTGATGAAATCAGCGTAAAACTTCAAGCGGGAAAGTGTGGAGCTGTCGCCAATTACCACTAACTTTTTTCTTGCTCGAGTCATAGCCACATTCATACGCCTAATATCCGACAGGAAACCAATAGCACCCTCTATATTACTTCGTGTCAAACTGATATAAACTACATCCCGCTCTTGCCCCTGGAAACTATCAATAGTATTAACAGTTATTTTACTCAAAAATTGTTGCAAGTCGGGATACGTCGGCAACAACTCATTTATCACCTGGATTTGCTGCTTATAAGGCGAAATAACCCCAATTGTAGGAAGTTCATTTGGCGATGTTTTAGAAGAGACAACCGAAACCAGATTACTTAAATGTTTTAATAAAAATGCTGCTTCATCCGGATTACTGGTGCTCGTCCCTTCCGATTTTTCATCAAAACCGCAACCGGCAGTGTCAATAAATAATAAAGGCTCATCCTCGGGAAACAATAAATGATTAGCAACTGAATTATGGGCTGTTAATTTGTTGTAGTAAAATTCAGCTGACGAAAAACCCATAATTATCTCATTCATTCGGTACTGTTCTTCTAATAAAACAACAGCTTCAGGGTGCAGTTTAACTGTTTTTTCCAGAAGTGTAGTTCCTAAACCTTTTCTAAATGCTTCCTGTGATTTTATGGTTGGTGGCAGCTGACAATGGTCTCCCGCCAGTATTACTTTTTCTGTTTTAAGTATCGGTATCCAGCAAGAAGGCTCCAAAGCTTGGCCAGCTTCATCAATTACCACAGTTTTAAATTTCAAGCTCCGAACAGTATAATGATTTGATCCAACCATAGTCGCAGTAATAACCTGTGCTTTCGCAAACAAATCATCCATGATATATTGCTCTGTATCGGCAACATTATTCATTATTTTTCTGGCTTCCGAAAACAAAGCTTTCCGTTGTTCCTGCTCAGCCCTGCCGAAACTGCGCTTGTACTTATGAGCCATGTTTTTGTATTCAGCAGCTTGTTTTTTTTGCTTACGAATCTCTTTCATTCCGCTATGCTCAGCCATTTTACTATCTAAAGTAAGTTTCATTAAACGCTCCGAAACTTTTGCCGGATTACCAACCCGTAAAACGTTTAAACCTTCCTCTGCTAACTTTTCGCTCAATAAGTCAACTGCGGTGTTACTCGGCGCAACTACTAATACCTGCTGTTTTTCTTGTTTGATGATGGCCTTTATCGCTTGCACTAAGGTGGTAGTTTTACCCGTTCCTGGCGGCCCGTGAACGATGGCCAAATGATCTGATGACAAGATTTTACTTACCGCTTCGTTTTGCTTTTCGTTTAAAACCTGATTATTATAATTAATAGGTTCTGGTTTAAAAACAGGAGATGTTTGGCCTATAAGAATCCTTGTTAACCGCCCCTCTTTATCTTTTTCAGCCAATGCAGCTGCTTGTTTAAGCGCATGCTGCATTTCATCGTAACTGTTATTGTCAAAAAGAAGATCAATTCCTAATTTCCCATCTCGACTCCAATCTGGCAATTCATCTGTACGCAAAGTTATTTTTAACCTGTTTCCACTTTGATAAGAGATAGTTCCCTCTACCCGATCTTTTTTAGGATCATGATTAGAAAATAAAACAGCCGAAGCTCCAAAGCGAAGCTGATGTGACACATCCTGATGTGTGGTTCGCTCAACTTCTACAACCAAATAATCTCCCCTGCTCATCTCCGTATCCCGTATGGCAATAGGATACCACGTAAAACCGTTATTCCGACGATCTGATACCGAACTTATTTCCGATAATTTTAGAAAAGATCTAAGATCTTCTTCCCGCTCAATTTTTAATAATTCGAGTTGCTGCTTAAAATATTCCGACAAATTAAATCTATTAGTAACGCAGGTTAAGCTGCATAATATGCAATAAAAAATAAAAAATCTATTACGAAACTCCTAAAGAACCAGTTTATTATAAAGCTTATTGAGTGTTTCTGCTGCATCATCACAAAATCCAGGATGTACTTTAGAGCATTGAACCACAGTGCTTCGAGTGGCAGTTAGCCATCTAAACCGGGAAGCTTTATCTAACTGACCAATTGGCCCACCATTCGTACCATCGCAAATATTTATAAAAGCTTGGAGGTTTTTCGTTAGTTCATCACAATCAGCATCCAAACATAAAGCGTTTAACTTCTCCAGATTCACCTGATAAACTGCCTTCAAAAAGCGTTGCTTTGAACAGTACAATATTACACCAACGTTAAAAAACTCTTCGCGTTCTACCCTTGGCACCAAACGAATTACGGCATACTCAAATAAGTGCTTTCCTTGCATCTTGGGCTTCCTTTACAAAAATTTCAGAATTAGCAATCCTGGTTTCCAAAAAATAACTATAAGCTTCCCGATGTTGTTGAGGAGTATCAAAAGCGCCTGTTAGCCATTCGTCGGGTATTAAAGCAACAATGGCTCGAATGCGTTCGCTCGTTAGCAGTTCCCGAAAATCTGCATCAACCTGTTGCAGTTCACTGGCTTGGGGCAACAATACATGCTCCTTAATAAGTGTAAAAGGGCGTTTTGCTTGCTCTTCCCAGTTTTGCCATGAATGATGAAAGTATAAAGAAGCACCATGATCAATCAGCCACAATTCTTTATTCCAAATCAGCATATTCGTGTTGCGTGGCGTTCTATCCATATTGGTAATCAAACAATCCAGCCAAACTATCTCGGAAGCCAACCGAGCATTTACGGTGGTAACCGTCGGATCGAACGTAATAGCACTTGATAAGTAATGTAAACCTAAATTCAAGCCGACACTAAATTTCAACAAATCTTGGATTTCTTCATCCGGTTCGGTTCGTCCAAAAGCTTCATCTAAATTTGCAAATACTAATTCAGGCACTTTTAAACCCAATAAACGGGCAATCTCTCCGCCAATTATTTCGGCAATAAGCACTTTTACCCCCTGACCAGCACCCCGAAATTTCAATACATATAAAAAATCGTCATCCGCTTCGGTAATTGCGGGCATCGATCCGCCTTCCCGTAAGGGAGTAACATACCGCGTCACATTTACGGTTCTTAGTTCTAATAAATAGTCAGTATTCATCTACTTTCAAATTCACATTACATATTATATAAGGAAGACGGTGTAAAACAGCTTTGGGCGTGCCCCAAACGGGTCGGGCTTTCCGTTACAAGTCCTCGCTCCAATGAAAAATTGGGCTGTGGGCTTTTCACTGCAATCCCTCACGCAAATATCCATGATTTAATCACAATTCCCGAATTAACGAAACATGAGCTATCACACCAGTTAAACTATTACGAACAATCATTATTTCAGATTCTCTTTCATGCAAGCCGCTATCTGCTTTTCAGAAGTATTTTCGCTAGCTGAAAGTGTATCAATTATTCGTAGCTGCTCTGCTTCTGTTTTGTTTTGACTAAGCTTTTTGGTGACTTGTAATTCGGAAATCACTATCTCAAATGCAATAATCCCGTTTAGCATTTTTAGCTTATAATCTTCAGGAAGCTGGCTCCACTGTTTTTTATAATTCGAATCATAGGTATCAATCATGTTTTCTAACACTTCAAATGCCTGCATTTTGTTTGCAATGATTTTACCATTTCCATAAGCATGCACAGAAATATAATTCCAGGTAGGTACGCTTAATGGACTATCATAATGTTTCGGTGAAATATACGCATGTGGTTCTGCGAAAATAACCAGCACCTTGTTATCAGTTACTTCATTCCATTGTGGGTTGGCTTTTGCAAAATGAGAAGTTACTATGATTTGTTCTCCTCGTTTGGTCACTGTAAAAGGAAGATGCGTTGCCACTGGAATATTATTGTTTGAAGTGACAATGGTAGCGAAACTGTACTGTTTCATAAAATTGTAAACTTCATTATCATCCTTATAAGCGAAAAGCTTGGGTGTGTACATATCAGAGTTTATTAAAACAATAAAACTAGCATAATTATAATTGCAAAGTAATTGCAAGGAATAAACTCTTTAAAGGCGTCAACTAAGTGTTATACAAAATAATATACTGATTGAAGTAGTTTATATAGAATAATAATTCAAGTAATCGACTTTTTTTATTTTGAAATTCTTCTAAAATAGCCCTTTATAAAATTTATTATTTTTTTGGTACCAATATTGTATACTGAGATAATAGTACACACTTTACTCACTCTCACACGAATTTAAACAAGCTTTATTGATGATTTAAAAACGAAAGCCAACGTTCTCGTAACCTTTCGCACGGCTTGTCCGTTAATTATAAGTAAAATAATTTACTTGATTATTTTTTAGGTTTATTATTAGTGAAATTAAAATATTAATGATTTAAACAATTTAAATTTATTTAAAATGACATTATAGTCAACTCCCAGTGCTCGATTTCTTTTTTGAGAAATAATCAATATGAAAATCAAGCACAAGATATCATCAGTTTATTTAAACTGGTATTCAGGATCAAACTAAAACAAAACGAAAATTAATACTCAATTCTTTAAGTATATACAACATCCAGGATGTTGTCAAGTGCTTTATATACTAAAACATCTGTAAATCCAGATCCCACCAATAAACTCACAGGAATTTAAAAAAATATTGAACAGTTAGTAAGAGTTTAAAATTACAATTATGAAAAAAAAGATTACAACAATTCATCCCAATACTTCTGCTTTTAAAAGCACTAGGTATTCAACGCTTTACAAGTCTCTCTCTTCTTTATTTATACTGCTAGCAATTTTTACCGCTGGATGTAAAAAAGACGATTTCAAAGATGAGGTTGTAGGCCTTTGCCCAGTAGTTGTTTCAACTGACCCAATGGACAAGGCTGTAGACGTAGCTTTAAACAAGGTTATTTCAGCAACTTTTAATACGGACATGAAGCCGGCAACAATTAGCAAAACCACCTTTACTATTAAACAAGGCGGAGCCTTAGTTTCAGGAACGGTATCGCCAACAGCAGACGGAAAAACATTTACATTTAAACCCGATGTAGACTTATTACCTTTTACCGTATACACAGGTACCATCACTACCGGAGCAACTGATACTTTCAAAACTGCCATGCTTACTGATTATGTGTGGACATTTACAACAATACCTCAAATAATGGTAACAGCAAGCCCTGGTACCAGTGGTACTGTTGGTGGTGGAGGTACTTTCGCACAAAATGCCGGTGTAGTAGTTACTGCAGTCCCTAACGCAAATTTTACTTTTGTAAACTGGACAGTTGGCGGAACCGAAGTTTCCACAAGCTCGAATTACTCGTTCGCAATGTCGGGCAATAAAGCTTTAGTAGCTAACTTTATACCTGTAGCAGTAGGGAATTTCGCTGTAAATCTTTCTTCAAGCCCAGCAGCCGGTGGTATCACTAAAGGATCAGGATCATATTTCGCTGGTTCTACGGTAGTAGTTAGCGCATCTCCAAATACGGGTTATACGTTTGTAAACTGGACAGAAGGTGCAAACATCGTATCCACAAGCTCTAGTTATCAATTTACAATTATTAACAACAGAACACTTGTTGCGAACTATAGAGTGATTCCAGCATCTCAATTCGCTGTTGTTCTATCTTCTAGCCCAGCAAATGGCGGATCAACAGACGGTGAAGGAGCTTATCCATCAGGAACATCAGTAACAATCACTGCAGCCAAAAATGTTGGTTATACATTTATAAACTGGACTGAAAAAGCCACTGGTGCAGTTGCATCAACAAGTGCTATTTATACATTCCCGTTAAGTACAAACAGAACGTTAGTTGCCAATTTCGTTCTTAACTCTTATACATTGATTGTAAATGCAACGAACGGAATAGTTGTTAAAAACCCAAGTCAAGCAACTTACAACCATGGAACTAGCGTTAGACTTACCGCGACCCCAAGTTCTGGTTACGTATTTTCATCTTGGAGCGGAAACGCCACAGGCTCTGCAAATCCATTAACAGTGCTTATGACTTCGGATAAAAACATCACTGCCAACTTCACTTTAATACCGTTAGCAGTTGGAATAGGCCCTGGCCCAGTGGATCTTAAATCTGCTGACCAGTATTCAATCCTAACAAAATCAGGAATATCAAGTACTGGTATCACAGCAGTAGAAGGTGATATAGGTGTAAGTCCTGCAGCTGCTTCGGCGATAACTGGTTTTGGTTTAATAATGGATACAAATGGTCAGTCATCACACACCACAATTGCTACCCATGTTACCGGAAAAGTATACGCAGCTGATTATGCTGCCCCTACTCCAAGTGACTTAACGGTTGCCATTGGTGATATGCAAACTGCTTATACCACAGCAAACAATTTGGTAACCCCTGCACCAATCCTTGAAACAGGAGCTGGAAACATCAGCGGTTTAACATTAGCCCCAGGTTTATACAAATGGAGTACTGGTGTATTAATAGCCCCTAATGCAACGGTTACTTTAGCAGGTGGTCCAAATGACAGATGGGTTTTCCAAATCGCTCAAGACCTTACTTTAAATAGCAGTGCTCAGGTTAAATTGTTAGGTGGTGCACAAGCCAAAAACATTACATGGGTTGTAGCCGGTCAGGCTGTTTTAGGAACCAACACTGTTTTATACGGAACTATCCTAAGTAAAACACTTATATCCTTAAACACAGGATCAATGGTTACGGGTAAATTGTTCGCTCAAACAGCAGTTACCTTAAACACAGCTACAGTAAATCAACCATAATCCTATCAGTATCAAGTAAATCCCTTTCGGGGGATTTACAATACTTAGGCTCACAAAATAATTTAAAAGAGATTTCTCATGATACCCATAAATAAAACCTTGCAAAAATTCGTCGCTTGTTCAATGTTCGCAGTTTTTGCCATAAGTACAGTAACTGCCCAAACCACGCAACCAACCTGGTGGTTCGGAGTATCTGGTGCCGCAAATTTTAACTCTTACACCGGAACAACCCAGCGTTTAAATAATTCATTAATAGTTCCGGCTGCTTTCCATAAAGGAAATGGTGTTCGTCCATTTGGTTCTATTTTAATGGAATACCGCCCTAGCAAAATTTTAGGATTTAGCTTAAATGTTGGCTATGATGGTCGTGGTGGTAAAATGGATAGTGTGGTAGCTGCATGTAATTGTCCTGCGACTCTTAAAACAAACATTAGCTACGTAACCGTTGAGCCAAGTTTACGCTTAAACGTTGCATCCTCTAACTTTTACCTTTTTGCCGGTCCGAGAATTGGCTTTAACTTAAAGAAAGATTTTGCATACACCCAATTGAAACAACCTAATACAGACGGAGAGTTAAGCGCCATGCGCAAAACCGTTATTTCTGGTCAAATTGGTGCTGGGTATGATATACCAATGTCGGCAGCAACAAGTAGTACAAAAGTAGTATTATCTCCATTTGTATCTTTCCATCCTTATTTTGGTCAAGATCCTCGTACGATAGAAAGTTTATCGTTAACCACTGTTAGAGCTGGTGTAGCCTTAAAATTTGGAAAAGCTGGAAAAGCTTCAACTGTTGTTAATGATGTAGTAGTTCCTGCCGGAGACGTTGTGTTTTCTGTTCGAGCTCCAAAAACAGTTCCGGTTACCCGTCAGGTTAGTGAAACTTTACCTTTGCGTAATTCAGTATTTTTTGACGAAGGTTCATCTACTATTCCTACCAGGTATATTACCCTTACCAGTGCTCAGGCGTCTGAGTTTAAAGAAGAGCAGTTACAAAATGAGCAATCAGTAAACATGGCTGGACGTTCTGGAAGACAGTTAAATGTGTACCATAACGTGTTAAACATTTTAGGCGACCGGATGAGAGCTAACCCAGGTGCTTCATTGGCATTGAGTGGCGCTTCAGGCAAAGGAGCTAAAGATGGTAAAGTATGTGCAGAATCTGTAAAGCAATATATGGTTACAGCATTCGGAATTGACGCCTCAAGAATTACTACTCAAGGACGTGTAAAACCACTTATTCCTTCTGAGCAACCTGGTGGAACAAAAGAATTAGTGCTTCTTCGTCAGGGAGATCGTCGTGTTGATATTCAAAGTGCATCACCTGAATTGTTAATGGAAGTTGGTGGAGATATGATGAAACCGATAGTAATTAAAGCTACCCAGGTTGATCCATTAGATAGTCATATTATAATGAACGTGGTAGGAGCTAAAAAGCTTTTCAAATCATGGTCTGTTGATATGAAAGATGACAAAGGGATTGTACAACATTACGGACCATATACCAACGAGAAAGCTACTTTACCTGGAAATTCTGTATTAGGAACTAGCCCTGAAGGTGATTACCAAATTGTAATGACCGGATTAACAAAAGAAGGATTGACAGTGACTAAAAAAAGTACTGTTCACTTAATGCGCCCTACTGATGTAAGTGAAAAAGGATATCGTTATAGCATTCTGTTTGATTTTGATAAGTCAAAATCAATCGCATCTTATGAGAAATTCTTAGTAGATGTTGTATCACCATTGATTTCTGATGGTTCTACCGTGATCATCCATGGCCATACAGATATTATCGGAAACGAAGATTACAATCAGACTCTTTCACAAAACAGAGCACAACAAGCTCAAAAAGTGTTAGAAAATGCATTAACAGCAGCAGGCAAAACAAATGTGAAATTCGAATCATTTGGATTTGGAGAAGATATTACCCACTCTCCTTTTGATAATAGCCTTCCTGAAGAACGTTTTTACAACAGAACAGTTATTATCGATATTGTTTCTGTTAAATAAGCAGAATTAAAATTCGACTATTTAGGTTCATACATTACAAAGGGGCTGTCTTGAAAGAGATAGCCTCTTTTGTATTTGATGTTTTGTTAAGATTTTACTTATGAATAAAAACAGGGTTGTAATAGAATAATCGTGAAGACCTGAATTTTGCGTTAAGGATTGCGTGGAAATCCTTTTTGCCCCTACCGCAAAAAGATTAGAACAAAAGCCTGCCCGAACGCCCAATAAACGTCTTAAATATACTAGAAAGGCACATTTAGCTTAATTAAATGCTAACACCAACTTTTTGTCTCAAAGTAATGTTCTGAGGGGGTGATGGTAAATTAAAGAGATTTTCTGCGGTACAGAACAGTTGGAATTACCTTTTGCACGGTGCTATGAGTAAGTACATTTTGAGCAGCCAATTTTCCAATCAATGAAAAGTCTGTCGAAAAAGTAGTAATTCCTCCAAAAATCAGTTCTTTTATTGGTTCGTCATTCATTGATAATATCCCCACATCTTTACCCAATTTTAATTTCTTTTGCTTTAAGTCTTTAAGAATGGTCCACAGTTCGGCATTATCTATACTTAAATATACTTTTCCCTTTTTAAGGGAACCTGGTACATAAGTATTCACTATTTTTCCTTTTATCTTATAATTTTTGATAAACTTATTGAACGAGCTAGCAATTTCATGCTCTACGGGTGAATTGTTTTTGCAGAAGAATATCATTTCATCAAATGATGAAATTGCCTTATTTAGGTTTTCGAAAATTTTATAAGATGCTTGCTCAAACTCTTGCGTGAGGTAATTAAATTCCCCTTCTAATGGTTCGAACCTGTCGATCATTAGAAACTTGTTTTTAGGAATAATTTCCAGCAGCTTTTTGACCTTTGGATGCGTAACCGGACAAATTACATACATGCCATACTTGCCATTAATGTGGTCTAACATGGTTTCGAAAACGTCGATGTTATTATGATGAAAAAAAACATCGACATGAACATTTTCACCCAAAGTAGTTCTAAAACTATTATATAATTGCTCTTGGTAAGTATCTATGCTATACATCATTAAAGCAACCTTTATTGTTTGTTCGGTGTCTACATTTGAAACAAAGTAACCCTGTCGGCTTTTGGATTCAATGATACCTCGGTTCATTAAATCCCGATAGCCTTTTACAATGGTTTCCCGAGCAAATCCGAGTTCTTTGATGAGCATATTTACCGACGGAAGCACCTCTCCTTTTCCTACAATTTTGTCGTTAATGGCATTTATTACTCCGTTAACAATGCGTTGATGCTTCGAATAACTCGGTATACCTTCTAGTTCAATTATTTTTTGATATATCGTTTGCATCAATAGCTCTATTTTCCCTTTACAGGATTTAAAATTAGTAAAGAGATTGTAAAATGGGATTAATATCCTAAAAGTATAATTTAAATTTTTTTTTAATCCTGCAAAAACAATTCGAAACAACATTTGTTCATATAGATAATATAAGGATAAACAGGCGATTAAGTGCCGTTCAACAGGAGTTGAGTTTACTGATTGTACTAAAACCCGGCCATTGGTTGGGTTTCTTCATTTATAACCCTTTTACTTTGGTTAATTCTGATTTAAAAATAGGAGTCATTTTACGATTGATTCTGAGATAGTTTATTAACAATAGCATGATTTTGATAAATTTTCAGCATGCGATATATTAAAATTCTTATCCCAACACTAGTAGCAACTTCAGCAATGACTTTATTTAGTTATTTACTTTCAGAATCTGCTGATAGAAACTTTAAAGAGCCAAAATTGCTTGGCGAGATCATAAAGAGAAACACACCCGTTAAATCTCCAAAAAAATCACAAGCATTGGGTTGGATTGCGCACTACCTAGCGGGAATGGCTTTTATATCTGTTTATGATAAGATTTGGGATAAGTCTTCAAAGAAAGCAAGTGTTAAATCAGGCTTGTTATTAGGTGGAGTAAGTGGTCTTATAGGGATCATCGTATGGAGATCTACTTTATTTGTAGTCCCTCAGCCACCATATCTTCCGCGTTTAAAATTCTATACACAATTATTTCCTGCTCATTTAATTTTTGGCGGTTTTGCAGCAAAAACCTCTAGGATGATCAGATAGTTCAAAAAAGCTTTTTACTGTATAAATAAAAAGAGGCTATCCGTTTGGGATAACCTCTTAAATATCTTTACAAGGGCGGTTATAGAAGACTTAATTTATTTTCCGATTTCAAGACCAATTGCACGTGCAATTTGAGCTATTTTATCAAGCCAGGTGTTCAACAGAAATTCTTTACCTTTCGAATATCTAATGGTTAAAATCAGTTCTTGATTATCATCTTTTTTATCACTTTGCATGAAATCTAATTGGAAACCGTTTTTGAAATATTTTCCAAAATCATGATCTAATGCGATAGAGGCTGATTTGATATTTCCAGAAGTCCACTCCTTTTGCTCATACAAATACAATAAGTGTTTTTCTGTATGACCTAGCATTTCAGCAAATTCTTCTGCTGATAAATCATATGAATATGCTACATTTTTAACAATCTTTCCAAAATGCATAACTATAAATTAAATGGTTCTTGTGGTTGCCCTTGATAATATTTACAGGTATGTTTTCGTAAAACAGGCAGTAAAGGTTACATCACTCTGTAAATTGTTAACAATTATTTTATTGTGAATAACAGTTACATAGATTTTCAGTTGATTATCAGTACGATATGATTTAATATTGTAGAGCTATTATTCAATTTTATATATTAGGCCATTATAAATATTGAAATGAATAAGAAAGTATTATTGATTGCATTAAGTCTCTGTGGAGCCTTATATAGTGAAGCTCAGGTTAAAAAGGTTGTTAAAAAACCTGTTGGAACCGCTAAAAAAGCAACTCTTGCAAGTGTTGTTATCAAATCATCGCTCGACTCTGTTAGCTATGCATTTGGATATAGTATTGCACAAGATCTAAAATCACGTGGGGTTACTAATTTAAATTATGCTTTGCTGAGCAATGCGATGAATGATGTTTTTAAAGATTCAAAGCCAGATTTAGCTGCAGATAAATGTCAGCAAACTATTTATACCTTTTTATCCAGTATTAACAAGAATAAGTTTTCTGGAAACATCGCTGAAGGAACTAAATTTTTAGAACAGAATAAAACAAAACCAGGTGTAGTAACCTTACCTAGTGGCTTACAATATCTTATATTACAAGCTGGTACAGGGCCAAAACCACAAGTTACCGATGAAGTTACTGTTCATTATAAAGGAACTTTATTGAATGGAAAACAATTCGATAGTTCATATGATCGTGGCGAACCTATTTCATTCCCTTTAAATCAAGTTATCCCAGGTTGGACAGAAGGTGTACAACAAATGCCTATTGGTTCTAAATATCGTTTCTTTATCCCCTATCAATTAGCTTATGGTGAAAAGGGAGCTGGACAAGAAATACCTCCCTACAGCGTGCTGATATTTGAAGTGGAGTTAATCAAATTTGGCAAGGAAACTCCGAATGTAGAGCCAAAACCGATTAAATAACAAATCCTAATAAATTTTAGAAAATATAAAACTCCTTCGGGAGTTTTTTTATTTAATATAAACTAAGCTTTAAACTATTATATTTCAATATGAATCTGAACGAGCAATTACAACAGGCTTTTGACGCCTTCGATTTATATAATTCTGCCGATCCAAATAGAGAGATATTTGAAGGTGATACCTATCCGAAGGAAGTTTTATATGCATTGAGGATGACCGAAAAGCTTAACGATTTTGCTTTTGATGTTCCGGATTATTTACAGCTTGCTGCCCGGTCTCAGCATATTGGCAGATGGGAAATTGCCAGAAGTGAATATCCAATGGATCGAAAAGGCTATTTACAATGGAGAAGCCAGTTAAAGCTTCATCATGCTGCTGTGGCAGAAAAGATACTTCGCGAATGCAAATACGATGACGATACGATTGAGAAAGTCAAAGCACTTCTTTTAAAAAAACAGCTCCATCAAAACCCGGATACTCAGCTGTTAGAAGATGTAATCTGCTTGGTATTTATCCAGTATTATCTGGACGAATTTGCCGCAAAACATGAAGATGATAAAGTGATTGATATTATTCAGAAGACACTGAAAAAAATGTCGCCACATGGCATTGATGCAGCTGTTAAAATTCCGGTGTCAGATAAAGTGGGGGAACTGATTGGGAAGGCAGCGGCTGTTTGATTTTAGCTGTGAGCTGTTAGCTATCAGCAGTCAGCTTTGAGCTATCAGAATAACTAATTGGCATAAATAAGCAGAATACTGATTTTTTCAGATATAGGAAATAGCAGAATTCTTAAGCTTGATGAGCGTGGTTAAATCCCTGTAAACCCTAATCCCCTAATCAACGTTTTCGTTTAAATTGGTAGGGTTGTGATAATGAGAGAATGGTGCTTGACCATTTATTTTGTAATTCAATAATAAGTTGGTGATATCGTATACCTTGAAATGAACCTTATTTAAAGCACAACTATAAGGCAGATGTTCGAATACTTCCTGTTTCGACCTAGCAATAAGCAAATTCCTTTTTACAGATTTTTTATATTTCTGAATAAACCTACTTTTCATAATTGAATATAACCATCCATTTATATTATTGCCTGTTTTATAGCTGTGCAGATCAGCTATGGCCTTTAACATCGTTCCTTCAACCAATTCCTCGGCATCTTTTTCGTCATTGGTAAATTGCAAAGCCAGTAATCTAAGAGGCTTTTTTCGTGAGAGAATTAATTTATAGAAGTCATGTTTTTTCATATACGGGGGAATAGATGGTAAACAATCACATTAAAAACCAATATATTCTGGTTCGAGTACTATATATACTTTGATTCACATAAACTCAGCCAAGACTACAGGCAAGTTTATTGCGCATCCCCCATTTTCCTTATTCTTTAATAACTTAAGGAATATTTCATAATACAATATTTAATATAACTATTGATTTCACATAAAAAGCTATGATTAATTTAAATAACATATTGATTTTATAATTTATCTAATTATTTAAAAATCTTACACTAATAATTACTCGAGTGTTTCTCCTTTTCCCCAATTTGGGGCGACAGATTCTTATGATGGGAATACTTATACAGCTTTGAAGAGTCAGCTATCAGCAGTCAGCTTTGAGGTTTGCAGGTCCACCTTGATACTTAACATTTTATAATAAGGACTTTATACTTTATACTAACGACTTACTACTTAACACTTACGATTTGATACTCAAAACCAACCTACCTATACCCCATTGCCTGTAAATCAAACAGCTCTGCATAACGGCCACCTTTTTGCAAAAGTTCTTCGTGACTGCCGAGTTCAACTAATTGACCTTTATCTAAAACTAAAATTCTATCTGCCATGCGAACGGTCGAGAAACGGTGCGAAATCAGGACGGCGGATTTTCCTTTAGTTAATTCGGCAAAACGCTGAAAAACTTCATATTCCGCACGGGCATCCAGTGAGGCGGTTGGTTCATCCAGTATTAATAACTGAGTGTCTTTCATGTAAGCACGGGCGAGTGCGACTTTTTGCCATTCGCCACCGGATAGTTCCACACCCTGGTAAAAGCGTTTCCCTAACATTTGGTCGTATTTTTCAGGAAGTTTATTCGCAAGTACATCAGCCAGGCTTAGCTCCGCAGAACTTTCGATTAGTTCACGATTATCCTTTTCGGTGATGTTCCCAACTGCGATATTTTGAGCCAATGTCATTTGGTATCTGAGATAATCCTGGAAAATAATTCCGGTATTCAGCCTCAAATCGTTTAAATCATACTCTTTCAAATCAATACCATCCAACAAGATCCTTCCTTCCGTTGGATCATATAAACGAGCCAGCAATTTAACCAGCGTTGTTTTACCTGCTCCATTCTCCCCTACCAAAGCCAATTTTTCTCCTGGTTGAAGCGTAAAACTTAAATATCGATTGGCCCACCGGTCGGAGTTATGATATTTGAAACCAACATTCTCAAACGTGAATCCTGTTTTTAACGGTTTTGGAAAAGGTAAGGGATTGATTGCCACTTTTATTTTCGGTTTGATTTCAAAGAACTCAAAAAAATCGCTGAGATAAATAGCACCTTGAGATACTGCTGTAAAACGAGTTAAAATCCCTTCTAGTAAACCCTTCATTTGCCGGAATGAACCTGCCAGAAAAATTAGCTCCCCAATACTAACCTGCCCGGTGATGGTACGAAGAATGATAATTACGTATGCTGTGTAATATCCGGCGCTACTGAGCATTGAAAAGAAAGTTCCCCAAGATGCCCGCTGAAGTACTAATTTTTTATTATCCTGGTAAAATTTATTTGATAGAAATTTGAATCTTTCGATGATAAATCCCGAAAGGTTGAATGTTTTCACTTCTTTCGCTGTTTCATCACTGGCACCTAAAAACCTGAAATAATCCAATTCCCGGCGTTCAGGTGTTTGACTTCGGGTCATGGCGTAGGTTTGGTCATTAAAATAGGATTCTCCGAGAAAAGACGGTACAATAGCTAACAGCAAAAGCAAAATAAGCCAGGGATTAAAAATCAATAATCCAGACGCAAGAAAGCTGATGGTAATCAAATCTTGCAATTGACTCATTACCTGTGAAAGTAGAACGGTGCGACCTACTGTTTGCTGCCTTGCCCGTTCCATTTTATCGTAAAAAACCGAATCTTCGAATTGGTCAAGATCTAACGTGGCAGCATGCGCCATAATCTGAACCGAAGTGAAATTGGAAAATAAATCACCTAGCAAGCTATCCATTAAGGTGATCGCCCGATTTAAAACATCCGATAAAATAGCTAGAGCAAACTCTAGTGCTACTAATTTCCACAAATAATTAGGCGAATGGCTGCTTGTATGATTACTTAAAAGTACTATCTGATCAATAATAAGCTTGCCGACATACAGAATCGCCAGTGGTAAAGCCGAACGAATGATTCGCAACAAGGAACTCGCCAATGTCATTCCTGGATGAGTTTGCCAAACCAGCTTGAGAAAATGAGGCAAGTTGCGTAATGCGTCAAACCTTTCTTTAAAAGTTAATGAAGAAGCTTTTATTTGATTTTTAGGTTTCTGTTCAAAACGACTTTTGCTCATAATAGCAAAAATAAGGTTTGAGGTGGTAGGAATGTTAAACCGAGGCGAATAGTTACTTAATGATGATTAATGAATTGAATCTGTGAAACCATTTATGTTTACAGAAGAGATACCAAACATCATTTAATAAGAACAATTTGGGCGTTCAGGGCGGGTTTACGCTACAATCTTTTGTTTCCTCCACCAGGTCAAAACAACAAAAAAGGATTTTCACTGTCCCAAAGGGATTCCTTTGGAACAACCCCTAACGCTCTAGCATGCTCAATGGACCTACAAAACAGTCAACGCTATTTAGGCATCGACACCTACAACTTACCACCCATAAACTTACAACTCAAAACCCGATGCCTACTCCGTCCTTAAACTTTTAACCGGATTAGACAAAGCTGCTTTAACCGCCTGAAAACTAGTAGTTAGCAAAGCAATAAGTAAGGCAAGCAATCCCGCGGCAGCGAACATCCACCAGACTATTTCAATTCGATAGGCGAAATTTTGGATCCATTTATTCATGGCCCAAAAAGCTAGTGGCGTGGCTATTATAATTGAAATACCTACTAGTTTGACGAAATCTTTTGATAGCAAGCCGGTAATGTTCGCAACAGTTGCGCCTAATACTTTCCGAATACCAATTTCCTTTTTGCGTTGTTCTGCGGTAAAGGCTGATAAACCAAATAAACCAAGTGATGAAATTAGGATCGCAATGATCGCAAATACCAAGATCAAGAAGGATGCACGTTGATCTTCTCTATAATTTTCATTAAAGCTATCATCCAAAAATTTGTATTCCAATGGATTATTGGGTAACAGTTCTTTCCAGGCATCTTTTAGAACTGAAATAGATTTATCCATATTTCCGGGCGCAATACGAACCATAAAATAATTAAACCACGTTGGATCATTAAAAGCAATTAGTGAACTGGTTTTAGAATGCAAACTTTTGAAATTGAAATCTTTTACCACCCCAACTATTTGTCCGGTTCTCCCCTTAAAAGTAAACCGCTGCCCTATAATTGGCTTGGGAATATTAAGTTGGCTTACGGCCGTTTCATTTAGGATCACATTGTTTTTATCAGCTTCATTTCCTTGCTGAAACCATCTGCCTTCTCGCATTTTTAATTGCATTGTTTTTTGAAAATCTGCATCTGCAGATAGTTGAGCTATTTTTGGATTAAAGGTGGTATCACGACCAATCCAATCTGCACTGCCTGTAGATAAACTACCAATATTCACAATAGATTGGTTCGCGACTGTCATACTTTCTATACTGCTTTGGTATTGCAGATTTTGCTTCATATTTTGAATAATCGAGCTCTTTTTATCAGCACTGATATTTTGAGGCAGCGAAAACAAAAGCACTTGTGAACGATTATAACCCGGATTAGTTTGTTGGATAAAATTCATTTGCCTGTAAATGACAATGGTACTTGAAATTAATATCACCGAAATAGTAAACTGAAGTATTACCAACCCTTTGCGAAAATAGGTGTCTTTTAATTTTAATATCATAAAGCCACGAAACACACTCAGTGGTTTAAATGATGATAAAACTAAAGCTGGATAAATGCTGTTTAATAAGAAAGCGGTAAGCAAAGTACCCCCAATCACAAACCACATATTTAATGAGGTGAGAGTAAACTCAAAATTTTTACCGGTAATTACGTTGAAGTAGGGTAAACATACTTGAACAAGAATCAAGGTGGTGGCCATCGATATTGCGCTAATAAGTACGGCTTCCGCAATGAACTGGCAAAATAAATGGATTCGTTTAGCACCAATCATCTTCCGGACGCTTACTTCTTTGGCCCGCAGACTGGCTTTTGCCGTTGTAAGATTTACGTAATTGATGCAGGCTACCAATAACAGCAAAAAAGCAAGCGCAGAAAATATATACACCGTATTTTGATTACCATGGGCAAAAGCAGAAAACTCGGAGCCGCCCTCGAAATGCAATTTATTTAAGGGAAGAAGCGTGATTTTAGTTTCTTCCTTTGCATTATCGGGCAATACATGTGTTAGTTTCCTTTCTGTAAGAGTAGTATTTGAACCCTGTTTCAGCTTTATGAATGTGAGGTAATTGAAATTTCCCCAATCCTCATCATTTTCTCGTCTTTGTTTATCGGTTAATAAAGCGGCTAAAGGTAGGTAAGCATCATATTGAAAACTAGAGTTTGATAATGCATTTTTCACGACTGCTCTTACTTGAAAATTGGCACTGTCAATTCGAATGGTTTTGCCGATCGCCGGTTGTTTCCCAAAATATTTTTCTGCAGCAAACTGGGTTAATATAATCCCGTTATGATTTTGAGCAAATGACTGAACATTGCCTTCCACAAAATCATAGTGAAATATCTGGAACCAATCGTCATCAACATAGGCCGTCTTTTTCTCATAAATAAGTTCCCCGTTTACATTGAAAACAGGCGAGTTATCTGCGTATAATCGGGATGCTGAAGCGATCTCTGGAATAGCTTTTTTCGCAGCATCAGCTAAAAGCAAAGGCGTAGTTTCCCACATCCAGTTATTTGACGGAATACTGGTTGTCAGTCTGTAAATGTTTCCCGATTCGGGATGATCTTTATCAAAATTCATTTCATTTTGCACCCACAACAATATTAAAACCGCAGCAGTTAATCCCACCGATAAACCAGTGATGTTTATAAAAGCAGTTCCTTTGTTCTTAAGAATACTTCGCCAAGCAGATTTAAAGTAATTTTTGAGCATGTTTTTTTAGCTTTTAGCTATCAGCAGTCAGCAATGAGCTTTTTTAGCTGTCAGCAGTCAGCTTTGAGCTATCAGCTTATAGCGAGTTAATTATTTTGTATCAATATTAGCTGATAGCATATCTATATTTTGTTTTCACTTCAGTTATTACACTCGCCAAGTGCTGATAGCTGACGGCTCATCGCTGACAGCTCCTTCACTCATTTCTTAAGTTTTTTACCGGGTTTTCCCTTGCTGCTTTAAAGGTTTGACTTAGGATGGTAAATAAGCCTATTACTAATAAAAGCATAAAGCAAACTAACACACTTTCAACTCCGAAGTTTATTCTTGATGGGAAATTTTGAAGAAAGATTCGGCTTAGAATGTAGCCTAAGGGCATTGCTATGGCCCCTGAAATTAAAAGCAGCTTTACAAAGTTTTTGGACAGATGGGCCATTAGTTGGTTCACACTTGCACCGATCACTTTCCGTACGCTAATTTCCTTTCGCCTGGTTTCGATTGTATAAATCACTAACCCGAATAAGCCTAAAGAAGCAATGGACACCGCCATAAAAGCTAAATATCCCAATAAAGAAATAGTAGCTGTTTGGTCACTTGATTCTTCTAAATATTCATCAAACCAATTATAAACGAAGTTTTCTTGTCGGGTTACGTGCTGCCATACCGATTTCAAAACAGAAACGAACCTTTCTCTATCGGAAGTTGAAACGGTTATTGTTAAATATTTAACGTCTGTAGCATTGTTAATCAGTGCCATTGGCTGAGGGTTGATACCCGGGTTACGGTAGTAAAAATCTTGAACAACCCCCGTAATAGTTGCCTGTGCTGTATCATTTAACCAAACCATTTTACCAATTGCTTCATTCATTTTGTATCCCATTGCTAATACGGCCTTTTCATTCACCAGTAAATACTTTCCTTTATTCTGATCATCGGTTATTGGTAGGTTTTCGCCAGCTTTAATCTTCAAATCCATCACCGGAACTATATTCTGATCAGCAAAATAATACGCCAAATTGATACGCAGATTTTTCTCCTTATTATACAAGGCCGTGATGTCGCCGGTTTGTCTGGAACCGAAATTATCAGAAATAGCAGCAATTTTTCCCACTCCGGTAACACCAGCGAGGGCATTTATTAATATTTCAGGTTTATTTCCGTTCAACGGGATGGTGATCAAATTATTCTTTCTAAATCCATAATCGGCTTTGCCCAAATAACTGAACTGGCGATAAAAGGCGGAAAGGAAAATAATGATTACCAGTGAAAGTGAAAATTGAAATACAATTAATATCCGCTGCAGCGAAATATTACCAAACAACTTTTCGGTAGAGATATTTTTTAAAACTCGCACTGGTTTAAAAGCCGACAAGATCCACGCAGGAAATGAACCAGCAAGCATACCGATAATAACAGTAAATGATACAAAAATAATCAAGATCGAATAGTCTAACTGGACATTCGGAATCATTTCATAACCATCATTAAAAGGTTTATATCTGAGCACAAAAGACAAAATAATTAATGCTACACCTAAGGAAAAGAAGGCAATTAATACCGATTCGATGATATATTGAGCAAATATCTGGTACCTGGAAGCACCATTAACTTTACGGATGCCCACTTCCTTTGCCCGGGTAAGTGCCCTTGCGATGGTCAGGTTTACATAATTGAAACAAGCGGCCAGAAGTAAAATCAATGCTACTCCAGACTCAATATAAACTTTCATCCAACTGGTACCGCCACCTATTCCATTGTAAACATCACTACTGCCTGGAGTTATAGCACTTAAAGGTTCTGTTACAAAATTAAACTGCCCATCTTTTGATAGCTTGTTGATTTCTGCTGATATCCTTTTTAAGCTTTTGGTTACCGTTTCCGGCGATGCATTTTCTTGAAGCAACACATAGGTATATCCCTTTTCAAAGGAATCCCAATTATTTAAGAATTGCGGCAATTTGTGCAGCTTTTCTAATTGTGGAATTGCGGAAGAAGCTATGTAAACATCAAAATCAAGATGTGATATGCCGGGTATTTCATTCAATACGCCGGTAACCTGATAGCTTCCTAAAGTTTCCAGATTTAAAATTTGCCCGATAGCACTTTTCCTTCCATAAAAATTCTCAGCAGCAGTTTTACTTAGAATAATGCTGTTCGGCTCATTTAATGCGGTATTTTCATCGCCCTGCTTTAGTGTAAAACCAAAAACTTTAAAGAAAGAGGATTCTGTAAATGCTCCACGAATGGATAATTCTTTGCCCTCGGTTGCTGCCTTTTGATTAATGGCCGGATAAATCTGTACGGTACTTTCAATCGCATCACTACTTGATACTATTTTTTGTTCTAAAGGCAAGGGAGTGCTGGCCAGCTTCCAATGATCGCCTCTTTTATTGCTGATTTCCGAAATAATCCGATAGGTACGCTCTGGATAAGGATGAAAGCGATCATAGCTAAATTCGTTTTTAATTCTTACCATCACCATCATACAAATCGACAAGCTTAAAGCCAGTCCAAATATGTTAATGAAAGAGAAAAGCTTGTTTTTAAACAAACTTCTCCAAGCGATTTTGAGGTAGTTAGTAAGCATTTTTTTAGGTATCAGGTATCAGCTGTGAGGTATCAGTTTTCTAGCAAGTTTTTAGCTTTTAGCTATCTGTAGTGAGCAATGAGCCTATAGCGTGTTTATTATTTTGAGCTTTGAGCTGTCAGCTATCAGCAGTCAGCAATGAGCCTATAGCATATTTATTATTTTGAATTTTAAGCTGTCAACTTAGACTCTATTTCCGAACAAAAATCCCTTTCTTTTGAACTGTAAAAGGCTGATAGCTGACAGCTCCCTTTCCTTTAACGTATAAAAGGGCTGATAGCTGACTGCTGATAGCTCATTACTATTCAGTTCTTAAACTTTTAACTGGGTTTGCTAGTGCAACTTTCAATGCTTGGAAACTTACTGTTGCTAAAGCAATTATAACAGCTAGCAGTCCGGCTATGGCAAATGTCCACCAATGAATATCTACTTTATAAGCAAAATCTTGCAACCATTTATTAATTCCCCATAGTGCAATGGGCGAAGCGATTACAAAGGCTATTATTACGAGCCATACAAAGTCTTTGGTAACCATTAATAATATGTTTTCCATCGAAGCTCCAAGAACTTTACGGATACCAATTTCTTTGGTGCGTTGTTCTATAGTGAATGCAGCTAAACCAAACAAACCCAGACAAGCAATTATGATTGCTAAAGAAGCAAACAACATAAATAGATTTCGTTTTTGGTTATCGTCTTGATATTGATTGGCAAAATTCTGATCCAAAAAATAAGTTTCAAACGGGTTATAATTATCAAATTCCCGATATGTTTTTTGAATAAAAGCAAGGCTTTCCTTTGTCTTTTCGGGCTTTATTTTGATATATAAATTATCTGACTCCATCGGTGGAGCCATAAAGAATACTAAGGGTTCTATGGTTTGATGTAGTGATGTTACATGAAAATCTTTCACAACTCCAATTATCTTCGCTTCCTGCGTATTGCCATTGTCATCAACAAAATACCAAATCCGCTTTCCTATTGGGTTCTTCCAGCCCTGCTTTGCAACCAATGTTTCGTTCACAATTAAGCTTCGTGAAGAATCTGAAGGAAAGCTAGCGGAGAAGTTTCGTCCTTCTTTGAGTTTGATTTCCATCAGCTTAAAATACGCCTCATCAATGCCAATTTTTTGAGACATGTTTGTGTAAGATGGTTTCTCACTGTTATTTTCGAAGAAGAAACCGCTTGTTGGAATTGCCCCATCCCTACCTACTTGATTGGTGGTAGCAGTAGTTCCAACAATACCTGAATAAGTACTTAGCTTGTGTTTCAATGCAGAAAGATTTTTGGTTCGTAATTCATAGCTTGGAATCCGCAATCCTACAACTTGATTATTATTGAAACCCAAGTCTTTATTCATCACAAAACTTAATTGTTGCCAACTAATAAATGTAAATACTATCAGCGCAATAGAAATGGTGAACTGAATTACGACCAATGATTTCCTGAGATATGAATGAGAAGGATTACCATTAAATACTCCTTTTAAAACAGTAGCAGGGGCAAATTTTGAAAGAAAAATAGCCGGATAAAGGCCACTTATGATACTTACTGTAAGTGCTAATCCAAATACCAGCATCAAAACAGACAGCCAACCAGCAGACCATAGGATAATTGGTTTACCTCCTATCTGACTAAGTAACGGAGAAAGAGCTTGAAGAAGCAAAACGCTTAGAACAGAAGAAACGACTATTAACAGGAGAGATTCGGTAAAGAACTGAGCAACGATTTGCTTTCTGTCCGACCCCATTACCTTCCGAACTCCAACTTCTTTCGCCCGGCGGGTTGACTGTGCAGTTGCTAAATTAATGTAATTTATGCAGGCCAACAGTAAGATAACCCCTCCAATCACACCAAAAATATACAAGTATTGAATATTACCATTAGCACCAATTTCACCTTGTAAATGAGATGTTAAATAAATAGAAGTTAAAGGCTGTAAAACATAATTGTATTTAGATTGAAAATCGTTTAGCTGTTTGCCCATTAGCTTTTGAATTTTCTTTTCAAAGCCTGTTATTTTAGCACCTTGTTTTAAAAGTACATAGGTGTACAGATTGATTTCCTGTATGTTTTTGACGCTTTCAGAGTTTGCATCTAATACACCTACTGCGTTGAAAGTAAAATGAGAGTTAGCCGGAACATCTTTAATAATCCCCGTTACTTTTTGGGTTGGCCGATTGATATATTCCAACGTTTTTCCATAAGCTTTGGCAACACTTCCAAAGATCATTTTTGCAGCGCTTTCGGTAAGAATCATGGAGTTTGGTTCATTTAAAGCGGTTTTCGGATTACCATAAATAAATTGATGATCAAAAATTTCAAAGAAACTATTTTCCGTGAATATTGGTGAAATCTCTATCGAATTTTGTCCAGATTTTACAAATTCAGTTCCTTCTGTATAGAAACGAACTGTTTTTTCTACTTCTGGAAAGTTTTGTTTTAGCAAAGGTGCAACGGGACCAGAAGTGTTTGCCATATTTAAGCTTCCGCCTGCCCATTTCCAATCTGTAGCCACACGATAAATACGATCGGCCTTTTTATGGTATGTATCATAGCTCATCTCGTTTAAAGTATAAGCGATGATTGCCAAACAGCAGGTTAATCCGATGGTTAAACCAAATAGGTTTATAAAGGAGGTCAGCTTGTATTTAAACAAGTTTCTGAGGGCGATTTTGAGGTAGTTCTTAAACATTTTGTTAAGTTTTGAGCAATCAGCTTTGAGCTTTGAGTTTTGAGCAATCAGCTGTCAGCTATCAGCCTATAGCATGTTTGTTTTTGAGCTTTGAGCTGTCAGCAGTCAGCTATCAGCCTATAGCATCTTTTCAATAATTCAATCAGCTAATCTTATTGTGAACTTTTCACTGGCTGATAGCTCAAAGCTGATTGCTGATTGCTGATTGCTTTCAGCCTTGAGCATCTTTTCAATAATTCTATCAGCTAATCTTATTGTGAACTTTTCACTGGCTGATAGCTATAGGCTGATTGCTGATTGCTAATACCTGATAGCTATCACAATCAAACTCGTACCAAAACAGTAATATATTGATATATAGGGTATTATAAACTCAAATCTATTTAGACTGTTCATTTCCGTACAGTTAGCGAACGCTTATATTACATTGACAAAATTAATCTGTTAGGTGGAGATGCTTTAATTAAATTAGTATAAGTTCTATTAAAAGCTGCCTTCGATCTTCATTGTATGGTTAGGATCAAAATCATTTTTAAGATATTTATAAAATATGCTAGGTTTTGCGTTAGGGAGTGAAGTGAAAATCCTTTTGCTCCTACCAGCAAAAGATTGGAACGGAAAGCCCGCCCGAACGCCCAAACTAATTTTTAAATATCCATAATTGAAACAGGCTTGTCAAAAATTAAACATTCATACGGAAGGAAAAAAGAAGGAAAACCAGAATTTCGGATGGAATACCTAAATAAAAAAGAGCAAGACTTTCGCCCTGCTCTCATACCAATAATTATAAGTTGCCCGAATTAACTTATCTTAATGCTATTTACTGATAGAAATCTGATTAACGCTGCCTTTCAAGTTTTCGGAATCTGCGTTTAAACGGATATTACTATTGTTTTTGCCAGCCTGAATAATTACCTGGCATTTTCCATTAAATAATTTCCGTTGCCATTTTCCTTCTAAATACTTATCCGCTTCATGGCTACTTGGATCGCCGTTTCCTACGCCGATAATCTTAGCATCCCCAGTAAGGGAAAAACTAATTAATTCATTTACATCGGGAACTTCCCTACCTTGTTTATCAACAACTGAGACGTTGATTACTGCTGTATTAATTCCATTGGCTTTCAAATTGGTTTTATCTGCCCTTAGAACCAGTTGATAGGCTTCCCCTGTAGTTTCTACTTTAGTAGTTATTTTTCGTCCGCCTTTATAGCCTACTGCTTGTAAAACGCCAGCATGATAGGGAACCTGCCAAATTAGATGACTATTTTTCGGCATTGTTTTCTTCCCTAAACTTTTCCTATTTAAGAAGAGCTCTACATTATCCGCATTGCTATTTACCCAAACATCAATCAGTTTGCCTTCTTTTCCTTTCCAGTTCCAATGAGGTGTGATGTGTAATACATCTTTATCAGTCCACCAGGATTGGTAGTAATAATAGATATTTTTAGGAAAGCCGCAAGCATCCATCACACCAAAATGTGAACTAATGTTCGGCCACTGGTAGGGAGTTGGCTCTCCGCGATAATCAAAACCAGTCCAGATGAAACCACCCAGCCAAAAGGGATTTTCTTCTGATAAGGGTAACCATGCTTCGGCCGTACTCGCCCACCATGGAGCGGTAATATCCTGATCCGGAACATATGCTCTCACGCTATCTTTGGCATAAATACCTCTGGTGGTTACTGTACTGCCCATTTCGGTTCCTAAAATTGGCTGGCTAGGATGATCGCGATGATAGTCAGCAACTCCCAAATGGCGGTAATTGAAGCCCCTTATTGGGATAACCTCATTGACACCAGAAAAAACATTGGCTAAATCTGCTGCATAGGTACTGGTTCTGGTTGGATCTAATTCTACTTGTTTCGCCAGCAAAGTTTGTGCAATACGTCTGCCTGAGCTGGCTGTTTGAATGCTTCCTTCTTCGTTCCCGATAGACCATAAAAATATGGAGGGATGATTTCGATCACGCTTGATTAAACGAGTAAACTGATCGATGTATTCGGCACTACTACTTAAAATTCGTTGCTCATCCAAAACCAGCATCCCCAAACTATCACAGGCGTTTAGCAATTCTGGAGTTGGGGCGTGATGACTTGCCCGGTATGCATTTACACCCATTTCTTTTAATAAACGGATGCGATAATACTGAAGATCATTTGGCAATGCGGACCCTAAACCTCCATGATCTTGATGGTTGTTGGTTCCATGGATCTTGATGTGCTTGCCGTTAAGGAAAAAACCAGTGGATAGGTTAAACTCAATTGTACGTACGCCAAAACGGGTTTTAACAACGTCAATCAATTTGTTTCCAACTCTAACTTCTGATACTAAATGATATTGATACGGATCTTCCAATGACCATAATCTGGGTTTGCTTAACGCGATGCTTTGTTTAACATTCGCTTTCTCATTTACATTTAAAGAACCTGTTGTTTCAGTTGATGATGCGATTTTCTTTCCATTTCTATCTGTGATGTAGGATAAAAGTGAATAGCCCGACTTTATTAAATATTGATTTTCTACCGTTGTTTCCACACTCACATTCGCCTGGTTATTTGCCACAGTTGCATGTACAAAAACCCCCTCATCAGGTATGTGCAAGCCGTTATATTTATTTAACCATACATGGCGATAAATTCCGGCTCCTTCATAAAACCAACCTTCACTCTGGCTGGCGTCTGCCCTAACCACAATCACATTATCCGAATTGAAGTTCAAGAAGTCGGTGATATCATACGTTTGGCCAATATAACCGCTTTCGTTTCTGCCCAAATAGAAACCATTCACCCAAATCATGGCATCGCGAAAAATACCATCAAATTGAACCGAATAACGGCTACCCGAATCGGCTTTAGCTACAGTAAAATGTTTACGATACCAGCCAATGCTATTTTCAGGAAACAGCCCGCCAATGGCTTTGTAACCATGCGACATCATGTCGAAGTTTGGAGAATTGGCGAAAGGTAATTCTACGGCCCAGTCATGAGGAACATTCAAGCTTCTCCAAGCTTTATCATTATATTTCAAGTCGATGGCGGTGGTTTCAGTTTTAACAGCCTTAGCAAAGATGTTGGCTACTCTGAAGTTAAAATCTTTAGCAGGATCGGCTGCGTGACCGAGACTGAATTTCCAGTCTTCATCGAAACTTTGTTTGTTTCTGGATACTTCCTGACTAAAAATTACAGTGGTACATGCCAAAAATAAGGCAGTACATATTGCGGAGATACGATGTATCTTTTTCATATTACACTAGATTATGTGATTTAACGTTGTGCCGTTGGTTTTTTTATTGCAGTAAAATGGATTCAACTTCTATACTTGTGGTTTCAGACTGGTCTGCTGTGAAGCTAATTCCCAAGCGTTCTATCTCGTTTAAATCGAGGTGTGGTGCTTCAACTGTGGTTAGATTTAATGTCTGAAATCCTGGATAAGGCCTTGGCAGCAAAAGTAAATTATCTTTTATGAGGCTTTTAATGGGTATTTCGATTTCACTCAATTTTTTATTGACTGTAACGTATGCCGAATAAACTTGTGCCTCATTTGTGATTAAAGAAATTTTAACCCGGATAGGTCCATTGTCTGACCGTGCGCTCAACATGAGTTTATCGCGTGTTAAAAGATCAGCTTTTCTTCCCTTCACCTTATCAGCAAAATAAAATTGCCAAGCCATTTCTTTCCCTGCTTGCGAATTATTGATACTTGTGCGTAGTAAAAGTTGTCCTGATTTTTCGCCTGTTACCTGTGTGGTGGAGAAGTTCGTCCAATCAGGTGCATAAATATCTACTTTAGATCTATCCACGTTTGTGTTAAACAATTCTATTGGTGAATTAGCCGTAGCAACAAAGGTTTTGTATTCACCTTCGTTGATGTAATCCCAATCTGTTGGATTACCTTTTACTGCGTCAGGGAAGGCAATCCATGTACCATCCGCTTTGCGAACGACTATCTTGTAATTCAAAACTCCTGCAACCACCAACTCTGCAGGTACTTCAACTTGGTAGTCATAAGCTGATTTTCTCAGGACATCAACTGTTTTCCATTTATTAGCGCTGTTGTGTAATTCAATGGATAACTTATCCGCTTCATTAACGCCTGTTGCCTTTAAGTTTAAGGTGTAAGCCTTACCTGCTGTTACTTCCGAATAAGGTTGATGTACAATAAAAGGATCGGCATTTACAGATTTGGGCGCAACAAATTCATTCAACGTAATGCTTCCAAATTTGCTAGTAGCTTTCCATTTGCTACTATTTTTCCCCTTTTTAACAAGTAAATAAGTTCCTGGCTTGATGTTGAAGCCATTTGTACTGGAAGTAGATTTAAAGCTGTTACCATCGTTTAAACCTTTAATTTCAAAATCATAACCTAAATTTGGTAAGCTGATCTGCATAGATTGATCTAGCCACTGAATACGTGTCACTTCTTTTTTAGGCGATGCTTTTGCGAAAGGATCACGAATATGAATGGCATCCGGCATTACTTCTAAGCGCCAAATACCGTCATCCAATTTATCCAGAAAATAAGCCCCATATCCTGAGTATTTAACGATTGGAGAACTGCCTACACCCGCAATTTTTGCTAATGTGGATATATTAACCGGTTTGGTTTGTGTGGTATTTGAGTAGTAAAACTCACGGGCTGCATTCATCTCACTGAGTGACTGTCTATAGCTTACTCTAAAAGCATTGAACAACGTATCAACAGGATAAGTGCCATAGCTTTTAGATCGTGGTAGCTGATGAAACGCTTTAGATGCTATTAATAAGCTAATGGCTTTGGATGGCGTGTAAGCAAGATTCAAATAATGCGTTTGATATTCAGTGTTGGCGTAAGCCGTAGCAATTGGATCATAAGCAAATTGGGTAGCCCACTGAAAGCCAGCAGATCTGAAACTTCTAGCCATTGCTGGATACATATAGGATTGCAATACATCTCCTGCATCAAATTCATATACCATTTTAGCACGATTTTTAAATGCCGGAATGGAATCAAACGGGATTACATACTTATCTACGTTTGGCAGGAAATTGCCCTGTAGTGTATGGTTTGCAACTAATCCGGTTGGATACCATTGAAAACTATGTCCATCAACATCTGCTTTTACTACCGCATCCGAATACCATGGCGACTCACTAATATTATAAAACACAGGTTTTGTCCAGCCTGTACTCCGGGTTGCTTTAGCCATCCGGTTTACATATTCTGTGGTTCTTGCTTTCGGACCAGAATGATGCGGCTCGTTGTTAATTTCCATGGCAATGATATTTGCATCATTCACGTAAGTGAGCTTTGTATACGGATTTTTATGTTTTAATAACTGAGCAATGTATCGCTCCTGTGCTACAAACGCTTCTTCTTTAACAACCGATGGGCCTTTGCCATACACATTAGAAAAGCTTCCTGTTTTTTCATCCTTTTCGGGATATCCATTTCCCCAGAAGGCAATTGGCGTGATCAGTATTTTTATATTGCGTTTTTCAAGCTGGGCAATTAAATAATCAAATAAGCGTAAGTGCTCATTATTGATAAGGTTTCCTTCTTTATCAGAGATTTCTGCATCCCAAACATGAACTCGAAAGGCATCCAATCCCAACCTCGAGAAATGATACACATCCTGATCGATGGCTTTCTCCAAATCAACACCCAATGCTTTGTGAGAGCGGTAGCCGTAAGCAAACGGAACCGTATAATTCACTCCGAAAAAATTTGCTTCCTTACCCGTTTTCTTCCAGCGCATCACTCCTTCTTTATCTACAAAAACTTGGTCTGTTACTGCTTTTTGGCTTGTTTGAGAATAGCCTGTGTATATGAAGATTATTGAGAGAAATAGTACTAAACCTGTGATTCTTTTCATTTTTACTGAGTGTTGTATTTTGGGTAATGAGTAATGAACTGGTATTGAGTAATGAGTATTGCGTACTGCGAATCTAGCATCTGGTTAACCCCTCAGTCCTGCGGACAGCTCCCATAAGAACAGGGGAGCAGGCACAGCTTAAATATCGGCGTACTCCCCTCCTGTTTTTAGGAGGGGTCGGGGGTGGTAATTGCTCAACTTCCAGAATGAGGAAGCAAATACCAACTATTTAATCATAAATGCATCCATTGCAGCTGTTGGTTTGCCGGAAGTATCAAACGCTCCCAGGTTATAGCCTTTCCAGCTGTTGTAAGCTTGCGGTTCCCAATAAAGAACGCCCAAGCCTTTTTTGCCAGCTACTGAATTAGTTTTTAAAATAATATCGCTTAAAAAAGCTTTGCATTCTGTCGTTGCTGTCACACTCATTCCCACTTCACAAACCATTACTTCCTTACCATAACGAGATACCATATCATTCATATTTGTAAGACATTGTGTGTTGAGTGTTGACCAATTAGTTGAGCTAGGATACAACGACATTCCGATCACATCCCAATTGGCTCCGTTAGCTTTTAAACCATCAAAAATCCAACGGAACAAACCGTTATCATATCCATTAGAGATGTGCACCATTACTTTAGAGGTACTGCTTACGGCCTTCACTGCGGTATAACCAGATTGAATAAGCTCGGCAAAGTTTTTCATGTTCTTTGAAGCTCTACCCTCTTCCCATAACATACCATCGTTGGTTTCATTACCTACCTGAACCCATTCTGGTGTAATGCCATTGTTCTTTAAAACGGTTAATACATTTACGGTATGATCATAAACTGACTGTTTTAACTGCATTATGTTTTGGCCTATCCACGCACTTGGTTTTGTTTGCTTACCAGGATCGGCCCATGAATCACTATAATGAAAATCAATTAAAATGCGCATTCCTAAAGCTTTTGCTCTCAAACTTTTAGCCAGCACATCCGCTATATTATTCCATCCATCAGTTGGATTAACCCAAACTCTTAAACGAACAGAATTCATGCCTTTATCTTTCAAAATTTGAATCAGGTCATTTTCTGTACCTGCAGAATTATAAAACTTAACATTCGCTGCTTCCATTTCGGTAAGCCAACTGATGTCTGCACCTTTTACAAAATTTTCAGACAGTATGGGTGTTACCGCTGGAGGTTCAGGCTCAATAATAACGGGTGGAGTTGTAGCCTTTTTGCAGCTGACCATCAAAACTAACACTGCGATTAATAGACAGTTTTTTATCATGATTGAGTATTTAACGCTGACAGGGTTTGGAACCCTGTCAGCGTTGTTAGGCTTATTATTTAATTGAATAAGAATAATTTCCATTACCCTTACTCAAATTTAAGGTCACTGTATAAACACCAGTTTTTGTAATAGGAATATTGTTACCGCCCCAACTTGGTGGACCTGCAAATGTCAAAGCACCTTTGGCATCTACCTTATAACTGATATCATATGAGCCATTACTCGTGAACACAAATGTTTTGCCGGCAGTTAAACTTACATTATTTGCCACCCACTCTTGTGTAGTTGCGTTAAATGTCATTGGTGTGAAACCCCAACCATTATCATCTCCGGAAATCGAAAACTGAACAGGTGTATATTTAATAGTTAAATCAGCGATATCAGCATTTACTTTCATGTAAGCAGGCGAAGGCGTAAGCCATAAGTTACCTCCGGTAAGGCTCATTGTATTTGCATCCGAACCGTAACCATAAACTTTAGCATCGGTTGATGACACTAATTTAAAAGCGTCGCCACCCCAACCATCTGCATTCGGAAGATTTAGATAGCCTTCGTATTTGCTGTCAAATTTTAATGAGGTCAATACCAATCCATCTGTGCGGGTATCTGGAGTTTTCCATGAATTACCCCCTTTTACCAGTAAAGCTGGGTAAACCACCACTGCTTTGTAAGGAGTAACAGTCATGGTTACTACCGAGTAAATACTCGGTACTAGAGATGATGTTCCTGTGCTTTGGTTAATAGCAGATTTTAAACGAACTACTACTGTCCCTGCTACACCAGTTGGCATGGCTAATTGTGTTGCAAGCATTGCATTAAAATCAGAACCTAAAAAGCTCATTTCAAGGCTATCTGTAGGTAATTTGAAATTTACTGCTTTTTCCCACGCGGTAGCACCAGACGTATCTGAAGGTAAATCGAATTGAAGTGCATACGTTGCAGCTACGTTGCTTCCATAATCTGGTTTTTGAAATTTAAATGTAACTACATTATTTTTATCCATAGCACTGCTTAAAACGAGCTGAGAAGCACTTGTGGAAAATCCCTCAATCTTACTAGGCGACGAAAGGATCATTTGTTCCATATCTTTTTTGCATGAATAGAAAAGAATGGCTACCAGTATAATGGTCAAAAGTTGATTGAATAACTTTTTCATGTTGTGAATAATGAGATTTGAGATATTAGATTTGAGATGTTAGATACTTTCTACTTGATACTTTCTACTTTATACCCCTTAATATCCCGCGTTCTGCTTTAAATTCGGATTAGCAGAAAGATCAGTTGACGGTAGCGGGAAAATATTGTACTTGTCTGCTACAGCTGTTCCTGCTTTTACCCCACCTTTCCAAGCCCATAGGTAGGTGTTGGTTGTAAACTTTCCGAAGCGAATCAAATCAGTACGACGAGAAGCCTCATAATACAATTCACGTCCTCTTTCATCTAATATAAAATCAAGTGTTAAAGCGCCCTGAGTGATGTTTCCATTGGCATTTCCGTAAGCTCTGGTGCGTAAGTTATTGATGTATGATAGAGCCGTTACTGCATCGCCACCTGTTCCGCCACGTAAAACTGCTTCTGCATACGTTAAATAAACTTCACCTAAACGGAATAAAGGAAAATCGATATCAGACCAGTTTCCAGCCGGATCTGCGTTAGGAGCTTTTGTTCCGGTACGAGTTAAATTTCTGAATTTAGTACTTGAAAACCCATCGGTAGACATGTACAATTCGTTCATGTTTAAGCTTTGTCCAGCAGTGTAGAACTGAGCACGTTTATCTGTGTTGCCTGTATTATCTTCAAAAAGATTTACGAAGTTTTGAGTACAACGTAAGCCGCCCCAATCGCCACTTGAGCCGGAAATACTACCTGGCACTTTTGCCGGACCGTGAACCAAATACGTAGTTCCACCCCAGTTTTGAGTATTGGTACCATCGTAGTTAATCGTGAATATGTTCTCATCTACATTTAGGTGGTTATCTGCAATAGTAAGCTCACGATAATTTGAATGAAGTGTGTAACCGGCAGTTATAATTTTGTTTGCATAGGTGATTGCATCGGTATTACGCTCTGCACCTGTATAAACTTTAGCATTTAAATACATCCTGGAAAGCAATGCCCAAGCCGCACCTTTATCTGCATGACCATATTCAGCAGTTTTGGGATCCGCTAACTCAGCTTCAATTGCTTTAAGTTCAGTTTCTATGTAAGCGAACAGATCTTTACGCTCAATTTGTTTCGGCAAACTGCTTCCAATAGCATCACTTTCTGTTACAAACGGAACGTTTGCATATATATCCATCAGCACCCAATATTGATAAGCTCTTAAAAAACGAGCTTCATTGCGGTACTTTTTAATTTCATCTGCACTTGCTCCAGAGATGCCCCTAGTACTTAGATTTTCATCAGATGACTGTCTGATAAACTCATTACACAAGGTGATTTGAAAAAATGAACGGTAGTATAATCCATTTACAATCGGGTTAATAGCAGACCAGCTCATTTCATGCAAGCCTTGAATCCCGCCATCATTTTGCCATGACCAAGCTGCTTCATCAGTAGTTATTTCCTGTAAGTTCCAGTAAAGACGTAAGAAGTCAGAATTACCTTCATCCTTTACAATTTCGGAAGGGATATCTGCATTTCCGGTGGTGGCGTTCCCTGTTAAGGCAAATGCGCCATAAACCTTTGCTAAAGAAGAACGGTATCCATCTACAGAATTGTAAACCTTATCGGCTGTCAAATCATTTGTTGGAGTTAAATCCAGTTTAGTGCATGATGCCAAAAACACAACAGTGAAGCAGGCAGCAATTATATTTTTTGAATAGTTAGTTATCATTTTGTAAGATTTTTGATGTGAGACATGAGATTTGAGATGAATGTTCAAATAGATACACTCGTTTATCAAAAATTTAAATTCAGTCCGAAAGAAAACACTCTTGGCCTCGGATAGATGTTGTTATCAACCCCTGAACCTATCTCTGGATCAAGACCGGAGTATTTGGTGATAATGAATACGTTCTGAAGATTTGCGTTCAATTGCAGATTGGCTTTGTTATTAAAGATTGTTCCAACCTTGTAACCTACGTTGATGTTATCCATACGCAGGAATGACGCATTTTGAAGATAATAATCACTCAATATTTGATGTGCATTTCCACCCTTAAAGTTTGTTTCCAGGTAATTAGTAGAGGCGTTATACAAAACTGCTGTTCCTAATATCTGGCTTAAATTTCCGGTTTGGCTGTATACATTGTTATATAAGTAGTTACCCAAATTAGCACGCATTACTAAACCAGCATTCCATTTTTTATAGGTTGCATTGGTGCTAAAACCCAGGAATACTTTCGGATCAGAACCTTTACTTCTGTGCAAATCGCTTGAGTTAATGATTCCGTCGTTGTTTTGATCTACAAAAACCCCTTCAATTGGCTTTCCGTTGGTATCATAAACTTGTTGATACAGGAAAAATGTGTTTTTAGGACTGCCTACAGAGTTTATGAAAGCGAACTGGCCACCAATTCCACCTGCTATGGTTCCGCTTGGGAAACCAATGTAGTTTGGATCATTTGGAACAACGGTTAAGTTGGTAATCGTGTTTTTATTATAGGTAACGTTAAAACCTGCATCCCATGTAAAGTTTTCTTTGCGGATAGGTTGCGTATTGATATTAAATTCAATTCCTTCATTTTTCATTGAACCTACGTTTGCAACGATGTAGGCAGAGAAATTGGTACCAGCTGGTTGTGGAATTTTGTTCAATAAATCGTCTGTCTTTTTACGATAAACATCTACACTTCCGGTAATGCGATCGTTAAATAATCCGAAATCTAAACCGATATTTTCAGTAGCAGTTTGCTCCCATTTACGATCGGCATAGTAACCTCCCGGACGAAACATTTGGTAATATTTGCTACCAAACTGGTAGGTTGCATTGATAGTACTTAAACCGTAATACGATAAATAATCATAGTTTCCGATACCATCTTGTTGACCTGTAATACCGTATCCAAGACGAAGTTTTAAACCTGAAACGGTTTTATTATTTTTAAGAAAGCTTTCGTTTTTAATTGTCCACGCAAGTGCAACAGATGGAAACAAAGCGTACCGACTATTTTCAGCAAATCGTGATGAACCATCTCTACGCAATGTTGCAGTTAGTAAATAGCGATCGTTATACGTGTAGTTAGCCCGGCCAAAGAAAGAAATTAAACGATTTTGAGGCTTATCAAACGGAAATGCCGGATCAGTGTTTGGCAATTTCACACCAGCTGCATTATAGTCTGCAAAATTATTAATGGTGGTTAAGTAATCGTTGTAAGAGTATCCTGTGGTAATATCAATTCTACTAATGGAAGATATTTCCTTGGCATAATTCAAATAAAAATCAACCAGGGTATTCTTTTTATTTTGTTTGTATTGATTATTGATTCCTTTTCTGGTATAATCTGAGGCAGCACTATCGGCTACAAATACAGTTCCTGAACCTTCAGAAACATCGTAACCTAAATTTAAATTGGCTTTTAACTCAGGTAAAAAATGGAATTTATAATCAAATTGCACATTGCCAATGCTTCTACGAGGATTTCCCTCATCAAGCCTTTGATTGAGTAAGCCAACCGGATTACGACCTACCAAATTGGTTAAATTTCCGTTTGCATCTGTCCATTCATAATAACCGTTATACCTGTTACTGTTTGCAGAAACTGGATGAGTTGGATCAAAACTTACAGCACCGCCGATTGCGCCTTGTGTTCCGAAACGGGCATTTTGCATACTCCCTTTCAAGTTTAAATCAACTTTCAAATGATCTTTGAAAAACGTTGGATTTAATACAAATGCCATAGAAGTTTTTTGAAGATTATCGGTTTTTAAAATTCCGTCTTGGTTTTGATATCCCAATGAAAGGCGATAAGGCAGCTTTTTTATTCCACCACTAATGCTGATGTTATTATCAGTAGCCAACGCCTGTTGAAAAACTTCACTTTGCCAATCTGTATTTGCGGTGCCCAGCATTGCTTTTTGAGCTGCGGTTCCATTTTCATTTACAATGGAGCGAAACTCATCCGGACTTAAAACGCTGACCTGTTTAGAAACTTCAGACAATGAATTAACAGTATTGAAAGCAACTTTTAACTTGTCACTTTTACCTTTTTTGGTAGTGATGATGATTACACCGTTTGCTGCTCTTGCGCCATATATGGCTGCTGCTGAAGCATCTTTCAATACGGTAAAACTTTCAATATCATTAGGATTGATAAAACTCAAGGGATTGGAAGCTCCAGAAACTGAAGAGTTTTCCAGAGGAACATTATCAATCACTATCAGCGGATCATTACTTGCATTTAATGAAGATCCTCCACGAATACGAATAGTACTTCCTGATCCTGGCTGGCCACCATTCGAAGTAATTGATACACCCGGAACTTTACCAGCTATCATTTGCTCTGGTGTAGAGATGTTTCCTTTCTGGAAATCTTTAGCTGTAATTACCGTAACAGAACCTGTTAAATCCTTTTTGCGTGCAGTACCATAACCTACAACTACTACCTCTGATAATGATGTAGCGTCTGCTTCTAACTTAACATTTACTGTTTCACTGCCATTAACACCTACTTCCTGGGTTTTGTATCCGATGTACGAAAAAACCAAAACCGATTTATTATCAGGAACACTAATACTGAATTTTCCATTTACATCAGTAGATGTGCCCCTAACGGTTCCTTTTACTTTAATACTTACACCTACAAGTGTTTCGCCAGTTATGGATGTTACCTGTCCTTTTACAGTATATGCAGGAACAAGGCTTTTTATGTTAACGGCAAACAGTTGAGAATTTACTAATAGAAATGCAAGCAGTATGTATAAGAGCTTGCCTTTACCCGACTTATTTTGATTTGAGGTTTTTAACATCTTCATGGTTTATTGAAAAAGCTAGTTGGTTTATTGAGATTGATATTTGAGATTGGGATTTGAGGTATGAAATATGAGAACTGTACGACCTAATACCTAATACCTGATACTCGTACCTGATACCTGATACCTGATACTCGTTACCTGATACCTTTTCTGTGTAGTAATTTATCTTATCATATGGTTTATAATTACGGGTGAGGTATTAATTGTTTATTGGTACATACAAATTAATGCAAAACCGAAGGTTCATGTGTTGTTCTATCGTTTATAGAATTAGTTCAATTAAGCTTTTTTTCACTTAAAACCAGTTCTAAAGGCCAAAAATACATTTCTTAAAAACTGAGGTTTTGCATCATCACTTAGCTAATTCAATAATGCATCGAGTGCAACTGTTGGGCGGCCATTGGTTCCGAACGCACCTTTACCTTACAGATTCTAGCTATGTAACATGGAGGTTCCCATAAAAACTCCAAGCCTCTGCCGTTAGAAACCGCTTTTGTTTTATTCAGAATATCTTTGATAAATGATTTACAAGTGGAGGGCGCTATTACTTCCATGCCTACCTCACAAATCATTACGGCTTTTCCGTAACGAGATTCGCTTTTTTACATCTCAATACCATCACGAGTACTAGCAGGCAAGTGATTATTAAGATTTTTTTATTTGATTTATTATTGGTGGGTTTAATACGAATAACCATATGAGTAGCTTATTTAGCTTCATGCGATTTGTTATAATTGATGATATTGAGTTTAATTTGGGGGAACGACATATTAAAGATTCATTTAACATCAAGAACAACATGAAGTAATGTATATCTTTAAATAGAGATTCTATATATCTGATTTTAAATAATTTAATAAAATAAAAATTTGCATACTGACAGCATGACATACTTGTTTTTCTATTTAATATGGAAGATTTCAGTGAGAGTTTTAAATTTTTGATGCGAAACTTGCTGCTTACCTACTTCCCCTGTTAGCCAAATTACTCTTCGTCATAGGTGAGTATTTTTTGAGATGCTACCGTCTCTGTTTATTTGTGACTGCTCAACACTTTCATAAATTTCTTTAAATTGCTCGTTCGATTCAGAAAGCAAAACGGAACCTATAACCATCTCTTTTTAAATGATAAGTAGCGGTAAATCCAGACATAATTTCAATATGATTTTGCGCCTGTTTTTCATTGTTGCATGTTTTGGGTTACCCCAAACTTCGTTGTCACAAGCACCTAAACTTAAGTTTAGGCACCTATCTATTGAGCAGGGATTATCAAATAGTACCATCGAAACCATTTTTCAAGATAGCCGGGGTTTTATTTGGATTGGAACAAGAGATGGGTTGAACAGATATGATGGTAACCATTTTACAGTTTACCGATGGAATGCTTCGGACAGCAATTCAATCAGCGATAATTACATTCGTTACATCTACGAAGACAGGCGTAAAAACCTATGGATTGGTACCCTTAATGGTTTAAATCGTTTTAATACGAAAAAAAACAATTTCAGTCGTTTTAAAAACGATCTGAAGAACCCGGAAAGCCTAAGCAATAACCAAATTACGTCTGTTTATGAGGATAAGAAAGGTAATTTATGGGTAGGTACTTTCGGAGGTGGCTTAAATAAATTCGATTATCAAAACCATTCATTTACAAAATATCGGCATACAGATAAACTCCAAACATTAAGTAATGATCGAGTAAACGCTATCGCTGAAGATAAAAAGGGCAATTTGTGGCTAGCCACTGATAATGGATTGAATTATTTTGATCCCCAAAGCAGACGATTTATTGCATTCAAATTCAGCAACAGTAAGGTAGTTCGAGCTATACAAGAAGACCAAAAAGGTAATTTATGGTTAGCCACAGAGCAGGAAGGATTATACTTATTTGATATCACAACCAAGCAGTTTAAGCATTTTGAACATTCAGAGAGAAATCCCACGAGTTTAGCTTCAAATATGATTAAGACGATTATGGTGGATAAACAAGGTAATTTGTGGGTGGGGAGTATCAACGGCGGGCTCGATTTATTCAATCCGGAAAGTAATAATTTTTATCACTATCAAAACGAACCGGAAAACCCGGGGAGCTTATCACAACGAACCATTTCGGCTTTATTTCAAGATAAACAAGAAAATTTATGGGTAGGTACTCACCGTGGAGGATTAAACTTATATACACCAGGGGCGGAAAAATTTAAACTTTATCAGCAGGAAACAAACACCAATAGCTTAATTTATAATGATGTAAGAGCGTTTTGTGAAGATAGATACGGCATGATCTGGATTGCGACCGATGGTGGAGGCTTGGATATGTTTGATCGGAAAGCGAACCGCTTTGTGCACCATCGTTTCGATCCTTTTAATGCTCAAAGTGTGGGAGCTAACGCAGTGTTAGATGTTGAGGAGGATAAACAAGGTAATTTATGGGTGGGCACCTGGGGTGGTGGATTAAACCTTTATAATCGCGAAAGCAAAACCTTTACCCGCTTTTTAACAGATACAAGGGATAAGAATGCAATCAGCTCCAACCACATTCAAAAAACATTTGAAGACAGCTTCGGAAACCTGTGGATTGCCACTTACTACGGCGGGTTAAATTTGCTGGACAGAAAAACCAAACAGTTTAGACGAATTATTGAGGCTACAGACAAGAAAACCCGATTAAAAGGAAATAACATCGTTTCTATTAATGAGGATGCTCAAAGAAATATCTGGCTTGGAACCGATGACGGTGGATTGAATTGTTACGACCCCATAAAAAAGCGCTTCACTCACTACTTTGATAAAGAAGATAAAACGCCCGATCTGCGAGTAATTTTCTCCGATAGTAAAGGGAGGCTTTGGGTAGGACAAACAGGCTTATATCTATTTGATAAAAAGGCAGATAAATTTGTTTTGTTTACGGATAAAGCAGGTTTATCCAATGAGTTTATTAAGGGAATTTTAGAGGATGAACGAGGTATTTTATGGATTTCAACTTCTAATGGCTTAACTGAATTAAATACTAAAACCCTTCAATATAAAAAGTATAACCGAGGAGACGGTTTGCAAGGACAGGAATTTGAAGCAAATGCTTGCCTTAAATCAAAAACCGGTGAACTATTTTTTGGTGGCATCAATGGGTTCAACGTTTTCTATCCAAAAATTAACCTAAACAAATTTATACCGCCGGTTTACATTACAGGTTTCCAAATCTTTAATGAACAAGCAAACATAAACGATCAAAATTCACCACTAAAAGAAGATATCAGTTTAACCAAAAACCTATCACTTACCTATAAGCAATCAACCTTCTCATTTAATTTTGCAGCTTTAAATTACACCGTTTCCGAGAATAATAAATTCGCCTATAAGTTAGCTAGCTTTGATAAAGATTGGGTACAGGCGGGTACTGAGAACAAAGCTACTTACACCAATTTAAGTCCCGGCGATTATACTTTTAAAGTACGAGCTTCTAATAATGATGGTTTCTGGAACGAGGCTGGTGCATCCTTGCAAATCAGTATCTCCCCTCCTTTTTATGATTCCTGGTGGTTTAGAACGATGGTGATCTTATCAATGATGTGCGGTGGATATCTATATCTTCAGTTCAAAAGGCAGCAAGAATTAAAAGATCTGGAAGAAAAGAAAAAAGAAGAAATACACCAGTTACAACTACAATTCTTTACTAATATATCACATGAGTTCAGAACCCCTTTATCATTGATAATGGGGCCTTTAGAAAAACTACTTAAAGAAAATCCGGGAACATCACTCCAGAATTATTACCAGGGAATGTATCGCAATACTCGTCGATTAATGTCACTAATCAATGAGTTAATGGACTTCAGAAAAGTGGAAGCTGGTGCTCTTAAACTCCGGGTAATGCCTGGTAATCTTGCAGCTTTTTTACATGAAATTTCAGATCAGTTCAATGAACTAGCTGAGCAAAAACAAATAGATTTCAAGGTAGACATATCCCTATTGAACCAGGTGTGGTTTGATCGTCAGTTATTAGAAAAAATTATCAGCAACCTTTTAAACAACTCTTTTAAATACACCGCCAATACGGGTAGTATTTCAGTGAATGTATTCGAGACCATAGAAGAATTCAGCCCTTCGTTTGAAAATGAATACTTACTTAAAAATGATTACCGGGCCAAAAATTACGTCTATATCCGGGTAGCCGATAATGGCATAGGTATTTCGAAAGAATCAATTAGGCACCTTTTTGAACGTTATTACCGCATCACCGAATCGCATATGGGTTCTGGTGTTGGATTAGCTTTTGTAAAAAGTCTGGTAATGCTTCATAAAGGCGACATTTTTGTTTACAGTGAACGACATCAAGGCACAGAAATAATTATTGCTTTACCCTTTGGGGAAGAAAACTATACAGACAACGAACGTTGGATACAAACGACCGAAGGCGGAATCCAGCTTGAAAGTTTAACGTCCAAATATGAATATTACACCCCGCCCGAGTCGGTAAATCAAGCTGCTCAAACACCACTTACAAACGCTCAACATATTTTAGTTGTTGACGATAACGAAGAGCTAAGAAAATTCATTAAGGATAGTCTGAGTCCGTTTTACAGTATTTCTGAAGCTGCTGATGGTTTAGCCGGCATCGAAAAAGCGAAAGAAATCTCTCCTGATTTAATTATCAGCGATGTGATGATGCCGGGCATGAATGGAATTGATTTTTGTAAAGTGGTGAAACAGGATATCGAAATCAGTCATATTCCTTTCATGATGCTAACCGCTAAAGACGCCATTGAATCACGAATTGAAGGCGTTGAATCAGGTGCGGATTTTTATTTTTCTAAGCCATTTAGTATCGACCTGCTCTTACTTACCATCCGTAATATTTTCGAACAGCGTACAAAAATGAAGGATCGCTACTCGAAAGATCATCATGTACAAGCTCGAGAATTAGTTCACTCTACACAAGATAAGGAGTTTATGGACAAGATCTTAAATATCGTAGACAAACAATTGGTAAACCCTGAAATGGATATTGATTTTTTATGCTCCGAAATTGGAATGAGCCGAACCAAGCTGTATCAAAAAATCAAAGGCATCACCGGGCAATCTATCGGAGATTTCGTTCGAACCATTCGTTTAAAAACTGCGGTACACATTATGAGCCATGAAGATGTGCCACTTTCAGAAGTGATGTCTCGTATCGGAATCCAAACCCAATCCTATTTTACTAAGGCCTTTAAAAAGGAATTCGGCAAAACACCATCGGTGTTTTTGCAGGAAATGAAGAAGAAGGGGTAATGGAAGGCTGTGACTCTCCTCTAAGCCGGAATTTTTGCACTACTTTTTGTATTTTTGATTATCAAAAGGTAACAAACTATGGAAAGAATAGTTATCGAAGTTGATGATGCTATAGCAAAGAAATGGCCAAATGTGTCCCCCAAAATAAGAAGTCACCTTGAAAAGAGTTTCGAAAAACAAATTGAAGAAGTTTCACAAAAACTGAAGGAAGCAGATTTCGAAATATTGCTAATAAAGGCACGCGAGGAAGCATTCAATAATGGACTTACTGAAGAAGCTTTGAAAGAACTGCTTAATGAGGAATAAGCTATTCATTATAGATACTAATACACTTATTAGTGCTTTTCTATTTAAAAATTCGACTACCAAATGCTTATGATAAGATAATTAAAACCGGTGAAATTATCTCCAGTATTGATACTTACAATGAATTTTGCGATGTTTAGCAATCAGCTTTGAGCTATCAGCTGTCAGCAGTGAGCTGTTAGCTAAAAACATATTTACTTGTCTCTTTAAAGCGGCATGAGCTCATTGCTGACTGCTGACTGCTAATAGCTCTACTCAATTCTTAAACTTTTAACAGGATTTCCCAACGCTGCTTTTATCGCTTGATAGCCTACTGTTAATAGCGCAATTGTAATAGTTAGTAAGCCAGCAATTGCAAAAATCCACCACTCTATATCAATTTTATAAGCAAAACCTTGAAGCCATTTATTTATTGCATACCACGAAATGGGGAAAGCAATTACAATCGCTAGCGCAACGGGTTTTAAAAAGCTAGTAGAAAGTAATGTGACAATATCGGTTACAGATGCTCCTAAAACTTTTCGAACGCCAATTTCTTTAATTCGCTGGCGGGCAGTAAACATGGCTAATCCAAGTAAACCTAAACAAGAGATAAAGATGGCAAGGAAAGCAAAATAATTTGACAGCTGACTAACCACTTGTTCGCTTTTATAAAGTTTGGTGTACTCCTGATCTGAAAACTGGTAAGTAAATGGAAAACTCGGATTGATCGATTTACACACTTTCTGTAAATTGACAAGTGCTTCTTTTGTCTTGCCTTTTTCTGTACGAACCAGTATGGTACCCCATTGTTTTTTAGTGTCTAATCTGATTATTAGTGGCTCTATTGTCTGATGCATGGAATTGAAATGAAAATCCTTCAAAACTCCCACAACCTCGCCCGCTTTATTTCCCCAGCTCACACGTTTGCCAACTGCATTTTGGAACCCCATTTTCTTCACAGCCGTTTCATTCAACAGGTAGTTTGTTGAATCAGCTTTAAACTCTTTGGAAAATTCCCTTCCCTCTTTCAGCTTCAGGTTCATGGTTTTCACAAAATCATACTCAACCGCAGTATTCGCAAACGAAGTAGTCAAATTTGGATCTTTGCCAGGCCAACCCACACCGCCTATATGATGCCCTATCAATGTAGGGTTTTCTCTCATTTGTGAAATAGTAATTATGCCAGGCATGTTACCTGCTTCTTGCGTAAACAGATCATACTTTTTAATCAATTCACCTTCTAATGGGATGTAAATAAGGTTTTCACGATCATATCCAAGGTTTTTAGATTGGATATAATCCATTTGGCGATAAGTGACAATCATCCCAATTATGAAAATAATGGAAAGCGAGAATTGGAAAACAACCAAGCCCCGGCGTAGAGAAGCAGCACCTGCACTAAACGTTAAACTTCCCTTTAAAACCTTAATCGGGTTAAGAGAAGACAGAAGCAAAGCCGGATAACTACCGGCAATAAAACCAGTGATTAATAAAAGACAAAGAAGAGATGCCCAAAAAACAGGTTGTTCAAAAGGTAGAAATAAATACTTTCCCGTAAGGTTGTTGAAAGCTGGCAAGAACACAATCACCAGCAAAACCGCGAGCATTACCGAGAAAAATGTTAGCAAAAGAGCCTCTACAATGAATTGTATGGCGAGCATAGATCTTGCAGCTCCCACCACTTTTCTCACTCCAACTTCCTTTGCCCGCTTTGCTGCACGAGCCGTTGATAGATTCATAAAATTAATGCAGGAAATAAGCAGTATAAACACTGCTACCATACTAAAAATTTTCACATATTCTATTCGGCCACCATCAATTTTACCGTCTTTAAAAGTAGCGTTGAGGTATTTTTCTGAATAAGGCTGTAAACCCAGTTCGGTGTAAGAAGACTCTGTTTTTGGGATATATTTCTGAATAAAATCTTTAATCTTGGCTTCTGCAACAACAGGGTCGGCATCTGGCCGAAGCTGCACTACCGTTGATGGACTGGTATTTCCCCAGTTATTAACCCAGTTGTTTTCTTTAACAAATGCTAACCAGCTTCTTAAAAAATCAAATTGCTGAGAGGACTTTGACGGTAAATTTTCGAAAACTGCTGTTACTTGCAGGTTCTCTCTATTTTCATAGAGAATAGTTTTACTCATCGCTTTTTCAGCGCCACCAAAAAACTGATCGGCCATTTTTCTTGAAATTGCAATACCATCAGGTGTATTCAACGCATTTTCTATGTTTCCTGAAATCAGCGGGTAGCTAAACATTTTGAAAAAATCTGCACCTGTATAAAAGCCCTGCATTTTATTTACTTTTTCACCTGCTTTCAACGTGTTCAAAGTACCAGGTGCCGATGCATAATCCATTCCGACTGTGTATTTTATTTCAGGAATAGTCCTTTTCAATTCATCGGCCAGCAGGCCCTGAGTAAAATAATTACCCTCCACCTTCCCATCGAAATATTGGCGTTCATAAACCTGGTAAAGGTCTTTACCGTTTTTGTGAAAAGCATCAACGCTTCTTTCATCTTGCACCCAGAGAACAATCAATAAACTGCAGGATAAGCTAAGTGCCAGCCCCAATAGGTTAATTGCTGTGAAGGCTTTATTTCTTGTTAAAGTCCTTATCGCGACAAGAAGATAATGTTTAATCATGGCGTTTATGAGCTATGAGCTTTCAGCAATCGGCTTTCAGCTTTGTTGATTTCAGTTTTTTGGTGATTAGTTTAAGCTTAAAAAAAAATCTCCCAATTACCTATCTATATAATCAAACTTATACCAAAATAACAAAGTTCTAATATACAGTCAGTTATAATAAACTTGCCATATAAACTGTTCATTTTCGTACAGTTAGCGAACGCTTGTATTACACTCTTAAAGCTGCATTTTCAAAATCCGACTGTATGTTTTATAATTCATGTTACATAGAGAAACACTAGAAGTGAAGTAATGTAATTGATGAGGGCGTGCCCCAAGGGTCGGGCTTTTCGTTACAAGTCCTCGGCCTGATAAAAATCAGGCCTGTGGGCTTTTCACTTCAATCCCTCACGCAAACTACTAGCGGTCAGCTTTTTTAGCTATCAGCTGTCAGCTTTGAGTGTGTAGCCTTGCGCTTTTTTTGTACCATTATATAATAGCTGATTATAAGACGATTACCTTTATTTTGAAATAAAGGCTGTTCGAAATCAAACAATTTGTGAACGGTTTTAGAGTGAATCAGGTATTCGTGACTTATATCATTAAGGGTTTTCCTTCACTCGCTCTTATAAACTTTAAATACCAAAGCGAAATTAAAGGCAATGCTAACGTTGAAAAGAATAATACAATCATATTTTCGATCGTGTTAAAACGTTCGCCAACTTTTAAAGTAAGCAATTGATTACCTATCGGTCCTTGTGAAAAGATAACTGTGTTAATTAAATTCCAACCAAAGTGAAGCCCGATAGGCAGATATAAGGAGTTTGTTTTAGCATAGGTGAGTGCAAATACATAACCCATTATTCCAGTGCCTATGAAAAGATAGGTCATCATTATCCAATTACCAAATGCGTTCATGGAAAACCAATGGTAAACACCAAAACAGATAGCAGAAAGGATACTCGCTTTTTTTACGCCTAACTTTTGAATAGCTATATAAAGTAATGCTCCTCTAAAAATTAATTCTTCATATAAAACCGAATGCATAACCCACCAGCTACTCGACAGAAAATTTGATAAGGTGAAATCATTATTCCATAGCCAAATGCTTCCTGAAAAAACGGTTTGCAACAAATAATTCAAAGCACATAAGGACGACGATAAAACGAGCCCAACAAGAAACTGAACAATCCAGTCAGCTTTAGCCGGATAAATACCTAGAACACCTAAGTTGGCTTTGTGAAACCACCACAACAGCAACCAGGAAAGAGCTAACTCAACTATTAAATCCATTTTATTTTAAAGCTTGTAGTACAATCAAACATCATACAATCGAGTTATTTTTTCAGTTTTAGGGTGTGCCTCAACGTAGCACTGTGCGTTAACGATTGTAGCGACATCCTTTTTGGCCACCTGGGTTTGCGTGCAGAAATGGCCAAAAAGATATAGCGAAAAGCGTGTTAAAACGCCCAAATTTTCACCTTAACACGGAGCACCTTTTCAATTTTAAAACAATTATACCTATTCTAAATATGCCATAAGCTCATTGCTCAAAGCTCACAGCTGACAGCTGAACACCTGATCACTCACTTCTTAAACTCTTAACAGGATTTGCAATTGCCGCTTTAATTGTTTGAAAACTGATGGTAATGAAAGCGATTAAAATTGCAAGAATGCCCGCTAATGCGAATACCCACCAAGTAATATCAACTCTATAAGCAAAATTCTGCAGCCATTTACTCATCGCAAACCAAGAAATGGGCGAAGCGATAATTATAGATATAGAGATTAGCTTTAAAAAATCTTTAGATAATAAACTCGTGATACTAGCTGTTGAAGCACCTAAAACTTTGCGGACACCAATTTCTTTTGTCCGTTGTGTGGTACTGAAAGCGGCTAAGCCAAATAAACCGAGACAAGAAATAAGGATAGCTAAACTTGAAAAGCTTATAAATAGTTTCCCAAAACGCTCTTCTGATTTGTATTGTGCATGATAAGCTTCATCCGCAAAGAAATAGCTTAAAGGGAGCCCTGGAGCCAAATCATTCCAGGCTTTTTCAATATTTTTAATGGTTGACTGAACATTGTTGGAAGAAAAGGAAAGCGTTAAATACGTAAAAAAACCAGGTGAAATCCGTAATGTAAGCGGTTGAATTTTTTCAGCCATAGAATGAAAATGGAAATCTTTTATCACGCCAATGATTATACCTTCCCCACCTTTGGTTCCTTGAGAAAATCGTTTCCCTAAAGCGTCCTTTGGATTAGAAAAACCTAGACTTTTTACCGCCGTTTCATTGATTAGCATCGCTGTTCTCAAATCCGATTTATGTTTACTAGAAAAACCTCTTCCTGCAATAATTTCAATTTGATATTGTTGTAAGAAATCAGTATCAATAAAATATGTGTCGAAGATAAACTCTTGCATATCATGGCCTACACTTTCAATCTTTGTTGGAAATTTTTTATTTGGCTTCCCTGGAATGTATGATGCAAAACTGGCTTTATCTACACCTGGAATGTTTAACAATTTCTGTTTTATCTTCGTTTCATGATTGATGATCCGGTCATCGTACTGGAAATCAATCACAAGCAAGTGATCCTTTTTGAAACCCAGGTTCTGGTTCATAAAACTCAATTGCTGATAAATAAATATGGTTGCGATGATGAGTATTATCGATATCGAAAATTGCGTAATCACCAATGCTTTTCTAAGAAAAATCCCTTTTATTCCTGATACCAATTGACCTTTTAAACTTTCAATAGGCTGAAATGAAGAAAGTAAATAAGCTGGATAAATTCCCGACAGGAAACCGATAATCAGAGTAATTAGCAAAAGTAAACCGATATAAGCAGGGTTTTGAAAAATACTGGTACTAATAGTTTTCCCTGAAAGCTGATTAAATATGGGCAGTAATAATACGCATACTAATAAAGCAATGATAAAAGCCAGCAAGGTCAGCATCATTGCATCGGCCAGAAATTGACTAATCAATTGCTTTTTTGATGCACCCATCACTTTTCGCACACCAATTTCTTTAGCTCGCTGAAGGGAAAATGCAGTAGTAAGATTTATGAAATTGAAGCAGGCAATAAATAAAACCAAGCCTGCAATCACTGAAAATATGTACATATTATTTATGTTTCCGTGGGTGGTACTGCCAGCTTTATTGCCCCTCGGCTTACCCTTTAAATACACCTCTTTAAGTGGCTCAACAGAAAGTGTTTGTTGATTTATGCTCTGAGGATTATGGCTTTTTATAAATCCATTAAGTTTTGCACTTAAACTGTTTGCGGCTTGTTTATTAGGCAGAAGCAGATACGTGTAAAACCCATACCGATTCCAGTTTTTCATCCATTCAGAATCATCGCTCTTCCCAATTAATGACGACATGGAAAGCAAAATATCCACCTTAAAATGTGAATTATTAGGAATATCCTTCATCACACCCGTCACAGCCGCCTGTTGATTTCCATTTAGCATCAAAGTTTTGCCAATACATTGAACCGTACCAAAATATCTTCTTGCAGCTGTTTCGGAAACAACCATATCAAATGGCTGATTAAATAAGGTATTAACCCTGCCACTAGCAAGTGGTAAGCTAAATACAGAGAACAATGAAGAATCCGCATAGGCTACATCAACAGTCCCATAGGTTTCCTTATCTTTTTGTATGATGTAATTATCCAAAAAAACCCTCACAGACGATTTCACTTCTGGAAACTCTGCTTGTAAAGCTGGACCCAAAGCAGCTGGGGCACTTTCATAATTTACTCCAAATGGTGTTTTTTCATCTGTAACAATGCGATAAATCTGGCTTTCCTTTTCATTGTATCGATCATAACTCAATTCAAAATTGACGTACAGCAAAGCGAAATAGCATACAGCAATCCCAATAGAAAGTCCGATTAAATTAATGATTGAAAACCCTTTGTGTTTCCATAAATATCTGATAGAGGTTTTTAAATAGATTTTTAGCATGTTTTTTTAGCAGTCAGCTATCAGAAATCAGCGATGAGCTTTTTTAACCGTCATCTTTGATCTATAGCAAGTTTATTAGTTTTATTTGGATATATAAGTTCCTATTTAATTTTCAATATTAAACCGTTTCAATCTCAAATGCTAGTGGCCTCGTTGACATCCCATGCCTCATCAGAAGAGCAATCCGCTCCTATTAACCTGAAAATTATCAAACGAAAATTGGTACTGAATCCACAAACCAATAATGATGGTAAAAGCCATCCCAACAGCTAGCCCGATAATATTTATGAAAAAGAAAAGTCTTTTTTTAACAGGTTCCGCCACGCGATTTTGAAATAGTTCTAATCATTTTTTGAGCTTTAAGCTATCAGCTGTCAGGTATCAGCTTTTAGCATGGTGTTATTAGCTATCAATCCTCAGCAATCAGCTCTTTTAAAATCTTGTATTTATTTACTGTATTCCCTTTTAAATAAGCTCAAAGCTGATTGCTGAAGGCTCATGGCTATCCCTACTCGGTTCTTAAACTCTTAATTGGATTTGCTAATGCCGCCTTAATTGCCTGGACACTTACCGTTAAGAAAGCTATAAAGAATGTTAACAATGCTGCTAAAGCAAAAATCCACCAATGCATGGTGGTTTGATACGCAAAGTTTTCCAACCATTTATTCATTGCATAATATGCAAACGGAATTGCAATACAGGTTGCAACGAACACGGGTTTTAACAAATCTTTTGATAATAACATAACAATGTTTTGTACCGATGAGCCCAGCACTTTTCTGACTCCAATTTCTTTGACGCGTTTGGTTGCCGTAAATGATGCCAAACCGAACAGGCCTAAGCAGGCAACAAAGATGGCTAAGCCTGCAAATACACTTAAAATAGTTTGTTGCCGCAGGTTAGTTTTATACAATTCATTAAATTGTTGATCCAGAAATCGATATTCTAAAGGATAAGCAGGAGCTACTTTACTGTACACATTTTTTATAGCAGCTATACCTGCCTGGATGTTGCCAGGTTTTAACTTTATTAACGCTACTCTTCTGTCTTCGCTGGGTGATATGACCAGGGCATCCATATTTTCTTTAAGTGATAAGAAATTAAAATCTTCTACCACACCAATAATGCGGCGTTTTGTTGTATCTCTTACTGCGTTTCGAATCCATTTGCCAACAGCCAGTTCAGGTTTCCAGCCGAGTTTGACAGCAGCAGTCCGGTTAATCAACACAGCACTTGTAGTATCCATTGCATAAAGAGGGGAAAAATCCCTGCCAGCAATTATTTTTAATCCCAATGTTTTTACATATTCAAAATCCGCGAACTCGGTTCTTGCATGCCACTTTTCATGATGGCCCTCTACATCAAACATTTGCCCATCAAAAAATCCTCCCGGCTCACCCGACATCATGGATACTGATTGAACATTGCTTTCATTTTGTAAACTGATTTTAAAAATGTTCATGTTATTATAAATATCATTATTGTCTATTGGTACCATCACGGTTTGCTCCTTGTTATAACCAAGCTGCTTATTTTTCACATAGTTCATTTGTTTGGTGATGATGATGATGCCAATAATGAGAAATACAGATATGCTGAACTGCACAACCACCAATACTTGTCTGAAAGCAGCGCCCCCTCTGCCCAGGCGTAGTTTTCCTTTTAATGCCATTACAGGTGAGAATGCAGAAAGAAAGAATGCAGGATAGCTACCAGCCAGAAAACCAACAATAATAATGACAGCGAAAAGAAATAGCCAGATTGGTAAAGCATTCCATGAAACAGTTAACGAATAACCCAGTAACTGATTATACCATGGCATTGCAAACAGCAGCAACACAACAGATAACACGCATGATATCGCTGTTAACAAAACAGATTCGCCCATGAATTGCAAAACGAGGTTATTGCGTAATGCACCAAGCACTTTCCGTAAGCCTACTTCTTTTGATCGTTCTGCTGCACGAACAGTAGAAAGGTTCATGAAGTTTATACAAGCAATTAAAAGTATCAATACAGCAATAGAAAGAAAGATGTACACCACTGTTTTATCACCGTGCTTTACACTATCAAAAGCGCCATTTTCAAAATATACATCGTTTAACGGGGTAAGAAACAGGTTAAAATGATAGCCATATTTTTTCATATCTGCCCCCATATATTTATCCATAAATTGGGTAAGACGGCCCTCTATATGTGCTTCTGTAACATGCGGATCAAGCAATACATAAGTAAATAACCCATTGTTGATCCAAACATTCATATAACTTCTGTCTTTGTAATTAGACAACGGAACAACAAGATCAAAATCCAGATGAGAGTTTGAAGGAACATCTTTTGCAACGCCGGTAACTTTTAACTGAAGACTTTTATCGAGTTCAATTATCTTACCTACTGCGTTATCTGTGCTTCCAAAATATTTTTTTGCTGTTGTTTCTGTAAGCACCACGCTTCCCGGATCTTTCAAAACTTTTGCCGCATTTCCGTTTATCAACGGAAAGGTAAACAAGCTGAAGAAATCAGCATCTACATCATAAATCTTCTTTTCATGAAATGACTTACCGTTAATGGTTACCAATCCGTCGGTTGGATTTACACGGACCGCCTTTTTAATTTCGCCTTTAAAATCGTTCAGCAACGCCGGTGCATATGGGCCTGACAAATAAGCTATACCTTGCTCTTTACCATCGTTTTCAGCTCCACGCATTACGCGGTAGATATTTTGTCGCTGGGCATGAAAATTATCTACACTAAATTCATTCATGATGAATAAGAAGATCATCAAGCAAACGGTAATGCCGATAGTTAGTCCGAGAATATTGATGACCGAAAAAACTTTGTTTTTTACCAGGTTCCGCCAGGCTATTTTAAAATAGTTCTTTATCATTTTTTGAGCTTTGAGCTATCAGCTGTCAGGTATCAGCTTTTAGCATGTTTGTTATTTTAGCTGTCAGCTGTCAGCATTGAGCTGTCAGCCCTTTTAACATCTTGATGATTATTTACTCTGTTTTCTATTAGTATGCTATAAGCTCAAAGCTATATGCTCATTGCTCAAAGCTGGTAGCTGACAGCTGATCACTCACTTCTTAAACTCTTAACAGGATTTGCAATTGCCGCTTTAATTGTTTGGAAACTGATGGTGATAAGTGAGACGAAAATAGTGAGCAATCCTGCTGAGACGAAAATCCACCAGCTGATATTTATTTTGTAAGCAAAACCCTGCAACCAAACATGCATAACATACCAGGCTACCGGCGACGCAATAAGAATGGAAATACCTATTAGTTTAATAAAATCAATAGATAACACCCCTACAAGAGACGATGCACTTGCACCAAGGATTTTACGAATTCCGATTTCTTTATTTCGCTGCAAAGTTATTAGTGAAACAAGGCTCAATAATCCCAAACAACTGATGATTACGGCTATGGAAGCAGCCACCCAAATTAGTTTCTGTTGCAAATCTTCCTTTCTATATAATTTAGCAATTTGATCATCCAGAAAGTGGTAATCAAAAACCTCATCGGGATATACTTCTTCAAAACTTCGCTGTAAGCGTTTGATCGTTTCCTGCAAATCCCGTCCGCTTAATTTTATGCCGACAGTACTTTGCATTTTCTTAAAATTAGTGATCAAAACAGGTTCAATGGGTTCAAGAAGTGATTTTGTATTAAAATCTTTCACTACGCCAACTATAACGCCTTTTGTATTATCCAGCTCACCTGCAATTAAAACTTTACCTAAAACTTCCTCAGGCAATTTCAACCCTAATTTGCTGACCATTTTTTGGTTGATAAGGAATTCATGATTTATATCAGACCCTTCTCTAATATTTCTCCCGGCAACTAGTTGAAGTCCAAACGATTTAAGGTATGAGGTGTCGCCGATTGCGGATCGAGCTGGCCAGCTTTCCCAATCCGATCGATTATTGAAATGCACAGAACCTCCCCGGTCGTTTTCTGAGGATGGCGCCCTAAAGCAAAAACTAAACGATTGAATTTGAGGCATTGATTGCATTTTTTTTGCAAGCAGATCTTTCTTAAGCTCAGACGAGTCAGCAATAGGCAACATTACCACGGCATCCCGATTAAAGCCCATATCTGTTTGTTTTAAGTATCGCACCTGCAGGAGCATAATAATGGTGCAAACAATGAGTGTTTGAGCAGCAGAATTTTGGGCAACCACCAAAACTTTTCTTAGCAAACCTGCTTTCCAGCTGCTGGTTTCATTTTTTAAGGCTGCAAAAACATTCAGCCTGCTTAATTTTAAAGCCGGATAAATACCACATAAAGCAACCAATACAATAAATAAAACACATAGGTAAATACTTACCAATTTATATGAGATAAGGGCTAATGGTTCATCAGCAAAGAATGTTTGATTTGCAACCGGGAGGATTAAAGCAACCATACCAATAGCAAATAGCATTGCAAGAAAGGTTGTTAAAACCGTTTCTGTAATAAATTGTGTGAAAATTTGCTGGGTTAATCCGCCTAAAACCTTCCGGGTTCCAATCTCTACACTGCGTTTTGCTTGCTGGGCAATGGAGAAGTTTATATAGTTGATACTTGCTATCAGTAAAATAAGAATGCCAATAATGATGAGCGTAAACAGCATAGATTTCTTAATAGTTCCACCGAAACTACTATTGAAATGTACATCGGCCAGAGGCTGCAACTTAAAACGAAAATACTTTGCATTGTCGCCCAAATGAGATTTTGCCATTCGGGCAATTGCAGATTCTACCTCTTCTTTTTGCTTATTATCCGATAAATTTAGGTACACTTCCGTGGATGAATTTAACCATTGCCAGTCTGTAAAAAACTTCTCCGGAACATCGGGCTTAATATTTTTAAGTGACGATAGCGAAACATACATACCAGCTTTCAAATCTGTATTTGAGGGTTTATCAGCAATCAACCCAACAATTTTAACCGGTTGCCTATTTTCAAAAACTATTATCTTACCAATGGGATCTGCATTTCCGAAGTATTTACTGGCCTGAGATAGTGTTAGAACCGCTGTATTAGGCGTTTTTAATTGATCTGCACTACCTTCAATCCAGTTATAATTAAACAATTTAAACCATTCGGGAGATACTAAAGCGATCTGATGATCTTCTTTAAAACGTTTTTTGACATTTAACTTATCAGTAACAGATATTGTAAAAGTGTAATTTCGAAGGATCACCGCTGCACCTTGTATTTGAGGAACATTAGGTTTTAATGCCTCATACATGGCCATTGAAGCTCCCCGATCAGGAAGAGTTTGTTCAAATAGTATTTCATAAACTATGCGGTAAGTAGTTTTAGATTTCTCATGATAGCTATCAAAACTAAGATGATAGCTGATGAATAAGTACAAAAACAAGGAGCAGGCAATTCCCAATGCCAACCCAAAGATATTTATGATGGAGTTGAACTTTCTTTTGACAATGTTTCTCCAGGCAATTTTTAAGTAGTTTTTTAGCATAGGTTTTGTTTAGCTATCAGCTGTCAGCAATCAGCTTTGAGCGTATAGCATGTTTGCTATTAATGCTCGGTTTTAAACTTTCAACTTTTGACTTTCAACTTTTCTGGCAATCAGCTTTGAGCGTATAGCATGTTTGTTATTTTAGCTATCAGCTATCAGCAATTAGGTTTGAGCGTATAGCATGTTTGTAATTTTAGCTGATCGTTTTTCAACTCTCAACTTTCAGCTTTTAACCTTGTGCTTTTTTTGTACCAATATCATAAGTAGCTGATTATAAGATGTTATAACTTTATTTTGAAATAGAGACTGTTCAGATTCGAACAATTTGTGAACGGTTTTAGAATGAATCAGGTAATCTTTGACATCCAGTATTAACGGTTTTCCATGGTTCCGCTATAACATCAATTACCAAAAGCATTGCGGGTTTGTTGACGCGGAATCATTTGCGTGAGGGATTGCAGTGGAAAGCCCGCAGCCCCAATTCTACTTTGGGGCGAGGACTTGAACGAAAAGCCCGACCCTTGGGGCACGCCCTAAAATTATTTATAGCATCACTGCTTGTTGCTAACAGGATACTTTCATCTATTCTACTTTTAAACTTTTTGCCGGACTAGCCAGGGCTGCTTTTGCGGAATAAAAGACTGCCGTTGCCGACGCCGTTAATAAAATAAAGAACGCAGACAGCAGGAATGGCATTATCGATAAGCCGGCGTTGTAAGGAAAAATGTGAAGCCAGCTATGCATAAAATAATAGGCTATCGGGAAGGCAATTGCAGCTGCTATTAAGGCAAGCCACAAATAGCTTTTGGTAATCAGAACAACAACCTGAACAATACTAGAGCCCAATACCCTGCGAATGCTTATTTCTTTCTGTTTTTGCTGCGTAGTAAATGCGGTAAGGCCAAGCAAGCCAAGGCAGGTAATGATGATGGTGAGGACGGAGAAAGCGGCGAAAATTTTTCCACGTTTTTGGTCTGCGGCATATTGTGAGTTGAAATCGTCGTCCAAAAATTTATATTCAAAAGGCAGTTGGGGGAAATACTTCTTCCAGATAGCTTCCACTTTACTAATTGATGAACTGATATTTCCGGGGTTCATCTTGACCTGTATCATATTACCATTCGGGCCGTAAAACAGAAGCAGCGGTGCGATGGGATTGTATAGCGACTTTTGATTAAAATCTTTGATCACCCCTATTACTTCAACATAATTACCAGAAGTATCACCCGGAAATTTTATGCGTTTTCCGATGGCATTATCCCATCCAAAATGCTTCACCAATGCCTCATTCACCACAATGCTGTGAAGCGTATCAGCCAGGCTTTGGAAAGTGCGGCCTTTAACCACCGGAATACTAAGTGACTCTAGAAAACGATCGTCAATGGCGTAACATTCAATGCCCTTGTCAACATATCCGTTTTTAGTTTGTACCGAGAAAAGGTTGAGGCTGATATTTTTACTTCCTGGATAGGCGTTGCCGGTGCCAACACTTCGAATGCCGGGCTGGCTTCGAAAGTCGTTATTCATAGCAAATATTTTCTTTCGTTCATCCTCTCCTGTATTAACTATTACCGTCATTACCTGATCTTTATTAAAACCGAGATCCTTTTTTTGGAGATACGAAAGCTGAGTGTATACCACCCAGGTACAAATAAGCATAATCATGGAAATTGAAAACTGTAACACCACCAATGTACGGCGCAAGTTTACGTTGGCTGATGCTTTTGAAAGTGCACCTTTTAAAATACTTACGGGTTTAAAGCCAGAAAGATAAAGCGCCGGATAACTACCACCAACCAAGCCTGTAAATAAGCCGATTCCCAACAAAAGAAACATGTTAAACGGTTGAAACAAGGTCTGTAATGTGAATGCCTTCCCGGATATGGAATTGAACGAGTGCAACAAAAGCATCACTAGCAGTAGACTTAAAAATACTGCTACAAAAGCAGTAAGCAGCGATTCGCTAAGAAACTGGATGATTAACTGTTTTCTGGAAGAGCCTGTTACTTTGCGGATACCAATCTCCTTTGATCTTCGTGCCGACCTTGCCGTTGTGAGGTTCATGTAATTGATACAAGCAATGAGCAACATGAAGAAAGCAACAGCAGAAAAGATCCAGATATACGACATGTTTCCGAGTTCCTCTGGCTCCTGTTGTAAATTTGAATGCAGATGTATGGCTGTGATTGGCTGCACACCGTAATGAATTTTTACATTGTATTGCGCGAAAATTGGTGCCATGTACTTGTTATACAGTGGCTGCAATTTTTTATTGAAAACTTCCGGATCGGCACCTGGCTTTAGCAGCACATAAGTAAAGTTATTGAAGCTTCCCCAGTTATCCTGACCGTTTTGGTTACCTTTCAATAAGGTAGACGCTGATATCAGCATGTCATACAATATATGGGAGTTTTTAGGCAAATCTTCTATTACGGCCGTTACTTTATATACATCATACACCGTTTTAAGGGTTTTGCCAACTGCAGGTGTACCTTTCCCAAAATACTTTGCAGCAAGCTTTTTTGAGATTACAATGCTATTGGGTTGATTTAGAGCCGTTTTAGCAGTTCCTTCGATGAATTTGTTAGTAAATATATTGAAGAGCGTGCTGTCGGCATAATAGATTTTTGTTTCAAAAAAGCTGTTTTCGCCATTCTTAAACAGGGTTCTTTCCCTGTTCATGAACCGAACTGATTCTTCTACTTCAGGAAAATCCTTTTTTAAAGTGGCTGCAAGTGGAAGTTGGGTGATCGCCCAGTCGGTATTTTTATCACGTTCCTGGATGTATGAATTTATCCGATAAATGCGATCTGCCTTTTCATGATGACGGTCGTAGGTTAATTCATCTGTAATGTAAAAGATTAGGAAAAGGCTGAAGGTGATGCCAATGGTAAGTCCTAGTATATTCAACAGGCTGTACCACTTATCTTTTTTAAAGTTGCGAACAGCAATAATTAATAAGTTCCTTATCATGTCTTTATTTTTTTATTCAATTCAAAATTTGTTACATGTAAGCTAAACTAAGAGGTTGGCGGACACCAACCTCGGTGTACACCCCGTGCTGGTGCCCTTACTAGCATCTCTATTTTTTAACTTAATGACATTGGGCGTTCGGGCGGGCTTTTCGTTGCAATCTTTTTTGTTTATCCTTCCACTCCGTTACAGGATAACAAAAAAGGATTTTCACTGCACTCCCTAACGCAAAACCTAGCAAATGATCGAAACTCAGTTGATAAAACGCTGCTTGCTAATCCGTTTACTTCATATCCAAATTTATATTCCCGCTCGAAACATGAACTTCTACAGGGATACCTCCCCCGTTTAATTTTCCTTCAATTCGTTCGTCCGTTTTTACACCATTAAAATTCTTTAAGCTGTTAGTTCTGACTTTGTCTCCTTTTAAATCGAGGTTCAATCCATTTCCGTCGGGAATTTGAAGATTAACGTTTCCTGATCCTGAACGAATTTTGATGAACTTGCTTAACTTCACAACTTCTACCTGTATTGCACCCGATGATACAGAAGCATCCAGATTACAAGCCAGCTTACTCAAATTCATGTTTCCGCCAGAAGTTCCGGTTATTAACTCACCTTGAATTTGATCGCCCTGAATATTACCGCCGCTAGTAGTGGCAGTGATTGTTCCGTTCAGTTTTCCTAAATCCAAGTTTCCGCCTGATGTTCTGAGCTTTATGGTGCCCTTGCAATTTTGAGCACTTATGTTACCACCGCTTGTTTCAAGGTTTATATTTTCATCAGTGTCTGACACATCTATATTACCTCCAGATGTTTTACCCTGCACATTGCCCATCAACTTACTTACCTGTATATTACCGCCACTGGTTTTAATGTTGTGCACTCCATTTAAATTTGCCAGACGAAGATTACCACCACTTGTTTTTAAATCGCTAGATACTTGCCTCGGCACGAAAATCTTAAAAGAGATACTCACTTGATTTTTCCACTTTGCGATATTGTCTTTCGGTTTAGCGGTGGCAATCAGTTGTTGATTAATTACACCAATATTGAAATCGTATTCAGCCAATCGTTCCGTTAATTCTTCTCGTGTTAAACCTCGGTTTCGGTTATTTGCATTAACATATACTTCTACCCTTGCTTCTGCATTGCTTCCTCCTATCATTTCTATGTTGCCACCGGAGGTTTTTGACATCACACTTTTAATTGTCTCCTTCGGAAATGATTTAACCATAAACGGTTTGTTTTCTTGGGCATTTACAATTAAGCAAATTGGCAGAGTAAGGATAAGTAGTAAGGTTTTCATAAGGTTGGTTTTTAGCTATCAGCTTTTTAGCTATCAGCTTTGAGCAGTCAGCTATCAGCATCTAGCGGGTTTGTTATTTTTTAGCTATCAGCTTTTTAGCTATCAGCTGTGAGCAATCAGCTATCAGCATCTAGCGGCTTTGTTTTTTTTTAGCAGTGGCTTTGAGCAATCAGTTATCACTTACTTTATTTTTCGCACACATGCTATGAGCTCTTTACTGACTGCTCACAGCTGATAGCTATTGGTTGTTATTCACTTTATTTTTTGCACACATGTCATAAGCTCTTTGCTGACTGCTGATAGCTGATAGCTACCTGCAAATTAGCTTCGGCAATTAACATATAATGAATTAGACAACAGGTATTTGCAAAAGGTTGCAGCAGATTGCTTATTAATATTCAGTTTATTTTTGCACGCATACCATGAGCTCTTTGCTTACTGCTGATAGCTGATAACTACTTGCTTAAATATAAGAAATTAGCTTCGGCAATTAACATATAATGAATTAAATGCCAGCTAATTACAATAAGTTGCAGCAGATTGCTTATTAATATTCACTTTATTTTTCTCACCGCTGTTGCCCCACCTAAATCCTCCCCAGAAGGGAGAACTTTTAAATTTGTATGCCAACGGGAAGCCGTTGGCACCTCCAATTTCTTTAGCCCCTCCTAATCTTCCTAAAAATGAAGGGCTTATGTATATTGTGTCGCAATACCTCCCTCTCCCCCTGGAGAGGGCCGGGTGAGGCTCTATTCAGTTCTCAAACTCTTAATTGGATTAGCCAAAGCCGCCTTAATTGCCTGGAAGCTGATGGTTATAAAAGCAATTAGTATCGCTAGAACTCCTGCTAAAGCAAACATCCACCATTGCATATTTGTTCTGTATTCGAAATCTTGCAGCCAGGTATTCATCACGTACCAAGCAAGCGGACTAGCAATAAGCAAAGCAACCAACACCAGTTTTATAAAATCTTTAGAAAGTAAAGAGGTAATGCTAAAAACAGATGCTCCAAGAACTTTACGGATGCCGATTTCTTTGGTGCGCTGACGAGCTGTAAACATGGCTAAACCGAACAGGCCTAAAGAAGCAACCAGCACAGTAAGGCCTGAAAAAACCGCCAGAATTTTTCCAATTTTCAATTCAGATTTATAATCCTTATTGAAGCTATCATCGAGAAATGAATAAACGAATGAAGCGCCCGTATTATAAGAATCCCATTTGCTTTTTATAAAGCTTATCAAACTGCTTACATCTGTAGTTTTCATTTTCAGGATGATGGTTCCGCTGTTATTGCCCAATGTCATTACTAGTGGAGAAATGCGTTCCCGAAGTGATTTAAAATGGAAATCCTTTACTACTCCAATTACATTCAGTGTAATTTTGTTCCCGTTATTGTCTGTACGGGTTATCGTATGCCCCATCGGATTTTTATCCCACCCAAATATTCTGACTGCTGTTTCGTTTAAGATTACTCCGGCAGAATCGGTTCCATAATCCTTAGAGAAATTTCGCCCTCGGGTAATTTTCATTCCCAATGTTTGTACATAATTATAATCTACTTCATAGCGAAGTGTTTTAACTAATTGAGAGGTATTATTATCCGGATACACCAAGAAATTATTTGAATAACTTGCCCCAGCCGGAACATATCCAGAGATACTGGCACTGGTAATTCTAGAATCCTGGATTAGCTGGTTATAAAAAGCTTTTTCATTCGCTCCCAAAAAATAAGTACTTGGTAACACTAAAACGTGATCTTTCTGATAACCTAGCTCTTTATTTTGGATGTAGATAAGCTGTTTATAAACCACGGTGGTGCACACAATCAGCGTAATGGAAATAAAGAATTGAAAAACCACCAGACCGCTTCGTAGTCCTGTTGTTTTGTTTCCAGTAGTAAATTTGCCTTTCAGAACCAGCACTGGTTTAAAAGATGAAAGGACGAACGCCGGATAACTACCAGCTAGCAATCCCACGAATAAACCGAAGAATAAAAGTCCCGGGATGAACCAAACATGTTTAGAAATATCCAGGCTTAAGTTGATTCCCGAAAGCTGGTTAAATAAAGGTAACGCTGCTAATACCAACAGAACCGAAACGGCAAGTGCTAAAACGGCAAGCAGTACCGATTCTGTTAAAAATTGCTTTACCAATTCAATTTTTTCTGAACCCAACACTTTACGGATGCCAATTTCCTTTGCCCGTTTGGAAGCACCTGCAGTTGAAAGATTCATAAAATTGATGCAGGCGATAATGAGCATAAAAATAGAAATCGCCGAAAAGATATACACGTATTTAATGTCCCCACCAGCCTCAAGCTCACCCGAAAGATTAGAATGCAAGTGAATATCTGTTAATGGCTGCAAATTTAAACCTAGTCTGTTGCCTTTTTGCTTGAACTCTGCAAAGGTTAAACCCATCGCTTTTTGTACTTGAGGCCCCATGTACTTTTCCACAACCTGCGGAAGTTTGGCCTCCAGTTGTTTATAATCATAACCTTTTGGTAACACCAGGTAGGTATAAAAATTAGACGTCATCCAGCTTGGATCTTTAGCTTCCGGATTGCCGGCCATAGAAACAAACAGATCGAAATGGAAATGAGAATTGACGGGAATCTTTTCCATAACCCCGGTAATTTTATAGCTGGAGTTATAGCTTTTATTAAATAATACTTTCCCGATAGGATCTTCCCCACCGAAATATTTAGCGGCCATTGCTTCGGAAATTACGGCTGTATTGGGATGTAAAAGCGCAGTTTTCGAATTGCCTTTAATTAATGGCAACGTAAATACCTCCAGAAAATTAGAATCTGCAAAAGCAAACTGATCGGTATTAAATGTTTTATCATGATAAGTAAACAAAGGCGTTCCACCATGACGAAGCCGTGTACCTTCTAACACTTCCGGATAATCTGCCTTTAATGCCTGTGCGGTTGGGGGCATTACATTCGCTTCATTCATTTCTCCACCTGCCGCCGAGCCTCTAAAAATAACCCGTACAATCTGATCGGCTTTTTTATTAAACCGATCATAACTCAATTCATTTTCTACAAAAAGCATAAGCACCAAACAGGTACTGATACCAATAGCCAAACCCAGAATATTGATCACTGAAAATGATTTGTTTCTGTTTAGGTTTCGCCAGGCGATTTTTAGATTGTTTTTTAACATTAGTTGAGCTTTGAGCTATCAGCTGTGAGGTATCAGCTTCTAGCATGTTTTTTTTTAGCTATCAGCAGTCAGCTATCAGCTATGAGCAATCAGCCGTCAGCTTATAGCAAGTTTATTAGCATCAGCACTCAGCAATGAGCTTTCGGCCTCTAGCATGTGTGCTATTCTAGTTTTTAGCGGTCAGCTTTCTGCATATTTTATTCTTCTTTATACTTTAATATATCCGATATTCTTTGCACCTCGCTAAGAGCTCACAGCTAAAAAGAGCTGATAGCTCATAGCTGACTGCTCCTTCAAAGCTCATTGCTGACTGCTGACAGCTGACTGCTCCCAGCTCCCTTCCTACTCTGCTCTCAAATTCTTCACAGGATTTTCTACTGCCGCTTTAATTGCCTGGAAACTAATCGTTAAAAAAGCAATCGACAAAGCAAGTACTGCAGCAAATGGGATTATCCACCAGCTGATATTAATTCGGTACACGAAGTTTTGCAGCCACTCATTCATTAAATACAAGGCAATGGGCGATGCAATCAGTAAAGAAATCGCAATCAGTTTTATAAAATCTTTCGTCAGTAAAACCACTAATCCCTGAACAGTTGCTCCCAATACTTTGCGGATACTGATCTCTTTGGTTCTTTGTCGGGCGCTATAGGTGGCTAAACCGAAAAGTCCCATGCAACCTACCAGTATAGCCAGCGAAGTGAAAATCAACAGCAACTTACTGAGCTTCTTATCTGCCTGGTACATGTCTTCAAAACTGGTGTCCATAAACTTATAGTCCAGCGGATAATCGGGTGAAAATTTATTCCAGGCAGTGTTTATAAAGGAGATGGTGTTTTGCATATCGGTACTGCGGACTTTCACCGCAAATTTTTCTGCCACCTGCGGAAAAATTTGTAAAACCGAAGCCGCTACTTTTTCATGCAGACTCTTGTAATGGAAATCTTTAACCACGCCAACAATCCTTCCTTCTTTTATTGGCTTTATAGAATCTGTGCCCCATTTATCCCACTTTAACCGTTGCCCGAGAGCCTTGGTAGCTGTGCCGTAGCCCATTTCTTTAACGGCAGTTTGGTTGATGATGAAACCTTCTTCCACATCAGTCGGGAAATCTTTAGAGAAATTTCTTCCTGCAATCAATTTTAAACTTAGTGTAGGGATATAATCAGGGTCAACTATAAAAAGACTCACCGGCATTTTCTTATCACCATTCTTTGTTGGAATAATAATCCCATCCCCAGCAAACTGATCACCCGGCAAACCATAACCTGCAGTAACAGAAACCACATTTGGCGAGCGTTTTAATTCGCTTTTAAACTCATCAATTCGTTGGGCAACACCACTCCGAATCGGGAAAAATAATACTTGCTCCTTGCTGAACCCCAAGTCTTTTTCATTTAAAAACTGCATTTGCAGATACACAACCGTGGTGCAAATAATCAGAATAGCCGACAAGGCAAACTGCACAACCACCAAGCCCTGGCGCAACCAGAAAACGTTATCAGCCGTATTGGTTTTACTGCCCTTCAAAACCTTAATAGGCTTAAAGCCGGATAAAACGATCGACGGATAAATCCCTGCTAAAACGCCAATCACAGCTCCGATAGCTAATATACCCAAGCCCAATAAAGGCTGGATAAACGGATTGAATGAGATATTCTTCCCTGTAAAACTGTTCAACAAAGGCATAAACAAGATGGTAACCACCACCGCAATAACCATCGAAATGGTCGAAATAAGAATAGATTCACCAGTAAACTGAACCACTAATTGTTTTCGATCGGCACCGATTACCTTTCTAACACCGATTTCTTTCGCCCGTCGGATCGAACTAGCCGTAGCCAGATTTATAAAATTAAAGCAGGCAATCACCAGCACAAACAAGGCAATAAAGCCCAATCCTTTTACATAGGATAAGTTTCCCCGCTTAGCATTGTCATACACATAATCAGCTGATTTTAAATGAATATCGCCCAAAGGCTGTAAAAAAGGCTCGTAACTATTGCCAGATCCTTTCGACATTTCGAATGTTTCCTTCTTGATGGCTTCCGCAAACTTGCTTTCCAATAAAGCTGCGTTTGCACCTGGTTTCAATTTGATATACGTGTAAAACTGCTGCCACGATAAACTTTCCATCCGCTCTTTTGGAAGGTGAATGGTTTCTAAGGACATAAGAAAGTCGAAGTTCAGGTGAAAATGTTCCGGCAAATCTGCAATCACCCCTTTCACTATGCAATCTTCCTTATCAATCTTAATCACCTTGTTCAGCACATCCGTGGTACCGAAATATTTCTTAGCCAGTTTTTCGGTAATCACAATCGAACCCGGTGCATCCAGCGAATTTTTAGGCTGCCCCTTCAAAAACTTCAGCGGAAAAATATCAAAGAACTTCCCTTCCGTAACCAGCCATTTTTCTTCGTATGATTTCTTCTCTCCCACATCAAAAAACATTTTTCCAGACGCCATCAAAATTCGGTTAGTCGTCTCCACTTCCGGGAAATGCTCCTTCATGTACGTGGCAAACCTCGGCGGAACACTCGCCATCCGAGTGGTGCTGATATTATCCGTCCGTGTGTTTGCAATCCGGTATACCCGGTCGCCATCCTTCACAAATTGATCGTATTTCAATTCATCCTGAACAAATACAGCAATCAAAAGGCAAACAGCCAGCCCTATCGATAATCCAGCAATATTTATAAATGAAAACCCTTTATGTCGAAGCAAGGTTCTGAACGCTACTTTGAAGAAGTTATTGAACATAGCCCATCATTTATTTGTGATCTTTTAGCAGCTTTCAACTATTTAACACATCCATCAAAATCTGCCAAACAGGTTGAATAACAAAAATGCCAAATAGTTAAGTAGTTGATAAATAAGTGTTTTATTTATTTTAAACTCCGAAGGTGTACGTTATCGAACATCCGCTGTACGCTTTTGGGGGTGTCAGGTAGTAGGGTATCAGGTATCAAGGTGTGAGCTATCAGCTTATAGCATTTATATTTATCAAAATTAGCTATGAAATAAGCTAAGTAATTTGAGCAGGCAATTTCGAACTACTTCTTTAAACTTTCAACTTAAATAGGGCGTTCGAGCGGGCTATCCATTGCAATCTTTTTGCCGAAGGAAGAGGCAAAAAGGGTTTCCATTTCTATCCCAAACGCAAGGGGTATTGCAAGTTGGAAGGACAAATTCACAATATTTAAATTTAGTGTTACAACGTCCCTCATAAGAAAGCTTTTTAATAATAAAAAGAGCTTATCGAATAATTATTCTCAATGAACCTGATGAAAAGCCAAGAGAATTCATCAATATTTATAAACTATATTTATAAACTATACTCTTTCGACAAAAGAAACTCATACTTGGCAATTAACTAAATTAAATAAGTGGCCTATACATTTAAAAATACAGAAATCAATAATGAGAAAGCTTCAAATTTTGAAACCAAGTCGCTTTTATATTTGATAGGAAAGAGAAGTGATAGCAAAGAAATTGAATATGTAACTTTCGATTGCTTCAATGACGTAAGTGGAGTAAATAAACAACACGACAAAATCTGGGATATTCAGTCAAAAAATGAAAAGGCATTATCACCGAAAAAGATTGGAACTTACTTCTTCACTCTCTTTGATAATTATATCTCGGCGTTCGCCTTCAAGGAATTTATTTTCTTTTCCCCTGCCTTAAATTTAAAGTATAAAATTAATGTTAATCTGAACTGCTATACAATCAACAATATCCAGACAGATACAAAAGCAAGGATACGAAATGGCCTAGTAGAGGAGGTTAAAAGAGTCAAAGGTGATTTAACTGATTACAGTTTGGAGATTGACAATTTCCTGAAAATCGTTAGCATAGTTGAAGACAGTGGAACAGAGAATGAATACATCAAACTAATAACAAAATTCAAAAAAACTGATATTAAGTCAGATGAGTTTTACAAAAGTGTTTTCATTGATTTACGTAATATTCAATCAGGCAAAAAGAACAGCTATATTGAAAACACAATAATAAATGAGATTTGTGATGTATTATTGCTTAGAAGACACCTTTCTGTAAAAGAAATTGAATTATTAATCATTAGCAGAATCCTCGGATGCGAAATTTTTAAATTTCAGGGAATACCTCTTTACTTTTCAACCTGTATCCATGACTTAAACATTGAGGACAAAAGGGATACTTTAGAAGAATGCAACGGTAATCTTTCAAAAGCCTTTTTTAATAAAAACGCCAACAAAGCCTTCTGGAAAATTTGTGAAGATATTCTTACGTATTTCTCATCCCCTCCAATAGCTTACGATGTCGAGCAAGCTTATAAAAGCATTTTTCATAGCTACAGCGTCAAGATTTCGTATTTGAACGAAATAACAATTAAGTATTTAATTTCAATAATTATAGAAGGACTAGAATGATAATAAAGGAGGTAGCCTTTGGAAATAAACTTGAAGCATTTATCGAAAATCGCTTCAAAAGCAAAACTAATATCGTTTTTAGTAATGATAATAATAGAGGAAAAACTCTACTTATGCAAAGTATCGTTTATTCCATCGGATATGAGTCAATTTTCCCCAGCGGATTTAATCCGAAGATCTATTATTTTTATTCAAAAATTGAATTCTTCGAAAATGAAATTGAATTCCTAAGACGAGGGAATTCGATATTAATAATCAATAAAGGCAAGATTATCGTTTTTAACAGCATTACAGAGTTTAAATATTATTTTGATAAAGAAATATATAAACTACCAAAGTTTGATAAAGACGGTGAGGTCAAATTAGCAGACTTAAGTCTTCTTTATGAGCTATTTTTTCTCGGACAGGATAAGCGAAACACATCAAATCTCATTGTCAGAGGCTTAAACAACAAAGTTGATTTTCTTAACATGTTGTATTCAATGATGGGAATTTCAATTACGTTGGAAAATAAATATGACATTGAAAACTTAAGAAAGGCAAAAGCAGATTTAGAATCAAAAATTAAATCAGAAACCAGAAAGATTGCTATTCTTAAAGTTAATCCCCAAATAGCAACTTTTATAAGTTCCTCATCCAATAACATCGATTTTAAAAAGACATCAATTCAATTGACTGAAATACATCTGAATATTGCAGAATTAAAGAAGAAAAGAAATCGAGAAGAAAATAGAAAAATAAAATTAGAAGCTTTGGTAAGTGAGTTAAACTCCTTAAATAGAAGCTTAAGTGAAGGGAAAGTAAAATGTTCAGAGTGCGGAAGTGACAAAATTATTTTCTCAAACGAGGATTTCGAGTTCGAAGTTAGCAATACATTTGTTCGACAAAACATACTTAAGTCAATAAAAGAAAACATCATTTTAAAAACAGAAATCGTTGAAGAATTTAACAACGAAATTATAAAGGAGCAAGAACAGCTAAATAGAGTATTAGAAATCACAACTCCGGAAACAAAAAATTATATTCTTTTTCAAGACGAGATTTTTGACTCTAAAGAAATAAATAACGTTATTCTAGAATTTCAGAATGAGCTCGACATCATTGATAGAAAGATAAGAAACAATGAAACAAAAATCGTATCGGATAGAGAATCTCAAAAACAGATATTGCTTCGTATTTTGAGTGAAATGAAAAGGCATTATTTAACTATTGATCCGCAGGGAATATTAATATTTGAAGACCTTTTTACTAAAAGCGGCGAGACTTATTCAGGCAGCGAAGGACAAGAGTATTATTTTTGTAAACTACTAGCATTGAATAATGTTGTGAAACATATTTTTCCAATTCTAATTGACTCATTTCGGGAAGGCGAATTATCATCAGGTAAAGAAGAATTGATGATTCAAGAATTTAAAAAACTAAATAAGCAAGTAATATTAACATCAACTTTAAAGAAAGAAGAGTATGATTCAGATAAATACGATAAAATGGAAGATATAAATGTTATAGACTATTCAAATTTGCAGGACAGTAAAATATTGCAAGCATCCAACGTAGATGGTTTTATGAAATTATTGGAACGATTTGGAGTTAAAGAATAGGTATTAAAGCCACAAAAAGTTTAATTTTCCATTTGCACTTAATGAATTTAAAACCAGTCTCCTCTGCTGGAGAACTTGCTCGTTGCCCTTTAAATTTTCGTGATTCTAGATACTTTTTTATAATATTTTTAGTGCTAAATAAAAAACAATGACCAAATGGGAGCCAATAATACTTGAAGATTTATTTGACTTGATTTTTGAAACCGAAAATATATTTCGCCCTTGTTGGTGTTGTCACTAACAAGACAGATATTCAGAAGTTTAGTAGATTTATAGGTGCACCTCAATTTCAAGTACCATCCTCAGTTCTTTACAGGGACCATTTACCAATGGAAACATTTGTTGAAAAAGGATGAATACAAAGACATTACCTATCAAGTAAAATTATAAGGTATATATTTAGAAAGATATACCCCATACATAAGGTATATCTGCTAGTTGTTCATCACCCTCTAACCATACTTTATGAAAATATTTTTTATTGCACTCAGAACCTGTCCTAAATTTTTGCACTGGCTTTTATTAATTTCATTTGGCATATTATTATTAAAAGTTCTTTTACTCGATAACATGCCAATTATTTTCCCCAAAGCTCATGATATTGGAGAAATGGTTAATGATATATTAATTGCTAATATAGCAGGATATATTTTTTACATCTTATCTGCCGAAATACCTAAAGTTATTAAAATAAGAAACAGAAGCAGAGAAGTGTTAGATTGGGCTGAAAGAGCTGCATATAATGTTACAGGGTTTTTACAAATGCTCTATTACAAGAATATGCAGCACCATCCAGATAGTGAAGAAATTTTGAATATCCAAACCGTCACTTTAGATATAGTTAGACGTGAATTTGCCTTAGTATCACCAACCGACTTTGCTCCTATGCATGATGGCTATAAAGATGGAGATATTGCCCCTCAATTATCTTGGTTAGGAGCAATGGCTACTCAAGATACTTGGAGTAAACAGAATATTAAAAAAATATGGGAACGCTATCCTTTTTTTGATTCCGATTTAAGCTCGTTTCTTATACAAATCGAAAGTTCTCGTCACAGTTATAGCATGAAAGATGTTCGAGAATTTACACTTGAATTTATAAAGAAAGGTGGAACCCTACAGAATACGGATTTGACCACTTGGTCTGAAAATTATTATGACTGCTATGAAATAGCGAGAAATCTTATAAATTATTGCGAAAAATTCAAGGCGGTTTATGCGATAAAATGACAAGCTCCAATTATGGCGAGCGCACAACACGGTTTTGCGTCATGTGGGCTGATGTGCTTTATTGAGCGTTTGTGCTTTTTATTAGCTTTGGTGCAAGCTGAAAATTTGTGCATCTAAACTCGCCCGAACGCAAACCACGAAACCGTTAGGCTTAATGCTATCGACCACTCTTCAAACATTAACTGTCAGACCGAAATCGACCAAAACTCGATGATGCAGAAGTATATTTTTTTGCTATAAAATAGTTTAATGAATATGATTCGAGAAGTTGATAACTATTATTTGAATAAAGAAGAACCAAACAAGAGTTGCCTACTTGCTTTGCGAAGCATTATTCTTGAACAAGACAAAAATATTACTGAAATGCAGAAGTGGGGAATGCCCTGCTTCTGCTATAAGAAAAAGATGTTCTGTTACTTATGGACTGATAAAAAAACGGATGAACCTTATATCCTGATGGTAGAAGGTAAACACCTTGTTTTCCCTGAATTAGAAGCAGGCAAACGTTCCAGGATGAAGATTTTTAGAGTAAATCCGAACGAAGATTTACCCGTAAAAACGATTGAAAATATTTTGCAAAAAGCATTAGACTTATACCGGACAGGTATTGTGAAACTCAAAGAATAAACAACCTATGAATAAAGATATTCAAGTATATAATGACTCTCAATCAATTGAGAACAGGGAAATTTGCAATTTACTTGCGCTGGAAATTAGTAGCAATTTGCCTGAAGCAGAAAATAAAATTTGGCACGCACATCCAGTTTGGTTTTTGGACGGAAACCCTATTGCAGGATACAGTAAATTGAAAAATTCTGTTCGATTACTGTTTTGGAGCGGTCAATCTTTTGATGAGGAAGCTTTGCAAAATGAAGGCAGTTTCAAAGCTGCTGAAGTGCGCTACACCGATATGGAACAAATTAATACCAAAGATTTAAGCCGCTGGCTTAAAAAGTCCAGAGAGATTCAATGGGATTATAAAAACTTAATCAAACGAAAAGGTGTTTTGGAAAGATTGATATGACTATCGACCTGTCAAAGCAGAGCTCAACAAACTTGAAGAACAAGAACTTATTGATTATGCAGAACCTCATTTATCGGATGAGCATTCGTTTTAAAAGCAGCAGCCAATATCACCAAACTTAAACTCATTAATCTTTTGTGTTGCTGCTATAACAGAAAACAAGCCTGTTTTAACAGAGACATAAAACCAAAAACCTTCCCAGAACTCTCTAATAGCAGTTTTGTTCCGAATCATCTCCCAAACAATTGACGTTGTATCTATAACAATGTTATTGTATTTAAAGAAAAATTAAATTTTGTTAAACAAATGGGTAACGAATAGCAGATTGAACCTTTGCCCTTGTTAGTATTGTTACACCTATAGATCTAATTACACAGTTCTGAACAACTCTGTGCCTATTAAAAAATCAAAATCATCTTAAAAACAACTATAAAAGCAGAATAAAAGTTTCCAACTGAACAAAATTCCAAAGAGAAAAGAAAGATTGAGAAAATCTTTACCATTCGAAAATCATTTTTCTTATCAAGTAAGATTTATAAGGTATATATTTATAAAAGCTTTCGCTATGGATAATGTATATCTCTAGTTATCGTTTTTAATAACGGAATTTCCAATAAACTATGGCAAATAGAACCGCAATAATAAATAATATGGAAAACCTCTCTATTGAAGAGCTTCAGAAAATAAAAATTAAAGAGGAAATAATGTCTCTGAAGAAACCTTTTTGGAGGCAGATTCAATTTTTATCTATCGTAGTTACCATGTTAATCGCCTTCACCGGAACCTCCATAACACTTTGGCAGATACAAGCAGACAAGATCGAGTATGCGGAAACCGAGAAATCAAAATATCAAGCAATGATGAAGGAGCTACTATCTGAGAAAAATTTTCTAAAAGAAAAAACTGCAGAAGCTAATATTAAAATGTTAGAAGCCTTATCGGAAAAAACAACAGCGGTTTCTGAGAAATCCGATATTAAGAATCAAATAAACTCTTTAAAAGAAATACAATTAGGTAATAGGGAAAAGTATTTAAATGCCAACATTCAAAGGCTTGAAAAAATCAATAGCGAATATGAAAGTCGCAATAAAGGATATAAAGAAGGTTTTATAGAATCATTTGTGTCGAAAAATGAAACTGTTCAAAAAGATATTTATCGATTTGCTAAAGAAGGGACGAAATCCGAAATGGAAGTTTGGCTAAAAAAACAGTTTTTATTTACTGCCTTAAACCGATATGAAAAATATCTTTCTGAAAATACAAAAACATTTATCCCTGAATAGATAAGTTACAGCCGCTAACAGCGTCCGTTGGTGCGAGCTTGCAGTTCGTATTTCACACAAATTCTATAGCGTGTTTTTTAAGCAATATTTTTGTTAGAAGGATATAACCTTCGCAAGTTTTCGGGTTAGAAAACGCCGCTAAAGTTTACATCGCAAATACATTGAATACTTCAAAGATTCCCTTAAGTAGGTTGCCTTTCGACGAACTGACAAAAGAGAAAAGACGATGGAAAGGAACTTTATCTCCGAAAATCATTTTTCTTATCAAGTAAGATTTATAAGGTATATATTTAGAAAATTCTATGCTATAGACAATACACATCTAATAGCCTGTCCAACCAAAATCGCAACAATAACTAATAGATAAAGAGAAATGAAGACACTAAATAAAATTAAACTTGCAAATTTGACGACTTGGACAATGGTAATCACCATTTCCTTTATTGCATTATTTTTTATTGGTTTCGTCGTGACAAATACTTTTGACCTAAATGTATTTACAAGTAGGACATCAAATTTTATTTTCTCCTTTATTGGCTTTAGCTCTGTAATTGTGTTATGTTCTGCGATATTAAATATCAGCCTTAATATTAGTTTGATCGCAGACAGTAAGAGTCAGGAACTGAAAGGTAGCGAGGCAAGTTTTGTAACTAAGAAGTTTCTATTTTATACATTAGGACTGATAGTAATTATTGTATCGTTTTTATTTTTGGGCGATTTCTTAACTCGACAAAATGAGAAAAACAAATTAGTTTCGGAAGCTAATGACATAATCACTCGTTATCGAACCTCCATTGACAAAATTCCTTTAGGACTTGCAGACACTTCTAAAATTGGCAACGTCCCTGAAATTCTTAAATTTATTTCCAATCAAAAACAAGAGTTTCCTTCTATTGCTCTTATTACAAGCGATAATTACAATGGCCAATTGACTTTCCTTGAAATTAATGAATATGACAATAAAGAGAATTTGAAAAAACCTTTTTACGGTAACTCATTTTATAAATGTCAAATACAAGACTGCAACTATTTAAACAAGTACTTCACTGGAAAGACAACGGAAAATCATTTCTGGACTCAGAAGAATGATTACCGACTTTACTTTCCCTTTGGCAGTAAAGGGAAAAAATACATCCTGCTTTTTACAAAATACGAGCGAAATGGAAAAATTGGTTCATACTGATAATATAGAATTGTTGCACATTGACATGGCATTTACAAGAACCGGTGTTCATTCTACTTAATATTAAAATGAAAAAAATCAGTTATATATTCTTATCAATTCTGCTGATTTCGTGCAGCTCTAATAAAAAGATAAGTGTTTTGAACGACCGTTTTGTAAACGGCATTAGAATTTATTCCCTTGATAACGATACTTTAAGCAAAGCGACTTTGGATAAAATAGCAAAAAGTAAATTTGCTGATTTTAAACAACTTGATAGTGTTCCTAAGTCATCAACTATCAATTTGTATTCAATAATAATACAAAAACCCTCAAAAGATTTTACGCCTCCCGATACTAATTCTTTGAGCTACTTCGCAAGGGGTTTATCTCATGGAGAGAAATCAAATCTCCAAAAATATAATAATGTAGTTTCAATTGTATTTCAAGGACAATCGAAAAATGTTTATGATAAACAAAGGAGAATTTATGAATTTGTAAATGAATTAGTGAAAGATAAGAATGTAGTTGTAGCTGATTTTAATTCTTATGAATGGTTCAACCCTAAATCATGGAATGAAAGAAGGGTGAATAAATTCACTGATTCAATTAAAAACATAGCCCATCAAATCTCAGTTCATCTTTACAGAGATGGTGAGTTTTGTCGGGCTGTAACAATGGGTATGGATAAATTTTGTTTACCTGATATATCCATTAAAGCTTTTGCATGTAGTGATCAGAAAACATATAATAACTTAATAAATGCCGCTATTCAAACCTTAGCTGAAAACCCTTATATGTTTGAAGATTCCACATTAACTATTGATTTAAAGTCAATAAAAAATGATGTTATCCGAAATGAATTAAGAACTAATTTAAAGCAAAATGCAAAAGAGAGTGCTACAATAACGCTAAAATCCATAAAGCCTGAAAAAGGGAATAATTTCAATAAACAATTTTTGATTTCTTTTCAGGATCCAAGTTATACGAGTCCACAGGAAGAACAGGATAATGTAGCCGCCAATTTATTTGGTGCTGAGGATTCGATAGTGCGGATAACACATGATTCTTTGCTTTTAAAAACAAGTGAAAAAACACGCCAACGATTACCGGAATTGAAAACATTATTTAATAAAGGTTTGGCTCCAGAATATTCCGTACTTGTGAAAGCTCCCTTTAAGATTGAAAATGGCGGAAATGAATGGATGTGGATAGAAATTACAAAATGGACATCAAAATCTATAACCGGTGTTTTACAAAATGATCCTATTGAGATAAAGAATCTTAAAGCAGGAGCAATTGTTCAGGTACTTGAGAAAGATATATTTGATTATATTTTGAATAAACCTGATGGCAGTTCGGAAGGGAATGAAACTGGAAAACTGATGGAAGGAAAAGAGTAGCGGCCTTCATTTAAATGCTGGGAACAGGCCTAACAAATATAAACCCGACAGAAACGAAAAACCCGGAATGTGCGGTGGCTTACTGTGAGATGGGAAAATGAGGATTTGAAGTGGATGGCGGGACTGTCAGCGATCAGAATTCACATCCTTTTTAATAATCGACTCACAACCCACAACTTACAACTCACAACCCACAACTCACAACTCCCTCACTCCCTCACTCTGTTCTTAAATTCTTAACCGGATTTGAAAGGGCTGCTTTAATAGACTGAAAACTAATGGTTATCAGTGAGATAAAGGTGGCTAACCCCCCTGCAATTGCAAAAATCCACCAGCTTATGTCAATGTGGTAAGCGAAATCCTGTAGCCATTTGTGCATGGCCCACCATGAAACCGGGAAAGCAACCAAAGCTGCTATTAGCACCAGCTTCAGAAAATCTTTTGAGAGCATAGAAACAATACTACTTACACTTGCACCTAATACTTTGCGTATGCCGATTTCTTTAATGCGCTGCTCGGCTGTATAGGTGGCCAGCCCGAACAATCCTAAACAGGCAATCACGATAGTAAGCATGGCAACAATGAGAAAGATTTTTTCTCTTATTTGATCCTGGCGGTAAAACAAATTCCACTGTTTGTCTAAGAAATGATATTCGAACAAATGGTTTTGATCGATGTTGTGGATAATGGCTTCCATTGCTGGGAGTGTCTTGCTCACTTGATCGGTTGAAACTCTAACAGTGAAATAGTCGATGCTTTGGATAGGATTATTTTTGAAACCTATCACCATTGGACTGACCGGCTCACGGAGCGATTTAAAATTGAAATCTTTTACAATCCCAATGATTTTTGGAGCGAATGGCTGTTCTGCAGAAATCTGTATTTGTTGTTCAGATGGCTCTGTAATTCCTAACTGTTTTGCTGCAGTTTCGTTGATTAATACTGAGTTAGAATCTGCCAGGCTTCCCTTTATAAAGTTTCTTCCGTTGGCGAGTTTTATTTGGTATGTTTCAAGAAACTGGTCATCTGCTCCGAGAAAATACATATCACTGCCTTCGGAATTCGCTATCTTTTCATGCTTTACTTTTATTTTGGGGATGTCTTTCCATTCGCCTGGAACTCTGGAGCTTAAAGCTACATCCTTTACATTCGACAGTTTGGTTAATTCCGTTTTAATGGTTTCTGCACTTCGCCGAACATTTCCGCTATTGATGTCGATAACTAACAGCTGTTCCTTGTTAAATCCCATGTCTTTTTTGTTTACATATTGCATTTGCAGGTAAACAACCATGGTAGCTATAATCATGACGATGGAAATCGTAAACTGAAATACCACCAATGAACGGCGTAAGGAGAGATTTCCTTTACCTATATTAACCTTGCCTTTCAGTAATACAAGGGGTCGCAATCGTGACTGAAATAAAGCTGGGTAAATTCCGGATATGATGCCTACAAAAACGATAATAAAAGCAATTCCAAACCAAATTCTGAAGTCGGTCTGAAGTCCTAACGTCAATTGTTTATCGGTGAATAAATTAAAAGAAGGTAATAGCATCTTAACTATTATTAAGGCCAGCAGTAAAGCAATAACAGTCACTAAAAATGCTTCTGAAAGGAATTGACCCGTCAGACTTTTTCTAGAAGCTCCGGCAACTTTACGAACAGCAATTTCTTTGGCTCTTTTCGCAAATCGTGCCGTTGTTAAATTCATATAATTAATACATGCAATAAGCAACACAAAAAATGCGATGATGATAAAAACGTAGATGTACGTAATATTACCGTTCTCACTCAAATTGCCTTCAATATCACTGGAATAGAAATGAATGTTTTTTAAAGGTTGAAGCAAAAAGTTGCTTTTCGTGTTTGTATTTGATTTTTTATTACTAGCTACCAGCTGGCTTATTCCTGCCTCCACTGCATGCGGATCTGATTTCTCCGAAAGCTTTAAGTATGTTGGAAAAGAATTTGAGTCCCAATCAGCATTTACAAATTGCTTAAAACCTGGGTCCGTCATACTTGATTCGGAAAAACAGATATTAAAAGCGAGATGCGAGTTATCAGGGAAATTCTGCAAAACCCCGGTTATTTTGAACGGAACAGAGTCTTGATCTACCTTGATCACTTTTCCTACAACGTTGGTTGTACCGAATAACTTTTCGGCTGTTTCCTCTGTTACAATAACCGAATTAGGTGCACTTAACGCCGTGTTGCGATTTCCTTGTAGTAATTTAAAATCGAAAAGTGTTAGCAAGCCAGGATTAGCGATCCAAAAATCCTCATAAAAAACATGGGTATTTTCAAGAGTTGATATGTTTCTTCTGCCCAGCGCAGTTATCCGGGCTACATCTTTTAAATCCGGCAAAACATCTTTCCCTTTTTCAGATATCTGGAAAGCTGTTGCCGCGATCTTTGTTTCTTTACCTTCGGGCGTTTTTCCCGATTCAATAACCCGATAGATGTTGTCAGCATCTTTATGGAAGCGATCAAACGTTAATTCGTCAAACACATACAATGCGATTAGGAGAAAGCTGGCTAATCCGATGGTTAAACCAAAAATATTGATGAATGAAAAAGTTTTATTCTTCATCAAGTTTCGCCAAGCGATTTTGAAATAGTTCTTAATCATGGTGTTGAGATTTGAGATTTCAGCTGTCAGCAATCAGGTGTCAGCTTTTAGCATGGTTGTTTTAGCTATCAGCAATCAGGTGTCAGCTGTCAGCTCATAGCATAAGTTTTATTTTTAGTAGTCAGCAATCAGCTTTGAGCGATCTATTTTATAAAAGAGCATTAATTTCTTTTCTTTAATTGAATGGCACCAGGCTGATAGCTTATTGCTGACAGCTCATTGATCAACACCAGGGCGATAGCTTATTGAACAGCACCAGGTCTGATAGCTCATTGCTGACAGCTCACAACTATTCCGTTCTCAAACTCTTAACGGGATTTGCCATTGCTGCTTTTATAGCTTGGGAACTAACGGTAGCCAATGCAATAAAAACTGCCAGCAAACCGGGTATTACAAACATCCACCAGCTTATAGTTATCCTGTATTCAAAATCTTGCAGCCATTTGTTCATTACCCACCATGCGATCGGAGTAGCTATCACCATGGCTAAAATCACCGGCTTAATAAATTCTTTGGTGACAAGCACTGCTATGCCGCTTACAGTTGCACCCAACACTTTTCTTACGCCTATTTCTTTTACGCGTTGTTTTATCACAATAAATGCAATTCCAAATAATCCCATACATGAGAGCACAATGGCAACTATCGAGGCAATTGAAAACATTTTTGAAAGCATTTGCTCTATTTCATACCATCGTTCAATATTTTCATTTACATACGACCCTTTGAACTCTACTCCGGGTTCTACCTCGGCATAAGTAGCTTTTACCAGGTTCATTGTTGCAGATGTATTTGGGGTATTTACGCGTATTAACATATAGGCAAGCATACTGTCATGAGTGAGTGATATGGTAAGCGGCTCATTTTTCTCATGCATAGAGTATAAGTGGAAATCTGGTATAACACCTATAATGGTTAATTTAGGTTGACTGCTATCTGGATAAAATGATAACCCAGTTACAGCCTTATCAGAAAGCTGCTTCGCCATACTCGCGGTTACAATAACCATATGACTGCTATCTGCTACATAATCTGTTTTAAAATCACGGCCTTCTTTAGGCATGATGTTTAATGTTTTTAAAATATCATAATCAGCAGAGATCCAGTTGGTGCTAACTGATTTTCCGTTATAATCAAATGATGAACTGGATTTACTGGTGGAATGGTCATTTCCGATACCCAAATTAATGGAAGAGCCGGTTACGCTTATGATAGACGATTGGGAGGAAAGCCTGGTACGCATTTGACCCACAATTCTTTTTCCTTCCGCCTGATTATGTATGGGGATGCTTATGATGGAAGAAGTATTATAACCCAAAGGTGCATTACGGAAATGCTGAAACTGCTGGTAAATAATAATTGTACTGCAAATAAAAATACAAGCAATTACAAATTGAACCACTATTAATGCATTACGAAACACACCTGGTTTCTTTAAGGATATTTTGCCTTTTAAAATTTCAACAGTTTTTAATTTACCCATTATAAATGATGGATAACCAGCAGCGATAAATGATACTGCTATCAGTATACCCAATAAAATCAGCACTACCAATGGCTGGTATAGTAATGAGCTATGAAGGTTTATTTTAGATGTTTTATTAAGATACTCCAGCAAGGTGAAAATAATGATGATACCGATGATCATGGCAATCAAAACTGTAAATAAACTTTCACCCCATATCTGTAGCCAAACCTGCCGCTTACCTGCCCCAAGACATTTGCGGATGCCCATTTCTTTAGTACGGGTAAAAGACAAACCAATATTCAGGTTGATAAAATTAAAACAGGCAATCAGGATGATCACAAGACTTACCAGCATAATGACATATAAAAAAGACTTGCTTACTTCCTGATGACTACCAATAGCTATGAAATGAAGGTCTGCAAAAGGCAATAAACGCATGGAAGACATATCTCCATTCTCATCTGGTTTATACCCCTTACTCTTCATAAAACTTACGTCGCCAAGATTGTATTTTTTTGTAAAGCTGCGTAGTTGCCTTTCTACCTGTTCTTTTGTTGCACTGGCTGATAATTGTACATAAACAGGGTGGTGCTGATTACTCCATTTATTTTTACCATCTGCGTAGTCCGGGCTTATTTCTGGTCTTGCCAGTACATCATATTTGATGGACGAATTATCCGGAAAGTCTTTTAAAACAGCGGATACAATTAAGGATTTCCATTCTCCACCAATGTTTGCGTTAATGGTTTTGCCAACTGGTTCTTCGGTGCCAAATAATTTTTCTGCTGCATGTTCGCTAATTACCACATTCGTGAGATTTGCTAATGGGTTTGATTTAGCGCCTTTTACAACAGGGAAAGAAAACATACTAAAAAAGTCATTGTCCACCAGGTTTACCTGCAGGTCCAGTTCTTTGTCTTTGTATTTCACACTTCGCCCGCCAAATTTTATGCGGGTTGTCTTCTCTATACCAATACCTTCTGCTTTAAGTGCGGGAGCAGCAGGGTATCCCATTTCGCCACCTGTTTCAACTCCTGTAGGTGTACTGTAAGAATTATATACCTGGTAAAGCCGATCTACATTCGTATGAAATTTGTTAAAAGAAAACTGCTGGTAAACAAAAAGCAATAAAAGAATGCTGCAAGTAAATGCCACAGCCATGCCAATAACATTAATAGATGTATGCAGCTTGTTTTTCTGCATGTTACGGAGCAATGTTTTTAAATAATTCTTCAGCATTTCCTTTCATTTTAATTGTACACCAAGCGAATCCAGAATGTGCGTTTCCAATTTCTTCTTCTGTACACTACTCTTATTCTTTATGTCAAAGCTTCCATTATAATCAAGCTGTTTTTCTTCATTTTTTACTTTTATACTCAGCGTTTCCCCATCATCTTCAATTTTCACTGTTTGGTTTCCATCTTCAACGGTTGTACTGGTGCGAGCTCCATGATGATGGTTGGTACAAGCTGTAAGAGAAAAAATAGTTACCACGATTATCAGATATTTCATGTTTATTCAATTTGTACTGTTTGGAGCTATCAGCTGTCAGCAATTAGCTTTGAGCTATCAGCTTTGAGCCTATTTATATTATTTTTATCTATCAGCATTGAGTTATTTTATTTATTGAACAGCCTCAATTCCTTTTCTTTATTTGAATGGTAAAAGGGGCTGACTGCTGATAGCTGACAGCTCGCCTACTCCGATCTTAAACTTTTCACGGGATTTGCCATCGCTGCTTTAATTGCCTGAAAGCTAATTGTCATAAGCGTAATTGACATCGCACCTATTCCTGAAATCACAAACACCCACATAGAAATATCCGTTTTGTATTCATATTTCTGAAGCCATTGATGCAGATTAAACCAAGCAATAGGAACAGCAATTACAAATGATACAATAACCAGAAGCACAAACTCTTTAGATAGCATTTTCCAGATATGAACGATTGTGGCACCCAATACTTTACGCACACCGATTTCTTTGGTGCGTTGTTCCGCAACGAATGATGCGAGACCAAACAGTCCTAAGCAAGAAATAAAGATAGCCAGCACGGCAAAAAACAAGGCCAAATTTCCGATCCGTTCTTCGTCGGAAAACTTCTTAGCATACTCTTCATCGGTGAATTTGTAGTCGAACGGCGCACCCGGATTATGCTTTTTCATAACCTTTTGCAAACCTGCAAGCGCATCCTGAACACTAACGGATGGCTTGATCCGAACAGTGATTATACCCGCCCAATCGGGTTTCATGGCGAAAATAGTAGGTTGTACTGGCGAATATGGTGATTGCATCACAATATCTTTTATAACCCCAACCACGGTGTATTGCCTGTCATTCCACTTAATGTTTTTTCCAACAATATTTTTGAGTTTCGTTAGTTTTACAGCAGCTTCATTTAATATCAACGAATTGCTGTCGGCAGCAAAATCTCTTGAAAAATCCCGGCCTTCTGTTATTTTCCAATCAATCGTTTTACCATATTCTTGGGTTACCGCTACAATACCAAACAAGGGCAACGAATTAGGGTCTTTACCTTCCCAATCAAAACCTACTTGGTTTGAATATAAATCAGTGGAAGGGCTAGACGATTCTGCTACATTTTCTACCATGCCAGTTGCTAATAAATCACGTCTCACAACATCAGAGTGACCAAATAGATCTGGTGTATTTTTCGGAATGGTAATTAACCCCTCACGATTATACCCCACAGGGCGATTTTTCGCATATTGTATTTGTTTAAATACGATGATTGTTCCAATAATTAGTGTAATTGAAACCGTGAATTGGATGACTACTAATATTTTACGTGGAAGTGAAGCATACTTGCCTACCCGGTAAGTTCCTTTTAGTACTTTAATCGGCTTAAAGCCTGACAAATAGAAAGCAGGGTAGCTACCGGAAATTAAACCAGTGAGTAAGGTAAATATCAAAATTATCATCCAAAAAGAAAGGTTGCCAAAAGGTATGAACATCTTTTTATCTGCCATTCCATTAAAAAATGGAAGCAGTAACTGGACAAGGGCGATAGAAAGGAGGAGCGCAAAAAAAGCTACCAAAATTGATTCGGAAAGAAATTGTCCGATCAATTGCCAACGTAGTGAGCCTACTGTTTTACGGATTCCTACTTCTTTTGCCCTTTTTTCGCTTCGGGCGGTAGAGAGGTTCATGAAGTTTATACAGGCCAATAGCAATACAAAAATGCCGATAATACTGAATAGCCAAACAAACTGGATTCGGCCGCCTGCTAGTTTTCCGTTTTTGAATTCGTTGTATAAACGCCAGTTTTCCATTGGTTGAACCACCAGTTCTTCCCTCCCATCCTGGGCTTCTTTCAAATGAATCATAGACGCATTTTTAATTTTTTTTGCGACTTGATCGAATTTGACTTGATCATTTATTTGCACAAATGCCTGAAAAGAATGGTTCCCCCATTGTGTCATCGACTCTTTTAGCCAAGGCTCGGTCGTTAAATACTTCTCCCAAGAAAGGAATAACTTTACTCCTTTTAGAGTGGTATTTTGAGGGAAGTCTTCATATACACCACTTACTTTATAGCTCTCCTTGTTATCTAGTTTAATAAGTTTATTTAATGGATCTTGATCATTAAACAAAGCTTTAGCAACAGATTCGCTGATCATTATCGAGGAAGGATCTTTTAAGCCAGCATGATTACCTTTCAACATATTCAATGAAAACATGGCCGGAAAAATAGGTTCTACCCACATCCCTTCCTGACTTATTTTGGTATCACCAACGGCCAAGATGTGCCCGAAATTCCACGATGCCATAGATACAGCCTTGAAATTACTTCCAAACTTAGTGCGCAGCTCATTACCCAGTGGCATTGCGACAGCTGGACCTGTACCCGTTTCGGCATTAAAAGTTTGGGTAGTCATTATCTGCCCAACTTGCTTATAGTTTTTATGGTACTGGTCGAAGGTTAATTCATCCCAAATCCATAAAGCTATCAGTAAAGCCACCGCCATACCGATAGAAAGCCCCAAAATATTAATCGCAGAATAAGCCTTCCCTTTCAACAAATTCCGCCAAGCGATTTTAATAAAGTTCTTAATCATAATGTAAGCTTTGAGCTGTCAGCTATCAGCAATGAGCTATCAGCATTTTTATAGTTTGTTATTTTAGCTGTCAGCTATCAGCTTTTTATAGTTTGTTATTTTATGCCGTTCTATTCTATTTCCAATTCGCTATTATTGCTTAACAGGGGCTGGATCGCTGATTGCTCATAGCTGACTGCTTATTCCGTTCTTAAACTCTTTACAGGATTTGCGGTTGCTGCTCTATAAACTTTGGTTCCTACAGTAATCGCAGATGTAAACAAAATAATGAACAGTGTTAAAATAAAAGGCATCACTCCTATTTCTGGATGGTACACATATATAAATCGGAACAACAAATTATCAATTAACAGAAAGCCGAGACCAGAGCCAACTACAACGGATATTAGAATAAGCTTTATAAAGTCTTTATTGATTAACCCGATGATGGAAATAACGGGTGCGCCTAATACTTTACGCATACCAATTTCCTTTTTGCGTCTGATGATGTTTAAGGAAACTAAAGCGAAAATTCCGGAGGCAGAGAGTATAATGGTGGATATAGCAAGGAAGAATGCAATTGACTTAAAGCCTTCATTCATATAAATTTCTTTTTCAATAAGCTCGCTTTGAAGGAAACCATTAAAAGGTTTGGCAGGTAAAACCCGATGCCACGTATCTTGAATCGTTTTATACACAGGCAGTATATTGGCTTTATCTACTCTTATTGTTATGTATTTGTAATCCTCAGGATTTGCGGCTTTTAATATAATAGGGGGCACTTTACCATGTAAACCCGCTTCCTTATAGTCGGCTACCACACCTACTATCGAATACCAGGCACTGTCTACTTTTATTTTCTGCCCTAACGGGGATTTAATATTTAATTCGGTTAAAAGTGTTTGATTAACTAAAATGGAGGCATCCTGGTCAAGACTTTTACCTGAATAAAACTGACGTCCTTCTGTAAGAGTAAGGCCTGCTGTTTTCAGGTAATCTTCTCCCCCAATGGTAGAAACAGTCGCTTCAATCTGGTTCGTTCCAGATTGTACTTTCAGTGTGGGAGAACCTTCGCCGATTTGGTTTACCGTACCGGCAACACTTATAATACGGGGATTTTGTTTAAGTGTGTTACTTAAAGTTTTGTACTGTGATGCACTATCAATCGGCAACACTGCCAGCTCATTTATAGCATAACCATAATCAACTGTTTGTTGAAAAGATGCGTTTTTGCTTAAGCTGATGCCTACTATCAAAGCCAGACAAGAAAGGCTGAATTGGGCTATTAGTAAAAACCGGGTAAAACCGTTAGAAGATCCGAGAATAGTTTGGCCTTTTAAGATAGATATCGGTTTAAATGAACTAATGTATAAAGCTGGATACAATCCCGATATAATAGCTGTAGAAACTGGTAGCACTAACAAGAAAATATATAATGATAAATCGTTAAAGTTAAAGCGAAGATTTAAGGTGGAGATGGAATTAAATGAAGGCAAAAGGAATCCAACAAAAACAACCGCAATAACCGATGCTATAATACATAACAGTAAATTCTCCATCAAAAACTGCTTAATTAACTGCTGACGAACGCCACCCATTACTTTTCGGATTCCTATTTCTTTTAAGCGATTATTGGCAAACGAGATGGAAATATTGGTAAAATTGAAGCATGCAATTAATAAAATCAGAACAGACATGATTGCCGGGCCTATTACGATTACGCCTCGTGGATTGGCGTTTAAAGCGCTTCCGTGAACATAGCCTTCAAAATCACGATCAGAGCTTAAAGCAATTTCCTTAAAAGGTTGAAACCGAAAACCGTTCACTTTTCCATCCTCTCTTGTCCGGTTATAAAGAGCAGCATAATTTTGAACTTGCTTTTCTATATTGGGTATTGAACCTGCATTGGGAATTTGGACAAATGTGCTTACCTCCACATTGCTCCTCCAATCAATTTGGTCTACTATAGGAAAATAGTTATTAAACGAAGTGATGATATCAAACTGAAAACTTGAGTTATCCGGAACCTTTTGTAAAACAGCAGAAACGGTGTACAATTGTTCGTCTCCATTTTTGTTTACTAGTGTGATTTGTTTATTTAAGGCTGATTCGTTTTTGAAAATCTTATTTGCGAAAGCTTCGCTTATTATTACGGAGTTTTTATTTAAAAATTGTGAAGTATTACCTGCTTTTAAAGGGAATTCAAACAAATCAAAAAATGCAGGATCAGCATAATAAACGCGTTCACTAAACACATGCTCATCATTTTTAACCACTCCATGAGTGCTGTATAACCTTGCAAATTGCTTCACTCCAGAATTATTCTTAGCTAAAGCCTCCCCCAAAGGAAGTGGAGTAAGCCCCCATTGCTCTTTCGACTGATCTACAGATTTTTCGGTATTTAATCGGTAAACATCTTCGATTCCTGTATAGTTAGCATCAAAACTAGCCCGATAATTATAATTTAGATACGACAATATGCAGCAGGCCAAAGCGAAACCTAAACCGACAATATTCAGTGCAACAAATACCTTATTCCTTGATAAAACACGTATTGCTATTATAAAATAATTCTGTATCATGTTTTTTCAGCTTTGAGCTTTCAGCAATGAGCGATCAGCTCTTGTTTTAGGTATCAGATTTTGTTTCTAGCTTTTAGCTCAGGCTATCAGCTCTTTGATAGGATATATATCTTAGATATGATTTTTCAATTTCCGCTTAACAATTAGCCGTCTTTATTGAACCTGACGGCTCACTGCTGACGGCTGATAGCTAATTAAGCTGACTGCTCAAAGCTGATAGCTGACCGCTTCTACACCATCAAATTTTCCATTACCGCTTGTCCGTCTAACATCCTAATAATGCGGTGGCTATATCTTGCATCATGCTCTGAGTGAGTTACCATAATAATCGTGGTACCTTGCTCATTTAAATCAGTAAGCAGTTGCATTACTTCGTTCCCGTTATTTGAGTCGAGGTTACCAGTAGGCTCATCCGCCAAAATCAGCTTCGGATTATTAACTACTGCTCTAGCAACCGCAACCCGTTGCTGCTGACCACCAGATAGTTGTTGCGGAAAGTGATTACGGCGATGCATTACCTGCATTTTTTCGAGCACTCGCTCTACTTTCTCTTTCCTTTCGGCTGCTTTAATATTCAGGTAAATTAGCGGAAGCTCCACGTTTTCGAAAACGGTTAGCTCATCAATCAAGTTAAAACTTTGGAATACGAAACCAATGTTACGTTTGCGCAGTTCAGCCCGTTTACGCTCGTTGTATTTGGCAATCTCGGTCCCGTTGAAAACAAAGCTCCCACTATCCGGATCATCAAGCAATCCTAAGATGTTTAATAGGGTAGACTTCCCACATCCCGAAGGCCCCATCACTGCCACGAATTCACCTTCTTTCACATCAAAAGAAAGTTTGTTAAGCGCTACGGTTTCAATGTCTTCCGTACGGTATACTTTTTCCAGGTTTGTTATTTTTATCATTATTGTGAGCTTTTGGGTATCAGGTTTCAGGTTTCAGGTATGAGTTTAATTGTGTTTTAACCTAGCGCCTCATACCTGATACCAAATAATATATTTAACTTTTATTATACTTTTACAAATGCGCAATTTTCAAGAACTTCTTATTTGGCAAAAGAGTCATTCACTTACTTTAATGATATATAAAATCTGTCTATCCTTTCCTAAAGAAGAGGTGTATGGTTTAATATCACAGATGAGAAGATCTAGTTCATCCATTCCGACTAACATTGCGGAAGGTTGTGGGCGTAACAGCAACCCAGAAATGCGCCGATTTCTCATCATTTCTTCAGGTTCAAGTTCTGAATTAGAGTATCAACTCTTACTTGCCAGAGACCTAAATTATATTTCTCAAGATATTTATAAAGAACTTTCTGATTTAGCAATTGAAATCAGAAAAATGCTTCACTCTTTCATTAAAAGTTTAGAGGTTAAAAGTGATAAAAAAGAAGCTAGTTGATAGTTTAATACGTTTTGTACTATTCTTCCTTTAAGCCTGTCCTTTGAATATCTGATATCTAGAGCCTAAAAAATTTACTTTTAGCACATTCAAAACCTGATACCTCATACCTTTTACCCCATGCCTCTTTTTAGCACATTCAAAACCTCATACCTCACACCTGATACCTTAACAGCTCACCTCAACACCAACTCCTGCATATCCCCATAATTTTCATAGCTGGATGTTACCACTTTATCTCCCGGTTTTAATCCTTCCAATACTTCATAATATTCTGGATTTTGATTACCTAATTGGATATCAACTTTATAAGCCATAGTTCCGGCGTCGTTTACTTTAAAAATCCAGTTGCCACCAGTTTGTTGGAAGAAGCCACCTTTTGCAAGTAAAACGGATTGGCGTTCATCACTTAAAGATAAGCGGATTTGCAAACTTTGTCCTTTTCTAATCCCGGCAGGTACCTTATCTACAAACTCCAAATCAACTTGAAAACGACCATTGTTCACTTGGGTAAAAATCTTCTTTACACGTAATTTATAGGTTTTATCTCCAAGGTCAAAGTCGCCAACCAAACCCGTAAATATTCTGGAGATATAATGCTCATCGATATCAGCACGTACTTTAAAACCATTCACCACATCTAATTGCCCAAGTCGTTCTCCTTTATTTTTAGATTGGCCGATTTCCGCATCTAACGAAGTAAGTTGACCATCAACAGGAGCACGTACAATTAAGTCACCTACTTTACGTCTCATTAATGCAAGTGCATTTTGCATTCTGCTGTATGATTCATGCATTTGCGAAATTTGTTGCTTACTCGAAGTAGAATCTTTTAGAAGCGTTTCCAGAGTGAGTTTCTTTCTGCGAAGCTGATATTTATAATTATTCTCTGAAGACTTAAACTCTTGTGAACCGACTGCTTTTTGTTCAAACAACTTTTTATTTAATTTGAATAATCGTTCGGTTTCGGCCAAAGCATTCTCAACCTCAGCCATCTGATTTAACTGGCGGATCGTGTTCTGATCTGAATTATTCCGGGTGTTTTGCATTTGGGTTAACACATCAAATACAGCCGTTTCCTGATTTGCCAAAGTAAGTTCTAAATCGGTATTAACTAGTTTTAAAATCGGCTGACCTTTTTTCATAAAAGCACCATCTTCTACAAAACGCTCTTCAACTCTACCACCTTCAACAGCATCTAAATAAATAGTTGTTAAAGGCATTACAATTCCATTAACAGGGATAAATTCTTGGAAAGACGCTTTGGTAATGGTGCTAATAGTTATCTTTTCTTTCTCAACATTCAATCGTGATTTACCGGATGTCAACACATAACTGCCTGCAATTAATATAACAATTAGGGATACCCCACCAATTGTTAAAAGTCGTTTGGTGCCCCATTTCTTTTTTTGTATTACTCTATCCACGTTATTATTTTTTTTAAATAGATATCTTGTATCCTGCCCCATTAACATCAAACTTGTGCCAAGCAAACAAACTATTGATTTACAATGCATTATATAGAAAATACATCAATTATCTGTTCGGTACTGCAACAGCAAGTGTTCGAAAACGTTACACAATCCTTTACAATAAAAATTGGTAAATTCTTTAAAGCAAAAATTTATTACTGTTGTAATAATTGTTATTTTAAAAAGTTGTATAGTTTTGAGTATGAACCTGAAAAACGCTAATATTCTTGTTATTGATGATGATCCGGATGTGCTTACCGCCGTGCGGATGCTTCTGAAAACCGAGGTAAATGAGGTTGTAATAGACAAAAATCCAGAGAATATCAGGAATCTGATTTCAAAACATTCTTTTGACTTAATTCTGCTGGATATGAACTTTAACAGTTCAGTTAATACTGGAAATGAAGGTTTATACTGGCTAAAAAAAATAAAAGAACTCCGTTGTGAGGCAGCCGTAATCATGATAACAGCGTATGGTCATATTGATTTAGCTGTGCGTTGTTTAAAAGAAGGAGCAGCAGATTTTGTGGTAAAACCTTGGCATAATGAGCAATTACTAGAAACCATAAAAGAGGCTTTAAACAAATTATCTATCAGTAAAGCTAGCGGTTCTACCAAATCTAAACGTTCAGCGAATACTCCTGATTTGTTAGGAAATTCCGAGCAAATGCAGGAAATTTTTTATAAAATAGATAAGATTGCCCCAACCGATGCCAACATTTTAATACTCGGCGAAAACGGTACAGGTAAAGATTTAATTGCCAATGCCATTCATCAGCAATCTCGTCGTTCCACTAAACCTTATGTAAAAGTAGATGTAGGCGCATTATCAGAAACTCTCTTTGAAAGTGAATTATTTGGCCATAAAAAAGGTGCATTTACAGATGCTCGTGAAGACCGTATGGGTCGCTTCGAAGCCGCAAATGAAGGAACGCTATTTTTGGATGAAATTGGAAACATATCACTACAACAGCAGGCAAAACTATTGAGTGTTTTACAAAACAGGCAAGTTAATCGCATCGGGGCAAACCAATCGGTTGATATTGATATCCGCCTAATTTGTGCCACAAATGTGCCTTTATTCGAACTAGCTAACGAAAATCGATTCCGTAAAGATTTGATTTACCGAATAAACACGGTGGAGATTATGGTTCCACCATTACGTAATCGTGGGAATGATATCATTTTACTGGCAGAACATTTTAGTAAAGTGTACGCTCAAAAGTATCTAAAACCAGCCTTTGAGTTTGATAAAAAAGCCATTGATAAATTACTAAACTACAGCTTCCCTGGCAACGTCCGTGAATTACAATACGCCATTGAGCGGGCGGTAATCATGGCCGATGATTCAACACTGCAAGCTAAAGATCTACTCTTCTCTCCCATTGAACAGGCCATTTCGCCACCAACAAGCATTGAAAGTAATTTGAACGATCTTGAAAAAAGCACCATACTCCGCGTTATTGAAAAAAATAACGGAAACATTTCAAAAGCCTCCAAAGAACTTGGCCTCACCAGAACCGCTTTGTATCGCAGATTGAGTAAGTATGACATATGAGTTGTAAGTTTTGGGTTGTAAGTTGTAAGTAAAAGTTGTAAGTTATGGGTTGTAAGTTGTAAGTAAAAGCTTGTACCTATCTCATAACCGTTGTTGGTTGTAATAAAAGCTTGTACCTATCTCATAACCGTCAAACACAAACATTTTATACCCATAACATAAAACAAAGCGCTAAACCCACAACCCACAACTCACCACTTACAACTCCAACGAATGCATTTCAGAAAATACGAATGGAAGATTATTTTACGGATCATTATGCTGCCAGTGAGTTTTGTTTTACTTGCCTGGCTTTACTTCCATGAACACACCTCTATTTGCCTGTTGCTTTCCCCCTTTGTGTTGTATCAGCTAATTGATGTATTTCACTATCAACGTAAGGTTTATACCGAATTAGAGCAATTCACAGAAGCGGTGCATTACCGTGATTTTTCCAGGCAATTTGATGTTTCCAGGGCATCTGCAGAGTTACAGCCTTTGCGGAAATCATTTAACAACATCACTTTCTCATTCAAGCAAATTTCTAAAGAAAAAGAAATTCAATACCAGTATCTCCAACAAATTCTTGAAATAGTAGGCACTGGAATCATTTCCTATGAGCAATCTGAAGGCACCATTGCCTGGATGAACGAGGCTTTTAAAAAGATGTTCAATTTGCCTCATTTCAAAAACATTCACGCCTTAGAAAAAAGAAACAAGCAGATACTGCACGAAATCATAAGCATCCCGGTAGGTGAAAGTAAACTGATAAATGCCTACGTTGATAAAAGTACTTTTAAAGTTTTACTCTCGGCGAATGCCTTCCAGATTGATCAAAAGGTTTATAAATTATTGACCCTGCAGAACGTGAATGAAGCAATGGAGGAAACCGAATCCAACGCTTGGTCGCGTTTATTAAGTGTAATGACGCATGAAATCATGAATTCGATTGCTCCGATTTCTTCTCTTGCAAGCACCTTAAAAAACCGAATTGAAGACTCAATTATCAATAGAGAAATACAGCCTTCCTATCGCGAAGATCTGGAAGTAGGCATAAATACTATTAGAAAACGTAGCGACGCGTTGTTAAAATTTGCAGATATCTATCGTAACCTCAACAAAATCAAAACCTTAAACCTCGAAAGGTTATATGTTGAAGATTTGTTCGAAAGTCAAAAATACTTAATGATGCCTACTTTGACAGAAAGGAACATTTCTTTTGAAATTATTGTTAAAGATCCAGATTTGTATATCGAAGCCGACGAAAACCTCCTCGAGCAAGTGTTAATCAACCTGATTGTAAATGCCATAGAAGCTGTAAAAAATTCCGAAAAACCTAAAATTGTGTTATCAGCACATGCCGAGGGCAAAAAAGTGGTAATGAAAGTAAGCGATAACGGAAACGGAATTCCTGTTGAACTTCTCGATAAAATCTTCGTTCCTTTTTTCAGTACTCGTAAAACGGGCTCCGGAATCGGCCTTAATCTCTGTAAACAAATTATCATGCTTCATAAAGGAAGCATCAATTTCCAAACCATTGAAGGTGTGGGGACTAGCTTTATTATGACGCTGTAAAATATGACATCGCTCTTTAAGATATACTAGTAAATAACAGTTCTTTAGAAAATCAAAGCCATTTATTTTCGGTTAGTGCAGCCCCGTCTTCCGTTGCAAATCCTCGTTTCGCCACAGCAGGTTCCCAATCCACACTGCGGGTTTTACACTTCAACCGGGTTTAATTATGTTAGTGTCTTTTTCATCGCTTTGGCTAAATATCCTGCTAAAAAATGTGCGGATAGCATTCAATTATCCATTAAATTAAAGGCGTTTCAGGTCTATTAGGTGTTCAACACTTTCAAAGTGTGGGACACCTCGTACAACTTATACCTTCATAATCACACATTAACCTGTGCAAGCTTATTAATGTCTTCCACTTCGATAATTGACTTCTCATAATTGGTTACAACAGCATTAATCATTGCTCTTGAAACCTCTTGCATGGTAGAAACATATTTCGGAAAAACCTTACTAATTATTGGATAAAGCCAGGAAATATAGCCGTAATATTTATTCGTATTCTTAAGACCTTTTAAAGGATGGATATACCCGGGGCGAAACATATAAGCTTTTTTAAAAGGCATTTTCAACAAGGCATTTTCTGTTTTACCTTTTACTCTTGCCCACATACTGCTTCCCTTTTCCGTGCTGTCTGTTCCAACTCCCGACACGTAGGTGATAGACATATCAGGATTTTTCTTCAGAATTGTTTCTGCTACGTGAATGGTTAGGTCATAAGTCAAATGTGCATACTTCGTTTCATTCATCCCTACAGATGAAACCCCAAGGCAGAAAAAAGCAGTATTATATCCGCTAAGCTGATCTTCAATTGGCGAAAAATTAAAAAAATCGGTATGAATAATCTCTTTGAGTTTAGGATGAGAGACACCACCAGGTTTTCGGTTTATAACCAAAACCTGTTCTACACTTGTATGATTCAAGCATTCGTGTAAAACACCTTCACCAACCATGCCGGTAGTTCCGGTAATAATAACTCTTAAAGTCATATTGAATAATTTTAAGTAAGATAAAAAATTTGACTCATTCTTAACACCTATTTAAGTCTTATTACGGGATATAGTGACTTAATTTCAATTTCATCTGCATCACAAGTACTACCTAAACAATTTATACAACCACTCGATTTCGGAATAGAATTAGTGGATATTTTTAAACCATTTTCATTGAACTAAAGTCATTTTTATGCCATCTAATTTTAACATGCCGACCATTGTTTTTCATAAAAAATAAAAATAAATAAAGTCATTGTGTATTTTTAACGCAATGATTTATTATCTTTAATTATTATAAACCAAAAACCATGATTAAAAGAAGAAATTTTCTGAAGCAAACAGGAGCTTTTGCTGCAGGTAGCCTATTTTTATCAAAACAAAGTATGGCATATTTTGAAACGACGGTAACTAAACCAGTGGGTTTACAATTGTATACTTTGTTTAACATAATTGATAATGATGTCCGTGGAACTTTGCAGAAAGTTGCTGACCTGGGTTTCAAGGAAATTGAATCTGCCTTCAGTAAAAAAGGTGGTTATTACGGAATGAAACCTAAAGAATTTTCCGCATTGTTAAAAGATTTAGGTTTAAGCTGGAAATCTCACCACGTATTAGGCGCACCTTTTAAACTTCCGGCGGGAGCCAAAATGCCAACAATGCCAGATGGTAAACCAATGACTATTCCGATAATGAAAAACTTGAAAGCTAATCAGGATATAATTATTGAAGAAGCAGTGGAAGCCGGGATTCCATATTTGGTTTGTGCTAGCACTCCAATTGGCACACTAGATGAAATAAAGCAATCCATTGAAATTCTGAATAAAACAGGCGAAGCTTGCAAAAAAGCAGGTATAACTTTCGCCTATCACAATCACGATGCAGAATTCAGAGCTGTAGAAGGTGCTGTTCCCTATGAGATGATGCTAAAGGAAACCAACGCTGATACGGTGAAATTCGAATTAGATTTAGCTTGGGCTATTAAAGGTGGTAAGAATCCAGTAGAAATGTTTAATCAAAATCCGGGTCGTTTCCCGCTATGGCATGTAAAAGATCTAGATGCAAAACATGAAACAATCATGCCTGTAGGTACTGGAACTATTGATTTTAAACCAATTTTTGCAGCCGCTAAAACCGCAGGAATGAAACATTTCTTTGTGGAACATGATATGCCTGCTGATCCGTTTGCCAGTATTAGTACCAGCATCACCAATCTAAAAAAGATAGCCTAACGCTAATTAGATAAATTATTCTTTACTGTTATTATAACTCAGAATAGGTTGTGAGGTTAAAATCTTATCGAGAAATACGCCTTTGATTTATTTTGACAAAACTACTATCATGAAAGTTGTGCTTATTACACTTTCTGTTATTGCTTTAATACCTTTTAAAGGCGCTTTCGCACAAACAGACAACAAAGGAAACATCATAGAAATTATTAATAAAGGCGGACCGACAATCTCTTATTCAAAAACATCAGGAGTAAAAATTTTAAAGGTAAACGGCTATTCATTTAAAGATCTAAATAAAAACGGGCACTTAGATAAATATGAAGATTGGCGTTTACCAATAGATGTTCGGGCTAAAGATTTGGCTTCACAATTACCTGTAGATCAGATTGCAGGTTTAATGCTATATAGTAAACATCAGGCTATTCCGGCAGCAACAGCTGGCCCTTTTACAGGTACTTACAATGGGAAGATTTTTCCTGAAAGTGGTACCGAACCGTATGTCTTAACTGATCAGCAAAAAGATTTTTTAACGAAAGATAATGTTCGCCATGTATTAATCACCTCAGTTCAAAGTCCGGCCATAGCAGCTTTATGGAGTAATAACGCTCAGGCACTTGCTGAATCATTAGGTTTCGGTATACCGATTAATAATAGTTCTGACCCACGACATGGAACGATAGCCAATGCAGAATTTAATGCAGGTTCAGGAGGGTCCATTTCGATGTGGCCTGGCTCTCTTGGTTTAGCTGCTACTTTTGATCCATCTGTAACCAAAAATTTTGGTCACATTGCAGCACTCGAATATCGAGCTTTGGGTATAACAACCGCACTTTCTCCTCAGGTTGATATAGCAACTGATCCACGTTGGTCTCGTGTAAGCGGAACGTTTGGAGAAGATCCTCAACTTTCTGCAGATATGGCAAGAGCCTACGTTGATGGCTTTCAAACCTCTACTAGCACAAAAGAAATTAATGACGGCTGGGGTTATGGAAGCGTGAATGCCATGGTCAAACATTGGCCAGGTGGCGGCAGTGGCGAAGGTGGCCGGGATGCGCATTATGGCTATGGAAAATATGCAGTTTACCCTGGCAAAAACTTCAGTCAACACTTAATACCTTTTATTAAGGGAGCATTTAAATTAAGTGGTAAAACACGAATGGCATCAGCAGTCATGCCTTATTATACTATTTCGTACAATCAGGATTTAAAAAACAAAGAAAACGTTGCCAACAACTACAATCGATATATCATTAATGATTTATTACGGACTAAGTACAAGTACGATGGTGTAGTTTGCACCGACTGGCTTGTAACTGGTGATGAAACAGCCGTTGATGTGTTTTTAACCGGTAAATCATGGGGTGTTGAAAAATTATCAGTAGCCCAAAGACATTACAAAGCACTCATGGCTGGTGTAGATCAGTTTGGAGGTAATAATGAAGCTGCTCCAATTATTGAAGCTTACAAAATGGGCGTTAAAGAGCACGGAGAAGCATTTATGCGGAATCGATTTGAGCAATCTGCAGTTCGTTTACTTCGTAATATTTTCAGAACTGGTTTATTTGAAAACCCGTATTTGGATGCTGTTATTTCGAAAAAGATAGTGGGCAACGCAGAGTTTATGAGCGACGGATACCAGGCACAATTGAAATCAATTGTGATGCTTAAAAATAAAAACAACGCTTTACCGGTAACCCAGGCAAAAACTGTTTACATCCCGAAAAGGTATACTCCAGCCGGTAAAAATTTCTTAGGTTTTAATACGCCCGAAAAAACCGAATATCCGGTAAACATGGATATCGTTAAAAAATATTTTAAAGTAACTGACAATCCTGATAGTGCAGATTTTGCCTTGGTGGTGATTGCCAGCCCAAATAGTGGTGGCGGTTATGACAGTAACGATGCAAAAAAAGGAGGTAATGGCTATGTACCGGTAAGTTTGCAATACGGTCCATATACTGCAAATACTTCTCGTGATACGAGTATTGCCGGGGGCGATCCTTTAGAAAAATTTACCAATCGATCTTATAAAGATAAAACTTCAGAAGCCATCAATAAATTTGATTTAAGCATGGTAACATCCACTTATGAAAAAATGAAAGGTAAACTGGTAATTGTATCTGTGAATTTAAATAATCCGATGGTTTTTGCGGAAATTGAAAAATATACGGATGCCATTTTGGTTGATTTCGGTGTACAAAACCAAGCCATTATGGATATTGTAAGCGGAAAGGCAGAACCCTCTGCCCTCCTACCTTTACAGATGCCCGCTGATATGCTAACAGTTGAAAAGCAATTTGAAGATGTACCGCATGACATGAATTGCTATGTAGATTCGGAAAGGCACCTGTATGATTTCGGCTATGGTTTAAATTGGAAAGGCCTTATAAAGGATGCTAGAACCGAAAGATACAAAGCCCAAAAGACTAATTTAAAGGCCAAGTAATTTTTTATGAATAGGCTTTTTTATAAAGAGTCTGTTCAATTTTCCATCCAGCTATTTCAACGATTTATTTATTTCCTTTAATAAATAACTTTTTGGGTCAGAATCATATTCCCAAAACATTACCCCTGCCATTCCCTTATCCAACACATATTTGCATTTATTATTTACAGACCATTCGTCGTCATAGGTGATGTATTCCCTGGTATTTGTATTAAATAAATAGGGAGCTCTCGCATCTTCATCTCGAAATTCTTTAAAGCCTTGCTTGTTAACCAAACTATCTTTAATAACGCTATAGCCCGATCCAAATCTTTGCGAAACTATTTTCTCTCCAAGTCCCACTTTTGCATCAGCCACCATTGTGAAGTTTCGTCCGTAAAAAGCAATTCCCATAACTAATTTACTAACGCGAACCCCAGCTTCCAGATAAGCATTTACTGCTATATCTGCAGAATAACCTGAGTTATATACTTTAGAAGCATATAAATTTGTATGATGCCCTGCAATTTCGCTTGAATAATAATCGTATGTCATTAGGTTCACATAGTCAATGTATTTAGATGCCTCCTTCATATCCGTATGATCAAGAAAGGCTTGTGAACCGCCAACTGCTGTGGTGAGTTGATATTGCTTTTGGGTTTTGATTTGTAGCTTATTCAATTCTTCCCGTAAGGCTTTAAACATCATTGTGTAATTTTGACCGTCTTCCGGACGATAAATATTTCCTTCTTCACCAGTCATCCCTGGGTACTCCCAATCTATATCGATGCCATCCAATTGATAGGTTTTTATAATTTCAACTGCACTTTTTGCAAAGGCCTTACGGGATGTCTCCGTAAGTACGGCATCAGAAAAGTTTTCGCTCCAGGCCCAGCCTCCTATAGAAATCAAAATCTTAAGATTTTGATTTTTACGTTTAAGCAGGTTTAGCTTACGGAAATTGATTGAATCCGCTTTCAAATTTGTGAGAACGGCTAAACTATCCTTAACATTTACAAAGGCGTAATTGATATGCGTTAAACTTCTAGCATCAATATTTTCAACGTTTACTAAACCCTTGTAACCACCAACATAGCCAATAATAACAGGCTGCCGCTTTGAATTTTTCATCCCCGTTAAGGAAATCAGCAAAGAAAAGAAAACGAAATACAATATTGGATGAATGATTTTCATATTTAAAAGTATTAGATGATTTATAATTTTTAATAATATATCTAAGGAGTAAAGAAGAACCACCCCCGCCCCCTCCTAAAAACAGTAGTGGAGGTAAACTCACAACTCACAACTTCCTATGAGCAGTCAGCAATCAGCACCCTCATACCTACAACCTCATACCAGCACTTACAACTTACAACCTTCAACCCACAACTTACAACTTACAACTTCCTATGAGCAGTCAGCAATCAGCAGTCAGCTATCAGCACCCTCATGCCTCATACCTACAACCTCATACCAGCACTTACAACCTACAACTCACAACTCACAACCCACAACTCCAATCAAACCCTTAACCTAACTTTCCTCCGTTCAAGTAATCCGGCAAGCCAAATCACGAAAAAGGCTATCGCGAATGATTTAATAATTCCTGGCCAGCCATAAGTTAAAAAGTCAGGGTATTTAAAGCCAATTACAGCAAGCAGCGAATACAAAAAATAAGGAATGAGATAGCAGGTTAACGTACTTGTGCCACCCGGGCGAATAAACTTGAACCAATCGGGTTTTCCTTTAATATCCACAACATAAATAACCAGCTCAAATACAAGAATGCTAATTCCTATGCAAATGGAAACCCAGGCTGGTGTGGAATGTATTTTTGAAATTCCTTCTGTAAGTGGTCTGACAAATATCCCAAGAAGAATCATCAAAATGCCCAAACTCGTGAATATGGCCCACATCCTTGAATGATTTTTCAATGAAGAAAGTATGCTAAATAATCGGGATATAACTATTCCTGCCATTACCAATGAAACAGAACTAGCATCTCCAATAACCCATATTTCGAAAGGCATTAAATGTAAATGATTTAGAATATTGATTGAAAGAAATGCGATAAAAATAATGCTTAACAGAGTCAGCCGATCTTTTATTAAAGCATATAAAATAGCACATACCAAATATGACCAGCCTATTATTCCTAAAATACCCCACCAATAAGGTCGCAATCCTTGCGGAGCTTCCGGACTTCCACCTTTATACAACCAAGCAAGAAAAAGCAGTAAAATAACACCAGCATTCATCAATGCATAACGCATTGATTTTGACATGGTGTCAGGATAATCCAACCAAATAAGAAAGAAACTAATGGTCAGCAAAATCATCCACACAGAATAAGGAAGAAGCGATGCCGAGCTATAGCTTTCGGAATTGACATGAAAAAATCCCATTACGATCAACGCAAACGAACGTACCAAAATGTAGAGAAAAATCTTAACCATACTATCGCCTTTCCTGATTCGATTTTTAATAGCTAAGGGTAATGAAAGTCCTACGATAAACAGAAAAGCAGGAAATATGATATCGGCAAAACCGAGGCCGTCTTCATCGGCTTTTACGTGTTCTATCCATTCGGGGATGTTTTTCACACCACTTACGTCGTTCACAAAAATCATTAGGAGCATGGTAATCGCTCTAAAAACATCAATGGATAACAGACGCTTCTGCAGGGGTTTTAAATCGGTAGTCATCATGTAAATTGCCTCTCTAAATTAATTTATTATTTATTTTAATTAAGGGTTTTCATCTTAAACAAGCACGAACTTTCTTAATAACCTGAGTTCGACTTTTCTATGCATGGTTATGGCTCTTACAGATGTTATTATGCAATTGACTTCTGACACTTACTAGGTTTTGCGTCAGGGATTGTAGTGGAAATCCTTTTTGTCCTTCTCCAAGGCAAAAAGATTGCAACGAAAAGCCCGCCCGGACGCCCAAACATTAATCTTCTTAAAAATTAGTACTCGAACTAAGTTTGTAGTACCATTTTTTATCAAGCACTAAAATCAAAAATAATCTTCGGCGAATAACCTATTTGTAAGCACAATTAAAAGCTTATTGAAATGTAACAGGAAAATTTTTAGGAATCAAAAAGTAATATTAATTATTTATACTTTTTTTAAAATGTTTTTTGTTGTCAATCGTCTACCTTAATAAACAAGATATATTTTGGTTACTGCCGTAATGCCCGATGAAAAGAATAATCGCATTTTACAAACGATAAAATCGTATGGTAAAGGGCTTATGGGCTTTATCAGGAAACGGGTTAAAAGTGATGAGGATGCCGAAGACATTCTGCAGGATGTTTGGTACCAGCTAAGTGCAATTGTAAATGCAGAGCCTATTGAACAAACCGGTGCATGGCTTTACAGGGTTGCGAAGAATAAGATCATCGATAAGCACAAAAAGAAAACTGAAGATCTGTTTGAAGATAGTTTTACAGATGACGACGGGGAAAATGCCTTAGATTTTAGAGCAATGCTGCTCACCGAGGCATCAACGCCAGAAACAGTGTACCTCAAGAACATGTTCTGGGAACAATTATTTTTCGCTTTAGATGAATTACCCGAAGAACAAAAACAGGTGTTTATCTGGCAAGAGCTTGACCATATCTCATTTCAGGAAATTGCGCTTACCACAGGAGAAAATGTGCAAACGCTAGTATCACGCAAACGCTACGCTGTACTTCATTTACGTAAACGGTTACATCAACTATATCAAGAAATCACTCAATATTAAAGTTTAACAGTATGAAACAAGTATTTTATAAAGGTCGGTTCATTTTTATCCCTATAGCAGCCATTTCATTTCTTTCACTCATCAGCTATGTGGTGATGCAGCTATGGAATCATTTACTGCCGGAAATTCTACACGTAAACACCATTGATTTTTGGCAGGCAATGGGATTATTTATTTTGTGCAAAATTCTATTCGGCTTTGGCGGAGGAGGCGGAAAAATGGGGCCACCATGGGCAAGAGGACGTATGGCTGAGCGTTTTAAAAATATGACACCTCTGGAAAAAGAGAAATTTAAAGAAAAAATGCAACGTTGGAAATGTGGACCAAGCTACAATTGGGACAGCGAGCCAACTCCAGAACCTAAAACGAATACAGAAAACCCAATATAAAGCGATGGATATACTTGTATTTAAAACGAATGTAACAGAGCCGCATCAGCTTAGCAAAATTCAATCTTTGCTGATGCCTGTTACCGACATCAGGCAATGGACCGTTGACCTGGAAGATTGCGACAAAGTACTGCGGATTGTTTGTGATAACTTGAATCCCAGGGAGATAGAAAAATTATTATTCGCTTCTGGAATGTTTTGTCGTGAATTAGAGGACTAGTTATGAATGCTGCACTAGAACGCAAAGTTATCAGATGGGTGCACATTGTTCTAAGCATCCCGATCATTGGATATATTTATGGCCCGGTATCAGAAAATCCCCATGCAGTTTTAGCCGTTCAATGGGTAATTTTTCCGGTAATCGTTCTGTCTGGTTTGTGGCTTTGGAAAGGGCATTGGCTTAAAAAGAAAATTCGATTTCAAAGAACAATTCAACGTGTAAATAAGTTTCAGGGGTAAATTTGAGAATTACTATCTCTAGAAATTTTGGCCAAGTTCACCTCGTAAATTACTTATTCAGATTTTCCATCACCAAAATACCTGCTCCTGTTAGTTCCGAATCATATCCTAAGTCTGATATAACTATTTCTGTACCACTTGCCAACCTTGGAATACAGTATTTATTCAGGGCATTTTGAATAGGTGCTAAAAGCAACTTCCCTACTTTTGCACCTCTACCGCTAATAGCAATTATCTCCGGATTTGTGATGTGAATTAAAATAGACAAGCCCCTACCAATCATATACGCCGCTTCAGAAATTAATTCAATAGAATATTGATCGCCTTTATTAGCTGCTTCCATCAATGAGTCGCCAACAAGTGCATAATGTTCGTCATCTTCAGATATCTGTAAACTCGAAATTCGCCCATTTCTGATACCGCTTACTGCTTTTTCAGAAACAGCCAGCAATGACGCTTCCGCCTCTAAACATCCTTGTTTACCACATGCACATAATGCCCCGTCTTCAGACATCGGGATATGACTAAACTCACCTGCAAACCCACTGTGGCCTCTGAACAATTTACCATCAATGATCATCCCCAAGCCAATTCCCCAGCTAAAATTAATAATCATTACGTTTTTTAGCTTCTTAGCAATTCCGAATTTTAACTCGGCAAGCGCAACCAAACTACTGTCGTTATCTATATACGTTAGTAAATCCGTTTTTTCAGTTAAATATGCCGCCAACGTAGTTTTACCAGTATCCAGGTAACTGTAATTAATGCCTTCTTTTGCATTTATAAAGCCAGGCATCCCTATGCCAACACCAATTATGATATCTTTTGAAATACCTGTTTTATCGATGTGCTGATTAATTAATTCAACCAGCGTTTGTAAAGCATCCGGATTATTTTGGAGCTTCAGTTCAATCATTTCTACCGGGAGAACAAAATTATTTAGTAAGTCAGTAACACCTATTCGAGTAGATAGTTGATCCATTGCAACCTTTACAATGTATAAACGATCTGACTTTACTGCATACATTTGAGGGCGACGGCCACCGCTTGAAACTGCATATCCTAACTCAATTACATACTCTGCTTGAATTAGTTCGTTTAAAGCTTTAGTTACTATAGGTATGCTCTTCTCTATTTTTAAACTTAATTCAGCACAGGATAGTGATTGCCCGTAATACAGTTGCTGAATAATGCTGTAATATAATGGGGTACTTTTAAGATTTTTATTAAACATTGTGCATAAAGATAAGAATGGATTTGACTAGTGTAAAACAATAGGCAATATCTAGGATAAATCATTAATTTCAGATCAGGATAATCCCTAATCTGAAATTAAATGAGCTATATAAATACTTTTACAACCGTAACATCATGAAATAATGATTGGTTGTAGGTAAACGATTTATCAGCCCTCTACTTAGTATTTATACCGTACAAAAGCTTCCATTGCCTCATATTCGGCCATTCCTAATTTGTCGTATGCTTTGGCGGTTTCGCGTGTTCTGTCTTCGGCCCGAACCCAAAACTCTCTGGAATCATCTCCAGGGAAAACTGGTCGGTCTTTTTGTGATTGGTGTTTAAAAATGGCGAAACGTTTTCGCTCTACTTCTTGTGGCGATAAAGGCACAGCCATTTCTATTTCATGGGTTGAAAATTCATGCCATGCACCACGATATAGCCACAACCAGCAATCTTTCACCCAGGCTTCGGTTTTCTCTAAACGTTTAAGTGCTTGTATTACAATGTCAAAACAAATTTTATGTGTGCCATGCGGATCAGCAAAATCACCGGCAGTAAATACCTGGTGCGGTTTTACTTTTTGAAGCAATTCCATGGTAAGTAGTATGTCTTCTTCATACTTCACTTCCTTTTGCTTTTTAGCAGTTTCGTAAAACGGAAGGGCCATGAAATGGATATGGTCATCGGACAGACCGGCAAACCGTGCTCCTGAAATTGCTTCGCCTTTACGGATCAACCCCTTAACCGTTTGTATCTCAATCGTATCCGATTGGTTTGGCAATTTATTTTCCAAAAACTGTCGCATTTCACTGTACAATCCATCTAGTTTACCGCTGTCCAATTTGATTGAGGCGCTAAAGTCTTTTGCAAATTCTACAAAACGTAGGGCATCATCGTCCCAAACGGCTGTATTGCCGGATGTCTGATAGGCCACGTGCACATCATGTCCCTGATCTACTAGGCGGATAAAAGTTCCGCCCATTGAAATCACGTCGTCGTCCGGGTGAGGCGAAAACAGAATGGCTCTTTTAATATCCGGCATGGCTCTTTCGGGGCGTTGGCTATCATCCGCATCGGGTTTTCCGCCTGGCCAGCCGGTAATCGTGTGTTGAATTTTATTGAAAATATCGATGTTGATATTATAAACCGGACCCGATTCGGTGGCAAGTTGCGCCATCCCGTGGGTATTATAATCTTCTTCCGTTAATTTTAAAATTGGTTTGTTCAGTGTGTTGGCAAGCCAGATAACCGCCTTTTTAATCGTTCTCCTATCCCAAATACAATCTTTTACCAACCATGGAACATCAAATCGGGTTAGCTCTGTAGCTGCATCCCGGTCGAGCACAAATTCTACGTTATCTGATAGTTGCAAGTAAGTAGCGGGCACATCTGAAGACATCTCCCCTTCTACTGCTTTTTTAATAATTGGTGCCTTTTTCTGGTTCCAGGCCATTAAAACAATTTCCCTGGCTTTAAAAATAGTACCAATTCCCATGGTAATTGCTTTGGTTGGCACGTTGGCTTTTCCTCCAAAATCCCTAGAAGCATCCCTTCTTGTTAAATCATCTAAAGTGACCAAACGGGTACCTGAATTGGGTGCTGAACCCGGCTCGTTGAAACCAATGTGTCCGGTACGTCCAATACCCAGAATTTGTAAATCTAAACCACCATACGCTGTAATCTTCTTTTCATACTCCAAACAAAAATGTGGAATTTCCTCTATCGGCAGTGTACCATCCGGAATGTGCACATTTTCTAAATCAATGTCAATGTGATCAAACAAATTTTGCTTCATGAAAGTCACATAGCTTTGCAGCGAATCAGGCTTCATCGGATAGTACTCATCCAAATTGAACGTGACTACATTCTTGAAACTTAAACCTTCTTCCTGATGAAGACGAACAAGTTCTTCGTATACACCGATTGGAGTTACCCCGGTTGCTAATCCTAAAATTGTTTTCTCGCCCTTGGCTTGTTTAGATTTAATTAAATTAGCAATACGATGGGCTACTTGCTGCGATGCAATTTCTGGATTATCATAAACGGTTACAGGTAATTTTTCAAAGCGGGTTTCTTCCAATAAATTTAATCTGGCCATGGATTTATTATGAGGTTTTATTCAATTTAGAAATAAAATCAAAGTGTACGAACACTTAAAACAATTACTATTGTAATTAAATTAACTTGTTCCAATACCCTTAAATTACACAAACTTAGTAAAAAAATATACAACTTTATAAAAACTTTTTAAATATTTTAATAACTGTGTGTCAACTTTGTTAGCGTTAAAAATTTGCTTGGTATAGTTTTGGTTATCTAATATCTATGGGAGCATTTCAGGAACTTATAAACTCAAACACGCCGGTATTAGTAGATTTTTATGCTGATTGGTGTGGGCCCTGCAAAGCCATGAGTCCAATTTTAAAAGATCTGGCAGGTTCAATAGGCGATAAAGCCAAAATTATAAAAATCAATATTGATAAAAATCCTGCCGCTGCTTAACAATACCGTGTTCAGTCAGTACCAACCTTTATCATCTTTAAAAATGGCCAGATAATTTGGCGGCATTCTGGAATGTTAGACAAGCAAAGCCTTTTAAGTAAATTGGACATTACTAGTTAATCAACTGAATTCAGTTATGAGATATAGTACGCATTGGGCGTTTTAACACGCTGTTCACTATATCTTTTTGGCTCGCCTTGCGCTACGCTCCAGTCCAGTCAAAAAGGATGTCGTTTCCATCGTTAACGCAAAACAGCAATCACTCGAATACTACTTTGGACAGTAAAAATCCATTCATCTCCGTGCTACTTCATATAAGCCATTATACTAATACTTTAGTCATTTTATAGTGCGGAATCTGAATTTCCATAAATTGTTCACTAACTATAGAATAACCATTCTTTAAATAAAACTCAAGGGCAGTTTCCCGGGCATTTAATTCTATGCTTGTGAATCCTTCTTGCTTAGCTAATTGCTCTGAAAACTGAACCAGCTTGCTCCCGATATGTTTACCTCTAGCTTCTACAGCAACGGCCACCTGCCTCATTTTAACATAATCTGCTTTGGGTGATAGTATAAGGGTACCAATAAGTTTCTCATCACTAAAAAATCCAATATGAATATCATGAGCATCAACACTTAAATCTTCAGAAAACAAATTCATCGCAAGTGGTTTACGGAGAACCTCATCTCGTAAATTTAGTTCTTGCTGGTATTCAGAAGAAGCGTATTGGATAATGCGTATTTGCTCTGACCTCATATTGGAAGAATATTGTACCGTGCTTAAATGATTTTAAAAAGCCATTCGTTTTTTACCCAAATTATCAGTTATCGAAATGCTTTTTACTTTGTTATTGATATTTAGAAACCTCCCCGATTGTGACAAGAATGAAGAACCATAATAAAATTCCTGTTTGGAAACCTGACCATTTTGATATTGAATAGTCGCACTTACATCGAAAGGCTGTATTTTAACAGATTTAGTTTTCGTTTGAAGCTTAAAAACTTTAAGAGGACCTTTATTTTCACTAGCTGCCAAATGAATATCGCCTTTAGAGCCTAAAAACTTAACGAGTGCTTTCCCGTTTCCAGGAAGATAAATACCACTTTCTATAATCGACAAAGGTTTGAAACCGCCTTTGCCATCTCCCTTTAAAAATAAACCATTCAACGCATCATAGCGTCCAGTGCTTACCTCGGTACCAAAATCGTTTCCATTAATTACAACATCCAAATTTCCGTCACCATCAAAATCCTCTGCTTCCATCCCATTTAACACTGAAATTTGAGCCTGCATTGGCAACGGAATCAGTGTAAACTTACCATTACCATCATTTCGGATGTAACAAGAGGCGGAGGTATTTGCTGAAAGCCTGATCGAATTCTCTCGTTGCTCAGGTGTAAATATATCGTCCATCGTTGCCGAAGCATAAGATTTAAAGTTGGTATATTTTTTACGAGTGCTGATTAATTGCTTAATCATGTCGTCCCGCCCAAATGCTGGATACTCTTTCATTTCACCATTCTTATCCGGAAGAAAAAGAGAAGGTACGGCCGCATATGAACCATTTCCTTCAAAATCTTTACCGGTCATGAAAACAGGATATTTTTCAGTTGCCTTATAAAAGGTATTTAAACCAACATTTCCAACAATATAATCGATTTTGCCAGTATGTCTAAAATCACCAGCAACGATGGTATTCCAAAATCCAGTGCGGTTAGATATACCTGTAGTGGCAGTTGTATTAACCAATTTCCCTTTATTGTTTTGCAAGAATGTTATCGGCATAAATTCACCAGCTAATACCAAATCAGGCCAATTGTCATTATTAAAGTCTGTAAACAACGCATCACAAACCATCCCAATATTTTTCAGTACAGGGGCAACTTCACTGCTTACATCTGTGAACTTTACCTTCCTATTATTACTATCATTCCGCAGAATAAAACTCGAAACAGGCTTTGGATAATTCCATGGGTCGACTCTGCCCGAAACAAAAAGGTCTAATTTCCCATCTTTATTAAAATCAATAGACCGAACACAAAGTTTGCTCGTTAAATTTTTTGGTAATGCGTTTTGATCAAGGGTAAAATTACCTTTACCATCGTTTAAATAAAACCGATCCTGATAATTTGCATTTCCCGATTCATGCTTATACCCTCCACTAGCAATATACAGATCGGGCATTTCATCGCCATTTGCATCAAATAACAACATTCCCTCGTCTTTATAGTCGGTATATTCTTTCAGTGCTGGGTAAAGGTCTTCAGTCTTGAATTTACCGTCAGGCTGCTGCAAAAATTTCTGAGCCAGGTGAAATGAATTTCCTCCAATAACAATATCATACAAACCATTCTGGTCTATATCTGACACAGCAAGGGCCGGACTATATGATGAGAGTTTGTGGGGCAGTAGTTTCTGAATATTAAAGTCGATAAAATCATCGTCTTTATCAATATAATTGAGACCCAGAGAGGCTGTTACTTCGTTAAAAAGCGCCTTATCGACAGTTACAGGCTGGCCAGAAGTATAGGTTTCTTTAGCATCGGCGATCAGTACTTTTAGCTTTTGATCTGCTTTTACGTTAACCAGTTTTTGTTTTTTCCCGCCAGGCCAGCGAATAATAACAGAATCTATTACCTTAATTTTGCCCAGTCCGAAATGCGCATCGGGAGCTATAGTAGACAAATAACCTCTGAAAGGGCTATTTTCATAAACCTGGCGTTTATTTTTATCATAAAAAATTTCGGAAATGGCGCCGATACCGTTTATGTTCTGTTTATCGCCGCTAAAACCTATCTGCAGATAATGAGTCTCACTCAGCTTTTTTTCATCATTTCGTGACGTATTTTTATAAATCAATGCTTCATCATTGATATTATTTACAACCATGTCCATATCGCCATCATTATCCAGATCAGCATAAACTGCACCGTTAGAAAATGTCTGAATATCTAATCCCCAGCTGGTGCTAACGTCTTTAAAAGTTAAATCTCCATTGTTTAAATAGGCATAATTATGCAGTTTGGCTTCAGGAATCTGTTCGAGAAGCGCCTTTTTAGAGGCTACAGAATATGCTCCGGCCCGATAAGCCATGAAATCACGGTCGGATACATCTTTCGGGAATCCGTTCGTGATAATAATGTCCCGGTAGCCGTCATTATCAAAATCTGTTACCAGCGGCGTCCAGCTCCAGTCTGTTTGAGCAATCCCGCTTAAAAAACTAATCTCGCTGAAAGCAGGATTTCCAGTTACTCCATTTTCGGTTACGGAAGGGCCTTGATTTAACTGCAGCGTGTTTCGGACATATTGGAACTGTATTCCGTAAGCAGCAAAATTTTGGTAGGTCTGATAGCTATTCGGCCCGAGAATCATTTTTTTGCGGTAATTATCTTCCGGATTCATATCAAGTTCAATTACATCTGCCAAACCGTCGTTATTAATATCTACTACATCCTGCCCCATTGAATTGTAGGAGGTATGTTTGAAATACTCCTTCGTGCGATTGGTGAATGTGCCATCGTGATTATTGATGTATAAAATATTGGCAGAAATGAAATCATTTGATACATAGATATCTATCCAGCCATCACTATTAAAATCGACTGTAGTGGCAGCGTGCCCGAAACCGTCGAAACCCACACCTGCTTCCAAAGAAACATCATGAAACTCAGGATGATTTAAAGTGCTATTCCAATCATTACGGTATAATAACCCCTTACTAGGGTTTGGCGAATTTGATTTAGAGGGACCAAATACACTTGGATTATAATCATCTGATGCATTGTTAACCGTAAGGTACATATCCAGATCACCATCGTTATCATAATCGAAAAAATTGGCCATGGTGGACTGTGTTCCGGCTTCAAGCCCATATTGCAGGGCCATATCCTCGAAATGAGGAATACCGTCCTTGTCCTTCCCCTTATTTATATACAATATATTATGCCTCTGTACCGAATCTTGACTAATGGTGTTGCAAACATAAATGTCGACTAGCCCGTCGTTATTAATATCAATTACAGCGACACCCCTTCCCCATTTTCCGTCACCGTTTACACCTGCCTTGTCTGTCACGTCCTCAAATTCAAAATCACCTTTGTTCAGGTATAATTTCGATGGAACCTGATTACCTGTGAAATATAGATCTTTTAAACCATCGTTATTGAAATCACCAACACCAACACCACCACCGTTATAAATGTTCACAACATCAAGCGGGTTTATTGAATCTGTTTCAATTATTTTATTGTTAAAGCGTATTCCGGAATGAGATGAAGAAATTTTTTCGAACAGGGTTGAATCACGGCAAGATGCTAGAAGTATTGCAGCTAAAAAATACAAATGAAGGCGTTTCATAGAAACTTTAATTATAGGATAACACATAACCGGTTATTTTTGGCCGGTATTAATATAGCGTTTTTCGGTAGTAGCTTGTGCTGAGCAAAATCAAGCGGGTAAAAGTTCACTAACAAAAGCGGCCTTGATTACTCAAGGCCGCTTTTGATTCATTAACCAATTTATTTAATATCCAGGATTTTGTATCAGATTTGGATTAAGCCCTATTTCAGTTTGAGGAATAGGATAAAGCTCACGACCTGGAGGAATAACTGCGTCCGGATAAACTTCTTTAATAAATGTAGTAGCCACACCAGCTCTGCGCAAATTATAAAAAGTTGAATACTCACCACTCAGTTCATGTCTGTACTCATGGTAAACCATTTGTAAAGGATCTGCTATAATCTTACCCTCACTCATGTAAACCAAGGGCGCACTACCACCAAAGGCACGGTCTCTAACTCGCTTTAAAGTTGCTAAACCTCCGGCCACATCACCAGTTCTGATCTGGCACTCTGCCTTACTTAATAAAACTTCGCTATAGCGTAAAAGAATCTGATTTTGCGAACCAAAAATGGTAGAGTTGCCGGAGTTACCATTAAGTGTAGGATCACGCCACATTTTTGCGCAATAGTAACCAGTTCGTAATTGAGTATTATCTGAACCAACCCACGGTCTTGCTACAGTACCAACGGTATTAATAATATTGCCATCTTCACCAGTATATTTCGCTTTTGTAGCTGCGTTTGTACTTGCAAAACCGGCAATTACCAAAGGATAAGATTTTATACCACCTCTCGCTATTATACCTGGACTCGGATGAGTATCACCGGGACCGATGATAGTAGCGACTTTACGAAGATCTCCTGCTTGAAAGCCATCATACAAGCCTTTGTTGCCGTAATCATAGCCAAAATTAGATACCTCTTCTGGCATGCCAAAAGTACTGATCCAGGCTACTTCATTACCTGCTCCCCAACTTTGAGTACCAGCCGTTATAAATTGCACCTCAAATATAGATTCAGCATTATTTTCTTTATCCGCTTCGTGTACATCTATGAAATTAGGTAGTAACGAATACTTGCCTTCCACCTGATCATATGATGCTAATGCTTCGGTATATTTTTTCAACCACATTTGTGTAGCTCCCAAATAACCTAGTGCGGCACCCTTTGAAGCTCTACCAATTTCCGTTTCTGGATAGGACCAAGGCAATAAAGTAGTAGCTTGTATAAGATCTGATTCTACTTGTGTAAACACCTCACTTTCAGTACTTCTCGGCTTTAAACCATCATTAGCCCCGCTTGTTAATTCAAGTGGTACACCGCCAAAGCTGGATGCGAGATAGTAATAAGTCATTCCTCGTAAAAAATAAACCTCACCTGTAAGGCGATCAGCTAATTCGCTTGTTAAAATGCCCTTCTCCTTCATTTTAGCGATAATTGGGATAGCAGAGTTAGCTCTTGCAATACCGATGTAAGAACGTTGCCAAAAAACTCCGATCCCGCCAAACGTAGAAGGAATTGCGTAGGTGTTATAAAACCTATCATTACCCCAGTTGAAAAAATCGTGACTCTGAAAGTTGGCATAGTACCAAAGCGATTTTTTTAATAAATCTGCATTTTGATAGGTATCATAAATTGAGTTTACAAGCCCTACCGCATCAGCAGCTTTAGTAAATAGCACTTCTTCTGTTGGATTTGACGTATCCTTTTGATCCAAGAAACTTTTTTTACAACTTGAAGGAAGTATTACTGTTAGTCCGACCGCCAGTATACTTATATAATTTCTAATTTTCATTATCTGTACTGTTATTTTAAATATTATTTAAAATGTCACGTTTAAACCTAGCGTATAAAATTTTGACGCCGGGTAAGTTCCTATATCTATACCCGAAGCAGTAGCGCTGCTCGACTGAGCATTATTATTATTAGGATCAGTCCCGGTAGGTAAACCGATTTCCGGATCAAGACCTGAGTATTTAGTAATAGTAAACAGATTTTGTGCGGCAAGGTATAGTCTTACCTTGCTTATTGCAAGCTTGTTTGACAGTGTTGCAGGTAAAGTATAACCTACTGTTACATTTCTTAAACGAAGGTAACTGCCGTCTTCAACATACACACTCGAAGCCACATTGTTAGCACTAACATCATCGTTGTAGTTAACTCTGGCGTAGCGGTTTGAGGGGTTTGTAGGCGTCCAGCGATTATTATAGTATTCCTCACTCACGTTTTGGATTCCAACAAAACCTGGAGCCTGGAAACTTTCCAAATTGCGAGCCTGATAATTGAATATTTTATTTCCATAACTTCCATAAAAGAAAGCGTTGAAATCAAATGCTTTGTAAGAAAGGTCTAAGTTTACACCACCATAAAATTTAGCGATCGGACTACCAAGACTTGTTCTGTCGTCTGCAGTTATCTGACCATCATTATTGATGTCTCTAAACTTACGGTCGCCGGGTTGAGTAGGTTGACCGGGAGTACCTTGATAATGACTATCGGGAGCCTTCGCATTTAAGGCATCAATTTCTGCTTGTGTTTGGAAAATACCTAAGCTTTCATATCCGTAAAACTCACCAATAGACTGTCCGATACTTGTCCGGCTGAACTGATTCCATCCATTAGCAGGAGCAGTTAAGTTAACAAGGTTTAATATAGAAGTTTGGCTTCTGCTGATATCTAAAAGTTTATTATCAACCGTAGTCAGGTTAAAACCCACGCCATAGGTGAAATCTTCTACCTTCTGGGTGTAGTTTAAAGCGATCTCTAAACCTTGATTCCTGATACTTCCCACATTTTGCGCTTTCTGAGTTACACCTGATTGAGAAGATACCGGAATTTGTAACAAGAAGTCTTTTGAGTCTTTTCTGTAATAATCAAGAGTTAATGTAAGGCGATTGTTTAAAATAGCTGCATCTAACCCAATATTAGTTTGTTTTGAAGTTTCCCAAGTAAGGTCTGTGTTGTCAATGTTTACGTATGCCAACCCGGATTGAAAAATATTACCAAACGGATAACCTACATTAGACCCTGAAGAGGCAGGACCTCCTGAACTGTATCTCGCCTTATACTGAAATGGTCTGATGCCCCTTTCATTTCCAACCTCACCGTAACCTGCCCTAAATTTAAGATCAGATAAAAATTCTACGTTCTTAAGAAAAGATTCTTGTTTAGCTCTCCATGCAATGGAACCAGACGGAAATATACCGTACTTATTGCCTGTATAAAATTTAGAAGAACCATCTCGTCTTATCGTAGCTGTCACCAGGTATCTATCATTAAATCTATAGTTTACCCTTCCAAACTGTGAAGCAAGGGAAAACTTTTGCTGTCTGCCAAAAGCAACAAGGTTTTTAACCTGTGAAAGATCTCTGATCTCATCGCTCGGCAAATCATTTCCATTACCGCCCGTCTCGCGGTAGGTGTTTTCTTGCTGAGAAACACCACCTAATAAATCTATACCATGTTTACCGAAAGTCTTCGTGTATGAAAGCGTGTTTTCCCACAACAGTTCATAAGTGTTGTTTGCACTTTGAGAATAGGTATTTAGGATATTAGGGCTGGCTACATTATATTGTTGCAATGATCGTGTGTCCGACGGAACAAAGCTATAACCGGAGTAATCACTTATGTTTACTCCCAAATTTGTTTTGAGCTTAAGACCATCTATTATAGTAGCCTCTAGTGAAGTATTCCCTAAAAAGAAGTTTGACAAATTTTTTCTGTCCGGTGTCTCAATAGCATACAAAGGATTATTCCAGCTTCGGGTATATGTATTGATTGGATCAAAAAAACCGTAATTATTGTTCGCATCCTTCGCCTCATTCGTTAGTTTGTTACCTCCAATCGTCGGTATCAACTCGCTTAAGGTAGCCAGGGCACCGGTTCCAAAGGGATTTAGATCATTTCGTCTGGAAAATTTTGCGCTTGATGAAGACTTCAACCACTTATTAGCATTGTAATCAATATTCATCCCCAGGTTCATTCTTTTGAAAAATGAGCCCAGAACTACCCCTTTCTGGTCAAAATAACCTGCTGAAAATGCAGCCAGAACTTTCTCATTTCCGCCACGTAATGCTAAGTTGTAGTTTTGTCTTAAACCCGGACGATATACTTCATTCTGCCAATCGATATTGTGAAGGGTTGAAGGATTGCTCCATTCAGGTAATTTATCAAAACCGGAAGTTTGATTGGCAAGGGTCGCCCATGTTTGTGCATCTAACACTTTATATTTTTTCGGTTCGCTTTGTGCTGAGCTGTACGCATCTAAAGAAACCTGCACACCGTCTCTTTTACCCTTTTTCGTAGTAATAATAACCACACCATTTGATGCACGTACACCATATATAGCAGTAGCAGATGCGTCTTTTAGTATGTCCATTGTGGCAATATCATTTGGGTTGATATTGTTTAAACCTCCGGTCATCGGATAACCATCAACTACGTAAAGTGGATCGTTGTTTCCAAGACTTCCAACACCGCGGATAAGAACAGTAACACTACTTCCGGGAGCACCGTCGTTGTTAGTTACTTGTACCCCAGCAGACCGACCTTGCAATGCCTGATCTAATTGAGTAACAGGAACTTTGGCAATCTGCTCGGCACTAACTGAACTTACGGCACCAGTAACGTCTTTCCTTCTTTGAGTACCGTAACCAACTACTACTACTTCAGATAAGGAAGTATTATTAGATACCATGTTCACATTTACCGTCGTTCTGTTTCCAACTTGGATTTCTTGCCTACCATATCCAATAAAGCTAATTACAAGCGTAGCATTTTCAGGGGCAGAAATTGAAAACAATCCATTCACATCCGTTGATGTACCCGTTTCGGTACCTTTTACTATTACACTTACACCTGGTAGCGGGCCAGATGCATCACTTATTTTACCAGAAATCACTTTGCTCTGAGCATAGGATATCTGGCACATTAAAACAGTACATACAAGGCTCATAACTAAGCCTTTGTAAATACAGTCCTTAATAAGGAACAGTACATTTTTCATCATGTTGGTTTGTTATTAGTAGTTAATTTATTGTGTTAATTAAGATTTTAATTAAAATATATATCCAATTTTAACGTATATGTCGTGTAAAATCTGGCGCAATAAGCACTAGTGCACAAAGGTTTGCACAGCTGTAAATAATAGCAGGTTTTTAAAATTTAACTCTTAATAATTAATTCGATTGGTAGATCTGGGTTAATTAGATATTGGAACAAACCTATATAAAAGGGCTATAAATTAATGATAGTATTTTAACCTTTTATACCAATTTGTAATCATAAATACAATGTGATTGTTAAAAATATAGAATATTTAAAAATCAATTGTTGCTATTTAGGGTAACAAATGTTAATCAATAATGCCGTTTTATCCATATAGACACAACTTAAGTGCCAGCAGCATTTGTTTATAAGGGATTTTTAAAACCATTAGGGGGAGGTGATGAATTTTAAACACAACTGGACAAAAGACAACTGACCTTCACTTTATAAATCATTAGTCGATTTTAGATATATGGTAGATTATTACGACAACATCGGATAAGTATTAAGTATTAACGTTTAATTATTTAAATGGAGCTACAGTTTAACCAGATGCTATTGCGTTAGGGGTTGTAGTGAAAATCCTTTTTGCCCCTACGCAAAAAGATTGCAATGTAAGACCCGCCCGAACGCCCAATGCTTCGACTCCGCTCTGTATGACATATCCGCTGAGCATGACATTTCATTATATTTTGTAAGCTTGCCTAGCGAGTAATTTCCATTTACCATGTTGCTTTTGCCAAATAAGCATATTGCCTATTTTAAGATTTCCTGGTACGCCAGCATTCGTTATTTCTGAACTAAAAATGTGGCGAACCACAGCTGTTTTGCCTGAAAACTTCATTGTTTGATTGCTTAGTTCAATGGTGATATAGTCCAAAGGTTTCCCGCTTACGATTTCTTCTACAAACTCCATCTTATTTTGAACCTTACCACTTGAGTGCCCATAAACGAGCTGGTCTGCAGTAATTGATTCTAGTAAATTATGATCTGCGCTTATAACGGCGAGCTTAAACGTTTCTACCGCAGCGGCCAAGCTTTTTTCGCCTTTACTTTGTGCTTTTACCGTCGAGATAATCACCAAGGTGAATAATATGCTTAAAATGGTTTTCATTATTTTAGTACTAAGTAGTGAGTATTGTAAATAGTATTGCGTAGTAAGTATTGCCTATTGAGATGTCTTTAACCTGACAATAATTAGTGTTTAGATTTGAGACCTGTAATTTTAGATTAGCTTTAATTAGCTTAATGCTCGGCCAATTGCAAATCGTCTTCTGTAACATCATCTTCAATGGGTTTTCTATGCCAGTAAGATGCTAGTATAGAACCGGTTATATTCATTAACGGCCCAAACACAGCTGGAGCCAATCCGAGAGTAGCTGCTTTGCCCATTTCTTTGGCTAAGCCTGAAGCAAGACCACCGTTTTGCATCCCAACTTCAATTGCAATGGTTCTGCAATCACGTTCACTTAGCTTAAATGCACGACCCATCCAATAACCGAATGTGTAACCGGTAGTGTTGTGAATTAAGGCACAAAGTATTAAAGCAGGGCCAATTAGCAATAAATTATTACGGCCAGATGCGGTTATAACTACAATAATTAGCGCTATGCCTACCATTGATAAAATTGGCATCGCCTTATCAAGCCAAGCAATTTTCCCTTTGAAAAGGCGGTTAAAAATTAATCCGGCACCTATCGGGATGATGACCATTTTTACAATATCAAACATCATTGCCAGTGCATTTACCTCTATAAATTGCCCCCCTAGTATTTTCATCCACATGGGTGTTAAAAAAGGAGCTAATAAAGTTGCTACGGCAGTAAGTGTAATGGATAATGCCAAATTAGCTTTAGCCAAATATGACATTACATTTGAAGCTAAACCACATGGCATGCTTCCAATTAATACCACACCAGCAGCAATTTCGGGCGGAAAATTAAATGCTTTAGCAAGAGCAAAGCCTACTAACGGCATAAATGTAAAGTGCCCGGCTAAACCTATAAGCACCGCTTTAGGCATTTTTATTACTCCAGAAAAGTCTTTTAAGCCCATTTCAGTACCCATCCCAAACATGATTATTTGAATAAGAGGCGTAATTAGGCCAGTTAGCTTGTAATCACCTACTGTTAAAAAATATTGAGGATAGCATAAGGCAGTAGTTACCGCTGCAAAAATCATCATGGTGTATGAAAATCCTCTAAATAATTCATAACCTCTAAAACCTATGGCAAGCGCTACAAAAAATGCAATGAGCAAAGGGCCGGCAAACACAAAATTTCCAGCAAAAAATAGTACGACAGCGCCGACAAGAAGCAGGCCTGCTAAGGATAATATCAACTTATAAGCGTTCATCTAATTTCTCAGAATAGTAAACATAATAAAAAAGCGAAGGACATTATATCCTCCGCTAACCCAACTAACTGAAAATTCTATCGTGTGACCGTTTTGTATTCCACTCTGGAGTTGGAGCGAAATAACTCTTGTCATTCGGATGCAAATGTTGTTTAACTACATCTTCGTTAAGTTCAATGCCTAAACCTGGTGCAGATAATGGCACGTTTGCGAAACCTTTTGTTATCAATTGACGGCCATCAGTAGTTTTAACCAAACTTTCCCACCAAGGTAAATCCACTGAGTGATGCTCTAATGCCAGGAAGTTTTGAGTAGCAGCAGCACAATGTACATTTGCCATAAACGATACTGGGGTGCCTGCCTGGTGCATTGCCATCGGTATTCCAAACTCCTCAGCATAATCACCTAAACGTTTAGTTTCTAATAAACCACCTGAGCTAGATAAATCTGGATGGATAATATCTACCGCATGTGCATGAATTAGTGGTTTAAAGTTTTTAAGTAAATAGATATCCTCGCCCGTAAGTACAGGTGTTTCTAAGGCATCAGCCATTGTTTTCCATTGATCGGTTAATTCCCAGGAAACGATGTCTTCCAGCCAAGCTAAACGGTATTTTTCTAAAGCTTTACCTAAACGGATACCATTATTCATATCAAAGTGACCGTAATGATCTGTTGAAAGTGGAATATCATATCCAACCAATTTCCGTACATTATCTACCACATGGGCTAATTCTTCTAAGCCTTTGTCGGTAATTTGGATTTGTGTAAATGGATGTTGCGTATTACCGTAAGACATGTAATTGCTTTGATCTCCCCATTGAGCGAGGTCGCCTTTTGCATTTTCCCAGAATTTAGAATTTACAAGCGTTCCAGGTTTGCCTTTCAACTCGCCAATAGAAACGTCCATTTTTAACCAAGTGTATCCTTGATCTTCAAGACGATATTTTATCAATTTACGTTGTTCTTCCGGTGATTCTGCCTCTGGAGTATCAGCGTACAACCTTACTTTATCGCGGTATCTGCCACCCAATAGTTGCCACGCAGGAACGTTATATGCTTTACCACATAAATCCCAAAGTGCCATTTCAACACCACAAACACCACCAGCCTGGCGACTTTGACCACCAAACTGTTTAATGGATTTAAATATCATTTCCACGTTACATGGATTCATACCTAAAATTCGGCTTTTTAGCATCAAAGCGTAACGAGCATCAGCACCGTCTCTAACTTCACCCAAACCATATATGCCTTGGTTTGTGTCAATACGGATGATGGCAGTTCCACCCAATACGCTAGTTAACGCATAGCGGATATCGGTAATTTTAAGACCTGAAGGGTTAGATGCACGTTTTACATTTTGAGTTGTATGCGCTAAGGTATCTTCAAAAGACAAACTCATTAATCCTCCTAAAGCCACACCACCTAATGCTGTTTTTTTAAGAAAATGGCGACGACTGTCGGTTGTTTTAGGATTGTTAAGTTCGGTTTGAATGGCTGAAGCTTCAGATTTCTCCAGTTCTTTGTTTTGCGAAATGATTTGCTGTAAGATACTTTTCATGCTTATATCATTTATGGGTTAATTGTTTATAATAATTGTCAGTTTATATTTAAGCTGTTACCAAGTTCTTTTTTTCATAATTTCATCAAGCTGAGCTCTGGTCATTTTCCGTTCCTGGGGATGCTTAGCTAGCCATTTTATGAAATCATCTTTAATACCATTTGTCCACTCACTATCGATTTGCCCTGTAGAATATTTGGCAGTTTTAACCATCTCAAATCCGAACTTATCTTTGAGCATAACAAACTCTGCCGTTCGAACTACTTCATCAGCAAGGTGAGCCGGAACGAATAAAACGCCCTCCTTTTGTGCAATAACAAGGTCGCCAGGTAAAACGATTGCATTACCAATTCTGATTGGAGTATTAAGGCCCATTAAGACCATTTTTTCGAGGAATGAGGGATGAAAATCGCGAACGAACGCGTTGAATCCTTTAATTTCTGCAAGACCCTGAACATCGCGGGCAGCACCGTTGAATACCACTCCATTACCGGTTTTCGAAAAAATTGCTGTCCCCAAAGTACTTCCCATCAACGTTCCGCCTTCAATTTTTCCGAAACCATCTGCTACATACACATCACCTTTGGTAAGTATTTCAATAGGCCATGAGTTAGTATTACCTTTTCTGCCGTTTTGAATTCCTCTCTCCTTTATGCTCTTCTCTACATCCGGACGGGAAGGCATGAACATAGCCGTTACCGCTCTACCTGCGAAAGGCTCATCATTTACCGTTTTAAAACCTAATTCAAATTGACTGGTATAACCTAAATTCTTTAATACCGTCCAGGCGTCGTCAATTCCTATATTTTTAGCTCTGGCTAATAAGTCATCCTGAATTTTAGGGCGTCCGTCTGCAAACCTCTCCCCTTTCCATTCTGAGGTTAAGAAAGTCAACTCTTCTTTAGGGATGGTTTGAGCCTTGACCAAACTGTTGTAGCTCAGACAGACGAATAAAACTAGTGTTGTGGTGAATTTCAGATTCATCATTAAAGTATTGCGATTATGATTTAGAGCTTTGCTGGCTTACTTTTTCTCTTTATCCATTTTTGCTAAGTAAGCTTCTACATCTTTAGACGTGATTGCTGTTTTTTTAGGATATTTAGAGAACCACTTCCGATACTCACCCTTAATATTATCAGCCCAATCTCCATGAATTTCACCGTTAGAATATTTTCCGGTTTTCAGTAAATACCTTTCGAATTCATCACGCAAACCAACCATTTCAGAGGTAGTAACCAAATTCTCGACTAAATGTGCCGGGATAAATACTACGCCATATTCATTTGCAAAAACTACATCTCCAGGAAATACCGTTACCTGACCAATCCTGATAGGAGCATTGATTGAAGTAGGAATCATATCTTTAATGTACGATGGGTCATGACCTTTCACCCAGGCATTAAATCCCTCTACTTCTTTTAATTCTTGCATATCGCGGATAGACCCATTGAATATGATGCCTTTACCCGTTTTGTTGCTTATGGCGGTTCCTAAACTAGATCCAATTAAAGTTCCGTCTTTCACCTTTCCAAAACCATCAGCTACGTAGATATCGCCTTTCGTTAAAATATCTATCGGCCAAATATTGATACCACCATGTTGCGAACGGCCTTCTGCTTTACCTTGTGCTTTTACCAAACTATCCAAATCCGGACGATAAGGCATGAACTGAGCTGTAACTACACGTCCAACCATCGTTTCGCCGGGTTTAAGAATAATCCAGTCTTTTTCAACTTGCGTACGATATCCTTTATTTCCTAGATAACCCCAGATTTGTTCAAGTGTAGATGCTTTTAACCTTTCCAGATATGAATCAGAAACTTTAGGTCTGCCGTCAGGAAATCGTTCACCTTTCCATTGAGATGTCAATGCAATAATGTATTCGGGAGTTGAGCCTACACGTTGTGCCTTCACTAAAAAACTACTTAATGTAAGTACCAGGCCTAATAAAATTGTTTTGTTCATGTTTAGGGTTTTATTAACTGATTGGTTTATATGATATTCAAAGAGAACACTGACTGATGTTTCCATCAGTCAGAAGCTCAGCCTTTCATAGTATATTATTGTTTATCCCAAAATATGCGAACACCTAAATTATCGCCACCCATTCTGGTTACTGCTTCGGCGTAGTTAACAGAATTTACTGATTGCTCTCTGGCAGGATAAGTTAACCTGCGGATAAAGCCACCCTTTACAGAAGGATCAGCCGCTGGGTATGGATTTGGTGTTAATGCAGGATAGTTACTTCTTCTGAAATTAGCCCAGGCTTCAGATCCGTTAAGGAAAGAAGCAACCCAATACTGCGTGTTTATTTGCTCTAAGGCAGTTACTGCGTTGTATGGATGAGCCAATAAGTAAGCATCTTGATCTGCAGTAGGGATAATTGAACCAGCATTGAATTGATTAAATTGATCCATGTGAGCCTTTACTCCTGTATTATAAAAGGTTGCGGCATCACCGGCAATCCAGCCTCTTGAAGCAGCTTCTGCTAATAATAATTGAGTTTGAGCATAGGTTACGAAAAATTCCGGAGCATCAATTTTTGCCAATGTACGTCTGTTAACCTGCGAATAATTAAAAGCCGGGCCTGTTTTGCCTGGATAGCCTGGAGCTGTAGAAATAGTGCTCTCATTGTATCCATAAGGCATTCCAACCTGATCTACCGGATTGGTATTTTCTGCACCAGCGGTAGCCAATGGATTAGCGGGAGTTGCGTATTTGATGGCGATTAGTGGCAAACGCGGATCGTTGTTTGCTTTCAGATAATCTACAAACGGCGCTCCAAGATAGACATTACCACGTTCTGTACCTTGAAACCAGGCACCGGTTGGGTTTGTGAAAGTAGCATTGAAGGCCACATACGCATTATCAGCATTCGATGTCATTACACCTCCATTAGCTGGGTCAATTGCAATTTTAGCAAGCTGTTCTGCTTTCGCCGGGTCAAGCTTAGAATATCTCATACCAGCTCTCAACAATAGTGAATTACCAAGTTTTTTCCATTGCGATATATCACCTTTGTAAAAAATATCACCACTTTCGGTAGGCTTAGTAGCATCTAATGCTGTAGTAGCTTCTTGATATTCTTTGATGAGATCATCATATATTAATTTCTGATCATCATACTTTGGCAACGTAATCTTTTCCAAATAAGCCGCACCTGCCTCATTATATGGAACATCACCATAGGTATCTACCAATACCTGATATAAATATGCTCTCCAAATTCTGGCCATGTTATACAGGTTTGATCTGGTAGGAACTGCTTTGGTTTTCTCAATTACATCTTCAACAAATTTTATCGGCCCAGTATATAAAGAGTTAAAATTTGCATTGGTATTTGGGTCGTACACAATATTGTGGTTTCCGCCTTCTAACACGCCCGTATAAGGCGTATTAATTTGCTGCACAATTTGAGATTGGTAATAATATGTTCCAATAGCAGAAGAAAGTTGTGCATTTGAAAACAAGTATGCAGCGTCTATTGTGGTGGGTAAAACCGGATTGACATTGACTTGCTCAAAGTTTTTATCACAACTGCTTAAGCCTAACAGGATTACGGCTGTATACGTATATATATTTTTAAATTTCATGATTCTAGAGATAAATTTGTCTACAACTTAATGTTCAGGTTCAGGCCAAAAGTTCTGGTAGTAGGTAGCGTATGTGTTTCAATACCCTGTAAATTATCAGAACTTGATACTTGCGCCTCTGGATCCAAATTATCTATATGCTTAGTGATAAGCCACAGATTATTTACACTAGCGGAAAGATTAACGTTTTTAACAAATGACTTTTTAACCAGGCTTGATAAATCATATCCAAGAGATAAAGTTCTGAAACGTATAAAGCTACCGTCATAGATAAAAGGAGTGGCAATATTGGTTGTTCTGTAGTTGGTATAAAATGCCTGTGCATCTACAGATGTAGTATTTGGTGTTCCGTCCGCATTAAAACCTTCATAAACAATCCCACCTTCTCTTCCCGCCAAGGATTGCTTAGATAAACCCTGACGCAGGAAGTTTAAGTTTGAGTTGGACATGATTTTAAAATCTGCCTTGAAATCAACTTGTGCAGCAACCCTTAACTTTTTGTAAGTAAATGAGTTTATCCATCCACCGGTGTATTTAGGTATTGCACTTCCGTATGTAACCAGATTACCTTGTAGAAATAATCCACCAGAAGTAAGAATCCTTCCTTGAGCATCACGTCTGTAATCAAATCCACGTAATGATGCTAATGGTTGGCCCACTTCATGAGATACGGTTCCGAAAAATTCACCAGTACCAACATCCACTTTTTGTTGACCATTAGCAAGTTGTAAAACTTCACTTCTGTTATAGGTTCCGTTGAAGCTACTCTCCCATCTGGAATCTTTAGTTAAAACCGGCACCACTGTAAGCATCATCTCAATGCCTTCATTTTTTAGTTTACCGATGTTTACTAATGTTTGCGAATAACCAGATGCGTTAGATATATCAACGTTCAATATTTCGTTCACTGTGTTTTTGCGATAAACGGATACGTCTAAATTTAATCTGCTTTTTAGTGTGCGCAATTCTAAACCTGCTTCTGTTTCCCTAACTGATAATGGTTTTAATTCAGCATTCGGAACAGTAGATGATGATTGTGAACCTAGTGGTACACCATTTACGATGTTATTATTATAGGTATTTGCGTTTATAGTGTAGTACAAGTTACTTGCATAAGGAGCTGGTGCACCGCCACCTACCTCTGCATAAGCAAGTCTTAATTTACCATAACTTAACCAGCTAGGCATTTTAGTTACTTCGCTAAACACAAAACTTCCACTAACTGATGGATATAAGTAGCTGTTAGTTTTCGGATTTAAAGTAGTGAACCAATCGTTTCTACTTGTAACAGTTAGGTATAAGTAATTCTTAAAAGATAACTCAGCTGCACCGTAAAGAGAGTTTACACGCTCTTCAAAATAACCATACTGCGGATTTTTAATTTGCGCATTGGTGATAGTATATAAATCCCTGATAAAGAAGTTATTGGCTGTATTACTAGTATTTGTATTTACCCTTTTCTTTTGATTACCACCAAGAGTTACATCAATACCAAATTTGCCTACTGTATGCTTGGTACCAATCAAGAAATCTGCATTACCTTCTCTAAAGGTGCTCACATCCTGGTAATAGAAACCGTTAAAGCCTAAGGTTGCGGCTGCAAGTGAACGGGTTCCGGTAGGGCGATTGTAATCATATGGTCTGGTAAAATAATCCTGACCATAACGTGCCTGAACATATAACCAATCTTTTATTTGATAACGCAAAGAAACGTTTCCTATTAGGCGATCGCGTTTAACGTTTTCAAACCGATCTAAAGCCACCCAATATGGGTTGTTACGATTTGTGAAACGCGAAAGAGGCATCTCATTACCATTCTCATCTTTTCTATTTTGAAGCCAATCCGAATTAATACTATTAGCAATTGAATAGATAGTTGTATTGGCATTCATATCCTGAATACCGATTTGCGGTGGATTTTTAGTGTACTCGTTTGAATAGTTTGCTGATAATTGTGCCGTTAATTTTTTTGTCACGTTATAGTTTAAAGCAACATTCATCAATTTACGATGATAACCCGAATTTGGCATGATGCTGCTCGCATCGGTGTTTGCAAATGATATACGGAAATTTGCCTTTTCAAACCCGCCTGAAAGCGATATTGAATTGGTATTTGAAATCCCTGTATTGTAAAAATTCTTAATACGATCTTTATTAGGTAAATATGGCTGTGTTGAACCGTCGAATTGCGGACTAGGAAGACCATCGAATTTTACACCAAAGCTGTGTACACCGGAGCTTTGCGCTTCAGCAACAGTGGTTGGCCTTTTCCCATTTTCTCCCTGACCGTAATCATATTGGAAATCAGTATAATCCAATGCATTTTCTGCCTGAAAATTGGATGTAAACTCAATACCTAAACCTGAAGTACCGCGACCACTTTTGGTAGTGATAATTATTGCACCATCTTTAGCAAGTGAACCATATAATGCAGCCGCTGCAGCACCTTTAAGTACCGTCATTGACTCAATGTCATCTGGATTGATACTTTGTAAACCATCACCAGTATCTGATGATCCGCCTGTGGGGTTTCCAGTTCCATTACCTTGAGAACCACCTGCAGAATTATTTGTATTATTAATTGGCACTCCATTTACTACAATTAAAGGAGAGTTATCGCCCCTGAATGAAGACTGGCCACGGATACGGATTTTAGACGAGGAACCTGGCCCGCCCGCCGGAGCTGAAATATTTAACCCTGCTACTTTACCCTGAAGTGCATTACCAACATTGGTTGTGCGAACTTCATTTAATTGAGATAAATTTACAGAGGTAGCTGCATACCCTAAACGTTTAGACTCTCTTTTAATACCCAGAGCCGTAACAATTACCTCACTTAAAGTTTTTGCTTCTTCTTTTAAGGTAACGTTAAGTGAGTTACGACCTTCTAAAGCAACTTCTCTTGTAATATAACCGATGTAAGTAAATACTAATATTGAGTTATCATCTGGTGTATTAAGTGAATAACGTCCGTTTGCGTCCGTACTTGTTCCGGCAGATGAGCCTTTAACTTTTACACTTACTCCTATAAGTGGTGTACCAATCGAATCAGTAACCACCCCTTGTACAACTGCTTTAATTGTATTGGAAGTAGTATAAGCCTCTTTATTCATTTCTAGATAAGATGATTTATCATTCTTTGAATCGCTTATTAGTATATGATTATCTACTTGACGGAAACTCAAAGAAGTACTAGACAACAAGATTTTCAAAACCGATGCTAATGACTTTTTAGTAACCGAAACCGTTAAATTGTTTATGGATTTTACATCCTGATTTCTGTACATGAATTGAAGAGCAGTTTGTTCTTCAATTTCATGAAATGCTTGTACAAGTGAAGCGTCTTTTAGAGTTAGACTGACCTGTACCTGTTCAATGGGTTGGCTTTTCACATTTGTAGCCAAAAGCATTTGAACAGAAGCAGTTAAAATAATTATCGAAACTAAACCAAACCGCATAAGCTGTTTAACCGTTGAGCTTTTTAAGGGTTGCTCATATTTCTTAAGAAATTTCATAAGCATCCCCTGTTCTGCATATATTACAGAATTTTTCATAATTTTGAATTAGTTTTAATTGAACGATAACCCGCTTTAGCGAGTAAAAAATTTAAAACTGAACATTGAAAAAGATTGCCGTCTTTCTCAATACACCCACTGAGAATTTGCTTTAAGCTTAATTTTAGTGGGTTTTTATTTTCATAAAAATCTTGATTTATCTAGTTGCGGTTACGGACTAGTAGCGGAGTAATTCTGGTTCATAGAATTTGGTTTAAGAAGGTAAATAATGGTTAATTAATAATGGTTTATTTAATTTTTTGTTATGGTTATAAGCGTGTTGGATTTATTGTAAGAAAAAACAGCACCATTAAACTCACAAATACTTTTCAATATCTTCTCAATGTTCTCATTTGCATTGAAAGAAGAAGTAAATCGTTTAGACATAACTTTAGAGTTGTTAATACTAATTTTAATTCCGAACTTCTTTTGCAGCACATCAACAGCTTCCTCGACTGTAACGTCATCAAATACTAACCTGGCCCCGTTCCAATTTAGATAATGATCAGCATCAACAACTTTGTGTGTGGAGCTTGCTTTGACTTTACTATATTTAATTTGTTGATCAGGAGTTATGAAACCCTGCAATTTTAATTGATCGCTCACAGCTACCTTACCCCTATTTACGGTTACTGTAATATCCTTTTCCCAAGAGAAAGCTTCTACACTAAAAGCGGTACCAAGTACAGTGGTGTGGACTTTACCGGTATGAACTATAAATGATTTAGTTTTATCATGAACCACGTCGAAAAAAGCACCTCCTTCTAAATAAACATCCCGTTGTGGTAAATCAGTAAAGGTTGATGAATAATTGATTTTACTACCTGATCCTAACTTTACAATACTTCCATCAGGAAGATTTATTATTTTTTCAATGGATTTATTGTTAACGACGGTTATTTTTTCTGTAATAGGCTTATCAGTGAAATAATTGTTGCTATACAATAAACCAATAGTGCAAATAGCCAAAATTACCGCTGCAGCAGCTATACGCTCACGCCAATCTTTTATTGATCTTACTTTTCCAGACCTATCTTCATGTTCGATATTTTCCCAAATTGCCAGCTTCATTTCATCTTTTAAAGCAGTTTGATTTTCTTCTGAAAGAAGTGCAATCACATCGGGCTCATTTTGGAATAGGTTATAATAACTTATTAAAAATTGTTCTTCCTCCGCCGTTGCAGTTCCTTTTAGTTGTTTGCGTAATAATTTGAGAAAATAGTGCTTGTCCATTATTTTAAATGAGCCTACAATTAAAGATGATGAGGTCTTTTAAAATAGGTTTTTACTGATTGTTATATATATGACCCTTAATTAATTAGATGTACCATTGCCTATTAAAATATTTTTATAAATTTTAGACTCTCAATAATTAGCAGGAAATGAGGAATGAATTACTACAATGACGGTTTTTTAAAATTGCCGTTGGATTTAATATCCCGGAAAAGGATCGAGAATTATAAAGTAGCCCCTGAAAATAAAACAGCCAGGACAGATAGAAGATTAAAAAGAGAGATTCGCAACTGCTCAACCGCCTTACCAATTTGGTTTTGAACAGTATTTCTGGATAGTCCGAGTTTTGAGGCAATATCTTTTGTAGACAGATCTTCCTGGAATCTCATCTTAAAAATAATCTTTCTCTTTTCTGGAAGCTGACTTAACAAAGCTTCATAAGATGATAAAAATTCTTTCCAAAGAATGTTATCATCAGCCTGCATATTGGTTGCTGGCATTGTTTCAAGAATTTCGAAAAAAGGATGTTTTAGTTTTTGCTTATCAACGAATTTAAAAACCTTATTTCGAACTGCCACATTTAAGTAAGCCGGCAAATTATCAATATGGAGTGTTTCCCTCTTTACCCAAATATGGGTAAATATTTCCTGAACAATATCCTTAGCCGCATCATTATCACGAAGTCTATTATAAGCATCCACATAGGCTTTTTTCCAATGCTTTTCATACAATAAATTGAACGCATCTTTACTGCCCTCGCCAACTTGCTTCAAGAGTATTGCATCATCAGAGATAATTAGTTTAGGTTGGTTCATGGACTGGGAGTCTAATTCAAATCTAACAAAACTTTATATTAAACAAATATTATAGAAAGTAACAAATATGGTTGGTGTAGAATATAAACGAAGTATGTAGACCGGCTTTAAATTAGAGACCAGAGCTTCTTTTCACAACTATGGTCTCTAATATATATGGTATAATAACTATCGGGCCTCTCTAAAAACAGCTTTTTCACTAAGCCTCATCCCCCTCCCTTCTCCAGTAGAGAAGGGTAATTTTGAGTTTTTAGAGATGCCCTATCTACTTTTTACTCCCTGCTTTAGTTAACCTAAACATCAACACATCGTGAGCGGGCAAGTTTGCTTTCAACTCCTTTTTGGTTGTCCCAACATCTTTCTTTGTCCAAACATTCCTCATGTTATAAGTAGTGCTTGCTGCATTAAGCGATAGTTTATTTAAATCATCTAAAACTTGCTCTGCCTTCCAGTCAAATGTTATTTGCTTTGCGGATGTTGAGCGGTTCAAGAAAGTCACTGCCCAGTCGCCGCCTTTTAATGGCTTGAACCAAGTTTCTACACTATCTTTTACCGAATACTGTAATCCTTGAATACCTAATTCATCCTGATTAATCGCCAGCACTTCTTTGTTGGTTAAAATTTCAAGTGTTTCTTTAGACATCGTCCTTAAATCGTTTCCTGCAATAAGCGGGGCAGCAATCATGCACCACATCGCAAAATGGGCTCGGTCTTCATTAACAACCATTCCATTTCCAACTTCTAACATATCAGGGTCATTCCAATGGCCAGGGCCGGCATATTGCCTTAAGCCTTTTTGCATATCCAAAATTTTCATTACCCCGTTTGCATGCCAGGTTCCGTGTTCTTTAATACAATCGAAACAGTTGTAAATATCACCGGTAGTACGCCATAAATGTCCTACTTGCGGCCCCCACTCCCATGGTTTGTCGTTTCCCCATTCGCAAATACTTAATACCATGGGCCTACCTGCTTTCCTTAATGCAGCGGTGATGGTTTTATAAGCACCTTCTGCCTTTAAACCTTCGGTATTGCACCAATCATATTTTAAATAATCAATACCCCATTTGGCATAGCATTGTGCATCTTGAAATTCGTAACCACGGCTTCCCGGACGGCCACCACAGGTTTGGGAACCTGCATCAGAATAAATGCCCATTTTTAATCCTTTTGAATGAATATAATCTGTCAAAGCCTTCATCCCGGAAGGAAAACGTTTTGGATCCGGATGAATAAATCCTAAACTGTCACGGTCTCCATGCCAGCAATCGTCTATATTTATATAAGTGTAGCCAGCTGCCTTCATGCCTGATGAAACCATCGCATCTGCTATTTCTTTAATTAATTTTTCGTCAACATCACATGCAAATTTGTTCCAGCTGTTCCATCCCATTGGTGGTGTCAAAGCCAGGCCATCGTACTTTTTGTAATTTTGAATGTAATTGTTACCCTGGCAAAAAGCTTGCACCGACGAGAAAACAATTGTTAAAGCAATGATAAAAATTTTCATAATTATAATTTGAAAGTTTATAAGGAAGTTGATATCCCATTAACAGAAAAACAGAAAACAACTAAGGGTCTAATCTGACAAAAAAAATGCGCTACGAATAATACTATTTTGCATATTCTTTATCGAAATCGTACATATCTAACTTTATCATTAAGCTTAAACACGAGGAGCTTTATCACCAAGTTTTGAATCTAAATTAAAACTAACACAACACTAAACTGTTTAAATCAGTAGCTAGGCATTTAGTTCTTGAAACCCATAATTCAATTTCCAAATACCATAGCCTCGTTATTTTTAAGCAATCTTTTCAAAACCAGTCTTCTGCAACACTAGCAATATTCAAAAATCACCTTAAGTTAATGATACATTTTTAGCAATTTCTTTCATATTTATGTTTTAAACCAAGCGTGTTTTATATTTACAATCTATGAACAACAGTATAAATTATAAAACCAACTGGCTTTTTACGGCTTTCCTGTTTAGTATTATGTGCTGCATTCTGGCTTTCACTTTTCATGATCAGAACGAAAAAATACTTATTAAGACCGACATGGAAAGGTCCGCCAGAAAAGAACTAATTGATGTTTGGTATCCCAAATCTTTAGATAAAGAATACGGTGGATTTTTAAGCACGTTTAGTTACGATTTTAAGCCTGTTGATCCACAGGATAAAATGATCGTTACTCAATCCAGACATATTTGGTCGAATTCAAAAGCAGCGATATTTTATCCGTCAAACCCCGAGTTTAAGAATTATGCTAAACATGGATATCACTTTTTAAGGGATGTAATGTGGGATAAAAATAATGGCGGTTTTTACACCTTAGTTACCAGAAACGGAACAGTAAAAAATGGTGGATTTGCTCCTAAAGAAGCGTATGGAAATTCATTCGCAATTTATGCACTATCTTCCTATTATCAGGCTAGCGGCGACACCAGTGCGTTAAATCTGGCCAAAAAAGCGTTTTGGTGGCTTGAAAAACACAGCCATGACCCTATCCATAAAGGCTATTTCCAACACATGAAAAACAATGGCGCTATAATTAAACGTCCGGCTAATAGTAAGGCTAATTCCGAATTAGGTTACAAGGATCAAAATTCCTCCATCCATCTTTTAGAGAGTTTTACAGAATTGTACACCGTTTGGCCAGATGAACTGTTGCGTGAGCGTTTACAGGAAATGTTTTACCTGGTTAGAGACAAAATAACTACACCAAAAGGTTATTTAGTTTTGTTTCTGCAGACGGATTGGACACCAGTTTCTAATCGTGATTCATCTGAAGCTTCCATCATTAAAAACAGCAGCATTGATCATGTTTCTTTTGGTCACGATGTTGAAACAGCTTATTTAATGCTTGAAGCTTCGCATGTTTTAGGCATACAGCACGATACACTAACTTTGAGTAAAGCTAAAAAAATGGTAGACCATGCGCTGAACAATGGCTGGGATAGCTCTGTTGGCGGTTTTTATGACGAGGGATATTATTTTAAAGATAAACCAGGAATAAGCATCATCCGGGATAGTAAAAATTGGTGGGCACAAGCTGAAGGCATGAATACGCTCCTACTTATGTCTAAGCATTTTCCAAATGATCAACAGCAATATTATACGAAGTTCAAACAGCTGTGGAAATACATTAATACCTACCTCATTGATCATGAACATGGTGATTGGTACCAAGGCGGAATAGATAAACAGCCTAATTATAAAACGGCATTGAAAGGCCAAATTTGGAAGGGAACCTACCATAATTTTAGATCGTTGATGAATTGTATTCAAATGTTAGATCCTGATACGGTTGCTCCCTCCACACCAAAGGGTTTAAAGAGAATTGGCCCGAAGTTAACTTGGTTGGCAGCTACAGATAATTACAATTTAATTGGATATAACATTTATGAACACGAAAAAAAGATTGGTTTCACTCCGTTAAAGTCATTTACACTTGAAAATTTACCGAAATCATCCGCCTATAGCATCAAGTCAATTGACCTTTACGGAAATGAATCACCAGCAGCCAAATGGTAAATAATACGTTAAGGGGACCTCTAAAAACTCCAATAACCCTTCTCTACTGGAGAAGGGAAGGGATGAGGCTGAAAAAAGAGCAGTTTTTAGAGGTGCCCTTAAAATATATCTAAGCACTTCAATAATTATTTGGGCGTTCGGGCAGGCTTTTCATTACAATCTTTTTTGTGGCTCTCTGCTACGCTCCGAACCACAAAAAAGGATTTCCATTCCAATCCTTAACGCAAACTACTACACAATCAAAACTTTAGAAAATGAATCGAATTCTTGTTGCCATCTTAATCTTCACCAGTTTCTCTAGTTATTCCCAAGGAATTGCACCGGTAAATAAAAATGCTAGTCCAGAAGCTAAAAAGCTCTTAAGCTATTTATACAGCATTTACGGAAAACAAATCCTATCTGGCCAACATAATTACAATGAAAGCATGGATCGGTTTTCTGATAGCGTCCAGGCTTTTACTGGCAAACGTCCGGCAGTATGGGGTACAGATTTTATCTGGAATGGCACCAAAGATCCTGGGCAACGAATTGTAGACGAGAGTATCAAAAAACACCAGGAAGGATACTTAATTACACTAATGTGGCACCAAGGTCGGCCGAATGATAATCCACCATATGGCTGGAAAGAAAGTATCCAAGGCAAACTAAGCGATGCAGAATGGAAGCAGTTAATTACACCTGGCACCGAATTAAATAAACGTTGGTTAGTTCAAATTGATCAAATAGCTGAACACTTGAAAAAGCTTAAGGAGGCCAACGTACCTGTATTATGGCGCCCATACCACGAAATGAATGGCGTTTGGTTTTGGTGGGGTAATAAAAAAGGAAAAGACGGAGTAACAAAACTTTGGCAATTGATGTACGACCGTTATACCAACTATCATAAACTGAATAACCTGATTTGGGTTTGGGGCGCAAATGGGCCAAGAGATATCCCTAAAGATGAAGCTTTTGCATATAAAGATTTTTATCCTGGACACCAATATGTTGACATCTTGGGAACTGATGTATACAATGCAGATTACGAACAAAAAGATTATAACGAGTTGCTTAGTTTGGCAGATGGCCGGCCAATAGCTTTAACAGAAGTAGGCGAACTACCGAAAGGTGAAATACTAGATGCTCAACCTAAATGGGCTTGGTTCCTGGTATGGTCAAGCTGGTTATGGACGCACAATACCAAGCAACGTGTTCAGGAAGTTTACAATCGCCCAGCCACGTTAACGGTGGATGAGGTGGCTAACAAATAAGTTTATTTGGAATAGATTTCCCATAACCTGGAACCTAAGTACGATTAGAAATGGTTGATTACCACTTGAAGATGCTTCTATCAGTGTGTGTATAAGATGTGCTAGGTTTTGCGTTAGGGACTGAAGTGAAAATCTTTTTGCCCTCCTGAGCGTAGTCGAAGGATAAGGGCAAAAAGATTGCTCCAAAAAAGTCCCTTTGGATAACGTGAGCCCGCCCGAACGCCCAAATAGTTTATAAATATATACGAATTCAATTAGTGAACTAGCTAGTTCGATCTAATTTCCTAACCGAAAAAGAAGTACAGGCTTCTTAATTACTCGGTTTCATACTTAAATTAAATACATTTTGATACATCTTGGGATCCTAAAAAACTAAAGGCAGATTAAAAAAACCAACAAGTAATTTCCTATTAATTTGATAAATTAATATTAGGATAATTAATAAGATATTAGGATTTTTTTTCTTGTATTTAGACTGTTATATCAAACAATTTTGACTAAATGCGGTTAAGAAAATAAACAGTCTACTTATAACTATGAAAATCTTATCAAAAGTCGCACCGATATTCACACTTGCATTGGCAAGTATGGTATTTTCTTGTAAAAAAGATGATTCTCAGATTATTGAGCAAAAAAATCCGATCGTACTTAGCGGTAATATTACTGCTAATACCACATTGGATGCTAATGAACAATACATTTTAAAGGGACAAGTATATGTAAAGGATAATGTCACGCTAACAATTCCAGCAGGTACAATCATTTCTGTTCATGCTACTGATACCATTGCTAATAAAGGCGCTTTAATTATTACTCGCGGATCTAAAATCAACATAAATGGCACCAATAATAATCCTGTGGTGTTCACATCAAATGCATCTACAAAAGCCCCAGGCGACTGGATTGGAATCATTATTTTAGGAAAGGCTGCTACAAATGGTGCAAATGGATTGTTAAATATAACAGGTTTGGCAAGTTCGGCTGATACAGAGTTTGGAGGTGCTTCAGATGATGATAATTCGGGTTCCATAAAATATCTGCGAGTAGAATATGCAGGCGGCTTAAACCCAGCGATGGAAGAAGAATGGGCATTAGATATGGCCAGCGGTTTAAGTTTAGATGGAGTAGGCTCGGGTACTACCTTAGAAAATGTAATGGTAAAATATTCCAGAGACGATGCTTTTCAATTTGTGGGAGGAACTGTTAATGGCAAATACCTGATCGCTTACAATAACGGTGATGATAATTTTGATTTTGATCGCGGTTACAGAGGAAAACTACAATTTATAATTTCTTATCGCTCTGTACCTTCAACTGTTGCCATTCGTGCAAATGGCATGGAGAGTTTAAATGATAAAGATGCTTCTGATATCATGCCTTATACACATCCCATTATTTCAAACATGACGAATATTGGCCCAAGTGCTGATCAGCCAATAACAGATCAAAGTCAGGGAATATACATCCGCCGTAATACTCGCTTTAATGTACAGAATTCGATTATCGCCGGCTACACAGATGGAGGGTTGATGTTGTGCCCAAAAACTAAACCTCTTTTGATAAACAATTTAGGATCGCTGTTTAAATACAACTTGGTAAATAGTGATGATCCGACAAAAACTTTCATGTATGACAATGGACCAAGTGGAGTAAACATCATGTCTGATCCACAAGTAGCAGCTTTTGCTATTGAAACTGGTGCCGCGATTGAAAAACCCTCTGTTAACAATAACGCAATTGTTACTGCTTTGGCAGATCTTAAACTAAAAACTATCTATGCAGCAGATGGGCCTGACCTCACTCCGTTGAGTGGATCTGCTTCGGTAAGTGGCTCTAACTTTGACGATGCCGACTTTGCTACTTTCTTTACAAAGGTGGCTTACAGAGGTGCAGTTGCCACAAATGCTAATTGGGCAGCATCAAGTAATTGGGCAAGCTGGAAATAGTTCCGACAACACTAAACTGTTTAGGTTTTGGAATTCGTAGGTTATATAGCTTCGATTTGCATCGGACTATCATTAGGACTTCTGGGTGGTGGCGGGTCGATTCTCACAGTACCAATATTGGTATTTTGTTTCACCATAGAACCGGCTTTGGCCACCACCTATTCCTTATTTATTGTAGGATTAACAAGTTCAGTTGGAGCATTCAAGCATTATAAACTCGGCAATATCCGCTTCGACTTAGTAGCTCTTTTCGGATTACCATCTTTACTGGCCGTATTAGTAATGAGATGTTACTTAATGCCTCTTTTTCCTACCCATTTATTTCATTTTCAGTCACTTGAAGTTACAAAACCGATCTTCTTGATGACCGTTTTTGCTGTATTGATGTTTTTGGCAGCCTTGCCAATGATCAAAAATCAGATGCCAGATAATCCAAAAGTTTTAACCCAGTCGAGCAATTTCAATCTGATATTTCAAGGAATATTTATTGGCGTATTAACGGGTTTTGTGGGTATTGGAGGAGGATTTTTAATCATCCCATCTCTTATATATTTTACCAGGATTTCGATGAAACAAGCTATCGGAACTTCCTTGACAATCATTACGATGAGTTCTTTGTTTGGTGCGGCTGGCGATATAATTGAACGAGTACCAATTAACTTTTCGTTTTTGCTCTCATTCACAGCGTTTGCTGTGTTTGGTATTGTAGTGGGTTGTAATTTGTCTAAAAAATTAGATAATTCAAAGCTAAAACCAGCTTTTGGGTGGCTGGTGCTGTTTATGGGAATCTTTATTCTTATCCGTGAATATCAATTAATGTTTTGATATGTATTTGCCATGAATACAAAACAGATACACTTTACAAAATTTAGAGGTGGAATATTTGCCATTATTTTTCTACTTTTTATTGTTTCTGCCTTGAGCTGGAATAAGGATGGCAGAATAAAATCAAAAAAAGACGGATCTACATCGATTGATTGGACAGCTCCATCCGAAAAATCAATCCCGAGAGGTGAAAAGGGCAAAATAATTCGTTACGGGCGGGAATTGATCACACATACTTCTTATTACCTCGGTCCGAAAGGAAAAGTAGCGCATCTATCCAACGGCATGAATTGCCAAAACTGCCATTTAAACGCTGGAACAAAGGCATTTGGCTTAAATTACTCGGCTGTAGCCTCCAGTTACCCCAAATTTCAGCCACGTGGGGGCACTATAGTTTCTATAAGCGGCAGAATTAACGGATGTTTTCAAAGAAGCTTAAATGGGCAAATATTGGATACTGCGTCTTCCGAAATGTTAGCAATGGTTGCTTACATGAATTGGCTTGGTAAGGATGTTACAAAAGGCATCAAACCAAGCAATAATGGCGTTAAAAAACTTAGTTATTTAAGCAGAGCAGCAAATCATGATTTAGGTAAAACGGTTTTCATCAATAAATGTCAAAGTTGCCATGGCCCTAATGGCCTTGGAATTTTAAATAAAGAAAAAACCGAATACATCTACCCTCCTTTATGGGGCAATAACAGTTACAATGATGGAGCTGGCCTGTATCGCTTAAGTAATTTTGCAGGTTTCGTTAAAAATAATATGCCTTATGGAACTGATTATAAACATCCTCAAATTACAGATGAAATGGCATGGGATGTTGCGGCATTTGTTAACAGTCAGCCAAGGCCACATAAAGATCAAAAAAATGACTGGAAGGATTTAAATAGCAAACCGATAGACTTCCCTTTTGGACCTTATGCAGACAATTACTCCGAAAAGCAACATAAATTCGGGCCATTTAAGCCAATTACTGAGGTTAAGAAATTAGAATAAGTTATGTGGTCTTGATTCATGATCAGAAAACTGACATCATTACCCTGATCAAAAAAGTGCTAACTGTCTTTCTAGCGGTGCCGGATTACTTTTGAATAAAAATTCATCAATAACTACAAATTGCCTTATCTGACGATCAAATCGTCGAAGGGCAATTCTGTCACAGCAAAAAGTCATATCTATTGTTTTAAACAGAGTATTGGCAATAATTGACTTCTCCTGATTGAGCCCTCGGGCGATAGACATATGGGGAGCATCACTTATTTTTAATCCTTTAACATTTAAGTTTTGCTGAATTCTCCTCATTATTCTCAACAATTCATCTTTGGAGTTATCACCTGGTGCAATATAAATTGTTTGAAAACCATAATTGTCAATATAATTAAGATGAACGTCAATTGGAATTTCCGAATTACAAAGCTCTGACAACTTTGCTTTAATCAAAAACAACTCTTTTTCACTTGCATAAATTCACAAATAGTAAGATGAGCATCTGAATTTCGGCTATTAAACAAACCAATTCTGGAAGCTAACTCATCCTTCATTTCTTTTACTGTTTTTATAATAGGTTGAGGAGGAAGTATAATTACAGAATAGAATTCCATAATATTTTCTAAGTGCTCGGCTAAATACATTTTATTAAAATTTTAACCGTAAAGCTAACTTCATCTTCCCCTTATTCAACATTCAACGGATAGGAAAAATGAATAACTTTTTCAGCAGTTGCTCCTGTTGAATGGTAGAATTCTATTGCGTGGCCATCTTCTTCGTCAGCTTGAACAAAAACTTCCTCTACATCCATATTCTTGCAGTAATTGGTGATACCCAATATCAACATTTTTCCAATTCCTTGCCGTTGAAATTTAGTCTTAACCGCAAGGTCATAAATATAAACTAAGGGCAATTTCGAATAATATTGATGTAAGGTATACGATGTTAAACCACCAACAACCATATCGTCTGAGAATGCCGCAAACACAAAAAAATCTTGCTTCTTTAGTAATTGCCGTAAATACGCTTCGTCAGGCATTTGGAGACTTTCCATCTCAAAAACATTTTCAAACACTCGGATAAGTTCTTTAAATTCATCAACACTTTGACTGCCTAACTTTTTGATTTCAATGTTCATGACTATGATTTATGGTCGTTGATGGCATTATAATAAACTAATTATAGTTAATTAAAAGATATTTCAGCTTTTGGCAAGATCGAATCACCACAATGCCGTCAAGCGTTAGTAACCAATGATCTGCAGCGTTTTAGAATCTTTTGTGCCATTAAAAAACTTAACCAATACGGATTGAAAGACCACGTTTGTATCTGAGAGACAAGAAAATAAGGTCATAGAGGATTTGAGTTTTAAATCGTCAGGTTTGCCAAAAATTGAAGTTGCATTATTACCTTCCAATTTTAGCAATTCATTACAAATCTCAATTAATCTGTTACCTAAAAGCGGATGCTTCAAGTACTCATCTGCTTCCTCTATGCCTTGCAAAGCAAAAAATTTAGAGGTTTCACTAAAACCAAGCCCATGTATTTGAGGAAAAATATACCACATCCAATGACTTTGTTTTCTGCCGCTTTTAATTTCCGATAAGGCTTTCTGATAATCAGCAGCTTGGGCATCAATGAATCTTTGCAAGTTGTTCTCTTTAATCATGGCAAGAAGCATCATTAAATAAGCCTTGAGAGAACCGCAAATTATTTACCAAAACAAAAGCGACTCAATAAAAAATGATCAATAACAAAACTTCAGCCAAATCACTTTTCACCCTTGGTTGCGAAAAAGAAAAAGCTGTAGCTGGCTCTTGTCAATATAACGACCTATAAACTGCCTCTAATTCACCTTCAAAATCTTGCCATTTTGGATATTCTTCAAGATATCTGAAGAAATGCTAGTTCCGGGATGATCAATAAGAGGCTGATCTTTTTTAAATCTTAATAAGTAAAAGTCATTTACAAACAGTTTTGGGTGTAAGATGATAGACGACTTGAAGTCCCCACTTTGAATGGTAAAGTTCACTTCCCCTTGATCAAGCTTGCTTTCAAATTCATAGTAAGAATTATTAGTAAGCGTACCTAACTTAATTCCGTTGGCATATAAATCAAGCTGCTGATCTGGTTTTCCGAATTTACTTAAATAAAAAATGATGCTTCCTTCGGTTTTTTGCTCGTCATCTTCGTATAGAGGAATAAACGAGCCAGTGGAAAAATTAAGGTTATAAGGGATTTTTTTTGCAGTGGCAGCATCAATAGATTGCCCAATGATTGCACCTACAACCCCTCCGGCCATGGCGCCGTAAGCAGCACCAGATCCAGGAATGGTTGCATAATCATAAAAAATAAATTTATTATTTTCCTTTATTAAGCGATAATATTTGTTCCGAAAGTTTACATAAATATCTTTACCGTCAGATATGCCCCAAACCTCTCTAATGAAGGATCGTCATTAACCCATTTAACAGTTGCCTTTCTATTCAGTTCTGAGTCTGTACCTTTATATTCAACATAGAAATTAGCTGTGGTTTCTAACTTGTTGTTTCTAAAATCCATAAACGTTTTATAAACACCTTTCAGGTAAGTGTTGCTTTTTAAAACATCGAAATCACCACTATGCAAGGGATTTTCGTAAAGATTTTTCACCAACGCATTTTGATCTGGATTTTTGAAATCTTCTCGAATTCATCGGCAGTTGCGTGTTCTAATTTTGCTTGCTGAATAGTGTTCGTCAATCCTTTTTGAACCAAGCCAATTATTTCTTTATCATCACGAACATCAACAAAACTATCAATCTTAAATTTCAGCTGGCTTATATCTAATGCATACTCGCTAAGACTTATGGTATGTACTTGTGCATTTACTGATGCTGGAAAATACATCAATAGTAAAAAGCTTATAATGCTGATCGGAAATTTCAGTATCGGTTTAGCCATATCAAAAACTGTTTTGCGAAGATGCATTAAAAAATTAAGATCACTGAAGACGCATGATTGACAATAGCATTTAAACAAATCAACATATAAGATTCTCTTTTCTTTGTTATTGTATAAATTCATCGCAATAAGCATAATTTGGCCGTTTCCCTACGGGTCGGGCTATCCGCTCATACTGCACAGGGCCTTAAGCACAAGGCAGGTATCCGCTCCTATCCCTAACGGAAGGCAGTGATGATATTGAAATTTTGTGGATTATTGAAGGAAGAGCTATCTGGTATAGTATTATTCACTTGCGCTCAAAAAACACAGGACGATAAAGCTTCAAACAATGTTGATTTAAGATATTTGTATTATAAGACTAATTCGAGTTTCAATGTTGTTTAGAATCCAAAAAGATGTTTTATTAAATGCTTTTTTTAACCTTGCTAGATTTTGCGTTAGGGACTGACGTGGAAATCCTTTTTGCACCCTTCGCAAAAAGATTGCAACAAAAGGCCCGCCCGAACGCCCAAACTTCCCTATTCATTTAAACAAGGAACTGTTTATTAACAGTTAGTAATTGACTTAGTAAAACAACCTCAAAAACCAGGTAAATTTTATACTATTATTGAAAAATTACGCGTGGAAGTTTCCGTATAAATCGCACTAAATCAAATATATACCATAAAGACACACGTCAATACGGGTTTTCAATAACTAAACGATTTGAGGAAAAGTATTTGAGGCTTTCCCGTTATGTGTAATCCCATAAAAATATTGCTTGTAGAAAATCAACCTGAAGTTCGAACGGTTTTAAAAGACTCCATTGAAGAATATCCTGATTTTATGGTGAGCCAGGTGGCGGAAAGTCCATTCCAGATTTTTTCGAAACTTACATACGAAACGGATGTTATTATTTCGGACTTACCAATGTCTGAAAAGGAGGGATATATACTTGCGAGGACTATAAAATCGGAATTCCCGAAAGTAAAAATGTTAATTTTGACACTTCTTGATCATCCATATTATATACGTAAAGCGCTGAATGCTGGTGCATCTGGATATTTAAAGAAAAACAAATCTCCCAGAGAAATGGCATACGCGATTAAGCATATCCATCAAGGGAATATTTATGTAAGTCCGGAAATTACGGCAAACCATGCAAGATTTAAATCGTTGTATACGTTCCATACTAAAACGGAATTAATAACAGTCTAAATAAGATGGGAAACTATAAAGATCAATTAGCCATGAATCTGGCGGTTACTGGCTTTTATAATGAGGTTGCTCAAGATAGCTATGGTGATATTTGGATTACTTTGAGGCCTCTTGAAGATATTGATTCGATTTACGATTCTTTTTTCCATGTGCTAGGACAACTTCCGGATATCAATTATCCGGCTGAACGTGTGAAAATATATTTCAACAAAAAACCTGATTTAAAAAGAGGTAAGGTGTACTGCCATTTAATAAACCCAACGAAAGGCGATTTTGCCAACCCTGCTAACAGTGTATGATCAAAATAGATCATCCAGGTATGCAATAACAACCTTTTTTTAGTAAATACATGAAATCCACTTCGGATTTTGTCTGCCTCATTATAAGCAACTCCATAAAAATCATCCCATTGCTAAACTTGAAAAGTGATTTCCTTTTCAATTCTGCTTGCCATAAATTTTCCGCTTATACCAAGGGCGGGCGCTTTGTCATTCTCCGAAAGGCTGGATGATGACTATTTCAAATTTTCAGAGGGGAGTAATTGCAGACAAAACGGCCTTGCTTAGTACATCAATAGCCGCGTTAGCTGCTCGTTGAGCTACGGCTTTTGTAATAATCCTCATAGCATGCAGTTCCGATTCAAGAATTAACTGTTCATCTGCCATCCTGCTTGCAAAAAATTGTTCATTAATTTCGCCGCTAATCCTAAAGGCGACAAGTTGTCCTAAGCGTTCTTTTTTTGCACTTAAAAAGATATTAGCCGTTTCTTTCAGCACCGGTGAATCAGTATCAACTGTATCTTTAATAACACCAATCATTTGCTTAATAACTTCATCAATATCGAACTTCATACTCTTATTGTTTTGGTTTAAGTCCACGTTCAGATAAATACAACGGTCGCCAGAATCCTGCTAAGTAAGCCTGATATAATTTGGCTTCTGCATCAACCAAGCTTTGATGTTGCTTATGATAACTCTTAGCATCCAGAAAAGCCTTTTTTAGATTGTTGCAGATGACTAGAAAATCCGCATTTTTATTTCGAGCTTCATTTTTTAAAAGAATGGAATTTATTTCCGATTCAATGTCTGTATAACGACCGCTATAGTTGGAATAAGCTCTTTTTGCAACTGTTGTATCCAGCAAATCCAGGTACAGTTTATCGGTCATCTTTGCCCCGGCAGAAATTTGAGCTTCCATTTCCGCATTATAATCTGGCACCCATTGCACTTTACAACTAGCAAATAGCGCAAATAAGGTGATAATAAAAATGGCTTTTCTGAACATACTATAAGTTAAGGCCTCGTTATTCTTGAGTTATTTCTTTTCACTTTCTTCAGGCTTTTTTCCTGTTCCCCGGAGGTTTGCTATTTTATTTAACAAATCAAACCAAAATGGTGCTCCCATCATCATTGCCAAAATGGTGGCTGCCAATCCGGCCAATTTTGAAGGAATTAATAACCAACTAAATTTTCCCTGACTATCATTAAAAACCCGTTCGTTCCAACCCAGTGGTAGGGTATCATTCAGGGCAGCTTTCGCGATTTTTAATTCGTTTACCCGGGCTGTAATAGTATCGGTAAGTTGAGCCATGCTGTGGGTAACCGAATCATCAGCCACATTTGCCTTCCTTAATTGGTTAACTTGAGCTTTTAGGGCATCATTATCTGCAGCAGCGTAGGCTTGGGCGGCTATTTCAGCTCTTGCTGATGGATTGCTGTACAGATATTTCGCGATGCTGATACTATCTGCATTGAAAAAGATGGCGATACAAAATGCAATCCAAAAGGTAAAAGGTCTTACATAGTGAGTTTTTAGCGCTCCTCCTACCCGATCCATGTTGCTATCAAACCAATTCTCAATTTTTGATTTAAATAGTTCCACTTCACTAACTGTTTTTACACTTACAGACCGATACGTATTTTTAGATTCATTGGCATAACTTAACAAAACACGTTGCAAATCATCAGGAAGCGCCTTCGAACTTTGTATGGAAGCTATCAGGTCATCTAAATCATGTGCAATGCTCTTGGGATTGTTTAAATCATAGCTTACTTTTTCGAGCAAGGCCTCCGTAAAGTTTTTAGCATGTATATAAGAAGTAGCTTTCCCATTCGGCGATAAGGCAGAAAGTGAACAATGATCCATGATGGCCTGGCCTAGTTTTACTTTCTCTCCATTCGTTTTTATAACCTCTTTGTCGAAGATATTCATCAACCATTTTTCAAGCATTTTTGCCCGAAACTTACCCATCGTCAATGCTATTTCTACTGCCGAGCTGCAAATAATCGAAAGTAAAAAATAGATAAAAATGATACCTACAACGAGGTCAAGAATCGGAAATCCACTCATAAGGTTATAATTAGAGGAAAGTTAGAAAACTATTTAAGAGCGTGGCAGGTAAATATGAAATGAAATTAATACATTTTTTAGAATTATTAATTTAAATTCCAATTATTTATTGTAAATTATTTACAAACAGTAAAAATCGAAGAGCTATTTCCTAAATTAAAGATTTAATTCCTAGTAATAATTTTTAATCAATTGATCCTCATCAGAAAATACCAGAAAAACATGAAACATATTTAAATTATACAATATTTTAAATTTGGCAACTCATATACATTCTTAATAAAATAGTCAAAATTGTCACAATGTTTCGCCACAGTAACATCGACCTATAAAACCATTTGAAACTTTACTAATACAAAAAAACATGAAAATTAACAACCATTGGCTCACTGCCGATCCGGGAGACAAAATTAAAATTTCAAAAACAGCGAACGCTCGTGATTTGATTGATCCTGATTACCTCATTCTTCATTATACGGCAACAGATACGGCCCAATCTGCCGTCGACTGGTTTATGGACACCAAACATAATCCGGATAGAATTGCAGCTCACATTGTGTTAGATCTGGATGGAACTATCACCCAGTTAGTTCCATTTAACCGACGGGCCAATCACGCCGGAACCAGCACTTGGGATAGTATTGAAGGCATGAACCAACATTCTATTGGGATTGAAATTGTAAATGCTGGCTTCCTGGAAAAAATGGATGACGGAACCTACCGAAGACGCACAGATCCAGGTTTTAAAACCTACCCAAGCACTGCAAACGCAAAAATTATTAAAGCAAATCACAAACATAAATTCTGGACGGATAAAGATAACCAGCATTGGTTTTTATACCCCGACGCCCAACTTCAGGCCTTATACAAACTGAGTAAAGCCCTATTTGAAGAGTACCATCTCGTTTCGGCTATCGGGCACGATGATATTTCTCCAGCCCGTAAACCCGATCCAGGACCCGCTTTTTCATGGGATGATTTCGCAACACATGTATTCGGAAATTCCAGGAATATTGGAAAAATCTTCCTGGTTAACACAAACAATACAAATTTAAGAGGTTCATTTTCTACCAACTCACCCGTGATAAAAAAGCTACCCCTCGATTATGAGGTCGGTTTAATCGAAACTCAGGGTCAGTGGTCAAAAGTTTACCTGGTTAATTCTGTTAATGAAGTACTTCAAAAAGCTGCGGGCAAAACGCGAAGTATCAAAACCATAGGCTGGATTCACAATACCTTATTGAAACTTAAATAGTAGTTTCTCGATTGCAAATAACTACTATTAGCTATTTGCAATCGAATTTGTAAGCGGTAGTTTAACAAAACAAAAAAGACGGCTATATCTGTTTTTAATAATACTATCTGGGCGTTTTAACACGCTGTCCGCTATATCTTTTTGGCCCTCCACTTTTACCCCCCGAAAACAGCCAAAAAGGATGTCGCTTCCATCGTTAACGCACCTAAACACATGAAAATCCGACTTATTTTCTAAATTTTATAATATGACTTAGGATTATTGCTATTGAGATTTTACACCTCATAAAATATTACCAAATAGCTCCTGGGGGTTGGTTTTATTAATGTTCATCTAGCTTGTACCATATTATATTTTCTACTCTCAGCCTTTTAAGAATACAACCGATGCACTCTAACATACCCGGTCTTTTACATGCATTGTGTCCGTATGATAATTTTTATCATTACAATCAACTAGTATTTGCAAGGCTTAAAAAACCTCAAGCTGCAGCATACAAAACAATAATCGTTTCATGCGGTTAATGCTTTTAATTTCATAACTTTCGTATTTAGAAATAATATATGCAGGAAAAGGATTTATGGTGCATCGTTACGGTTAGCTCCACTCCAAGAGGGTTAACACTTGAAAAAGCTTCCGAAATGCTGACGCATGCCCGGAAAAATCGACGAGCACAAAATTTAACCGGCCTTACAATCTTCTCCTTAGGCAAAAATCTGTCTTTAATAGAAGGAGAGAAACATAAGGTTAAGTTATATGTAAAAGAAACTGCCACTCCTGATGTTCACACCAATGTTATCAAATTATACGACAGGCCCCTGCCCTATCGGTTTTTCGAGGGTCATCCCATGGCTTTAAAAATAATTTACCCAGAAAGCTTTAAAAAGCTTGACGACTTTCAGGAGCCTGGATTAAGGGAATATCTTAAGGCATTCTTAGCAGAAGACCATACTGTATCTGCAATCTTTAAGGACTTTATTATTAATAATAAGTAAGGAAAGGTTTCACAATGGCACCATCATAATATGCCACCTTTCTAGCTTGAACAGCACAAGTACTCCATATACGGCTTACCCATCACACCAGTAATTATTACTTTATTAAATTTTGCATTCGCCTGTAGATAATCAAATTGGAATTTTTAATTTACAGGTATTCATGGCGATGATAGCAATTATGATAATGCTGAGCTGAAGCATATATGGAATGTAATTGAGGAATCCCTTTTATCTGTATGTCTTAGTGTCAGCAGACTAAATGCTTCCTTTTGATTTGTAGGTCTATCTTACGTCTTACTATTATATAAACTATATGCCTTTCATTTAACCATTAAATTGTCTCAAATGGTGGTCGGCATGTTTATAGGCCATAATACCAATCTGTTCCATCGTCATTTTTCCAAAAAAAACATGAATGAAGTTCGGGTTTAAATAGTGTGCATACTCTTCAATCAAAGCCATCCACTTTTGTTTAACAAATTCAATATCGCCCATATTTTCCTTTATTATGAGTTCAGGGGTTGTAGGCGTATTTCGTCTCAGCGGACTATCATCTTTTGTGGCACTCTTTAAAGCCATTTTTCCAAACAACTTACCAATGAAAGCCTGTTTGTACACCGGATTATTTTTCCCTAATATCCACTCGTCCCAAGTACTACAGTGTTTCAACATTTGGTATAAATTCATTTTACCCCATTGAGCGGTATTATTTTCACTAAGCGCATTGATCCTGGCAATCAATTCCTCTCTGGATATACTATCAAATATTGTCTTCATACTTATAACCTCAGTTCGATTATTGAAATTTGTAAAAAATAATTTAGGCGTTCGGGCGGGCTTTGCGTTACAATCTTTTTGCCCATATCCTTCGACTACGCTCAGGAGGGCAAAAAGGATTTTCACTTTCCCGAAGGGATCCATTTGGGACAATCCCTAACGCAAAATCTAGCAAACCTTATAAAACTTCTTCATAAAAATAACTCTATGAATCTTGATCAACCACTTAAGTCGAACTAATGTCGTAAATTATTATTAGATTAAATGACAAATTACGTTGTTGTAAATCCGGATCAAAGAACCTTTCTTAATATCCAAATATATTGCACAGCTAATAAATGAAAGCGGTGTTACATCGACAATTTAAGGAGTGATTGCGACAATGATAATATTATTTCGAAGGCCTTGCTTTTTTATTGAACTCCAGAGCAAGTGTCACCCAGTAATTAAAATCTGCTTCCTTATGAAGCGTATCTTCACTTACATAAACATACCCCTTGTATTCCCGTCCTTTCATCATTACAGTACGGCAACCTTCTTTTCCAATCGCTTCTTCATGAATGTCGGGGTCAATACGGCACATCATTCTATCAGCACCGGCTGTCAAGCACATTTTACCATCAACCATAAACGCTATTCCACCAAACATTCTTTTCTCTTCCACTATAGGCAAATGAGCAAGCGCCCGCCTAATTTTATATGCTAATTTTTCATTGTACGCCATGACTGTTGAAATTAGATGCAGTTGGCATGGTGACCACCAACTCAGGTGATATGCCCACGTTCCAACGCAAATTAGTTATTTGTTAACTGTTTCAATAGCACTGCTTGTATCATGATATACATGCTCCCGAATTTCCTGATTAATTATTCATCAAACTCAGCCCGCTGATTCATGTCATTAATTAATGTTCGCTGCTGGTAATTACGCAAAAACAAGGTTAAGTTTATATCCTCCTTCTTGACTAAAATATCAATAACATGTTTAGCGATATCGCCACTGGCACCCAGAATTAGTACATTTTTCATTTAAGAATATTAGAATTTTATCGATCAACCCGCTTTTGCAGATTCGCCGGATATCGATCTCCTTCTATAGTGATATTGAACGCGGCGTCTTCTATCTCCACCATATCATCATCCGTAAGCTTTACATCAGTTGCAGCAAGGTTTTCCTCCAGGCGATGCAGCTTTGTAGTACCTGGAATCGGAACAATCCATGGTTTTTGCGCAAGAAGCCAGGCAAGTGCTATCTGGGCAGGTGTTGCATTCTTTTGCTCCGCTATCTTCCCCAGCAAGTCTACCAAAGCCTGATTCGCTTTTCGGGCTTCAGGAGTAAAGCGAGGAACCACATTACGGAAGTCTGTGCTGTCAAACGTCGTGTTTTCGTTGATTGCGCCAGTGAGGAAGCCTTTTCCCAACGGGCTAAACGGTACGAAGCCGATTCCAAGTTCTTCAAGCGTGGGAAGAATCTCTTTCTCAGGTTCTCTCCACCACAATGAATATTCACTTTGGAGGGCAGCAACCGGCTGCACGTCATGTGCTTTCCGAATGGTTTGCACTCCTGCTTCTGATAAGCCAAAGTGTTTCACTTTCCCTTCCTGAATCAGCTCTCTTACGGTTCCAGCCACGTCTTCAATCGGTACATTCGGATCTACCCGGTGTTGGTAGAATAAATCGATTCGGTCGGTTTTTAGTCGTGTGAGTGCGGCTTCAGCAACCTCCCGAATGTGCACTGGCCGACTGTCAAGACCTGCCTTAGAGTCTCCTCCGGCAAATCCGAACTTTGTTGCAATCACAACCTGATCACGAAATGGTGCAAGCGCTTCTCCCAGCAACTCCTCATTTGTAAACGGACCGTAGGCCTCGGCGGTGTCAAAGAAGGTGATGCCACTTTCAAAAGCAGTTCTGATTAATTTTATTGCATCCTGCGTATCTGCTGCGGGGCCATAGCCAAAGCTCAATCCCATGCAACCCAGTCCCATAGCAGACACTTCCAGCCCGTTGTTTCCTAGTTTTCTCTTTTCCATCATTTTACTTAGTTAAGGTATTATATTCTTCGTTAGTTACCGGATCTAACCATGCGACTATCCCATTTTGGGTGTTTGTACTGATAGCAATATGGGTAAGCGAACTGTCGTGGGATGCACCATGCCAGTGCTCCAGGTCGGGAGGAATAGTAATTACATCTCCTTTGCGAATTAACTGAATGGGTTTTCCTCTTTCCTGGTAGTAACCTATTCCATCCGTAACAATCAGGATTTGCCCGCCCGGATGTGTATGCCAGTTGTTTCTGGCACCTGGCTCAAAAACTACGTTGCCGATCACGCTGTTGAATATGCGATCATCGGGAACTAAGGGCTTTATCCAGGCTGTTCCTGTAAAGTAATCAGCAGGAGCTTTCTCTCCTTTAGGAAAGATGGCATTTGTATTGACAATTTCTGACGTATTCATAACTATTAGCTTTATCTTTTTGAGATACCACAAAGTTACTGCCGCGAATACCCCTCGGAATAACGATTATCAAACAAAAAAGTAAGTAATTCAAACATCTTATACGCTAAAAACAGAATCATCTAACCAATGCAAGGTTGTTGAGGTCAATATTAGATTGTGTCACTCGAAGTAGAGTCGAAGAGATGCGTTGAGTGTGGACATAAAGGTCGTGCTTCGACTTCACTCAGCATGACATAATGGTAGCAAAATGTTAGGAGTTATTACCTCACTGTCCATAGAGTTTCGCCGGGCTCTACGGATTAATCAAATAATTTGAAGTCATATATGAAATAAAACAGAATGCTGATACTGCAGAGTATGCAACGAACTTCTTAAAATAGCACCTTAAAACGTTAATTCTCTGTGGTGACACCTTTTAGGTTACAAGTAAAATATAATCTACAATGAGAGGTATATTAGTTGTGATATATTTCCTGAGTTAATTTTGTAAAGCCTATCACTTCGCCATCATCGTCATGAAGAGCGGTGATCAGAATACTACCCCAGAATATGGTTCCGCCCTTTCTTAACCGTCTTCCTATGTGCCTGGCCCGTCCTTCTTTTTTTGCTTGTTCAATTAACTGTTCGGGCAAACCAGCTTGTCTGTCTAGCGGCATATAAAATATCCTAAAATTTTGCCCTAATATTTCTTCTTGTTTATAACCTTTAATCTTCTCAGCTCCTTTATTCCATGTCAGGATAGTTCCATCAATGTCAAGTAAAATAATTGCATAATCTTGTATTTCAGCAATCATCTTTTGATGAAGCTTTTCAAGTAATTCCTTCTTCTCCATATTTTCCCTTTTTGACAGCACCAAAATTAAGAAAATGTACTAATTTATTGTGCACATTTTTTAAGCCAGCATAGTTGTTATTTTCAGAAAATATGTGCTAATGACCCTTAGGAACACTTAAAACCAGAAAAGCTCTTTGCACTTTCTGATACGCTGTGGAGCCTCCCCGACAACTTACTTCCCTCTGCCACCTTAAACCTGATGGCAGTGAAAAGCCCGCAATGAAGCCAGAGCCTATGCGTAGGAATGAGGACTTGAAACGAACAGCAGGACTGCCGAAATATAGCAGCACTTCAGCACCTTTTCAACCACCTTTTATTCTCTAGTAAAACTTCAAAAAGCTCTTAGGTATTATGACCTGAACAAGAATCTTCTGCTCAAAAACACGTGATAATTTATTTTGCAGGCAGTACGATTGTGAAAGTGGTTCCTTCGTTCGGCTGGCTGCTGATACTAATGTTGCCGCCGAGAGTTTCCACCTGACTTTTGACCATATACAGACCCATACCTTTGCCCTCAACATCAAAGTGAAAACGTCTATACAGGCCGAATACTTCCTCTCCTTTGGCCTTTAGATCAATACCTCTACCGTTATCCTGAAAGCTGATCACAATTTTATTCTCTTCTTTTAATGACCGTATTTGAATATGCAATTGTTTGTTGGGTTGCCGGTATTTTATACTATTGGAAACCAGATTATAAAAAATACTATAGAGGTAACTTTTGATAGAAAAAATTTCGTCAGCTTGTGAAAAGTCAATAATTACCTGTATTTGCTCCTGCTCGATTACTTGTTTAAATCCGGCCAGTATATCTGTTAATAGCTCAGAAAAGCTTACAGACTCCCTTTTTTCGATAATTTCCCGCCGGCTCAGTATATGATTAAGGTCATGGATAACGTCATCAAGCTTTTCGGCTGCCTGTGATAATAACAGTTCAAATTCCTTTTTCTCGTCCGGAGATAATTTATCCCGCCGCATGATCTGAGTAAGCCCAATGATACTAACTAGCGGACCACGAACGTGGTGAGATACAATAGAAGTGAATTGTTCCAAATCTTGATTGCGTTTTAGCAGATCATCAGTAATCCGGATACGTTCTATTTCCATCAGTTTGCTAGGTGTGATATTTATTGCAGACCAGCAGAGGCCGATGGTATGACCTTTGGTGTCCTTTACCGGGTTAATGCTGATGCTATAATATTCCGGTCTGCCATCCGGTATAGGATAGGTTGCTTCGTAATGGATCGCTTTGCCGGAAAGTGCTGCCTGCAGCATACTAATAGTAGAAGGCCCTTTTTGATCGGTGTTAATTAGGTCAGATACAATAAGGCCCATTTTTAGTTTGGCTCCGAAGGATCGTTCTGACAAATGATCAGCCATCTCGTTAAAGGCCATTATCTGCAGCCTGCTATCAAGTAACAGGAAAGCAATATCAGTAGTATTGAAGATGGTTTGTACATTAGCCTGTGACGTGGCGAGGGTACGATTGGCTGCTATAAGATCTTTGGTTCTTTCTGCTACGTTCTGTTCCAGCTGTTCGTTTTTCAACTGAATCTGTGCCTTAGTTTTCTTCAATTCCGGGACTTCCAGAATTTCCCATCTCCCTTTGCGTTTCGCAATAGCACATTCGTGTACTAATGCAATATCCAGCACATCGGCGGCGTCGCATTTATCCAGCCGGTATGTGCAGGAAATTATCAGCCTTTTACCGGCGATGGCAGGATTCAGGGCCTCTTCATAAGCAATGAAATCCTTCCATTCCTTTCTATCAAGCCAAGCCTCATCACCATTTAGCCGAAGTCCTTCAAATTTTTTTTGCAAAGCTATGCGCAATCGGTCTACAATGGAGCCGATGGCATTATCAAGCTCAAATATTCCGTCCGTCAGGTACCAGTCTGCATGGGGTAAAATTTCAATGCTCCCTTCCTGCACATACTTGCCGAAATCCGGAACAGCTTTTTCCAGAGCTACTATCGCTTCGTCAACGGTAATATGACCAGAAGTTACCCAAATACAATATTCATTATTTTCCAGCCCAGCCTTGAAGTAGGGCACAAGGAGGGCAAGCAGGTCCTTTTCCGTCTCATAAAAGTGGCAGAAATGTGTTCCCCAGGGCACATCTCCTATCACATCGATTCCCGTTGGCCTCAGTACTTGAGTCATGCCTAAAAACATAAACCGCAATTTTTCCCTTTCGCCTGTTAATTGACGCTTGCGGTTAGCGCTTAACTAAGATAACCTTTTTTGGATAATTTTTGATGATAATTTCAGCCCAAAAACTAATTTTTAAAAACTTATTGAATGTGAAGTAATCATCGACACATGCATTTTCTGGTGGTCTTATCGTCTTGCTCTAACCCCTTCATACCTTGTTTCAGGCTGCCAATTGCTAATAAAATAACTTATCCGGGTAGAGACTCCTCTAACTATTAAATCTTTCTTTTTAAGCTGAATAACTTTGATACAGGGAGTAAACTGAAAAAGTTCATCTTCAGAAAAAGGAATAACCTTCGAGACAGCACTTTTAAAAAGACCGCACATGGGAATGCTAGTTTTTACAAAAAAAATCTAAGATATTTTTTTCTAGGTGTTCCATCATTTCCCCCTGGCATTTAGATGTTTTCGTTTATCTAGCCTTGGGTTGGGTCTTAACAAACCAATTAGTGATGCTTATGTTTCTGAGGACATACACCCGGACGCAGGGCACTAAATTTGTGCATAAATATCAAAAAAATCATTATGGAAACAGAAACAATCAGCAGCAGAATGTCTTCTATTATTGCTTTGCATGATATGCATACAAAGTTTTTTTTTAATGTTATAGATGGAATTACAGATGAAGACGCTCATAAGCGTTTAAATACAAAGGCAAACCACATAGCATGGTTGACAGGTAGTCTTGTTCAGGAACGATTTGAATTAGCCAATGAGCTTGGAGTTAAAGAGCAGCAAACTGCACATGATCTTTTTAAGGATCGTAAGGGTATTCAGGATGGCATTACCTATCCCTCATTAGCAGTATTTAGAAAAGATTGGGAAAAGATAAGTCCACTTTTAAAAGATGCACTTGTGAATGTGAGTGATGAAAAACTCGACAGTCAATTTGAAATGATGCCCGGAATGGTCATGCCATTTTATGACCTAATTACTTTCATCACTTATCGTGAAGCCAACTGTATTGGTCAGATCGCCTTATGGCGAAGATTGCTAGGATATGAGGCAATGAAATATGATTAAATCACTTTCAAACCCCTGGTCTGTGAGAAACACAGACCAAGTTTAACTCTCGAGTTTAGGCATTGGTCTAGTCCTTATTATATAGGTTTTCGGAAGATTATGAAGTAGGTGGTTAAGATACAGCTCTACTAATTAACTCAAGTTGCTAGTTATACAATTATTTTATTTAGTGTAAATGCGAAGATGAACAGTGTGATTTTCAGTAGCCATCCTTTAGCTGTTACCGCATGGAGTTTTCTAAGAAACAATCCTT
>JAQBOG010000035.1 GCA_028288165.1 Sphingobacteriales bacterium | reverse complement strand
GGCAAGTTTAGTTTAAAACATATTGAATCTGTATCTATTAATGATATGAATTATAGAGCTATCAGACCTCGGTACAGTGCCCTTAGAAGTGAAAAGGGCATGCAATTGCCTTCCCTTGAAGATGCTTTAGACAGGTATTTTATCACGACAAAAATTGCTTAACGATAACATTTAAAGATTTTTAATAAGTGGAGGTGGATTACAAATAGCAAAATTATGGTTTCGGGCGTTCGAGCAGGTTTTTTGTTCCAATCTTTTCGTTCTGGAGAAGGGCAAAAGGATTTTTACTTTCTCGAAGGGATCCCTTTGGGACAATTCCTAACGCAAAAATCTAGCAAACGTCACAAAATGCTTGCTGTGTCCTGAGCATCTATTTTTAATATCTAACATAAGTTAATATTTAAGTATGCAAAAAGAAGAAATCATAGAAACTGTACCTGATTTCTTGAAAGTTATTAAAGAAAATATGGAGAAAAGCATCCATAATAAAAACTATGAAAATGTGCTTTTTAGGGGTCAAACGGATGACTTACCTTTAATTCCTAAAATAGGTCGCCTTACTCCAAAAGGCGACCTATTTACTATTGAACAGCAAATTTTTGACGAATTTAAACGCACAAACCCCTTACTAATAGACATTAGTTACCCCTTGGATGATTGGGATTATCTGGCATTGGGGCAACATTACGGATTACCTACTCGGTTACTTGATTGGTCAAACAATGCATTGGCGGCTTTATGGTTTGCTACGGATGTGACCAGCTCGGTTGAAGATTCGAATAGGTTTGCCATTATTTGGATTATGTTGGCAGATAAATCAGATCATGAATTAGAAGTACGGAATTCAAATCCTTTTGATGTGCCCGAAACTAAAATTTTTAGGCCTAGGGTTATAAAGAATCGCATAAACAATCAGTCGGGTGTATTTTCAATTGTAAGCAACAAAGATTTAGAAGAGAAGATCGCATTGAATGAAAGCAAGAATTTTTCGCCTAAGCTTTTAAAAGTCAAAGCGCCATCTTCTTGTTTTGAGGATATTAGAAACGAGCTGAATTCGCTTGGTGTAAACGCCTTTAGTATCTTCCCAGAATTAGGAGGCTTATGTGCACATCTTCAATGGCTATATTTTTCGCACGGGTAGACATTACAAATGAGCAAGCATTTATTTACTTCGAATAGCTTCCACCGGATTCATTCTTGAAGCCATAAATGCTGGAATAAAGCCAGATATTAATCCAATAGTGGTGGATAATATCAGTGTTAACATGACTTTACTACTATCAACCACAATATTCATATCGCCAAACGTTTTTACAAGGAAAGCTAACAAGAATACAATGGCTAATCCAACAATTCCGCCCATTAAACATAAAAGAACTGCTTCAATTAAAAACTGAAGCATGATGAAATAATTCTTAGCGCCTAGTGATTTTTGAATGCCAATAATATTGGTTCTTTCCTTTACAGACACAAACATAATGTTGGCAATACCAAAACCACCTACAAGAATTGAAAATCCACCAATTATCGCACCTGCTATGTTTACTACGCCAAACATTTGATCTAATTGTGCCGTTAATATGGTCGATTTGTTAAGAGCAAAATTGTCATCATCCCGAGGACTTAACCTCCTGATCGATCTCATTACTCCTTTAAGTTCACTTTCTAACTCAGCGATACTAATATTGCTTACACCCTTTACTGTTATTTGCGGGCCATATCTGTCATCTTCTACGTTAACTATACCTCGTATTAAATTAAGTGGCAACAGAATGGTTTTATCGGATGAAACACCTAAAATATCTTCCCCTTCACGCTCGAAAACTCCAATTATTTTCACCTTCCGCCCTAAAATTTTGATCTCCTTACCTACTGCCCCGCCATCAGGAAACAAGCCTTCGGCAATGGCAGAGCCGATGATTGTTACAGAACTTCCAGCTTTAGATTCAGATTCTGTAAAATATCTGCCTTCTTCAAAATTAAACATCCTTGTTTTATAGTAATCATGAGAAGCTCCTGAAATTTGAGCACCTTCAATACTATTACTTCTATATTTTACAACGCGATCGCCCATCCAAACTTCAAATGCAATTCCTTCAGCTCCTTGCAATCTGTTCGTTAGTTTTTCAAAATCTTTTATTCTTGGAGTAGGTCTACTCATATATTTCCACCAAGGATAGTCGCCGCCAAATGCCCAGGGCCATTTCTGGACATATATGGTGTTATTTCCAAGTTTTTCTACACTATTTTGAAGATTGTTTCTTAAGGTATCCACGGCCGAAAATACACCGATGATGGTCATGATGCCAATGGTGATTCCCAAAAGGGAGAGAGTAGTCCGCAACTTGTTCTGGCGTAAGGCCTCCAATGCGAAACTAACGCTTTCTTTAAATAGTTTTAATACTAGCATAGTTTGTGTTGGAGTAAATATATTCAAAAACGTTACAGCAAATTAAGCTTTACTATAATATAAAATCCATCAAATTCAAATATTACACGCATTTAATTTTCAATTTTGTATATAAAAGCATAACTTTGCGCCCTGAAATTCACTAAAAAACAATTATGAAATTATCGCAGTTTAAATTCAATTTACCCGATTCTCTAATTGCCCACAACCCAGCAAATTTACGTGACGAAGCCCGTTTAATGGTTTTAAACAAACAAACTGGTGCAATTGAGCATAAAATTTTCAAAGATGTATTGGGGTATTTTGATGAGAAGGACGTGATGATTCTTAATAATACCAAAGTTTTTCCTGCCAGATTATATGGCAACAAAGAAAAAACTGGTGCTACCATTGAAGTTTTTTTACTTCGTGAATTAAATAAAGAATTACGTTTATGGGATGTTTTAGTAGATCCAGCTCGTAAAATTCGGGTAGGTAATAAATTGTATTTTGGTGATGATGATCTATTAGTTGCTGAAGTTGTAGACAATACTACTTCTCGTGGACGTACAATTCGTTTCTTGTTTGACGGTACAGACGAAGAGTTTAGACGAAACGTTGAAATTTTAGGTGAAACGCCACTTCCCAAATACATTAAACGTAAAGCTACAGCAGAAGATAAGGAAAGATATCAAACTGTTTTTGCTAGCCAGGAAGGTGCGGTTGCTGCCCCTACTGCAGGATTACACTTTAGCCGCGAATTGCTTAAACGCCTGGAACTAAAAGGTGTTGAATTTGCTGAAGTAACATTACACGTTGGTTTAGGAACTTTCCGTGCTGTTGAAGTAGAAGATTTAACAAAACATAAAATGGATTCTGAGCAATTTATAATTCCTCAAAAATCTGTAGATATTGTAAATAAAGGCATTGAGAACAAACAGAAAATTTGTGCTGTTGGAACCACTGCCATGAGAGCTATCGAATCTGCTGTATCAGCAAATAGACTCTTAAAAGCAGCAGATGATTGGACAAGTAAATTTATTTTTCCTCCGTACGAATTCAGTATTGCCAACTCAATGATCACTAATTTCCACACTCCCGAATCAACCTTATTAATGATGGTTGCGGCTTTTGGTGGTTATGAGTATGTAATGAACGCTTACGAGGTGGCAATAAAAGAGAAATATAATTTTTATAGCTATGGAGATGCCATGCTAATTATCTAAATGTATTAAGTAGTCGTATTGCGGCGCCTAAATTCATTTTTTATTCTTGCTTATTTACTTATTAATGTCTGTTTAATTATTTAAACAGACATTGTATTTTAAAGCCATTTTCAATTAAATTCATAGATGAAATACCACGCCATAATTGTAGCAGGTGGCGCAGGGAGCCGAATGCTCTCCGACTTACCTAAGCAATTTATTTCTTTGAATGGCAAGCCAATCATCATGCACACGATTGAAGCCTTTTTTAATTCTGATTGTCATCCAGAAATTACTGTAGTATTAAATAGTGCTGTTCATCAATTCTGGGAACAGCTCTGTATTAAATACAAATTTGAGGTACCGCATTCATTGATAGCAGGCGGCGACAATAGATTTCATTCTGTAAAGAATGGGCTTGATTCGATTAAAGACGATTTCAGCATCATTGCAGTCCACGATGCAGTTAGACCTTTTGTTAGCAACAATATCATAACAGGCTCATTTAAACAGGCCGAGATCGAAGGCTGTGCTGTCACCATGATACAAAGTAAAGACTCCATCAGAAGGATTACCAGCAATTCATCTGAAGCCTTAAATAGAGATGAAATATTTTTAGTTCAAACACCTCAAACTTTCACAAGCAAAATATTAAGGGAAGCTTATCTACAAGAATTTAATAGTGCTTTTACCGATGATGCCAGTGTTGTTGAAAAAGCTGGTTACCAAATCCACTTTTTCCCTGGTGAGCCAAGAAATATAAAGATTACTTATCCTGATGATTTAATTATTGGAGAAGCGTTTTTAAAAACACATTCATAAAAAAATCCGTTTAAGTTTCACCTAAACGGATTTTATTGTATTTCGATTTAATTATACTGTTCCACCACGTATAACTCTTAAAAGTATTGCAATGATTGCAATTACTAAGAGTATGTGAATTAGATTACCTCCGAAAGGGCTAACAAATGCCCCGAAGATCCAAACAATAATTAAGACAACAGCGATTAAATAAAGTAAATTTCCCATGGTTTTTAAGATTTAGTTTTATATGTTTTTTTGTTAATAAACATCAAAAAGCTAAAACCATACCATTTGTTACAAGAAAGTAATTTTTTTATTATAGTGTGTAATATTACCTACAAAATTATTTAATTACTCATAAAAAAAGCCTTAAAAAAGGCTTTAATATTCATCTTCATTAAAGAAAAAATCGTCCTTTGTTGGATAATCAGGCCATATTTCTTCGATATTCTCATAAGGTTCTCCGTCATCTTCTAATGCCTGAAGGTTTTCTATAACCTCTACAGGGGCGCCAGATCTGATCGCGTAGTCAATTAATTCATCTTTTGTAGCTGGCCAAGGGGCGTCTTCCAAGTGTGATGCTAATTCTAAAGTCCAATACATATTCTTAGAATTTTTAGGTATATAAATTTGCGCAAAACTAATAAAATAAACGAGATCTAAAAATATTTTTAAAATTGCTAAATCAAACTCTCGGAACCCACTGATTTTCAGCTATTCCATTTTTAAAACCAATATATCTGGCCAAAACAAACAGAAAGTCACTTAACCGATTTATGTATATAACAACCTTTTCATCAACAAAACTATCACTGGCTAAACTCACTATTAATCGCTCTGCTCGTCTACAAACACACCTTGCTAAATGACAGTATGATACGGTTGTATTACCACCTGGTAGGATAAAATGTTTCAATTCTGGAAGAGTTTCATTCATTTCATCAATTTTTGCTTCGAGTAACTCAACGTCCGATAGGTTCAGGTCTGGAATTTTCATTTTTGACTTTTCCGGATCAGATGCTAATGAGGCACCAATTGTAAAAAGCCTATCCTGAATATCTTTCAAAAGTATTTTATATGCTTCTGAAATTTGCTGATCTCTAATTAATCCTATATAAGAATTCAACTCATCAACAGTTCCGTAGCTTTCAATTCGAATATGACTTTTTGGAACTTTTGTACCGCCGATTAGAGATGTTATCCCCTGATCGCCAGTTTTGGTGTAAATTTTCATTGGTTTTTTATATGATATTGAGATTATAGAGCCGAGATGCGACATATCTGAGCGGGGCATTATTGGATATCCAGTAATGCATAATAGAAACTATAGATTAAAACTTAAATCTTCTCCTTCAAAGCCTCTAATCTGGGGGAAACAGTTTTGATGTTCTCATTTATATAATCTTTCTCAATCAGGCCGTCCCGCATACGAACAATACGATGCGCATGAGCCGCGATATCTTCTTCGTGAGTTACTAAAATGATGGTGTTACCTTTTAAATGAATTTCTTCAAGTAAAGCCATGATCTCGATCGATGTTTTAGTATCTAGGTTACCTGTGGGCTCATCAGCCAAAATAATAGATGGATTATTAACTAGCGCACGAGCCACTGCAACACGTTGACGCTGACCACCAGAAAGCTCATTGGGTTTATGATCTACACGATTACCTAAGCCGACATTTTCAAGGGTAATTCTAGCTCTTCTTTCACGTTCAATTCTACTTATTCCTGCATAAACCAAAGGCAACGCAACGTTATCAAGCGAAGATGATCTTGGGAGTAAATTGAACGTTTGAAATACAAATCCTATTTCCTTGTTACGAACTTCGGCAAGTTCACTATCACTCATCTCACTCACCTGAATGCCGTTTAGTGTGTAGTCCCCTTTTGAAGGAGTATCCAAACATCCCAAGATATTCATTAGTGTAGATTTACCAGAACCTGAAGGCCCCATTAAGGCAACAAATTCTCCTTTGAAAATCTCGAGCGAGACCGATTTGATCGCATGTATAACTTCAGATCCTATTACATACTTCCTACCAATGTCTTTTATGCTTATGAGTGGCTTATCCATGAATTAAAGTTAAAAGTTGAAGTTAAAAACCTAATTAACTTTTTAAGTAATAGGTGTAGTATAGACAAATGGTTATGCTAATTGTTACATCAGAAGCTAATTCAAAAACTTACTTATTGATAACTTTTGCCACTCTAAAATACTTACCATCTTGTTTAGGAGCATTTTGTAATGCCTGCTCTACGGTGATTTCATGCTTCACTTCATCTTTGCGGAAAACATTTACTTCATCTGTTAAATAAACCAATGGAGCAACCCCCTCTGTGTCAAGTTCGTTTAGTTTCTCCATGAAGCTTAAAATCTTATTCATATCATTAAGAAGACTTTGTCTTTCAGTTTCTGCTACTTCTAATCTTGCCAGATGTGCAATCTTCTCAACTGTTTCCAGATCTAAATTCATACTATTTTAAAGCTCTTTATTAATAATGTCAAAAACCTGATCCTTTAAACTTTCAGCGTCATCTGCTGTTAATAATTTAGTAGATATAGGTTTATGAACGCAAATATCGGAAATCCCTGGCCTACTTCCATGTTTACTTCCATCATCCCACATTATTTTCCAGTTATTCTTTATAGAGACTGGCAAAATGTCTATTTTATTTTCTATCGCTAGTTTAAAAGGACCGTTTTTGAAGGATTGCATTACTGGAGGATACTGATCAGGAATTTGTCCTTCCGGGAAGATTATCACCGAAATTCCATTTTTAAGATATTCGTCAGCTCGCTTAAAAGCCCGGAAAGCAGACATTTTGCTGTCGCGATTTAAGGGAATATCGACTGATTCGAAATACCTTTTAGTTACCAAATGATTTAACAATTCATCCTTTCCCATGAAAACATAATCATTTTGAACAAGTAGTATCACGGCTGTGATATCCAGATTTGACGTATGGTTGGCACAAACGATATAGGTTTTAGACCAATCAATTGCTTGTTCGTATCGAAAATTGAAAAAAACGCCTGCGAAAGCAGAACTAAAAAAACTAAAAATTTTACGCAACCGATTGAGCCATTTCAGGTTTGCCGGTTTTTTGGCAAAATGATTTATGAATGGATATAATGGAAGAAAGAATATTGCAATACTAAAATTGTAAAAATAAAAATGTAGAAACCTCAAAAATCTTTTCATATTAACCAAAAATATAAAAAATACTTACTTTCGCCAGTTATGGAAACTGTTGTTAGCGGAATTAGAAGTACTGGGAAATTACATTTAGGAAACTATTACGGAGCTGTTAAGAATTTTGTACAAATGCAAGATGCATTTAACTGCTTTTTCTTTATTGCTGATTTCCACGCTTTAACTACTCACCCAAATTCTCAGGATTTGCATAAACATGTTAAACATGTATTTGCAGAGTATTTGGCGGTTGGTTTAGATCCGGAAAAGGCTACGCTCTACGTTCAATCTGACGTACCAGAAATTGCCGAACTATATTTGTATTTGAATATGAACGCCTACATGGGTGAATTAGAACGAAGCGCATCTTTTAAAGATAAAGTAAGGGCACAACCAGATAATGTAAATGCTGGCTTGCTAACTTACCCAGTTTTAATGGCCGCTGATATATTAATTCATAAAGCTACGAAGGTACCCGTTGGAAAAGATCAAGAACAACATTTGGAAATGGCACGAACGTTCGGCAACCGGTTTAACAGGATGTATCATACAGAATTGTTCCCTGAACCGTATGCTTTTAATTTTTCTCAGCAATTGGTTAAAATTCCAGGTTTAGACGGTAAGGGGAAAATGGGGAAATCTGAAGGAGAGGCTAATGCGGTTTATTTATCGGATGAGCCGGCAATCATTCGGAAAAAAGTTTTGAAAGCAGTTACAGACAGTGGTCCAACGGTTGAAAACGAAACGAAGCCCGACGCCATACAAAACCTTTTTGATTTGATGAAAGTCGTATCAAACGAAGATACTTATAGTCATTTTGACCAGCTTTATAATAGTTGCCAGATACGTTATGGCGATTTTAAAAAGCAACTGGCAGAAGATATGGTACATGCTACTGCTCCTATTCGCGAAAAAATAAATGAAATTATTGGCGATGACGATTATCTAAGAAGAATTTCAAATCTAGGTGCAGAAAAAGCTCGTGCGAGTGCTTCAGAAACTATTCGAGAAGTACGTGAGCTAATTGGATTTAGAAAATTTTGATTTTATATTGCTTGTCTAGTTTTGAAAGTCATTCTATCCATTTAACTAAATTTGGAGATAAAATGGTTGGTGTAAATTTAAATTTATAAGATGCATATAGCGATTGTTGGAAATATTGGTGCCGGAAAAACTACACTTACTGAGTTATTAGCTAAACATTTAGGGTACCAGGCTCATTTTGAAGATGTGGAACACAACCCTTACTTAGAGGATTTCTACAACGATATGAAGCGTTGGAGCTTTAATTTACAGATTTATTTTTTGAATAATCGCTTTCAACAAATAATGGATATCCAGAGCAATAAAAAAAATATTATTCAGGATAGAACCATTTATGAGGATGCTTACATCTTTGCAGAGAACTTACATGATATGGGGTTAATGACCTCCCGTGACTACGAAAACTATCGGGCAATATTCGATAACCTTACCTCCTTTATAAAACCGCCAGATCTGATCATTTATTTAAAAGCTTCTGTACCTACTTTAGTAAATAATATTCAAAGAAGAGGTCGTGAATATGAGGCAGGAATACGACTTGATTACTTATCAAAACTGAATGAAAAATATAAGAATTGGATTGATAGCTATAAACAAGGCAAGCTTTTAGTGATTGATAAAGACAATTTAGATTTCGCTAATAAACCTGAAGACTTGGGTGTTGTTATCCAAAGTATTGAGCGTGAAATTAATGGCTTGTTTTAGGTTAGTAGCAAGTACAGGTATTGAGTATCAAGTACAAAGTAGCAAGTATTAAGTAGCAAGTACTGGTATAGAGTAGTAGATTAGATGTAGTAGTATGCATGAGGGATTGAAGTGAAAAGCCCGCAGCTTTTGAGGCGAGGACTTGCAACGAAAAGCCCGACCGCGTTTGCGGGCATGCCCAAAACCACTTATTTTATAAAATTTTTCAGAATAGCTCAACAAGTTCATCATGCGTATTTTAGGTGTAATTCCAGCTCGTTTTGCTTCCACTCGATTTCCGGGTAAGCCCTTGGTTGATATTAAGGGAAAGAGCATGATTATGCGGGTTTATGAGCAGGCAAAAAAAGCATCGTCGTTAAGTAAAGTGGTTATTGCTACGGATGATAAGCGAATTTTAGATCATGTGTTAGCGGCAGGTGGGGAAGCTATTATAACATCGGATAAACATCAAAGTGGTACCGATCGTTGTGCAGAAATAGCGAAAAGGTTTGACGATTTCGATGTAATCATAAACATACAGGGCGATGAACCTTTTATTGATCCAGAACAAATAGATAGTTTAGCTGCTTGTTTTCTGGATACAGATTATGGCTTAGCGACCTTAGTAAAGAGGATCACCTCTACACAAGAATTATTTAATAACAATACCCCAAAAGTTGTTATCAATAGCTTATCAGAGGCCATTTATTTTAGCCGAAGTACCATTCCATTTTTAAGAAATATTGAACCAGAAAACTGGCTAGATCAGCATGTGTTTTACAAGCATATTGGTATTTATGGTTATCGATTATCTGCTTTACAGGAAATTACGAAACTGCCTATTTCTATTTTAGAAAAAACAGAAGCGCTTGAACAATTAAGATGGATTGAAAACGGTTACAAGATTAAAGTAGCTATTACTGATAAAGAAAGTATTGCCATAGATACTCCTGACGATTTAAAAAAAGCAATTGAATATATTAGTTAAGCACTTTTTCCGTTAGCAGGAGTTTCCATCGACAAAATTAATTTTTACATTGTTCATTTAAAATTGATGATAAGAATCTGTGCTACAATTAATGTTTAAGCTGTACTATACTTAATGAAATACAGTATCAAAATCAATCGGAAAATTTTTGTGAGAGGTTTTTGCGCTGCTGATGAGTGAGGGTCGGAATGAAGATTATTTATTTCGCTAAGAATTATTACGAATAAAGTCTTTAATAAGGTTTATAACGGGTTCATTAAGTTCTAGAAGCATATCCCAATATTCTTTCATTTCCTCAGATTGGAAATCGTCAAGAGGTTTTAAGCTGCCACCGATGATACGCAACGCCAACGGATAATCTGAAAAATAACGATGTGGAATTGGCCCAAAATAGATTTTGGTAACATCATGCTGTGGTTCTAATCTGGCATGTTCATATAATTTTTGGACAATGTCTTTATTACCTTCTAAAACACGGAGAATATTACCTCCAGAATAAATTAGTAAGCCACTCGCTCCAACGGCTCTATTCACTTCTCTCCGCCTTGATATCACTTCGCGTCCCTGATCTATGCTTAGATTTTTATCGATAGTGCTTAGATATACAAGAGCATAAGTTTGCAAGCCATTAGTTACAGTCATACAAAAAAAATTACGTATATATAATAAATAAACGCGTATATACACGGTAGTGAATATAACAAATTAGTTGTAATGAAAAGATTAGGAAGTTGAATAATTTATTATATAAATCGATTAATTTTATTTAGAATCGATTGCATGAAAAAGCCGGTCCGAGTATCCGCTGACGCATTTATCAGCACCAGAGCAAAGGATGACAATCGCTATTAAAGTGCACTTTCTGAGTTATCTAATTTACTAATTACCCAATTCCCCACTTTAAATCCTTGTTCCATTCCGTTTTCAACACCATCACGGTAATGAATGCCTCCATATAATCTGCTAATAGCCGCCTCGGCCGCTGCAGATTTGAATGAATTGAAAGCACGGGCTGGCAGTCCAAATCTTTCCTCTACAGTATCAGAGTATTTATAATTCCCGCCAAAAAAATGTGTTAGAATAGTGGCCGACGTAGCCGAAATAGTGGAGTGCCCGCTTGGATATTCTGGAAAAGGTGGCGTTTGTAAAAGGGGTTTCCAGTTTGGATCTTTCAACAAACGAATGGCTGTTTCGGGCCTGATACGATTACTGCGATATTTCTCATCCCAACAGCTAATAAATCCATCCATTAAACCCATGGCTACCACTGTATGGATTTTGATTGCTTTTGAAAAACTAATTTTTGATTGCTTACAAGCAATACCTGCTATACCCAACCAATGTGCCCCGGGCGAAATCTTTTTAAGACCAATCATCATATGACCATTATCCTGAAGTGCAAAGGGATTACAATCCCAAAATGAAGCAATCTCCTTGTGTTTTGCAGGCATGTTCTTACCCTCTTCCGCAGAGGTTTCCATCATCATTATATAAAATGGTGAATTCTTATCTCTGGAAAATTGTGCGGCTGGCTTGGGTTTAAACTGTGAACAGGTGTCTAAGGTAAATGATCGGATGGTATTAAAATAAGGCTCTACTGCAGCAAAATTTCCTGGAGGTGTTGGTGCCCAGGTTTCTTCGCTGCCAACTGGAGTGTATCTGATGTAGTTGCTAATACGGTTATATTTATCAGCTTTAGCATACTTCAACATTGCTGTGCTCACTTTTTGGGCATAACGATTGGATATGTCTATTACCTCCTCATCAAAACCAGCTTTAGTACAAGAGTCGAGAAAAGCTTGTTTAAACGTTTCTAAATCTTTACCTGTAGGCTGCATCCGTTTTGCAGTTTCTAACATGGCAAGTACGGCACTTAATGATACAGAGCTACCTTCAACACTATCTGGTTCTTCTATTTTGGAATACCCATTAATTTGAGATAACATCCCAGCATACGAAGAGTCGTTTTGAGCAATTATTTGGTACCCTGACAATAAAGCATAGGAATAAAACCGGGAAGCTAGGGGTGGATTCGTGACATCATGAATCATGATATCGGTCATTGCGTTTAGTACTTTCGTGATATCTGTAGTACTTAGTTCAGGTTGCTTATTTTTATTTTTGCAAGCTCCAAGGCTCAACAGGATTGTAAAAACTAACATCCATCCACCAAATCTTTTCATTAACTATTGAGTTACAGGTTTCCAAATTGGAGGTACTAATATATCTAATTTGCCCTAACATTGAGAAATATGGACAAAAAATCGCAAGTATACTAGAAGGTTGCGTTGCTAAAATGTTATTATAAACGAAAGTATAAAGACAGGGTGATCCGTTCAAACAAAACTATTAATTTTAGGCATACAAATCAACCTATGGAAACTATAAACAACGACCTTATTAACGCTGCCAGAACAGGCGATATTCAAGTAATAAACGAGTTAATAAATCAACAAGCCGACATCAATTTCAAAGATGGTAAAGGCTATACTCCCCTAATTATTGCTTGTTATAACGAACAATACGAAGCAGCCAAAATTTTGCTTGAAGCCGGTGCAGATGTTAATGCGCAGGATGTGGGTGGAAATACAGCCTTAATGGGGGTTTGTTTTAAAGGATATCCTGAAATTGCTGAATTGCTAATTTCACGCGGTGCCGATTTAAATGCACAACATGGAAACGGCGGCACTGCACTGATGTTTGCGACGATGTTTGGTAGAAATGCATTGGTAGAAATAATGGTTAAACATGGTGCAGATAAAAGCATTCGTGAAAACCGCGGCCTTACCGCACTTGATTTAGCCGTACAGCAAGGTAACGTAGAGGCCGCCGAGGTTTTAGAGAAAGATTGACCTTTCCACTAAAATATTCCTGAGTTAAATTTAATCTATTATTGGACACGTAAAAATCAAAAAAACATTCCATAAATGAATGAACGTTTATTTATATTTGTTTTATAAATGCGAACCAGAGACGAGAATAAGGAGTTGAATATTCGGCAAAAAGCGTTAGAAATGTTTGTTAAAAGCGGCTTTGATGGCTTTAGCATGCAAAAGCTGGCGAAGGCTGCCGGGGTGTCCCCTGCTACTATTTACATCTATTTTAAGGATAAGGAAGATTTAATTCAGCAACTATATATTCAAGCATTAACAAAAATGACAGAAGCTAGTATGATCAACTTTGATTCAGCAATGTCATTTAACGAAGGATTACGAGTACAATGGATGAACCGGGCAAGGTATTATATGGAGTATCCTGACCAAATGTTTTTCCTGGAGCTGATCAGAAACTCCCCCTATCAGGATAAACTTTTGCAAGTGATGGGACATGGTTTCAAAAATGCAATGGGCGAATTTGTAACCAACGCTATTAATAGGAACGAGCTGGTAAAAGTACCTTTAGAGGTGTTTTGGTCAATAGCCTATGCACCACTATACAATCTTGTAAAATTTCATATCAGTGGTACAAGTGTTGGCGGAAAGAAATTTTCATTTTCTGAAGAGATTATGGATGCTACTTTAAATTTAGTTATAAAGGCCTTAAAACCTTAATTAAGCACTATCAATATGGATATATTAATTAGTTCAGTAAACGACGTTTTTTCTAAATCAATTTCAGAGAAAAGGGTGTATATCATGGTTTTTAAAACGAATATCCAATACAAAAAAGATGTTAAAGTAGTCAGCTTGCCGCTCAATCAATCAGCATTAATCAATAGTTGGAATATTGATTTAGACGATTGCGATAAGATACTAAGAATTGAATCACATACTCTTGATAGCGAGGCAGTCATATCAATCATACAAAAAGCAGGCTATTGCTGTGAAGAATTAGCTGATTAATTAATTTCAAATGAAAACAGAAGCACTCCCCATTCCAAAGAAATTTACATCCTATCAAATATTTGCCATCGTCTTACTTGCACTTACGCAGTTTACCGTGGTGCTTGATTTTATGGTTATGTCGCCTTTGGGAGATATGCTCATGAAATCCATGGACTTAAGTACCCGCCAGTTTGGTTTTGCAGTTTCTGGCTATGCGTTTAGTGCCGGCATTTCCGGACTATTAACCGCTGGCTTTGCAGACAAATTTGATCGAAAAAAATTGCTCTTGTTTTTTTATGTAGGGTTTATTATTGGGACGCTACTTTGCGGCTTAACTACCTCCTACCCTATGCTATTAGCAGCCAGAATTGTTACCGGATTATTTGGGGGCGTGATCGGGTCGATTTCTTTAGCCATTGTTGCCGATTTATTTCCGATAGAGCAACGAGGTCGTGTAATGGGGTTTATGCAGATGGGATTTGGCGCCAGTATGGTTTTAGGTATCCCGACAAGTTTATACTTGGCTAATGCCTGGGGATGGCAAGTTCCATTTCTAATGATTGTCGGTTTAGCTTCCATTATCTGGCTTTTCATCCTTATTAAAATGAAACCAATAACCGAACATTTACTCATCAAAAATGATCGCAATGCCATTACTCATCTATTTCATACCCTTGCCCAGCGTGATTACCGAATTGGTTTTTTAGCTACCGCCTTCCTTTCTCTGGGAGGTTTTATGATGATGCCCTGGGGAAGTGCATTTGCCATTAATAATCTTCACGTTACCACACACCAGTTACCCATGATGTTTATGGCATCTGGCGTTAGTTCATTAGTTATTATGCCGGTAATTGGAAAGTTGAGTGATCAGATAGATAAGTTTAAGATTTTTGCCATCGCATCCATCTGGATGATTATCATGGTAGTTATCTACACCAATCTCACCCCAGTACCATTTTGGTTGGTTTTAATCATGAACATTTGCTTTATGATTGGCATCATGAGCCGCATGGTTCCTTCCATGGCGCTTACCTCTGCCTTGCCTCAAATGCAAGATCGTGGAGCTTTTATGAGTATCAATTCTTCCTTACAGCAAATTGCCGGAGGAGTTGCCGCTGCTATTGGAGGCATGATTGTGGTCCAAAAGAACAAGTTTAGTCCTCTAGAACATTACAACACCTTAGGTTATGTCATCGTAATACTCTCTATTATCTGCATATTTCTGGTTTATAGAGTAAGCAAAATCTCGAAGCGAAAAAATTAATTTTTCTATCCTTATTTGGGCGTGTCCCGGTGGGCCGGGCTTTCCGTTTCAAGTCCTCATCTCGATTAAGAAATCGAGATTCCGGGCTTTCCTCTTCAATCCCTCACGCAAAATCTAGCATGCTGATAGTATGCTGTTTTAAAGAATTGGCATGAGAACTTTAAACAAAAATTAAATTCCAAAAATTGTTAAATGATTTAATAAAGGCTACTGTCAGGCACTATAATTGATAAAACACTTTAGTTTAAAACAAATCTTAAACATTTAAACCATGAAATCATACAAAAAACTGTTAAAAGAAACCGAATCCTTAATTAAGGATATCCATACAACTGATAGCTCAAGTAATACTACGAAACTTATTTTAGGTGCAGTTGTAGGTGTAGCAACCGGATTAATACTAGGTATTTTATTTGCTCCAGAAAGCGGAAGAGATACCCGTAACTCTATTGCAGAATCTGCAAAAGACTTAGGTGGAACCATCTCTGAAAAAGCAAAAGCAGGAGCTGATCAATTAGCACAATTAAAAGATAAAGCAGTCGGATCTTTCAAAAAATCATCTAGAGAAGACTCATCGTTTGGGAATGCTGTTACTGAAGATGATTCAACAATTGCATCTATATAAATTCTTAAATAGCAAAAGCCTCCACTTGGAGGCTTTTGCTATTTAAGATAGTGCTTAATGCTTTATTAAAATTAAATTCCTCTCCAAGGTATCCTTAAACCTTTACGTTTTCTAGTAGAAATTACTCTCTACTCATCAAATCCATTTTTTCAAATACTGGTTAAATGATTCTTTGTATTGATCAGTTACATTAATAATCATTTTACCGATTTGGACGGAGTTTTTTGTTACCGCATCAATTTTATCAAGTGCTATTATAAATGAGCGGTGAATTCGCATGAATTGACTAGCAGGAATTTTTTCTTCTAAGGATTTCAGCGTCATTAATGACATTACAGGTTTAGCGGTGTTCACTAAATGAAACTTGATGTAATCGCCCAGGCTTTCTACATATAAAATGTCTTTCAAAAACAATTTAATGTATTGATACTCTACTTTTACATATAAGTATTCGTCCTGAGCAGATGCCGAAACAGGCAATTCTGAGTTAACCGGAGCTTCTTTTGCAATCAATTCATAAAACTGCAATGCTTTATTTGCTGCGTTCAGAAAATCGACATAATTATATGGTTTAAGTAAATAATCAAGTGCACTTACCTGGTATCCTTCTAGTGCATACTGATTAAATGCCGTGGTAAAAATTATTTTGCGTGGCCTTTCTTGCTTATTTGTATTAATAATTCTTGCTAGTTCCATGCCGTTTAAGCCAGGCATGCTGATATCTAAAAAAATCAAATCAACTGCATTTTCATGAAGAAAAGTAAGCGCATCTATCGCACTGGTAAAACTCCCAACTAAATTCAAAAACGGAGTTTGATTGATGTAAGTCACTGTTAAATCAAGTGCCAGCGGTTCATCATCTACCGCAATACTATTTATAATCATCAAAAGTTTAATTTAAGTTGCACTAAATATTCGTTTTCGGGTGTATGAGTATCGATCGTTAACTCGTGTTTTCCAGGATACATGAGGTCTAATCTTCTTTTAGTATTAACAAGTCCAATGCCGTTACTTTCTTCCATAATTGGGCTCTGATGCTCTACAATGGTATTACGCACTTCCATGCAAACAGATGAATCGGTAGATGAGATGTTTATCAATATAGTGGTATTATCTGTTGGGCTCAATCCGTGCTTAAATGCATTTTCTACATACGGCAGAAAAAGCATAGGCGCAATATTATGATGCAAATTAGTCTCTGGTTTGTTGAATATGATTTGAACCTTCCTGGTAAGGCGAAGCTGCATGAGCTTGATATAATCATCTATAAATTGAACCTCTTTTTTAACAGTGGTGTCTTTGTGAGTTTCGTATAAAACGTATCTCATCATGTGCGACAAGGTATAAATGGCATCTCCTGCCTTTTCAGCATTGATCCGGTTAAGCGAATAAATGTTATTTAAGGTATTGAAAAAAAAGTGCGGATTGATTTGCGCTTTTAAAAAGGCTAATTCGCTGGCGGTTTTTTCTTGTTCTAATTGAAGCCGCGATGCATTATCAGTATACCACTTTTTAACAATCTCTATGCATGCGCTAATTCCGCCAATTAGTACGGTTGTGAAAACCATAAAAGCGTCAATAGAGAAAATACTTTGTTTTGGGAAGTGCTTAAATATTGGTTTTATTGCAGCTGTCATCGCATCATAATAGTTGATAGATATTTCCAGGACCTTGCTAAAAATTACCGTTAAGAGTAAAGAGCCAATAAAAAAAACAAAAAATGCAGGCTCTCTATTTTTGAATAGTAAGAACGGTACTAAAACTTTAGAAACAAGATAGAATAAGCCAATCCATAAAAACAATAATCCTACTTGCCGAATCCAGAACTCGGTTGGTAATTGCAAATGCCAACTTAATGGCTGAAGCAAAAACAGTATTAGACCCAGAAATAATAGCAGGTTTACAATGTATGAACTGTTTCTGATGCTTGTGAATAATCTCATTTTTCGTTTATAATCCTTCTAATTTACATTGTATTTTTAGTTATACGATTACCAATCCATGTATAGATCGTTTTAAACGACGAGTTGCCAATTACAATCGATGGTTTCGTTTCTTTCAAAATAAAGCCGGCTGAAAATATCCCATCGGGTCAATAAGCCTTTCTAACGGTAGTTTTTCCCCATACATCTATTGCATTTTTTTTCGAAAATTATAGCTTGTTTATTTGATCATTCTTAAAAAGATGATTCAAATGGAAACGATTGTAAAAGTTAAACGTCAATTAAATACCGCCTCACTAACACTAAAAGGAAAGCTAATTTTTAGTTTACTTTTCATTAGTTGCATGTTATATGCTGGTTTTGCAAGTGCGCAATTTCCAGGAGGTGGAAGTGCCCCTGCTATTAAGGGAGCAATTTCTGGAAAAGTGATTGATTCACTTACCAACAAACCACTTGACTATGCTACGGTAACTCTTTATCGTAAAGGTAGTAAGGTACCTATTACGGGTTCCTTAACGGATGAGAAAGGTGGTTTCAAACTGAATGAAGTTGCTACAGGTACTTATACTTTAACCATTACTTATATCGGGTATCCTACAAAAACCATCGAGCCTGTAACTACTACTTTATCTAAACCAGACAACAACGTGGGTAGCATCATTGTTTCTGCAGGTGCCAGAAGTTTGAACGAAGTTGTGGTAGTTGGTCAGCAAGCATTAATCGAAAACAAAATTGATAAGCTGGTTTTTAACGCCGAAAAAGATATTACCTCTGCCGGCGGAAACGCAAGCGATGTTTTGAGAAAAGTGCCCATGATATCTCTTGATGTGGATGGAAATGTATCCCTTCGCGGAAGCCAAAATGTGAAGATTTTAATTAATGGAAAACCTTCTGGTGCAATGGCCAGCAATGCAGCTGATATTTTAAAATCAATGCCTGCTGATCAAATAAAAAATGTGGAAGTGATTACGTCTCCATCGGCAAAGTATGATGCGGAAGGCTCTGCAGGAATCATCAATATTGTCACTAAAAAGAAAAATGTATCAGGCGTAAGCGGTTCAATAAGTGGAGGCTTAGGTACTCGTCAGAATAATACAAATCTGAACTTAAATATTAACAAAAACCGTTTAAGCTTATCAGGAAACGTGGGTGTTAACTCCGGATGGCCAAATAAAACTACCAATTCTTTTGCCTTCCAAAATTCAGAAACTGGTGCTTCCTCTTCTACAAACGGCCAGAACGAATCGAATAGACAATTCATTATGGGTTCTGCCACTTTGGGATATGACATTAATAATTTTAATAGCATTTCATCTTCCATTAATTTAAGATCAGGTGCCTTCAAAAATTCGGGAACTTCGGTAAGTTCTAATATCACTCCCGGTTTAGCTACGTCTAACTACTCTTCTATCACCAGCAATAAAAATGCGATGGGAAATTTTGATTGGAACTCAGATTACACACACAAGTTCAAAAAAGAAGGTGCTGAAATAACATTGGCCGGACAATGGAGCCATAGTAATGCGGATATTGATTACTCATCCGACTATACAAACACTTCTTTTGGACGAGATCAAATAGCAGCGAATTTGGCTAAAAACAATGAATACACTGTACAATTAGATTATACCTTACCCATTAACAAAGTTTTAAAATTAGAAACAGGTACAAAAGGAATTTTTAGAAACATCAACAGTACGTATGATTTCTTTAATCCGAACAGCTCTGGCGCATATGCATTAAATGATAGTACATCTAACAAATATTCTTACAATCAAAATGTATATTCTGGATACGGAGTTTTAACAGCAGCGTTAAAAGGCGGGTTTAGTTTGCAAACTGGATTGCGATTAGAAAATACTTTTATAAGCGGGAAATCAAACAATGTTGAGTTAGGTTTACAACCCTTTAACCAAAATTATATAAGCTTTATACCAAATGTGGCAATTTCTAAAAGTCTAAAGAATGGTCATACAGTAAAATTGAGCTACACTAAAAGAATCCAACGTCCTAGTATTCAATTCTTAAATCCGTTTCTAAACACTAGCGATTTATCAAGCCAATCACAAGGCAACCCAGAATTATCTCCAGAAACAGCACAAACGCTTGACTTAAATTACTCTGCTTTCATAAAAGGTTCTGTTATAAATGCGTCTGTTTATTACAGACATACAGATGATATCATTGAGAGCTATATTTCTTCAGTGCCCTTCACCAGCGTTGACAACCAAGGAGTATCCAGTACAAGAAATGTATCTCGTACACAATATGCTAATATTGGGAAGAATAATTCTATAGGTAGCAGTCTATTCGGATCTGTTACGTTAGCAAAGATTGTTACTTTAAGAGGAAGTGTAAACTTATTTACTTATAAGCCCCAAGTTATCAGTGCATTTCAAAGCGACGCTAATGCAAACACAAACACGTACTTACAATACAATGTGTTTTTAAGTGGTGGTGTAAAATTGCCGGGTGGCTTTGCTGCTGAAACATTCATGGTTCAAAATTCACCTCGTCGTACTTTCCAAGGTCAAAATCCTTCATTTAGTATTTGGAACATCGGGATGAAGAAAGAGATTTTGAAGAAAAAAGGAACCATCGGTTTAAATGTGGTTCAGCCTTTTAGTGACAACCTTATTTTCCAAACCAAAATTAATAGCGGCGCTATCACTCAAAGCAGTCAATTTGCTGTACCAATCCGCTCGGTAGGAGTAAACTTTACCTGGAACTTTGGTAAAATGAACTACGGTCAACAAATACCTAAGAAAAAGAAAGGTATTAATAACGATGATTTAAAACAAGGTGATAGTAACGGCCAAGGTGGCTCCGGAGGTATGTAATTAAACAATTTCTCTCTTTATATAACCAATCAATTAAAAATTAAAAATTATGAAAAAGGTGTTTTTATCAGTAGCGATATTATTTGCAAGTTTAGCATCGTTCGCACAAAAATGGTCGGTAGACCCGGCACACTCAAAAATCGGCTTTACGGTTACGCATTTAATGCTTTCGGAAGTTGATGGAAATTTCAAAAAATTTAATGCGAGCATTACTTCTTCCAAAGAAGATTTTACCGACGCTGTGTTTGCTTTATCTATCGATGCTACTACTATTGATACCGACAATGAAATGAGAGATAAACATCTTAAAAGTGCTGATTTTTTTGATGTGTCAACGTATCCTCAGATCAACTTTACCAGTAAGTCTATCAGCAAAATAGATGCAAAAAATTACAAAGTAAATGGCGACTTAACAATGCACGGCGTAACTAAACCAGTTTCATTGAATTTGACATTGAATGGTGTTGGAAAAAATATGCGTACTCAAAAACCTTTAGCTGGCTTTAAGGTTACAGGAACCATTAATCGCAAAGACTTCGGTGTAGGTACTATGCCAAGTGCCATGGTAAGTGAAGATATTGAAATTCGTGCTGTTGGTGAATTCAACAAAGAATAATCGATAATACTAAATAGTAATACCGCTATAAAGCAACACAACTGGGTTTAGGGTCCCAGATAGAGAATGTACTGTCGATACATTCTTTTAATGGAGCAGTGTAAGATCTGCTCCATTTTTTTATAAAAGTAAAGCAAAAACCTTGGTGTCTCGTTTACTGGGTTTAAAGTTGAAGGGTCAATAAAGCTGAAAGTAGAATACATCAAGCAAAAAAGAGTTGTAAAGTGTTCTTTATGACGTTTTATAGGTGCGTTAACGATGGAAGCGACATCCTTTTTTGGTGATCCTGGAACGCAGTGGAAGGTGAGCCAAAAAAGATATAGCGGACAGCGTGTTAAAACGCCCAAAATTTATTAATTAAAGATTTATTTAATCCTTTTTAGTAACTTATTAAAATTAACGACGAATCGTAATCACTTGTTTTTCCGGTCAGATTTATTAAGATTTTTTGAACGAACTTCAGCTTTTTTCGTATAAGGTTTACGTTACCAATTTGCATGTCTGTATAATACCTATGCATTTAGACACCAAAATTTTATTTTCTTTCATACTCTTATTTTCAGGTTTGATCACCTTGCTTGTTGCAGGGCTGATGTATAAACGCTTGGAAAGCAACGTACGAACGTTCACTTACACCATGTTGGCCGTTGCTATTTGGGCAATTGGAGATGGCCTGGTCCTGTTAAGTGGCAATATGGAAGAAATGCTTTTTTGGACACGGTTTGAATATGTGGGTATATCCATGTTGCCGACTTTATGGATAACCTCTGTTATAAAACTCATAGGGAAATCTGAATGGTTAAAAACGTCGTATACAGCTGTATTATACATTATTCCCGTAATTACCTTGAGCTTGGTTTGGACGAATGAGAGTCATCATTTGTATTATTCGGAAACGTTTATTGACACTAGCGAAGGCATATCATTTATGGCGATAAAACCTGGTTTATGGTACAGGGTGCATATTATTTACTTTTATTTTATGCTTGTGCTGGGTTTTATATTGCTAATAACTCAATTAAAAAAATCAGACAGCATTTATAAAAAACAACGGAACATTATCCTTATTGGCATTCTTTTGCCTTGGGGATGCAATATTATTTACCTGTTAGGTTTTAGTCCGTTTAGATATCTGGATATTACTCCGTTTACTTTGGTGCTTACCTCCTTAATTGTGGGTTTCGGACTGCTTAATTTTCGGCTTTTTGATATTATGCCTATTGCTCGTGAGCGAATAATTGAGGAAATGCAGGAAGGTTTGTTGGTTTTAAATATTAATAATCAAATTATTGATGTAAACCCACAGATGATTCGAATACTCCATCCGGACAAGGATATTATAGGCTTACCGTTCTATGAGGTTTTTAAGCATGAGGAAGCTTTAACTAATTTAGCAAATCAACACGGAAATGGTACCACCGAAATCTATATAAAAACCGATAACACCGAAAAAACTTATAATGTAACGGTGACTTCGTTGTTTGAGAAAAATACGGGTTATAACGGTAAGTTTTTGCTTTTTAAAGATATCTCTGAGCTGTATGCAAAAGAAGCGATACGTCAGCTTATGTCAAAAAAAGATGAGTTTATTAGCATTGCGAGCCACGAGCTGAAAACACCGGTTACAAGTATGAAAGGATATCTTCAAATTATCGATAAAATATCTCAAAAGGAAGAAAATCCAGCATATAAAAACTTCATTGATAAAGCAAATAAACAGGTTGATAAAGTGGTGAAGCTGATTAGCGATTTACTGGATATTTCTAAAATTGAGGCGGGTAAAATGCAATATAACTTCGTAGAATTTAGAGTAAAAGATGCCATCGAGGATTGTATCAGTTTTTCTGAGTTAAACAGTCCGCAGCACCAAATAAAACTTACTGGAGACTGCGATTTAAACATAATTGGCGACCAAGATCGAATAGAACAAGTACTATGTAATTTGCTTTCGAACGCTGTAAAATATGCGCCCCACACTACTGAAATTATACTTGATGTAAGAACAGAAAACAATTATTTACGAATTTCTGTGACGGACTTTGGTTTAGGGATTGCGAAGGACAAGCAAAAAAATCTGTTTCAAAAGTTTTCACGTTTGGACAATTCTAACCAGATATCCGGTTTAGGAATTGGATTATTTCTTTCGCATGAAATTATATCACGCCATGGAGGAACGATTGGTGTAGATAGCGAAGACGGTGAAGGCAGCACTTTCTATATCACCTTACCTTTTACAGCGGCCTGATTTTCTTTAAATAATTAAAACCATTATGACGAAAATCTCTTACCTCATTAATTGAGATGATTCGATACTGATTTTTTACTTGTCAAATTATCAGGCATTTAAAATAGCATGTTATAAATGTTAAATCAATTTCATTTATCAGAAAGATAAAAATGCCAGAATTACCAGATCTACAAGTGTTTAGTTATAATCTAAACAAGAAAATAACAGGCAAAACTTTGCAAAAAATTACGGTGCATCGTGCTCAAAAGGTTTCTGAAAAAGAGCTTAAAGAGGCTTTAGAAGGTATAAAATTAGAAGAGGTTTACCGCGAAGGAAAAGAATTAAGGTTAAGATTTGAAAACGGGCATTTACTCGGCTTGCATTTAAGATTACATGGAAAACTGTTTCTATATCAAGAGAAAAACACGGAAAAGAAGGCCATCGTGGATTTATTATTTTCAGACAAAACGGGTTTAACCTTAACCGATTATCAAGGGATTGCTACCGTTGCACTTGATTCGGAAGAAAAAACATCACCAGATGCACTTGATGACGAACTGAATGCAGAGTACTTGACCAATAAATTGTCGAAAACCCGTACCATTATTAAAAGTATATTATTGGATCAAAATATTATTCGCGGTATTGGTAACGCTTATGCGGATGAAATTTTATGGGATGCACGAATTTCACCGCTTTCTAAAGCCAACAGAATTCCGAAAGAAAGAGTTAAAGAACTTGTGGATTCTATCAAATCTGTACTAAAAGAGGCGGAGAAAGAAATATTAAAGTCGCATCCCAATTTGATTAATGGAGAGATTAGAGATTTCTTGAACATTCATAATTCTGAAAAAACAGAAAGCCCAACGGGTGCAATCATTGAGTTTGCAACTGTTGCATCTAAAAAAACTTATTACACATCGGAGCAGCAGCTATTTGATTAAAATTGGCAGTTTACCTATGTTCCTTATAAAGTTGAGGATTCACAGAACTTTTTAGGATGTTCAATTCTGCTTCCGAAAGCTGATTTTTAAAGTTTACACCAATTGCATCATTCAGTTGTTCTACCGTTCTGAAGCCGGTTACCGCACAAGTTATAGCTTGGTGTTGCAAAACAAATTGTATTGCAGATTGCGATTTGGTTCGTGTACCAGACACCGAAGAAATGGCATATGCAGCCCTATTCACTTCTTCTGGTGATTGATCAAGATAAAGTTTTGCCGGTTTATCTATTAATAAGCCTTGTGCAACACTTCCCCTGGCTAATACGCCAATATTGTTTTTATTTAAAAAGTCTAAAGTAAATTCCTCAGGTCTTCTGTCGAGCAGGCTGTATTGGGTCATCACACTCACCATATTTGACTTCGATACATACTCACGAATTACACATGGGCGGATAGACGATAAACCGTAATAACGAATTTTACCTTGCTGTTTTAAAAGTTCAAACGCTTCAATAATCTCTTCGATCGGATCGTCCATTGTACCCCCATGAAGCTGGTATAAGTCAATATAATCTGTTTTTAAGCGCTTCAAACTCTCATCAGCACTCGTTAGAATGTATGCTTTACTTGGGCTCCAGTCCCACCCAGACCCGTCTGCACGTAGTTTATTACCGACCTTGGTAGCCAGAATAACATCTTTTCTTGCTTTCTTCAACAATTCGCCTACAAGCTCTTCGTTAGCGCCTTTATCATACAAATCTGCAGTATCGAAATAGTTTATACCAGCATCTATGGCCATATTGATCAACACTTCATTATCATAGACTGATCCCTTTAAGGACATGCAACCAAATCCAATCCTGCTAATATTTAAATCAGATGCTCCTAACTTTGAGTATTCCATTGTGTAAACTTTTTTGGCAAATTTAATAGAAGTGAGTGATGAATTGATTGAGTAACGAATGAAAATTAGCGTTAGCCTCTCAGTTCTTCAGACAGCTCTGCTATGAACAGGTGAGCTGGCAAGCGACGAAGCGAAAACAGAAATGTAGTAAAACAACAAAACCAGAAACTAAGCTCTGGCTTTATTAATGAGGTCGGAAAAGGATTCGAACCAATGTAAAAGATCTTGCGGATCCTTGCCTTTCCACTCGGCCATCCGACCTATTTTGAATTATAGACAAGGCAAACCCCTATATTGTTTTCAAGAAAAAAAAATAATTTAAATTTAGATAACAATAAGTTATATAACATTCCCGTTGATCAATCATTGCGGGTCCGCATACATTTATTGCTGCAAAGTTATTCATGTATTTTCCACTTAAGGGAGGCAAAGTTGGCTCCCTTTTTTATTTCAAAGCCTTTTTTATTTTATTTGATTAAGTGAAGGTGATATTAAAACTGTGTACAGTCAATAGTAGCACTTTTTCACTTAATGAGATTTTAAAACAAGAAAATTTTCAAGGATTGAAAAGCTATTAGGAGAAGTGCTCGCTTTTCACACTTCAAAGGTGGAATTTGAAGCTTGTTATTGAAAATAAAAAAGACAAGTACTCATTTTGAATACTTGTCTTCTTAAATAACTTATTTCTTTTTAGATCCTGATTTTGAATCATTCTCTTTTTCATTACTTTTTGAAGAGCCCTTTGCACCGCTGGTTTTTGACTCTTGCTTTTTTGCATTTTCTTTAGTTTTAGGCATGATTTTAAAATTTAGGTAAATAATAAATTTGCTTTATGCATATTTTATATGCAGTAAATTCATATCTAACTTAGTGCCAAATCACGCTTGAAAACACGTTAATTTAAATAAAAAATCGATTTTAAATCAAGAGTTTTTACCACTCGAAATGTTGCTATTTTCTATTTTTTCACGATGGTAGCATACACAACTACATCGTTAAAATCGTTATCGCAGGTTGCAAGCGTTCTGTTATAATCCTCAAAACCAATGATGAACTTGTTTTCGGCCGGATATTCAAAAAGTACGGTATGATACTTTAACGCGGCATCATTTTCTGGATTCAGTTCCTTATTAGAACAGTAGTGCGCCACATTTTTATTCACTGTTTTTAATGATGTATCCCATCCATTGTCCAATAATACAAATCCAATTGACATTCCCGCCTCTATGGTTCCTAACTTAACTTTATCCCCTACTAAAAGAGAGCCTGATTTAGTTGATCTTGCATTAGGAAATATGTAAGTGATTTTCTCTATTTCCTGAGGTTTTGTAGGAGAGCTCCCCGTTTTGTAGAGGTAAAATCCAACAGTGTTTGTGCGTCCGGTAACAGCAGAAATGAAAGTGACATACACATCGGATTTGGAGGTAATTTCTAAATCTGCATTTTTCAAGAAATCGGGATGGGTGGTAGTTACATTCACTCGTTCAGGCAACATGTCTGAAACAAAACTTTTTAGTCCATTACTTACCACATCAGTACCCGCCAAATAGTTAGGTCTTCCTGTGCTATCATAGGTTCCTAACTGGGCATACTCTGTTGTGATAAATTTAACTGGTGTTGATTGTTGTTCTGGTTTAATTAATTTTTTCTTTTTACATGAAGTAAGCGCAATTGCTACTAACATTAAAATCAACAGGCTCTTTCTCATAAATATGTGAATTAAGTGAGTAAATATTCTACCATAAGTACCAAGCAACAGCCATTTTGTTTTAAAATAAATTACAATCCGCTTAATTAAAAGCCCATTTATTCGGCAAAAATTTAAGTTTTTAACAAGTATTTAATTATCTATTTTGGGCTGTAAATAAAAAATCAATCAAAAGATTATTTAAATCATATAAAAGGCGCAAAAGTTATTGAAGAAAGAAAAACTTCAGGATTTGTTGGCTCTGTGGAATTGTTACAGAAAGTCTATTTTTAAACTTGCGTAGGCAGCTATCAGCAATAAGCAGTCAGCTTTTAGCTACAGCAATGAGCGGCGAGCTACTAACAGCTTTTTAGTGCTCAAATTTAACTGCTAAGCTTGTGGGTATTTAATAATTGCTAAATCTCTCTAGCCGACTCCGCAGAGATCCAACCTTGGTTACCGTTTAAGAGCTTAATTTTCAACCAATTTTCCTGGTTTTCAACTATATCTACTTTTACACCTGCGTGGATGATAAAAAGATCTTTCGAAACGTCGGACGGTTCACTTTTCACTTTAACTGAGGTGCTAAAAATGATAGCCTCTTGATGCGAATTCAAATAATCCGACTGTTTTTTTGTGATTAAGATGGTTATTAACCCTAGAAAAAAAAACGCTATTCCCATATAAAAGGTTACTTTTTTTTGTGTGATGGATTGGGCAAACAAATAAACAACCATCACTATTGCAGCGGTAATCCAACAGAAAATGTTTAACGCCGAAAGGGTATCTACAGAAAATAAAAGGAAAAATTTATGCCACCATGTGGTTAAAAAAAACTCAGGTGCAGCTTCAATTTTATCGGTTGTTTTTGAGTTTGCCAACTGGATATTAGCGTCGATATCCTCATCGGATGGATGCAGCTTATGCGCTTTTTCGTAATAAAGCAAGGCAGATGGAATTTCCCCTACCCGATAATATGCATTACCCATGTTAAAAAAAACTTCGGCAGACTGATAACCGTCAGCGACACTTTGCTCATAAACCTTCAGTGCTTCTTTGTATTTTGCTTTTGAATAAAGCTGATTTGCTTTTTCAAATAGTGCTTGCTGTTGCTCAGTTCCCCATGATATTAGCGGGAACATAAGTACTAAAAACAGAAATAAAATGCGGGTAAGCATATTACAGTTGGATTTCAATGTCATTGATACTATTTTTTGCCCGAGTCATGATATCTGAATCAGATACCGAAGTAACCGGGGCATATCTGGCTAATTCGCATAAGTCCAATGTATCATTTAATTCAACAATGGACTCATCACTTAATGAACGTGCCTTTAATTCTTGTGCAATTTTTTCCTTGCTTAAAACAGCAATTGGAATATTTAACTTATCGCTTAAATAACCATATAAGCCTTTAGATATGGCTTCGTAAAAAGCTTTAGAGTTGCTGGATTGTAGTTGAGTTTGCGCATTCGCGAGATGTTTAGCTGCAACTTTACCAGCTTTCCTGCTCTTAACTTTTACAAGATCGCTGTTGTTCTTTTGGTCCCATTTCCGGTATCCTAAGGCTGATAGAAATAATATTGGGCCGATGGCTAGCAACAGGTAATATGAATAAGAGCCGTAAAATCCTTCGCCCTCTCTATAAAATTCTGCTTCACCGGTTTTTATATAGCGGATATCTTTATTTAAAACGTCAACATCTTGCTTATCAGCTGGTGAAAAAGCCGTAACATCTGCAGAAGGATCGCCTTTATTTACTTTTACTTCAAACACTGGTGCCAATAAGCTTACATATTTACCAGAAGCCGGATTGAAATAAGAGAATTTAATGTCGTTCATGGCATATTTTCCCTCTTGCCTTGGTACTAACACATACGTATACGTTCGCTTGCCCGAAACTCCATCCAAGTTTTCGTTTAAACTATCTGTGATCTTCGGATCATACTTTTCAAAACCTTTCGGGAAGTTAATAGCCAACTTATCCAATAATTTGAGGTTACCAGTGCCCGAGATTTTAAGCTGATAGTTTAAGGCTTCGTTTGCCTTCAATTCTCTTTTATCAAGTATGGCGTTAATCGAAAAATTACCAACTGCTCCTGAAAAATTCTCAGGCTTACTTGCTATTGGCAAAGGTTTCACATGAATAGTTATCGGTTTACTTTTTACCTGGATTTTAACCTCTTCATATGATCCAAAAAATTGATCAAAAATATCATCCGACTTCACGGGCTGCCTAACAACGAAGGCCATTCCTAAAGGATCAATGACCAAGTTTCCAGAATGCTCTGGGAAGAGTATGGTTTCCTTAAGTGGCGTAACATTGTATTCTACGCCTTTGTATACTTCTCTGTTCCACTGCGTATTTTCGTTGGGTTTCTTAAGATCTTGACTCCAAAAGCCATTTAATTCGGGCAGTTTATTAAGTTCATTTCCAACAATATCTACTCGAGTATATAATTTATAGTTCACCACTAGCTGTTCACCCTGAAAAACATTTGTTTTATTTACATCGGCTTTTATGAATATTGACTTTGCTAAATTTCCTGATGTTGTTAATGGAGCAACTGGTGCCACTTGTGCTGGCGTATTAGGCGAAGCTCCATTCCCTTTTACAACTCTAATTTGTAATGAATTGCTTTTAAGTCTATTTCCATTAACAAAAATAGTTGCCGGCTCAATGCTCAATACTCCTACTTTTTCAGCTACTAAATAGTAACTGTATGAATTACTGGATGACATATTTCCGTTTATAACCGTCATGCTCGAGGAAACATTCGGCCCTGACAAAACTTGAAAACCCCGGAATGAAGGGGGTTTAAAACCTTCTCCATTACCATTTAGGGAGAAAGTCACTTCAAATTGTTCTCCTGTTGCCACTTGAGCACTGCTTACAGAAGCAGAAAATGTGGCGTTTTGACCATACACTCCACTGGCACACAAAAGCAGTAATGAAAATATGCAAATCTTAATATTTATTATCATAACAGGGACCTTACCAATCTTTGGTGATTTTCACTTTCACGCCCTTTAACTTTTTATTCTTCAATTTTTCTTGGGTGTTTCGCTCTTCGTTATTCAAAGCCTCCAACATACGTTCTGCATCATCTTTTGATAACTTATTAGGCTGATCTTGAGGTTGTTGATTTTTTTTATCCTGATCTTTTTTATCTTGATCTTTCTTATCTTGATCTTTCTTGTCTTGATCTTTTTTATCCTGATCCTTTTTATCCTGATCTTTTTTATTCTGATCTTTATCTTTCTTATTCTGATCGTTTTTATCTTTATTATTTTGATCTTTTTTCTTCTGTTCCTGTTGCTTTTTTAGTAATTGTTGTGCATAAGCCAGATTATATCGGGTTTGATCATCCTTCGGATTATTGAGTAAGGCTTTTTTATAGGCATCAATACTTTCCTGAAGTTTTTTTGCTTCAAATAGTGAATTACCCAAATTATGATAGGCACCAGCAGTTACTTCTTTCTTGTTAGATGATGATCCAATTTTGTTAAAGAGCTCACCAGCTTCGGCGAATTTCTTTTGTTTATAAAGTGCATCTCCTAAATTAAAATTCCCCTCCAGATTTTGGTTTGCTTTCTGAACCGATCTACGGTAGTTCAATTCAGCTTCTTTGAATTTTCCTTGCTGATACAATTTATTCCCTTTATGGATATCTCTTGTTTCTTTTTGAGCAAACAGCAAAGTAGCTTGAAACAACAATCCGATAACTATAACAATTTGCTTCATGACTTCACCTCAAACAATTTCAACTTACTCAACTTCGAATTTTTACGATTGGAGATAAAAAATTCAACGACAAATGCGATCAGCGCAATTGCCAGAAAGAACTGAAACCGATCTTCATAATCTTTAAACATTTTCGTTCCAAACGTTTTCTTCTTCATTTTCTCAATCTGATTCATCACAATACCCAAACCACCATTGGCGTTTGATGCCCGCACATAAGCACCACCGCCGGCCGAAGCAATCTCCTTACACATCTCCTCATTCAACTTGCTCACAACCGAATTGCCAGCACTATCCAAATGAAAACCTGCCGGTTTTCCATCTCTGTAAATAGGAATTGGTGCGCCTTCTGTAGAGCCAACGCCAACTACGTGAACAGAAACATCTTTTTCCAGCGCATTTTTAGCAGATGAAATGGCATCGTCTTCATGGTTTTCTCCGTCAGTAATTACAATCATTGCTTTGCTTAATCCGTTTTTAAAATCAAGGGATTGCAATCCTAAATCAATGGCAGCACCAATGGCGGTACCTTGAGTTGGAACGATGTCGGTATTAATCGTATTTAAAAATAGTTTAGCGGCTGAATAGTCGGTAGTTACTGGTAATTGAACATACGCTTGTCCGGCAAAAACTATAATCCCCAAACGGTCGCCATGCAGACTATCAATAAGTTGTGCAATGGATCGTTTGGCATTTTCAAGCCTATCAGGTGCCAAATCCTGCGCAAGCATACTATTAGAAACATCCAACAATACCATCACCTCAGATCCAGTTCGTTTTCCCTCCTCCATTTTAGATCCAATTTGAGGATCAGCCATACCCACGATCAAAAAGGTGAATCCCACAAGGGAAAAAATAAACTTAATCCACGGACGTGAAAATGAAACATCAGGCATCATTATTCCCACCACTTTTAGATCTCCTAATGATGAAATAGCTTTCTTTTTCCAACGAGTAACTTTCCAAAAAAGGAAAATTAAAACGGGGATGGCAGCCAATCCCCACAAAAAATCATGGTATGCAAAACGTAACATATATTAGGTTAGGGCTCCTTTAAACAATGTATTCCTTAATAAAAATTCTAACATTAAACATATCAGCGCAATGATAGCGAACGGCAAAAAGGCTTCGGTTTTTTTTCGATATTGAGTCACATCAATCTTTGCTTTTTCAAGCTTATCTATTTGCTCGTAGATGCTTTTCAAGGTTTCATTGTTTGTGGCTCTGAAATATTTACCACCTGTTGTTTCCGCGATTTTACTTAATGTACCTTCGTCAATATCCACTTTAACACGCTGATATCCTATTTCGCCAAAAACATTTTGAACCGGATAAGGTGCATATCCTTTCGTACCCACTCCTACCGTATACACCCGAATATTAAACTGTTTAGCAATTTCTGCAGCTGTAATGGGTGGAATAGAGCCTGCATTATTAGATCCATCCGTAAGTAATATAATCACCTTACTTTTTGCTTCGCTGTCCTTTAACCGATTAACGGCATTTGCTAATCCCATACCAATGGCTGTTCCGTCATCAATCATTCCGTTTTTAATGTCACTGAATAAGTTGATTAGCACGTCATGATCAATGGTTAAAGGGCATTGTGTGAAGCTTTCTCCACTAAAAACTACCAAACCAATCCGGTCATCAGGACGATCCTTTATGAAATCAATGGCGATTTCTTTTCCAGCTTCCAGTCGATTAGGTTTAAAATCTTCGGCTAGCATACTTCCTGAAATATCCGAAGCAATGATGATATCAATACCTTCTGTGGTTGTGTTTTGCCAGCTTAAAGAGGTTTGTGGGCGGGCTAACGCGATAATCAATGCAATAAAGGCCAGTGACCTAAGCACAATTCCATAATGCCGAAACCGGGTAATCGTACTTTTAGCAGGTATAGAAAACCCTTTAATGGTAGACATACTCAGGTTTCCCTGTAGCAATTTTTCACGCCAAACATACCAAGCCATCATCACAGGGATAATCAACAATAACCAGAAAAACCCTGGGTAGGCAAATTCTAATCCTCTAAACAAGTCCATTTCTTTCTGCCGTTGTTTGCGAAAATGTGTTTTGTGTTTGTGTTACAAATCTCACTGCATCATCCATAATCTTCTCGTTGTCAGCAGGTAAAGGTTTTTCCTTTGCGAATTTAACCAAGTCTGCCAAAACCAAAATTTGACGCAGAATCTCGCAGCTACTTACATCCAGATCCTTATATTTCAATGCTAAAAATATTTCTTCAGTGGTTTGCTCATGTGTTTTTATAGCATATCGTTTCTCTAAATATTCGCGTAAAATGTCACTTAGCTCGCTGTAATAATCTTTTACTAAGTTATTTTGCCATAATTTTTTATCACGCAAAGCGGATAATTTATTCAGCGCTAGTACATGTGCTGGCGTAGTATCTTTCACCTCCATTACAGCAGGCTTATTTTTTGATCTCTTTTTCAAATAATAAAGAATCCCTACAATTGATGAAATCAGAACCAAAGCAAGGGCAATCCAATGCCAATTGTCTTTTAACCAATCGGCAAACGTGTAAGAAACAGCAAGAGGCTGTTTAATGTCATAAATCCCTTTGGTAGTATCAATAGCAACCGAAGTTACTTGCAAAGTAAGTGGGACCGTTTTAAAAGAATCTGTTTTTATTTTAAAAATGAATGAGGGAATCTGATACGTACCCGGATCAAAGGAAGTAAGCGTGTAGCTTTGACGGATCGTTTGAATACTTACATCATCTTTGTTAAAACTGGTATCTGCTTTGTTGGTGCTAACTAGTTGTAATTTGCCTGCAATGCTATCTTTTAATAGAGGAAACTCAATTACAGAACCAGCAGGGAAACGCACACTTAAATGCAACTGGGTTTGATCACCTAACGGGATGGATGTGGTATCAAGCTTAGCCTCCACCTGAATAGTTTGCGCTTTCAGTCCGAAGGAAAAACCTGCAAGTATAAGCGTTAGGAGATATATTAATTTTATTTTAGGTCTCATTACCGTCTTCCTTCACGTTTTTTAAACAATGTCATTAATGGTTTAACGTAGGATTCGTGGGTGCCGATATCTGTAGCATCTACTCCTGATTTTCTGAAAACTTCCTTCACCAGGGCATTCCGTTTTAAAGCCTCTACTTTAAAACTTTTCCTAACATTTTCATCGCCCGTGTTAACCCATAAAATTTGTCCGGTTTCTTCGTCCTTTACAGGAATCAAACCTAAATTCGGAAACTCTTCTTCGTGCCGATCATACAATCTCAAGGCTATGATATCGTGCTTCTTATTGGCGATTTTCAACTCATTTTCAAAAGTGGGACTAATGAAATCGGAAATGATAAACGCAGTACTTTTTTTCTTGATTGCACTGGTGAAATACCGTAAAGCCTCTGCCACATTGGTTCCCGTGTTTTCAGGCTTAAAATCAATTAATTCGCGGATGATCATTAAAATATGACTCCTCCCTTTTTTCGGAGGAATGAATTTCTCTACTTTATCGCTAAAAAATAGCACGCCTACTTTATCGTTGTTTTGAATAGCTGAGAAAGCCAATACAGCGCAAAGTTCAGTAGCTAAATCTTGTTTTTGCTGGTTTACCGTTCCGAAATTTTCAGATCCACTCACGTCCATCAACAGCATCACGGTAAGTTCTCGTTCCTCATCAAAAACCTTCACGTACGGGTGATTAAAACGAGCAGTTACATTCCAATCGATGGTTCGTATTTCATCCCCAACCTGGTATTCCCGAACTTCACTAAAAGCCATTCCTCTTCCTTTAAAAGCAGAATGATATTCACCAGAAAACAGGTGATTACTTAAACCACGAGTTTTAATCTCAATTTTCCGTACTTTCTTAAGGAGTTCTTTGGTATCCATTTGAGTGGAAAGTTGTAAGTTATAAGTTATAAGTTGTAAGTTCTAAGTTCTAAGCCCTGTGCCGCGTGCTAGAAGCTGGTTGCTGATTGCTCAAAGCTGACAGCTCAAGGCTGATTGCTCAAAGCTGACAGCTGATAGCTCCTTAAGGAACCTCTATCGCGTTTAAAATTCCTGTTATAATTTCTTCTGTGGTGATATTTTCTGCTTCGGCTTCATAACTCAGGCCGATACGATGACGTAATACATCATGGCAAATAGCACGCACATCTTCCGGAATTACATACCCTCTTCTTTTTATGAACGCAAAAGCTTTTGCAGCCAATGCTAAACTAATGCTTGCCCTTGGAGACGCTCCGAAAGTGATCAGGTTTTTATAATTCGATAATTTGTATTGTTCGGGATAGCGGGTGGCAAAAACAATATCTACAATGTATTGCTCAATCTTTTCGTCCATATACACTTCCCTTACCACCTTTCGGGCTTTTAAAATATCTTCCGGGCGAATAATAGGATTAGGTTTTAACATGCCTTGTGGTGCGATATTAGCACGGATAATTTTCTTTTCGTCTTCCTTATTAGGATAACCGATCACTACTTTTAACATAAAACGATCCACCTGAGCTTCCGGAAGTGGATACGTCCCCTCCTGCTCAATTGGGTTTTGTGTTGCAAGTACTAAAAACGGATTTGGAAGTTGGAAAGTATTATCTCCAATGGTAACCTGTTTTTCCTGCATCGCCTCTAGCAGCGCACTTTGCACTTTTGCGGGAGCACGGTTAATTTCATCGGCCAAAATAAAATTCGAGAATATTGGGCCTTTACGAACAATAAATTCTTCTTTCTTTTGATTATAGATCATGGTTCCCACTAAATCCGCAGGCAGCAAATCTGGTGTAAACTGAATTCGGCTATAATCAACCTGAATAGCTTTTGCCAAGGTATTAATGGCCAATGTTTTTGCTAATCCCGGAACACCTTCTAACAAAATATGTCCATCAGCTAGCAAACCAATCAATAATCGCTCTACCATATATTTCTGGCCAACAATTACTTTATCCATCTCCATTTTCAAGAGATCAATAAAAGCACTTTCTTTTTCTATGCGTTCATTTAATGCACGAATATCGGTTGAGTATGTTGAAATACCGACTGCATCATCAGATGAAACTGGCGAGTTACTACTATTAAATTCTTCCATTAGACTAATAATTTCAAAAGACAAACTTAAACACACAAACGATTTTTATCTACATAAAAGATCGCCCTTAATGTTAAAATATGTTAAAAGTGCATTTAAATAAACACAATGCTTTAATCCGTTTATTTAGGGATTTGAAGGATGATTGAAGTAGAAAAAACCCTGTAAAATGCGAGCATCTTCAAACGGGGAGAATGAAGATGCTCTAACTAACCAATTATAAACCGTTTATTAATACATCAAACAAAAAAAGGTAACCCCATAAAATCGATTTAGTTTAAAATAAATGCATATATTTTTTTCATACACCCAAGTACTCTTCGTTTATTAATCAAAACAGAATTGGAAATATGAAGTATATATAAGCGCTGATTTGTAGAATGCTGTCCTTAAATCTTCTCTAATGCTGTTACATCACTTAATAAGCCTATTTAATAGTACATGTACGATATCAGTTACGCTTCAAACTTGGCACAATAGTAGGTATGCAGATGAAAAAAATACTTACCCGTGAAGAAAATATTAATTTTAGATGATGATCCTGACCTATTAGAGGTCTTAAAAGAGGCACTAGAAACTAGCGGCTATGAAATACTAACAAAATCAAGCAGTTCTGACTTATTTCGAGTAATTGATGAGTTTAAGCCCGATTTATTACTGTTAGATTTTTTACTCATGAACGAAAATGGGGGTGAAATTTGTGCCCAACTAAAAAGAAATGGAAACACCAAACACCTGCCTATAATTTTGCTTTCTGGCTATTGCTCTATCCAAGAAATGCATGTAATTTATGGCTGTGATAGTTACTTAGCTAAACCTTTTGACTTGCAAAAGCTCCTGAACAATATTGAAAATTTAATTATCAGAGATACTGTGTTACAACAAATTGCATAAATTTGTTCTGTACTAAATGACCCAAGTGCTAAAAACGACATCGTTTAACTTAGCACCAAGAAATTGGCAGCATCTATACCGACGCTCTCAAGCTCAAAGGTGTTGTCTATGCCACTGCCTTCGGGCAGTGGTAGTTTTATAAAAGCTGGATTCTATTAGGGTTCAGCTTTAATTTTTTACCGATCGGGGATAATATCGAGCTTCGATAGTCTGTCTCTTAAACAATCAACATCGTTTGTAACTTATTGCTCATTTATACGAATACGTAATACGTCTAGAATGACAGCCCATGAACACACCAATTACTTATTTTAAAAACCCTTACTCAAATTATGCCTTTCTTTTTGGCATTTTCCCAGTACTGATAGGGGTTTCGGTGCTTTGCGGTTGGTACCTAGAAATTGATAATTTAAAATCCTGGTTCAATAGCATCATACCCATGAACCCGCTTACAGCTCTAAACTTTATTATACTTGGGAGTTGGGTAACATTAAAACGCAGCACTATAAAATTACCTGGCAAACAAGGTATAAGTAATGTCCTGTTATGTTCCATTGCAATTATCATGATGGTGTTAATTTGGACTATCTTTTTTTCTGCTGATTCTTCTTTAGACCGCATATTTTTTAAGAGTACATTAGGCGCTAATAAAATGAGCGAAGCTATTATAGTTAGTTTCGTATTTATTGTTTTTGCCATCCTTTCAGCACAAAGTAAAAAGTCTCGAATAACCGCACTTTCCCAATACTTTATAATTTTACCATTATATGTCAGCTTAATCTTCATTTGTATTTATTTATTTAAAATAAGTCCCATAGAAAATACCATTATTGGTGCGCCTTTGGCAATTAATACCAGTATCTGTTTCATTTTCCTCAGTGTTGCAATCCTTTTTATACACCCTAATCAGGGTTTCATAAAAAACATAATCCAAAATTCAACAGGTGGAATTTTAGCTCGTAAAATTTTACCTTTAATGATCGTAGTTCCCATTTTAACTGGATTGTTACGATTAATGGGTCAACATTTTCATTTGTATAATACAGAATTTGGTACTGCCCTCCTTGTAGTTACTGTTATAATTTTATCCTGTTCTCATCTCATTTATCACTGCAGCATTTTGAATAAAATTGATGTAGAACGGAGTGAAACCGAGAACAATCTGCGAATTAGCGAGACTACATTTTCTAATGCGTTTAATTTCTCGGCGATAGGTATAGCGTTGGTTGCTCCGAATGGCTCCTGGCTAAATGTAAATCCAGCCTTATGTATCATGTTAGGTTATAGTCAAACTGAATTGTTATCTCGTAGCTTTCAGGATATAACTCATCCCGATGATCTGGATGAAGACTTGGAGTATGTTTTAAAAACTTTAAAGGGGGAGATAGACAATTACCAAATGGAAAAAAGGTATTTTCATAAAGGCGGTCATATCATCACTGTCAGGCTAACCGTATCCTTAGTAAGGGAGAATGGATTACCTAAGTATTTCGTTTCTCAAATCGTTGATATTTCATCCATCAAATCGCTTATAGATAATCTTAAAAGAAAGAATAAAGACTTAGCAAAAGCCAAACTGGAAGCAGAACAAGCTGCTGCTGCTAAATCCGAATTTTTGTCTACCATGAGCCATGAAATACGTACCCCCATGAATGCTGTGATTGGTTTCACTCATTTACTTTTGCAAAATGCCCGGGAAGATCAGCAAGAATATCTAAAAATGCTTCGCTTTTCTGGTGAAAATCTATTGGTTTTAATAAACGACATTCTGGATTATAATAAAATTGAAGCAGGTAAAATTGAATTAGAAAACGTTGATTTTAATGTAAAAGACCTTCTATATAATATTCAGGGTGGATTAATTGAAAAAGCAAAAGAGAAAGGCATTTTGCTAAAAGTGCTTATAGATGAAGAATTGCCAGAAATGGTAAAAGGTGATCCGGTTCGTATTGGTCAGATATTAACAAACTTAGCCAGTAATGCAGTTAAATTCACAGAAGAGGGTGGAGTAACTATATCAACCACACTAATTTCTCAAGATACTAAGGGCACTTTAATTCATTTTGAAGTTCGTGATACGGGTATCGGAATACCGAAAGACAAACAAGATTTGGTGTTTGATTCTTTTACTCAAGCAAGCTCAGATACTACCCGAAAATATGGTGGAACGGGACTAGGGTTAGCTATTTCGAAAAAATTAGCTCAATTATACAAAAGTGAAATTAAACTGGATAGCGAACCTGGAAAAGGTTCTTGTTTTCATTTTGATATAACTTTAAAAAACAGCAATCATAAAACAATTAACCTTCAAAATAAGCCAGCAAATGCTAAGAAAAGCTTAAAAGGAACCATTGTGTTATTAGCCGAAGATAATAAGATCAATGTGCTGCTTGCTAAGCAATTTTTGAAACAGTGGGAAATTGAATGTGATGTTGCCGAAAATGGATTAATTGCATTTGACATGGTGCAACAGAAACAGTATGATTTGATTTTAATGGATCTGCAAATGCCTGTTATGGACGGCTACCAGTCTGCTCGTCAAATAAGAGACCTTGCTCCTATTCATTATAAGGAAATTCCCATAATTGCTCTTACTGCCTCTGCAATGTTGGAAGTACGTGGGAAAATCATGGAGGCTGGCATGACAGATACCGTGACTAAGCCTTTTAATCCGGATGAATTATTTGCTAAAATTTCGATGAACTTAAAACCTCCGGGCGATTTAAGGAAATATTAGTACTAAGACAAGTAAATCAACTTAGAAAAAGTTTGATACTATCTCTTAAAGCCCCTATCTTACAAACAGATCATCCAGTGAAATTTGATCGAGATATGGATCTAATGCGGCATCCAACAACAGTGGCTGGAGTTTCAAAATTTTAAAATCCCTCGAGTTATATAAAATCTCCACAAAAAATCCATCCAGTATATAAAGTTGGCATATACCATTTTTATGTGCTCGGTTTGCTATCAAGTTTCCGCACAACATGGCATCCAATTTTTGATCAAAAGACAAATCAATAAAGTCGAACAAAGTCATCAAAATAAAGCCGGTGAAATGGTTGTGAAAGTTTTTAATATATCTCAATAAACCCTCATATCGGTTTTAAGTTGATGCTTTAACATAAATTGTTATCCTTCCTATGCAATTCATATACTAAATGCATAGAATGTGAGAATTTTTTGGATTAAAAAACTAATTATTAAGCCCTTATGAAATAAAATATAACGCCGTGTTTATTATTAAATATTAATCATAAACCTAAACTTTGTCAGAAAGCGTACGTACAAACAAGAGTCCTTCCCAAAGGACATGTTTTTCATAGGTAGATGTAAGGTCGGATTTTAATAAAATCCGACTTTTTTTTTGCGCTAAATTTATAGAACAAGGTAACCTCTAAATGTGATTTGAGTATTAACAGCCTATGAAGTAATTATTATTTTTGATAAGAGTTTATGACGAGATATCTTTCAAGAATTGATCGAAAAAAACTGCTTTATGTTATAAGATGTTTTCTTTAATGCACGATAAAAGGGCATCAATATTAAATGGCTTTTCAATAAAGCCGTCTGCTTTACATTCCGTCGCTACCTCTTTAAGTTGATTAATGGCAGAAACTAAGATAATTGGAATATGAGCTGTTTCCGGATTGTTTTTATAGTTGTTGCAAATAGTGCTTCCTTTTTCATCATTCAGCCACTCATCTAGTATAATTAGGTGCGGTTGAACTTGAAGTTGATTTAAAGCAGAAGAATTATCAGATGGAAGAATTTCATATCCTTCCTCTTCCAATATAAAGGACATAAGGTCTAATATAGCCTGGTCATTTTCGATAATGGCGATTCTTTTCAAGTTTTTTTTATCGGCTAACGTGGACGAATATATTGCTAAAAAATAGATAATCTCTTAATACTATTACAATTTGTTTTATACTAGACTTTACACTAGATATGTCCGCTTTGTTAAAGCGCAATAAAAATCAGGTATCTTAGTAATAATTAGTCATTTACACATGCCCGAAAAGAGCTTTAAAATAACATCTGACTTTCCCTATTTCAAAGGCGGGGGCGAAATGGGGCAATTAATTAGAACCTATGATTGGTCTAATAATTCACTTGGCAACCCCGAAAGCTGGTCTCAAAGCCTCCTAATTGCCATAAAGATTCTACTTAACTCTCGGTTCCCCATGTTTATTTGGTGGGGATCAGACCTTATACAGTTCTATAACGATGCCTACCGTTGTAGCTTGGGGACCGATGGCAAACATCCAAAGGCTTTAAGACAACGCGGAGTAGAGTGCTGGCCAGAGATTTGGCCAGTGGTTAAACCGTTAATTGACCAAGTTATCAACGAAGGAGAATCCACCTGGAGTGAGGATCTGCTCCTTCCGATATATCGTAATGGAAAGCTTGAAGATGTTTATTGGACGTTCAGTTACAGCAAAATCGAAGATGAAACGGGCATTACCTGCGGTGGAGTTTTAGTTATTTGCAATGAAACAACCGAAAAAATTCAAGCCCGCCAGCAATTAATAGCAAGCTATAAAAAACAGAATGCTTTAAATAAGGAATTACGTGATTCTGTTCAACAAATTAAGGACAGTGACAGCAGGTTTAGAGACATCGTGCAGCAGGCACCAGTTGCAATCGGAACCTTAAAAGGCAGAACCCATATTTTTGAGTCAGCGAATGATAAAATGCTTGCTTTGTGGGGCCATTCGAGAGAAGTTCTTAATAAACCGCTCCTAGTTGGGCTACCAGAAATTAAAGGCCAACCTTTTATCAAGTTATTAGATGAGGTTTATGATTCCGGAAGTGCTTTCTATGGTAATGAAGTGCTTACCGTATTAAACGTTAATGGTACTTTAAAAGATTTTTACTTCAATTTCGTTTATCACCCGATTAAAGAAAATGGCGACCAAGTTACCGGGGTAATGATGATTGCAATTGATGTTACCGAAATGGTACTAGCTAAACACAAAGTTGAAGAAAGCGAGGCTAGAATGCGGACATTTCTAAACGCGATTCCTCAAATAGCCTGGACAAATTCAATAAGTGGCGAAGCTGAATTTTACAATAAGAGCTGGTATGACTATACAGGTCTGGATTTCGATCAATCCAGAGCGTGGGGATGGAAAATTATTGTACATCCGGATGATTTAAACAAAATGCTGCAATCCTATCATGCCATTTTACAAAGTAATCAGGTTGGCGAATTTGAATTAAGACTTAAAAATATTGATGGCGAATATCGCTGGCATTTAACCCGGCTCAAACCTATTAACAGCTCTCAAGAAAATGTTCAAAGTTGGATTGGCACTGCTACAGATATCCAGGACCTAAAAATGGCTCAACAACGAAAAGATGACTTTATTAGCATTGCCAGCCACGAGTTGAAAACACCTGTAACCAGTTTAAAAGCTTCTTTGCAACTATTAGATCGGATGAAAGGTAATCTGTCTGAGAAAATGGCTCTCCGATTAATTGATCATGCTAACAAAAGTATGGACAAGGTAAGTACACTGATTGACGATCTGTTAAATATGGGCCGGATAAATAACATAGAGGCGCCTTTGAACAAAACCCGGTTTAATATAAGTGAGCTGTTAAATTCTTGTTGCCATCACGTACGTGTAGAGGGCAAATATGAACTAATATTTAAAGGTGATTTAGAATTAGAAGTGGAGGCAGATGAACATAGGATAGATCAGGTACTAGTTAATTTTGTAAACAATGCTATTAAATATGCTTCAAATTCAATTAAAATTTTCATAACTGTAGAAAAACTGGATAAATCTGTAAAGGTTTCTGTTCAAGATAATGGTCCGGGCATTCCTGCCGAAAAGTTACCACACCTGTTTAACCGCTATTACCAGGTTAACGAAAGTGCAGTTAATACTGCTGGCACAGGTTTAGGCTTAGGGCTTTATATTTGTGCAGACATTATTAAACGACATGGCGGACAGATTGGTGTAGACAGTGAAATTGGGATAGGTTCTACTTTCTGGTTTACTTTGCCTTTGTAAACCAATAATTTATATTGAATTGTGTTGCAAGTTTTGCGGCTAACTTCTTTACAGTCAATAGGATTCATGCAACTTACCTTTTTGGGCGTTCGGGCGGGCTTTTCGTTCCAATCTTTTTTGTCGCACTTCAACTCCGCTCCAGAATGACAAAAAAGTATTTTCACTGCAATCCCTAACGCAAAACCTAGCAAATCTTATAATACACGTTACGAAACCTGTTTCCTAAAATACTTGTTTGCACTTTAAAATCGAACGTACATTTATAAGAAAAAAATCAACAAATAAAATAGCTATAAGTAGCTATTGTACCTTCCGGTTAAGATGATCAATTTTATAAAAAGCTATTAAATCAGCGGGTATTTTTAAGATAAACCAGACTGCATAAATTTGTAGTATTCAGATAATATTTTTTAGTTTAAAACAAAAATAGACCTATAGTTTATTTTCCGAGAACCCTTCTTCCTTATTCCGATCCCTTATTTATTTAAAATTGATTTTTTGAATTTTTAAAATTGAGTAATGTATGGAACCTGCTACAGGCAATAATAATTGGTATATTCTTTACACTTTCCCCAATTTGGAGAAGAAGATTTGCAAAGAGTTAACTAAAAAAAGAATCGAATCCTATCTACCCTTACAGAAAGTTATCAGGCAGCGGAGCGATCGTAAAAAGGAATTGCAGATACCCATGTTTCCAAACTATGTTTTCATCAACACTACCGAAAAAGATCGCTTTAAATTGTTAGATATTGGGGGCATTTTAAAGTACATCACTTTTGATGGTAAGCCTGCAATGGTATCAAATGAAGAGATATCTCATATTAAAAAATTTGAAGAAACATCTTTTGAAGTAGAAACCCATTTAGTGCAGGGAGATCAGGTATTAATTGTTGATGGGCCCTTTACAGGTTTAAAGGGAAAGTTGTTTTATAAAAAAGGAAAAGAGCGGGTTGGAATACATTTGAATTCAATTAATCATTCTATTTCTGTTGAAGTTTGTACATCAAGTTTGCGAAGAATATAAATTAAAAATAGCTTTTATAGCTACTTCCGAGTGCCTTAAAAGTGCCCAATTTTATAAAAGCGATCTGTGTTTTTAGAGATCATTTTTATAAAACAACAAAGTTAATATCCATTAAAAAAACGCTTAAAAAGGGAAATTGGAACTACCCTTAAGCAGAGCTTTGCTAAAACCATGGATTTTGAGTTCTGGGAATAAGCAGTTTATAAAGCTTGCTAGGCTTTGCGTTAGGGATTGTCCCAAAGGAATCCCTTCGGGAAAGTGAAAACCCTTTTTTGTCATCCTGAAGTACAGCGAAAGGGCGACAAAAATATTGTAACGGAAAGCCCGCCCGAACGCCCAAATTCATTTTACGAATATCAATAATCGGACTTAACTAAGTTATGCTATTCCAACATAATACAACACCGCAGCCGCTTGTATCATGTGTTATGCCCACTTATAATCGAAGAAAATTTATACCTCATGCTATTCGGTATTTTCTTCGGCAGGAGCATCAAAACAAGGAGTTGATTATTGTGGATGACGGTACAGATTGTATAGAAGATCTTGTTCCTGGTGATGATTCTATCAAATACATCCGGCTTAAAAGCAAAATTACTCTTGGAGAGAAATTAAATATAGCCTGTAGCAATGCTTCAGGCAGCATAATAGCAAATTGGGACGACGATGACTGGTATGCTCCCCGCCGACTGAACTACCAGGTGAACGCATTAAGTAATAATGAAACGAAGGTTTGCGGCATCAATAATCTACTTTATTACGATTTATATCAGAACAAGGCTTATCAATATAAATATCCAGACAATCAGCGTAAGTGGCTTTTAGGAAGTTCGCTATGTTATTATCGATCACAATGGGAGAATAACCATTTTGAAAAAATAAATGTAGGAATGGACGGCTTATTTGTTTGGAAAACGTCATCGAGCATGGTAACCGCATTGGAAGATCCTACCATGTCTGTCCACATGATTCATGATCAAAATATTAGTCCTAAAAATACCGCTGGCGATTGGTGGCATCATTACCCTGTAGAAGATATTAAACAAATTATGCAGAGCGATTTAGCGTACTATTATGAGGAACAGGAGGCTGTATCAGCGTATACAAGTACTTTAGAAACCGTTAGTTTACCTCCTCAAACTACCCCTCAAAAAATCAATAATATTTACGCTTGCCTGGTTCACGAATCAATGGAATGCGTAATAGATATGGTTCGTAATCTGCATTTTCACGATCCTTCTTCCACCATTCTATTATTTAACGGAGAATCAGATTTACAGCTTAAATCAACATTATTTCCTTTTGAGGAATTTGGAGCAATTATTCATCCGTTAAGCAATCCGGTTAAGCATGGCTATTTGCACCACTTTGCACTCGAATGCATGGAGTTTGCATTAGATAATTTCGCCTTTGACATTTTAACCATTGTTGATTCAGACCAATTAAGTTTAAAGCCGGGTTATTCTTCGTATATGTCTGCCTTTCTTTCAAATCGAAGCAATATCGGGTTACTATCTAATCGCCCCGAACGCGTAACTGCCTTAAACACGGATGTTTGGACTTCCATCAAAGCCTTTGAAGAAATTGATTTGTGGAGGCCGTTACTACGAATTTTTCAGAATGGGGAAGACAAGTTTGTTCACTGGTCGTTTTGGCCCTCAACGGTTTTTACCTATGATGCGATTAAGGATTTAGTAAAAGTGTTTAAAACGAACAAGCAGCTGCAAGAGATTATGCAGCGCACTCAAATATGGGCAACAGAAGAAATTATACTGCCTACTATGATCAGTTTGCTTGGCTACAAAATTGAGTTGAACCCATGCTGTCCTGATTTTGTTAACTATCAACGAGATTATTCTACCTCTGAATTGGCTTCGGCGATAGAAAATCCGAAGGCGTTTTGGATGCATCCGGTGGCAAGAAAGTATGACGATACGATACGGAAACATGCTCGCCAAACTTTAAATAATTATGCAAAAACTCAAAGTAAAGTAGTTGAACAATCATCAGACGATGGTTTGTTTTTCGCACAAAAAACGATTGATCAAATCAAGGAAATTAAAGGTTGGTTAAGTGATGCGGAAGCTGATTTGTTAATGGCCATCACCATGAAAGCTTGTTGTGCTTCAAATGATGCACATATTGTAGAGGTTGGTAGTTATCAAGGAAAAGCAACAGTTTTAATGGGCAAGATTGTTAAAGCGCTCTCTGGAAAGAAAAAAGTATATGCTGTTGATCAACACGATGGTATTTTAGGATCAAAAGATCAAGGTCTGCATGCCTTCGAACCGTCGCTAAATAGTTTCAACCAGAACATTGAAAAGGCAAATCTCAGCGATACAGTGATCTCTATTACTTCAAAATCAAGCAATGTGCAATGGAATGAGCCGATATCACTTTTATTAATAGACGGCTTGCATGATTATATAAGCATTAATGAGGATTTCAGGCAATTTTCTTCATTTGTAGTTCCGGGTGGATATGTAGCTTTTCATGATTATGCTGATTACTTTCCGGATGTGAAAGCGTTTGTGAATGAGATTTTGAACAAGGAAGTTTTCCGTAAAGTTCAGTTAATAGACTCGTTAATAGTTCTTCAGAAAGTTGAAAGTTGAACGTTGAACGTTGAACGAAGTTTGGGCACTCACACTCACATACTCGCTAGATAATCATGGCAATCAAAACAAACTCGAATTTACCAGTATGGCTTTATTGGGAAGGTGATTTACCGGGTTGGATAAACGAATGCCAGAAAACAGTATTTGCACATGCTTCGAATGTTCAACTTTTAACACCAGAAACATTTAACGAACTCCGTGATACCGATTTAGACATCGATATTAAAGATTTATACGTGGCTCATCGGGCAGATTTTATCCGGGCTTATTTGCTCGCCAAATTCGGTGGTTTATGGATTGATTCGGATTGTTTAGTTCTGAAATCGCTACAGTCAATTACAAACCTGTTAACTACCTGCGACTTTATAGGTTATCGTGAACGCTCTGGAGAAGTAACAAATAACTTTATGGGTGCTGCCAAAAACAGCATCCTAGCCACAAAATACTATAACCAGGTTTGTAATATTCTAAGATCAGGGGAAAAAATTGAATGGTTAACGCTTGGATCAAAAGCATTAACAGCAACCCTTACTGAAAACACTGTTCCGTGGTACGAATTGAGAGTAGAAGAAATTCAACCAGTATGTTGGAGTAACCCTGCAGCATTTTTTCAAAAACGGGATGAAATAGGGCACCATCTTGTTTTCAATCCCCTATCCTATTGTTATATGCTTTCTGCAAATATGATAAGGGGTTATATTTCGGACAATCAATTTCCTGATATTCTTAATGAAAGCACCTTTTTTAGTTACCTACTAAAGGTTTCTGAAACAAATGAACAAGAAAAACTCGAAATGGCTTAAATAAAATTCCATGAATGATCTGATGACTATTTCTTATCGTAAAAATACCGATGACGACCGTTGGGTGATTCCTGAAGTGATTGACCAAGATATGTATTGCGTGAAAAGCAAGCTTGCCGAACTGGAACCAAAGAAGCCGAATTACGTGATAGATTGCGGTGCACATATCGGTGCTTTCTCTATTATGTGTGCTCAATATTTAAAAAATAGCGACATCATTTCTTTTGAGCCAAACCCGGATAGTTTCACTTATTTAAATGAAAATGCCAGGCAATTTGGACGAATACAAGCACTTAATAAAGCTGTTGCCTTGACCGATGGAACTTTAAACCTGTATTCTCCCGATCAAACAGATTGGAGTGGCCGATGGACATCCATCCCGAATGAAAACGAGTTTTTAGCGGTTGAATCCGTCAATTTATTTGAATTTATAAATCAGCTAGACAAAGATGTTTTTATTCTGAAACTAGACATCGAAGGGTATGAAGAGCTGCTCATTAATTCATCTCAGGAAACTGATTTAAAAAGAATTAAGACCATCATCGTGGAAACGCATACTGACCATTTCAATCATCAAAAGCTTTTAGATTTTGGTTACCACTTGTTATACAATCCACATATATCGGCGGCTAGGCAATTTGTTTACTCTAAGAACTAAAATACCAAACTCAAAACTTAGATCATGTTACGTACTGCATTTGAATTTTTGTCGGAGGAATTGAACGCGTATTTGAGGCGAAAAGATCCTACCAATTTTGGCAATGAAGAGATTGTAGTGATTTCTTCGCTGATGAACCCCGATAACACTTTTGCGGTTTCGACTGAAGGAAGTGATGTTTCTAAAATAATCTTAACACTGATTAATTTAGAAGAAGATCGGATAGCGGATTCTCAATACAATTATCGGAGAGTTGAAGATCGAATTGAGGTTATTAATCCGCCTGTAAACATCAATGCTTTCATACTTTTTTCGGTGTTCGCTAATAATTACGCCACTGCATTGCGATTGTTATCTTACGTTATTTCGTTTTTTCAGGGAAACCAGGTTTTTACAAATGATCAATATCCACAACTAAATGCGAAAGTAGCGAACGATAAGCCCTGGCAAAAAGTAGGAAGATTACTAGTAACGCTCCACTCCGCCACATTTGAGCAACAAAACAACCTTTGGGCCGCATTAGGTGCTAAATATATGCCTAACGTGATCTATAAAATCAAAACAATGAGCTTTATTGATCTTGAACCAAAAATGGAAGCTCCGCCAATTACAGAAGTTACTATTTCGGATGAATGAGGGGGTGCTTTTTAGCCTTATCCTAGCATTTCGAAATAGGTAAAAATATAGCATGCTGGTATAGCATGTTTGTATAGCATGTGTCCGGCTCATAGCCGCCGGAAGGCCTACTTCTTTTCTCTTGACAGAAAAGAAGCAAAAGGTCAAGGCTTCATAAAATTAGCTAAAATATGCTGCGATGGCTGAGCGCAATCCAAGCCGCAATCATTATTTGCGTAAACTTTAAAATTCGTGTATTGCTTCTCCGGATTGCTGAGTTCTGTGATTTTTTTAAGTTTCTGCAACAGCCATCGCACCATATTTCTTAACGCTAATTTGATGAGGCCAACCGAGCGCTCCTGAATAGCAACGTTAACTATTCCAAATGTCATCCTGAGCGAAGTCGAAGGGCGACAAAAGCAAAAAGATTGGAACGAAAAGCTCGCTCGAACGCCCAAAAACAGATATTAATACCCGAACACGGGTAAGAACTGCAGTATTATGATCAAAATAAAATACAAAGCACTTTTCTCGCTGGAGTTTGCTCATACTTTTTACACATCGGGCAAATGCCCAGACTTAGAGTTGATCCCGTCAGAAAGTTGTGGGATGCTAATAAAATCACTTGGGTTACACTATTTACCTTCTTCTTTTGGAGGCAAATTATATGCAAAAGTGAATAATGTGGGTGGTATCAACATGATGCAAAACCCGTTACCGGAAGGTGTTAAGTTTACTTTTCTGGTGAAATTAAAAAACCATCTTTTTGAAAACATCACCAATATAAACCTAATTAAACCGGCAGGGAGTCGTTATTATTTCAACAACTTGGTAAACAATCTGGCTGCAGATTCTACTCCGCTGCTGGTTGCTAACACTACCAGTAAAATAGTTACCGACAATGATTTCCTTCCATTTGTTAGCGGCAGTTTCTCTTCGGTAGAAAGCAGCACTGCTGCCACTCAAACAGGAAAATTGACTTTTACAGATAGTGGTGAAAGTGCAGAGCAGATATTAAATAATTCGAATAATGTGTTCAATCACAACTTTAATCTACAAAAACATGAAAGTGGAAGGGCGAAATTTTTAGTGGATGGAACAGAGAAGGTCTCCTTTTATTCGATCAATGCGGGTGAGTTATCTGACTTATTTGGTGTAGTTGAGATATTTTATAAAGCCACCCTTCCGCCAGATTATCAATTTCAAAACGGTGATAATTCAGTTACCAGCAAAACGTATCGAATTGCGTTTACTAACCGCCAAACTAAATGGCGTTATATCATTACCCGGAAGTTTAACCCGGCAATTTCATCGGTAACGGTAGCAAAAACAAACGGCACATCAATCAATTTCACGCTGTTGGGCGGCACTCCTGCGGGAACATTTATTGCCACTTCGAACAATGCACTTCCCTTGCTGGAAGAGCCGGTAGCAGGCATAAAACTAACCGACAACACGAATAAAGTGATTATCGCCAATTTACCAAACCCACCTCTAAATCTCATAAAAACAGAAGGTTCTGATACTTTCTCAGATATATTAATAACGATTTAAACAAAAACAACCACCATGGCAGATGTATTTAAAACACCGGGGGTCTACATAAAGGAGATCCCTACGTTTCCTCCTTCGGTAGCAGAAGTGGAGACCGCTATCCCGGCTTTTATCGGCTATACTGAGAAAGCGATTTTTAACGGTAAAGATCTTACGTTAAAGCCCCAGCGCATTACTTCACTTTTAGAATATGAAGTGCTGTTTGGCCAAGCGCAAAAAGAATCATCCCTTACCGTTACCATTACAGATGCAAGCGATACGGGATCTGTAGTTCGCACTATTAACGTAACAAAAGCTCCGGCAACAAGCTCGCGTTTTAAATTGTATTACGGCCTGCAAATGTATTTCGCAAATGGTGGTGGCCCTTGCTATAAAGTTTCAGTTGGCCCTTATCCTGTCGGAACACCTTCTGATACCAATGTTTCGAAAGATGTTCTGTTAACCGGATTAACAGAAATAGCAAAAGTTGATGAACCTACCTTACTTGTTTTCCCCGACGGCACTGCATTGGATTCATCCAATTATTATGCATTAGTGAATCAAGCACTTGCCCAATGTTTTACTTTACAAGATCGGTTCACCATTATTGATGTAAAGCAGGTTACTGGCACACCGAACGATATTAATAGTTCGGCAGATGATTTTCGGAATACTGCCACATTGGGAAGCAACCTTGATTTAATGAAATACGGTGCCGCCTATTTCCCTTACATAGAAACTACGCTGAATTATCGGTTTGATGATGCAGATATCAATGTAATATACATTGCAAATGGAGCTACGGAAACAGTTGAAACCGCCGGAAGTCCAGACAACCTAAGCTTAGCATCCATACTTGCTCCACAAAACGGCTTGAAAGATGCTATCAGGAACGGCCTTAATTTACAAAAACCTGCGCCAACCGTACCAACATCTCCACCTGCATCACCGGTAGTAACAGGTAATACAGAATTGTATAATCTGATTAAATTACAACTTCAAAAACTTACGATAACCATGCCTCCATCATCTGCTGTAGCAGGTATTTACGCCGCTGTGGATAGTTCAAGAGGAGTTTGGAAAGCACCGGCAAATGTGACCCTAGCTTATGTAAATGCGGCAAATTTCAAAATTTCCCACGAAGCGCAAATGTCATTAAATGTGGATCCTACTTCGGGGAAATCTATCAATGCAATCCGCTATTTTACAGGCAAGGGTGTGATGATTTGGGGAGCAAGAACATTGGCCGGAAATGACAATGAATGGCGTTATGTGCCTGTTAGACGGTTCTTTATTTTTGCCGAAGAGTCCATTAAAAAAGGTACAGAATGGGTAGTTTTTGAACCGAATGATGCCAATACCTGGGTTCGTGTTCGGGCGATGATCGAAAACTTTTTAGTTAAACAATGGCGTGCAGGTGCATTGGCCGGAGCAAAACCAGAACATGCATTTTTTGTACGGGTAGGCTTAGGACAAACCATGACAGCGCTCGACATTTTGGAAGGTCGCATGAACATTGAAATAGGTATGGCTGTAGTGCGCCCGGCAGAATTTATCATTTTGAAATTCTCTCATAAACTTCAGGAATCATAAAACCTAAACCCTAAAACAAAAAATCATGGCAACTTATCCATTACCCAAGTTTCACTTCCGAGTTGAGTGGGGCGGGTCTACCATTGGCTTCTCTGAAGTCAGCGGTTTAAATATTGAAAACAAATTAATTGAGTACCGTGACGGTGCTTCACTAGAATTTAGTAAAATTAAAATGCCCGGCATGCGTGAATTCAGCAACATCACTTTGAAAAGAGGTGTGTTTAAAGGAAACAACGAGTTTCATGCCTGGCTAAACACCATTGCATTAAATACGGTTGAACGGCGAGATATCACCATTTCTTTATTAGATGAAAATCATGAACCAACCGTTGTTTGGAAGATCAAAAATGCCTTCCCGGTAAAGGTTCAAAGTACTGATTTGAAAGCCGACGGAAGTGAAGTAGCCATTGAACAGCTCGATATTGCACACGAAGGTTTGGTAATACAAAACGGTTAATCTGAACAGATATGAGCCTGATTAGTGGTATAATCGATGGGTTGATCTATCCCCCACCGGGATTTCATTTTCTGGTGGTATTTGAGATGTTTCCCCAAACTCCACAAGATATCCGTTTTCAAAGTGTGAGTGGCTTAAGTGTTACTATACCAACAGAAACAATAGCTGAAGGGGGTGAAAACCGCTTTAAGCATCAGTTCCCTGGAGTACCACAATTCAATAAATTGGTGATGAAACGGGGCTTATTTTTAGGATCATTTGTTAGCCACTGGGCTCGAAACAGCATTCAGAATTTCGAATTTGAGCCTAAAAACATTTTAATCAGCCTGCTCAATGGCAACCATATTCCTTTAAATGTATGGCATGTTTTCAACGCTTATCCTACTAAAATTGACATCTCTGAATTTAACGCAGAACAAAATACACTGGTTGTAGAAACGCTTGAACTCACCTATCAATACTACAAACCAATGGGCTTGGATGATTTATTTGCTGGAGCGGTTGGAGCCGTTGCCGGAGCTGTGGGAGGTGCCATTTCTGGATCTGTAAGTTTATAACCTGAATATTAATATTAGTTTTTGGGCAGGGGGAACGCATCATATAATCTTACACTATTTGTATAATAATATTGTATAAGACCCCTCAGTCCTCCGGACAGCTCCCCTAAAAACAAGGGAGCAGGTATAGCCGGTTAGATATTGTGCAAATAACCAAATATATACCGTAAGCTCGAAGTGTTGCAAGCTAGCATTTAGAGTCCCTTTTGGAAGTATCAAAATTAACGGTTTAATTAGATGAAATGCTAAACACGCTATACCTCCCCTCCTGTTTTTAGGACTGTCGGGGGTGGTTTCCAATGATTATTCATTTGATGCGTTTGCCCTGAGTTTTAGGGCGTTCGAGCGGGCTTTTTGTTCCAATCTTTTTGCGAAGATGCAAAAAGGATTTCCTCTTCAATCCCTAACGCAAACCCGTTCTAGGTCTCAAAACATTCATTTTTAGATTACAATCATTTCATTTTTAAATAAAACCCAGTATTTAAAATTATGTCAATCATTATTACCGAAGTAGATGTTTCTGTAAGAGTCACTGACTCCGAATCATCAAATAGTGATGCTGGCAATTCATCTATGAGAGACGAGATAATCAAAGAATGCGTTGAACAAATAATGGCAATTATTAACAACAAAAACGAACGCTGATGCTGGATATCCTAAGTAATTTGATGCCTTTTAAAGCGGAAGCCAAGCTAAAAATTGAATCTTGGACAACCATTGAAAGGCCTGGCAAACCGACTAAAACCTTCTCTGCTTTTATCAACCCAGATGAAATTGCGCTTAATTACACCGTAATAACTGAGCGAAATCCGACACCCGGAGCGGCAGGTAATGCGGGCCCTTTTCTGGGGACTTCTCCATTTGAAGTAACCTTGAAGTTTTATCTGGATGGAACGAATGCGAACGGAGTTAAACTCGATGTAAAAGAAAAAATCAAGGAATTTTACGAAGCCACGGGCTATGATGGCAAGGGTCACAGAACTCGATTTCTGCGCATAAATTGGCCCGGTTTAATCTGGTACAGAGCTAATCAATTTGCTTTTGATTGTGTGCTTAAAAGCGCCACAATAAATTATAAATTATTTAAACCAGATGGTACGCCACTTCGTGCAATCATAAACGCCGTATTCACCGAAAAACGCCCCGATGCTGAAGTTCAAAAAGATCGGGATGATCACTCTGCCGATTTAACACATATTAGGGTGGTTAAAGAGGGAGATAATTTACCAGCGATGGTTTATGAAATTTACGGCAATTTTAAATACTACCTGGAAGTTGCAAAAGCAAACAATCTCGCCAATTTTAGAGATTTGCCACCCGGCTTGAAACTAGTTTTTCCTCCGTTTGATAAAAATTTAAAACGCATCAGCAATGCCTGAAGAGAGAAGTATTCCCGTTGTTGAGGCGGTAGCACAGTTTAAATTAAAAATTAACGATCAGTACGTTCCCCATTCGGTGCCCCAAATTTCCGTGAGCGTAGTGAAGGTGGTTAACAAAATATCATCTGCAACGTTAGTAATTCAGGATGGGGAGGCTGATGGCAGTGGATTTCCATTAACCGACGGCAATTTATTTACACCTGGAAACACCATTGAAATTGAAGCTGGAGATTCAAATACAACCGTTAATATTTTTAAAGGAATTATTGTAAAACAATCCATTAAGGTTAGAGGCTCAGTAGCACCACAGCTTATTGTAGAATGCAGGCACAAAATTATAAAAGCCACTATTGGTCGTAAAAGTGCTTATTTCCACGAAAAAACTGATTCTGACATCATATCTGAAGTGCTTGACGGTAACGGTTTTTCCGGAGCAAACGCTGTAATCGAATCAACAACATTATCCCATAAGGAAATGGTTCAATACAATACAACCGATTGGGATTTTATTTTAAGTCGGGCCGAAGCTAATGGTCATGTGATTATCACTAAAGACGAAAAAATAATAACAAAAAAGCCAACCGTTGCCACTCCAGCAGCCCTTTCACTTACGCACGGATCAACTATTCTTGAATTGGACGCTGAAATGGATAGCCGGAATCAATATAAATCAGTAAAAAGTAAGTCGTGGGATATGGCAAATCAAGAAGTTGCAGAAAGTGATGCTGCAACGCCGGGTGGTATACAAGAACAAGGCACATTAGAGGCCACCACTCTTGCAGATGTGGCAAGCCCGGATGATTTCATTTTAAACCATGCAGGTGCTATTTCGCCGGATGAAAGGCAAGGTTGGGCAGATGCTTATTTGCTAAAATCCAGGTTATCAAAAATTAGAGGACGGGTAAAACTTCAGGGAATTGCCACATTGAATCCAGGGGATGTAATAGACTTAACCGGTTTAGGAGCTCGTTTTAATGGATTAGCATTTTTAAGCGGAGTACGCCAAGACTATACCTTAAGTGAGGGATGGAAAACACAAGTACAATTTGGCCATACACCCGATTGGTTTATTGAAGAGAATCAGGTTACGGCACCCAAAGCCGGTGGTTTACTGCCGGGAGTTGTTGGCTTGCACACCGGGATTGTAACCGATATTGTTGATCCGGATGGGGAGAAGCGAGTACGAGTGAAAATGCCTTTTGTTAATGCTGATGATGATGGGGTTTGGGCACGTATCGCACTCGCGGATGCAGGAAATGAACGGGGAATGTTTTTCAGGCCCGAAGTAGATGATGAAGTGGTTCTTGGATTTTTATACGATGACCCAAGATATCCAATCATTTTAGGGATGCTGCACAGCTCGAATAAAGTTCCACCGATAGAACATACCGATGATAATTTTAAAAAAGGATATACTTCCAGAGAGAAACTGAAACTCACGTTTGACGATGAAATCAAAGAAATTTTGATTGAAACACCAGGGGAAAATAAGTTTTTCATTAGCGATGACAAGAAGGGGTTTAGCTTGGAAGATCAAACCGGTCATAAAATAACCACCGAACCATCTGCTATTACTATTAAAGATTCAAAAAGTAACGAAATACACATTGATGTTGACGGTGGGATTATTAAGATAAAAGCAAACTCAAAAGTAGTTGTTGATGCACCGAAAATAGAACTGGTTGATGGTGCATCACATCCGTTAGTTTTTGGAGATGAATTAACGACTTATCTTAAAAGTATAGTGAAAGCATTTGCTACTCACACTCATTCCGCCCAAACAGCATTGGGTATGCCGGTAAGTCCGGCACCTCCAGACGCTCCAATGCCTGATCCTACTCCGAGCTTATTATCAGAAAAAGTAAAAACCGGATAATTTATGCCACTAAAACCTGGTACACACACTGATATTGCAGGCAGCATGGCTGAAGCCATTCAAACTGCCTTCAACAGTCATTATAAAGAAATTATAGGGAAAGATCCTCCCCCATCAAACAAGCAATTTGAACTTTTATGCATCGCGGTAGCCGAAGGTGTTATTAAACATTTAAAAGAACATTCAACAGATTTTAAAGTCAAAACAACTTTTGAAGGATCGAAAATTTATGATGGGGTGGTTACGATTGAGTGAGGGGAGGAAGGTATCTGGTATGAGGTATCAGGTAGTATGGCGTGAATAGCGAGTCTGGTATCAAGAGCAAGTAGTTAGTATCAAGTAGTGGGGCGTGAATAGTGAGTTTGGTATCCTACTTACAACTTACAACTTTCAACTTTCTTTTTTGTCTTTGATCAGGATTTTAGGATTGAAGGATAAGGGGGATTCTTTTTACAACCTACAACTCTTTAAAAGACCCTGACTTACAACTTAGAACTCACAACCTACAACTTAAAAGACCCAGCCTTACAACTTACAACCCACAACTTACAACCTACAACTCTTTAAAAGACCCAGTCTTACAACTTAAAACTTACAACCTACAACTCAAAAGCTCCAGACTTAAAACTTACAACTTATAACTTAAAACTCCATGGACATTTCTGAACGTTCATTTCTAGGCAAGGGTTGGGGATTTCCGCCAACTTTTTCTAAGCAAACTAGCCAGGTTTTAATGACAGCTGATGAAGAGGACATTAATAAGAGCTTGGAGATTCTATTGTCTACCACCATTGGCGAGCGGTTTCTTCAGCCTTTATACGGGTGCAACCTGGAGGACTATGTTTTTGAGACGATGAATGTCTCTACCAAAACAGCCATTAAAATCACCGTAAAAAACGGAATTCTGATGTTCGAACCTCGCATCAAGCTTTTAGTGGTTGAACTTTTGGATGATTTTATTACAGAAGGAAGAATTGATATCTCGGTTGATTATGAGGTAATTAATACCAATACACGGTTTAATCTCGTGTATCCATTTTACTTAAACGAGGCAAATAATAAATCGGCATGAGTACCAAAGCCATTGATTATAAGGTTATTCTGAAACGGGACGGACAAACGCAGCAACAGCGTATGCCCCAATGGCTCAATCCAGATCTAGTACCCGTTGATCAGCGCAGCAAAGATGATTTGTACAAGTACCTGCAAGAAATCGCTAAGCAGATCAAATTTTTCGAGTTCAGCTCTGCTACCAATAAAATAGCCGAAAATGGAACATGGGATGATTTTTTTAATCTCTCAATAGAAGAACTAAAAGAAAAAGCTGCCACAGCTTCGCTCCCGGCGCACATTGCTTTATGGAACACGTTTATTGAGATTTTAGAAGAGCCCAAAGCCCTATTAAATACCCTTACCAAACGCCACCTCGATTTTTACTATCAGAAGGTGTTGGGTCTTGACAAAAAGGAACCTGTTCCCGATCAGGCACATGTAATTTTTGAACTTAAAAAGAATACTGAAAACACGCTGCTTACCACAGGTACTGCCCTTTTGGGCGGAAAAGACAATGCGAAAAAGAATGTCTACTATAAATTGACGCATGATATTGTGGTTAACAAATCACAGGTGGCACAGTTAAAGTCGCTTTTTGTTAACCCCGCTAATAAAAGCTTCTTGCACCATGCTCATATTGCAAATTCTGCCGACGGACTGGGTGCTGTTCTCCCAGCTGCAAATCCGAAATGGAACGGCTTTGGGACTGTAAATCTCCCATTAGCACAGGTCGGTTTTTGCTTTGCTAGTGATGTATTATTAATGAAAGAAGGCAATCGGAAAGTCACTGTTAATTTAACGGTGAGAAATCTGGATGTAGCTTCTAAAAATGCGGTTCTCACTGCTAATTTGTTCAAGATTAGCATTACCGGAGAAAAAGGATGGATCGGGCCAAAACTGGCATCGGCAAATGTAAGCTCTGCTGACAATCAGGTCTTTAATGTGACTATCACTTTCAACGTAAGTAAAGATGAGCCAGCAGTTGTTGCGTATAACAAAACAACTCATGGCAGCGATTTTGACACCTTCCATCCTATTTTACAACTACTGGTTAATAACGAAAAAACAGACTTTGGTTATTTCAATTTAATTGACGCAGAACTTATAGATTCAACCATTGAGGTAGAAGTTACCGGAATTATTTCACTGGTACTCGAAAACGATTTTGGAACTATTAATTCTAAAAAACCGTTTACTCCGTTCGGTTCGCTCTCAGATAAAAACTCGAATTTTTACGTACAACACGAGGAAACCTTTAGCAAACGTTTAAAAGAATTTTCGCTCGAGGTTGACTGGAAAAATATCCCGGATACAGATTTGGCTGATTATTACATTAATTACAATGAATCGGGCAATGGCAATACAGACTTTACCGCAATAGCCGGTTTTAAGGACGGGTATTCCTGGCAGGAAAAATACAAATCTGTTCAACTTTTTAACGCCTCGAATGCACAATCATCTACCACGTGGAAATTTACAAACCCGGCATTTCCGGTCAAATTTCCATTTTTTATTCTGCCATATATTTACACACCAATTGCTATAAATCCGGGTAAATCGGTACAACAAGCGGTAACTAATAGCATGTCGTACTTGCTGCCGCAGTTTTCTACTTTGCAGCCAAAAATAAATTTATCGAAAGCTAAAATATCCTTATCCACTCAACTGCTTTACAAGCCTGCTTTGTATGCGCTTTTAAATGTGTATAAAGATATCCGCAAAGGTCAATTACAACTCCGGTTAAACCATAGTTTCTTGTTCAAAGAATACCGTGAAAAGTATGCTGCAGAAATTATGAGATACAGCCGGGAAGGTGGAACGTTGAAACTTCCAACAGAACCTTTTGCGCCAGAAATACAGTCAATTAGTTTGAGTTATACTGCTACAACTGCTAAAACGAGCTTTAGCGGAACTAACCTAAACGACTATGCGGACGAAGAAATTGAGTTTTTCCAATACGGTGCATTCGGGCAAATGCGTGAACATGCCTATACCAGAAGCAAACATAAATTTGTGAATAATCCGCTTGTAAAGCTAGTCCCAGAATATGTAGCTGAAGGAAACTTATTTGTTGGCTTTAGCAATCTTAACGCAGAAGATTCTGTGTGTATTTTGTTTCAGGTAGCTGAAGGAAGCGCCAATCCGGAGAAACCAAAAGTAGCAGGTGATTGGAGTATACTTTGCGACAATTATTGGAAACCACTTAATAATGAGGATTTTATTTTTGATACTACCAATGAATTTTTAAGAAGTGGCGTGGTAAAAGTCGTAATCCCTAAGGAAGCAACCACTTCCAATACCCTCTTACCTAATGGCCTTTTGTGGTTAAAAATTTCCATTCCAAAAGATAGTGATGGCGTTTGTCAGCTATTAGATGTTCAATCAAACGCAGCAATAGCAATTTTCGATAACCAGGATAATGACCCGTCACATTTACAAAATGCACTTCCGGCGGCTACCATCACCAAGCTTAAAAATGACAATGGCGCAATCAAAAAAGTAAGTCAGCCGTATTCGTCTTTCGGCGGTCGAATGAAAGAAATCGACCAGTCGTTTTACATTCGGGTGAGTGAGCGGTTACGGCATAAAGAACGGAGTATTGCGCTTTGGGATTATGAACGATTAATTTTGCAACATTTCCCATCGGTACATAAAGTTAAATGCATTAACCACGCAACTCCTACTTCGTTTTATGCCCCCGGAAATGTGCTGATCGTAGTCGTGCCTGACTTAACCAATCGAAATGCGGTTGATCCGTTTAAGCCCAAAGTTGATAAAAACACATTGGATGAGATTTATGATTTCTTAACAAATCATTCTACAGCTTGGGCGCAGTTTCAGATAATTAACCCCATGTATGAGCCAGTAAAAGTATCGGTTTCACTGAAACTTAAACGAGGTTATGAGTTCAATTACTATGAAAAAATCATCGATCAAAAACTTCAGGAATTTCTATCACCATGGATCACAAATTCCAGTAGCGACATCCATTTCGGGGGTAAAGTAACCAAATCCATGATCATTAAATTTTTAGAAGATTTAGAGTTTGTGGATTATTTAACCTCTTTTTCGTTACAAAAATTTTCGCCCGGCATTAAAGCATTTGGTAACAATGTAGAGGTGGCTGAGGCATCAAATCCAGCGGCGATATTGGTATCGGCTATGCAGCATACTATTGTTAATGATTAATTGTTAATGGTTAATGGGGTTCGGTGCTAAAGAAAGTCTTTGTCATACTGAGCGGAGTTGAAGTAGAACGGTGTCAAGTATTTGGGCGTTCGGGCAGGCTTTCTGTTACAATCTTTTGCGAAGGGTGCAAAAGGATTTTCACGTCAATCCTTAACGCAATAGCATGCGTATTAAAGCGACTTTATCCGAATACCGGCCCAAGGGCTAGGGTAATTATCAATTACTAATTGTTAATGTGAGATTCGGTACCAAGCAAAGTTTTGTCATACTGAGCGATGTCGAAGTAGAGTGGAGTTGAAGTATAGACGTGGAAGCACAGGCGTTATTTAGCACTCCTAAGTTTCTGATGTTTTAAGTATTCTTTCAATTCTTCAAAAGTCATATCAGAAATCTCTTTTGCAATTTTTTCCTTTATGTCTCGAAATGTTTTGACAGTATCAAATGTCTTTATTTTTTCATTCTTCATTTTCATAAAAGCGTTGTGTCATTCTATAAAGATAGCAATTTGTAATTCTGTGATAGTTTCGAGATCCTTTGTTTGCCTTGTGCCTAACTAAAAATGCTATACCTGGTTGACCAGTGATTGCAAAAGAAGTCATTCCTGCTTTTTATTCTCAAAAGACTTTCAACTCAAAATCACACCCCACTTACTTAACTCATTTCATTCCCACAATAAGATAACCCATGAGTGATGTATTGACAATTTCCTCGCAAAAGCCAGAGCAAAGCGCTTTTGACTATGAAGCCTTAAGAAAGATTGGAGTTAGCCATATTGAAAAAACTGCGTCTGCTTTATGGACGGATTACAACATCCATGATCCGGGGATTACGATGCTGGAATTGTTGTGTTATGTGATTACCGATTTAAGTTATCGAAGCAATAACAGCATCCCAGATTTACTGGCCACACCAACCGATACCAAAACAAACATATTAAAACACTTCTTTTCGGCTGCCAGAATATTTCCAAATAAACCGGTAACGATCAATGACTACCGCAAGTTGATTATTGATATTGAAGGAGTTAAAAATGCTTGGTTAGTAAAAAAAACCATTCCGATTGTTGCAGATATTACTCGTAAAAAACTTCGATTTACACCTCCACTAACAGGAAAATGGGAATCGGTGAATGTGCAAGGCTACTACGATGTGCTTTTAGAATTCGACACAAACGTAACCGAAGAGCAAAAACAAAATATCAAACAAAGTACACGTGATGTTGTCTTAGAAAACCGGAATCTCTGCGAAAATTTTTTAGAAATTGGCGAGAGAACCAAACAGCAATTTCGCATTTGCATTGAGCTAGAACTAAAACCAGAGGCTGACCCGTTTGATGCGGTGGCACAGATGCTCTTTAATATTCAATTACATCTTACTCCATTAATTAAATTTTATTGGCTAAAAGAACTACTCGATCAGGGCTACTCACCCGATGCTATTTTTGAAGGGCCGTTGCTTACCCACGGTTTTATTAAAGAAGAAGAATTACTTGCATCCGACTTAAAAAAAGAAGTCCACCTTTCTGATATCATGCAGCAGATTCTGAATGTTACAGGTATCACCAATATTCTAGATATCATTTTTAATGCTACAGATCAGGTAAAAGAACTTCCTAATAAATGGATTATACCCGTTGCGGATGACAAACAACCAGTGCTCAATATTCTAGATTCCAATATTCTGGTTTATAAAAATGGCATCCCGCTAAGGCCAGACAGAAATGTGATTAAAAACAGGTTCGAAAAATTGATGAGTGATCACATTTTCGGAAACGACAAAGTGAGAACAGAAGATATCAGTTTTGATACAGGAAGTTTTGCAGATACGGGCAACTATTTTTCTGTTCAAAATCATTTCCCTAAAAATTATGGAATTAGTCACTGGGGATTGCCTTCTGATGCAACTGAAGAAAGAAAGGCACAGGCCAAGCAATTACAAGGATATTTGTACTTTTTTGATCAGCAGCTAGCAAACTATTGTTCACAGCTATCTCATCTGCGTAATTTGTTTTCTACCGAAAATGAAACAGCTACCTACTTTGCAGAACTGGTTACAAGCTTTCCCAATGCGGAAGATTTATTTGTAAATAAAGATACCATTGGCCCTAGCATCCAGACCGCTGCAGAAAATAAAGAAGACTACTACAAACGACGAAATTTATTCTTGGATCATTTACTTTCCCGCTTTTCAGAATCGTTTTTTGATTATGTGAATGTGCTTTATTCCGGTTTTACCGCAAACACAAAAGACGTAATTAGTCCGGCTGTAATAAATCAGGAAGATATTGTTCAGGATAAAATTAACTTCCTAAAAAACTACCCGGAATACAGTGGAAAGCGTTTTGCAGGATATCATTACACTTCGCCGCTAACGTGGGATACCGACAATATTAGTGGTTTAGAAAAAAGGCTGGAGCGTTTATTGGGTTTTGACAATCTGAACAGGCGCAACTTGGTGAACTTACTAACCAGTATTCAGCATGGTTTTAATGAGTTTAATAACGATCAGTATTGGTTCCGGATTAGTGATTATCGAAACAATAAAGTGTTACTAGAGGGCGCTGTAAAATATCCCAGTGAAGAAGAAGCAGCATTTGATCTGGAAGATTCGTTGACATCAATTTATAGCCCACTCAACATTAGAATCGTTCAGAATGCAGACAATTCCTTCACAAATCAGGTTTTTAAAACAGAAGTAGTATTAGAAATCAGCACAGAAGTATTGTTAGGGAGCAGCACAGAAATATACACTACCCAAGAAGCAGCAAATACCGACCGCCTTTTATTAGTTTCACTCGTTACAAAAACCCGGGCTGATGAAGGGATGTTTTTGGTCGAGCATCCATTACTCCTTCCAAATCCAACCTTAGAAATACCAGAATCTCCACCCGAGTCACCTCCTGCTTCTCCTATCGAGCCTCCAGCATCTCCGCCGGAAGCGCCCAAAGATGGTTTTTTACCTATATGTGTGGATGAAAGTTGTAAAGACTGTCAGGATAAAGATCCTTATTCCTTCCGAATTAGTATGGTTTTACCCGCTTATGCTCCACGGTTTCTTAATCTCGGTTTCAGAACATATTGTGAACAAACTATCCGGATGGAATCGCCTTCACACACGTTTGTTAAAATTTGCTGGGTAAGTAATGAGCAATTGGTAGAGTTTCAGGATGCCTATAAAGATTGGCTTGCGCTCAAAGCATCTAATGCAGTAGATATCGATAATGTTAAACTGAATCGGTTTGTCACCATTTTCACCGCTTTAAAATCCATCTATCCGATAGCACGCCTTGAAGATTGCAAAAGCACCGAAGAGCGTACGCTTTTCTTATTAAATCAAAACGCTTTAGGAACACTTAAAACATAATTAGCGCTCGAAGCATCTAATTCAGTAGTTAATGAGCCATTTTGATCATATACTCAATAAATTCAATTAGTAGGGATTTGCGTTAGGGATTGCAGTGGAAATCCTTTTTGCGTTGTCATTCTGAGCGGAGTCGAAGAACGACAATGCAAAAAGATTGAAACGAAAAGCCCGCCCGAACGCCCCAAAACACATATTAATAATCGAACTCAGGTTATTAAATCAAAACGCTTTAGGAACACTTAAAACATAAAAATCATGGGTAACGTACTCGATAGCATCAGTAAAGACAATACCCGCTTTACTATTTTTGAAAACAACCAGGTATTAACGGCAGATCAGTTAAATGATTTATTTAATTACCTGGATGTTCAAACCCGGACAACACGCACCCGGGCAATTGGTGTTGGTATCATTTGCGGACTTGAAATGGGTGTGCTTGAAAACAGGCACCTTGTGATATCAAAAGGTGCCGCTATCACCACAGATGGCGATCTGCTTTCTTTTGATTTCGATCAGGAGTTTGATCAGTACGAAGTTTTTGAAGACCTGAATGCAAAGTATTCATATTTTCAGTTAGATACCAACCAGCGAATTCCTTTGTTTGAATTGCGCAACAGTCAGCTGGTTGGTTCTATACCTGGACTAGAACTTTCTGCACTTGAAAGCACCACCGGTACGGCGTTTAAAGACTATGTAGGGATACTTTATTTGGAGGCTTACGACAATGATCCGGATTTATGTACAGGCACAGATTGCGATAATAAGGGCGTTACCGCTGTAAAAGATTTAAAGGTTTTATTGGTTCATAAAAATAATGCTGGCACGCTGTTGCAAACTATGCCAGCCATGAATAAAGACTACTTTGCTTTAGAGGATATCGATATTCCGAGGGTAACCGTTAGTACCGCAATCGATACTTTCATCGAATTAAATGCCTCTTTTAATAATGTGCTATCTATTAAAGAGGATATCAAAACCAAATTGATTAAGGCTTACCAGGTTTGCCAAACAGTTGTGGAAGATGAGTTCGATAATGGCGATCCTACCACTGGCTGGAGTACCTTGCTTGATCAACATTTTACGGCAGGAGTTAGTACAGCAACTCAATATGTTTATGATTTTGCCAGGGATATCAGCTATGCGTACAATGAAATGCGTGAAAGCTTATTTTCTGATAATATGCTTTGCTGTCCGGATGTAGACCTTTTCCCAAAACATGTGTTATTGGGTTTGATACGAGATGCCCGAGTAAAAAATCCAATCATTCCATTTCCCGATTTTAGAAACATACCCCGGATAGACATCTTACCAATCGATACTCCCAATTTTACGAATTTATTGCAACCGCGACTAAGCCTGTTTAAAAACATCCGTTTCAACATCGGAACGTTTATCAAGAGATTCAATAAAATTCACATTGATTTGGAATACCGCCATCACTTTTATGAATCGCCGATTTTGAATAATAATGATGAAATGGATGAGTTTACCAGGTTTTGTTTTATGCGATTACATAGCATGATCACGAACTTTAAAGTACCTACAGCAGAAGAAGTTCAGAATTTAGATACTGGCTTAAAAATTACGCCTAGCTATTATGAAGATGTGCCATTGGGAGAACGCAGCATTCCATTTTATTATCGTTTTAACCCCAACTTGCCTTTAAACCTATATTGGAATTTTAAAGCGAATACCCGCAAAAAAGAAAATCAGATTTTATCATATAACTCAAATGCCTATGCCGGAGGACACCCGGCAACACTTACTCCGTTAACGTTCAGTATCTTAAAATATGATTTTTTCAGAATTGAAGGTCATATTGGTTTCAGTCGGGCTGATGTGGAAGCTGCCTTGAATAAAGTGATTTTAGACAACAATCTGCCAATTAACATTCAATCTGTGCAAGTTGAAAAAAGGATAGAAACTATCCCACCCAGGCCTTGGTTCTTCCCTCACTTGTATATGTATGAAAAATCAATAAAAAGCACATTTATTGACCGGTTGGATGATGGCGATTTGGTAAACGATAATCTCAGATTGAAAGATCCTGCTGTGCCTGTTACTGAATATAAAACTGCAAAACAAAATGTGCTTGATAATAGCCGTGATATTGGCGATCCGCAGTTTAACTATTTGAGTTACCGATCTGCAATAACCAATATGAGATCGGCTACAATTAATGTGAAAGCGCAGACCAAAAAATACACTTTTTCAAATACCTCCATACCGCATGATTTCATCTTAAATTCAGATATTTTAAGAAAGACTGATGTCATTTCGAGCATTTACCAAAACACACTGATCAAGAAAAAAACAGGGCTAATGTTAGGCAATTACATGAAAGATAATCCTGGTTTAGAGCATAATGGCGGAGTTTTAAGAGGCGGAACTTTTGTTTTAGTATACACGGCCGATGATCAAAAAGTGGTAGCAGATTTTATGCTTCCTTATGCAAATATTGACAAAGAGATTGTTCCGAATCCACCGGTTTACACACCTCCAATTATTCCACTACCGCCCGGAATTGACATTATTCCAAGATTCCCGATAGACGATGTTTTTGAAATCAAACCAATTTATGAAAAGCACTTCGAGGATCACATTATACCCTATGTAAAAGAGGTAGATATTGACGATAAAGTAAACACCAAAATAGCAGGGAAATTTGGTGAAGTGGAACAAAAATTCGATTTGAAACTGGCGATAACAAATACTAAGGTTGATGGTTTCGGCCAGCAAAATCTTAGTTTCGATCAACGGCTAAAAGATAATTCGCAATTATTTAACAGTGTGCTTCTCAAAGATACAAGGGCCGCCGTGCCAAATACTGGCGGAGTTTTCGGCACCAGAGACCTCACAGCTGAAGTTGAAAGATTTAGAAAGAGCCAATTAGACCTGATCGATGTCCCTGCTGATGCACCTGGTCGTGATGTACTAGAAAAGAACGTAATTGATGCAGCAAATGATTTGACAGAAAAACTCAATGACCCTGCAGTAACTAACGATGCAAGTAGTAGTTTGGCTGTAAAAGGTATTTTGGCTGATGTGCACAGCGGAACCGGTTTGGTTCAAAATGTAGAGTTGAAGAATCAGGCCACAACCATTGCCGAACGTGCCAACACAATTAACAGAAATTTAAAATTTAATCGTTAATATTTTAATCATAAATAATGGGTGGCGATGTAATCATCCGTAAACAAAAAATAAGGATCACCGCTCCTACTGAAAAACTTGCGTTCGAATGCAGGCAATTTGCCAATGAAAGTTTAATTACAGATTTGACAAAAATGTATGAACATCTGTTCTATCAAAGTACACAGTCTGATCAATACTTAATAATCGATTCACTTAAAGTGGATTTGGGAACAGTGTCTACAAGCGATTTCAAAAATCACTTTTTTGAGTTATTAGAAGAAAAACTGATCATAGAATTAAAAAATCAGTTTGAAACGGTTTCTGACTCAAAAGTTTTTGAGGAAGCCCTTAGAAATGAGCCCGAACCCGCTAAAAAGCCAGACCCGATTATTTACAGTACTGAAAGTCAGCAAAACACAGAAGCGCTAGTTATATTTTTGCAAAGCGGAAATTTCCCTTGGTGGTATAAAAAGACAAACGGAAAAACGCCTGCCCAAATACTAAACGATTTCACCAGCAACGAACAAATCAATTTTCTGCTCGCACTCATTATTAAAGCCAGAAATTTACATGGTGAATTGGTAAAACAAATAGTAAAACGCTTATTTATTCAACTATCTGAGTCGGCGTATGAAACGTACTTGATCGAACTTACTAAGCTATTTTCAGAAGCTTCACTTGTATCGAATATCCAAATAGTTATCGACCAGAAGGTTAACCTTACAAAGCTGTTTAATATTTCCTTACGGGATTTTTATGAGCAGGCTGTAGCATTTGTTTTATTGAACAATGACGAACCTGATTTCCTGAAGAGTTTTTTAGTTCATTTACAGCGAAGCTTTTCGGTTACAACAGATGAACTTCATGAACGGGTTAAGGAAAATCCTCTTCAAAACTTAAACGTTGAGTCGCTTTTAAACTCAAATAAAGATATGAATGAAGACAAAGCGAATGCCCCTTCTTTGTCTTCAACTAATAAGAGCATTAAACCTGTCGAATTGGATGAAGGTCTATATGTTTCAAATGCTGGCCTCGTAATTCTCCACCCATTTTTATCAACTTTTTTTAAAGGTTTGAATCTCCTTAATGAGGAAAATCAGTTCACTTCCGTGGAAACACAAACCAAAGCAGCGGTACTACTATACTACCTGCAATGCGGACTTGTGGAGTACAAAGAATGGGAAATGCCACTTAACAAAATCTTGTGCGGAATGGCCACTGAAGAGTTAATTCCAGATGATATTATTCTAAGTGATTATGAAAAGGAAGAATCTAATTTACTGTTGCAAAGCGTGATAGAATATTGGACTGCCTTAAAAGGAGCAAGTATTGAAGCCTTGCAAACCACTTTTTTTATGCGTGAGGGCAAAGTAACTTTCAAAGAAAATCATTGGCTTGTCCAGGTTGAACGAACCGGAGTAGATATTTTATTGGATCGTTTGCCTTGGGGTATCGGCACCATCAAACTGCCTTGGCTTAAAGAAATAATGTACATCGAATGGTAAGCGAAGTTCCCATAGTAAAAAAAGAAGCATATCATTTAAATGCGCTCGATCTGTTAGATGAAATTAACTGGTTTGAAAAAGTTATACAAACACGTTTAAAAATTCACTACGGGGAAGAGTGCGAGGTAGCTTCTATTTACGAGATTGCCGCACCAGAGCTGTCTGAAAGGGAATCCATTTACACGGAATTTATACGCTTCTACGATTTATCATTTTCGGAGCGGCTGATGTTAATGTTAGCCTTATTACCGCATGTTTGTCCGCAGGTTTTAGATGTTTTTTTTGCAAAAAATCAAAGTAAAGATCGTATCAACACCGAATTTGGCGGCTTAAAAGGTGCTGCACATAGTGGCTTTATTCCAACAGGAGAAACCGCCATGTTCTTAATAGCTGGCAACGATTTAAGTAAACGTTTCCAGGTGCAACAGCTCTTTGACGCAGATCATTTATTTAAAATCCATAACATTTTGTGGTTAGGCTCTTCCCCGGCCAATGAACCCATATTTTGTGGTCAGCTATTAATTAACGACGAGTATGTAGACCTCTTTACCGGTGGTAAACTTCGCAAGCCAAATTTCAGCATGGATTTTCCGGCAAAAAGAATTACGTCCACCCTTGAATGGCAGGATTTAGTAGTAGATGACCACACCATGCAGCAACTGAACGACATTAAGATTTGGCTGGAACATGGCAGCAAGCTGATGAACGAATGGGGAATGAAAAAGCAACTGAAACCGGGCTATAAAGCACTTTTTCATGGTCCACCAGGTACAGGTAAAACACTTACTGCCGGCTTGTTTGGAAAACTTGCCGGCTTAGATGTGTACCGCGTTGACCTATCTATGGTTGTTTCTAAATACATCGGCGAAACTGAAAAGAACTTAGAAAAGGTTTTCGCAAAGGCGGAACATAAAAATTGGATTTTATTTTTTGACGAGGCTGATGCTTTATTTGGCAAAAGAACGTCGATTTCTGATGCACATGATAAATACGCAAATCAGGAAATTGCCTACCTCCTTCAACGATTGGAAGATTACAACGGCTTAGTAATTTTATCATCAAATATGCGCAGCAATGTAGATGAAGCCTTTGGCCGACGACTACAATCAGTCATTCATTTTCCGGTGCCCAAAAGCCACGAGCGTTTCACCTTGTGGCAAAAAGCATTTAGCGATCAATGTCAACTAGCCGATGATTTAGATCTGTATGCAATTGCCGAAAAATATGAGCTTGCCGGAGGTTCGATTATTAACGTAGTTCAATATGCATCGCTCATGGCACTTAATCGCAAAGAAAACGTAATTCGCCAAAATGATATTTTAGAAGGAATCAGGAAGGAATTCAGAAAGGAAGGGAAAACGGTGTAAAACGTTTAGCACTACCTCCTGTTTTTAGGAAGGCGGGGGGTGGTAGCAATTTTTGAAGCGAAACCAAACTCCAACTCAAACCGAAAATCCCAACCCCTCAGTCCTGCGGACAGCTCCCCTAAAAACAAGGGAGCAGGCATGCGATAAGGAGCTTTTTAGTGAACATTGCTATACCAGCCATACCTCCCCTCCTGTTTTTAGGAGGGGTCGGGGGTGGTAGCAATTTTTGAAGCGAAACCAAACTCCAACTCAAACCGAAAACTCCAACCCCTCAGTCCTGCGGACAGCTCCCCTAAAATCGAGGGAGCAGGCATGCTACAAGGAGCAACCAAACGAATTAACCATTAACAATTAATAATTAACAATTCCCTTCAGTGCCACAGCTTGCATCTTCTCCCTCCCGAGGTAAAACGGCAACATCGGCAGCTAACGATAAAAGAACTTTATCGTCGGATGAATCTTTAAAACCCATAGAATCGTCCTCCCCACTTAAAATTCAAACAAAATTAACGGTTGGTTCACCCAATGATCCGCTCGAGCACGAAGCAGATTCTGTAGCTGAACAAGTAGTCAGAACGCCCGAAAATTCCTTTATCCAACGAAAGTGTGATGAATGCGAAAAGGAAGATAAATTGCAAAAAAAACATCTTTCTGACTCCATCACACCGATAGTTCAAGCAAAGGGAAATTCACCGGCTACAGTTAGTGAATCAACCACAACAGCCATTCAATCGGCTGCAGGAAAGGGCTCCACACTCGATCAGCATACAAATTCTTTCATGTCCAGCCGTTTTGGAAATGATTTTTCAGCGGTAAAAATTCACACAGATTCAGAAGCTGTTCAGTTAAACCGTGATCTGAACGCCAAAGCATTTACCACCGGGTCTGACATTTACTTTAACGAAGGGCAATATCAGCCACACTCAACCGACGGGAAAAAACTATTAGCTCACGAATTAACTCATGTGGTGCAGCAAGAAAACGGAATGATAAGACGTTGCGTTAATCCTGCTAAGAACGACCCCTTATATGATGGATTAATAACCAGGATCAGGGCAACTCCAGCTTATGGTGCCCTAGTGGATAAAACTGAAGCTGACAAAATCATAGTAGACGCAAAGCAAAAGCCTGCTTGCTTGTATTATGCAGGAAAACTTAAAGATCTGTTCGACACACCCGAAAAGCCAGCTGGAGATGTAGTAGCTGAGAATACCGCAGTAACTGTAGAAGCTGTAAAAGAAGAGAAAGCACGGGTAGCAAAGCCTGAAGCGGTAAAAGATTTAGACATGGAAAAACGGGCAGCCGATGCCGTTCCTGCTGCGAACTGGAAAAAAATGGCTGGTAAATTTGGTGGTGGTACCTATGAAGTAGACAATTCAAATCCTCTAAATATTGTAGTAAGAGCCAAAGTATTTCTGAAGCCAACTGGCTCCGGAACTGCAGATGACGTTAAAAACATCAAGCTGATGCATGATGGAATTGAAAAGGCAGCATCAACCAAAGGATTCATCGTTTCAATTACGTTTATAGATGCATATGAGCCAGAAAGCTTTACAACCAATGTACACCAGGAAGGATGGACGACAGCCGATAACTGGTCGGCAGGTAGCCCTACTACACTTGCTCATGAGTTACTTCATATGCTAGCCTTCCCGATTGATCGTTATAATTACATAGAATCTCATGCTAAAAATCAGTCCATGCTTGTTAAAGATAGGCTCCATTGGTTTGCGGTGCAATTAACTAAGCCACCGGGTTTTGATAATCCATTATCAATTATGGGCTCCGGCGAACATCCCTTAGATGATGATGCTTGTCGCGTTGCAGGACTAGATATTGATAAATGCGTGGCTGCCAGAAGAAGAGGCAAGCCGTAAATTCAATTATAATTGGCTTCATTAAATTTTAGGAATTAATGAAAGAACATGTTGTTAATGAATCTGTAATTACTCCTTCTGCAATTTCCAACCAAAATCAGCAATGGCCAAATAATGTATCAGAAACCCAAACAGCAAGTCAAGTACCTATTCAAACAAAATTAACCGTTGGTTCTCCAGATGATCCCTTAGAACACGAAGCCGATTCCGTTGCAGATCAAATAGTGCGTGCGCCAGAAAATTCTTTTATCCAACGAAAGTGCGATGAATGTGAAAAGGAAGAAAAATTGCAAAAAAAGTCAAATGGATATTCTCAATCTGCCGTAAGTGAATCCACTTCTGCCACTATTCAATCGGCTGCCGGAAAAGGTTCTACCCTAGATCAGCAAACAAATTCTTTCATGTCCAGCCATTTTGGAAATGATTTTTCGGGCGTAAAAATTCATACAGATCCAGAAGCCATTCAATTAAATCGTGATCTGAACGCCAAAGCATTTACCACCGGCGCCGATATTTATTTTAATGAAGGTCAATATCAACCACATGCTACGGAAGGGAAAAAATTATTAGCACATGAATTAACCCATGTAGTGCAACAGAAGGCAGTTAACCGAAATACTGTACAAAGGCAGTTGGCTTCAGATCCAAAAGTAGATTATGTAGACCAACGAGATGGAGCACCTCATGCAACCACTTGCGGAGGTCCTTCCAGTTGTCCGGCAACTTTTTGCCAACCCTATACAAGCGAAAACTTTGCTAGAAGCCAACGTGATAAAATGATGTGGATACTGCTTGGGGGGATTGCCGCATTTGTAGATTCACGTGTGGTTCCGCTTTGGAGCGAATACTTAATGGGCGGCTCACCACCGCAAAATCTCACATCTAAATTTGGTGCTGACTTTGCAGCGTCGCCAACAACCGCTACTACCACAAGCTTTTTAGTGAATGCATTAAAGCGTAATCTAGGCGCCACCCGTCCATCTTTCCCTACTGGTGTAAATGTGACTGTAGTTGATTTGAAAAGCATAATTAGCGCAGAAATAGCCGCCATAAACAAAGCGGGAGGTGCAAATGAAATGGATTTTAATTTCCCAAGTGACATTGCCGGTAACCTTGCTGGCGGAATAGGCGACAATCAAACCGCTTGTAAATCGGGTGCCCAACCCTCCCCTTTTAATGATGAAAGACTTGCGAGTGGTATAGCGACTGTTATAAGGGATAGTTCTGACAATCTAACCGTTTTTCCCCTAATTAATTATACTGTTAAGGACACCATTGATCTGTGTCCGGGTAATTGTGGTACAAGCAAAGAACAAATAGCAACGGTGCCGATGTCCCAATTTGAAGCAACCGGCATTTCTGGCGACGTACCATTTACAATTGATTTCTCTTCAGTTCAGCCACCATTTATAATTAACCATGTTTAAAATTTTTATCAACTAATTGTTTACGTGAAAGAAGCTCTTGTGTCAGAATCCGTTACTACTCCGTCTGCCATCTCCAACCAAAATGAGCAGCAGCAAAATGATGCGTTCGAGACCGGAACAGCGAGTCGAGTGCCCATCCAGGCAAAACTAACTGTTGGCGCAACGAATGATCCGATGGAACATGAAGCAGATGCTATGGCCGATAAAGTAATGCGTATGCCGCAGCAATCGTTTATTCAACGTAAATGTGACCATTGCGAAGAGGAAGAGAAAACCCCTTCTGTGATGCGGAAAGCAGAAAGTGTCAATGCCGGAAGGCAAGCATCATCGTCTTTAGTATCGTCACTTAATGCTACCAAAGGTAATGGAGAACCGCTACCTCAAAGAAGTCAGAATTTTATGGAGAATGCTTTCGGTACAAACTTTTCATCAGTTCGGCTTCATACAGATAATCAGGCAGCCGAAATGAATGAAAGTATCCAGGCGAAGGCTTTTACGCATGGCAATGATATATATTTTAATTCGGGGCGACTTGACACCGAGAGTATGGAAGGCAATAAACTACTTGCTCATGAATTAACTCATACCATACAACAAGGCGATAGTGTAAACAGAATGGTGCAGCGAACACCTAGTCAGGCAACACAAAGGCAAACTGCTATTAGTAATGCCCGAGCAAGGGCTTTTCATCGTGTAAATCTAGCCTATTTAAGAATTAACGGAACTTCGCCCGGTTTCAGCCAAGCCGAGGAGTTGCAACGGGTTCGAGGGCTTATTGCGCCAGATATTGTCAATTTCGATCAAATAGTAGAAATAGTTAGCTCGATTATGACTCGGCTCGGCTCTGATACATCCATAGAAATCGGACCAGAAATTACTCAGTGCACAGGCGACATGGGTTGGGTGGCATACGTTACGGGTAACCGATTACCAATACATTTATGTAATCGGTTTTTTAGATCAACCCCCGAACAGCAAACACGGACACTGATTCATGAGGCGGCACATGCTGCTGGAATTGGTGAACCGACTGGCGAAACCTACTTCCCTATCTTCGATTGCAGCGCTTCACAAGCCGATAATTGGTTAGTGGCCGATGCTTGGGCCAGATACATTCATTGTGTAAGCGGCCAAACTCCCGATTAATTCCGCAGGTTGTAATACGGATGCTATTGCGTTAACGATTGTAGCGGTATCCTTTTTGGCGGGTCGGACGAGCGGGTTGGGAGGCCAAAAAGATATAGTGGAAAGCGTGTTAAAACGCCCAAATTCCTTACATTAAACAGTTTTTGGGCGTTCAGGCGGGCTCTTCGTTGCAATCTTTTTGCGAAGGGTGCAAAAAGGATTTTCACTTCGATCCCTAACGCAAATCCTAGCAAATCTTCTAAAACTTAAGGTACTGGTGAGGGCACCGCACTGAGTTGAAGAATACAATATATTGACCCGACGTTAACCCCTAAGTTGGTGTCCCGACCCCGATATTGGTGTCCCCGCCAACGTCTTTGTAGACCAATATTTACCAATAAACTCGTTTAAGTGAAAGAGGCTGTTGCTTCAGAACCAGTTGTTGCCAGTGCTGCAAACGCACATAAGCAAAGCTTGCCCCTAAACGATGTTTTACCGGCTGAAGCTGGTGCTGGCCTATTTGTTCAAACCAAATTAAGTGTTGGCGCTCCGGATGATCCGTTGGAGCGGGAAGCCGATTCGGTTGCCGATAAAGTAATGCGGATGCCTGAGCAGAACTTTGTGCAACGTAAATGTGCGGAATGCGAGGAAGAAAAGAAAATTCAGAAGAAACCGGAAGAGGAAAAGGATGAACCAATTCAATTAAAAAGAGAAACCGGCACTGTTTTTATCCAGGAGAAATGTGCGGAATGTGAAAAGGAAGAGAAAATTCAAAAGAAACCCGAAGAGGAAAAAGAGGAATTAGTTCAATTAAAAAGGGAAACCAGTACTGTTTTTATTCAAGAGAAATGTGCAGAATGTGAGAAAGAAGAGATTCATAAAAAGCCACTATCTGAAACAATTACTCCGTTCGTTCAAACCAAAAGCGATGAACAGTCTTCTGAAGTAAATGAAGAATTAACCTCCAATATTGAGAGCAGTCGTGGCAGTGGTTCTGGCATCGATAACAGTACACAATCTTTCATGGAACAAAGGATTGGTGCTGATTTCAGTGCTGTAAAAATCCACTCAGGGCCAGAATCGGTGCAAATGAACCGGCAATTAAATGCTCAGGCTTTTACAACCGGTAAAGACATTTATTTTAATGAAGGCAAATATGAGCCGCAAACCGATGACGGTAAGCGGCTGCTTGCGCATGAGTTAACGCATGTTGTGCAACAAAATACGGTTGCTCAAAATACTTCGGTTCAAACCAAACTAGCGCCCGGTAACTCGGCTAATCATACGGAAAATGCGGTAAGTGAAACAACAAGTTTACCTGTAGAGAGCGACTTGCTGATAGATAAATTACAGAAAAAAGAATCGCTGGGTTTAAAAAGTCAGCAAGGAGCCCAAACACCGCCGCCAGATGATAAACCTACTAATAAGGTTAATACTGGCAACTTGGCACCGGCTGGAACCATTTATTTAAAACGCGAAATAAGTAGTTCAAATAATGTAGCTGGCAATTCACCAGGAAATGCTGCCCCAAAAAGTACGCCTACTGCAAGCACAACTACAACACCAGGAGGTAATGCCTTAACAAGCAATACTGCAGCAAAACCAGCTTCTAGCACCCCTCAAGCTAATAAACCTGCCGCTGTAGAAAATAAAACCACTAAAAAACCCCACACCCCTCCTGCTGCAGATGTAACTAAACAACCGGGAGCGAAAGGTGCCAGTGTTACTAATGACCCAAAACAGCCTCCGGTAATAGCCGCAACGGCTAACCCAAGTGATTTGCTGGCAACCTTGCCTTCTACTCCTGCAAGTCAACTTCCTGCAACCTTAAACGAAGTAAAAGGTGCGGCCGGCCAAAGCATGCAAATGCAAAAGGCCGACGCAGCAAAACTGCTGCCTACTGTGCCGGAAAGTGCTGGTAGTCCGTATGGAGATGCTGGGGGTAAAACAAAATATGTTGCTCCAAAAGCAAATGCTTCTGTAAAAAACACGTTTGAAGGTAAAGGAGGTTGGGAGCCGCCTGTTTTAGAAGAAGTTAACATTCCGGCGCCAGCCAGATTTGTTCCTTCCAACTTAACTTCCCGGTTTGCCGGGGCTCAGGCTTCAGGGAGTATTTCTAGTGCTGCTCAAAGCGAACTAAATAATATCACCTTAAACACCGACGATTTACCCGAAAAGTTAGAGAGTCCACCAGAGGTTGAGCTCACTGGAGAAGCCGGTTTAAACAACATTGCGGAAGAACAGGAGGAACAAACCTCAGACCTTCTAAAAGCTAAAGCCGACGCCGCTAAAGAAATCCAAAATGATTTTGGCGAAAATAATGTAATTCCGAAACCTGGCCCTGGAGTTCTGAAAGCTAAACACAGCATCAAAAAGCCTCATGGAGTTAATACTTCACAATTAGCCGCTGGTTTTACGGGATCTCCAGATATTTCGGCAAGGCTTGACGCTTCGCTTGCAGGACAGGCTAACCAAAAAATTGGTGAACAAACTCAAAAATATCAAGGCGAAGAAATTGCTTACCAACAACAGCTAGCCGAAGAAAAATCAAAAACAGACGAGCAGATTCATGACGAAACCATAAAATCTAAAACTACTCAAAACAAGGCACAGCAAACTGCTCAAAAACAAGTAAATGATTCAAGAGTAGATTGGCAGAATCAACTGAATAAAACAGAAGCGGATTTTAAAACCAATGCTACCACAGCTGCCGGCAAGCAGATTGGCGAAATTAACAAGGAGGCCAATAAGGGCAATGTGGATGCTAAAAAGCACTACGATGATGCCAATAAGGAAGCTGCAGAAAAGACTGCTGCCTCGAAAAAAGAAGCGGAAGAGGAAAAGAAAAAATCAGAGGAAGACAGTGGTGGCTTCTTCGGATGGTTAGCCGATGCTGCCTCATTTGTAATTGACAAATTAAAAAAGGCGGTTAATTTCATTTTCGATAAACTCAGAGCTGCCCTGAAATGGGTATTTGACAAAGCCAAAAAACTGGCAATGGCGGTTATAGAATTAGTTCGCAAAGCAATTGTTGGACTGATTAAAGGTTTTGGCGCCATATTGAAAGGCTTTATAGATATCGCTTTTGCAGCCTTCCCAACTATACGAGACGCTATAAACGCTAAAATTGACTCAGCAGTTGATACGGCTGTTACTGCAACGAATGAAGCGTTTGATAAGTTCAAAGAGATTGTTGCTGCTATCATAGACACCTTCGCGGAAATTGTGGATACGATTTTGGCCGTGGTACAGGAAGCATTAAATATTGCGCTTTCAGTTATTGAGTTTATAGTTGTCGGCTTCATCAAGGTGATGGCCTTTTTGAATGATATCGAAAAACAATATGCGCTCTTTAAGTACATGATTGACGGTTTTCTTCTTATCTGGGATCATCCTGAAATTTTAGAAGAGAAAGCAAAAGAATTTTTAGACCCTTATATTCAAGACATACCCGGTAGTGCAGAAGGCGAAATAAAAAAGGCTTTGGCTTTGGTTGGTTTAGCAACGGCCAAACACATTACAGGTATTATGAAATACCTAACCCCAAGCATCAATCATTTAATAGCTAACTGGTGGTCAGAGGCTAAGAAAATGATTTGGTTCTTGATATGGCCATTTGCTGAAGGTAGTCCGCTGTGGGAAGATGCACCTAAACTATGGCGATTGATTCCGCAAATGTGGAACGACCTGTGGGATGGAGAATTTAGTAAGGTAATTGATGGCGGTTTAGAATGGATGCAAGCCCTCAATATGACTGTGGGAGCTTTTGCTGGCTGGATTGTGATTGGTGGTGTAGTGATAGGAGCTATTTTAGGTGGCATATTCGGAGTAGGTGTGGGTGCAATACCTGGTGCCGGTGCGGGATTTGAGGTCGGTATAGCGATTGGTGAAGGGATTATGATTTCGATGATAGCAACTGAAACAGCTGTAATTGCCAAAGCTGTTTATGACTTAATTGATACAGATGATGATGAAATAGAGTCTGCCCCAACTCCCCCAAAAGAGCAAACTGCCGGAGAAGTACATGCAGCAGAAGCAAATGCCCAAGAAGAAGGTCCTCGTCAATATACTAGTGGACAGGTAAAAACTGGTCGTGATCGTATTCTATATGCTTATCAACGCATAGCAAACAGTGGTTTAACCCTTGGCATCATGGTAGCCTTGCTGCTACTCGGTGCGATAGGCGGTAAAATTGCTCAAGGTTTAATGGCAGGTTTGAAAAAAATAGGAACCGTGCTTGGCAAGGCATTTCCTACAGTAGCAAAAGGGCTAAAAGCAACCGCAGGGGCATTAAAAGAGAGTAAATTCGGACAAGGAGCTTCAAGAACTGCCAAGGCATTTGGAGAAGGTCGTAAAACCATGAAAGGGAAAATTGGCGGCGTTAAAGAAAAACTGGGCTTTGGTGAACCGGAAAAACCAACCGTTCCGAAAGAAGAATTACCTGGAGGACCTAAAACGGAAGTGGAACCATTACCAAAAGAGGTTGAACCAATAACAAAACCAGAACCAAAAGCAGAACCAAAAGCAAAAACTGAAGCGGAGGCAGAAGCAAAGGCAAAATCAGAACCTGAAGCGAAAACTGCTGATCAGCAAAAAGCGGAGGACTTTGCTAAGAAAGCACAGAATGATGAAGGCGTTGCCAACAGAGGAGAAACAAAAGATGGTCATAAACTAAAAAGTGACAGAGAAGGTCACATCGTAGAGTGCACCGATTGTAAAGTGTACGAAATTAGCCACAGGGAAATGCTCAGAGAGAACCCTGAATTAGCAAAAGAGCTAAAGGAAATCAGGGAACGAATGACTAAAGCTCCAGAAGATCCAGCAGTGATGAAGGACTTAGAGGCGTTTGATGAAAAAGTGAAGAAGATTGAATATGAAAGCTTTAGCGAAGGTGGAAAGAAAGCTCGTGTCATGGATTTACCAGATGCCGAGCCGGGCTATCACTGGCGTGCTAATGGCGATGGCGAACCACTTTACGTAAAAAATGGCGATACAGTAGGTAAGCAACGTGTGTATGATCCAGCAACAAAAAGCTTCAAAGACTTCGACGGAAAGGCTCCGCGAAAAATTGATGTGGAAGCCAAATACGAACCAGACCCAACATCGACAAAACCTAAAGATCGGGTTGAGAAAATCGATACCAGTGGAATGAAAACCGAGGAAGCAAAAGCTCTTAAGGAAACAAAACTAGCACGGGACAAAGCCCTCGCGGAAAGAGATAAACTCGCTAAAGGAACAGACGAATATAATCAGGCAAATAAAAAGGTAATCGATCAAAGCGAAAAATTGGGAGAACAGGCTTCTGATTTGGCCATGAAAGAAAAATTTGGTGCAAAACCAGATTATACCGGCAAGGGAAGCCGTACTTTAGACAAGGTTTATACTGAATCTGTGTATGTGGACCCCGCAACAGGCAAGGTAAAAGTGGTAGACAGAGTTCAAGTAGTTGAAGCCAAAGGTGGAAGCGCAGATGTTGGCAGTAAAAAAGTACAGGGCGGAAAAATTGCCGAACAAGGTACTGAACCTTATCTTCGGGAAACAATTAGAGAAATGAAAGCCCGGGGTGGTGAAGATGCCAAAATTGCATCGAAAATAGAAGCTGCACTTGATGAAGGAAGACTTGATTATTATAAAGTAACGCAAAAGGTTGACGCAAATGGGAATCTTTTGCCAGTGGAAATCAAACAATTCAAATTAAAATAATTTTAAAATTATGTTCGTAAAAAGACATCCATTTAAAACAGAAGTAGTAGAAAGTAATATTGTTCTTAACGGTGAAAACATCGATTCGTACTTAAAAAAACTGAATAGCGGCAACTTCCTACTGATTAGGGGATTGGAAAGATTATCATTTGAAAATTTTTGCAATAGTGCGGCAGTTGCTCTTCCAATCGAAAAACAATTATATTATCTGGATTTGTTTATCGATGCTTCATTGGCTAAATATCAAATGGCCACAAACATTGGCACTCCCATTACCATTAATTTTCAGGGAAATCAACATCAGGTTACTGCTGACGATAAAGACTATTCTGTTTCTGATCAAAATTGGATGCTGGGATACCTGGCTGCATTAGCCCGAAGAAAGATGGACGTTGTGCACGATTTCTGTGCTATTAATTTAGATATTGTCAACCAACAAGATGAAACTACCGGTGGTACATACAGTTTGCTATTTGCTAAATTCTTACAACGCTTATTTATAAAGGGCGAACCCCACGGACAAAATCTTTTAGCAGCAGCTAATGAAATTAAAGAAGGTAGTATGCCCGATGAAACGTACAATTATGCACTTTATATGGATGGCCCATTGATCGATATGTTTACTCCGATATTTACCAATGATGAAAAAGATTTTAACGAAATGTTATTAAACGCTTTGGACCTGCATAAAAAGTATTGGACTAAGGAACCAAAAAACATTCCTAACGGATTGATTTCATTACCTATAACCGCAATAACCGTAATGGCAAAAGATTACGAATTTAAAATAGAGCATACATCCGATTACCTTGTACAGCATTTGATTGATGGGTGATCTCATTAATGGCTATTTGCGTGAAGGCTTAATAGGCGCACCTAAGCAAGCAATGGTACCCTTGATAGAAGTGAGCGAGTCAACTGTTAAGCATTTTTATTCTTCCGAGACATAAGTCAATACCAATTCTGGAAGTTCAACTTCGATTAATTGAATTAAGTTGGCTGAGAATTTATTGTTGACCGTAATACCTTTCAACTGCTTTAACTGTTTAATTGCATCAATTAATCTATTTTCGTCATTAATCTTGGCGTTCTGGAAGGTGAGATACTGAATGGGTAGATCTTTTAGAAACGCCAGATCATCTAATTCTACCAAGTCTAAAATTAGAGATTCAATATTTTTAAAATTAATTAGCCATTCTGGAATTTTACAAAATTGGTTTTTCATCCTTAATTCTGATGAAAAGGTAGCTTGAAATACAAAATTTTTAACTTCAAATATGTTCTCGCTAAATTTTAAGGGAAGCTCGACGTCACTAAATTGAGGTGTGGCAAATACAGTATGTGGTATATCGCCGAGCCCTACCACAACACACCTTGTATCCAATAAGAGCAACTTACCCTTATCTCCCAAAGAACCGAAATCAGCATTCACAAACCCACTTCCTTTTATGATTGATCTTGGGATTTCTTCGGGGTTCGGGGCTTTCATGTACTTGCTAAGTTAGGTAAATCCAAATGTCATTTCCGCAATCGATGCTATCACCGCACCACTCATATGGGCAAATTCGATTCCACCACTATTCCTCTGAGTTAGTGCTATCATCTGACCACTGGAAATAATGTAATGAAAGAGCATATCAGTTATTGTTGGATTTAACAAAAAGTCGCAATCATCCCTTAGATTGGCGTATTTACACCTTACCAGACATATTCCAATACTGTAAGTTTACTTAACTAAACAAGCAGTTCCTTTGTTAATGTTGGCATAGTTTGGGTAAGTTTTCTGTTTATTTAGAATTTACATTAAAAATCAGGTTTTATGTTAAAGCAATCAAAAGCATTTAGTGGGTTTTCGGTAGATAGTCTGGAGAAAGCCAAACAGTTTTATGGTGAAGTTTTGGGTTTACAGGTAACTCAAAAACCGTATATGCTCGAATTAAACATCGAAGGAGTTACTCCGATTTTGATCTATGAAAAACCGAATCATATTCCGGCAACCTTTACTATATTAAATTTCCCTGTTGGAAATATTGAACAGGCTGTTGATGAACTTCAAAAACTAGGGATAGTTTTCGAACAATACGATTACGAAAACTTAAAAACGGATGAAAAAGGAATCTACCGTGGCATGGGGCCTATAATTGCCTGGTTTAAAGATCCGGCAGGAAATATACTGTCAGTTCTTGAACATTAATAACCATTCAATAATTAAATTATCTTTTTATCAAATTGATTTATGGAAAAAGAACTGGCTTCTGAATTTAATGATACCACAGAAGAACTATTACGGCTTCTCTTGTCGTTTAACAACGAGGAATTTAATACCAGTCCTTTTGAAGGCAGCTGGACGGCCGCTCAGCTGGCAGAACATATTTTAAGGTCGGATATTTTGTTTCTCAATATCTTAAATGGCCCTTCTAAAACAACGGAAAGACAGCCAGATGAGAATGTAAAAGGTTTTAAAGAAATGATGCTAAACTTTAATTCAAAGCTGAATTCGCCTGAAAAAATCGTCCCTCCTGCAGGCATTTATCAAAAAGAAAACCTATTGGATAATCTTAGTAAAACATCTCAGCAGTTAAAAGATCTTATCAAAACAACCGATTTATCTAAAACCTGCAATCATCCTATTCTTGGCGAAATAACGAGGCTCGAAATATTTTATTTCATCATTTATCATACTCAACGGCACATTCATCAGCTAAAAAACATTATGGAGAAAATGTGTGATAAAGTCACAAAAAATTCCACCACAGGGCAACGAGTGAAACACATGAACAACCTTGGTATTTAGCATGGCCCGATTGATGCTTTTTTTGAAGTTTTGTTGTTGGAAGTCTTTACGCTAAGAAGGCAGGATATAAATTTAAAAGGATATTTTTAAAGTTATTAAGCTAAAAAACAAGCGAGATTTATTTCTGAAGAGCCTTTGTTTTAGATTGTTCTATATAAAGGAAGTACCCATTTAATCCGGCCTTAATTAACTTTCTATATGCTAGCTCGGAAGTAATCCGGTCTTGGAAGCTCATAATTCTCAAACTGAAATATACACCTTTTCTAACTGTTTCGGTTGACTTTTTGCCCAACGTTTGAGTAATGAATAACTTAGCTTCTTTAATGCTTCCTTCGTTAGCAACCTTTCCTACCATTACTAAGTAGTAAATTTCAACATTCTCCTTTAACAAATCTCTCTGTAAACTAGTTTGGGCTTTAGTTTTAACGTCCGGCTTTACTTTTTTAACATCAGACTCTACTGTTTTTAATTGAATTTCGGGAATTGTGGTTTTACGTTCCGGAATAGTAGTTTTTGAAATAGTAGTTCCTACTGTTACTGGTAATTCTTTTGTTGACTCCAGTTTAAATTGAAGATCGCTTACGATGTCACCCTCTATGGACGCTTTAACTTCAAAAGATAATAATGAAGGATTCGCCCACATTTTTAATCTGGATAATTGCTGCCGATCAACCATTGCCGTATAAATTCCAGGATCCAAGCCAAGAAACGTGAAATAACCATCATCTTCTGTTGTGGCAGTCCCCGCAAGAAAACCACCATTACGATAAATCTTTATATTTATTCTGCCTTGGCCAATCGAATCATTAGTTGATTGAAATACCATACCAGAGGCCTCACCTTTTACATAAACGGGCACTTCAATGACTTTGAGATTATTAGGATCTATCGTTACTTTAAAAGTCGAATTTTTGAACTGCCAGGCAATATTGTCAAAGCTACCCTTGTCAAGTTCAAGGAGGTAACTAGCATACGGTTCCAGATCTAAGACCCGAATGGTGGTATCTTTACTACTATTCTGAACACGGCCACCGTTTATTTTTAACTTAAGTCCCTCTAATTTGGGTTCATCTATATCCCTGTGATTATTTAAATTTAAATCCAGGTATGAGGAAACAACAAGGCCGCCCCTTCCCACATTATTTCGGTCATTAAATTTAAAGTACTTGGTTTTTCTATCATAAAGAGAACCACCCCTAAACGATTGAGTAAAGCTAGCTCTGTTGTTTGCCTGACGGGCCGTAAACGATGCTCTTACAGCCGAAAGGTCAAAACGCAAGCCTAAACTGAAACTCTGGGTGTTATAATTTAAATTATTATCATAGGTAATATTCAGAAACCCATGGCCAAATAACTGTTTGTCAATATCAAACCTCAGGCTATTAATGGTGTTGGTTTGATAACCATATTGAAGCTGCGGCCTTAAGGTATATTTACGGGGAAGTCTGAATACAAAAGATAAATTACTATAGATACGATAATAATCATCATTTATAAATTGGGCGTAAGTAGTTAGATTGCTGCTTATATTCTTAAAGTTTCCTGACAATAACAAATCGCATATGGTTTGCTTAGCAGTAGCAAATACAGTTTGGTTAATGGTGAGCTTAGTAAATACAGGAAATACATGCCCTTTAAATTGCCTGGAAACCATTGCTTTTCGTTCTTCTAAAAAGTTATTATAAATGGCCTGCTGTCCTGCTTTATACCGGGTATAATTTAATTCAAATAATAAGCCAGACGGCCTTCTATAATTCAGCAAGGCTCTTGCACGAACATCATATGTATAGTCAGCTGATAAAATCATATTTGGAGCCAGGCTAACCGATGCATTTACAAAGGGCATAGCAGATGCAGCTGAAGAAATAGAAGACAAATATTCCATACCCGTGCCAACGGTTATTCTGCGATTCAGCCCATATTTAAAATCCAGCCTGGAAAACCGGCTCTGTTCACCATCTTCAAGCAGACCAGCCGTTAGTGTGTATTCCGCCTCATTTCTTGGCAGGAAGTTATAAGGCACATCTATAATTTGTTCTTTGGTTCGCTCCTCACCTGCTGGTCCATAAAAGCGGAGTTGCAAAGCAATATTACCATAAACCATGGGCACCTGAAATGTAAAAAAACCAGCGGCATCTGCTTTAACATAATCAACCAATATATGGTTTATATAAAGCTCAACAGCCCAATCAGGCTCCGTATAGTCCGAAAGTGAATAGGTGCCGAAGGATTTTCGCAAAGTTGTAGGTGAGTTAGTAATCTGAAATCCCACAACCGGTGCAAACAAGGAAGATACAGATGAAGTTTGTACTTTGCCTGCTATCACCTGTCTCACAGTATGACGATCATTATTGGCATATCGCCATAGGTAGTTTTGTTGCTTTAGCTTAAAGCTTTGTTGTGTATTATAATTTAAAGAAACATTCGCTTCTCCTCCGCCAATCATTGAACCCAGTCGTAAGTTTAGCATCGCAAACGGATCACTTCCTTGTTGTTGGCTTGACGTTACTGACCAATCTGCAGCGCCCATATTAAATGTGGAATACTTTCTTCTGATGATTGAATCGGCCGTAATTTCACTTCTTAGTTTGTTTATATTACTTCGCAGAAGTGCCTGGCGTTTCGCTCGAATAATCGGAAGGTCTAATTTTGTATTTAGGTTAACTGACAGGCTCCTGAAATTAAAATCGCAGTCCAGCCCGAACACTTTACCCAAAACAGATGATTTGATGTATAAGTTGTTGCTCGTTGGAATCAGGTCATCCTTATCAAGCGGGTAGGTTTTATCTTGTAGAATGATATGATTATTAATTCTATCTATTACAAACGTATTTTTTTGGGTAAGAAAAAATCCGGAAACAGAATCAAGATCAGACGATGGCTTATTGTTTATTTTTAAGTAATCAAATAAATCTCTAATAGAAAGGTATACTTCCTCTTTTTTGATAACAGCATCTAATTCACTTCCTCCCAACCCCGGAACATTTACAAATACGGATATTTCTTCAGGTGATGTTTCTTCTTGAGCGAACGTTTTGTTAGGAGATACAAAATTTAAAAAACTAAAAGTGCAGCTGAACATACAGATCAGCAGCAAAAATCGCTTTAGCTTTTGTGATAAAAGAAATATAACCTTAACTGTCATGTAATGTAGATCAGGATTAAAAACCGTTGGCTATTCCTGATTAAATGTGACGGAGAATGTACCCTGATAGGCTCCTGGAGGACTTGTGATTTGGTCGCCTATTACCAATGAGCCGCTTACTTGCAGCCTTGTAAGGCCAGGTGGCGCTACTATCGTGCTAAACGGCGAGCCGGGATCTGTACCCGTGATGTGAAGTGTTAATGTTCCACCATTACTTCCGGTTAATATAGCATCTGGCGTATTTATCGATATGTTTGAACCAGCAGGAGCTTCAATATCAAAAATTGCCTGGGCAACTGCAGGGCCCGTATTTAATAATATAATTCCTCCGGTGGCAGACCGAAGTCCGGCAGTTGAAATATCAACCGTGCCGCCAGAATTTCCCTGATAAAATGTTCCAAAGTTAAAATCCTGAACTGGGAAAATCGTTATCTGAGAATCTGCTGTGAAAGAAAAGAATAAGCATATTAGACAAAAAAGAACACTGAATTTCCTTTGCTTATTATTAAATATCCGAAGGCGGCAATTTTTCATGGCCTTATCATTCTTTAAGTTACTGATTATAAATTACGGGAATCATCGTATTGCCGAACTCAATTAATTTAGTGCCAAATCTTCTGACGCAAGTGTTACAGTTTTTCCTTCAGGTTTAGCAGCATAGGTTACCCGCATTTTACCTGATTTGAAGTTTAAAACTGCTTTCTCATCAAGCGTTATTTTAAGATCCCTGATTTTATTGGGTGTATATACTGATATTCCCTTAATGAATCCTGCTTGCGTGATTTTGCCTGCATTTGATATATAATCTACCGTAATATCTCCATAAACAGACATGCTACCAGTACGATTTAGCCGGAGTTTAAGTACCGGGGCCGCTTTAGGTACTTCTTGTAACTGCAAATCCGATAGGGTAACTTTAGCATCATTCTCACCGACCCGGATTATTATGGGTATACTAATACCAAATACCGGGATTAATTTAACGGATACAGTTTTAGTGCTGTCTTTAGCAGGATTATCGCCCAATGGTTTTTCTTTTGCTACTGATCTGAAATACAAATGTGAACGGTATTCGCCAGGCAATAATTTATTAGTTTGATTCGTCTGAACCTTAACAACCTGTGATTCATTGGGAGCAAGGATGACCGTACGTGGGAAAATCCTCAAGGAATTAGACGCGAAATTTTGACCTGAATCGGGTTGTTCAATCTGCTTAAAGCTTCCGTCATCCTTCATTCTAATTTGAACAAAAGAGATTACATAACGTGCAGTATCCTTCCCTATATTTGCGAGGTTTATTTCCTGAGATCGCTTTTGACCCTCAAAAACTAATCGTTTCGGATTAACAAAAAGATCTCCCTGAGCATATACAGTTGAGGCGTTAAACAGGCTTACTAAGGCAATAATTGAATAAATAAGTTTGGAAAGAGCATTAGATTTTCCAGAAGGAAAACTTGGTATTTTAACCATAAGAGGCAGTAAAAAATTTGGTAAAAAAGGGACTAAAAAAAAAAGCGCTGCATTGGTGCAGCGCCCTTTTTATTACAGCACATTATATTAGTTATAATTAACGCTAACATCAAATGGGGTTGCATTTGTATAATCACCAGCTGCTTGATTTGCTACTACGTTTAGAGTAGCCCCAACAGATAATGTAAACGATGCAGCAGTTAAATTACCGGTTGAACTACTGTTAAAGTTTGTTAAAGTCATTGTTTCAGTAGGCCCCGCTGCGCCAGTTGTAATTTCGTAGCCATCAGCCGGAAGTGTAACTGTATAAGCATAACCTGATTGACCTGTTACTGTATAAGAAGCAGCAGTAACTGTTCCAGCCACAGCTCCTAATTGAACACCCGATTCTGTTCTGCCGCTAGCGGTAGATAATATAACTGTTCCGCCGGTAGCAGTTGAAACAATATTACCAAAACTCATATCATTAACCTTGGCAATAGTTATTGGAGTAATAATGGTTGCACTTGCTGATGCTTGATCTGTTTTCACATCGGTTTGCGCAAATGACGTTGCAGAGTATCCAATCATCCCGATCGCTAATGCAACTAATTTTGTAAAATTTCTCATAATTTTTTCTTTTGTTTTATTTATGGTCTGCTTACGGGTAAAAAATGACTAATGTTTCAAATATTTTTAATTTTTTATCCTAACGTTTTAAAGAATTACATATTTATTGTTTTTAAAACACACTATTGAAACACATTTTCGCTATAGATAATATATTATATTTCTTTAAAAAATAACAATTATTGTAATATAATGGAATAACTTTTGTTATTGGGGATTATTGAGGAAAAATTTAAATATATCGGGGAATAATATAACCATTAAGAGAAAATACATCCACGCCAAAAACTGAAGTTTACTCATTCCAATAAGCCTTTTTAAGCAAAGGTTTAAATAGCATACCTCCCACCCTGCTAAAGAAGGTTGAAAGTATTATCTATTTTGAAACTTGCGGAAGATAAGGGTACACCGAAATGCCCGCCGAACAATCAGAAGTATGATAAATTCCTTGGGTACAAATTTGTCCGATTAATACTATTCTCCAATGGTCGGTGTTATCACCGCACCGCCTATTCGCACAAATTCGATTCTCCTGTGGTCGGCATTATCAACACATGACTTATCTGCACCATTCAATCTGCTTATGCTTTGTATTTGATTAAGAGATATTGCCAAGTAGAACAAGTTGCAGTAAAGAATTCCACCTCGGTATGCATTTCGTAATATGGAAATTCTTGATCAGCTTCCACAACAACAGTTATTAAAATAAAACAAGCATGGGAAGGAAATGAAGTGGTGAGGGATAACGCCGACCACAGGGAGAATCTGTAATAAAACACTAAAAGTTATGATCGATTTTCGCTTCATTTTCTCCCAAATTCTTTCAAAAATGCAGGAGAAATAAGGGCAGAAATAACAAAAATTTTATATTAAATTTAGTTTAAATCTTAAACTTATGACAAAAGTGAAAACTGACAAGGAAAAACCAACTCCTGGTAAAAAATCGTCCTCTGGCAAAGCAGCCGAAACCGTACCACTAAAAAAAGGTAATATTAAACCAGTGGTCCCGAGTTCTGTTAAGAAGTAATTCTGGTGTTTCGACAATGAATTTCTGAACTTTGGGTAAAGAAATTCATTTTTTTGTTTAGACTTCTTCCGACTCAGGTTCAGAGTGCCTGGCATTAAAGATGTTCCTGCGTTTTGTTAATTTCTCGATCATTAAATGCTCTAACCGATGATGCAATGGTATGATACCTGCTGCAATACACACAAATATCAACAGTTCAAATAAGGGTATGTGATGAGCAAAATTAGCCACCATCGGATGCAGTAATAAAGTAATGAACTCGAAAAGGAAAAGCAAGGAAATTATACCCATGTACCTCACAATCATATCATGTACTTTTTTGCGGCTGATAAATAGTGTGAGCAAAAAAAGCATCGGTATACAAACCGCTATAACCAATAGCTGCAATTGCTGAGAACGCATTTCTTTTTCTTGGAGACGTTGCTCTGCCAGCTCCGTCTGACGCATTTGCTCATTATTAGATATCATCATCGCCTCCCTGGTCTTTTCCTGCCCCTTAATAGCATCATTCAGACTTGTTGCCTGCTCCATGTAAGTAAATGCTTGATCATACTCACCCAGATTTTTAAAATGACGACTTAAAAACTGTGCAGCATCCAGTTGCCGCAATAAAAAGCGCCCTTTTTCAGCCAATGCAAAGCTCTGCTTTCCAAAAAAATACGCGGAATCCACTTGATTTAATTTTTCATAAACTTTTGCCATGCCGAGAGTAACTTCACAAAGTGTCTCATTATTCCATCCATCATTTAAGTAGTTGAAAGCAGGATAATAATACCGCAATGCGGCAGCATTATTATCTTGTGATGCCAATACATTGGCCTCTCCAAGCATTGCGGTCCCTAAAGAAAAATGGTCTCCCGTATGCCGGGCAATAGCTAGTGCTTTCCTAAAATATAAGCCGGACGAGTCAGGCTTTTTCATACGATAATAGGTTTCGCCAATGTTCACGAGAATATTATATTTCAGCTCGTCCCTGGTTTTACCACCCGTTGCCTCAACCATGGCGTCGGCCCGATATAGGTAAGACAGGGCATTACGGTATTCTCCCAATAAAATGTACATCAGCCCAATATTGTTTAAAGCACTTACATAGTTTCGTGGACTATTCCTCTTTTCCTCTATTTTCAGTTTAAGCATGTAATTGCTCAGTGCAGTAGGGTAATTGCCTAATAGATATTGAGAGGTAGCCAGTATTGCTAAAGAACGGGACTCTCCCTCCGTGTACTTGATTCTTCTCGCCAACAATAAAGCCTGTTGAGATAATTGCAAAGAGGTATCTGGATTGATGGACTGATACTGTTCTGCCAATTGCCACAAGAAAGTAACCCGATTACTGTCTGCTTTTGCATTGGCCAGCAGCCGGGAAAGGCTATCAATCTTAGAAATTTGCGCAGATCCGCAATGGGCAAAATGAATGAAAAACAAGAACAATATTGCTGACCGCATAAACATAATAAGCTTAGTTGATATCAATAATACTGAATATGACAGGATAGCCTATTCAGGCAAAGGGCAGATGTACTACCTTGTAAAGCAGGGCAATACAGGTTCTGTATTAATAGAATAATGTACCTAAATGTTTTTTAAAAAGCAGAGATTTATTAAATTGCTTTATGACCGATAAACCGATTGATCCGTATAATTTACAGAAAATCAGATTCGCCGACGGCATGAATGAGGCGGAAAAGAATACTGCAACTAAACTCATTTTGGTTATTGTGGCAAATACTATTGATCCTGAAATAGGGAAAGGATGTCGTGAGGATATCAAATCTATTCGCCACATGTTTGAAGAGTTATCCAAACACATGAAATTTAATTTTTTGGAACTGGTAGTGGCCGAAGCTGATTATTCGAAGAAAAATATATTGGATGTCATTGAAATATTGACTCCCGGCTATAATGACATTGTGGTGTTTTACTATTCAGGGCATGGGTTTAGTTATGAAAAAGATGCCAAAAAACAATTTCCACAAATAGATATGCGTTCGCATCCGGCCAGCAACGATATTGAGGTTATCAATGACAATACCCAAAATCTGATGGATCTTTTTGAATTGGTAAAAGGCAGAGGAGCCCGCCTCAATATTGTTATTGGAGATTGCTGCAACAGCCTGATTAAATTCAAACGCAATTTTAAAGGCGGCGATGATAAAATACGGTCCGCAGAAAGGCCGCCAATCATCATTAACAAACAAACCTGTGAGGCTCTTTTTTGTGATTACACGGCATCTATATTGGTAGCTGCTGCCGACAAAGGCGAATATGCAGTATCAGACGAGGAACTAGGCAGCATCTTCACCTTCAACTTTACCAACAATCTGAAGATACTCATGAATAAAGCAGTTGATCCACAAAATGGATTACCGTGGGGCAAATTATTGGAAGAAACACAGGAGATGACCCATGAGTTAAGTAAAACCTACGATATTGGTGACGGTAAACCAGGAAATCAAAAAGCTATTTTTGATATACGGTTTAGGGAAACGTTGTATTAGAAAAAATGGACTTATGTTGGTTGAAGGTTGCTAGATTTTGCGTTAAGCAAGTTAGTTTTTACATTCCTGACTGCTGTAATCTATGTGCTAATACGAATTCGATTTAATGTCTTTTTTTGGGCGTTCGAGCGGGCTTTCCGTTGCAATCTTTTTTTGTCGCCCTTCGACTGCGCTCCAGACAACAAAAAAAGGATTTTCACTGCAATCCCTAACGCAAAACCCTTCTAGGTTGCAAAATATGGTGTTTATTAATAAAAGTCGCTCATTTTTAATCGACTGCAGGTTTTGAGGATATTGACGGTCAAAGTCAAAAGTTTTGATATTTTTTTACAGCTTCACTAGTTCATTTTTTGTGATCGAAAGCGAATGTTTTGTAGTGTCAGTATGCGTTTTATATAATACCAGGTTTTCGATAAGTTTCTTATTCTTTGTTTCTAAGCGCTTTCTTTACGCCGCTGTTCCATCAACTCCTTCGACGCTATTTTTGCTTCCATCACAAATCTGTGATAGTTTAAAATTTCGACTAACTCCTCGTTTGTTTTTTGCCTGTATTTATTTTTTAAGCTTTCAACCTTTTCAGGGTCTGGAATAGCTGCCAAGTTCAGCTCATTGGCTTTATCTAACCTTGCTTTTACTCTGTTGTAGTTTATAGCCAAATATAATAGTGCAACCATCGCAGATACTGGTTGAAAGGGTATTATGAAGGTTACGGTAAAGGTATTTGCTGTAAAATTTAAAATGCCAAAAAATCCTAGAAAGACAGTGGCAATGACTGAATATTTAAAGTAAATAGGGGAGAAGAAATAAATGCCAATATTTAAAAATACCGCAATGAAAGCCAGCATGATACTTCTTGTAAACCTCCGATCATATAATTCGCCTCCGTACTCATATTTAATAAACGTAATTTCATAAGTAGTCCAAAGGCAGAGGCATGCGAGAAGAAGTATTGGAACTAAGTTTTTATGCTTCTTGATTGTTGTAATCAACGTATGAGAATTTTGATTTAGCAGCAATGTTAATCTTCATTCAAATCCCTATCTCCACTGATGGAATTTACTTATTATTAGGAGAAATGAAATTCTTTTAATCAAAAAACTGTCTCCTGAGCCCGAATCTAGCTATTGCTAATTACTGTTAAGGCCGCTTTTCTTGTTGCCGCATTAGTTATTTATTTTTAGTTTCATCATTATGTCGGTTTGCTCGTCATTTCCCAATTTGAATATGTGTTTATCAAATTCAACGAAACCGTTTTTAATATAAAAGTTTATTGCTCTTTTATTTTCCTCCCAAACTCCCAACCACACAAAGTCAGTGTTCTTCTGCCCTGCTATTTGGATTGCTTTGTCGTAGAGTAACTGCCCAACGTTTTTGCCATGAAATTCTTTTGACACATAAATACGTTCTATTTCTAGTGCTTTGTCGTCTTTTAACTCTGTTTGGGATTGTCCGAAATTTAGTTTTAAGTAACCTATTACATGGTTGTTAGTTAACGCAAAGTAAGTTTCAGAGTTGCTGTCGTTTAGTTCAGCGGTTAGTTTCTCAACAGAAAATTGTTCATCCAAATATTTCGACATATTTTCTTCGGTATTCCCAGCTGAAAATGTGTCGTAAAAGGTTTGTTTGCCAATCTTTTGTAATTGGTCAATGTCGCTTAGTGTTACTTTTTTTATTTGAACGTTGGTCATTCGCTATGATTTCGTTGTTAAGGTTGCTGGAGCTAGCGAAGGCGTGATAATGAACCACTTCCACAGGCATAGTCTAAACCTAAAATTTGGGTAAGTAGTGTTTTATCAGACTCTCAAATTTGGTCAACTGATGATAGTACTTGAAATGGTTATAAACCGATAAATTTACTAACTTCCGAATATATATTGTTCGCGAGAACACCAACAAGGGCGGAATAATGTAAACACGAGAAATGAAAGTGGTGAGGTGATACACCCGACCACAGGGGGAAATTATTTAGCTACAAATCTCATATCGAACGCGAGATTTGTAGCATTTTAAAAAATAAGGTATTCAAGTAACAATTATAGTTGTAGCACCAACCTGGTTAATTTGTTAATTAGCAGGTGTAAATTCCCATAAGTCATTAAAAACGGAAGACGGACCACCTCCACTGGTAAAGCCGGTGCCTACAAACCCGTGATTCCCTATAACAAAAGAAACACCTTTTGCACGTGTCGGAAGGCTTGAATCAGGTTGCTTTAACCAAGTGTCAGTAACTGGATTATATTCCCATAGATCATTAAGAAAGACTGTTTTACCGGCTCCCATACCTACATAACCCTTTTCGCCAATACTGAACCCCACACCAACCGAACGTGGTTCTCCCGGAAAATTTGCTTTTTGAGTCCACACGTCTGTGACCGGATCATATTCCCATACATCGTTTGCTAATAAAGACGAGTTAGAAATGCCGCCCATTGTTAAATAGCCTTTCGTTCCGACACTAAAAAGGATTGGGTATCCGCGTAAACCACCAGGAAAGTTTGCTTTCTGCAACCATTTATCGGTACTTGGGTCATATTCGAAAAGTGGATAGGATAAGTCATTCTGTCTAAACACTTCACCTACAACATATGCTTTGCCCCCGACACAAAAAACCTCCCAAGAGCCAAGCTTTTTCGGCAGACAAGCTTTCTTTGTCCATTTATCTGATTCGGGGTTGTACTCCCACAATTCAGTCGAGAATCCCAATTCATCAGCAGTCCCCATCCCAGCATAACCTTTATCGCCGATACTAAAGCCTATTCCTTCAACTAGTCGATATGGAAAAGCTGCTTTTTCTGTCCATTTATTACTTAATGGATCATACTCCGAAAAGTCGTCAAAAATTTCGTTCCCCAAGCCGCCAGTTCCGATGTAGCCTTTACCGCCAATGCTAAAGCCAAAGGCCGAAGCTCTACGGTTAAATGCAGATGCCCTTTGAACCCACGAACCTCCCGAAGTAATATTTGATTTTTTGGCCAACTCGTTATCTGCAGCTAGCCTTTCAGGTTCACTCTTTTTGCATGCTTGCAAGCAAATCCATGTTGCTAAGCATAAAAATACATAGCTTTTCATATGTAGTAGATTTATTGAAGTACATATTGATCAAAAATAAGCGTCAAACAGTAATAATTATTACCTGGATCATAAGTTGACTCTCTTTTTTACAAATAATGGTTAGAAATTTCTCATGGCGAATTACTATTTAGCTAAAAAATTCTGCCTTATCGTTTGGTGTTTTTGCAGCAAATCACAGAGATAGATATTTAGTAGCCATAAAGATGTTGCTATCATACTGTGGGACAGGGTCTAAGTGTAGATTATTATGTGGTTTAATCGGATAAGGATAAATTCAATCTTAAAACAACGTTTATACTATGATTGTACGCTACTATATCACTTCCAGAACATGGTACGAGCTACAAGCCCATACCAGCGTGGCAAATATGCTTGGGCAGCAGTAATTTTTATCATCTAAAAGTCGTTAGGATTAAAAGGAAGGTTCTTAATTGCTTTTAATTGTAACTCTTCCAATCCATTTTCAGCCTTAGTCTCGTAAATATTAATACAACTGGTATCGGTATTTAATATAAGATAAATGCCCTTGCCATTTATTTGAGCAGTAATCTGGCCTTCAAGTTCGGACCACGTCCCAATTTTGCTGTATTCAAAGGTGTCATTGGATGTTAATCGTGATAAACATATATCCCCATTTAAATTATTCCTACCCCAAATCATATTAGCCGGAAATAAAAGAATTCCCTTTTCAAATAATGAAAACAGTCTGTACGGAACGTTCTGTGTATTTGTAAATGTGTCTAGGGTTACTTGAGCAAAAAGTCTATAAAGCATCTTAAAGTTAGGTTTAATTGTGAGGTTTATAAGCCGCAAATTACTTGTCTTGCTTGATGTTTCCTTGATGCTGGGCATAGCCTATGCTTTCTCTTATTTTAATCTTTTCTCGATCAACAGTTATATAAAATACCTTTCCCGTTTCGTCTTTATACGTTTGTGTATAAACCTGCAAAACATCATTGGTGTAGGTGGCAATTTTTTCTTTTGTCCAGCTTATATTAAAATATTTTGATAAATTCTGTAAAATCTGCTGTACCGTTTCTCACTTTCTAATACAGTGTCATAATCTTTTAGGATATTAATCACATCTTTTATAAAATTCTCTCTCTTGGATTTGTTCTCAAAAGCCTGTTTAATTCTTTTTGAAGTTGTCCAGGGATATTACTCAACTCGTTTTTCTTAGCATTCTCTATTTTTATTGGTCGTTCTGAGTTGAGAGGAATTCTTATTCTTAAGTGTTGTTTCTTTCCATTAATGGCATAGTTTGTAGTTTTGTCAATACGCACACTATAGTTGAGTCATCCCAGTTCTTTACTTCTCGACTTCCTCTTCTATGGTCGTCGATGATTATTGTTTGATTGTCGATAAGTCCTTTAAGGCCCATGTCGTTTGTTATTACCGCTAACTTATATATATACACCATAAACGCCACATACTTTTCTAAATATACACCCAAAATCAACCCAAACACAATAAACCGTAACTACCAGAAAAACTAGCCGCCATACAACCCCATTTTTCCAACCCACAACCCTCCCCTCAATAAACCTGATCGCAACGAAAAGCCCGAAGTGTAGTGGGAATGTGCCCAGGCGGACTTGCAGTGAAGAGCAGGATTACCTTTAATCAATGCTTCCCAATCTGCTTTTCCAAAAAACAATAAACTGCCTTGAATTCAGAGGGATACATTTCTCAAAACAATAAGCTTTAATGAAACTACAAAATCTACTTCCTCAAAAAAACCCATTAATTGAACCTTACGAAGTCAAATGCAACTTTGCTTTAAGCAAGGTGAAATCAATGGGTTTGGTTAGAAAGTCGTCGGCACCTAATTGCATGGCCCGGTTATAACTATCAGGGTCACTGTAAGCGGTTACCATCATGACGGTGGGAGCTGGTTTGTTGTACTTATTTTTGATTTGCAGCAGGAGATCAAAGCCGCTCATTCCGGGCATATTAATGTCAGAAAGAATCAGCACATCTTCGTGAAGGTGTTTGTCGAGATAATCTATTGCGTCGGCTCCGGAATTGGCAAACGCAAAGTCAACCCGGTGATCCCTTATTTCTTTTCTGAACCGCTGCTCAAATAGAGCTTGCATATCCAGTTCATCATCAACAGCCAAAATTTTCATTGTAATATTCTATTTAATAGTCATGAAGCGATTAGGATGTAGAGATTAGTTTATAACCAAATATACTTGATTTTGTGGTGCTTTTTAACTTCTGTTGCGCTCTGTGAGCTCGTAAAAGTTTCACAAAATGCTCGTTCCATATTTTTAACATTAAGTAATTATTGGCAGTAATATCACAAACTCAGCAAATTTGCCTTCCTGAGTTTCTACCTTTATTTGTCCTCCGTGACCTTTAGTTACAATATCAAAACTCATGGATAAACCTAGGCCAGTACCTTCTCCGGTGGGTTTTGTGGTGAAAAAAGGTTGATAAATTTTATCCATTATCTTTTTCGGAATTCCTAATCCGTTATCTCGTACTTTTATTTCTACCCATTTATCCAATTTCCGGGTTCCAATAAAAACAGTAGGTTCATAGTTGCCTTTGCTGAGCTTCTTTTTCTCCGTTACCGAATAGAAAGCATTGGTTAGTAGATTTAAAATTACACGTCCTAAATCTTGTGGCATCACCTTAATTTTACCGATTGAAGAATCAAATCCGGTTTCGAGTTTAGCATTAAATAATTTATCCTTCGCCCGCAATCCGTGATAACTTAAGCGTAAATATTCATCGGCCAAGGCATTAATGTCTGTTGGTTCAATTCGGCCGTTGCTGCTTCCGGAATGCTGAAGCATCCCTTTTACAATTGCATCGGCCCGTTTACCGTGATGAATTATTTTATGCAAATTCTTTTCAATATCTATCAGCAACTCCTTTTCATTTTCAAAATCCCGTATTTCTTTTTCTTGTTCCTCTTGCAGTTCTTTCAGGAGTTCTGTACTTACTTCCGAAAAATTGTTTACAAAGTTTAGCGGATTTTGTATTTCATGGGCAATGCCGGCGGTTAATTCCCCAAGCGAAGCCATTTTTTCGGATTGGATGAGTTGCGATTGTGTTTGCCTAAGATGAGTGAGCGACTCCTGAAGATCTTCCTGTAATTTCAGATTTTTCTTTAAAAACTCATTGATCAAAAAGTAAATAATAGAACCAACTGAAATGATATTACTGGTAAAAAAAATGGTGTAAACCGTTTTCGGAAGCTTTGGAACGGATGAACCATAATATAAATCCCAAAAACCGGCAAATAAAACCGATCCCAAAAACAAGTAGTAGTAAATCTGCGCTGATTTCTGACTTGCAAAAGTTAAGGCAATTACTGGAGCCAGGAAACTGGCTAGAATGACGGCGCTGCTATCAATATAGCCTCCGATGGCAATATGATTAATAAATACAGCGAGTAATATTAAAAACGGCTGTGTGGATCTATAATAACTATAATTCTTGGTGATCAGAAAAATCAGCAGGTTTATAAAGTATATAACAATGTATATGAGGCAGGTATACGCCACATTCGGAAAACCCAGAAAAATATACAACAAGCAATATATGGTGCCGGCAGAGGCGGTAAATGCGCCCAATTGCATCAGAGACATCCGTTTATTAAGTTCGGCCGGTTCAAGTCCGGCAAAACCAAACCATTGGTGCAAATCATCTTTATTAAACAACCGCATTGCTTGTTATAATTGTTCGTCGATATACATAAAATAGGAATAAGTAATAGGCATCTAAAATGCTGGTTAAAATGCATAGGGAAAGTAAGAACCAATCGTTAAAATGCAGAAAACAAAAAATGTTAATCAGCAGGTTTCCGATGGCTTTGTACCAGGCTGCAGGATACGAAAACATCTTCCAGTCGTTTAAGCGAATGACCAGCGGAATGTATAAAGCCGATATCATGACGTTTAAAATGTACCCTGAATACGCTCCCATATGACTTATTGGTGCATCGTAGTTTTTGATGTAGAAATATAGCAAGGGCAGCCATGAAAGCATCGCTAAAATAATGAGTGCTTTGGCTTTGTCGCGAAAAAATGGAATAGAAATCTGCTTATATCCATATCGGAATAAGCCGTAAACGATCAGGCAATCCATAAAGAACCAGATCCGGTAGCCCCATTGAAATAAATTACCCATATCGGTATGAAATACCCAGCTCCAGAGGAATTCCCAAATGATGTTTCCACAAACCGTTATGAGCGGAATTTCTATAAACTGCTTTTCTTTGATGCTTTTTAGCGTATAGAAATACACAATGATCCAGCAAAAGCACCCCACACCAAAGGTTATCAGTTCGGTCGCAGAATAATCTTTTGTATTAATCAGACTTTGCATTGTAACTGCTATTAATGGTATAACTTATTTAAATCCAGTTAGTTTATGATACAGATAAATTAGCTCGTGCAGAACTTTAAAGAGCCAGGGAATTTCCTCTTTCCATGGAAGGCCCTTATCAAAACGCCGTTTATCAAGCCAGCGGAGCACCGCAAAAATGTTTGGTTCATGTAAGTTCCATATTTTACAATACGATGCGCTAGATCCACTTTTAGATATGATTCCATTTACTGCTCGTCGGGCGGCTTCGTTTGCTCCTTCCATTGTGGCCAAATCTGTATAGGTTCGTACATAATCTGAAGCCAACAGCAAATTTTGAATTTCGGTAATCGATTCTGGCCGGAGGCTCCAGGAGTTTGCCGTATTCACCAGCAAAGGCTCGGAGTTGTGTTCGGATAGAAAATCATTTTTAACAAACTCTACCTTGTCTTTGATATCACTATCTACATGACTGGTGATGATCATGCTTTTAGCTATTAACGTTTGTCCGCCTGTGTTCAGACTTTTTTCCATCTGATTCCATACCTCGTCCACAATTTCCGGAAGGGTGCACTCTTTAGCGGTTTTACCATTTAAACCGATGGTGAACCAATCAGATACATCTACAGAAAGAATTCCTTTAACCTGTCCGTTTCCATATTCGCTTAACTTAAAGTCTGACCAAAACTGCACTTGCGAAATAGCAGTTACCGCCCAGGGCGAATCAATAAAAATAACATGTCCTTTTGTTAATGCTACGTCCTGATTCAAGTAATATTGAATGCCGTTCATCCAGTTCAGACTATGCTCCTTCTTTCTACTCAAATCCACCAAAAATTGCAAGCTGGGATCTATAGTGAGCATTTCCTTGTTTACCAAAGGAGCCATTCTTTCTAATGGCATAGCGGCTATGTAATAATCAGCAGTAATTATCTCATCCGTATTTGTGGTATGATTATGAACCTTCACTCCGGTTATGCTGCTGGTATGCGGATCACATTGAAATTCTTCTGCCTTGTAATGGTGGTAATATTTTACTCCCTTGCTCTTCAAATAAGTAAGCCATGGGTTAAGCCAAACATCGTTAGTGGGTCCGTTTAAAACACGATCGGTTTTGGCTGAGGGATTTGCCATTAACAGCATAAGTTGCAGCAGAATGTCTCCACCGGTTTTGGTGCTCATTAGCTTGGGTTGGGCGGCAACCAACGAATGGGTTAATCCGCCAACACAATATTCTTCATACGGACAAGGGTCCAAACCCTCACATTGCATATCTGTTTGCATGTACTCCCACCACCCTATTCGCTCGTAAACCTGCTGCCGCCTTTCGTAACTACTGGTTATTAGCTGCCAAATACGTGATGCGAAAAACTCTTGATTTTCCTTGGTTAAGCCCATATCCGTATGCGCTATGGCATTAATTAACACTTTTATATCAGCCAGATTTTTAGGAAAGTTTACAATATTAATGATGGGTGCTTTGCCGAAACGAGCCAACATTACCCGTTCACAACTTTCGAGGTTATCAAATACCGAACTTTTTTTCTCCTTACCAGCGATTTTCTCCTGAACAGGAATCCGTTTCATGGTATCGGTAATGTGCTTGTAAAAGCCGGGGAAAAAGCGAAATCCATGCTCTCCGGGCAGATCTTTTCGGCCATCGGTAGCCGTATTTTCTGCGTTAACGCTCCGAGCCTTCCCTCCTATATACACCGGTTGTTTTTCATAAACGGATACGTCAAAACCTCGTTCAATAAGTTCATGGGCTGCACTCATCCCGGCCACACCACCTCCCAAAATGGCTACTTTTGTTTTCATATGGTATAGAAATTAATTCTCTGGCAAACAGAAACCTACAAACTGTACAGCGAAAAACGAATAACCTGAGTTCGATTAAAATATTAAAAAAGATGCTTTGGGCGTTCGGGCGGGCTTTCCGTTACAATCTTTTTGCTCTGGAGAAGAGCAAAAAGGATTTTCACTGCAATCCCTAACGCAAAACCTAGCAAGTTTAATAAACGCATTTTAAAAACGTCTTTCAGAGTTCTGAACAGCATTTTAATTCGGACTCAGGCTAATAAGTAAAGTTTGTATTGAAATTTCTAAAACTATCAATGCTTTATGAAACAGACCCCCGGTAGATAGATGGCAGCTTTAGAAAAATAGATGTTTAACGTTCTAATTTAATGAAAATCAGAAGAATAACAAACTAGTTAAGAGATTTATTATTAGGTTGTTTCTAATGAGTATTTACAATTTTCAGGATTTAGCAGCATCCATTATAGTACATAGCTACACATGGTTATCTATTGGAATACCATATTGTTGGTTTAAACGAAATCTTCCTGAGGAACTAAAGAACCACCCACATTACGCTGTGTATAAAAATATCAACCGGCTGCTGCTGAATCCATTCGTCTTTTTGAGACTGGCTAATCTTAAAATAGCTACAAGCCTTAAATATTAGCGGTACTTGTTTCCTTTGTTAAACGACTGCCTAACTCCATAAGCAAAAGGTTGGTTTGGGTCTTGAATAACTTACTGAACAACTGCGAATATTCAAAACCTAATTCGTAAGCGATTTCACTCTCCGATAAATTGGTAGCAGATAATCTTTCTTTTGCTTTTTCTATCAACTTATTGTGTACGTGTTGTTGCATGTTTACCGGTTAATACATGTAAAAACCACACCCTAAAACACATTAAATTTTTACCATCCCATCATCAATAGTTTTCTAATTTTGTTTACCCAAAACAAAATGATATACCCTAAATTTTAAAAACAAATGAAGATTGTTGTACTTGACGGTTACGCACTTAATCCAGGCGATTTGAGCTGGAACGATTTAGAAGAACTTGGCGACTTAACGGTTTATGACCGAACACCGCCAGAATTAGTAGCGGTACGTTCAGCAGGAGCCGAAGCAATATTTACAAACAAAACAACCTTGGACGAAACCGTTTTAAGTGGACTTACTTTCTTAAAATACATAGGGGTTTTCGCAACAGGATATAACATCGTGGATGTTCAATATGCAAAGAAAAAGGGAATCATTGTGACCAACGTTCCTGGATATAGCACAGCTTCTGTAGTGCAATTAACTTTTGCTCTATTGCTAGAGCTTTGCCTTCGGGTACAGCGCCATAGTGATAGTGTTTTCAACGGCGATTGGGCTAATTCAGAAGATTTTAGTTACTGGAACTATCCACTTATAGAGCTTGCCGGTAAAACTGTGGGAATTATTGGTTTTGGAAGCATTGGCGCTAAAACAGCTGACGTTGCTGCCGCTTTCGGAATGAACGTGATCGCAACAAGCAGAACCATTACTGATCAAAGTCAGCGGAGTAATTTTAAATGGGTTTCGATGGATGAACTGCTCTCTCAGGCCGATGTGGTAAGTCTTCATTGCCCTTTACTGCCAGAAACTAAGGAGATTATTAATGAAGACAGTTTGGCGAAAATGAAACGTTCGGCTTTTCTGATTAACACCTCCAGAGGACAGCTAATTAATGAAAATGCGCTGGCTAATGCGCTCAACAATGGAACCATTGCAGGAGCTGGATTGGATGTATTATCCGTTGAACCTCCTGAAGCTGATAACCCATTGTTTAAGGCTAAAAATTGCCTCATCACCCCACATATTGCCTGGGCTACCACAGAGGCGAGAACTCGTTTAATGAATTCGGCTGTTAAAAATTTCTCTTCCTTTTTGGCAGGCAATGCCGAAAATGTAGTGAATGCATAGTTCGATTCTTTAAAAAATGATTGCGACTATAAAAAATTCGTAAAATGTGTTTATTGAAATGCTAAATTTTGCGTTAGGGATGGCAGTGAAAATCCTTTTTTGTCGTCCCTGAAACGAAGTGGAGGGAGAGACAAAAAAGATTGTAACGAACAGCCCGCCCGAACGCCCAAAAACATCTTTTTCAAATATTTATAATTTATTCGTGTTACTAAACAAACCATCTTCCATCGCAAATAATTAAGATTAGCAAACAACCAATATGCACATTTTGATAGCGCCTAATGCCTTTAAGAACAGTTTACGTGCCGAAGAAGTAGCGGACGCAATAGCACATGGGCTATCTGAAAGCAAATTACAATGTACATCCACTTGCTTTCCGATTGCAGATGGTGGGGATGGTACAGGCAGTTTAATTATCCAAAAATGCAAGGGAAAAATAATCGAAGCCTGGGTTTACGATCCGCTTGGAAATCGAATTAAATCATCGTTCGGATTGATTGAAAACGACCGAACGGCTGTGATTGAAATGGCTGCAGGATCGGGGTTAAGATTGCTTGATCAGGATAAATTAAACCCAATGATTAGTTCGTCTATTGGCACAGGTAACTTAATTAAGGCCGCATTAGATGAAGGGGTTACGAAAATAATACTGGGAATGGGCGGCTCAGCAACTGTTGACGGTGGTTGTGGAATTTTACATGCTCTTGGGGTTCGGTTTTTGAATGAAGCCGGAGATGAATTAGCCCCGATTCCAGAAAATCTGGCCGATTTATTTACCATTGATGTATCAGGGTTAGATAAAAGAATGCAAAGTTGCGAGCTGATTATTTTGTGTGATGCCCATAATAAACTGCTCGGATTAGATGGTGCTGCAGCGATATTCGGTCCGCAAAAAGGAGCATCACCAGCAGATGTACATAAGCTTGAACATTTTCTTTCATTGTTTAGAGACCTAACTCTGCTTGATACCGGAATTGATATCAACGAAATCAACTATGGCGGTACTGCGGGTGGTGCGGCAGCTGGTTTGTATGCCTTTTTAAGTGGGGCTTTAGTAAGCGGTATTGATTATTTTCTGTTGTTAACAGGCTTTGAAAATGAGTTGAAAAAATGTGATTTGTTGATTACCGGCGAAGGTAGCTTGGACGAACAGACGTTACTTGGCAAAGCACCCTTCGGTGTAGCAGTTTTAGCAAAGAAAAGGGATTTACCAGTGATAGCGGTGGCGGGTAAAGTTCCGATCGAGCCACATGCGGAACTTCGAACGTATTTTGATGTGTTACTGCCTATTAACAATGAACCTTGTGACCTTGAAACAGCCATATCCCAGGCCACTGAAAATTTAACAAGGACAGGTTTTGAAATAGGAAATATGCTAAGCTTGCTAGGGGACAAAAGCTTAGCATAAAACCTTAACGCAACTTATATTTTATTTTTACCCCGGCTTTCGTTGTGCATTTTCTTAATTAAACGAAGTCTGTCAGCAGGAATTGGGTTTTTATGATCCCAGAATGCGGATACACAAACAATTTTCCACTGGCCGTTTATTTTTTCCATTAATCGCACCTCTTTGCTGTGATGGAAATTCTTTTTATCCAGATCGCTATTAAACTGATCCCATATAAGATAGGCAAGATTTTCATCGAAAAATTTGAACAGCATATTTTTTCGCTCTACAACCGGGTGAGTTTTTTCTGGGTTATCGGAAATGTATTTCCCAAGCTGGTCATTAATATCAGTCCAACCTACGTTTGCATCAAAAGTTCCGTCACGGTTGCTCCAAGCTTGAAAAGCATAATCTGTATGTGCATAGTTTTGAGCCCAGGAATTGTAGTCTCTTTCAAAAAACGATTTGGTTTCATTTTCAATGACCTTTCGAATGGCCGTTTTTTCCTTTTCCATAGTGTCCTTATCCATTGGAGTTTTCTTAGAGTCTCCGCAGGATACACAAAGAAGAAAAATTAGAACTACCGATAAAAGTTTCATACCCATTTATTTAGAAGGTGAAATGTATGAGTAGACAATTGACTTTAGCGGTAAATAACGGCTTAAAAATTAATTAATCGAGGTACGAGAGGTCTGTGGTAGTCAATCAACTACAGTGTTAATTAATGTAAAATTTACAGGTTTTTTTATTAAAAAACAAATGAATTTTGCCTGTTTAATTATTGTAATCAGCTAACTTGCAATTGTTCAAGTTACTTGAACAGATTCTGCTTGATTTATTTTGATGCCCAAGCCTATTATATTCTCATCAAGTTCGGTGGCAGATTCTTCTAACAATGGAATAAAATCCAGAATTTCCGAATGATTTTCAGCAGATTTAAAGAGCGCTATTATGCTCAAAATATTGCACAGCGGCTTTCTAATTGCGTGTGAATTTTGCCAGGCAATTTCCCTAAGCATTTTGTTTTGTTTAATCATTTTACCTTCCTGAGTTACTCGGGCAGTTACATCTGAGGCCATTACAATAACGCAGCTTTGCTTATTAAATAAAAGTTTGTGCGACTCTATATTTACCATGATAGTATCGCCTGATTTTTTTTGATGATTTAAGTACCCTGATAAATTATATTTTTTAGACAAATTCCCTGATTTCTTTTTTAATTCTTCACGGTCTTCCTCCGATTTAAAATCTAAAACAGACATGGTTAAAAAGTCTGTTTTGCTATAACCGTATTTTTCAATCGCGGCGTTGTTTACCTCAATAATACGCAGTGATTCTATATTGTAAATCCACATGGGATTAGGGTTTGCAAAAAAAATCGCTTTATATTGATTTGCAGATTCTGTAAGGTATTGCTGATGTTTTTTAATCAGCTGATAAAGCAAAATAGAAGTAAAAATAACAAAAAATAAGCCTTTAAAAGTTTGATGTATAGACAGATCAAGTGACAGTCTTGATGATAAAAGATTTAATAATTTATCAGAAAAATAAATCCAACAGGTACTGAAGAGGCAATAAACTAAAACAATTTTATAAGGTTGATATTGCGTCATATAGTACTATGTTTCTCAGTTTACGATTAGATCCTGGTTTAGTTACTGATATTATTGCCTTCAAAGATCTAACTCATTTTAGGTTGTCACTGAGGGTATAATGTGCTGTACAGGAAGGGCCTTCCTGTGGAGGTAAAATTGCCGCAATACATGAAGAAATTTAACAAATTTTGGGATGCTGAGGTGTAATAAACCAGCACTTCGAAGTACTTAACCTAAAAAGACATCACCCTTATGCTAAAATGCTATGAAGAACCGGATAATAATTCCAGTCTAAACAAATAAATGAGCATCTACTATGGCCTGAATACTAATCCCGGCACTATTTGTCCATCCAAATATTGCATATTTAAAGAAAGTTTATTTTTCAGTTGACGGGCTTTATCATTTTGAACTTTTGCATACCGATGATAATTGTTAACTACTTGCCTACCGCATAAATGACCTAGCATTGAGCCAACAACAACATCCGTAACCCAATGTTTATTTTCAGTAATTCTACTCATCGCTATTAAGCTGGCAGCTCCGTATGATACAATTTTTATGATCGGTTTATCGCGATATTCCATGGCGTATACCGTTGCCGCAGCAAAAGCGGCAGTAGCATGGCCCGATGGAAACGAGCTATTCGTTTTTTTACCATAAACATCCGTGCCTGACTTTGCAAAAGGGCCTCTAAAGGTAGGTTCAGCTTCAACCTTGGCTGGATCATAGTATGATGGACGTTGCCGACCTGTTAAATTCTTTATAACGTAAGATAAAACACCACTGGTAATGTATGATTGTGTTGCTAAAAGTGTAGTTGTTTTCACTTTCTCGTTATGGAAAGCATAGCCATAGGTGCCCAATAACCCCAGAGTAACCGTTTCATAGATACCCCCGGTGTTTGTAATCACGTTGCTGATATTAGAAAAAGTTTTGTGCTTATCAATAAATTTAATGGTTGACTGTTGAATGGGCTCGTCGGCGAAAGAAAGCGCTCCGGTCATTAATGTAAACAGGCCCACCTTTGCCCAACCTTTTTTATTTGTAGTAAAAGGCGCAAGAAATTGTTGCTTTATATCACTTCCTAAAAGTATAAAATAGGTTGACGTAGTAATTTTGGTATTTTCATTATAAGCGGAAGATTTTATAATATTGGTTTGATGACCTACACTGTCTGTTTTATGGCTTAAACTGTCTAGCTTTTTACCAAGGCTATCTGTTTTTTGACTGTATGCTGCTGTAGAAATTAAGGTCAAAATGAATACAATTAAGCTTTTATACGAAGTCATAGATTACGTGAGGTTTTTATAATGTTAACAGTAAATTCTCTTTAAATCAATAACCTTGCCTATTAAATTGGTTTATAAGCATAAATTATAATTATTATAGCGATACTGGTATTAACATTGACTAAGCCAACAAAGCAAATGTTTGATCTGATTTTGGATTCTTGTATTTGCGGGAGTTTATGAGATTTGCTAGATTTTGCGTTAGGGATTGTAGTGAAAATCCTTTTTGCCCTCTTTCTTCGGGCGAAAAGATTGTAACGAAAAGCCCGCCCGAACGCCCAAAACTATGTTTTTTACAAAGAAACAATCGAATTCAGGCTATAAGTTGAAACTAAACAGCAAAGCGTGCTGATGTTTATCTTTAAATAAATGAATACAAAGGCTATAACCCTAAATGATTAAATTCACTAAGCGATATTTTTTGCTGCTCATTAATAGCAGTTTATTTTTCTTCTCCTTTCGTGCTTCCTCGCAAGAAAAAACTATTGATGATTACATAAACGTAGCCACTAGTAATAGCCCGCTCTTAAAAGACCTTAATAATCAAATACTTATTAATAAACTGGATAGCGCAATTGTGCTGGCAAATTATAAGCCCTTAGTTGGATTAAATTCAACTGGTACATACGCACCCATTATACGTGGTTTTGGATATGATGAAGCATTATCAAACGGAAAAACCTTTAGTGCTTTAGTTACCGTGAATCAGTCGCTGTTGGGCAAAAGGAGGATGAATAATGAAATCCTAGGGCTTTCACTGCTTTCGGATTCTGTAAACAACACGGTTAAATTATCTGTCAATGATCTCCGCAGAAACATTATCACACAATACATTACAGCATATTCCAGTCAGAAACAGGGTGAGTTTGATCAAAAAATGTATCGTGTATTAAAGGAAGAAGAAGTTATTCTTAAAAAGCTGACTCAAAAAAATGTATACAGGCAAACAGATTATCTGAGCTTTTTAGTTACCCTGCAACAACAGGAGTTACAGATGAAGCAAAACCAGATAAATGCATTAAATGATCTGGCCGTTCTGAATTATTTATCAGGTGTAATTAGTACTGATTCTGTTAAGTTGGTTGAGCCAAAGCTTATTCCTTCTTCAGCACAAACACTAAAGCAAAGCTTGTTTCTAAAACAATACCATATTGATAGCCTTCGGATCCAAAATAGCCGAAAAATAATTGAGTTGAACTACCAGCCAAAAATAGGTGTGTATGCTGATGCGGGATACAATAGCTCATTCATTGATCAAGCCTATAAAAACATTGGATTTAGTGCCGGGTTTACTGTTTCGGTACCGATATATGATGGTCATCAGCGAAAGCTACAATACAATAAACTGGATATTCTTGATCGAACAAGAACGAACTATCGTGATTTCTTTATTAAACAATATACCCAGCAGCAAGTATTGTTAAAGCAGCAGCTCAGTCAGCAAGAGAGCCTTTTTAGTAAGATAAATGAACAAATTCGATTTACAGAAAGCTTAATAAAGATAGATGGAAAATTGCTCCAAACTGGAGATATAACCATTGCTGATTTCATTCTCGCTATTCGCAATTATTTGGATGCGCAAAATTTATCCAGGCAAACGAATATTGCTCGTTTAGAACTTATTAACCAGTTAAATTACTGGCAACAATAACCGGCAGGAATATTATTGAACAAAAAGATATGAAAATCCGCATAATTTTAAAACTAAAATCTCACGACTCACCTATTTTTAATGAAACAGTTAACTAAGTTATTATTCATTGTGATACTTTTCGCAGCCTGTCATTCTGCTGCTCCGGATGAGGAAACTGCAACAGAAGTAGAACCTCAAACTCCGGTTACGGTTACTACGGTGAGCAACGAAGACTTGAACGAGTTTACTGAATTGAACGCTACATCTTCTTATATGGATAAAAACGTTGTCAAAGCCAGTGTAAACGGATATATCAGAACAGAAGCCACTCAAAAAGGGAAATACGTTAGCGCCGGACAAGTATTATTTACTTTGATAACCAAAGAGGCTAGGGCAATTGGCAATTCGATCAACAGCCTTGACCCAAGCTTCAAATTTACGGGAATTACAGTAGTAAAGGCCAGCACAAGCGGATTTATAAGTGAGGTAAACCATCAAAAAGGCGATTATGTGCAAGAAGGTGAGCAATTGGCGGTAATCAGTAATACAAACAGTTTTGTTTTCCTGCTGGATGTACCTTATGAATTGAGCCGAACTATTCATAATCAATCAACAGTACAACTCACATTACCTGATGGTGAGCATTTTGCGGGAACCATATCATCGGCTTTGCCAAGTGTAGATTCGGTTTCGCAAACCGAACGATTAATCATTAAGGTAAAGCCAGCACATGCTATTCCTGAAAATTTGATAGCAAAAGTAAGAGTGTTAAAAAACTCCCACCAACACGCTACATCACTGCCAAAAGAAGCAGTTTTAACCAATGAAACGCAGGATGAATTTTGGATTATGAAGCTACTTAATGATACCATAGCTGTTAAAGTTCCGGTTAAAAAAGGTATGGAAACGCAAGGTATGATAGAAATTACCGAGCCTTCATTCAGTGTGACGGACCGAATACTATTAACAGGAAATTACGGCCTTTCAGATACTGCAAAAGTTAAAATCCTACATAAATAGCGGATGAAAAACTTCTTTATCTCTTACAGAAACCCACTTACTGTGGTTTTATTTTTGATATTAATAGGTGGTTTATTTGCTTACCGACAAATGCAAACCTCGCTGTTTCCAGAAATTACCTTTCCGAAAATTAAGGTAATTGCCGACGCCGGGTTGCAACCTGTTAATAAAATGATGGTAACGGTTACTCGTCCGCTAGAAAATGCCATCAAACAAGTTCCCGATTTAAAACTTATTCGGAGTACCACCAGCAGAGGTAGTTGTGAAATATCTGCCTTTATGGATTGGAAATCGGATATCGACATCAGTCAGCAACGAATAGAAAGTAAAATTAGTCAGCTTAGAAATACATTACCTGCCGACGTAGAGATCACGGTAGAAAAAATGAATCCTTCTATCTTACCCGTTAGTGGATATTCGCTGGAAAGTCACATAAAATCTCCAATTGAACTTAAGCAACTGGCTACTTACACGATAAAGCCATTTCTTTCGCAAGTGGATGGGGTTTCGGAAATTCGGATAATTGGAGGTAAAACAAAAGAATACTGGCTAGAGCTAAACAGTCAGAAAATGAGTTCACTTTCTGTTACACCCTATTTAATTACCCAGACCTTAAACAACACTAATTTTATCAGTTCAAACGGATATTTATCTGACTATAAATTTCTCTATTTAACAGTTACCGATGCCTCTATTACCAACAAAGAGGATCTGGAAAACCTAATTATTACCAACCGGGGCAAACGAATTGTTCAGTTGAAAGATATTGCAGATATCAAAATTAAAGAAGGCGTTGAATACACTAAAATAAATGCCAACGGAAAAGACGGGATACTCATTGCCATAGTTAAACAGCCCAACGCCAACCTGGTAAATTTATCGGCTGCGATGAGCGAAAAGGTGACACAGCTTAAAAAAATTCTTCCACCCGGAGTATTCATTAAACCGTATTATGTGCAGGCCGATTTTGTAAATGAATCGGTAAAAAGCGTGACTGATAGTTTATGGATTGGCTTAGCCCTTGCCATCGTGGTGGCTATCATTTTTCTGCGTTCTCTTAAAGCAAGTGCTACCATTTTAATTACCATCCCTATTACTTTAGCCCTTACACTAATTATTTTATATATTCTAGATTACACCTTTAACATCATGACGCTGGGTGCCATTGCAGCGGCCATCGGTTTAATTATTGACGATGCCATTGTAGTAGTTGAACAAATTCATCGTACCCACGAAGAACATCCGGAAGAACCCACCAAAAATTTACTGCAAAAAGCCATTAGTTATTTGTTCCCTGCCATGCTGGGTTCATCTATCAGTACCATCGTGATATTTATTCCGTTTGCGTTAATGACCGGTGTTGCCGGAGCTTATTTCAAAGTAATGACCGATACCATGATCATTACCCTTGTTTGCTCGTTTTTTGTAACCTGGATAGGCTTGCCCGTAATCTATTTGCTGTTAACAAAAGAGGGTGTTAAAGACCCGAATAAACCCAAAGCTAAAAAAGTACATGAAGTAAAAAATCAGCGCTGGGTATCATTTTTTATTTTGCGTCCCTGGATTAGCATAGTGGCCGTAGTTGGTTTGATAGTAGCGATTGTCTTGATTTTACCCGCACTGCAAACTGGCTTTTTACCTGAAATGGATGAAGGTAGTATTGTACTAGATTATAATTCGCCTCCGGGAACATCACTCGAGGAAACCGATAGGTTGCTTCGGCAAGCAGAAAAAATTATTGTAAAAGTTCCAGAAGTGGAAGCTTATTCAAGGCGCACAGGCACACAGATGGGATTTTTCATTACCGAACCAAATAGTGGTGATTATCTGATTCAACTAAAAAAAGATAGAAACCGAACTACGGATGAGGTGATTAGCGAAATCAGGCAAAAAATTGAATCGACACAACCTGCCCTAACCATTGATTTTGGCCAGGTAATAACCGACATGTTAGGCGATTTAATGAGTTCGGTGGAGCCTGTGGAAATTAAAATTTTTGGTGATGATCAAAAAATACTTCAGCAATTATCAAGACAAGTTTCTGAAGAAATTTCTACCATTCCCGGTACTGCCGATGTGTTCGACGGTATCGTTATTGCCGGCCCTTCCCTTACCATACGACCTGATTATGCAAAATTGGCTCAATATGGTTTGAGTCCAACAGATTTACAAAACCAATTTCAAATAGCACTTCAGGGAGCACCGGCTGGCGAAATATTTGAAAAGGAGCAGTTATCACCCATAAGAATTATATATCCTGATAGTCGTAATTTCGGAATGAGCAATATTTCCCAGTTGCAAATCTTCCTTCCAGACAGCCGGCGGATGCCAATCACTCAGCTGGCTAGTGTTTCCATTAAAGCTGGTGATGCGGAGATAAACAGGGAAAACCTTCAATCAATGGGAGTAATTACGTCAAGACTTGAAAACAGAGATTTAGGAAGTGTTATTAAAGATATCCAGGCAAAGATTTCTGCTAAAATCCATCTTCCTCCGGGCTATCACATTGAATACGGTGGCGAATATGCCGAGCAACAGCAGTCTTTTAAAGAGTTATTGATGATATTAATTGCTTCAAGTTTATTAGTTTTCGGGGTGATCCTTTTCCTCTTTAAGGAGTTTAAAATTGCTTTTTTAATTCTTGTAATAGCCGTTCTCGGTATTTCTGGCAGTTATTTGGGTCTGTTTTTAACCAACACACCTTTGAATGTTGGCAGCTATACGGGCTTAATTATGATTGTGGGAATAATAGGCGAAAATGCAATTTTCACCTATTTACAGTTTAAAGAATCACTCCATGAAAAAAGTGTAGATGAAGCCATTATATTTTCTATTTCTACCCGGTTACGACCTAAACTAATGACTGCGTTAGGTGCCATCATCGCGTTGTTACCTCTGGCTCTGGGCATTGGTGCAGGTGCGCAACTACATCAACCTTTAGCAATCGCCGTTATTGGTGGCTTTTTGGTGGCTTTACCGCTATTGTTAATTGTATTACCTACCGGGATACGGTTGTTGCATCGTTCGAAGAATGATAAGGGTAAGGTGGTTGCTAATTAGATGTAAATTGGTTTCATTATAGCGAAGGATGATTTATAGTACATAAATGGTGTACAAATTCAATCCTTAATATTATCGAGATCTATCATTTTATAACTCCGCGTTGTTAAAGCGTATCTTAGAAATTAGCTACTCCACAACTTCGACTGGAAGATTAAATAAAGAAGTTTTTGGGCGTCCGGGCGGGCTTTCCGTTGCAATCTTTTTGCCCGAAGAAAGAGGGCAAAAAGGATTTTCACTTCAATCCCTGACGCAAAGCCTAGCAAGTTAATTGATCAATACCACAAGATATAAGTAAATCTTCCGCTTTTAAGTGAAGCTTAAATATCAAACTGGAAGACCGAAGAAACCTCCGCACACGTTTTGCAAAAAGGAATTAAATGTAACAACCAGATTCCTTCAAAAGCTTTAGCGGTAAATTGAAAATTACATCCGCATTTACTTATAATTGCAGCGCTATTATGCCCATTATATTCGCCAGATGACTCCTAAAAATCAAAGTCTGTTTCAACTTGCCGTAATTATTAGTGCCCTTGGTTTCTTTGTGGACGTGTATGATCTGCTCCTGTTTGCCATAATTAGGAAACCCAGTTTGCTAGACCTTGGATTGTCACCAGCAGAGCTTTTTACAAAAGGAGAAACGATCATCAGTATTCAAATGATCGGCTTACTGGTTGGCGGCATTATATGGGGAGTTGTTGGAGATAAAAAAGGTCGTTTAAAGGTTCTTTTCGGCTCCATCCTGGTATATTCTATTGCCAATATTTTGAATGGGATGGTTACAAACATCAATCAGTATATGATACTTCGTTTTATTGCAGGCGTTGGCTTAGCGGGAGAATTGGGTGCTGGAGTAACATTGGTGATGGAACTTTTACCGAAAGAAAAACGAGGAGTAGCCGCTGCCATGATTGCATCTTTCGGAATTTTAGGAGCGGTGACTGCATTTTTCATGAAAGAACTATTCGATTGGCGAACTTGTTATTACATCGGCGGCGGATTAGGTCTAGTTTTGCTTGCTTTACGGGTTTCAGTTAAGGAAAGTCAGCTGTATTCGGAGCAAAAAACAAGCTCGGCTCAGCGTGGAAACTTTCTGATGTTTTTCACAAATAAAGATCGGTTTATACGGTACATGCGCTGTATTTTAATCGGCTTACCTGCTTGGTACATTATTGGTGTTTTAATCACTTTTGCAGATAAGTTTGGTATTGAATTAGGCATTCCAACTATCGATCCTGGTAAAGCGGTGATGGTATTGTATTTGGCCATTGCTTTTGGTGATTTATCTGTTGGTTTACTCAGCCATAAACTTAAAAGCCGTAAAAAGTCGTTGTTTACGTTTTACGGCATTACCATTTTGTTTCTTTTTTGGTTCTTCTTACAATCCGGAAATGAAACTATCTTCTATATAATTTGTGCTGGTTTAGGTTACGGAACCGGTTTCAGTGTGGTTTACATCACCATGAGTGCCGAACAATTCGGGACAAATTTGCGGGCAACAGCGGCAATTAGTATTCCGAATATGGTTCGGGGAAGCTTGCCGTTAATCATTTTGTTATTTCAGGCTTCCCGTAATTTCTTCCATAATTACCTAACTGGTGCTTGGGTTACCGGAGCTGTTTTGTTTGCTGTTGCCATACTATGTGCAAGTAAAATGGAAGAAACGTACGGTAAAGAACTGGATTTTATCGAAGTGTAATTTTAAAAGCACTGTTTAATTTAATGACTCAAGCCTTCTTGAACACAATAGAATACTAAGCATTCAAACTTTTTGGGTATTGAACGCTCTTACATATCTACAATCATATCTATGAAAGCCGAACAAATCCGTTTAAGTGAACATTATTCTGGAAAAAAGACTTGGTTAAAATGGGGACCCTATCTCTCAGAACGCCAATGGGGAACGGTTCGTGAAGATTATAGCCCAAGTGGCGATTCATGGAACTTTATAACCCATGACATGGCCAGAAGTAAAGCATACCGATGGGGTGAAGAAGGATTAGCTGGCATTAGTGACGATAAACAAACACTGTGCGTGGCACTTGCGTTATGGAACGGGAAAGATCCGATTTTGAAAGAACGACTTTTCGGTTTAACAAATAATGAAGGTAACCATGGAGAGGATGTGAAGGAACTTTATTATTATCTTGATTCTACTCCAACCCATAGCTATTTGAAAATGCTGTATAAGTATCCGCAGGCAGAATATCCGTACGAAAAGCTTTTAAAACAAAACAAATCAAGAGGTAAAAACGAAGCGGAGTATGAACTAATTGACACTGGTATTTTTGATGAAAACCGATATTTTGATGTGTTCACGGAATATGTGAAAAATGACGAAGAAGATATCCTGATTCAATATACGATTCATAATCGGGCGAATGAAGATGCGCCAATTCATGTACTGCCCAACTTCTGGTTCCGGGATATGGTAGATCAGAATATCGAAAAACCCTTAATTTCTCAAATTGATAACTCTACCTTGTTACTAACATCGGCAATATTAGGTGAATATTATTGCTATTATGAAGACGACCCCGAAGCCCTATTTACCAACAACATCAGTAATAACCAGCGGCTGTATTCTTATGCAAATGAATCAGAGTTTGTTAAAGATGGCATTAATGAGCGAGTGGTACATAACAATTTGTCTGCTGTAAACTCCTTAAAAGAAGGGACTAAGGCCGCCGTCTGGTATTCAAAAACAGTTGCTGGAAATTCATCCATTACTTTACGTTTACGATTGTGTAAAGCCGTTCAAAAAGCGCCTTTTAAACAATTTGACAGTATTTTCAACAAGCAGATAAAAGAAGCCAATGAGTTTTACGATGCGATTATATTAACCCAAAATGAAGATGAGAAATTAGTTAAAAGGCAGGCCTATGCAGGTTTACTTTGGAGCAAGCAATTTTATGCATACCATGTTAATACCTGGCTTAAAGGAGATAACGGTCACACTCCGCCCGAGCAACGTTTAAAAGGGCGTAACCATACCTGGAAACATTTCATTGCTAATCATATTATTTCCATGCCCGATAAATGGGAATATCCATGGTTTGCGGCCTGGGACCTAGCTTTTCATTGCATTTCGTTTTCTGAAATTGATCCTGATTTTGCCAAAAACCAGTTGCGTTTGTTGGTAGGGACAGATTATATACATCCAAATGGTCAGCTGCCAGCATACGAATGGGATTTTAACGATGTAAATCCGCCAGTACATGCCTTGGCAACCTGGCTTGTTTACCAGGCGGAGAAAAAAAATAAGGGACAAGGTGATCTCATTTTTATGGAAGAGGTTTTCCAGAAATTGCTCCTAAATTTCACGTGGTGGGTTAACCGAAAAGATAGCGAAGGCAATAATATTTTTGAAGGTGGCTTTTTGGGATTAGATAATATTGGCATTTTCAACCGAAGTGCAGCTGTTCCGGGTGGTGGTTTTTTGGAGCAGGCGGATGGTACGAGCTGGATGGCTATGTATTCGCTGAATATGATGCAGATTAGCATGGAGCTGGCTTTACAAAATCCGGTGTATGAAAATATGGCGATTAAGTTTGCTGATCATTTTCTATACATAGCCGGTTCAATGGCTCAAATGGGTGATAATTCTTTTGGTTTATGGGATGATGAGGATGGATTTTATTACGATTTATTACGGAAGCCAAACGGCGAATGGAACCGGTTAAAGTTGCGAACACTGATTGGCTTGATCCCGATGTTTGCCGTGTTTGTATTCAATGATCAAACCTGGAAAAGCTTAACTAAACTGCAAAACCATTTAGAAGAATTCATGGTTCAACGACCTGATTTAGTGAATTTGGTAAGTCATTGGGCAGATAAAGGAGGTGATGAACAACATCTGTTTTCGCTATTACGAGGTCATAGGATGAAATTATTGTTGAAAAGGATGCTCGATGAAAACGAATTTTTATCGCCATACGGAATTAGGTCTGTTTCAAAAATTTATGATCAAAAGCCCTTTCAATACAAATTGAACGGAGCAGATTATTCTGTGCGTTATTCGCCGGCCGAAAGTGATAGTGGCATGTTTGGAGGCAACAGTAATTGGCGTGGGCCGATTTGGATGCCGATTAATTTTTTACTGATCAAGTCGCTTTATATTTTTCATGAATACTATTCGGATGATTTTAAAATAGAATACCCGGTGAATTCTGGCACTTATTGTACGCTTTCAGAAATTGCAGGATCATTAAGCATGCGAGTTAAAAGTATTTTTTTGAAAAACGAACAAGGCGAAAGACCTTTTTTTGGAGGAAATGAAAAATTTAATACCGATGAGCATTTTAAGGACTACCTTTTGTTTCATGAATATTTTCACGGCGATACGGGCAAAGGCTTGGGTGCGAGTCATCAAACAGGCTGGACAAGCTTGGTCGCTCTACTTTAATTAGTTACATCTATCTAAAAACCTATGAACAGATTTGAAAATAAAATAGCATTAATTACCGGAAGCAGCCAAGGCATTGGCGCTGCCTGTGCGTTACGATTAGCCAGTGAAGGTGCTGACATTATTTTGAACGGACGTACGTTTGATGAACGCGGCGAGAAGCTAATAAAACAAATAAACGACATGAGTAGGCGGGTCACTTTCCTGGCTGCAGATGTAAGTACTTCCGCAAATGTGGTTAAGCTGGTTAATGATGCTATTCAAGTTTACGGGACGCTGGATATTTTAGTAAATAATGCGGGTGTAGAGAAAAATCATAGCTTTTGGGATGTGACTGAAGAAGAATATGATTTTGTGATGGATACCAATTTGAAAGGAGTTTTCTTCGGGATTCAAGCGTTTGTTAAGTTTTGTATGGCGCAAAAACGTTCGGGTGTGGTTGTGAATATGAGTTCGGTACACGAAGAGATAATATTCCCTCACTTTGCTGCGTATTGCGCCAGCAAAGGAGGTTTGAAAATGTTAACCCGCAATTTAGCTACCGAATTAGCTCCTTTAAATATTCGAATAAACAACGTTGCTCCTGGTGCGATATCCACCCCGATAAATCAAAAGCTTTTACAAAATCCAGAACAGCTAAATAACCTCTTAAAAAATATTCCTCTTAAAAAATTGGGTAAACCCGAAGATGTTGCAGCTGTAGTTTCCTTCCTGGCATCGGATGATGCCGCTTATGTTACGGGTTCTACATACTTTGTTGATGGCGGTTTAACCTATCATTACGAAGAGCAATAATTTCACTAATTATTAAACGATTGATTTTGAATGGAATAGGTGCGTTAACGATGGAAGCGACATCCTTTTTGGGTGTCGGGGGAAAAAGTGAAGGGAAACCAAAAAGATATAGCGAACATCGTGTTAAAACGCCCAAATGATGGTTAAAATGCATCTTCTCTTGGATCAATCATACTTATGACTCCACAATATGACCATTAAGCTTAGAATAAAACGCTAATCGGAAAGTTTGTTCCTACCCATCCTTCCCGATTAAAGTATTGATTTATTAACTGTGTAAAGGCCTTGCTTCGTACCAAGTAGAAGCGGCTCCGATGATACTTGCTTGCTCACCAAGAACCGCTCTCAAAACTGGGGGTTTAATTTTTTTCTCTTGCAATTTATCTGTCAGGCTGTCGAAGAAAAACCGGTTATACGTTTCCATAAAGCCGCCAACAATTACTATTTCAGGGTTGTATTGCTTTATAAATGCGGAAAGAAACACAGATAAGCTTTCTGCAAATTCAACAAAAACCTTACCGACTATAGGATCTTGGGCAGCGCATTGTTTAAGTTCTACCAAATCTTTAACTTTTGTACCGGTTAATGTTTGGTAACGATCAATAAGCCATTTTGCACAGATGTAATCTTCAGCAATTCCGTCATACAATGGCATATTATAGAGTTGTGTGTCTGTTACTACTCCGTTAATATACTTTGCATTACCTAATCCCATCCCTAAAGTAACTCCTAAAGAACGTCTGAAGCCACGGCCTGTACCACCAAAAATTTCGCCTTGCAAAAAGCAAGCAGCATCATTTACCATGCGAATATTAGACTCACTAATACCCAATTCAGAAGCAACCAGAGCTTTGAGGTTACTGCCATACAGGCTACGATATCGATTGCCGGTTGCCGATGATAAAACGCCTGTTTCATAATTACACACACCTGGAATTGAAATTCCAATCAATACATTTTCCAGGCCATTAGCTTCAGAAACATGCTTTAATGCTTGTGCCCAAGTCGCAATAATCTGATCTACAGTTCCGAAAGGATCTACCTTTAACCGCTTAACGGTATGTCTTACAACTTTTCTTGTTTCAAAATCTACCAGACCTACGGAGATGTGTGAATCTTCGATGGCAGCACCAATAATTTTTTCGCTCATAATTAATTCCTTTACTTTGATTGATGATAAATTCGAAAATTACCGTCGTTTGTTGAATAGATTCTGTTTCATTAATTAATTTTTCATCCGAATATATCGTTCGGTATTCTCTCTATTCACACCCGCACTTTCAACTACTTCTATACCTTTTTGGATGAGCGTATCGCCTTTTAGCATAAGGGTAAATTTGAAGTCATTTCCCTCCCACTCTCTTGCACTGCAATATTCTAAATGTTCTGTGTAGGTGTTACCATCCAGAGCATACGTACCTCCGCCCGAACTGTAAACCGCTGTTGAATCCTTTCCCTTGCGTAAATCATGCTGTAAAAAAGCAAAGTGGGAATCGTTAATAATTTTAATAAACGATTGATCTTTCGAAAATTCAGTATTCGTAGTGTCACCTTTTTCTACTAATGTCGATGAGATCATTTTCCAGGTTCCAACTATTGGTTTCGGCGTAGTTTGTTCCGCTTTCTTAGTGGATGATGTGCCACATGACATCATGATGCCACTAATTAAAATAATTCCAATGCTTGCTTTCATGCTTATGTTTTAGAGGGTTTACTTTTTCAAGTTAAGATATATCCTTGATTTAATTATTGTATAATTAATTCTACCGGAACACTATGTCTACCATTCGGAGCAAAAGTGACGGCCCTCACTTTTATAGCAAGATTAGCAGGAACCGCAATGGGTTGAGTGTATAAATTCGCCGTTTCATCAGGCGTGTGCCCATCTATTGTATAACGAATTTCGGCACCTGGAACAATGCTGCGTAGCGTGATTATTTTCTTGTTTCCATCAGTGGTGATGCTTGCAGAATCTAATCCCTCGGTTTCTGGAATACGGTACATAATTTTCCGCTCATCTAATCTTGGAAATTGCTTACCAACCCGAGAATAAAAATTTTTGAAATTTTTATTAGCTGCTGGTGTCCATCCAACTTCTGCAACGGCCAATACCCGAGGGAAAATCATATACTCGGCCTTATTATCAGTAGTGATGTATTCAGTAAACAACGTTGCCTGAGTACCTAATATATGTTTTTGAAGTTCGGGGCTGAGTTCTTTAGGTAGCGGATTATAGTTATAAACTTTTTCTATTGGTAAGTAACAGCAAATGTTAAGTGGCTCGTCTGGGCTATGCAAAACCGGATTTTGGCCATAATCAAAATATACAAAACCGTTTGGAGACATAACCACATCGTTACCATGTTTTGCTGCCTCAATTCCGCCTGCCTCGCCTCTCCAGCTCATCACAATAGAGGACAGCGTAATTCCACCTTCCAATATTTCATCCCATCCTACTAGTTGTTTCCCTTTACTGATCAGAAACTTTTCTATTCGGGCATTGAACCAACCTTGAACTTTCTCTACATCATCAATGTTGTTTTTCTTCATTAATTTTTGAACGGCCGCACTTTCTTTCCAAACGGTTTTTGGAGCTTCATCGCCGCCAATATGTACATATTTACCAGGAAACAACTGAATTACTTCCGACAACACATTTTCAAAAAACTTCACACTCTTATCGGATGGGCAGATGATATCTTCTGATACTCCCCATTTTTTATACGTTTCGTAATTACCGTCTTTACACGCTAATTCTGGATAAGCTGCCAAAACTCCAACTGAGTGACCCGGCATTTCAATTTCAGGCACAATGGTGATATATCTTTTTTGAGCGTAGGCAACTACGTCTTTTATCTCATCTTGTGTGTAAAAACCACCATAAGGGGTTCCGTCATACTTAAAATCTTCTGGTTTTTTAAGGAGCTGTTGCGCACCTATCAGCGTTTCTTTTCTGAAAGCCGCTACCTGAGTTAATTTAGGGTATTTTTTTATTTCGATTCTCCAGCCCTGATCATCGGTTAGATGCCAATGGAAGGTGTTAATTTTATAACTCGCCAACACATCAATGTACTTCTTGACAAAATTTACGGAGAAAAAATGACGTGAAACATCCAGCATCACGCCTCTCCATTTGAAAAAAGGCTGATCGTTAATTGTTAAAAAAGGAACACTCAGCTCAGCATGCTTTTCGACAGGCACTAGCTGAATAAGTGACTGTACTCCGTAAAATAAACCTGATCCTTGTGAGGCACTGATTTTAATACCGCTATTCTCTACTGATAAGCTATAGCCTTCTTTATTGGTAACATTGCCATTGGTTGATGACAGCGAAATCACCGCATTTTGATCATTGGATATGCTAACAGCTTTACCATATTGCTCCAACCAGGTTTTTAGAAAATGAGCAACATTTATTTCGTCTGGAGTATTGGCATGTATGGTAACTTTTTGGGGTACTATAAATTTACCTGAACTTACGTTTACTTGTAATGGTAACGGAATAATTTCTGTTTTGTCGTTCTGCTGGCCAAAAACTTGGAGCAAGTTAAGGCTAATCATCAATAAAAACACAGGCACTTTAAACTTCATAATAGTTTTGATTTGGGGGTTAGTTAAGCTAGTTAAACAAGCGCACTTTTTATATATTTTAAAAAGTTAACTAAAGTAATGAAATATTTACAAAATGCAAGATTATATGGAAGTGTGAACGGTGATGGATCTTCCTTTTTAGTAAACTGTAAATAACTCCAGCGTTCCGGATAATGTATATCGATTACTCCCTGTGGCGACCAAACCTAATTATGTTCGGGTAAATCGTGTTCGGTAGCGTTTTTCTTTTTAACATATTTACCATTAACAACTTCTGTATCCCATTCAACCCTCGAAAAATTCAGTCGCCATATGGCTCCTTCCACCGGAACTTTTGTTTCATTGCCAATAGTTAATGCCTTGAACGGGATGGCCATTTCAACTGTCCAACCTTGATCCACATCATCCGATTTATTCAAGGTTCCATTAACCTTAACTGCCTTTTGCATTCCCGAAGCATCCCAACTTATTAATGCACAAGAGTTATTGCGATAAGGTTTAGATAAAAAGAGGTCGAACACTTGGTTCAGCGCATTCACTTCTATTTCGAAATACTGGTGAGTGTTATTATCCGGATCAAGAAAAACCTCAAAATCATTATCATAAAATATCACCTCATCATGCTTTTGAACTTTTGCCCATACATGTGGGTCTTGAAGTTCAGCGGCAATAATCAGACGAGTATCTGTCCACAACATTTTAACCCTTGTTTTATATGCGGGCTTCGGTTTTAAATCTCCTTCTATATCTACAAAACTATCTGTCCATTTAGCCTTTGTCCATTCTTCATCATTCAAATTGCCATCAATAAGCGGGCTTTTTTGAGAGTAAGAAACCGCATAACTTTTAGGCATTGTAAATAAATGATCGAGATTTTAACCCTGACTGAGCTTTTACCATACTAAATTGGAAACCAATAAGCACTAACAGAAAAAGTTGTTTCATTATTTTGTATCGAATTGAGCCTAAGCTTCCAATTAATTATGATGGATTACGCATTTAGCAAGTGTGGTTTTTCTTGATACACCTTCCATAAAAATTCTCCGAAAATGGTGTTAGCCCATGCAAACCATTTCCTGGTAAAATCGGCAGGGTTATCTTTATTAAAACTCTCATGCATAAAACCAGTGCCTGCATGTGATTTTTGCAACATTTGGATACATAGCTTAATTTCTGCTTCATCGGTACTTGTTAAACCGCGGGCGATGATACTCAGTGGCCAAATCATATCGGGCTTTTGAACATGCGGACCGCCAATGCCTTCTGCAATACTGCTTTTGTAGAAATATGGGTTGTTTTCAGAAAGCACAAACTTGCGTGTATTTTGATAAACTGGGTCAGATACACTGATAGCATCGAGATATGGAAGCGCAAGCAAACTTGGAATATTTGCATCATCCATCATGTTTGAGTTTCCGTATCCATCCACCTCAAAAGCATAAATGTCTCCTGCAAAAGGATGCTTTACTATTGCATATTTTTTTAATGCCTGCTCTACTTCCAATCCCAGATTTTTTAAATCATCTGCTAAAGAATAATCTTTTGAAATTGTGCGAACCATTTCTGACGCTTGCTTTAAACTCACGGCAGCAAAAAAGTTGGATGGAATGAGATAGGGATAAATCGTTGCATCGTCACTTGGGCGAAAAATAGAACAAATCAATCCAACTGGCTTAACCGGAAAACCATAACCTCCCATGGGCACTGTATCCGTTGGCGTAGAAGCCGATCTTTGAAAATGATATGATCCTAGGTTTTCTTTTCGCTGTTGTTCTTTGAAAACCTTTAAAATACTGATGATTGATTGTTTCCAATGATCATCGAAAGGTTTTACGTCGCCAGTAATTTGCCAGTATTTATGCGCCAAACGAATGGGGTAACAAAGCGAATCTATCTCCCATTTACGTTCATGTACGCCGGGTTTCATATCCGTAAAGTCAGATTTCCATTCACCTACCTGGCTTTGATCTTTATAAAAAGCATTGGCGTACGGATCTTTAATTACACAAAAAGCTTGTCTGTTAATTACACCTGCAACCAACTTTTGTAAGGGAAGATCTTTTTTAATAAAGGATAAATAAGGCCAAACCTGCGCACAACTATCCCGAAGCCACATCGCATCAATATCACCGGTAATTACATAAGTATCAGGTTTCCCATCTTTCTCCGAGTGGAAAACAGTGGTGTCCAGCGTATTGGGGAAACAATTTTCGAACAGGTAAGCCAGTTCTTTATTTTTTACTCCGGCTTTAAACTTCTTTATCGCCTCTTCAATCGCTTTGCTTTGAAAATTTCGTTTGGCTAAGGGCGGGCGTTTGCTTATAAAATCCGCATCAAAAGCAGCAAAAGATAAATCATTCATAAATACAGCACCGCTCAGTAAGGCAGCACTTTTTAAAAATTTATTTCGGTTCATGTGAGGGTTTATTACAACTAGTTAGCTTTTGGAATGGTAGAAAGCTGATCAAAATATGCTTTGCTGTAATTTACGTTCCAGAGATCATACCGTTTAAATTGTTTTTGCAAACGGGTTTCGAAATCATTCCAGTTGCGTTTGTTTTTGGGTGACCACAGTACTTCACTTAATGCACTCATCCGCGGGAAAATCATGTACTCCAGTTTTTTTTCATTCGGAATATATTCTGTCCAAACATTAGCCTGCGCTCCTAAAATATACTTTTCTTCATTCGGCTGAATTTGAGCCTGAATAGGTTCGTAGCTATATACTTTTTGAACTGTAGTTAACCCTCCTATTGTTAAAGAATCGTCACGTGAAGATTGTGAATAATCAAAATAAACATGACTACCAGGCGTCATCATTACATAATGTTTTTGTTTGGCTGCATCAATGCCGCCTTGTTCGCCACGCCAACTCATTACCAGTGCATTCGGAGCTAAACCGCCTTCCAAAATTTCATCCCAGCCAATTATTGATTTGCCTTTGGTGTTTACATACTTTTCCATGCGGCTAATAAAATAGCTTTGCAAAGCATGCTCATCTTTAAGATTGTTGTCTTTAATTCGTTTCTGGCATTTTGGGCAAGCTTTCCAACTAGTTTTAGGGCATTCATCGCCCCCAATGTGAACATATTGGGCAGGGAACAAAGGAATTACTTCATCTAAAACATCTTGTAAAAAAGTAAAAACAGTATCGTTACCTGCACAAAAAACTTCATCAAACACTCCCCAGGTTTGTTGTACCTGATACGGGCCACCAGTGCAACCTAAATTTGGATATGCTGTTAGTGCGGCAGAGGCATGACCTGGCATTTCTATCTCGGGGATAACGGTTACATACCTTTCTGCTGCATATTTTACAACTTCTTTAACTTCCTTCTGGGTATAAAAACCACCTTCCGGAATGTTATCATTACCTGTACCGGGATGGTGACCAACGATAGTTCCGCTACGATGAGAGCCAACTTCAGTTAACTTCGGATATTTTTTAATCTCGATTCTCCAGCCCTGATCATCGGTTAAATGCCAATGAAAATAATTGAACTTATGCAATGCCAGATTATCAATATATTTCTTTACTGCAGAAACCGTAAAGAAATGGCGGCTTACATCTAAATGCATCCCACGATAACTAAAGCGAGGAGCATCATTTATAGTAACATACGGAACCGTCAATGCAGATGTTTTTGTTACAGGAAGCAATTGCAATACCGATTGAACGCCATAAAAAACTCCTGCTTCATCATATCCTGTAATATAAATTCCTTCTTTACTCACCAACAGGTTATACACTCCGGATGGAACATCGTTCTTTTGTTCAATTTGCAAAAAAATAGCCGGTGAGGCAGATGTGTGATTTTGCGTTTTTAAGTTTACTCCGTAAGTTTTAGTAAGATAGTTTTTGAGATAGTTTGCCGAATTAGTTAATTGAGTGCCTGAAACTACTATTGGCGTTTTGCTGTCAATCAAAAAATTCCCCGGTTTTTCTGGCTTTAAAACTATCGATGGTTGTGGGATAATACTAATCTGCCCAAAAACAGAAAATGCTGTTAAAACAAATGATAATAATAGAATTAGTTTCTTATTCATAAGATGTTGGTTTATATAGTTACATCAAGTTACCAATAAAACACTAAAATGGTAAGCTGTAATACAATGAGCATTGGTAGATTACATGAAGAGCACAGGGGGTCCTTGATTATCCATCTATGGTGCCGTTCACAACGGACCACGGGGAAATGTAATTTCTACAGATACTACCCGTTATGTTGGTTGGAGCCTCAAAACAACAGATCCGTCGATGACCGTTCGCATAAATTACCTGATTTTTCACTAGGATGATCTTCCTTTCTTTAATTTTCAATATGCTCAAGTAGAATTTTTGTTGGCAGAAGCAGTGCTGCGTGATTTTATACCAGGTGATGCAAAATCACATTACAAAAGAGGAATTGCTTCTCATATGCAGTCTCTTTGGCAATTGCCTACCAACCTAATATTAATAATGTACAGATAACAAGCTATTTGAATAAAAATCCACTCGTTAATCCGGCTAATCAAGTAAAGGAGCGTCTATCGAAAAGATAAATACTGAGTTCTTGGTTTTTTGTTTGATGCAGATGAAGCTTGGGCAAATTGGAGACGAACTGGTTATCCCAAATTAATTCCAAACCCGAATACCATCAACGGACCGGGTAATTCTCCCGGGAAAATTCCGAGAAAGTTGCCTTACCCACAAAATGAATTTGAATTGAACTATGTTAACATTACTAACTCACTTTCTAATTATGGTAGTTTAAATGATTTTAATGAGAAGGCCAGGGTGTGGTGGGATCTTGAGCTGTGAGCTTTTTTAGTTATCAGCTATCAGGTATCAGCTATCAGCCTCTAGCAGCGACAATTCACAACTTTCAACTTTCAACCTACAATTCACAACCAACAACTCACAACCCACAACTCACAACCCACAACCCACAACCCACAACCCACAACCCACAACTCACAACCTACCTAACCTACCCAACCCGGCACCTAAAACTATCTTCAATGCTTCTGGAAATCTCTTAGCCCAAGCGGCTTCGAAATGATGGGCTTCGGGAGCGACAATAAAAACGAAATCTTTGCCTTCCTGGTAGCCCTTTGCGTTTAGAGCGGCAATCATTTCGTCTATGCCGGGCCTTAACTCAGATTCAAGTCCGAATCCACCATTGTCGAGGTAAAAAAACACATTCTTCCGTTCTCTATTATCCTCATTAACTACTTTAACATAGTCCAAATCGGATATTTTTAATGCAGGAGACATACAAATGGCTTTAGCGAAAACGTCTGGGTATTGCCAAGTGAGCATAAATGAAATCAGTCCGCCAGATGATGAACCGCCTACAATCGTATGCTTACTGTCTGGCATAGTTCTATAAGTTTTGTCGATAAACGGTTTTAGTTTTTCTACTACAAAATTCATGTACGCGGTTCCCATTTCGCCAGGAGCATATTCCTTTGAGCGATCGGCCGTGTTATTTATACCCACTACAATAACCGGAGGGATCGCTCTAATTTTTATCAAACTATCAACCGATTCGTCAATTCCCCATTCTACACCAAATGAGCTTTTAGACGCGTCAAAAAGGTTTTGGCCATCCTGCAGATAAAGCACTGCATACCGTTTATTCGCATTTTTCTCATATCCGTCGGGAAGCCAAACAGTAACATCTCTATCTTTCAAACCCTCCCATTTCATTGCCGGATGGAATTTCAATTTGCCGGTTATTCTTCCTTTCACCATAATTTTTCTCTTTCCTTTCGTCCAAAAACTAACCGAATCTTTAATGATGGTATCTTTGGAAATCAGTGCATTAAAATTCGGCAGGGCCATTCCTCTTGCATCCGCCCCTTCATGTTCCCAAGCACCAAGGGTATATTTGTATTCTATCGACAGGTTTTTATCGACAGTAATCTCCTTACTCCAGGTATGATTTCCTTTGTAACCCATTTTTACCTTATCGGGATTCCAGTTTCCAAGTTGAGCTGACCCACCTGTTATATAAATCGCACTTTTTGATGATAAATCCGGAGAATACAAATTAAACAGGACTTTGTATCCGGTTGTGTTTTCGGCTGGAACTAAATCTTTATAACCAATTAACTGTATTCCTTTTTGTTTAATGTAATCCTTAACCCGTTTATTGGTAAACACATCAGTAACTCCTTGTCTATCAATTGACACATTCTCATAACCAATATGATGAACTGCCTGTAACTCCTCATTATTTATACCCGGATGATCAATAAAAACATACGTTTTACCCGATTCCAGTTTATCAATCATTTTCAAAAAACTATTTATTTTCTCTTCAGATGTTTTAGATGGCCCATTGTAACCAACAATTCCCTGGTAGTCTGTTTCCGGATCAACTTTAATTTTATACTCTTTTGCTAATTTTTTCGTAAGAACTTTTACCTCCTCGTTCATGTTCGTGCAGTTCATATGTGAGGAAATGTGGCTGACCTGCGGAAGCCTTTTTAAAGCCAATTCAATTTGCGCCCGAAACTCCTTTTCAATATCTTTAATCGTCCACTTATTCTCCAATAAAGCCTGTTGGGGATAGTTTTTATTGGGATAAATCATCGGGAAAAAGTAGCCATCACTATTTTTAAGACTTGGGCAATCAGAGAGCGGTCGCCATTTTATATTATCCCACTCACTGGTAAGCGCCAGGTGGATACCTACATCAACTCCAGGATTTTCATTCAGCATTTTTACCGCTTCCGGAAACCACGGCGAAGGCACAAGTACTTCTATGGATGTTTCTATACCCTCTTTATATGATTTAATAAGTGCTTCATTTCCAGAATGAGAATAACCCATATCGTCTCCTCGCACTATCAATCGAATTGGTTTCTGCTGAGCAAAGGTTTCAAAGGAAATTAATATTAGCACCAGATAGGCTATTTTCTTCATTACAGATTTTATTGGTTTATAAAGTTAAAACCATTTGAGTATAATTATCTGAAACTGCTTAATAAATGAATATGATTATTATTTAGCTAGTTTTGCGTCAGGGGATCTCCACAAATTCTGCTTTGGCGAGTCGGAGACTCTTCTTTATTTGTAACCCTTAGAGCCCTGTTAAACTTCAAGGACAGAGTGGCGATAAAACATTAATAATAACTTTTCCCCTTTACCAGCAACTCCTGGTTTGCGGCATTGCAAACCGCATAGCTAAACCCTTGTTGAATAGCATAAGCCCCATACTCACCTTTTTTGTTTAACGCTAAAAAGCCAACCTGAATTTCTTTTGCTGTATCGGGTTTTCTTTTTATGATCCGCATAACCGCTTCTTTACAAGCCTCTTCCGGAGGGTAGCCCTGACGCATTAATTCTACCACTAAAAAGCTGCCCACATTACGGATCACTTCTTCACCTACTCCAGTAGATGTTGCTCCTCCAATTTCATTATCCACATATAAACCAGCACCAATTATGGGTGAATCGCCAACACGACCATGCATTTTATACGCCATTCCGCTGGTAGTACATGCACCTGATAAATTGCCTTTTGCATCCATCGCCAGCATGCCGATGGTATCATGATTATATTGATTTCCCGGAAGCTTTTTAGGAGAAAAAGATTTATTTTCAATGTTTATTACTGGTTCATATTTAGCCGTCTTCAGCCACTTCTTCCAGGCCTCTTCTGATTCTTTGGTTAACAGATTTATTTTTTGAAACCCTTGTTCCAATGCAAATTGCAGAGCTCCCTCACCTACCAACATCACGTGCGGAGTTTTCTCCATTACCTTCCTCGCTACAGAAATAGGATGCATAATATGTTCTAAAGCAGCTACGCTCCCACAATTACCAAATTCATCCATTATGCAAGCATCCAGCGTTACTTTTCCATCCCTATCCGGATTTCCACCATAACCTACAGAGCGATTTTTCGGATCAGCCTCCGGAACATGAACACCTTGTTCCACCGCATCTAGCGCCCGACCATTCTTTTTTAAAACTTCCCATGCAGCCGCATTTGCTGCAATTCCGAAATCCCAGGTAGATATAACAATCGGATTGCCGGTTATGATGAAAGTTTCTAAAGCTGGTAAACCTGCAAAGGAATCTTTCGCCAGTAAAACAGAAGCTCCTGCAATACTGCTGACTGATAAGAATTTACGACGATTAATCATATGTGTAGTTTAAAATACTAAAATTAATATTAACTAAATCTAAGGTAGAAATTGACAAAAATCATGGCTTAATAAGTTCTTTTTTTTAAAACAAAATCGACTTTAACGGCCCTGCTTTTCCTCCGAACTTACCAGATTTCTCCTAAGGTCGAAATGACGAGTTGCGTTTGTGTTCCGAAATATGTTTTACTTAGTCAATTATAAAGTCTTAAACTAATAAACGAAGTTTGGAGTACCTGGAGGTAATGAAGTTCATTTGTTTAAGCCACAATCTTCCAGACCTGTTAATTATAGCGGAAAATAAGAACTAATGATTAATGTCTTTAGAGTTTGGAGATTAATTTGAACGCTATTGAACTTAGGTTATAAGGCGTTAAATATTTGATTTTTAAAACCACGGTGAGGTCTATATAGTTTTAGTTATATAATTCCAGTTAGACCAGGGTCTTACCTAAATTTTGAAAGAGAAGCCCAAAGGGAAATGGTGGAAGATCTTAGAGATCTGACAAAAGATTGCAAAAGGAATTGAAGAAACTGAAGAAGAAATAAATTGTTTTTAAAACCTAATGAAGTGCTTTTTTAATAAACTGATTCATGCGGAAAATTTGCATTTGCCGCATGAATCAGCCACTTAATCGGTAAAAACCTGCGTTCCTAATTTCAATGAATCTACAGGAGTGCTAATCAATCCTTTCGCCCAAACAGTATAAGATCTTCCTGCTACAATTTTAAGTGTCTGTTGTGAAAGCGCTGAAGTTTTGCCAGATTCATAAATACCGATTGTATAATCTGCCGGGTCAACAGATTTATAATCAGTATATGTTTTGTAAGCCTGATTGGTAAATAAGGTATTTGTACCATTTAATTTAAAGTCTAGAGATGGTGCATCCGGACTTAAATTAAGAAATCTCAATTTGGCTTTACCTGAAGCAGGTGCATCAGAATTGTCTTGCGTTAGCAACCAAGATACTGAATCTGGCTTGCCGATAATAAATAAAGAATAATACTTACCTCCTTCAAAGTTAATGTTTTGGTTCATGTAGGTTACGCTGGAAATGTACCTCTTTATTGCTACAGCTGATATACCTGAATTTATGATTTGATACGGAATAGTATCCATATAATTAATAGCCGTATCTCCATTAACCCTACTACCATTATAAAAAAAATCGATGCCCTGCAGGCCTGGTGATGCATGAACCAAACTTACTGCAGAAAATACACTAGTATCGTTATTCTTTAAGCAAGAGGTTATGGTCAACATGCCAAAACCTACTAACAATATAAAGAAAGCATTCCGGGTGCTGTGTTTTTGTAAAGATTTCATATAATTTGTTGAATTAATGTATAAGTGATTTGAAAGACTGCTATACTTACTGTTCATAAACATTTAAATTGACAGAATCGGCCTGCATTGCAGTAAAGATTCCCAAGCCATTTACTATATTGGTTACAGGATTAGTTAGGTTGAGGGAAGAACCGCCATTCGTATTTAACACATCAGAATATTCTTTATTGATGGTATATAAAAATACTTTGTAATGGCCTGTGTATCTGAATGCCATTGGTTGGATTTGATAAGTTGAGACCTGTCCAACGCTTTGTTCCGTATCATGATATGTATCATCTAAATTTCCAAATCCTCCTCTGCTCACCTTTGATGGATAAGCATCCTGGTTCTTAAAAACAAGTAAATGATACTGGTTATTGTTGTTATTCCAACTTAGCTGTACCGGAATAGCAGCTGTTTGTGAGGTAGATCCAAAAACAAATATTGGTATTACCAGAGCTGTATTTGAAACCTCTAAACTTAATGGTTTATCAGGAACAATAGTTTGTGCAGACACTAATTCATCTAGATAAGTAAAGCTTAGTTTATATGTTTTGCCATCAGTAACAAAAAGAGGATCATCCCATATATAATTTCCAGGTTTGTTTTCTTTGAGTGATACTGTATTAATACCGTCAGATAAGCTGATTTTCAAATCTGAAATCGGAAATCCATAGGACGCAGTATCCAATAATCCTTTCTGCATATTTACCTTCACCAGCACAGGAGTGCCTGGTGTTAGATAAGCCTCAATTACCGGCCTATCACTATATGAAATATCTTTACTGTCTTTTTTGCAAGATGTGAAAGCCAATAGCAGACCTGCCATGTAGTAGAAGTATTTTTTTATTTCCATTTTAAACTGAAAGTTATGTTAGGCGTAAAACCCAGGTACTTCACATCAGAAGTGATTACCTGATTATCTTGTATATTATATTCTTTGTACCAGGTATTGCTGCGATTGTAAATATTAAAAAGCGATAGTCCGATGCTGCCGGTTTTATGGCTGTCTATTTTTATCAGATCAAAAGTAGCTGAAGCATCTAACCGGTGATAGGCAGGCATGCGTTCAGAATTTTTTCCGCTTATGGCGAGGTAAGTCAAACTGGTTCCCGTAAGGTTATCAATGGTATAACTTCCAACTGGGGCTGTATAAGGTTTTCCCGTTGCATATATCCATGTGGCAGAAAAAGCCCATTTTCTCCAGCGGTACATATTGATAGATTTAAACTCATTTCGAGTATCCTGACTGGCGTAATAATAATTTGGGCTATAGGTGTCGAATTGATTTTTTGCTTCCGCAAGGGTATAACTTAGCCAGCCTGTATATTTCCCAGTCTTTTTTTGCAACAGAAATTCAATCCCCCTGGTAAAGCCTTTGCCATTGTAAAAGTGCTCTTCCAAACTAATCGCTCTTCTGTTTCCGGTTTGCCGTTGAGAGTATTCCGTTAATCCGTTTAGCGATTTGTAATAGCCCTCTACATCAAACAAAAACTTATTTGTTTCATAACTAAACCCGGCTATATAGTGGTTTGCTGTACCAACGGGAATGGCATCTCCGTCAGCAAGAACCCAAAAATCCCGGCTTCCTGACAAAATATCTTCACGTAACACGCGGTTAGCAAACTGGTAAAACCTGCCCGTTGCCGCTTTAAGGGTAAAGCGGTCGGTTAATGAATAAGTTCCGGAAAAACGAGGTTCAAAATAAAGCTTTCCGGTTTGATCATAATACGTAGATCTAATTCCAGATTTAAAATGTAGCTGGCTGGTAGGATCAACTTCTAATTCGGCATATCCACCAAGAGTAAGTGCTTTATTATGCTGGTCAATCAATTTGCTGGTATCATTCTGGCTATATTCATAAGTAATGTTTTGACTGGAGCCGAACGTTCCAAATAGCAGTTTTGCCTTATTTAAGCCTTGCCATTCCCAATCTGATTTTACACTCCAGTCTTCAAGTTTATTCTTTTCAAAAGTACCCCGGCTTATTTCCTGTGCTACACCGGCAGTATCTGTTATTGTTGATGTATTGCTTCTATCCCGATCACTATGATAAGTAGAGAAACTAACTAATGTATTCGAATAAAGCTTATTATCCCATTGGCGAGACCACTTGGCACTTGAACCTAAGTTGCCATAAGTGGTTTTATCATTCAGGCTAAGGCCACTGCCGCTGCCGCTAAGAAATGAGGGAAGATTGATTTTCCTACTATTATCCAGGTTATCATCTCCCTGATATATACTCCATGAAAAAAGGTCTTTTTCATTAAGCCGATAGGTATATTTAGCATTCAAATCATAAAAATAAGAAGCGGGTGTGCTAACGGCTGCCGCTCCTCCTCTGGAGCCGCCGCGGCCGCCAGGCCTATTACTTTGAGGCTGGGCAGTGGCGGCAGTTGTATTATTAAATTTATTAAACAACTTATCGTAAAGAGGCCCTTGGTAAGAACGTCTGTAGGCTAATAATAACGTTGATTTATCTTTAATAGGGGTTTCCAGATAAATATTTGCACTAAGTAAACTTAAATCACCACCAATGTTCGACTCCTTTTTGTTCCCTTCTTTACCGCTTATATCAGTCACGCTGGATAATCTGCCGCCATATTTGGCTGAAAATCCTCCTTTATACAATTGAACATCCTTTACTGCATTACTATTAAAAGCACTAAAAAATCCATATAAATGGTCTACCTGATAAACCGTAAATCCATCAAATAAAACCAGGTTCTGATCTGGAGTACCTCCCCTTACATAGGCGCCCGAAGAAGATTCATTGCTTCCGCTGATACCTGGCATTAGCTGAAAGGATCTTAAAATATCTTTTTCTCCAATGTTAGGCAGTTCCGCAAGTTTAGCTGGCGAGATTTGCAATACACTCACCCTTCGGGTATCACTGGTCATGACTCCGCTGCTTTTTTTACCTACTACAACTACCTCGTCTAAATTATTATTAGAAGTAAATAGGCCAATTGAAATGGCGCCTTTATAGTTTACTGAGCTTAAAATCACTTTGTCGGTTTGATAGCCAATGTAGGTGGTAGTTAAGGTGCAGGTATCCGAAGGAACATTTAATAGTGTAAAATATCCATCCGCATTAGTTGTAACCACCAGATCTTTATAAGCTACCCTTACCATCGCTCCCGGAAGGGATTCTCCTGTAACTCCATCAACCACTTTTCCTGTTACACGGAAAGGCGAAATGTTATGCGATTCTTTTTCTATTGGTTCCTTATTCTTTTCCTGCCGGGATATGGGAGATTTAACAACGCCTGCTGCTACTTTAAGCCTTTCAGATTTTTTTAAGGCTGCTAAATCTTCTGGTATTTTTATAATGTAAATAGTTCCGTCTCTTTCAAGCCAGTAATGAAAGCCAGTAGCTTTACATATTGACGCCAAAACATTAGGAAGAGGTTCATCAAAATAATGATCAGAAATGCTATGCTGCTGGAGCTTGTCTCTATCAAAGACTATTTTTAAATGATGTTGGCTGGCAATAGAGTCCAACAATTTATCCATGGATGCGGTATAAAAACCGTTGATCAATATCTTTTTATCCATGCGTTGCTGTGCCATCGTAAAAGGAATAAATAGCACAGAGAAAATAAAAGTGTATAGTAGTTTCTTCATAATTCTAAGGCTAAAATAGAGGTGTATTTTTCAATAAAACGTTAATCAAATGTTAAATGCGACATAACACTTTAATCAGACGACCAACATGGGAATTGTAACGAAGAACGGTTTCTGCTTTTACTGTTAAATAGCTTTGCTGAACCTATATTTGTAACCGAGGGTGAAAATTTTGAGATCGTGATTAACACACATTTTAATTGGGGCTAAAAAGCATGAACATGCGTATTCGTTATTTATGATTGGCAGGGAAAAATTTAAACCTCAATTGTGGTTTTACCAAGTAATACCTTTATTGCTTTGGCTTGGGTTTGTGTTGCTTCCATTTTTATTTCCACAGGAAATTTTTCCGCAGGAAGTAAGAAGAGGGTTTGTGCGGCAAATCTTTCTGATTAATTTATTGCTTTTGATCGTATTTTATCTGCATTCGCACGTTTTATATCCGCTACTTAAAATAAATAAAGGAACAATATGGTATTTAATTGGGCTTGCAGCCCTTCTGATTGCCTTTATATTTATTTCAAAAGATCTTAGGCCAGAAACACTCCATTCGGCAAGATTTCCAGATTCTGAAAGATTCCGAGGCTTTGATAGGCCTTCCGATCATAGAAGATTTTACCAACCAAAGACGTATTTCCGCATTGTGCCCTTTATGATTGTGATTGTGTGTAGCTATTGCTTCTGCCTGCTTTTGGATAATATTAAACGAGAGCGAACTATTAAAGAACGTGAAAACGTACATCTAAAAACGGAGCTTAATTTTTTGCGCTCGCAAATAAGTCCGCATTTCATGTTCAATGTTCTAAACAGCATGGTTTCCTTGGCACGTAAAAAATCAGAGCTGTTGGAAATCGCTTTAATAAATATGTCTAATTTGATGCGTTATATGCTTTATGATACTAAGGGAAGTATGGTTAATCTATCTACCGAAGTAGAATATTTAAAGAATTATATTGATTTGCAATTATTGAGATTCGGAGATTCCATACAGCTTAATCTGTATATAACTGGAAAACTAGAAGGTTTGCAAATAGAACCCATGTTACTTATTCCTTTTGTAGAAAATGCCTTTAAACATGGCATATCCATTATTAAAGATCCCATAATTGATATTTCTCTCTTTATAGATAAAGCAAGCTCTACACTCCAATTTATTGTAGTTAACAGCATTAGCCCAATAGATAACGGCAGTGAAAAAAGTTCGGGTATTGGCTTGTCTAATGTAAAACGCAGATTGATATTATTATATCCTAACCGTCATCAGATTAAAATAAGTAATTCGGATAATATTTTCACTGTTGAAATTAAAATTAAACTTGCGTGATGAAATGCCTGATCATTGATGATGAAAAACTGGCCCTGGAATTATTAGAGGATAATGTTCGCCAAGTGCCTTTTTTAACGTTGGCTGGGTCTTGCAGAAATTCTTTTGAGGTGATTACCGTTTTAAAAGAACAAGCAATAGATTTAATATTTCTGGATATTAAAATGCCCGGAATTAGTGGTTTAGAATTAATTAAAAGCCTTCAAAATCCACCATTAATCATTCTTGTAACTGCTTTTGAGCACCATGCAATTGAAGCTTTTGAACTCAACGTGGTAGATTATTTATTAAAACCTGTTTCGTTCGACCGCTTTCTTCTTGCTGCAAATAAAGCTTTGGATCTTTTTATGCTTCGCCAGCATTCCAAACAAATACAATCAACCCATCATGACCATATTTTTGTAAACGCATCCTATTCTCTGGTTAAGGTTCGTTTACAGGATATTATCTATATAGAGGGCCTTAAAGATTACGTCAAAATTCATCTTATTGGAAATGCTAAACCTGTTATTACCAGGATAAATATGCGTGATTTAGTGGTGAAATTACCCTCAGACCTTTTCATGAGGATACATAAATCTTTCATTATAGCATTAGATAAAATAGAATCTATTCAAAAATACAAGCTCGTTATAGCTGATAGGGAAATTCCCATTGGCGAATCCTATCGTGAAATCTTGCAATTGCATATTAATAAGAGAAATATATGAAGATACTCTTTTATAAAATTTGCATTTTTTATGTGGGCTATGACAATATTTAAACCCACTTCTTCAGTTTTATAGAAAGTTCATTTTTATTATCTGCCAGCAGTTCTCGTAAGTCTCTGCTTGCATTAGTGGAGATATATTCAGCAGACAATGAATATGACCATATATGGGAGATTTAAAGAAACAGAAGATAAACCTAAGAAACGATCAAATCCAAAACTTGCCCGACAGCTTTTTCAACTTGCCTAAAATTGAGGTCATTTATTTGACTGCTAATAAATTAACTACCCTTTAAACAACTTTTCGAAGCTTTCAAAGCCCTTACGAAAACTGTATTTAACTGGGAATAATTATAACAAATAAAGAATACAAAAATCTAAAATTTCTATTGCCTAACACATCCGTTTACGCGAACTATTTTTAACTCACAGTCATTTATTTGGTACTCAGTAACGGCATCACCCTTTCCCCTATCAACTCAATCGACCGCAACAGCTTAGCCTGAGATAGTGATGCATTGTCCATCTGAAAAGTAAGCCTCGAAACACCACCCAGGGCTTCACTATGGCGAAGTATTTTTTCGGCAACTTCCTCTGGTCCGCCTATTAACAACGCTCCCGTCTTACCTCTTTGGGCATCAAACTGTGCCCGGGTTACTGGTGGCCAGCCACGCTCTTTGCCAATTCTGGTAAACGTTTCTGCATAACCCGGATAAAATTCGTTTGCGGCAGCCTCCGAAGATTCAGCCACATATCCCAGCGAATGAAGGCCGACTTTTAATTTATCGGGAGCGTGTCCTGCCTTCTCGCCGGCCTGTTTATAAAGATCAATTAGCGGCCTAAATCGATGAGTTTCACCACCAATAATAGCAACCATCAGGGGCAACCCGAGGGTACCGGCCCGAACAAAGGAAGCAGGCGTTCCTCCAACTCCCAACCAAATCGGAATAGAATCCTGAACCGGCCTGGGGTATATAGCCTGCTCATTTAATGGTTCCCTAAATTTGCCCATCCAGGTAATGGTTTCAGATTCTCTTATTTTAAGCAGAAGATCAATCTTTTCAGTAAAAAGCGCATTGTAATCATTCAAGTTTAAACCGAAAAGCGGGTAAGCTTCTATAAACGATCCGCGGCCTACTACCATTTCGGCCCGTCCCTTAGAAATCAGGTCCAGCGTAGCAAAATTTTGAAAAACCCTTACCGGGTCTGCTGCACTTAAAACAGTAACGGCGCTAGTTAATCGGATTCTTTTAGTACGTGCCGCAGCGGCAGCAAGTATCAGAGCAGGCGCAGAATCTAGAAATTCTTTACGGTGGTGTTCGCCAATGCCGAATACATCCAGTCCTGCTTGGTCGGCATGTTCAATACGTTCCAATAATTCAGCCATTGACCGGGCATTATTATTTTCACCCGTATGATCATCAATTAACCTAGCTGCAGCAAAACTATCTATCCCGATTTCCATTTAGCAAAAATAAATAAAGTAGAATTTTAAACAGGTTTAAGAGGGTCAGGTTTCTGACATATTATCCGTTCGTCCCATCAGGTATCGTCCGTGTATTGTTCTCGATTGTAACCTATTGGGTACCCAACTCTATTGTTAGTTTCTATCTATAAAGCAGGCGCTAAGCATAGCAATAATAAGTTTAAACCAATTTGGTGACAGCCCCCGACACAAGTTGCGCCTGCATGAGGAGTTTTTTTGATTTAGAAAACCAACGAAGCGTCTCTGTGGGCAAAGCAAGCCCCGTCTTTTGCTTTGCGCTCAACAAGGCATTTTCCTTGCTTTTCTGAGCTATTCGTTCCTGGTCTTGGGCAAGCTTCCGCTGACCTTTGGCTTCTACGCTTTCTTTTTCTGCTATTGTGGTTTGCCGTTTCGCCAGGTTCCGCAGTTCGAACGAAAAATAGCTTACATAAAGGCGCCTAAGGCAATAATAGAGATCACAATGGCAACTCTTTTCGCACGACGCAAGCGCCGTTTCTGCAACTTCTCTTTAACAGCAGCACTTTCTCAAATTGCTCTTTACTGTGTTCAAGAAACAAAATCGCTTTATCAAAGAGATTGTTATAGCGTGATGAGATCTATCTCACCACGTTTCTTTAGGTTTACATTCTTCTTTTTCCAGAAATCACAGGTCCGCATGAGTGCATGCTGCAGAATAGGCAATTGGCTGGGATTATCGTCGGCATCATTCAGCAGCTGATTTAGTAAACTGGGCGAAATACTTGCTCCGCCAACTGCAACCGGGCCGGTTATTGCATCCTGACATTCTTCACGTGTCATTCGTGGAACTAAGTATTGCCCTTCGTTTATCGCTTTTCGTATGAATTTGCTCGTCTCTCAATCGTCCACGTTTAAAACGCGAATGTATGAGAATGGCAATTGCATCGCCCTTAATATATATTGCTATAAAATCAGTCCTTCAAGGTTCGCATTATCTCGTGCAAGCTTAATTAATAATCTTCTGATTTTTTATACAACGCCTACACAAATAGCTCAATCAAATGACCAAGAAATCAAGAAGTATAAATAAGGTGGATGGTTTAAGAAAAGGGAGTTATAGTGGATGACAAATGCAATTCTTTAGCATCCGCATTATAAACGTGGACGACTGGAAAAGTGTACCATTCATTCACTACATCCCCATGCAAAAACCAGCCCCTGGAATAAGATTAATGTCTCAAAAATATGATACCCGACGGACTTAACACTTCTAATTTCTTTAATTAAAGAAGAGTTTTTGCTAAATTTAAATACACTAATTATGAAGGCTATGGCTTACTTAAAAAACATTTCGCTGGTAGTGATATTTCTACTTGCCGCATCATTTACCTTTTTTCACCACGGATGGGCTGACTATGATCAGGAAAAAGTCCTTGATTTTCAGACTGTAATTGAACAATCTGTTTATGAAAATCCGCATGTTTTGGCTAAAGTTAAGTATAATGGGAAAATATGGACGGTTTATCTTGCACCCACAAGCCGGATGACAGATCGTGGACTATCTGCAGATATGATCAAAAAAGGTACTTCTGTACGGCTAGTTGCTTATCCTCATAAAACCGTAAAGACTGAAATGCGTGCGGAACGGATCTATGTGGAGGGCAAAAAATTCGAATTACGTTAATAGTGTCTTCTTCTATTACCCAATTTTTAAATTGGGTAGAAAATACATCCTGGGCAGTCGGCATCCGCCAATCATTGTGGTTATACCCGGCATTGGAAATTGTTCATTTAACGGGCATCGTCGTTCTGGTTGGTGCTGCCTTTATGTTCGATCTTCGCCTGCTTGGCTTTTCCAAGGGTCTGCCTGTATCAGGATTGTCCAGTCATTTATTGCCATGGTCTCAAAGAGGTTTACTGCTTATTATTCCTTCCGGGATACTATTATTCATCACGAATGCAAAAACCTTGGGCGCCGATCCAACTTTCTGGCTTAAAATGATTCTGTTGATTGTTGCAGCACTTAATGTTTTGGTTTTCCACCGATTCATTTTCAAACCTCACTCCCCTCACAAAATTCCGAGTGAACTTCCTTTTCTTTCCAAGATTTCTGCGTTTATTTCAATTACAGTCTGGCTTGCAATTATTGCCTGTGGCCGTTTACTGGCTTACTGAAATTAACGCCGATGTGCTTGAGTTTATAGATAAAATCAAGCCAGACAGAATAGTAAGGTAAGGTCATAGCAAGATGTTAAGACCAAAATGCAGAATTTACATATAATTTAGGTTTGTTCATCTAAAGGGCATAAATGAGGTGGTTGGTTTAAGAAAGGGAGTTATAGTGCATTACAATGCAATTCTCTAGCATCCGCGTTATAAACGCAGACGCTAGAGGGAAATTCACTATTAACCAAGCTATAATTGCAAAACAAAGCGGCGGTGGCACCCCTCCAATTGGCCAGGTAATTACTTTAAAAGGAACTAATAGTAGATATGTAAGCGGCGAAAATGGTACTGTGGCAATGACTTGTACCCGTACTGCCCCTCAAGGTTGGGAGCAATTTACTGTAGTTGATGCAAGTGGAGGTAAAATTGCTTTAAGAAGTCAAAACAAATACGCTTCTTCTGAAAATGGTACACAAGCCATTACATGTAATCGTGCAGCCATAGGCGATTGGGAAAAATTTGATTGGATAACGAATTCTGAGGGCTCTATATCAATAAGAGGCAACAAGGGCCGGTATATATCGTCAGAAAATGGTACACAAGCGATGACTTGTAACCGAACAACAGCAGCATTAGGCAGTTGGGAAACTTTTAGGGTTAACCAATAAATAGTAAAAAAAATTTATTAAAACATGTAAAGTCCGGTTACACCGGACTTTACATGTTTTAATTTATAGATTTACCTGATAACTATTCGTTTTTTGGTCTTCTTATAAAACAATGATGAAAAAAGCATTTTTATTAATCTCCATTATTTTTTCAGGGCTTTTGCAAAGCTTTTCCGCTACTATTTCTATCCGCTCTCAACCCGTAATACTTACTCAATTAAAAGTTAGCTTCACTCATGCCGATACCGTAACTAGCGTAAAACATACTGTTGTACAAAGTATTATTAAACCACACAAGTCGCCTGCCTTTAAAGTACTGGCTATTGCAGAAGCAGGAGGTAATCATGTTCTTTATTCTCAAGCCGCTAAAATTTGGCTCAATAAACTTGCTGCAGATAGCAACTTCACTATCGATAATATCCCAAACGCTGATAAAATTGATGACGATTTTCTAAAACAATACCAATTATTTATTCAACTGGACTACCCCCCGTATGCATGGAATGAGAAAGCCGTTCTTGCTTTTGAAAAATACATTACAGAAGGCAGAGGAGGATGGATTGGTTTTCATCATGCAACATTGTTAGGTGAATTTGATGGTTTCCCGATGTGGCAATGGTTTTCAGGTTTTATGGGTGGTATCAAATTCTTGAATTATATTCCTGGTTTTGCGGAAGCAACTGTGCATATAGAGGATAAAAGTCACCCGGTTTTAAAAGGCGTTCCCTCCTCTTTTATTATCAAAAAAGACGAATGGTATACGTACAACAAAAGTCCAAGACCTAATGTACACGTTATTGCAAATGTTGACGAATCATCTTATCTGCCACCTTCTGATATAAAAATGGGCGATCATCCAGTAATTTGGTCCAATCCAAAATTTGCGGCCCGTAATGTTTATATTTTTATGGGGCATTCTCCCGACTTATTCGACAATAGCAACTATACCACTATTTTTAGAAATGCTATATTTTGGGCTTCTAGAAAAAAATAACCGATAAACTAATTTTATAAAATATCATCTCACCTATGATTTCAACCAAAAACAGTCCATTTTTTACTGCGAAACTAAAAATCGCAATCGCGTTAATTACCTGCCTTTGTACACTTCCTTTTATCGGATATTCAACACCCGAAATTTACATCAATCAAGTAGCGTATGATGCAAAGGCTCCTAAAAAAGCGGTTATAGGTACAGATAACCCTTTATCCAAAAAAATATCCTTCCTGGTGATAAATGCTATATCTTCCAAAATAGTATTTTCAGGCCTATTAAGCCATGCCACTAAAATGGAGTCTTGGGCACTTGGAAAAACATACTATGAAGCAGATTTTTCTCCCTTAGTTCTCCCTGGAAAATATAAAATAAAAATAATTATAGACAAAAAACCCTATCAATCTCAAACATTTCAGGTTGATGATATCGCCCTTGCAAAACTTACCCTGCCTGCTATTTTACACTATTATAGAAAGCAGCGTGCAAACACAGCTATTGAATTAAACGGAGACAAAAATGCAGTGCTTTTTGGAAGCAATAAAACAGTTGACTTACGGGGTGGATGGTGTGATGCTTCAGGCGACGTGAGTAAATATTTTTCTCATTTGGCGTATGCTAATTTTATGTCACCTCAGCAAATACCTTTGGTCACTTGGTCCATGATAAGTGCTACAGAAAAGGTACCCAATTTATTAAGTTCATTAAATGTAAAAGACTCTATTGTTAGTGAAGCATTGTGGGGCGCTGATTATATTATGCGTTCCTTATCTGCAGACGATTATTTTTACATGACTCTTTTCAGTTATTTCAATAAAGATCCTAAAGCCAGAAGAGTAGTAGGACTTCTTGCTAATAGTGTTACCACCAATGATTACCAGTGTGCCTTTAGAGAAGGAGCAGGAATGGCAATTGCTTCGTTAGCACGCATTTCTACATGGAATAAAAATGGAGATTTTACCGCAAAACAGTATCTTGATGGAGCGAAGAGAGCATTTTCACATTTACTGGTAAATAATACCAAATATGCCGATGATGGTAAAGACAATATTATAGATGACTATTGCGCATTAATGGCTGCTACCGAACTTTGGATTGCTACTGACAGCAGCTTATACCAGACTGAGGCCCGTAAAAGAGCTAATAACCTCGCAAAGCGGATGACTTTAGCAGGATATTTTATTGCAGATGATGCAAACAGACCTTTCTGGCATGCATCCGACGCCGGATTACCAATAATAGCTTTATCGAGATATTTAGATAAGGAAAAAGATCAAAATCTCCGTTCCATCGCATTAACTACGATCAAAAAAGCATTGGATTATAACCTTAGCGTAACTAATAAAGTGGAAAATCCATTTGGTTACGCCCGACAAACTTTTATGCGTCAAGGTTTAGTTAAAGATGGCTTTTTTATACCTCATGAAAATGAAACTGGTTGGTGGTGGCAAGGAGAAAATGCTCGTTTAGGTTCGCTTGCGACGGCTGCTCTGGTTGGAGGAAGACTAGTATATCCAAAACAAGGTGGATTAGGCACAAAAGATTCTTTGGCAAGCTTTGCTACTCAACAACTTTCATGGATACTCGGTTGTAATCCATATTCAATGTGTTTTATGTATGAATTTGGACAAAAAAATGTTCCGTATATGGCTTCAAATTATGGTCATGGATCTGAGCGTGGTGGTATATCTAACGGTATTACCGGTAAAGAAGGTAATGCTGATGGAATGGGGATAGATTTTAAAACAAGTGCAGAAGGAAACGAATGGCGTTGGACAGAGCAATGGATACCGCATGCTGCCTGGTTTTTACAGGCAATTGCCGCCATGGCAGACGAAAAACCCCTCAATCGTCCACGTTTATAACACAGATATATGAGAATGGCGATCGCATCGCCCTTCATATCTCTTTTTTAGAAATCAGCTCTTAAAGATTGGCATAATCTCGTGCAAGCTTAATTAATAATTTTCTGGTTTTTTCGACTTGCATGAGGGATTGAAGTGAAAATCCTTTTTGCCCCCTATCCAGCTTCTAGAAGGGGGGCAAAAAGATTGTAATGGAAAGCCCCACCCTCTTGGGGCACGCCCAAATCTATATTTTTTGATATTTAAAATCGAACTCAGGTTAAGGAATATAAAATGAGGTAGTTAGTGGTTAAGGAATGGGAGTTATTGTGTATTACATATGCGCTTCTCTAGCATCCACGTTATTAAACGCAGACGATTAGGAGAATTCTGAAAATCATTAAATTAATAAAACCAAAATACCCTACCAATTTTTATTTAGTCGTTATCTCAACTAAAGAAGTATTGGATTCTTTAAAATGATAATTTACAGCAGAAATTTTATAGTTATAAGTAGAATTATTATTTGCCAATGAATCTGTAAAAGTTGAATAATCTGTATCAACTTCAGCAATCAATAAATCATTTCTAAAAACTTTATAATACCAAAGTTTATTGTTCTTAATAATCTCAGATGCAGGCTTATCCCATTCTAAAAAAACCTTATTGTCATTATTTAAATTTCCTTTAAAACCATTCACTTTATCTGGTAAAAAAGAAAATATAACGCCTTTACGTTGTGCTAATAACCATTTATCAATCTTTATTTCTGGTGGAGTGTAATTCCATACATCGTGGCCAACCCCTTTATATTCTGTATATCTAATTTGCTTCCCTCCTATTCTTACCACCTCATTATAAATATCCCTAGATCCAGCTACAGGTACAACATCATCTGCATCACCGTGAAAACTCCAAAACGGTATAGTAGATAAAGTAGCGGCCATTTGTGGATTTCCATTACCACATAAGGCATAAGCTGCAGCAAACATATCCGGATTTTTTCTAATCACTCCATAAGTTCCTATTGCACCTAAAGAGGTTCCGTGTATATAAAACCGGTCTGGGTCTAAATTATATTGCTTTTTTAAAAGTTCAATCATCTCGAAAGTTTTTGCCATCATGGGTGTGGTTACCGTAGAATAGCTATGGCCCCATCCAGCAAGTTCAGTAGTTGGACATTTAGGGGTGATGACAATACAGGGGTCCGACGAAACTATCGGTTCTTGATACCAACCTAAATTCCAGGTTGTAGTGTCTGAATAACCGTGGAGGTAAACCACTAAAGGATATTTCTTTGTGGGATCATACGATGGAGGAATAAAAACCCCGCAACGGAAAGATCCTATAAATAAATCTTTATAACCCTTATGCATTTCCTGCTGAGTTATAGGTTCATTTTTGGGTATCTCAGTTTTTTTACAACTGATAACAACACTAATAAAGATTATAAATAAAATAGTTCTCATAAGCAGGTGGTATTCTTCATTAACAAATCATCATTCTGTTGGCTTTGTAAAAAAATAAAGAAGAAATGACGGAATTGTACTAACCGACATATTCAATCTTATAAATATAATCTAATAATGATTAGTTACGGATTTTGTTTGCATAGCGAAATTTTATAGCAATTTGCTGTGTTGTTACTGCCCTTTACGAAATAAGGCTGTAAAGTAGTATGAAATTTGTACCTAAGAGCATTGTTTGAGATGCTGGTGAGGACGCCAGCACTGGGTTGACGCAGACGTTGGTGTCCCATCAACATCTTAACTTAAATTTATTCGATTTCTATCCTTTAACATTTTTACTTTAGCGGGTATGTTCGAACAACTGTTTAAAAGCATTAATGAAAGAGTAGCTCTTACTGAGGAAGAAAAAGAATTGTGCAAAACCTTTTACACGTTCCGCAGATTACGAAAAAGACAATTTCTTTTACAGGAAGGTGATGTGTGTAAATACAATGCTTTTGTTGAGAAGGGCTTATTAAGATCATATACAGTTGATGATAAGGGAAATGAACATATTATTCAGTTTGCAGCTGAAGGGTGGTGGATTTCTGATCTGTACAGTTTTTTAACAGGTGTAACCTCCGTTTATAATATTGAAGCCCTTGAAGATTGTGAACTTCTATTACTTACAAAATCAGCTTCCGACGAGTTACTTGCCCGACTTCCTAAATTTGAAAGCTACCAGCGTATACTATTGCAGGGAGCTTATATTGCCATGCAAAGAAGAATTCATGCATCATTAAACCAAACAGCAGAAGAGAAATACCTGAATATAATTGATATCTATCCGGATATTATACAGCGAGTGCCTCAACATATGGTTGCTTCTTACCTGGGGCTTACTCCAGAAACATTGAGCCGTGTTCGTAAACAACTGATTCTGCCTAAATGAGTCATTGATTTACATCAATCAGATTTCCTAATCTACCTCAACGGATCAAGGGCTTAACCTTGTTTACTTTTGTTTCATAACATAAGCAGCAACAAACCAGTGGTACAAATTTACAAGGATCAAAACTGCTTACCTATTTATTAATTATGGAAAATCAATTTTTATTACAGTCTTACCAGTTAGGTGATCTGAAATTAAATAACCGAATGGTAATGGCTCCAATGACACGCAGCCGTTCAAACAATCCGGGTAACGTTGCAACAGAATTAACAGCGAAATATTACGAGCAAAGAGCTTCTGCCGGGTTAATTATTAGTGAGGGAACCTATGTAAGTAAAGAAGCAGTTGGCTTTATTAATGTTCCTGGTATTTACAGCGAAGAGCAGATAGAGGGATGGAAATTAGTTACGGATGCTGTACATAATAAAGACGGAAAAATATTTGCTCAGTTATGGCATGTAGGCCGGTTATCACATCCTGATTTGCATGAAGGAGAATTACCTGTGGCACCATCAGCTCTAAATCCCTTTGATAAGGCTTATACACAGGATGGTTTTGTTGATACAGTTATACCAAGAGAAATGACTGTTGAGGATATAAAACGAACGATTCAGGATTTTAAAAATGCTGCTGCCAATGCTGTAAAGTCCGGATTTGACGGAGTAGAAATTCATGGTGCCAACGGATACCTGTTTCATCAATTCTTTAACCTTTACTCAAACCACCGCACGGATGAATATGGCGGAAGTATCGAGAACAGGGCAAAAATATTATTTGAAACGCTCGATGCTTTAAAAGAAGTAATTAGTTTGAGCCGTGTAGGTGTACGGTTAAATCCTTCATTACATGGGATACAGGGAATGATGATGGATGAAGAGGCAATTGCTGTACATGAATATATAGTAAAAAAACTTAGTGATTATGGGTTAGCATATCTGCATCTCACAGAACCATTTACCCCTGTAGATGAGGTGCCGTTTGCTGTAAAGAATGTTGCCGAACATTTCCGCCCGCTCTATAATGGTACAATTATTATTAATAAAGGTTTTACCCGTGAAACTGGCAATCAGGTGTTAGAAAATGGTTATGCAGACTTGGTAGCTTACGGAGTTCCATTTTTAGCGAACCCGGATCTTGTTGAACGTTTCGCTAAAAATGCGCCGCTGAATACACCGCACAGGGAAACTTTTTATGCAATTGGTTCTAAAGGATATATAGATTATCCGACTTTAGGAGAACTAAACCTGAATTAATTTATATCGGGTTCAATTTTTGAATATCCTAAGCAAATAACAAATTTTACATTTTAAATCTATCTCATGAAAATTTTAATTGTATTGACTTCGCATAGCGATTTAGGAAACACGGGTCATAAAACCGGTTTCTGGATAGAAGAATTCGCTGCCCCGTATTATATTTTGAGTGATGCCGGTGCAGAAATAGTGCTGGCATCTCCGAAAGGTGGGCAGCCGCCAATAGATCCTAAAAGTGATGCCCCGGAAAACCAAACAGAGGCTACAAAAAGATTCAAATCAGACGAAAACCTGCAACAACTATTGGCAAATACTAAAAAGCTTTCAGAAGTTTCGGCTGATGATTTTGATGCCGTGTTTTACCCGGGTGGACACGGACCTTTATGGGATCTGACAACCAACACAGAATCTATTAAATTAATTGAAGCGTTTTGGGCTGGCAATAAACCTGTAGCAGCTGTTTGCCATGCTCCCGCAGTATTATTGAATGTAAAAGATGCAAACGGAGAACCATTGGTTAAAGGAAAACAGGTAACTGGTTTTACTAATACTGAAGAAGAAGCTGTACAGCTTACGCATATTGTCCCTTTTCTTTTAGAAGATGAGCTAAAGAATCGTGGAGGTATTTATTCTAAGAAAGAGGATTGGGCCTCCTATATTTTAAAAGACGGTTTATTGATAACCGGGCAAAATCCAGCTTCGTCTGAAGCTGTTGCCGAAGAGTTACTCAAGCTTTTGAAACCCTGATTGAGCTTTCAGGTTAATAAACAAATGATCCAAATCCTTCCATTTACAAATTGGGGCTAACTATCGTCCTATTAGGGTAGAACTGTTTTAGCTGCCATTAACGCCTTTGAAAGGCTGACAAGTAATTAAAAAAAGGCCTTATATGCGTTGATAAGGCTAAAAATCCGACATATTCTAACATAGGGCAACGCCCTATGACCACGCATAGAGCCCTGAAAGGGTGTAATTATTTATGCTACTTTATATGCCGCACTTTCAGGGCTTATCTCTATTTTCATTCTTTCACAGGGCGATGCTCTGTGTTACTGATTACGTCCTTTCAAATTACTGATTCTTTTAATGCGTTTGTCCTGCTTAAAATGGTGGCATCTTTAACTTAGCCACCAAGGCAGGTATCCGCTTCAGCCTGGTTTAGAGGGGTTTGGATTGAGATTTTGTGGGAGGGGTTTGAATAGCACGGGAAAAATGAATACCTATATTTCAAAGCAAGATTGAGAATTAGATTCGGTAATAAAAGGTCATAGCGAGACACTACGACCAGAGGGGCACTTACTACCAATTCTCAAATCGTGATTCTTAATTGCAAAATCAATAGGTAATATTTGCTCTTCCAATTTTCACATCTCAACTTTATATTTGCAGACGCTGCAGACGTAAGAATATTGGTTAATTCTCTAGAATTTGCTAACCCGGCAACAATCGGTCAATTGTTGCTTAGTTATTCCGTCTGCACAAATGGCTTTAAGGCAACATCCATATAGCTTCGCAATCATCATTACAGGTACCAAAAATATAATTCTACATACAATGCTAATCTCTCTCAAATGAATACGAATACAGACTGGAAGTTAAGCAATGCGAATGTGTTCTGGGGCGAAATTGCGCCGTGTGACCACGTGTTGCAAATATACGAAGACGACGAAAGTTTTTTAGACGTGCTCCAGGGATTTGTAGGCGATGGTATAAATGCGAAGGAAGGTGTTATAGTAATAGCTACTCAGCAGCACTTACATGGATTGGAAACTAGGTTAATAGCACATGGAATAAATGTAAAATCTCTCATTGACAATGGCGATTATATTCCCTTAGATGCAGCAATAACACTATCAAGGTTCATGGTAAACGGTTGGCCAGATGAAGAATTATTTTTTAAGGTAGTTACCGATTTAATAGTGAAAGCTAAAAAGGATAACCGTAAAGTCCGAGCTTTTGGTGAAATGGTGGCTATCCTTTGGGCGCAAGGCAATAACGGGGCAACGGTAAATCTTGAACATTTGTGGAATAAGTTCTGTGAAAGAGAAGCGTTTTGCCTATTCTGTGCCTATCCCAAAAGCGGTTTCACACAAAGCCAAAATGAATCACTTCTTCATATTTGTAATAGTCATTCGCGATTAATTAAACCTTCTCAGAAACCAGCTAACCTGTTTTATCAGGATGTTCATTCCAAAAAGCACAATTAATCAATCAAAATGACTAAGAAATATAAATGAGGTGGTTGGTTAAAGAACGTGAGTTATAGCGCATTACAAATGCACTTCTTTAGCATCCGTGTTATAAACGAAAACGATTATAGAGCGTCACTTTTAGGGTTTTCAAATAGCCTTTTTGATAAAGCCACTTTAATTTTTAGAGGTTGAAGTACAGTAGCTTAATATGTTCATATAACCTCCAGTCGACGGAATGCATATCTTAATATTGCAATCACCTCAGTAGTATTGTAAGCTCTGGTTAATCTGTCTTTTATAATTTCAAGAGAAACAAGTTCACGTGTTTCTGGGTTTAATGCTAACATCCTATCCACTGCTTCAGTCATGTTATTTGTTATTAAAGCCAGTTGTTTCGCATATTGTTTTCCACCATTTGTATGCAATGATCTTTCTAATAGTATCAATTTTCGATAACCATTTCTATCTGCATCTGTGAAGGTAACCCTTCCTTCAGAAGCTCTTTTAATAAACCATTCATAAAATAAAAGGTCAGTATATCTGTATGTACTGACACCTAGTTTTACAATCATTCTTTAAGTATTTTCTGGTTTAATTAAATAAACACCGGGAGTACCGGTAACTCTGATTTTAAGGCGTAATAAAGACTTGGAGTATCTTCTAACCACAAATTTTTTCTAAACAAAATATACTAATTTATTGTCTCATTAAAGATGTTTAGGAGTAATATTTTTCAACTTATCTCAATCACTTACAAAGTCCTCCCCTTTCGGAAAAATTGTTGTCTAATAATCTAAATCTACCAACTATAAATATATCCTAAAGCTTGTTTAAGAAGTGGAAAAGCAAACTGAAAGCCAGTTGACTGTATTTTAGATCTACCCGTTCTGGTTTAAGAGTTCAGCGCAGCGCAGCGCACTTAAATCATACTATGAAAATCAGGACTCCATCCGGCGACCTGGAAAAATCTATATTTAGCTAAACGTGTTATTACATCTGGCTACCAGACATCGATTTGGAGATAACAGTAAACTTCATTTTATAAATTCTCTGTTGTAAACTGGATTGACGTTTTTGTGAAGGAAAGCGAAACCCTCTCTGGTTTAAGTCTTCCGCAGGGCGACTTAAATCATTAACCTTTAGCAGACCCACTTTTTCAGGTTGTGTATACCTCGGCGGACGGAGTTCTCTGAAAGTCTGTAATCCGCTCTCCGCTGATATGCCTGCTCAGGTTTTGACAACAAATCTTCCTTTTCTGAATTTATAATGAAAGTTGCTACCTTTTACTGTTTGACTAGGCCACTAAGTAATTCTTCCATAGAGCTGCGATACATTATTAATAAAGCCTGTGAAGTAAACGACACAAATTGAAGCGAACCTTTATCAAAAGAATAATAATATCCCAAATAGCTGAATTTAATACCGTTAGTTGTTCCGTCCATTTGCATAAATAATACTTTGAGGCCATTGACAATACGATATTCTTTTTTAATTATTTTTACATCGGGAGCTACCTTTTTGGCATTTTTAACTGCCACTTCAGCCAAGGTGTTTAAGGGAATCTCCATTCGCTCTGAAATAAATTTAGCTTGAACATCTTCTCCTATTAGTTGAAAATTGAACTCGCCCGCTTCCCCGGGTTTACCTTTCTCAACACTCCATTTTTTCGAATTAAAAAATACGCTCAAATTTAATTTTGTACTTTTCAATGAAAAATTTGCATCCGTACTTTTACTGAACGTTGTACTAGAGGTAACAGTTGTGTCGATATGAGCTTCTTTTTTAGGTACACTACCTGTGTCATTAATATACTTCCAGGTACCATCATCATACAAATTAACCTCTTCTCCTTCAGTAGTTAAAGCTTTAATCTGTGCTTTGCTTACTATAACTAAATTGCATAAAATAAAAAGGAGGAAGATTTTTCTTAAAAACATATAAACGGTTAATTAAATTTCTGAAAGATACGATTATATTTTTTTTACGTAGAAACTGAAGAATTACTTCTTGAAAATTGATTTCAGTTGAACGCAGTCTTAATATCGGTTCCTTAAATATATGGTGGACTTTATGGATTATCAATAACTTGTTAGGTCAATTTGTATTTTGCTATTCTTTGAGAGCTGAAGCACTGGACGAGTTAACTGGCCTCACAATAGTGTCCATCATTAACAACTTGATAGGTATTTCATTAGCTCTAATCACCGTGAAAATAATTAAGAGCCATTCAGAGATAAAGCCTCCACTTCAGGAAATAGTCTACATGGAGAAGTATTATCAGAGCCTGTTGAAGGTTAAAGCAAATTGTCCGCCAGACAAAGTCCTCATTAGAGAAAACCTAAGTCGCCCTGCGGAAGACTTAACCAGAAACGGTGAAAAATAAATTCCAATTCATAAGCATTGGGTTCACATCTGGATCAACTAGCATTTAGTGGTAGGCAATTAGCTACTATATAAGTTTTCAGTCAAAAACTCATTCCTAAACTTTCCATCCGGATCATACCTATCAACAAGATTCTTGAAATCAGCTAGCTTTTCATATCTAGACTGCAGAACTGATGGTGATATCGTGAACAACTTCGCCCAGTGAGGTATTGGATTAAATGGTGCCAATTGTTTTTCCATCAGTGGCAACAAACCCATAACAATATCAACTTCCTGTTTCCAGGTAGTATGGAAAGTAACACATGTTTTTTTATAACATGGACTTAGCCAGAAGTTATCGGCATTTATTGTCCGGATCTCAGAGATAAAAAGGTGCGGGCTGATCTTCTCGTGCAACTTTTCTATTGCCATCATCGCATCATACGCATGTTCGATGGGGACAAAATATTCGCTCTGGAGTTCCTTGCCGGTGCTTGGGTTAAAGCCCATTTTAAAATGCGGCATTCTTTCGTACCATGGTCCTGGTTTGCCCATTTGCTCTGTTACATTTTCTGCCGACTGGTCTTCTACCGGATGCATGGTTGTTGATGCAGGCTTGGCACCATACAAGTCTAGATCGTCTGTGGTCAGAGCCCCTTTTTCAACACGGCTTTTTATCCAGACCTCATTGATGTTCTTGTTTTTCCAATCGGTAAATAAACTCACGCTATAACCTTTCGACTGAAGATTGTCAAAATTATCTTTTAGCTGCTCCATAGGCAGGTTACGATATACTACTTGCTTCATATCAAAGGTGGGCAACAGATCAAGTGTAATTTTGGTAACCACCCCAAATGCACCAAGATTTACAACAGCACCAAAAAAATCATCTCCATCTTTTTGTTTGGGAATAGTCACTAAATCACCTGCAGCATTTACAAATTCTATAGCTGAAACGGAGGTGGACAAATTGCCGTTTTTAACTCCTGAACCATGCGTAGCAGTGGCACAGGCGCCTACAACGGTAATGTGAGGCAAAGAAGCGAGGTTAAGTAAGGCGTAGCCATTTTGATGCAGGTAAGTAACAAACTCGCCATATCTTGCACCTCCTTCTACAGTAATGGTGTTAGCTTTTTTATCCAGCAACACCACTTTGTTCATTTCTTTTAGTGAAATCTGATTTTCTTTACTGTCTGCTATTTTGTTGAAAGAATGTCTGGAGCCAAGGGATCTTAGCTTATCGTATTGTCTTACAACTTCCTGCACCTGTTCAACTGTTTTCGGATAAAGTACATTGCCTGTGCTGTACGTTAAGTTACCCGCCCAGTTTTTTAAAGGCTCTTTGCCCGAATTAAGTCTGCAACCCTGCAAAGGCGTAAGTATCGCCCCAGTTAATAAAAGGGAAGAAGTTTTTAGAAATGTTCTTTTGTCCATTTCGATAGATGCTAATGGTAGTTATAAGGTACATGCTTTTTTCAAATTATGTATCTGCCTTTTTAATTTTCTGATATCCTTTTTGAGGATAATGGTTCTCGATAAAACCTTCTTCCTAACTTTCTTGTTTTGATCAGTCTATAAAAGGTGCTTCGACTGATCTGCATGATCTGTGCAGCTTTATTCTGGTTTTGGGTTCAGCGCAGTGCCGCAGTGCGCTTATATCGTAACTACGAAAATCAGGACTCCGTCCGGCGACTTAGAAAATCTTTATTTAGCTAAATGGTTCATTACGTATTAAGACCTTGATATAGATTCATTGAATAATCATATACATGTTGCTTAAATATTTGCTAAATAGGCTGCGCACTATCAAAGGATTATTTTTAATTAGAAAATCAGCGAATCATCTCTGTGGCAAAACCAGTCCCGTCTTTCACTCATACTGCACAAAGCCTTAACCACAAAGGCCGGTATCGCTTCAGCCGGGTTTAGAGAGGTTTGGGTTGTGGTTTTGTGGGAAGGTTTGAATAGCGTGATGAGGATTGAATACTTCATCTCAAAACTTAAGCTTAAGCTCGGAATTTGGCAGTTAAAGTCATAGCGAAACACAACGACTAGATGTGCAGGCCTCGTTTGCTTTGCAAGTCAATATAAGTATAGTGGGATGTAAATTTCAAAAAGCGCATTTTTACCAGGTTTCTATCATAACCATCCTGTATTTGCCAAATTAAATGAATATTATAGACATAATTACACATGAATAAATCACCACACTCAATCGTCCACGTTTATAACGCGGATGGATGGGAATGGCGATTGCATCGCCCTTAATATATCTTTTTATAAAATCCGTCCTTCAAGATTCACATAATCTCGTGCAAGCTTAATTAATAATCTTCTAATTTTTTCTACAATGCGTACATAAACAGGTCAATCAAAATGACTAATAATATAAATAAGGTGGTTGGTCTTAAGGAATAGGAATATAGTGCATTACAAATGCACTTCTCTAGCATCTGCGTTATAAACGCGGACGATTGGGGAATGAAACCCCGCCTATTGCAAATGCGCTGTTAGCGGTTTCGGGCTTTTTGTCCTTAGTTGTTATTTAAGTTTATGGTTTTTCTTAATTCCATATTTCATTCATCTCTGTCAATACAATAGGTTTACCGTCAGTAACAACAATAGTATGTTCGTGTTGTGCCATAAAACCGCCCTTATTTCCTACCATTGTCCAACCGTCTTGTAAAGTTTCAGCATATGTGGAAGTCGTTGAAATGAATGTTTCAATAGCAACTACAGAATTTTTCTTAAACCTTGTAAGATTAAATTTATCTCTGAAATTAGCTATTTCACTTGGTTCTTCGTGAAGGCTTCTTCCTATCCCGTGACCGGTCAAATTTTTGATGACTTTGTAACCTCTTTTCTTAGCTTCAGTTTCAATTAAAAATCCAATGTCAGAAATGCGAACCCCACCTTTTATTTTATGAATTGCTTTATGTAAAATTTGTTTCGAAGCCTCAATAAGTTTTTGGTGTTGGTTTATATCCGTCCCTAAAACAAATGACCCTCCGTTGTCCGACCAAAAGCCATCTAGTTCTGCTGAAACGTCTATATTAATTAAATCACCTTCATTAAGTATTCTCTTGTCAGATGGTATACCGTGACAAAATTCATTATTTATACTTATGCAAGTCCATCCAGGAAAACCATAAGTTAAATATGGTGCTGATTTAGCTCCCATGTCGTTAAGGATTTGTCCGCCATAGTTGTCTAATTCCTTTGTCGTCATACCTGGTTGGGCAAATTTTCTCATTTCCTTCAAAGTATAAGCAACAGCTTCGCTTGCCTTCTTCATTCCAATTAATTCTGATTCTTTTGATATAGACATATTTCTTTTTTATTTTTTTTGTCTGGTTTTGATTTAGAGTTTTTCGTGTTGTAGCCTGACTGCTAACGAAAGTATTACTGTCGCCTAGCACAAACTTAAATTAAAAGCAGAAATTAACATAAACCACTTCACCCGCTATTTTCGCCTTTGTTGGTGACAACACCATAGGTGTTCGGAAGATTTAACTTGTTAAGATTTTCAACAAATTATTGCATTACCAAACGGTCTCCTTTTATTTATATAAACGATTAGCAAATTAAAAAAGGTTGAAAAATTGAACAATAGTTAATCAAAAAAGTCTTCCGAACACTTGTGGTGACAACACCAACAAAACTACATTATCCATGATAATGTTATAATGTACTAATAAATCAACCTTGTTAATACAAAATAAATAAATCACCACACTCCCTTTATTTTAAAAAATTGCAAGCTTTCAATGAGAATGTTTTTGTATTCATCTGCTTCAACTAATGTTTCCATGGTAAACGCTAGCTGTAAAGAACTAAGGATGGTACTTGAAATTGAGATGCACCTATAAATCTACTAAACTTCTGAATGTATATCTTGTTGGCGACAACACCATTAAGGGCGGAAATGATATAGTTATGGTACGGTGACAACACCGACCAGAGGTAAATTGTTCAGTCAAATCGGTACTCATTTAATGACAAGTTCTTCCGCTAGTCCAATAAGAATCCCCTCAGTCCCACGTATGTAGCAGAGCCGGTAAGAGTCTTCATACTGAACCACTTCTCCAACGAGCTGCGCACCATGTTTTGTGAGCCTGGATATTAATTCGTCAATGTTGTTAACGGTGAACATGATACGTAAATAACCGAGTGCGTTCACAGGAGCAGTCCTGTGGTCTGATATGGTTGGAGGGGTAAGAAACCGTGAAAGTTCGAGACGGCTGTGTCCATCGGGAGTAATCATCATAGCAATCTCTACGGACTGATTCCCCAGCCCAGTTACACGACCAGCCCATTCACCTTCAATCATTGCTCGCCCCTCTAGCTTCAAGCCTATTTCTGTGAAAAATGAAATGGCGTTGTCGATAGATTCCACAACGATACCGACATTGTGCATTTGTAGTAATTTACTTTTTGTCATAACTTAATATATTTATGAAGTTTTATTCGATGACGCATTATAGTCTAGGAGGGTCGTCTTAAAATTGCCCATAACGGTTATAGTTTGCGCTGTGAGTGTCGCCCATGTGGGCAGGAAAATAGCGCAAAATATGTGTTAGCGGTTCGTTGTTTTTTAGTCCGGTTTTCTGTAATTGAATTCACTTTGTAAAAGCAAAAATAGTTCATCAAAACTAGTTTTGAGTCCGTTTGCTGAAATGCTAATTGGCGAGCCATAACTCTTATAATTGATTTCCATTGCTTTTCTTTTGATGAAACTTGATTGTCGACTTATATATTGGTCAGGATTGAATACTATTAGCATTAAAAATTTTTGATTAACAACTTCGGTCATTCTTATTTCTTTGATGTCTGACCACAATATTAGTCCGGCAGAAACACCACTAGAGTTGTCATTGATACCTTGGTCATTTATTATTAGTCCAGGAGCGCCGTCGGCAAGCTTTTTTGCTATATAAATTAAGCAAAGTCCGAAAAAAATTACGGAAGCTAAACCTACAACAAATACCCAGATTGGATTATAAGTTCTGTATGAAGTTGTAAATCCGTTTGGGGAAGCTATCATCCAAATTCCTCCAGCCACAAAAGCGATTGAACCGAATAACATCAAGGTCAACTTGATCTTACTGAGTGGAATTTCAATCTGTTTGGTCTTTGTCATGTAAGTGGTTGTGAGTTATGTCGGTTTTTTTACAATTCTGACTAACGGTTTAGTGTATGCGGCGTGCGGGAGTTCGTGGCTACGTTCCGAACCACCGTTACTGACCTTGCCAGCGAGCTCGTAATTTGCAAATTACTCTGAAACCCGCATGATGTATACACTGTGTTAGCCCCAGTTTTTATTTTATTTTTTTGTGAGTAACCCTTTTATATCATCAAATTTATTCTCAATCGCCCAATCGAATGCAGTCTTTTGAGATTTATCTTTAATCGTTTTATTAGCACCTTGCCCCAATAGGAAATCAACAATATCTTTATGTCCTCGCAAACTTGCTCGGATCAATGCCGATTCTCCATATACATTAATTGAGTCAATATTATTGTTTTTTGAAACCAGTAATTTAACCAATCCTAAATCGCCCATATCAGCAGCAACAATTAATTCTGTTAATCCAATTTTTGTCGGACTTCCAATTTTAGCCCCTGCATTAATTAATAATTCTGCAGCTTCAACATGTTTTTTGAAACAAGCTTGTAAAACGGCCGATTCTCCACCACTTAGTGTAATATTCATATTAGCACCATTTTTAATCAATGTTTGCAAGGATTTTAAGTTTCCATTGTCTGAAGCATATAATAAAGCTGTCCATCCCGAACTTGATTGCTTATCAATATTAGCTTTGTTTTTTACTAACAAATCAATTATTTCAGGCTTATCATTGACGGCTGCCGTCATTAATGGTGTAACTCCATCATTGATTATGCAGTTAACATCTACACCCAATTTCAATTGTTCTTCAATATTTTTCACATCACCTAAACCAACATATTGATGAAACTTCAAATTATCAACAGGTTTACTTTGACATCCAAAGAGTGAAAAAATCATAATTGCTAAGATTTTAATTGTATTGTTCACGTTTATCAATTCTTAATGCGATGGTCATTTTTAAAATTGGTGCTAACGTTCATGCTTTGTGCAGTGCCGGATAAAAAAGCACAAACCCAAAAGCTTCGCACTAAAGATATTAGAAACCACCGGACTTTCAATAACCACAAACCCGGCATTGCACAAAATTATTGTTAAGCACTGCCCTTATAAGTGTCGCATGCACCGCCGCATCCATGCCTCTAATTTTATTATTTATTCAATAACAAAATGTCTTAAAATTTGATCTTTTCTAAAATTGGGCAATTCTAAAAGCTGAAACTCTACGTGCATTCATGGAACTGGGCACGCCATCCGCCTTGCAAAATCAAATCAAAAAATTAGCACCGATCCTAGATTGAGAATGCAGGGTTGTGCTTAACGTCTATAGTTTGCGCTGTGCGTGTCGCCTAAGAGCGGTGGGAAATAGCACAAACTATTTGTTGCACTAAACCTTCGGTAGTTTTTGCAAGCGAGCCTAGCAAATTAAAGCAGAACCGCTTTCTTTACAGAAACAAACCTTCAAAATAAGTATCATGAAAAAAAAGACAATAGTCCTACCTTAAT